>CAWDEB010000001.1:0-54167 GCA_963801155.1 uncultured Actinomycetes bacterium
TGGGCTGGCCGCGGGAGGCGATCCGGGTCGTCGACGGCGACCTGGGTATCTCCGGGTCGGTGACCGGGCAGCGGGACGCGTTCGAGGGCATGGTCGCCGAGGTCGCCCTCGGCCAGGTCGGGATCATCCTGGCGCTGGAGGTCTCCCGGCTGGCCCGCGACAACGCGGCCTGGTACCGGCTGCTGGACCTAGCCGGGGTCTGCGACACGCTGGTCGCCGACGCCGACGGCGTCTATCATCCGGCGTTGTTCAACGACAGGCTCGTCTGGGATGAAGGGGATCATGGCCGAATCTGAGCTTCATGTGCTGCGGGCCCGGCTGGAGGGCGGGATCAAGAACAAGGCCGCCCGCGGCGAGCTGCGCCGGGGCCTGCCGGTCGGCCTGGTCTGGGGCGAGGCCGACGGGGAGATCTGCTTCCACCCCGATGAGGCCGTCACCGGCGTGCATCACCGCCGTGTTCGGGCAGTTCGCGGTGTGCGGGTCGGTGCGCGCCACCTGGCTGTGGCTGCGCGAGCAGGGGCTGCGCTGGCCGCTGCAGCAGGCTGTCTACCTGCACGGCAGGCCCGGCGAGATCACCTGGGTGGAGCCCACCTACCATGCCGTGCACACCACACTGACCCACCCCGCCTACGCTGGCGCCTACGTCTATGGCCGCACCCGGGACGAACGCTACCTCGGCCCGGACGGCGCGCTGCGCAAGCGGCGCCGCAAGCTGCCCCGCGACCAGTGGGAGGTCCTCATCCCCGACCACCACCCCGGGTTCACCGGCTGGGACACCTACCTGGCCAACCAGGCCCGCATCGGCACCAACATCCGCCCCCAGGCCCGCCAGCCGGGCACCGGCGCGGTGCGGGAAGGCTGCGCGCTGCTGCAGGGCCTGGCCACCTGCGGGACCTGCGGCCGCAAGCTGGCCATCTTCTACCGCGGCCCTGCCAAGACCGTGCCGGACTACTACTGCCAGGGCCCCGGCGACCTGGTCGACGGCCGCGGCACCCGGCACATGAACGTCGGCGGGCAGGCCATCGACGCCGCCGTCGCCGAGGCGTTCCTCGCCGCCCTGGCCCCCGCCGCGCTGCAAGCCTGCCTGACCGCCGCCCGCCAGCTCGAAGACGGCCACGACGCTGCGCTGGCCCAACACCGCCGCCAGGTCGAGCAGGCCCGCTACAAGGCAGCCAGGGCCGAGCGCCGGTACCGGGCCGTCGATCCCGACAACCGGCTGGTCGCCCGCGGCCTGGAAACCGAATGGAACACCGCCCTGCAGCAGCTCGCCGACGCCGAGGCCGAGCTCGCCCGCCGCGAGGCCGCCCGGCCCCGGGCCCTCACCCCGGCGAACGGGCCGCGATCCTCGCCCTCGGCGACGACCTCGGCGAGGTCTGGGACGCGCCCACCACCACCGGCAAGGACCGCAAGCAGCTGCTGCGCACCCTGCTCGACGAAGTGAACATCACCGTCCGCCGCGACGACCCCAGCCCGCACGCAAGCCTGATCCTGCGGTGGAAAGGCGGCGCGATCAGCGAGCTGACCGTCCCGCTGCGCCGCCCGCAGCCCAAGATCCGCACCGACGAGGACACCATCGACCTGATCCGCCGCCTGGCCGTGCACTACCCCGACGCGGTCATCGCCGGGATCCTCAACCGGCAGCACCGCACCACCGCCCGCGGAATGTCCTTCACCGCCAGTAGAGTCGCCTCACTGCGCACCCACTGGGACATCCCCTGCCACCAGCCCGGCGGCAACCCGCCCGCGGAAGGAGAACTGCTCAACGTGGCCCAGGCCGCCCGCCAGCTCGGTATCGCGCCGTCCACCCTGCTGCGCTGGCTGAACGACGGCTTCATCGCCGGCGAGCAGGTCACCCCCGGCGCGCCCTGGCGCATCCGCCTCACCGGCGAGCTCCGCGGCATGCTCACCGACAGCACCCCCGACGGCTGGCTCGCCCTGCACCACGCCAGCCGCGCCCTCGGCATCTCCCGCCAGACCGTATTGCAAAAGGTCAAGCGCGGCGAGCTGAACGCCGTCCTGACCCGCACCGGACGCAGGAAAGGCCTGCGTATCGAGGTGCCAACCCCGCAACAAGGCCTGTTCTAAACCGCACAATTAGCATAGGAGCAGTATGACCATGGATCCAACGCCGCGGCCAAGTCGGCATCCAGCGCCCACACGAGCCTGGCCCTCGGGCCTTTGCACGCGTTGTAGATCGCCGCGATCGCGTCATGGCAGCCGCGGCCCGGCCGGAACCCATACGACCTGGGTTCGAACCGGGCCTCCCACTCCGGTTCCAGCGCGTGCCGGACCCGCTGCTGGTGACAGCGGTCCATCAGCACAGGAATCCCGAGCGGGCGAAGCTTGGCACGGTTTGATGCCTTCGGGATGTACACGCGCCGCACCGGCCGGGGACGCCACGACGAGATGGACTGGTGCACCCGCACCGCCACCCGCGCCCTGGCCCCGGAGGTCAACGCGACCTCCCCGTCGATCCCGGCAGTGCGGCGCCCGGCATTGCGCTGCGTCACCTGCCGCACGCTGACCAGCGTGCAGGCCCGGCTCCGCAGCATCAGCTTCTGCAGGTTCCTGACCCGGGGCCAGTCCTGCTCCTGCGCCGCCGTGAAGATCCGCTGCCGCAGCCGCCGTACCTGCTGCTCCTGCGCCCGCCAGTGGATCCGATCCCACTGGCCGGGCACGTCACGGGGCTGGTCCTCCGGTCCGTTCACTATCGGGGCCGTCGCCGTCACCCCGGCCACCGCGGGGACGGTCCACTGGCCGTCCTCCCAGACCGGGGTCGTGAAACTGTAACCCGTCATCGCGTCTAACTTGCCCTTCGGTTCCAGCGGCCCTGGCCGCATCACTTCACCAGCTCACCTGCCTCACGTCAGCACGCTTTCGCGTCCGGGCACCCGGCCCGGTATCCGGCCAGTTATGCCGCGCCCCCCGGCGGAGCACCGGGCAAGACGGCGCGGGGTTCCTGCTGCCTTTCAGCCGCCGGCCTTCGCTTGTTGAGGCATCCTGTCCCGCCCGCGGGGTTCCGCCCCTCTTACGATCGGCCTACCGCACCGCCAGCAGGCGACGCGGACCCGAGCGGGGTTTCCATGTTCCGCACGCGTGAGACACGGCTGGGGCCGGGTGCCCTCTTTACCCCGGGGACCGCGGTGCCTCCACGGCCAGGTCACCTGCCTGACCGCCGCGTGCCGCCTTCCAACGGCCGGTCCCTATCACCCCGGTCCAGCGTTCCCGCCCCGGGATGTATCTGTAACGAGGCATCAGCAAGGGTTCACTGGCGTTCACCCCTCCCAGCCTTTCCCTCACCTGTAGTCCCCGGACGGAACGGGGACCCTCGGGCTTTTCCCTGAGCTCCGCACCCGGCTGAGCAGGACCCAGCCACGCACGTCAGGGCGGGAACGGGCCTCAGGCACTGCCCGGAGTCACGTCCTCAGCATCCGCTGACCTCCTTCGACGTACTCACTCAACGCGTGCGACCTCATGTCGCACGGTCACCCAGATCTGCCCAGTTCCCCTGCCGTTCTGGCTGTCGGACTCCGGCGGCAAGGGCATCCAGGTCTGTGCCGTGGTGCACGGCGAGGCGCAGCTGGTCGGCCGCTGGGGGGATTACGGACGGCAGGTGGTGCTCGACACCTCCTCGGTGAAGGTGTTCCTGCCCGGCATCACCGACGTCGCCACCCTGCAGGCGGCCAGCACGCTGTGCGGGCAGGCGTCGTGGAAGGTCCGCGGCCAGGACCACGCCACCCGCCACGACGTGGCCACCCCGGACATGATCCGCCAGCTGCCCGCCGGGTTCGCCCTGGTCATCCGCGGCGGCTGCGCCCCGGTCATCGCCCGGCTGCCCCGCGCCTGGCGCAACCCCGCCTACCGCCGGGCCCGCCGCCTCGGCCCGGCCCCCGCGCAGCTTGCCGAAGCGGAGTGGCCAGAGCCCGACCTGCCCGACTACGTGCCCGCCGAGTGGCTGCGCGGCGACGGCACCACCTTCCCCTGGAGCTGACCATGACCGACACCGACCCGATCACCGCCATCGTCGACCAGCTCGCCGCCCACGCCGAGCAGCTCACCCGGCTGGACACCCGCCATGCCGACCATCACGCCGCGGTCAGCGCCCGGCTGGCCGAGCTCACCGGCCAGACCGCCGCCCTCGGCCATGCCCTGGAAGAGCACGCTGCCGCGCTCGCCCGGCTCACCGCACCCAGCCAGACCGGCCCGGACGGCGACGGTTACTGCCCCGAGCCAGCACCGGCGTGGTGGAAGCTGGCGGCCGACGGCCGGCCCGAACCCATCGCCCGGCTGCGGGCCTGGGTCGAGCAGGTCTACCGGCCCGGCTACGGCCACCTGGCCGCGGGCCTCGGCCCCTGCTGGCCCGCCCACGACCTGTGCCTGTACGCACTCGACATCGCCTCCGAACTGTGGTCGGTGCTGTACCTCCAGCCGGCCCGCAGCCCCGGACTGCTGTCCGCCCAGGCCGAATACCAGGCCCGCATCCTGCCCGCCCTCGCCGACCAGCTCCGCATCGAGACCAACACCTGCGGCCACCCCCGCAACCCCGCACCGGCCCGGCGGCCAGCCCTGGAGCACGCCATGACCGACGCGACGCTCCGCCAGGCGCTGGCCTTCGCCGCCCGCGGCTGGCCGGTCCTGCCCTGCCAGCCCGGCCAGAAGACCCCGGCCACCCGGCACGGCGTCCGCGACGCCACCACCGACCCCGGGCAGATCACCGCCTGGTTCGGCCGCCACCCCGACTGGAACCTCGCGATCGCCACCGGCGCCCCCGGCCCTGATGTCCTGGACGTCGACCAGCACGGCGAGGCCGGGAACGGGTACGCCGCGTTCAGCCAGCTGCGGGCGGCCGGGCTGCTGGACGGGGCCCGCGCCTGGGTGCGCACCCCCAGCGGCGGGCTGCACGCCTACTTCACCGGCACCGACCAGCGCAACGGCCACCTGCCCGCCCATCACCTGGACTTCCGCTCCCGCGGCGGCTATGTCCTGACCCCGCCCTCCCGCATCGACGGCAAGCCCTATCAGCTGATCCAGGCATTCCGCGGCCGCGGAACCCTGAACTGGGACGCGGTCATCCGGCCACCTGCAACCCCAGCGCCAGCCCTCGCCCCGGCATCCCCAGCCCGGCCGCCAGGACCTCAGCGGCCTGGCCCGGTGGGTCGCCAGCCAGGCCGAAGGCAACCGCAACGCCGGCTTGTTCTGGGCCGCCAACCGCGCGCTCGAAGCCGACCCGGCCGCCGACCTCAGCCCCCTGGCCGCCGCCGCCCGCCAGGCCGGCCTGGGCGAGCGGGAGATCACCCGAACCCTCGATTCCGCCCGCAACGGCGGCCGGACCCGCACGCCCGCACCCGACCACCAAGCCGAGGCAGGTGAGACATGACCGCCCCCATCGTCCCGCCCACCGGCCGTGACCCCGCCAGCCCCGGCCAGCGGGAGGCCGCCCGCGATCACCTGACCCGGCTCCGGCAGCAGGGCGGGACCTACCGCTCGATCGCCGCCGTGGCCGTGCTGTCCCCGGACACCGTCTACGCCCTGGCCTCCGGGAGCAGGCGAGCACAACCGGGCACCGCCGCCGCCGTCCTCACGGTGATCAGCCCGGCCCTGCCGCGCGCCCGGCTGGACGCGACCGGGACCCGGCTGCGGCTGCGGGCCCTGCACGTGATGGGCCACGGCTCGGCCCGCATCGCCCGCGCGGCCGGCGTCCACCCGGTGACCATCCGCAAGCTGGTCCGCGGCGAGGCCCGCACCGTCAGCGCGCAGCTGCGCGACGCCATCGCCGGCCTGTACGACGCCTGGTGGGACAAACGCGCCCCCGGCCGCACCCGCTTCGAGCGCGCCGCCGCCACCGCCGCCCGCAACCGCGCCATGGCCGGGGACTGGTGCGCCGCCGCCGCGCTGGATGACGACTGGCTCGACATCCCCGGCTACCAGCCCGAGTACGGCTGGAAACCCGCCACCGGCACCGGCACCGCCCCGGACATCCACCCGTCCGCACTCCCGCAGGAAAAGGAGCGGCACATGGCCGACGACCAGCGCTTGACCTGGGGCTTCATCATCGAAGTCCTCGACGTCCTGGAACGCCACGGCTACCGCCGCAGCGACAGCGAGCACACCGGCCAGGCCATCGGGCTCATCCGCCATGTGGCCCGGATCTACGAGGGCACCCTGGACGCTCCGCGCGGCGGCTACGTCGTGGTGCCGTCATCCCCGCCGACGGCACCGCAGCCGCCCGGCCCGCCCGGCCAGGACGCCGTCATCGTCTCGGCCGCGGAGGTCACGACCCTGCTGGCCGCGCTGGACGACGCCGCCGAATACAAGCGGGACCGGGCCGAGACCTGCGCCGACTGCGCCGGCCAGTCCTGCACCACCTGCCAGTGGCGCCTGCAGGCCGCCGACGCCTACGACCAGATGGCCGGCCGCATGATCCACGCCGCCGAGGCCTCCGCCCCCGCAGCGCGCCCCCGGCCACCCGGCGCCTCCCAGCGCCGGCCCGCACGCGGCCGCCGGCAAGGAGGCCGGACAGTGACCAGGCACCGGACAGACCGTGCCCCGTGCCGCACCGGCCAGACACGGCAGGTGACGGCATGAAGCCACCCGAAGAAAGCGAGCCTCGCAGCGCGCCGGGCGGCCGCAGGCCCCCCGAGTACGTGGTCGTCGTCAGCGCCAGCGACTGGGTCAAGGAGCACTTCCCCGCCGCCGGGGCCAACCTCTGGGACGCCCTGCACACCGGCAACGACCGGCACCGCGACCCCGAACCCGACCTGGAAGCCGAACCATGACCCCGACCGGAGATGAGCAGCCGTGACCTTGACCATCAACGACACCACCATGACCAGCGACCAGACCGCCCACACCGCCCGGCACGCACCCGACCGGAACGGCTGGGAAGTCTCCTGGCTCCCCGGCCAGACCCTGGACCGCAACACCGCCATCACCGCCATGGTCCTGGCCGACACCACCGCCGAACCCGGCCTCCACGAAGGCCACCGGCTCTGGCCCCACATCCAGAGCTGGGCCGCAGAACTCGGCCTGACCGCACCCGACGCGATCGCGCAGGCCTCCCAGCCGCCCGGCGACATCAACCGCCAGCAGGAGCAAGCCAGCCGGCAGCCAGACCGCGAGGCAGCCGACTGAACAGCCAGACACGGCATCGAGCCGAACTCGCCCGCATCACCAAGCGACAGCTCGCCCAGCCCCCCGAGAAACACCGTGTGACCGATGTATGAGACCGATAACGGCGTAGGACCTCCGGCAGGACCCGGCTACCGGCTGCCCATGGACGGGCCGCTGCCTGACCTTGCGCCTGTACGAGCGGCTCATCGCCGACGGCATCGCCGAAGCCGACAGCCGCGGCACCATCATCGACCACGTCACCGCCCGGCGGCTGGCCATCTGGCTGGCCGCCCGGCCCCAAGAACCCGACTTCGCCCACGGCCTGGTCCGCTTCGTCGAAACCGGAGCGGTCCACCCGCACCTCAAGACCGAGCTGCGCAAACACGCCCGCTCCGGCAGCTTCCCGGACCAGCCGCACGCCGCCCGGCTCCTGAGATACGCCAACAACCGGGGCGCCGAACTCGGCCCGATCGGGGAGAACTTCGCCGCCGTCTGCGACCAGATCGACCGCGCCGACGTGATGCTCGCCCAGTTCCACGACCGGGTCCGGCACGGCCGCGTCCATCCTGAGCAGGCCTGGCCCGACAGCGACGGTCCCCGGATCCTGGCGCTGGCCCGCCGGGACCCCGAGACCCAGACGGTCAGCCTGGTCCTGGACGACACCACGGCCAACATCGCCATGTTCGCCATCGCCGCGCACGCCGACGATCGGGAGGCCCACGTCCGCGAAGTCGAGCGGTCCGGCCGCGACCTGCCCGAGGGCTCCTACGGCCGGCGCAACCGCCAGGCGATCGCCGCCCGCGAGACCCGGGTCGCCGCCCGGCTGCGCGCCGTCGAGCAGGCCTACCGCGCCGCCATCGAGCGCGGCACACAGGTCAAGGCGAAGGAGCCCACCCGGACACTCCGTCCTCCTCAGCTTCAGGCCGGCACGGAGATCGAGCTGGAGGCCGAACCATGACCGAACTGATCCGCCGGCGAGCTCCCATGCCGGCTGTCCCAGGACCTTCACCAGCCGGGACGGCTGCATGATCGGGGAGCGGCCACGCCACGTGTACGGTAAAGGCGCCCGCATGCTGCTCGTCAACCTCGCCGCGTGCCGGGACGTGGTCATCTGGGCCATCGACCTCAGACCAGGCGCAGAACTGCGGCCCTGGGCACCCTGCCCCGGCCGCCTCGCGACCACACCAGCCGAAGCCGCCGCGCTGCTGGCCGACGCGGTCACCATCGTGTTCGCCCGCGCCCAGCACCTCGCCGGCCACGGCAAACGCGAGTGGCAACCATCACCCGCCCGGCCGGCCCTGGTGATCATCATCAACGAGTACGCCGAGCTCGCCGACGACGCGCCCGACGCGATGAGCGACACCGGCACGATCGCCCGGCCCGGCCGCGCGCCCGCCGTGACCCTCGCCGCCGCCACCAGCGGCCCACCCAGAAGGTCCTGGGACAAGGCGCGGTGCGCTCCCCGATGAACATCCGGATCTCGTTCCGCGCCGGAGAACAACGCGACGTTGACCTCATCCCCGGACAAGGCAAGCTCAAGGCCGGCTGGCACGCCCATAGGCCCAGCGCCCCCGGAACGTTCCTCAACTCGGCCCCGGAGCACGACACCCCCTGCCGCGCCCGCGCCTACCTCGTCACCGATGACGACGTGGGAGACACGGTGGCGCGCTACGCCGGCACCCGCTCCCCGCTCGACCGCGTCTCGCGTCTCGCCCTCGCCGCAGGATCGCCTCCGCCAGCGCCGCAGCCCTCCGGCAACCCGAGCCCCGATCACCGCGGCACACCAGATGACGCCGGCACAGGCCAACCGCCCGCCGCAGACGACCAGCAAGACCCAGATGCGATCCTGCGGCGTGCGCTGTCCGTCGCACCAGCCGAAGGCATCCCCGTCGGTGACCTGATCACGGTGACCGGCATGAGCCGGCGGTGGGTCTTCTGCCGGCTCCGCCAGCTCGCCGCCGTCGGCTACGCCGTCCAGACCGTCCGCGGCTACTGGCGCACCGCCAGATGACTATCCGTAACCGGGAGTGCAAGGTGCAAGTGCATGCCCTCACGCGCGTCTGCACGTATTTCGGCATCATCAGCGCGTGCACTTGCACTAAGCCCGCCTCCCGCGCGGTCACCAACCGTTATCACCGAGCTCCCCGGCTCGCGACCAATCGGGGGAGTCATCGTGCGTGATCGTCTCCCGCCGATGACCGGTGAACACATCGCGCCCGACCCGCGCGGCGGGCGTCTGAGCCCGTGGGCAGACGTGGCGGCCGACGCGCCGGGATGGCAGATCACCACCCGGTCACGCCGTCTGGCCCTGGTCGTGGCCACCACCCTTTCCGGCAGGACTGTTCATTGTCACGGGCAAGGCGAATGGCAGGCCCGCATTCCGCAAGCGGTCCTCATGGTCGTGGTCATAGCTGCCGACGCCGACACGCTACGGTGCCGTCTCAGCGCCCAGCCGCATTACGGCGTCTTCGTCCTGGCCTTCGCGCCCTGGCCCGCTGCAACCGTGCTGAAATGCCCCCTAGCCGCGTTGCCGGCGCAGGGACAGCTGTCGGTACGCGATGTGCGGGTAACCACGCGCATGGGCCGCACGGTGCGCTACCTGGTCCCAGCATTCGCCCCGTCCTGAAACCGCCTGCAGGCCAGATCGCCTATCCGACCTTCCGCTAATGACTTTTCAGGGAACCGAGCTACTCTCCTCTGACCAGTCACAGCACAGCCCAACAAGCGGATATAGGCGCGTATTGGGCACGATCAAGCGTTCGGAGCCCAGTCTGACGTCCCTCTCGTCCGCGGCCCTCCGGTGCCCGCGTTGACGGCCGAAACGCCCTGTGAGCGTCCTGTGCCTTGCTGTGGCGCAGCCACACCCCTCCCCTGAGGGCTTCGCCTCTCCGAGACGAGTTGACCCCGGCCGGGCGGTGCTGAGTCGCTGATAGGAATGCCGCGGGTGGGAACCACGGCCCGCATGAGCGGCCAGCTTCGGGCGGCGTCCACGATGTGGATCTCCGGGTGCCCCAGGCCCCGCTGACACTGGGCCGGTGACGCCCTTCGGCTCAAGTGAGCTGATGGTGAGTCAAGTCCATATGCCATACCCCTCGCCTACCCTGCACGGCATGGGGCTATCAGACACGTCATGTCGGAAGGATCGGATTTGGCCCTTCGCTGGTCTATCATCGACGTATGGCTACGCGAGTTTTTGTTTGTCCCCACTGTGAGCAGCAGGCCCTCGGCGAAGTCTGCGCCCAGGCCGTTTGGAATGGGACAAGCCCTCGGACAGGGGAGTTTCTTGACATCCCTTTGGAGTATTCGCTAGTTCAGTGCCAAGAGTGCGGCAATATTTCACTGGAGTTGCGCGGGAATTCCGGAGAGGGCTTTGCGGCCGACTCCCCATCTATCCTTTATCCGGCACAGCGTTCGCTGAGCACGGAAATCCCCAACTCCTTGCGGCGAGAATTTGAAGAAGCCCAGGCATGCTTCGACGCCAAAGCCTATAAGGCGGCAGTTGTGATGGTAAGGAGCGTCCTTGAAGGAGCCTGCCAGGACAACGGGGTAGAAGCGTGGCCACTCGTCAAGGGTTTGGAAAGGATGCGTGAGTCCGGGCTCATCGACGGCACGATCTCTGAGTGGGCTCACGCCCTCCGAATCCTTGGGAACGAAGGGGCACACTTCACAGGCAAGCAGGTTTCCAGAAACGACGCCGAGGATTCTCTAGCCTTCGCTGAGGCGCTTCTTGATCATATCTATGTCCTCCGTAAGCGCTTCGAGGAATTTGCTAAGCGCCGGGAGGACACGGCAAAAAGCAAAGAAACCACGTAACATGCCCGCCTCGGGCCGCCCGCCGGGGATAGATGATCCGCCGAGCAGGCGACTCATCTAGCTTGCCCTGATGAGGCGCGATGTGATGCAGCGGGCTAACCTGGGCGCGTATCGGGCATGGTCAAACATGTCAGAGTCAACTTGCAAGCGGGCGCCTGTCTGCATTAGGAGGCTATGCCTCGGCGCGTGACAGTGACGTAGAGGCAGCGAAACCGCCCGGCCCTGCCGAGGTAGGTGCCGGGCGGTTTCGTCGCCGTGCTGGCTTGTCAGCCTGTATGCTCCAGCCCGTCCAGGCTGATCTCCATTCCGGTAACCGCCACGCGCGGTTCGTGCCCCATGGGGTGCAGTACCACGCGGACCTCGAACTCTGCGAGCATTTCGCGCCGTCGCGCGTTATCGGCCGCGTCCCATTCCTGGGCTATGGTGAGGCCCGTGGGCACCAGGCGCATGCCCGGCTTGCGTTCGGGCAGCGCCGTCAGCGCCGTGATTTCCTCCCCGAGCCGGCGGTATTCGGTGCGGTACCATTCCGCGTCTTCTGCCGAGTCATACAGTCCGGCCTGGCGGTCCTCGCGGAGCCGCGTGCGCGTGGCCTCCAGCTCGGCGATCTGGGCCGCGTGCCCGGTCCCCGGATCGTAGATCTTCCGCATGACCTCCCCGGACCCGTAGCGGGCGAGGAACCATCCGCTGACCAGCGCATCGGCTGCCGTGAGCGCCATGGCCGGGGCGGGCCTGCACTGCGCCGAGGCGCGGATTCCGCGGATCCGCGCGGTGCACTGATACGCGTACCGGGAATGGCCGCGTCCGGTGACATGCAGCCGCGCCCCGCAGTTCCCGCAGAACGCCGCCCCGGTCAGCAGCCGCATGCCCTTCGGCGCGCGCGTGCCGTCGCGTTTGGGCGCGGTCGCCGTCACCAGCGCGTCGTGCGTCGCGCGGTCCCACAACGGCTCCGCGATCCGCACCGGCCGCCCGTCCGCGCCGAGGACGGGCCGCCCGCTGTGCATGAGGTACCCCAGCGCCGCCTCGCTGCACAAAATGTGCTTGAGGGTATGCCCGGTCCACGGCCCGCCCTTCACCGGGCGGCCGTACAACTGGGCCCGCCGGTCGCCCGGAGACGGAATCCCCTCCCGGGTCAGGCGCACCGCCTCGGTCCCGATCGTGATCGTTCCTGTCTCATCGGCCAGGATCCGCCGCGCCACCTCCCGGATGATCTCCGCGCCGACCGGATCCAGCGCCACGTGATCGACCTTCGCCATCGGGGCAGGCCGCACATACATGTACCCGTACGAGGGGCGCTGCTTGGGCTCGCCCGCCTTCCGCGCCCGGATGGCCTCATCGCGGTTGCGTTTTTGGATCGCGCGCAGTTCCATCTGCGACCCCCACGCCTTGGCCAGCCACTCGTTTTCCTGATTCGGGTCCGAGAAATCCCACACCCCGACGTGATCGGCCGTCACCACCACGCGGCCCTGACCGGTCAGCAGCGTCTGAGTATTCAGCGTGTCGCGGACATTGCGGCCCACCCGGTCCACCGACGCGGCCACGACGCCGTCGTACGGCCCCATCTCACCTCGCAGCCACGGCCCGAACCCCCGCCGCGTCAGCGGGTCCGTCGCCCCGGACACCTCCCAGTCATCGGCCCACGCGACGATGTGCCCGCCGACGTCGGCCGTGGCCTGGAGGATCTGGTCGGCCTGGCGCGCCGGGCTGCTGGTCTTGTCGGTCTTGCGGCTCAGCCGGCGGACCCCCACCAGGCACCGGCCGCACCCGTCGTAGTCCGTGGTCAGCATGTCTTCCATGATGCCTGCTCCCGCCACCTGTGTGGATTACGGAAGCATCCGGGCGGCTGCGACCAGCCCGCCGCCGCCTGCGAAGTCCACCACGTCACCCACCTGGCCGACGGCGGCACCACCAGCCTCGACAGCTGCGCCCTGTACTGCTTCTTCCACCACCACGTCGCCATCCACCAATGGGGCTGGACCGTCACCCTGCACCCCGACGGCACCACCACCGCCCGCAGCCCCGACGGCACCAAAACCCTGCACAGCCACAGCCCCCCCACCGCCCGCGCCGGGTAAGGCGCTTCCGATGGCGGACGATGCCCTGTTGCCGGCACCCGAGATTACTTATCGCGCGCTAGGAAGTCGAGTACGCGCCGGGTGAGCAGTGCGGTGGCCTGGGGGTCGTAGGACGGCAGCGAGCTGTCGGCGAAGTAGTGCTGGTCGCCGGGGTAGAGGAACAGTTCCGCGTCCTCGGCCTGATCGACGAGCTCACGGGCGGCGTCGATGTCGCCCTCGCCGGCGAAGATCGGGTCGGCGTCCATCCCGTGCACCTGCACCGGTACCCCTACGGGCCAGGTGCCGAACGCGGAGACCGGGACGCAGGCATAGAACAGCAGCGCCCCGCGCGCTCCCGGCCGTGTCTGCGCCAGCTTCTGGGCCGGGAGCACGCCGAGCGAGAACCCGGCGTATACCAGTTCGGCGGGCAGCCCCTCCACTGCCCGGGTCCCGCGCGCGATCACCTCGTCGGGAAAGCCGATCTTCTCGGCATACCCCATCCCCTCCTCGAGGGTGGCGAAGGTCCGGCCCTCGAACAGGTCGGGCGTGTGCACCGTGTGGCCGGCGCGGCGCAACTCGTCGGCGAAGGCGATGGTGCCGGTGGTCAGTCCCTGCGAATGGTGGAAGAGCACTACCTCGGCCATGGTTACCCTCCGTGTCAGGCGTCAGAATCGCCGATGGAACTGTTGGAGAACAAGGCTTTCCTGCCCGCCCTTCCCGTTAAGTACCGGACCATGCTGAGTGGCTGCCGCCCGTAAGGGCCGGCTGGCCAGCACGATCTCGTCCGCGCGATCCCACGCCTGGTCAGGATCGGACGGCTGGTAGCTACTCAGGCGGACGGCCTGCCGGACCAGGGACCGCAGTTCCGGCAGCGACCGGCCCACCGCGCCGAGAGCCCGGGCCTGGACCAGTATGTTGCCCCAGCAGGCCGCCTCGACCGGCCCGGCCACGACGGGCAGTTGGCAGGCGTCGGCGACCAGCTGGCAGAACAGCGCGTTGGCCACGCCGCCCCCGACCACGTGGACCGTCCGCACCGGCTCACCGGTCAGCCGGACCGCATCGCGGACCGCGTGCCTGATCGCCAGGGCCATGCTGTCCAGGATGCAGCGCACGATCTCCGCCTCGGCCGACATCTCGACCCCGGTGACGCGCTGGCACGCCCGGACGATCCGTTCGGTCATCCCGCCGGGCGGCAGGAAGGCCGGATCCTGCACGTCGATAAGCGCCCGCAGGCCGGGCAACCCGGTCGGCCGCGCGGGTCAGCTCATCCAGGTCCACATCCCGCCCGGAAGCCCGCCACTCCCTCGCGCACTCCTGCAGCAGCCAGAACCCGGTCACGTTGCGCAGGAAACGGGTCGTCCCGTCCACGCCGGCCTCGTTGCTGAAGCCGGCCCGGCGAGCCGCCTCCGTGATGACCGGCGCCGGGAGTTCGACGCCCACCAGCGCCCACGTCCCGGTGCAGACGAACGCGAAGCCCTCTGCGGCCGCCGGTACGCCGGCCACCGCGGCGGCCGTGTCGTGCGACGGCCCGACGATCACCTGCGGGGGGCGCGCCAGGCCCAGGCCGGCAGGCCCGGCCATCTCGCCTGCCGCCCGCAGGCGGGGAAACATTGTCACCGGAACGGACAGGGCCTCACCCACCTGGTCTGCCCATTTCATCACCCGGGTATCGAGCAGTCCCGTGGTCGACGCGTTGGTGAGTTCGGTGCCCAGCTGTCCCGACAGCCAGTAGGTCATCAGGTCCGGGACCAGCAGCACGTGCCGGGCCCGGTCCAGGTCGCGCTCGGCCATCAGCTGGAACACCGTGTTGATCGGCTGCACGGCGATCCCGGTGGCCTGGTACAGGCGCTCCGCGTCAACGCCGTTCACGCCGCCGCCGGTGACGGCGGCGAAGGGCGCCCCGGCGCGGGGATCCCGGTAGCAGGCCGGGTCGGCGATCAGATGGCCGTCGCCGTCGAGCAGCCCGTAGTCCACGGCCCACCCGTCAACGGACACCGCGTCGACCGGTCGGTCCGCGGCGGCGGCCCGCAGCCCGTCGCGGACGCCGGCGAACAGCGCGCGGGCGTCCCAGCGCAGCACGTCGCCGACGGGCCTCGGCTGGTTGGGGAACCGGTGCACCTCGCGGAGGCTGAAACCACGTTCCGTTCCGTAACCAATGACCACCCGTCCGCTGGAGGCGCCGAGATCGACGGCCGCGACCCGGACTGCCCTCACCGGAGGAACCCGGCGGCCACCCCGGAGTCGACCGGGACGTGCAGCCCGGTGGTCTGGGCCAGGTCCCCGCCGGTCAGGGCGAAGACGGCGGCGGCCACGTGCTCGGGCAGGACCTCCTTCTTCAGCAGGGTGCGCTGGGCGTAGTAGGCGCCCAGGTCCGTCTCCTCCACGCCGTAGACCGCGGCCCGCTGGGCGCCCCAGCCGCCGGCGAAGATGCCCGAGCCGCGGACCACGCCGTCCGGGTTGATGCCGTTGACCCGGATCCCGTCGCCGCCCAGCTCGGCCGCCAGCAGCCGCACCTGGTGCGCCTGGTCGGCCTTGGCCGCGCCGTACGCCACGTTGGCGGGCCCGGCGACCACGCTGTTCTTGCTGCAGATGTAGACGATGTCGCCGCCCATGCCCTGGGCCTTCATGGCCCGGGCCGCCTCGCGGGAGACCAGGAACGACCCGCGCGCCATGACGTCGTGCTGCCGGTCCCAGTCCGCGGCGGTGGTCTCCAGCAGGGGCTTGGAGATCGAAAGCCCGGCGTTGTTCACCACCAGGTCCACTCCGCCGAAGGCCAGCGCCGCCGCGGCCACGGCCGCCACCACCTGCTCCTCGTCTGTCACGTCCGCGGTGAACGGCACCGCGACGTCGGCGCTCCCGATCTCGGCGGCCACCGCCGCCGCGCTGCCGGAGTCCCGGTCGGCCACCAGCACGCACGCGCCCTCGGCCGCCAGCCGGTGCGCGATGGCCCGGCCGATCCCGGAGCCTGCCCCGGTGACCAGCGCGATCCGGGCGGCGAGCGGCTTGGGCTTGGGCAGGCGCTGAAGTTTGGCTTCCTCCAGCGCCCAGTACTCGATGCGGAACTTCTCCGCCTCGCCGATGGGGGAGTAGGCCGAGAGGGCCTCGGCGCCGCGCATCACGTTGATCGCGTTGACGTAGAACTCCCCGGCCACCCGGGCGGTCTGCTTGTTCGCGCCGTAGCTGAACATGCCGACGCCGGGCACCAGCACGATGGCCGGGTCCGCGCCGCGCATCGGCGGCGAGCCGGGGCCGGCGTACCGCTCGTAGTAGGCCGCGTAGTCCTGCCGGTATCCGGCGTGCAGCTCCTTCAGCCGGGTCACGACCTCGGGCAGCGGGGTGTCCGGGGGCAGGTCCAGCACCATCGGGCGGACCTTGGTGCGCAGGAAATGGTCCGGGCACGACGTCCCCAGCGCGGCCAGCCGGGGATGCTCGGTCCGGGAGACGAAGTCGAGCACGACCTCGGTGTCGGTGTAGTGCCCGACCTGCGGCCGGTCGGTCGAGGCCAGGCCGCGGATGACCGGCGCCAGTTCGGCGGCGCGGGCGTGCCGTTCCGCCTCGGGCAGCGGCTCGCAGGTCACCGGGCCGAACGGCTCCGGGCGGCCGCGCGCCGCGATGAACTGCGCCGCGGTCCGGATGATCTCCAGCGACCGGGCCTCGCACTCCTGGCTGGTCGCGCCCCAGGCGGTGATGCCGTGCCCGCCCAGCACCACCCCGATCGCCTGCGGATTGGCCGCGGCGATCGCCGCGATGTCCAGGCCGAGCTGGAAACCTGGCCGCCGCCAGGGCACCCACGCCACCCGGTCGCCGAAGCACTCGGCGGTCAGCTTCTCGCCGTCCGCCGCGGTCGCCAGCGCGATCCCGGAGTCGGGGTGCAGATGGTCCACGTGCGGCGCTTCGACCAGCCCGTGCATCGCGGTGTCGATCGACGGAGCGGCCCCGCGCTCTGTTGGCCCGGACCCCACCACCCCGCCCAGGCCATGCAGACAGAAGTCGAAGGCCGCCACCATCTCGTCCTCCCGGTCCACGCCCGGGTACACGTTCACCAGCGCGCGCAGCCGGTCAAGCCGCAGCACCGCCAGCCCCGCCGGCCTCAGCGTGCCCAGGTCACCGCCCGAGCCCTTCACCCACAGCAGCTCGACGTCCTGGCCGGTCACCGGGTCGACCGCGGTGCCCTTGGCCGAGGTGTTGCCCCCGGCGTAGTTGGTGTTCCGCGGATCCGAGCCGAGCCGGTTCGACCGCGCGATCAGCTCATCGGAGACCTGTTCGCTCATGCTCCCCATCCCGCCGGGGCTCCTCCGGTCCGTTCCGCGACTATCTTCTCCGCGTACCCAGAACGCTGATAGGCCGCCACCGGGTCTGGCTCCAGCCCGGCTTCCTCGCGCAGTCCGGCCAGCAGCGGCCGCACATCGGTGTTGTAGGCGTCCATCAGGGCGGCGTTCGCGCCCAGGACATCCCCGGCCTGCTGGGCCGCGGCGAGCGCCTCGGCGCCGATGAGCAGGGCCTTGGCCGTGGCCTCCTGAACGTTCATTACCGAGCGGATCTGGGCGGGGATCTTCGGCTCGATGTTGTGGCACTGGTCCAGCATGAACGCAACGCCCGCCGCGGGCTTCAGCGCGCCGGCCTTGACCACCTCGTGCATGATGCGGAACAGCTGGAACGGGTCGGCGGCGCCGACCATGAGGTCATCGTCGGCGTAGAAGCGGCTGTTGAAGTCGAAGCCGCCCAGCCGGCCCGCCCGCAGCAGGATGGCCACGATGAACTCGATGTTCGTGCCCGGGGCGTGATGCCCGGTGTCGACGACGACCGCCGCCTTCGGCCCCAGCGCCAGGCAGTGCAGCAGTGAGGTGCCCCAGTCGGGCACATCGGTGGTGTAGAACGACGGCTCGAACAGCTTGTACTCCAGCAGCATGCGCTGGTGGCCGCCGAGCCGCTCGTAGACCGCCCGCAGCGCCTCGGCCAGCCGGTCCTGCCGGGCCGCGATGTCGTCCTGGCCGGGGTAGTTGGTGCCGTCGGCGAACCACAGCTTCAGGTCACGCGATCCGGTGGCGTCCATGATGTCGACGCAGTCCAGCAGGTGAGCCAGGGCCTTCTTGCGGACCCGCGGGTCGGGATGGCAGACGCTGCCCAGCATGTAGTCGTCGTCCTGGAAGACGTTGGCGTTGACGGTGCCGATCCTGATCCCGCGCTCGGCCGCGTACCCGGCCAGCGCCGCGTAGTCATCCACCTTGTCCCAGGGGATGTGCACGGCCATGCTGGGGGCCACGCCGGTGAAACGGTGGACCTGGGCCGCGTCGTCGGCCTTCTCCCACGGGGTCCGGGGCACCCCGGGCTGGCCGAATACCTTGAACCGCGTCCCGGTATTCCCGAACGCCCAGGAGGGCAGCTCGATCTCGTGCTGTCGCAGGGCTGCCTTGACGGCGGCCAGGTCACGCATCTGCGTTCATCTCCACTTCCAGTTCGCTTCCCTGCGCGCCCCCGGCCCCATCTTGCGGGGCCGGGGGCACACGGCCCCCGTTACCGCGGCATCCGGGCTGTGTCAGAAGTTGAAGTTGTTGATGTTGGCGGAGTTGAAGACGAGCGGCGGGCCGAGCAGGACGGTCTTGTCCGCGCCGATCGTGAACGTGCCGAGCTTGCCGGCGCTGAACGTCTGGCCCTGGGTGCCGTTGATCTTGCCCGATGCGTACTCGACCGCCGCGTACGCGGCCAGGTAGCCGAGGTTGGCCGGGTTCCACAGGATGAATCCCTTGATGGTGCCGTCGGCGACGTACTTCTTCAGCGAGTCCGGGGTGCCCAGCCCGGTCAGCAGGACCTTGCCGCGGTACCTGGAGGTGTCGAGGACCGCCGCCGCGGCCGCGATCCCGACCGTGGTCGGGGAGATGATGCCCTTCAGGTTCGGGTACTGCTCGAGCAGGCCCTGGGTGACCTGGGTCGCCGTGGTCGGGTCGTCGTTGCCATAGACGGTCGCGACCAGCTTCATGTTCGGGTACTTGGTCAGCTCCTGCTTCATGTAGCCGATCCAGGCGTTCTGGTTCGTGGCCGAGGCGGTCGCCGACACGATCGCGATGTCCCCGGTGTCGTGCAGCTCCGAGGCGAGCAGGTCAACCTCGCTCGTGCCGATCTGGGCCGTCGACGCCTGGTTGATGAACATGTCCCGGCAGGTCGGCGCGTCCGAGTCATAGGTGATGACGGTGATCCCGCGCTTCATCGCGGCGTTCAGCGTCGGGCACAGGGCCGTCGGGTCGGTGGCCGACACGAGGAGCACGTTCGCGCCCTTGCTGATCGCCGCCTGGATGGCCGGGATCTGCGCGGCCGGCGTGGCCGCGGTGCCGCTGGTCTCCGTGCCGGACTCGCCGAGCGTGCCCAGGGCGGCGATCGCGCCGCCCGTCTTCGCGCTGTCGGCGGTGGTGAAGTAGTTGTTCCCGAGGTTCTTCGGGATGATGAAGACCTTCAGGCCCGTCTTCAGGCCGCCCGAGGCCGAGGCCGACGATGACGCCGACGATGACGTTGACGACGACGCCGAACTCGAACTCGATGATGAGCACGCCGCGAGCAGGACCGACACCATCACCAGGCCAGTCAGCCAGCCCGTCTGTCTCAGTTTCATATCTGAATCCTTTCAATGCGATCGATGAGCGAAACCTGCGTGTGCGGCGCGACGCCGGAGCCGGTCACGGCCGGCGTCAGCCGTCTGGTTACGGCGGAATACTCGCCGTCGGAGGGATCTGCGGTGCGTCGGCGCCCGGATGGCCGGATTCGTGGCCAGGGCGCCCGGGTAGCCACTTCTGGAACCGGCCCAACAGGGCCGCCGCGTTCCGGCCAAAGACGGACAAGAGCAGCAGCGCGCCGGTGACGATCCCGGCCGCTTCCTGGTTGAAGTTCGTGAGCAGCAGGGCGTTCTGCAGGCCGGCGAAGGCGAGCACCGCGAGGACGACGCCGGCGATGGAGCCCTTGCCGCCGAAGATCGACACGCCGGCCAGCAGGACGATCGCGACCACGTCGAGTTCCAGGCCCAGCCCGTTGTTCTGCACGGCGGTGTTGAGGCGGAACGTCCACAGCACGCCGGCCAGGGCGCAGACGAGTCCGGAGACCATGAACAGGATGGTCTTGTTCCGCTTGACCCGGATGCCGGCGAACCGGGCCGCCTCGGCGCTGGCCCCCATGGCGTACAGGGACCGGCCGAACGGGGTGGCGTGCAGGACCACGCCGAAGATCACGGCCAGCACGATGAACAAGGCGGTGGAGTAGGTGATGGCGTTCCCGGTGAACGGCACCGCGTTGACGCCGAGGTTCGTGTAGGTCGCGGGGAAGTCGGCCACCGTGTTCGGGCCGAGCAGGATGGTCGCGATCCCGCGGTACAGCGCCAGGGTGCCGATGGTGACCGCGAGCGAGGGCAGCCCGGCCCGGGTGACGAGCAGCCCGTTGACCGCGCCCGCGGCCAGGCCCACCACCACGATCAGCGCGAAGATGCCGAGCATGGGCCAGTGCTTTTCCCACAGCACGCCGAGCAGGGCGCTGGACATCCCGAGGATGGACGCCACGGACAGGTCGATCTCCCCGCTGATGATGATCAGCGTCATCGGCAGGGTCATGATCGCGATTTCGCCGTTGGACAAGCCCGCGTTGAACAGGTTGTTGCTGGTCAGGAACTGCGGCGACACCGATACGCCGACGATGCCGATGATCACGACCACCAGCGCGAGACCCGTCTCCCAGCGCAGGACCCCGCGCAGCCGCTCACTCATGGCGGGCTCCTCTCACCCGCAGCGCGGCGGCCAGCCGGACCGCGATCAACCGGTCCACGCTGATGGCCAGGATGAGCAGGAAACCCCAGATGGCCTGGTCCCAGAACGGCGAGATGCCCAGGACGTAGAGTGCGGAGCTGATCGTGTTGAGCAGCAGCGCGCCGAGCGCCGCGCCCACCGCGCTGCCGCTCCCGCCGAAGATCGCCACCCCGCCGACCACGACGGCGGAGATCACCTGGAGTTCGTAGCCGGTTCCCGCGGTGGAGTCGATGGTGCCGTACTGCGCGGCCCACAGCACCCCGGCCAACCCGGCGATCGCGCCGCTCACCGTGAACGCCACGAAGACGCGCCGGCCGACGGGGATCCCGGCCAGCCGCGCGGCATCCGGATTGGACCCGATCGCGTACAGCTCACGGCCGGACCGGAACGACCGCAGGTAGTAGGCGCCGATCCCGATCACCGCCGCGATCGCGATGGCCAGGTCCGGGATGCCGATCACGGTGGCCTTCGGGATGTCCAGAAACGCGGCGGGCAGCGAGCTGGCCACGACTTCCTTGCCGCCCACGATCAGGATGTCGACGCCGCGGAAGATGTACAGGGTGGCCAGGGTCACGACCAGGCTGGGCACGCGCCCGGCCGACACCATGAGCCCGTTGAGCAGGCCGCAGGCCAGGCCGATGCCCAGGCCCGCCAGGAACACCACCACGATCGGGATGCCGTGGTGCTGCCCGAACAGGTTCGCCGAGAGGTAGGCGGACAGGCCGAGCACGGAGCCGACCGACAGGTCGTAGTTCCGGCTGATGACGACCATCGTCTCGCCGAGCGCGAGCAGCGCGAACACCGTGGTGTTGATGAGTATGAACTGGATGTTCGCGGTGTCGAGGAACCGGGGCTGGACCGACGCCGTGACCGCGACGAACACCACCAGGACGACGATGATGCCCGATTCCCTGATCCGGAACGCGCGCTCGGTCAGCCTGCGCGCCCCGGCGCCGGCCGCGGCCGGCGGCCGCTCGCCCCGGGAGACCAGCGTGGTGCTCACTGGCCGGCCTCAGACGATTGAGCGGGCGGGGCCTGGCCGGTGGCGGCGGAGAGGATCTCCTCCTCCGAGGCGCCGGAGTGGGCGAACTGGGCCATCAGCCGTCCCTCGCGCATGACCAGGATCCGGTCACTGATCCGGAGCACCTCCGGCAGCTCGGAGGAGATCATCAAGATGCCCACCCCGTCCCGGGCCAGTTGCAGGAGCAGGTGGTGAACCTCGGCCTTGGTGGCCACGTCGATCCCCCGGGTGGGCTCGTCCACGATCAGCACGACGGGCTTGCGGCCGAGCCACTTGGCCAGCACGACCTTCTGCTGGTTGCCGCCGGACAGCATGGACACCGGGTCCTTGAGCCGGCCGTACTTGATCTTCAGCCGGTCCGCCCAGTCGCTCGCCAGCGTGCGCTCGGCCGCCGCGCGGATGAGCCCCCGGTGCCGGAGCCGCTGCAGGGAGGCCAGCGCAATGTTCTGCTGCACGGACATGTCCATGACCAGGCCCTGCTGGCGGCGGTCCTCCGGCACGAAGCCGACCCCGGCCGCCATGGCCCCGGTCGGGGAGCCGCGGCGGAGTTCCTGCCCGCACACCGTCACCGAACCCGCGTCGTACCGGTCGATGCCGAAGACCGCGCGGGCGACCTCGCTGCGCCCCGAGCCCACCAGCCCGGCCAGCGCGACGATCTCGCCGGCCCGGACGGTGAAGGAGATGTCGGTGAACACGCCCTCCCGGGTCAGCCGCTCCACGCCGAGCAGCGGCTCGCCGGGCGTGCCGTGCGCCTCACTCGGCCGTTCGGCGAGTTCGCGGCCCACCATGGCCCGGACCAGGTCACCCGCGACCAGGCCGTCGAGCCGCTGGGTCAGCACCTGCTTGCCGTCCCGCATCACCGTGACCCGCTGGCACAGCGCGAAGACCTCCTCGAGCCGGTGCGAGATGAACAGGACCGCGGCTCCCGACGCGCTCAGCGCGCGCACCACGTCGAACAGCCGGTCCACCTCGGCGGCCGAGAGCGCGGCGGTGGGCTCGTCCATCACGATGACCCGGGCCTCCAGCGAGATCGCCTTGCCGATCTCGACGACCTGCTGGTCCGCGATGGACAGGCCGCGTGCGATCCGTGCCGGGTCGAGCTGGACCCCGAGCCGGGCGAAGATCGCCGCCGCCTCGGCGCGCATCGCCCGCCGGTCAATGCGCCGCCCGGCCCGCAGCGGCTGGCGCCCGATGAACATATTCTCCGCGACGGTCAGGTCCGGGAACAGCGCCGGCTCCTGGTAGATGACCGCGATCCCCGCCGCCCGCGCCATCGCCGGGCCGTGCAGCGTGACCTCCTGGCCGTCGATCGCCATGGCGCCGGCGTCCGGCTGGTACACCCCGGCCAGGATCTTCACCAGGGTCGACTTGCCCGCCCCGTTCTCCCCGACGAGGGCGTGCACCTCCCCGGGGTACAGCTCGATGGATCCGTCCAGCAGCGCGTGCACCGCGCCAAAGGACTTCGCGGCGTGACTCAGCACCAGTACCGGCCCGGCGCTCTCGTCGGCCCGGGCGGCCGAGGTCCCCGCGCCCGAGGTTCCGGCTGATGCCTGCTCCACGCTCAACCCCGATCCTCAGCTTGCTCTTGTGTCCCTGAGGCCACCTGGGCGATCAGAAGTTTATTAATGGAACGTTTCAATTAGTTTCGTAGTGTCGTCTCGGAGGGCAGGCATGTCAATGACTGCGCTGCGGCTCGCCACTGAATCGTTATCAGGACCAGGCGTCTACGATTGGACGCCGAGGGCGTGTTGACCTGGGATGCGAGGTCCAGAGGGCTGATGGCTGCGGGCATGAAGGACGTGGCGAGCCTGGCCGGGGTGGCGGTCGGCACCGTTTCGAACGTGCTGAACCATCCCGATCTCGTGCGGCCGCTGACCCGCGCCCGGGTCGAGGCCGCGATGGAGGAGCTCGGGTTCATCCCGAACGGCTCCGCGCGCCAGCTCCGCGCGGGCCGGAGCCGCTGCCTGGGGCTGGTCGTGCTGGACGTGACGAATCCGTTCTTCACCGAGGTGGCGCGCGGCGTCGAAGACTACGCCCAGGCGGCGGGCTACGCCGTGATCTTGTGCAATTCGGACGAGGCGCACGACAAGGAGCGCCGTTACCTGCGCGTGCTCGAGGAACAGCGGGTACGCGGCATCCTGATCACCCCGGTGCACGGCCGCTCACCCGAGTTGCGGCGGATCCGCGACCGCGGCACCCCGGTGGTCCTGCTCGACCGGCCGGGTTCGGCCGCTCAGTGTTCGGTCGCCGTGGATGACCGGCGCGGCGGCGAGATCGCGGTGACCTACCTGCTCGGGCTCGGGCACCGGAGCATCGCCCTGGTCAATGGCCCGACCGCGATACGGCAATGCGCCGACCGCCGCTGGGGCGCCTACCGGGCGGTCGAGCACGCCGGGCTGGACCCGGGCCAGGTTCTCACCGAGGTGCCGGTCCCGGCGATGAACCCCCGGGCCGGTGCTGCCGCCGCCGACGGCCTGCTCCGCGGCGCGCAACACAAGCCGACCGCGGTGTTCTGCGCCAACGACATGCTCGCGCTGGGCCTGCTGCGTGGGCTGAGCCAGGCGGGCGTGAGCGTGCCGGGAGACCTCGCGGTCGTCGGCTACGACGACATCGAGTTCGCCGCGGACGCGGCCGTGCCGCTCACGTCGGTCCGCCAGCCCAAGTACCAGCTCGGACGCGCGGCGGCCGAACTCCTGCTCGATGAGGCCGACCGGCCAGCCGAGCACGAGCACCGCCGCATCGTCTTCACGCCCGAGCTCGTGGTCCGGGCCAGCAGCGGCTCGGGTCACCTCACGCATTTACCTCCGCGTGGCCCGCAGCACGGCCGTGACCATCGGGAACACGAACTCGCCCGCGCCGGTCTCCGGGCGGCCGCGCAGGAAATCGCGCACCTGGGCCAGCAGCCGGGTGCGCTCAGGTTCCTCCATCACCAGGACGTTGGAGTGCGTCGCGATGGTGGCCAGCAGGGAGTCGACGGTCCGCCGCTGCCCGTTCTCGAACTCGGCCATCTCGGGCGTCTCGAACAGGCCGGATCCGGCTGCGGCCAGCCGCTCCTGGCGAGCCTGCCCGGCGCGGTCCCGCCACCGCAGCAGGGTGGCGCTCGTCTTGCCCTTGCTGATCTGGGCCAGCGTCGCGACCCAGCCGATCCGGTCGTCGTCGACGTTCCACAAGGCGGCGAGCACGCCGCCCGGGGTGAGCACCCGGGCGATCTCGGGTATGGCCCGGTCCAGGTCGAACCAGTGCAGGGCCTGGCCGGCCAGGACGGCGTCGACGCTCCCGTCGGGTAGCGGGATCTCCTCTGCGCGGCCGGGCAGCGCCTTCACCGATCCAAAAATAGGGTCGCGCCGCAGCTCGGCAAGCATAGCCGGATCGGGCTCCACCGCCGTGACCTCGGCCCCGAGGCCGGCCAGGGTCGCGGTCAGCTTGCCGGTTCCCGCCCCGAGGTCCAGGACCCTCAGCCGCTCGCGCCCGCCGACCGGGTCGAGGGCCCAGCGGACGGCGGCCTCGGCGTAGCCGGGCCGGTGCTCGCCGTAGGCGGCCGCGGCGGCGCCGAACGACGACCCGCGCCGCAGCCGTTCCTCGCGTTCGGCCTGGCTCTCCGCCTGCGTCAGGTCATCCACGCTATTCGGCCGGGCGCTTGGCGTCGTAGGCCGCCTGAGCGGCGCTGATCTCGGGCAGGTGGCTGTCGGCCCAGGTCACCAGCTGGCCGATGGCGCCGAGCAGCGTCAGTCCCATGGGGGTCAGGTCGTACTCGACCCGGGGCGGGATGACGGGATGGATGGTGCGGGTCACGATGCCGTCCCGCTCCAGACCGCGCAGCGTGACGGTCAGCATCCGTGCCGTGATGCCGTCGATCGAGCGGTGCAGTTCGCTGAATCGCATGGTGCCCTGGCCGAGCAGGTCGATCACGTACATCGACCACTTGTCGCCGACGCGCTGCAGGACTTCGCGGGCGCGGCACGGCGACGGCTCGCAGGCCGACCCGAGCGGTTCGCCCCCGGCCGTCACCGACAGCTCGCAAACCGGGTCGATGTGCCCGGAATCCACGAAAATCCCTCCTCGTACCCCACCAGGTTACTTGCCCGGCCCCGTGCCGCGAAGTACTTGACGATTCAACACGAAGTGCTTGACAGTTCAAGTATAGCGACTTACTATTAGGAAGCAAGGTACGAAAGCGAACTTGCGCACAAGAGAGTACTACTAGGAGGATCAATGACTACGGCTGCCGTGGAGATTCCCGGCTACGTGACTGGAACCTGGACCATCGACCCCGTTCACTCCGAGGTGTCCTTCGTCGTCAGGCACATGATGGTGAGCAAGGTCCGTGGCCGTTTCGATAAGTTCGAGGGCACCATCAAGACCGCTGCGGACCCGCTGCAGTCGGCCGTCACCGCCACCGTCGACCTCAGCTCGGTGAACACCGGGAACGAGACCAGGGACAATCACATCCGCAGCGAGGACTTCTTCCACATCGAGAAGCACCCCGTGATGACCTTCCGCTCCACCGGGATCCGCGCCGAAGGCGAGAACTTCCTGCTCGACGGCGAACTGACCCTCCATGGCGTCAGCCGTCCGGTGACCTTCTTCCTGGAGGTGAACGGCTTCGGCCCGGACCCGTACGGCGGCACGCGGACCGGTTTCTCCGCCACCACCGAGATCAACCGGAACGACTGGAACGTCAGCTACAACGGCCCCATCCCGGGCGCCAGCAACGGCATGGTCCTCAGCGACAAGGTGACGATCAACCTGGAGATCGAAGCCGTCCTGAACAAGGGCGAGTAAGCACCCGCCGCCTGCCACAGCGCGGGGCCGGATCCGCCGGCCCCGCGCGCTTTTTTTTCGGCCGAACGGGACGTGGTGCCTGCTCAGCTGCCCACGCCGTGCTTCTCGAGGTAGTCGAGGTAGAGCGGGCGCAGCGCCTCGGCCACATCGCCCTGCCCGGAGTCGATGGCGTCGTCGAGCAGCACGCTCAAATGCGTGACGTCCCTCCCGGCCTCGGCGTCGTGTCCTTCTGAGGCCTCGGCCGCCGGGATGGCGCGCAGCAGCTCCCAGAAGAACTCCACGTCGAGATGATGCAGCGCCCGCCGCACGGCCAGGTCGTGTAGTTCGCGGGAGGACAGGGCCTCCAGTTCATCGCGGGTCACGCGTGGACTCTATCTCCTCACCGCGTCTGCCGCCGCGCAAGCCGCCGGACACCGCCTCGGCGACGGCCCGGACGCCCTGGTGCGCGGGCAGGTCCTCGACCAGGACCGGCACTCCGTCACGATCGGCCATCGGGATCCGCCAGTTCGGGTACTCGTTCACCGTCCCCGGCAGGTTCTGCGGCCGGCGTTCGCCCACGGCCTCGGCCAGCGACACGCCGATCAGCATGGCCAGCGTCCGGGCCAGGTAGCCATACAGCGCGACCGTGAACTGCTCCGCCGTGACCTCGGCCGGGCGGCCCAGGAGGCCTTCGCGGGCGAGCATATCGAGCCATCCGCCCATCTCCCGCCGGGCCGCGGCTCGCTCGCCCGCCTCAGGCTCGGTAAGCAGCCCGAGGCCGGCCCGGATGGTGACCTGCTCGCCGGTGAGGAACGCGGCGGCCGGGGGCATGTCGTGCGTACCGACCATGGCCAGGCAGCCGCGACGCCACTCGCCCGGCCGGCGCGGCGTGCCGTCCGGGTGGCGCTCGAACCAGAGCATGGACGTGCCGAGCACCCGGCGGTCAGCCAGGAAGTCGCGCAGCCAGAGCTCGACCGTGCCGAGGTCCTCGCCGATGGCCAGCGCCTGCGCGCGCGCCGCCTCGGCGCACAGCACGTCCGCGATCAGCTCGTGGTCGTAGCGGACGTACGTGCCCTGGCCGGGGCTCATCCCGGCGGGTATCCACCACAGGCGGGCCAGACCCATGACGTGATCGATGCGCAGGCCCCCGGCGTGCCGCGTGGTCGCCGCGACGAGTTCGGCGATCGGCCGGCCGACGTCGGCGGCCAGCCAGCCCGGATGCCAGGGCGGCAGCGTCCAGTCCTGGCCTCGCTGGTTGAACTCGTCCGGCGGGGCGCCGACGCTGACGCCGGTGACGATCACGTCCTGCTGGGCCCAGGCGTCGGCTCCGCCGGGATGCGAGCCGACGGCCAGGTCGCTGAGGACGCCGATGCTCATCCCGGCCCGCCGGGCCGCCCGCTGCGCGGTATCGGCCTGCTCCGCGGCCAGCCACTGGAGCCAGACGTGGAAGTCCACCTGGTCGGCCCGCTCCCGCCGCAGCGCGGCCACCTCCGCCGAGCGCGGATTGGCGAGCGCGGCGGGCCAGGCCCGCCAGTCCGGGCCGTGCACCTCCGCGATCGCGCACCAGGTCGCCCAGTCCCGGATGGCCTCCTGGTCGCGCTCCCGGAAGGCGTCAAGCTCCGCCCGGCGGGCGGGGCCGAGCCCCGCCGCGTGGATGATCTCCAGCGCCGCCCGCTTGGCCGCCCAGAACCGCGTCCCGGTCGATCAAGGCCGCGGTCCGGTTCGCGGCGCGCAGCGGCGCGCCGAGCGCGTCGACCCGGGCCCGGTCGCCCGGACTGAGCCTGGCATACTCGGGAATATCCTCGATGCGCAGGTAGAGCGGACTGAGGTGGCGCCTGGTCATGGCCAGGTACGGGGACGGGCTGATCGGGGCCAGCGGTTCGGCCGCGTGCAGCGGGTTCACCAGCACGAAGTCCGCCCCCAGCTCCCGGCCGCTCCAGGCGGCCAGGTCGGCCAGGTCACGCAGGTCGCCGTGCCCCCAGGAGCCGAGGGAGCGCACCGAGTAAAGCTGCACGGCGAAACCCCACGACCTGCGATCCGGCCACGGGGCCAGCGCACCGCCGATCTCCCGCTGCCCGGCGGGCGGGCATGGTCGACCGTTCCCGAGCGCATCCAACACCGCCGCCAGGGTCTCGTCGGAAACCTCCGCGATGCGGCCCCGCCAGTCCTGATATGAGACCGCCACGCCGTGAGCCTGCGCCCGGCGTATGAGTTCTGCCCGTGCTGTCACCGCACCAGTCTGCCGAACGGCCCGGCGGAAAGCTCGTGCCGGGCCGCTGCCACCATGGATCGTTCGGAAAAAAATAACCGAAGACCAGGCATCTTCGTCTCAGTAGGTGGAGGGACCTGCACTCGCGGTCCCAGCTATCTAGGACGATTGCCATGAAGATTTTCCCCACCACCACCGCCGCCCGGCGGGTCGTCGCGGTCGCCGCGGCGGCCGTCGTCGGCCTGGCCATTTCCACGGCCGCCTACGCGGCTACCTCATCGCCGGGCGCGGCGACCACGGCGGCGGTCTCCATCCCCAGGTGTACCGCCGGTGACCTCGGCGTCTGGCTCGCCGTCGACCAGGGCAACGGCGCGGCCGGCACCATCTACTACCCGCTTGAGTTCACCAACCTCAGCCACCACACGTGCTACCTGTTCGGGTACCCGGGCGTGTCCGCGGTCGACCACAACGGGCACCAGCTCGGCAGCCCGGCGAGCTGGGGCAGCCGGGCCGGCGCGCGCATCGTGAACCTGGCGCCCGGCGCGACGGCGCACACGATACTGGCCTACCACGACGTCGCGGTGAGCACGGAGCCCGGATGTGACCCGGTGAACACGGCGGCATTCCTGCGCGTCTACCCGCCCGGCCAGCGCAGCGCGACCCGCGCGGCCGTCTCGTTCGAGGCGTGCTCGCACGCCGGGCCGATCTGGATGAGCATCACCGAGCCGATCATCCCCGGTGTCGGGACGATCTACGGCTGAGCCCACCATGCCGTCCCGCGGGCTGTGTCCCCGGCCCGCGGGGCGGCGTCAGCTTTCGCTGACCGGTTCCAGGACGAACACCGGGATCTGCCGCGTGGTCTTCTGCTGGTACTCCGCGTACGGCGGGTACGCGGCGACCGCCCGCTCCCACCACTGGGCGCGCTCGTCACCGCTGAGCTCGCGGGCCCTCATGTCCTGCCTGTGCGGACCGTCCTGCAGCTCCACCACGGGATTCGCCCGCACGTTGTAGTACCAGACCGGATGGTCCGGGGCGCCGCCCTTCGAGGCCACCATGGCGTACCGGCCATCGTGCTCTACCCGCATCACCGGTGTCTTGTGCACCTTGCCGCTCTTGGCGCCCCGGTTGGTGACGATCACCACCGGCAGCCCGGTGTCGCGCAGCGTCGTACCCTTGGTCCCGCCGGAGCCCTCGTACAGTTCTACCTGCTCACGCACCCAGGCGGCCGGGCTCGGCTCGTATTCTCCTTCAACAGGCATAGCGATAGTCAACACCAGCCGCCCGCGCCGGTCCCCGGAACCCCCCCGCGAGCCCCCCCGAACCCCCCGCGAACCTCCCCGGGACCAGTGAAGTGGCACCCTACCAGCAAGAATCGGTACAGTGCCGCACTCATTGGGCCGAGCAGTTGTCGTCGGGACGAGGAGATTTGAACTCCTGCTCTCCTGACCCCCAGTCAGGCGCCTTAACCAAGCTGGGCCACGTCCCGTTGCGCCCAGCGTGGTGTCCGCGAGCGCATACCCGTCGCATCCGGCGGGCTTCGCCAGCTTAGCGCAACCGCGCCTCCTCCGGAAACCAAGCTGCGCCCCGCCGCGTGGTCGCCACGCTGCCGCGCATACATGATTCCCGCTGGGTAGAAAGTTACGATGTGCCGGGCATGGCGAGGGCGGCCCGCTCGTTAAGCCAGGGGGAGCCACCGCCAGGGGAGCCGCATGCGGACGGAGGGGAGGAGGGTCAGATAGGGTACTTGGCGTTCGCCACTCGGCCTACGGCGACGGCGCAGGCGACGAGGACGCCGGCTACGAGCCGACGCTCCCGCTGAAACGGCGCAGCTGGCGGCGCAGGCTGGCGCTGGGGATCGTCAAGGTCTTCGCGGTCCTGATCGCCCTGCTGCTGGCCGCGGTCGCCCTGCTGTACGCGTTCACCCCGTCGGCCGGCCAGGCCACCGAACTGGCCCGGGCCCAGGCGGCCGGGCACCACATCGCCTACCCGGGCCCGCCGGTGCCGCAGTACTTCGCCGAGGCCCTGGTGGCGACCGAAGATCACCGCTTCTACGCCGACCCGGGCGTTGACCCGCTCGCGCTGGTCCGGGTGGCGGCCTCCTGGCTCACCGGGCACACCGACGGGGGCGGCAGCACCATCGACCAGCAGCTCGCGAAGAACCTGTACACCTCGGGCCACAGCAGCTTCCCGCAGATCCTCGAGCAGGTGGCGCTGGCGGTCAAGCTCAACCGGGCCTACAGCCGGGCCGAGATCCTGCGCCTGTACGCGGAGATCGCGTACTACGGCCACGGCTACTACGGCCTGCAGGCGGCCAGCTGCGGCTACTTCGGGCGGCCTCCGGCGCAGCTGACCGTGGTGCAGGCCGCCATGCTGGCCGGCGCGGTCAACGCGCCGACCTACGACGATCCGCTGGTCTACCCGGCCCGGGCCCGGGCCCGGCTGGTCCACGTCATCGACCGGATGGCCGCCGTCGGGTACCTGACCACGGCCCAGCAGGACGCCGCGCTCAAGGCGCCCCTGGACCTGTCCGCTGTCCGCGGCTGCCAGTAAGCACGCAGCGGGTCAGGTTCCGGAGGTCTCCGGCTCGAGCTGCTCGGCCGTCGGCGGCTCGGCGCCGGCGTCGGCGTCGGCGTCGGCGTAAAGGAAGACCCACCGGCGGTAGCAGTACAGCCGGAACAGCGTGGCCAGGCCGATGCCGATGAGGTTGGCCACGTTGTAGGAGAAGTTGTCGGTGAGCCCGAGCCCGGAGTGCACCAGCCAGACGACCCCGTCGGTGATGAGGATCCCGATCCCGTTGAAGAAGAAGAACAAGATGGTCTCGCGGCCCCAGTGGCTGCCCTTTCGGTGCCGGAACGCCCAGAACTTGTTGCCGACGAAGGCGAACACCGTGGCCAGGATGTTGGCCAGCGTCGTGGCGGCGATCTCGCCGAGCCCGGCGCCGGAGTGGAAGACGTTGACCAGGACGATGGTGAGGACGAACGCGAGACTGCCGACGATCCCGAACTTGGCGATCTCGTGGATCAGCACCCGGAATCGGTCATAAAGGTCGCGGATGAGCTTCACCGTAGCTTCGCCCCTTGACTTGGTCCGTCCCGTATAGACCCGACACTATCGTGTCCCCTGGTGCGGTACGGGGAGGGTGGCTAAACCGTTCGGGGAATGTCATACCTCCCGGCTAGCCTGGATCAGGTGCCGGAACGTCCCGAAACCGAGGTACTCGTCCGGGCCCGCGGGCTGACCAAGGAGTTCGGCAGCTTCACCGCGGTCGACGGGATCGACTTCGACCTGTACCGCGGAGAGGCGTTCGGCTTCCTGGGGCCGAACGGCGCGGGCAAGTCCTCCACGATGCGGATGATCGGCTGCGTCTCGCCGCCGACCAGCGGGGAGCTGAGCATCCTCGGCCGCGACCCGGTCCGGGACGGCTCGGCGATCAGGGCCCGGCTCGGGGTGGTGCCGCAGGAGGACACCCTCGACGTCGAGCTGACCGTGCGGGAGAACCTGCTCGTCTACGGCCGGTACTTCGGGCTGCCCCGGCGCGTCATCCGGGAGCGGACCGCCGCGCTGCTGGAGTTCGTGCAGCTCGCGGACCGGGCCGACGATAAGGTCGACCCGCTGTCCGGCGGCCTGAAGCGCCGCCTGACCATCGCCCGCTCGCTCATCAACGAGCCGGAGATCCTGATCCTCGACGAGCCCACCACCGGCCTGGACCCGCAGGCCCGGCACGTGGTGTGGGACCGGCTGTTCCGGCTCAAGCAACGCGGCGTCACGCTGATCCTGACCACGCACTACATGGACGAGGCCGAGCAGCTGTGCGACCGGCTGGTGGTGATGGACCACGGCCGGTTCGCCGCGGCGGGCTCGCCCCGCGACCTGATCGCCCGCTACTGCTCGCCGGAAGTCCTCGAGCTGCGTTTCGACCCCGAACTCCACGACGCCGCCGCCGACAAATTGAAAGACTTTTCTGCCGAACGGACCGAGGTGCTTGCCGACCGGATCCTGCTCTACGTCCCCGACGGGGACGCGGCCCTGGCCGCGGTGCGGGCCAGCGGCCTGGAGCCGCTCACCTCGCTGGTCCGCCGGGGCACGCTCGAGGATGTATTCCTGCACCTGACCGGCCGTCGGCTGGAGGACTGATGGTCGGGGGGAACGGGGGGCGCTGTTCCTCCGGGGGGCGACCCCCCGGGATCCCCCCGATCCTGGGGGAACCTTTCCCCCAGACCCCCTCGGCCCCCCGGGCTAGCACTGCGCGCCTTCCAATGCTGGCTGACCAGGTACCGGAGGATCTGGCGTTCCAGCATCTGGTCCAGCGTGCTCGGCCCGGTGTGCTACCTGGGAGCGCTGGGCTTCGGGCTCGGCACGCTGGTCGACAAGCACAGCCTGGCCAGCCTGGGCGGGGTCAGCTACCTGGCCTTCGTGGCGCCGGCCATCCTGGCCTCGGGCGCGATGAACACCGCGATGGGCGAGGCGAGCTACCCCGTGTTCGGTTCCATCAAGTGGAACCGGGTCTACATCGGCGCGCAGGCCTCCCCGCTGCGGCCCGCCGACATCTTCCGCGGCCACCTGATGTTCATGACCATGCGGATCGCGATGAACTGCGCGGTCGTCATGGTGGTCATGTGGGCGTTCGGCGCGATCAGGTCCGCGTGGGTGGTGCTGGCCTACCCGGCCGCGGTGCTCACCGGGCTGGCCTTCGCCGCCCCGATCGCGGCCTGGGCGGTCACGGTGAGGGTGGAGACCTCATTCAACTACATCTTCCGGTTCGTCATGATGCCGCTGATGCTGTTCTCCGGCACGTTCTTCCCGCTGTCCCAGCTGCCCGCCGGGCTGCGCGCGCTGGCCTACGTCACGCCGCTGTGGCAGGGCGTGGCCCTGTGCCGGGCGTTCAGCCTCGGCACCGCGGCCGGCGACCCGATCGGGATGCTCGGCCACGCCGCCTACCTGGCGGTGCTGGCCGCCGTGGGGATCTGGGCCGGGGCCCGCACCTACCGCAGGCGCCTATATGTCTAAGAAAGCACAGCATGTCTGAAACCGTTACCCTGCGGATGCTCCCGCCGGCCGGGCTGCTGGGCCGGCTCCGCCGGGCCGGTACCGACACGGGCAGCCTGCGCCTGATCGAGCGGCACGCCCGGGCCTACCGGCGCGCCTGGCTAGTATTCGTCTCCGGCGTCTTCGAGCCGCTGTTCTACCTGCTGTCCGTGGGCCTGGGCCTGGGCGTGCTGGTCGGGAAGGTGCCCGGTCCGGGCGGGCAGCTCATCCCGTACCGGGAGTTCGTCGCGCCCGGCCTGCTCGCGGTGTCCTCGATGAACGGGGCGATGTACGACTCGACGTTCAACGTGTTCTTCCGGCTCAAGTACGACAAGCTGTACGACGCCGTGCTGGCCACCCCGATGCGGCCGGCCCAGGTCGCGCTGGGCGAGATCGGCTGGGCCCTGATCCGCGCCACCATCTACGCGATCGCGTTCATCGCTGGTCATGCTGGCTCTGGACCTGGTGCACTCGCCGTGGGCGGTGCTGGACGTCCCGGTGGCGGTGCTGATCGGCTTCGGCTTCGCCGCCATCGGAATGTTCGGCACCACCTTCATGAAGAGCTGGCAGGACTTCGACTACGTGATCCTGGCCAGCATGCCGCTGTTCCTGTTCTCCGCCACGTTCTACCCGCTGAGCGTCTACCCGCGGGCGGCCCAGGTCGTGATCGAGTGGACGCCCCTGTACCAGGGGGTCGTGCTGCTGCGTGATCTCACGGTCGGCGTGCTCGGCCCGGACCTGCTGTGGCGGGCGGCCTACCTGGCTGTGCTGGGCGTCGCGGGCCTGTACGCCTCCGGCCGCCGGATCGGGAAACTGCTGCTCGTCTGACCCGTTTCCGGCACCCGCCGTAACGGGTATCCTGCGCGCGATGCCGGAGGAGCAACAGGCCGAGCCGGTCCCGCCGGAGACCGAGGCCCCATCGGCCGTGGTACTGCCCGCCGTGGTGCCGCAGGAGACGGTGCCGCGGCTCTCCGTGGTGCCGCCGTCCCGGCCGCGGGACTCCCGCGCTTACACCGATCCGGTCACCTGGGCCATCGCGGTCGCGGTGTTCGCCGCGTACGCCGCCATCTCGCTGTTCCGGCTGCTGCAGCTCAACCCATCCTCCTGGGACCTGGGCATCTACACCGAGTACGTGAAGCAGTACGCCGATCTGCGGGCGCCGATCGTGGACATCAGGGCGCCCGGCTTCAACCTGCTCGGTGATCACTTCCAGCCGATCGTCGCGGTCCTGGCGCCCTTCTTCCGGGTCTTCCCCTCCTCGGCGACGCTGGTCGTCGCGCAGGCGCTGCTGGTCGCGGCGTCCGTCTTCCCGGTAAGCCAGCTCGCCCGGGAGAAGCTGGGCGCCGGTCCCGGCCGGGCGATCGCGGTCGCGTACGGGTTCTCCTGGGGCTTGCAGCAGCTGCCCCAGTTCGACTTCCACGAGATCGCGTTCGCGGTACCGCTGCTGGCCTTCTCGCTGTCCGCGCTGGCCCGCGGGCACACCAAGGCCGCGGTGTGGTGGGCGCTGCCCCTGGTCTTCGTCAAGGAGGACCAGGGCTTCACCGTGGCCGCCATCGGGATCTACCTGATCGTGTCCGGATTGCGGGCTCCGGTCCCCGACCAGCGGGACCCGGCGGACCCGTACGGCCGCGGCCGCATGGTGGCCGGGCAGTTCCTCCTGATCTGGGGCTTCGCCTGGTCGTTCGTGGCCATCGGCCTGATCATCCCGCACTTCAACCGGGCCGGTGTGTACCAGTACTGGAGCGACGGCGGGGTCCTGGCCCCCGGCGGGCACCCGTCGGTCTTCGGCCTGGTCCGCCAGCTCCTGCACGCCTGGCCGGACAAGGTGCAAACCCTGGTGCTGCTGCTGCTGCCGACCGCGTTCATCGCGCTGCGCTCGCCTCTGGTCCTGATCGCCGCCCCGAGCCTGCTGCTGCGCTTCATCGCCACCAACAGCAGCTTCTGGGGAACGTACTGGCACTACAACGCCACCGTGATGCCGATCATCTTCGTCGCCGCCATCGACGCGCTGGCCAGGATCGGGGCCGCGATGGACGCCGATACCACCAGGTCCGCGGGCTGGGCGAGCGGACGGCAGGGACTCTGGCCGGCGGCGCTGGCCGGAGCCCGGCGCTACGGCGCCGCCATGATGGTCGCGATCGCGGTCCCGCTCGCCTTCCAGTTCCCGCTCAGCCAGCTGTGGAACGCCCAGACCTACCGGATCAGCCCGCACGTCGGGCAGGCCGAGGCGGCCATGGCCCGCGTGCCCGACGGTGCCACCGTCCTGACCACGCTGGACCTGCTGGCCCCGCTGGCCGCCCGGACCGATACCTTCTGGATCGGCAACAGCGGCAATCCGGTGGCTCAGTACATCGTGTTCGACGGCCTCGACAGCGACTACAGCCCCGCGATCAAGGACGTCCCCGCCTTCATCGCGAGCCTGTATCCGCCCCACACTTACACCGAGATCTTCGCCTCCGGCGACGTCTACGTCTTCCGCCGCACCCGCTGACCGCGCCAACGCGTCATTGAGAAGAAGCGCACCACCGGTCCCGTTCCCCTCAGGTGCACCGGCCGGCGGGCGAGCCGCCACGGAAAGACGTACTGGTTGGTAGGTAGGCTGTTGCGCGACCGTATGGGAGGTTGTGCTCCATGGATTTCGCTTACGACGACCGGACGCAAGATCTCCGTGAGCGGCTGTTCGCGTTCATGGACGAGCAGGTGTACCCAGCCGAGCCGATGTTCAGGGAGCAGGCCGAGGCGGCCGAGGCCGCCGGGCGCATGTGGGAGCGGCTGCCTGTCACCGCGGACCTCAAGGCCGAGGCCCGCCGCCGCGGGCTGTGGAATTTGTTCCTGACCGGCAAGGCCGCCAAGGCGGTCAGCTCGCTGGACCCGGCGCTCCTGCCGGACCCGCCGCTGACCAACCTGCAGTACGCGCCGCTGGCCGAGATCACCGGGTGGAGTCCCGCGCTGGCGCCGGAGGCCATGAACTGCGCCGCGCCGGACACCGGCAACATGGAGGTGCTGGCCGAATTCGGCTCCCCGGAGCAGCAGGAACGCTGGCTCCGCCCGTTGCTCGACGGGGAGATCCGGTCGGCGTTCTGCATGACCGAGCCCGACGTCGCCTCCAGCGATGCCTCGAACATCGCCACCACGATCACCCGCGACGGCGACAGCTACGTGATCAACGGCCGCAAGTGGTGGTCTTCGGGCGCGATGAGTTCGGACTGCAAGATCCTTATCGTGATGGGCGTGACCGCCGAGGCTACCGCCGGAGAGGGACCCGGAGATGGGCCCGGAGAGGGACACAGCCACCACAGGCACTCCATGATCCTCGTACCCCGTGACACGCCCGGGGTCGAGGTCAAGCGCGGAATCTACGTGTATGGCTACAGCGACGGACACCACGGCGGCCACGCCGAGGTGGAGTTCACCGACGTGCGGGTCCCGAAGGAGAACCTGATCGCGGGCGAGGGCGAGGGATTCGCGATCGCGCAGGCGCGGCTGGGCCCCGGCCGCATCCACCACTGCATGCGGCAGATCGGCGCCGCCGAGCGCGCCCTCAACCTGATGTGCAAGCGGGCCGCCTCCCGCACCGCGTTCGGCAAGACCCTGGCCGAGCAGGGCGTCGTCCAGGACTGGATCGCCGAGTCCAGGGTCAGGATCGAGCAGGCCCGGCTGCTGGTGCTCAAGACGGCCTGGCTGATGGACACGGTGGGCAACAAGGGCGCGCACACCGAGATCCAGGCGATCAAGATCGTGACCCCGGCCATGGCCGAATGGGTGATCGACAAGGCGATCCAGGTGCACGGCGGTGGCGGGGTCAGCCAGGTGTTCCCGCTGGCCAACATGTGGGCGAGCGCGCGCTCGCTCCGGTTCGCCGACGGCCCGGACGAGGTGCACAAGAGATCCCTCGCCCGCCGCGAACTGAGGAAAGCCACGACCTGACCGGGACCAAAGCCACTAGCCGGCGGAAAGCTCGCGGCGTACGAAAGTTAACGGACTACAACGAAACGCCGCGAGCTTCGGCAGCCTGGCCCGGCCCGAGCACCACGGCTCCGGTCAGATCAAAGGAGAAACCAGTGGTACAGAGAGTTGCTATTGTGACGGGCGCGGCTCGCGGCATCGGTGCCGGAATAGCCATCAGGCTGGCCGCCGACGGAATGGCCGTGGCGGTCCTCGACCTGAACGAGGCCGACTGCGCGGGAACGGTGAAGGAGATCGAGAACGCCGGCGGGAAAGCGCTGGCGGTGGGTGCCGACGTCAGCAAGACCGACCAGGTGAACGCCGCGGTCGAGCGGATCGCCGCCGAGCTCGGCCCGCCGACGGTGCTGGTGAACAACGCCGGGATCATCCGCGACGCCAATCTGTTCAAGATGACCGACGAGCAGTGGGACGCGGTACTCGGCGTCAACCTCAAAGGCGCGTTCATGATGGCCCGGGCGGCGCAGAAGTACATGACCGAGGCCAAGTGGGGGCGGATCGTCAACGTCTCCTCCTCGTCGGCGCTCGGCAACCGCGGCCAATCCAACTACTCGGCGAGCAAGGCCGGCCTCGAGGGCCTCACCAAGACCTTGGCCATGGAACTGGGCAGGTTCGGGGTCACCGCGAACGCGGTCGGGCCGCACTTCATCGCCACCGAAATGACTCAGGCCACGGCCGCCAGCCTGAAGATGTCGTTCGAGGACCTCGTGGCGGCCTATTCGAAGCAGATAGCGGTACAAAGGGTCGGCCAGCCGGCCGACGTGGCGGCCGCCGTCTCCTTCCTGGTCGGCGAGGACGCAGGCTTCGTCTCCGGCCAGGTCATCTACGTGGCGGGTGGCCCGTACCATTTCTAGTCAGGCACCGTGCTAGAAATGACACCGTGCCGAGGCAGACCGCCGAGGAGGGTCCTGCCCTCCTGAGAAGGGCGCTGTGCTAGGAAGACACTGTGACGTTAGGCAAGACCGGCTCGCGAGCGCAGGCCTTCTGGGCCTGCGCGAGCGATCGGTGCAGGTGAGCGGCCAGTAACCTCAGCGGGTACTTTGCATAACGCGAACTTTGCATAAGACAGTGTGCCCAGGCAGGACTTCCTGAACGCGCAGTTCGACGCGGGCCTGGTCTGCGTGCCACTATCCGGAGGGGCTCAGTCCTGAGCACCACGGCCCGTTCGGGACAAGGGAGAAGATAGTGGCGTCCAGAATCGCGATCGTGACCGGAGCGGCCCGCGGCATCGGCGCCGAGACGGCGCGCAGGCTGGCTGCGGACGGGATGGCCGTGGCCGTCCTGGACCTGAACGAGGCCGACTGCGCGGGCACGGTCATCCAGATCGAGAACGCGGGCGGGCAAGGCACTCGCGGTGGGCTGCGATGTCAGCAAGACCGACCAGGTGAACGCCGCGGTTGACCGGGTGGCCGCCGAGCTCGGCCCGCCGACCGTGCTGGTCAACAACGCGGGGATCATCCGCGACAACCTCCTGTTCAAGATGACCGACGACGACTTGGACGCGGTCATCGGCGTGCACCTGCGTGGCGCGTTCCTGATGACTCGCGCCGTGCAGAAGTACATGACCGAGCAGAGGTGGGGGCGGATCGTCAACCTGTCGTCCGCGTCGGCGCTCGGCAACCGCGGGCAGGCCAACTACTCCGCGGCCAAGGCCGGCCTGCAGGGCTTCACCAAGACCCTGGCCAAGGAACTCGGCAAGTTCGGGGTCACCGCCAACTCGGTCGCGCCGGGCTTCATCGCCACCGAGATGACCGCCGCCACCGCGGCCCGGATCGGCGTGCCCTTCGAGGACTTCCAGAAAGCCAGGGCCGAGCAGATACCGGTGCACCGGGTGGGGCAGCCCGAGGATGTGGCGCACGTCATCTCGTTCCTGGTCAGCGAGGGCGCCGGTTTCGTCTCCGGTCAGGTCATCTACGTGGCGGGAGGACCGCTCAATTGAGGCAGGGCACCGTGCTAGAAAAGACAGTGTGCTGAACACACCGGAGGAACTCCGCGAACGGGTCCGCGCGTTCTTGGCCGAGCATGACCCGCACGGGACGCCCAGACAAGATTTCCTGAACGCGCGGTTCGACGCGGGCCTGGCCTGGGTGCACTACCCGGAAGGGCTCGGCGGCCTGGGCCTGTCGCGCTCGCTGCAGCAGACCGTCGACGCCGAGTTCGCCGCGGCCGGCTCCCCGGGCCACAACGCGGAGCGCAACGCGATCGGCCTGGGCATGGCCGCGCCGACGATCCTCGCCTACGGCACCGACGAGCAGCAGAACCGCTGGCTGCGTGAGCTCTGGACCGGCCGCGAGATCTGGTGCCAGCTGTTCAGCGAGCCCGGCGCGGGCAGCGACCTGGCCGCACTGGCCACCCGGGCCGTCCGGGACACCGACACGTGGGTGGTCTCCGGGCAGAAGGTGTGGACCTCACAGGCGCACCTGGCCAAGCGGGCGCTGCTGGTCGCCCGCACCGATCCGGACGTACCGAAGCACCAGGGTCTCACCTATTTCTCGGTGGACATGACCGCTCCCGGCGTGGAGGTCCGCCCGCTGCGGCAGCTCACCGGCGAGGCCGAGTTCAACGAGGTGTTCCTGACCGACGTCCGGATCCCCGACGAGGACCGGATCGGCCCGGTCGGCGAGGGCTGGAAGGTCGCCAACGCCACGCTGATGAGCGAGCGGGTCAACATCGGCGCCTCCCGCGCCGCGCCCCGCGAGGCCGGCATGATCGGCCCGGTCGCCGCCACCTGGCGGTCCCGCCCCGAGCTGCGCACCCCCGGCCTGCATGACCGGCTTCTGCGGCTCTGGACGGAGGCCGAGGTCGCCCGGCTGGCGGCGGAGCGGATGCGCCAGCAGCTGGCGGCGGGCAAGCCCGGACCCGAGGGTTCGGCGGCCAAGCTGGTCTTCGCCCGGCTGAACCAGGAGATCTCCGGATTCGACGTCGAGCTCAACGCCGGCGACGGCCTGCGCTACGACGACTGGACCATGCGCCGCCCCGAGCACGCCACCTTCTTCGGCCGCGGCCCCGGCTACCGCTACCTGCGCTCGCGCGGCAACTCGATCGAGGGCGGCACCTCGGAGATCCTGCGCAACATCATCGCGGAGCGAGTGCTGGGCCTGCCGCCCGAACCTCGCTTCGACAAGGACGTCCCATGGAAGGACCTGCCGCGATGAGCGACAAGGCGGACCTCCCCGATCTCCTTTATTCAGATACCGAACGGGCCCTGGCTGACAGCCTCAGCTCACTGCTTGCCGACCGGGGCAGCCTGGACAAGGTGCTGGCCCGCACCGAGTCCGCCGAAACGTACGACGATGGGCTGTGGCAGTCCGTGGCGGGTGACCTTGGCTGCGCCGGGCTGCTCATCCCGGAGCGCGACGGCGGTGCCGGCGCCTCCTTCCGCGAGGTGTGCTCCGCCGCCGAGGCCCTGGGCAGTGCCGTGGCCCCCGTTCCCTTTCTCGGCAGCTCCGTGGTCGCCACCGCCGCGCTGCTGAGCGTGGCGTCGGGTGTTCCGGCCGACGCGGCCACGGGTGGTCCGCACGGTGCTGCCTTGGGTGCTCCGCACGGGGCCGCCGCGGTCTCCTCGGGCACGCCCTTCACCCCCGCGCAGGCCGCGGTCGACCTGCTGCGCCGGATGGCGGATGGCAGCGTGACGGTGACGCTGGCGGTGCCGTTTCCGACCGCGCCGGGGGGAGCGTTCCCCGTCTCGGTCCGGGTGGCGGGAGCCCGGCCCGGCGACGCCCAGACCGGGGTCGCGCGGCTGCGCGGGACGGTCAGCGGGGTCGCCGACGCGCTGCCCGCCAGCGTGCTGCTGGTCCCGGCCGACGGCGTGCCGAACGCCCTGTACCTGGTCGACATGCCGGCCCCCGGCGTGGCCAAGGCGCCGGTGGTGTCGCTGGACATGACCAGGCAGCTGTGCGACCTGTCCTTCGACGACGCCCCCGGCACGGTGATCGCGTCCGGCGCGGCGGCTTCGCAGGCGCTGGAGGCGGCGCTGACCGCGGGTGCGGCCGCCCTGGCCGCCGAGCAGGTCGGGCTGGCCCAGCGCTGCCTGGACATGACGCTGGCCTACGTGAAGGAACGCCGTCAGTTCGCCCGGCCGGTCGGGTCGTTCCAGGCGCTCAAGCACCGGCTGGCCGACGTGTGGGTCGCGGTCAGCCAGGCTCGCGCGGCGTCCCGGTACGCGGCGGCCTGCCTGGCCTGCGGTGACCCCGATGCCAGGGTCGCGGTGGCGATCGCCAAGGCGTACTGCTCGGAGGCCGCCGTGCACGCCGCGCAGGAATGCGTGCAGCTGCACGGTGGCATCGGCTTCACCTGGGTACACCCCGCGCACCTTTACCTCAAGCGGGCCAAGGCGGACTCCATTGCCTTCGGCACCCCCGACGCGCACCGCGCCGTGCTCGCCTCCCTGGTCAACCTGCCAGCCCCGTGACGGTGGCACCGTGACCGGCGTGGTCATTCCCGACGAGGCCGAACTGCGGCGCCGGGTCGGCAGGCTGTCGCTGGAACAAAAGATCCGGCTGCTGACCGGGGCGGACTTCTGGGCCCTGTACGCCGAGCCGGAAGCCGGGCTGCGTCGGCTCGTGCTGTCCGACGGGCCGGCCGGGGTGCGCGGCGAGTCCTGGGACGAGCGGGACAGCTCCGCGAACGTGCCGTGCGGGACGGCGCTGGCCGCCACCTGGGACACCGGACGGGTCGAGGCGATCGGCGGGCTGCTGGCCCGCGAGGCGCGGCGCAAGGGCGTCGACGTGCTGCTCGCCCCCACCGTGAACCTGCACCGGACCCCGTACGCGGGCCGGTGTTTCGAGTGCTTCTCGGAGGACCCGCTGCTGACCGCGCGGATCGGCGCCGCCTACGTGCGCGGCCTGCAGCGCTCCGGCGTCGGCGCGACGGTCAAGCATTTCGTCGGCAACGACTCCGAGACGCAGCGGATGACCGTCGACGTCCGCATGGACGACCGGACGCTGCGGGAGCTGTACCTGGCGCCGTTCGAGGCGATCGTCCGCGACGAGGGCGCCTGGGCGGTCATGGCCGCCTATAACGGAGTCAACGGGTCGCCGATGACCGAGAGCCCGCTACTGCGCGACATCCTGCACGGCGAGTGGGGCTACGACGGCCTGGTGATGTCGGACTGGACCGCCGCCCACGCCACCGAGGCCTCCGCCGAGGCCGCCCTCGACCTGGCCATGCCCGGGCCTGCGAGCCTGTACGGCCCCTGGGGCGACGCCCTCTTCGAGGCGGTCGGCAAGGGCACCGTCGACGAGGCGCTCATCGACGACAAGGTGGTCCGGATCCTCCGCCTGGCCGCGCGGGTCGGCGCACTGGCTGATATTCCTCCCTGCCCGCCCGCCCTCGACCCGCCCGAGCTGGCCCTGGACGCTCCGGATTCGTTGACGGTCGCTCAGCAGCTGCGCGACGCCGCGGCGGCCAGCTTCGTGCTGGCCCGCAACGACGGCATCCTGCCGCTGCCGCGATATCGGCCCGGGGGGCTCCCGGGTTCCGACCGGCGCCTGAGGGTGGCCGTCCTCGGGCCGAACGCCGAGGTCGCGCGGACCATGGGCGGCGGCAGCGCCACCGTGTTCCCGCCGTACACGATCTCGCCGCTGGACGGCCTGCGGGCCGCCGGATGGCACGTGACCTACGCGCCGGGGGTGACCTCCCACCTGCGTGCCGGGGAGGCCCGGGCTCCCTGGCTGCTGCGCCCGGACCGGCCCGTCGACCCCGGGACCGGCGCCGAGATCCGGTTCCTGACCGAGGCCGGCGAGCTAGCGGGATCGGAACTGCGCGACGGGGCTACGTTCATGTGGCTGAGCGGGTTCGCCAGGGTCACCGAGCCGGTCGCCCGGCTGGAGGTCCGCTGCGTGATCCGGGCCACCGTCGGGGGCGTCTACCAGCTGGGTGTCTCCGGCCTCGGCCGTTACCGCCTGCTCGTGGACGGCGCGGAGGTCCTCGACTCCACCTTGGCGCTGCCGGAGGGCACGGACATCGCCGAGGCCCTGATGCGGCCGCCGCAGCAGCTGGCCCCGGTCCAGCTGGCCGCGGGCCAGTCGGTCGACGTGGTGGCCGAGCACGATGTGGACTCCTCGCCGTTCGCCGGGTTGGGCACGCTCGTGCAGCTCAACCTGGTGCCGCCGCACGGCACCGACGACGAGGAGATCGCCGCGGCCACCGCCCTGGCCGCCGCCAGCGACGCGGCCGTGGTCGTGGTGGGGACCACCGCGCAGGTGGAGAGCGAGGGCTTCGACCGCCGCACGCTGGCCCTGCCCGGCCGCCAGGACGAGCTGGTCCGCGAGGTCATCGCGGCCAACCCGCGGACCGTGGTGGTGGTGAACTCGGGTGCCCCGGTCCTGCTGCCCTGGGTCCAGGACGCGGCGGCGGTGCTGCTGTCCTGGTTCGGCGGCCAGGAGTACGGCGACGCGCTCGCCGACGTGCTGCTCGGCGACGCCGAGCCCGGCGGGCGGCTGCCCATGACGTGGCCGGCGTCCGAGGAAGGGCTCCCGTCGACCCAGCCGGCGGACGGCGTGCTGAGCTATACCGAGGGCCTGTTCATCGGCTACCGCGGCTACGACCGCGACGGCCGGGAACCCCTGTTCCCGTTCGGCCACGGCACCGGCTACACCACCTGGTCGTACGAGTCCATCGCCGTCCCCGGTGGCGGCGCCGGGGTTTCGGCCTGCGTCGAGGTGCGGAATACCGGCTCCCGGCGCGGCCGGGAAGTCGTCCAGGTCTACGCCTCCCGGCCGGACTCGGCGCTGGAGCGGCCGGCCAAGTGGCTGGCCGGCTTCGCCACGGCCGACGCGGACCCCGGCGAGACGGTCACGGTCCGAATCCCCATCCCCGAGCGCGCCTTCCAGCACTGGGCCGGCCAGGGCTGGTCCACCGAACCCGGCTCGTTCGTCCTGGCCGCGGGCCCCTCGTCCGCGTCCCTCCCGCTCACCACCCGCGTCGAGTTCCCCTAGGAGGCTTCGAGCGGGCCGGGCGCGCGCCGGTCCGTTCGGAAGATTAAGGACTTGACCTGGACGGACAGGCGCAGGTCCGCGGACGAGCGGCCGACGCGGACGGCGAACTCGCCAGGCGGCCAGGTCCAGGCGCGGGCCGTCTCGTCGTAGCGGGCGAACGCCCGGGCCGCCACGGTCAGCCTGACCTCAGCACTCTCGCCTGCCTCGGCGGTCGCGGCGGCGAAGGCGGCCAGCGTGCGCACCGGCCGGCCGGCCTCGGCCGTGACCGGCTCCACGTAGGCCTGGACGACCTCCCGGCCCCGGCGGGGCCCGGTGTTGCGGATCACGACGGTGAGCTCGAGGCCACCATCCGGGCCGACCGCGGTCGATTCCGCGCCGGCCGACAAGTACTCCCAGGTCGTATAGCCCAGCCCGTGGCCGAACGCGAAGCGCGGCGTTCTCCCGGCCTGGTCATAGCCCCGGTAGCCGATCAGCAGCCCTTCGGTGTACGCCAGCCGGCCCTGTTCCGGCACCGAGTGCAGAACCGGGCAGTCGGCCTCGGCGACCGGGATGGTGACCGGCAGCCGCCCGCCCGGTTCAGCGTGTCCGAGCAGCACGTCCGCGAGCGCGTGGCCCATGGCCTGCCCGGGCAGCCAGCAGCAGCCGATCGCCGCCACCTGGTCCGCCCACGGCATGAGCACCGGCATGCCGGCGTTCACCACCACGACAGTCCGGTGGTTCACCTCCGCGACCCGCCGCACCAGCTCGTCCTGATCGCCGGGCAGGCCAAGCCCGGGGCGATCGAAGCCCTCGCTCTCCGTCGTCGGCCCCGACCCCACCACCACGATGGCCACGTCGGCGCTCCGCGCCGCCTCGAGGGCCTCGCGGAGCAACGCGTCGGCGTCCGGCGCGGGCACGATGCCCAGCCGGATGGCCACCGGGCCCTGCGGCCAGTCCTCGGGCAGCAGCGAGATCCCTACCTCGGCTTCCTGGCCCTGCGCCAGGTCTACCGTGGCCCTGACCTCGCCGGGCCGCGCCATGACCTCCACCGGGTCGGCGGGCACGCCCGGATTTCCCTCCGCGACCTGCGTCCCGTCGACCGTGAGCGTGAGACGGCCCACCCCGCCCGCGCCGATCACATGCGGGCCGCCGTGGGCGGCCCGGTACCGGGCACGGAGCACGATCGTGCCGCGGCCGCCCCAGCCGATGCCCGCCGGCAGACCGTCCCACCAGGTGAACATGGTCGCGGTGCGCCGCTCCGTACCCGCCAGCTCACCGTTCTCGGTGCGGAATTCCAGCCGGACGCCGGGCTCGCCGGTATCCGGGTCGCGCAGCAGCCCGGGTTCGGGCTCGGGCACGATGTCCCAGGTCACGCAGCCCGGCCGCACGGTCACCTGGGCCTGCCCGGCCAGCGCCTCGCTCAGCGCGTCGGCCGGGGTCGACACGCTGATCTGGGGGACGGTGGCGCTGCCGCCGCCCTGAGTGACCGGGCTGACCGCGTTGGGCCCGATCAGCGCGATGCGGCGGATCGTGCCCGGATCGAGCGGCAGTATCGGGGGGGCTTGGGGGGGTCGTCCCCCCGGGCCAACACCGCCGCCCTCGTTGCTGAGCAGCGTGAACGCCGCCGCGGCGCACCGGCGGAGCAGCGCCGGGTCGGCGAGCACCGGCCCGCCGTTCGAGGTAGCGCCGTTCGCGGCGGCGCTGCCCCGGCCGAGCGCTCCCACCCGGCGGGCCAGCCGCAGGATGCGCCGGACCTTGGCGTCCACCTGGTCCTCGCTGACCTCGCCGGCCCGCACGGCCGCCGTGAGCTGGCCGCCCCACGGTCCTGCGGGGCCGGGCATGGCCAGGTCGAGCCCGGCGACCGCGGTCGCGACCGTGCTGCGCGCGGCGTGCCAGTCGGACAGGGCCACGCCCTGGAACCCCCACTCGTCCTTGAGGATGGCCGACAGCAGCAGCTCGTGCTCGGTCATGGTGACGCCGTTGACCATGTTGTAGCCGGTCATCACCAGGTCCAGGTCTGCCTCGCGCACGCAGGCCTCGAACGGGACGAGGTACAGCTCGCGCAGGACGTGCTCGGCGATCCGCGCGTCGTAGGTCCAGCGCTGCGTCTCGGAGTCGTTGCCCACGTAGTGCTTGGCCGCCGCGGCCACCCCGGCCCGGCGCAGCCCGTCGACGTAGGCCACGGCCATCCGGGCGATGAGCACCGGGTCTTCGCCGAACGACTCGAAGCCGCGCCCGCCCAGCGGCGTGCGCATGACGTTGATGGTCGGCGCCAGCAGCACGTCGATGCCCTTGCTCCTGGCTTCGGTGCCGAGCGCGAACGCGAGCTCTCTGACCAGCCCGGGATCCCAGGTGGCGCCGAGGGCCGACGGGCAGGGCAGGCTCGCCGACGGGTTGCGTTCGTCCATGGTCTGGCCGCGGACCCCGGCCGGGCCGTCTGACATGACCATCGGGCGGAGCCCGATGGCGGGCAGCGGGCACGTGCGCCAGTTGTCCGCGCCGGTCAGCAGCCGGACCTTGTCCTCCAGGCCGAGCCCGGCCAGCAGGTCGCGGTCATCGGTGTTCTGGGCCCCGTGGTTAGTGGGCCCCGTGGTTCTGGGCCCCGTGGTTCTGGGCCCCGTGGTTCTGGGCCCCGTGGTTATGGGCAGGGCGGGGCTGCGCCCGGCCGCTGGTGCGGCCGGGCGCCCCGTGGGCGTCATTCATATGGTCCGGTACAGCTCTCAGGACGCCGGGGTGAGGTGCAAGAGCGTGTACTCCATGTAGGGGGCGTTCGGCACCGGGTCGATGTACTGGTTGGACTGCGTCGGCCAGCCGGTGTAGTCCTTGGTGGAGTACTCGTACCAGGCCGCTCCGTACAGCAGCGGGATCACCGGTGCCTGCGTGGAGACGATGGTCTCCAGCCCGTTCAGCGCCTGCTGCTGCGCCGAGGCGCTGTTGGTGCCGGCGTACTGCGCCAGCAGCGACTGGACCTGCGGGTTGCTATACCGGCCGAAGTCGGCGCCAGCCGGCTTGCCGATCGGCTGCCGTCAGGGTGTTGTCCATCCAGTAGTCGAAGTAGTCCCACGGGGTGGGTCCCTGGTTGCTCCAGTGGATGATCGCGTCGAAGTTCCCGGCGGCGAAGGTCGGTGTACCACTGGGTGGCCTGGACTCCGTCGAACGAGACCTCGAAGCCCTCGGCGTCCAGCTGGTTGGCGATCAGCTGCGCGTCGGTGGCGTAGTCGGTGTAGGACGACGGGTCCTCGATGGAGAACTTGATCGGCTGCCCGTTCTTCATCCACTTGCCGCCGGTCTTGGTGTAGCCGTCGCTGGTCAGTATCTGGGTGACCTTGGCGGTGTTGCTGGTGTTGGAGATGTCATTGTTGTAGGAGGGGTCGAGCAGGGCGCTCTGGGTCGGCAGCAGCAGCCCGCTCGACGACGTGGCCGGCGGCTCGTAGCTGGTCTCGCCCTGGGCCGAGAGCTGCTGCCGGTCGATCCCGGCGCTGACCGCCAGCCGGACCTTCGGGTCGTTCAGCGGCGCCTTGGTGACGTTCGGCCACAGCGTCACCACGTTGTTGTCGGCGAACCAGGGCTGGTTGGCCGTCCAGGTGTGGTTAGTCGGGTTCGCGGACAGGTAGTCGGATGCGACGTCGGCCACGTCGTTGCCCGCGTACCCGATCTGCCCGCTGTCCAGCGCCGGGTTGGCGGTGGTGTTGCTCACGTAGTTGGGGAAGATCACCTCGGGCACGGTCACCTTGGACTTCTGCCAGTAATACGGGTTCTGCTTGAACGTGACCTTCTGCGAGGAGAACGAGGACAGCTCGTACGGGCCCGTCCCCACCGGGTTGGCGTCCCCGTAGGTGGCCGGGTTGGACTCGCTCTGCCAGATGTGCTCGGGCAGGATGTACGTCGACCCGATCAGGAACAGGTTGGCGTACTCGGGCTGGCTGAACGTCAGCACGGCCGTGGTCGCGTTCGGCGCGGTGGCGCTGACCGGCAGCGGCGTCGGCCCAGGGGCCTGCGAGGCGAGGGTGCTGTTCTTCATCAGCAGGTTGAAGGTGAACGCCACGTCGCTGGCCGTCATCGGCGTGCCGTCGCTGAACTTCACGCCCTGCCGGATGGTGAACGTCAGCGTCTTGCCGCCGTCGGACCAGGCGTAGCTGGTGGCCAGCCAGGGGATCGGCGCCTGGGTCGGCTGCATGATGTTGAACTCGAGCAGCGGCTCGTAGGTCATCGACTGCATGTTGTCCTCGACGCCCAGCGAGGTCGAGACGTAGGGGTTGAACGTCTGGGCGAATACCTGGCCGGTGTTGTCGACGATGACCAGGGGAGGACCCTGCTTGGTGCTGGACGTCGATGTCGTACCTGAAGAAGATGAGCTCGAGCTGCTGCAGGCCGCCACGCCCATCGCCAGGATGGTCGCCGCAGCCAGCGCTTTTACAGTTCTGTGATTCATGTCTAAACTCCCATTGCCCGGCCGGCTGTCGCCGGCCTGTCATGGTGACCGTGTCGGGGTCCGTCATAACGTGGTGCGTGCGAGACCGGCCGGGCGTGAAATCCCTCCGGTCCGCCGCTTCGTGCGGCTGGTACGGGCGCGAGGCCTTCCTGGGCCACGGCCGCTAGGTGACGTGCCGGTTCATTGCTTCTCCTCTCCGCTCCCCAGAGGTCCTTGGGTTTCCCTCGGCGGCGGTTCCTTCAGCGGGCGGGACTGGGCCGCGGTCAGGCCGGTCGCGTGCAGCCAGCACGCGCTGAAGTGTCCCGGGGCGACCTCGATGGCCGCGGGCCTCTCCTCGGCGCAGATCGCCATGGCGAACGGGCAGCGCGGGTGGAACCGGCAGCCGCTCGGCGGCCGGATCAGGTTCGGCGGTGCTCCCCGGCCCCGCAGCGACGGCGGCTGCGCCCGGTCCGGGTCGGGCGCGGCGGACAGCAGCAGCTGCGTGTAGGGGTGGGCCGGGGCGTCGGTGACCTGCGCCGCGGGTCCGGACTCGATGATCTGCCCGGCGTACATGACCGCGATCACGTCGGCCAGGTAACGCGCGGACGCGATGTCGTGCGTCACGTACAAGATGGCCAGCCCTTCGTGTTCACGCAGGCCCGCCAGCAGGTTGAGCACGCCGAGCCGGATGGAGACGTCCAGCATCGAGACGGGCTCGTCGGCCAGCAGCACCCGCGGCCGCATGGCCAGCGCCCGCGCGATCGCCACCCGCTGCCGCTGGCCGCCGGACAGCTCGTGCGGGTATTTCCCGGCGAACTGGTCCGCCGGGGTCAGCGCCACCCGCCCGAGCAGCTCGGCGATCTGGGTGTCCAGGCTCGCCCCGCTGGCCAGGCCGTGCACCCGCAACGGCCTGGCCAGGTGGTACCGGACGTTGTGCACCGGGTTGAGCGAGGAGAAAGGGTCCTGCAGCACGAGCTGCACCTGGCGGGCGTAGGGCCGTCGGCCCGGCGTGGCCGCGCCGTCGAGCAGCACGGACCCGGCGGTCGGCTTGATCAGCTGGGCCAGCAGCCGGGCCAGCGTCGACTTGCCCGAGCCGCTCTCCCCGACCACCGCCGTGATGCCGGCCTGCGGCAGTGCGAGGGTCACGTCCTCGACCGCGTGCACCACTTCCCGGTGCGCGCCCCGGTGGGCGCGCACCGGGAAGTGCTTGGTCAGGCCGCGCGCCTCCAGCACCGGCTGGCCGCCGCTGGCCCCGTTGGGAGTGTGGGCCCGGTCCGCGGGAACGATGGTCATGACCGCCCTCCCGTCGGCCCGAGGTCGGCTGGCCCAAAGTTGGCTGGCCCAAAGTTAGCTGGCCCAAAGTTGGCTGGCCCAAAGTTAGCTGGCCCAAAGTTAGCTGGCACAGCGTCCGCGGTTACGGCAGACGGCACGGGGCGGGCCAGCTCGGCGGGCACGGCCCCGCGGCCGTCCTGCAGCCAGCACGCGGCCGCCCGGGTGCCCGCGTCCAGGTCAAGCAGCGGCGGCGGCGGGTCAGTGCGGCACCGGTCGAACGCGTACCCGCAGCGCGGGTGGAAGGGGCACCCGGCCGGGCATGTTCCGCAGGTCAGGGGGTGACCCGGGGATGCCTTCCATGGCCAGGCGCGGCCCGTGCAAGGCCGGGAACGAGCTCAGCAGGCCGAGCGAGTACGGGTGCCGCGGCGCGCGGAAGATCGCGTTGCCGTCGGCCCGTTCCACCAGCCGGCCCGCGTACATGACCGCGATCGAATCGGCGATCTCGACCAGCAGCGACAGGTCGTGGGAGATGAACAGCACGGCGAAGTCCAGCCGGTCGCGCAGCACCGTGAGCTCCTCGAGGATCTCGCGCTGGGTCACCACGTCCAGCGCGGTCGTCGGCTCGTCCAGGATCACCACCGACGGGTCGAGCGCGAGCGCGGTGGCGATCATCACCCGCTGCCGCATCCCGCCGGAGAGCTCGTGCGGGTAGCTGCCCAGCCGGTCGGCGGGGATACCCACCATCTCGAGCAGCTCACCCGACCTGGCCCGCCGGTCGGCGCGGCTCATGTCCGGCCGGTGCGCCTTCAGCACGTCGGAGAACTGGGTGCCGATCGACAGCACCGGGTTCAGCGCGTTCATCGAGCTCTGCAGCACCACGGCGATCTCGTTCCAGCGCAGCCCGCGCAGCTCGCGCTGGCCGGCGGTGAGCAGGTTGACCGACCCGGTGTCGACTGACGCCGCGAAGCGCGCCGAGCCCGCGGTGATGACGCCAGGCGGCCGCAGCAGCCGGGTGATCGCGTAGGCCAAGGTGGACTTGCCGCTGCCGCTCTCCCCGGCCAGGCCGAGCACCTCGCCGCGGCGCAGATCCAGGTCGGCGTCCACCACGGCGTGTACCGCGCCGTCGCCTAGCCCGTAGTCCACGCACAGGCCGCGGACCTCGATGAGGACGTCGTTCGAGCTCATGAGGCCTTCTCCGTAGCCCTCAGGACGGGCGTCAGGCCCAGCTCGGGCCGCCGGGGCAGCCCAGCCCGGCGCGCGCGGCGGCCGGAGATCCCGCCGGCTCCGCCGCCTCGCAGCCGCGGGTTGACGAACTCGTCGATACCGAAGTTCAGCAGCGCCAGCCCGGTGCCGAACAGCCCGACGGCCAGCCCCGGCGGCAGGAACCACCACCATTCCAGGTGGACCTGCTGAGCCGCCTGCGCGCTCTGCGCCCAGTACAGCATCGTCCCCCAGCTCCAGTGGGACGTGCTGAGGACGCCGAGGAAGGACAGCGCCGTGTAGGTCCCGACCCCGTAGATGACGGTGAACAGGAACGAGGTGGCCACCACCGGGATCAGGTTGGGCAAGATCTCGAACGCCATGATCCGCCAGCTCTTCTCGCCGATGATCCGGGCCGAGTCGACGAAGTCCCTGCTGCGCATGGATAGGGTCTGGGCCCGCAGTTGCCGGGCGCCGAACGCCCAGCCGGTGATCGCGATGATGACCCCGATCACCGCGTCGTTCGGGGTCGCGCCCTTGCCCAGGAACCCGAAGATGACGATGAGCAGCGGCAGCGCCGGCAGCACCAGGAAGATGTTGGCCAGCATGGACAGCAGGTCGTCGGCCCAGCCGCCGAAGTACCCGGCCGACAAGCCGAACAGCACGGCCAGCGCGGTGGCCGCCACGCCGGCGATGAGCGAGACCAGGATGGTGCTGCGCCCGCCCACCAGCAGCTGGGACAGGACATCCTGCTGCACCTGGGTGGTGCCGAGCAGGTGCGCCGCCGAGGGCGGCATCGGCGTGCCGTTGGTGGTCGACACGCTGGTGTTCGGGTTGTACGGCGCGACCAGCGGGCCGACGATGGCCAGCAGCAGGAACACCACCGACAGGCACATCCCGACCACGATCTTCGGGGACCGGAGCAATCGGGTCATGTCAGGCCTCCTGCCGGGTCCGCGGGTCGAGGAACGCGTAGACGAAGTCGGCGAGCCAGGTTGGCCAGCAGCACCGCCAGCGTGATGATCAGGAAGATCCCCTGCAGCAGCGGGTAGTCGTCGCTGCCGATCGCGGTGAACAGCAGGTACCCCACCCCCGGATAGGAGAAGACGATCTCGGTGAGCAGCGCGCCCGAGACGATGAACCCGATGGCCAGCGAGAAGCCGGCCACGCTCGGCAGCAGCGCGTTCCGGGCCGCATAGCTGATCACCCGCCCCGTCGGCAGCCCCTTGGCCTGGGCCAGCAGCACGTAGTCCTCGTCCATCGTGGTGATCATCATGTTGCGCATCCCGATGATCCAGCCGGCGATGGAGGCGAGCACGATGGTCACGGCGGGCAGCACGGCGTGGTCGATCACGTTCGAGATGAACGGCCAGTCGAAGCCCGGGTTCAGCGTGGTGGTGTCGTAGCCCGAGTTCGGCGGGAACCAGCCGAGCTTGGTCGCGAACAGCGCGACGGCCAGGATCGCGACGAAGAAGTACGGCGCGGCCTGGAAGAACGTCATGGCCGGCAGCAGCCCGTCCAGCCAGCTGCCCCGCTTCCAGGCGGCAGCCACGCCGAGCAGCGTGCCGAGCACGAAGCTGATCACCGTGGCGACGCCGACCAGGCCGATGGTCCAGGGCAGCGCGGCCCGGATCAGGCCGCCGACCGAGGCCGGGTAGAAGTTCAGCGAGGTGCCCAGGTTCCCGTGCAGCAGGTGGCTCCAGTACTGCACGTACTGGCCCCACAGCCCGGTCTTGGTTTGCACCCCGTACTGCAGCTCGAGGGCGGCGATGGCCTGCTTGGACTCCTGACCCTGGACCCGGCCCAGCACGGCCAGCGCTGGGTTGCCCGGCATCAGCCGCGGGATGAAGAAGTTCACGGTGATCGCGACGATGGCCGTGACGAGGTAGAACGCGATCCTGCGGGTGATCATCCGCATGGACACTCATATCTCCCGGTACCAGCCGATGTCGGCCTGGTCGGCCGGCGGCGGGCAGCCGCAGCTCTCCCGGCAGATCAGCTCGGTGGGCAGCACGATGTCGCGGGCCGGCAACGTGCTCGCGGTTGAGCATCGAATACAGCACGTCGAAGGCGGTGGTCCCCAGCTGCTTGATCGGCTGGCGGACCGTGGTGAGGCTGGTGCGCAGGTGGCGGGCCAGCGGGATGTCGTCGAAACCGGTCACCGCCACCTGGCCGGGAACGTCGATGCCGTGCTTGCGCAGCGCGGACATGACACCGAAGGCGGTCTGGTCGTTCGCGCACACGATCGCGCGCGGCAGTGCGCGGCCCGCCTGGAGCAGTTGGTTGATGACCTGGGCGCCGCCCGAGGCGAAGTAGTAGCCCTGCCATTCCGGCCCGCACTCCAGCGTCGCCCCGGCCGCGGCGGCCTCCGCGGCGAGGACCTCCCGCCGTTCGAGGCTGTCCGGGCTGTCGGCGTAGCCGCCCAGGTAGCCGAGGGCCGCGTAGCCATGGTCGCGCAGCAGGTGGCGGGCCAGCGCGCGCATGCCCGACTTGTTGTCACCGTGGACGTTCGCAGTGGTCGGGGTCGCGTAGCCGGCGAGCGTGACGATCGGAAGCTGCCGGGACAGCCGGTCCATCTGGTCCGGCTCGAGCACCCGGTCGTGCAGGATCAGCCCGTCGCTCTTGCGGGCCAG
>CAWDEB010000002.1:0-37546 GCA_963801155.1 uncultured Actinomycetes bacterium
TGATGTCAGCGAGCATCCCGGCGGCAGCGCTCGTGGTCAGCCATTGCATCAGTGGGGCCGGATCGCTGGCGGCCAGCACGTGAAAGATAGCCTCGGCGTGCGGGTGCATGCCGCCCTGATCGTGGGACAGCATGCTGAGCAGGTGCCCGCGGCGGGCGCAGCGGATGCACAATCCGTGATGGTAGAGGTGCTCGATGGTCCCGCAGCTGGCGCAGGGCCGGAACGATGCCGGGTCCTTGCGGTAGCACGTGCTGCACAGGGGTCCCGGGGGAAGCCGGGCGGCGACGGTACGGGTCTTGCCGCACGTGCTGCACGGCACCCGCTCCCGGCTGCAGGATCCGCATAGCGGCCGGCCGTCGGCGGTGCGCGTCCATACGGCCCGGCTGTTGCCGCAGCGGGCGCACGGGGCATGGCGCATCCGGCGCGAGCAGTGCTCGCAGCGCGGGGTGCCGGCGGCACCAGGTGACAGGGCTTGTCCCGGCCGCAGAACGAGCAGGTGGCTACCGGCGCCCGGTAGCAGCGGCGGCACCAGGCGGTCCCGTCGTCGCGGCGCACGGTCAGCGCGGTCCGCCCGCAGTTGCTGCACTGCTCGTGGTTGGCCGGGTCATGGCGGAAGCACCGGCTGCAGACCGGGTTGCCGGCCACAGTGCGGCTAGCGACGTCGCCAGCCTGCCCGCAACGGCTGCACGTTTCGAGCCGGTCCCGGTCATAGCAGCGACGGCAGCAGCGCGTTCCCCCGAGCCGGTAGCGCAGCGGGACTGCCTGCCCGCACGACGGGCAGGCCGGGGCCACGATCCCGGGGACGCCGGCGTTCAGCAGCGCCCGGATGAGCACGTTGACGCGCGGCGAGCCGTGCGCTCCCTCGCCGGCGAGCAGCACCGGGCGCTGGTCGAGTTCCCAGAGCACCTGGTGGCGCTGGAACGGGCTGGGGATCGCGCTCGTGATCACGTCCTCCAGCCGGGGCGGGACGGGACCGGGGCCGTGGCGGCTGATGTGAGCGGCGATGGCCGCGACGGGATCGGGACTGTCGTAGGGCCGGCAGCGGGTGCAGCGCGGTCGCCCGTGCTGGTCGCGGGCGGCGACCTGCCGGGCGGACCCGCAGACTGAGCACGGCTCGGCGGCCCCGCGCCGACGGCGGTCGCACGCGGAGCAGATCCGCAGCCTGCCATCGCACTGCACCAGCCGCCGGGGCTCACCGCAGTGGGCGCACCGGGGCAGGGCCAGCCGGCGGGCCCCGGCCGGCTGCAGGTCCCTGATCAGCAGCTCGACCTGCGGCGGCCCCTCGGGCCTCCCGGAGGTGAGCAGGCCGGGGTCATCGCTCAGCGCCGCGGCGAGGCGGCGCTGCTGAGCACGGGACGGGGCAGCCCGGGTGATCGCCGCGGCGATCACGTCCCGGTCCAGGGACGGCTCGGCGTCGTGAACGATGCCGGCGATCACCGCGCCGGGATCGGCGAGGAATCCGCCCTGGCCCGTGACCGGGTCCGTCACGAGGAGGGACCCGGCACGATCCGCGCTCGCCGGGGCCGGAAACCGCCGACGCCGGACCCGGGATCATCGTCCCCGCCAGCAGTCTTCTTCCTCGGCTTCGCTGCCGGGACGGCGGCCGCTCGATGAGGTCGTCCATCCGGCAGCCGAGAATGTCCAGCAGCGCCATGAGAACCTTGAGATTGAGCCGTTCCGGCTTGTCAGTCACCAGCCGGTAGACCTGGCTGTCGGACAGGTGAATCCCGCGTTCGGCCAGCTTCGGCCGCAGGTGAGTGGTCTGGAACAGGCCACGGGTGGCCATGACCTCCCGCAGTTTCCAGGCGTAGTCCAGCTTCGCTGTCATCGCAGGTGATCCTCCTCGGCCTCGAAGGCCCTGCTCAGGGCCTTGCGCATCATCGTGTTCATGAAGTCGCCGCTGACACCGCTGTAAATCGCCGTCGTCGACTGGTACCGATGGCCGACCTGGCGCTGCACGAACACCGGGTCGGCCCCGTCCTCGATCTGGTGCGTAACGTAGCCTTCTCTTATGCCCGTTTTGGATGCTCCAAAAGCACTCGAGAGAGAAAGACCCTGGTACCGGCCTTCACACGTACCTCACCGAGTACCGGATACTCATGACAGCGCAGCCCCGGATTCCGGCTCCTCCCACGCATATAACAGAATGCCGCAGGCAATGAGGCACCAGCTCCGGCGCCAGCTTCAGCGCGTCCCGGTAAGCGGCGAACCGGTCCTCGATCTGGCGGGGCCGCAGCCGCCCGCCCCGCTCGGTCAGCCACAGCGCCGGCCGGTCCGGGAAACCGTAACGGGGCCGGACGTTGACCATATAGTCCTCGACCGCATCCACCGCCCACGGCATAACCGTCAGGACCGTGCGCCGCCGGGGCGGCGACCCCCTGGACGCCTTGCCCCAGCGGACTTCCAGCTTCCCGAACCTGCCCAGCTCAGGAGCTTCCGCGTTGCGGTACCAGTCGGTGACGTCCAGCTTCGACGTCTCAGTGCACCGCAGCCCCCACGCATACATCACCTTGAACACGGTCGCGTCCCGGTAGGCCGCCAGCGCTCCCTTACGGCCCGACCGGGCTACTTCGTCCACCCGGTCATCGGCGTAATCGAAGAACCGCTGCAGCTCCTCGCGGGTCATCGGCCGCCGGTCCGGGTTCCCCTCGTAGTCCGTCAGGTGCGCGGTGGTGTTGGACTCGAAGCAGATCCGCGACGGATGCGTGCCGAACCGGGCCTGGCACTCCTCAGCCCACCGGTACTGCGGCGCGATCAGGTAACTCTCGAACGACCGGATCGCGTCATGATAGTTGCGGATAGTGGTCTTCGCCTTGCCAGCCACGCCGGCCAGGTCAGCGGACCAGTCATCCAGATGCGATGCGGTCCAGTTCCACGGGTACTCGCACGCGTGGTCGAGGAACTGCCGCACCACCGCCTGCCGCTGCCCGATCGTCTTGGGCGACAGGCCCCGCCCGCCGGCCTGCTGCTTGGCCCAGCCCTCCAGCATCGCCTCCAGGACCGCGTCTTCCTCGCGCAGCAGCGCGACCCCGCCGACCAGCTCCAATCTGGCCGAGCCCACAGGCTCACCAGCCCCACCCGCCACCCTGACCTCCTTACCGGACAAAGGCAGAATCTTGCACCAGACGACAGACAACATGCAAATCAGCCGGTCAGGGCCACAACCGCAACACTTGTCGCTAGACGCTTTCCCCGCAGGTCCGCAGGTCGCGACCAACCTGATCGTGCATCAGATGAAATTCAGCGGGGTTGTACGAACTCGGGGTCCTCGTCGCGCCGCCTGGCGCGGGGAAGACGGTAATGGGCTGCGGCGTGATCGCCCGGCACAAGGTGCCGACCCTAATCCTGGTGGACCGGACTCCGCTGGTGGACCAGTGGAAGCAGCGGCTGCGTGAACACCTGGGTCTTGGCCCCAAGGACATCGGCCAGCTCGGCGGCGGCAAGAAGACGAAACTCACCGGCCGGATCGACCTGGCAACGCTGCAGTCACTCACCCGGGCAGCTGACCCAGCAGCGATCCTTTCTGAGTACGGCCTGGTCATCGTCGATGAATGCCACCATGTCGCGGCCCACACGTTCGCGCGGGCGATCCAGTCGATACCGGCACGGCGCTGGCTCGGGCTCACCGCGACGCCGAAGCGGGCGGATGGCCGTGAGCAGATCATGTTCATGCACTGCGGACAGGTGCGACACAAGATCCCGAGTGCGACAGACCTTATCCAGGAACTGCATCTTCATCCGACCGCCACCACGATCCGTGACGACATCGACAGCGACACGCCCGGCATCCTACAGTCGATCATCATCCCGGCACTCGTGTCGGACCGGATCCGCACCGCACAGATCATCGATGATGTGGTGCACGCGATCAGACGTGGCCGTAACTGCCTGGTGATGGCAGGACGGACCGAGCACGTCGACCAGCTCGCCGCCGAACTGAACGCCCGTGGCCTGGCGCCGATGGTGCTGCACGGCTCCATATCCCCTGGAAAGCGGCGTGTCATGCTGAAGCAGCTCGCGGGCTGGGACCCGATGCAGGCGCGAGAGCCAATGCTGCTGGCGGCAACCGCCAGCTACATTGGCGAAGGCTTCGACTGCCCAGCCTTCGACACGCTTTTCCTGTGCTCACCGTCCTCCTCGGAGTCGATCATCACGCAGAACGTCGGCCGGATCATGCGTGATCTGCCGGGGAAAACGACGGTCGAGGTGCACGACTACGCCGACACCAAAGTGCCCATGCTGACCCGCATGCACGGGAAGAGGCTTACCGCCTACAAGAGGATCGGCTTCACCAATCCGGTGATTGGTGAGATACCGCTGTTCCCCGGCACCGAGATGGCCGCCCCAGCGCCAGCGCACCCATCCAAACCCGCTGACGTCTCAGCAGCGCAAGTCAGGGCATGGGCGAAGGAAAACGGTCTCGACGTCCCCGCCCGCGGCCGCCTCCGACCAGAAATCTGGGATCAGTACCGCATCGCGCACTTAGCGTAACCGCCGACAGCTCTTGCAGTCGCGAGCAGCACGTCATCAGGAGTCACAGCTAAATCGCCGCGGGAAGCGCTCGTATGGGCGCGGTACTCGGTTGGCAACAGTCAGGCGAGCCGCCCGAAGGGGGCCTGCGCGTGCCGCCACGAATCCGGCCGTCGCGCGGCGAAATAGACGATGGCGAATATCAACTCCGCCGATGAGATGCTGCCCAGAACAGGTGACGTCATAGTCCTGCCGTGGCACCTCATCGGGCACGCGTGTCGACGCCGCCACGTGTCGGCCTTTACGGCCGCTTGGTCACAGCGAGCTTGTGGTCGGCGCCACCAAATGTGTTGTTATGCCTTGCAGAATGGACGGTGGCTGCACTCGTAGATATAGCTGTTGAACTGGGTAAACGTCGTAGGGTTACTGCGGGTGCAGGCACCAGATGCCCACGGGCTTCCCATAGGGACATGTCCAATCGCGGCGTGCCCCTCCATCGAGCCCGCGGTGGGCCTGCGTCCTTGCTCCTGAAGCAGCCGCTCGCGTAGGAAAGGGGTCACGCCGAGCTCGACGACCAGGTTGGCGGAGGCGATCTCGAAGGCCATCGCGGCGGTGGAACTGGCGCCCTTGCGGAGCAGGATCAGTCGATCGTGTGGCCGCCGTTCACGGTCAGCCGCTCGCCGGTGATGAAGGATGCTGAGTCGGACGCGAGGAACGACACGGCCCCGGCGATGTCGTCCGGCACTCCCATCCGGCCGAGCGGCGCCTCGTCGCGATAGCGGCGCAGGCCGTCGGCCGGGGAGTCCGCGTGCCGCTCGACCGGGATCCAGCCCGGCGCGACATAGTTCACGGTGATGCCGAAGGGGCCCAGCTCCCGAGCCCACGACCGGGTGAGGCCGAGCTGAGCTCCCTTGGCGGCTACGTAAGCTGACATGCCCGGCACCGCACGCTCGAAGATGTCCGGGCCGATCTGGACGATCCGGCCGCGTCCGCGCTCCTTCATCCCGGGCAGCACCGCCTGCACGAGCAGCGTCGGGCTCTTGACGAAGAACAGTAGCTGGTCTAGGTGATCCTGCCAGCTCAGCTCCTTGAGCGGCACGGCCGGCTGCGGGCCGGTAGCGTTGACCACGAGCACGTCGATCGATCCGAGCTGGTCAGTGGCCCGGCTTACCAGGCCAGCCGCCGCGGCCTCGTCGGTGATGTCGGCGGCGAACGCCTCGGCTGTCCCTCCGCGGGCGAGGATGTCCTCGACGACGTGGCCGGCCTCGTCCCGTTCCAACTCGGACCGGTAGTTCACGGCCACCGGCCAGCCGTCGGCCGCGAGCCGACGCGCGATCACCGCCCCGAGTCCGCGCGACGCGCCGCTGACCAGAGCCGCCCCGTGCGTAGCCATTGGTTTCCCCGGCGACCCGGGGACGGGATCCGCGGGGCGATATGCCCGGAATGGGAGGGCGGGAGAGGTATGCCGGGACGGCCGGACCGGATCTGATGGGTGAGCGCCGCGGAGCCGCCTGTTCCCCGGGCTCTGACGCCCGGAAGGCCGGCCGTGAGAGCGCGGAATCCCGGGTGCTACCGGAGGGCGCCGACCCGGGCGATCAGCTTGAGCGTGAGCGAGGACTGCGTAGGCTGAAGTGGGCCCTGAGTCAGCGGGGTCGTGCTGATGAAGTAGATACCGGTGCCGTCGATGGTCCACAGCACGTAGACCGCCAAGGGCGGACCTCGAATCCGCGTCGTACTCGATGATCTGCGTGGCCTGGTGGCCGCCGACGCGCAGCTTCGACTGAGAGTGCAGTGTTCTCCGGAGAGTCCCGCCGCTCCCGTCCGATCCGCTCACCGAGCCAATGTCAGACCCCGACGGCACAATCAGAAACGGTCACCGAAGCAGTTCTGTCGGCACGATACCGGCAGTTCTGTCGGTAACCCTAGGTGCGGGCGGGGGGATTTGAACCCCCACGGTGTCGCCACCAACAGGACCTAAACCTGCCGCGTATGCCATTTCGCCACGCCCGCCGGCCGCTACTGCCTGGCCGTTAGTAACGGTACCGCCTAGGCTCCGACCTCGGCCCGCAGGCGGGCGACGTGGCCGGTCGCCTTGACGCCGTACATCGCCTGCTCGATCGTGCCGTCGGCGCCGATCACGAACGTGGACCTGATCACCCCGGTCGTGGTCTTGCCGTAGAGCTTCTTCTCGCCGTAGGCGCCGTAGGCCTGCAGTACCGAACGATCGGGGTCGGACAGCAGCGGGAAGGTGAGCGCCTCCTTGTCCCGGAACCTGGCCAGCTTGGCGGGCTGATCGGGAGAGATGCCGAGTACCGCGATGCCCTGGCCGTTCAGGTCGGCCAGGGCATCGCGGAAGTCGCAGGCCTCCTTGGTGCAGCCGGGCGTCATCGCGGCCGGGTAGAAGTACACGATCACCCGCTGGCCCCGGAACGAGGACAGCGACACCGGGTGGCCGTCCGCGTCGGGCAGGGTGAGGTCCGGCGCCGGGTCACCGGGCGCGAGGCGCTTGTCGGTCACGTGAGGCTCCCAGTGATAGATACGGTGATGAACCGGGCGAGCGCGCGGAAGGCGCGCCCGCGATGGCTGATGGCGTCCTTGGCCTCCGGGGTCATCTCGGCCGTGGTCAGGCCGAACCCGTCTGCTTGGAATATTGGGTCGTAGCCGAACCCGCCGCTGCCTCTGGGCGCGCGGATCAGCCGGCCCGCCACTTCGCCGGTCACCACCCATTCGCGGGCTGTCCCGTCAGCCGGGACGACCAGTGCCGCGGCGCACACGAACTGGGCGCCGAGGCGGGCGTCCGGTATCTCGGACATCTGGGCCAGGACCAGGTCCAGGTTGGCCTTGTCGTCGCCGTGCTGGCCCGCCCAGCGGGCCGACAGCACACCAGGCATACCGTTCAGCGCGTCCACGCACAGGCCGGAATCATCAGCGACGGACGGCAGATTGGTATACGTGGCGACGGCGCGGGCCTTCAGGAGCGCGTTCGCCTCGAACGTGGCCCCGGTCTCGGGCACGTCCGGCGCGGCGGGAAAGGCGTCCAGTCCGGCCAGCCTTATCTCGGTACCAAGGATCCGGGCCAGCTCGCGCAGCTTGGCCTCGTTCCTGGTGGCCAGGACCAGGGTGTCAGCCGGCATCGCGGGACAGAGCCTCGTTCTGCAGCCTGGTCAGCTCGGCGCAGCCGCCGACAGCGAGGTCCAGGAGCTGGCCGAGCAGGTCACGGCTGAACGGTTCACGCTCGGCGGTGCCCTGGATCTCGACGAAGTCGCCGGCGGCGGTGCAGACCACGTTCATGTCGGTCTCGGCCACCACGTCCTCCTCGTAGGAAAGGTCGAGCCGGGCCTCGCCGTCGACGACACCGACGCTGACCGCGGCCACCGAGGTGAGCAGCGGGCCGCCCTTGGTCCTCTTCCGCTGCCGCAGCCACGCCACGGCGTCGGCCAGCGCGACATAGCCGCCGGTCACCGCGGCGGTACGGGTGCCGCCGTCGGCTTGCAGCACGTCGCAGTCGATGACGATGGTGTTCTCGCCGAGTGCCTTGTAGTCCACGCAGGCCCGCAGCGAACGCCCGACGAGCCGGGATATCTCCTGCGTCCGGCCGCCGAGGCGGCCCCTCACCGATTCGCGGTCGCCGCGGGTGTTCGTCGCGCGCGGCAGCATGGCGTACTCGGCGGTGACCCAGCCGAGCCCGCTGCCGCGGCGCCAGCGCGGGACCTCCTCGGCCACGCTCGCGGCGCACAGCACCCGGGTGCGGCCGAATTCCACCAGCACCGAGCCCTCGGCGTGATCGAGCCAGCCCCGGGTCAGCTTGACCGGCCGTAGTTCGGCGACGGATCGCCCATCGGGTCGAGACATGACGGACAGCCTATCGGCCGGCTCCGGGCCCGAGAACCAGGCCGGAGGTCGCCGCCGACAGCGGGCCGCAGTAGCTCTCGGCCGCCTCCGCCAGCGACCGCTCCCGGTCGTACCACGGCACCAGGTGGGTGAGCACCAGCTGCCCGGCCCCGGCCCGGGCCGCTTGCTCCCCCGCCTGCCGTCCGGACAGGTGCAGGTTCGGGGGGTTGGTGTCGCCGTCGCGGAACGACGCCTCGCTCAGCAGCACATCCACGCCTTCGGCCAGCCGGACCAGCGCGTCGGTCTCGCCCGTGTCGGCCGAGTAGGCCAGCTTCCAGCCGGCGTGCTCGACCCGGAAGCCGAACGTCTCGACCGGGTGGTTCATGTGATCGGTGGTGATCCGGAACGGCCCGATCTCCAGGGATCCTGGGTCCAGGTGGTGGACCTCGAACCGGGCCCGGATGGACGCCACGTCCTCGCCGCAGAAGCCCGCCACCCGCTCCGCGGTCCCCCGCGGGCCGTAGACCGGGATCGGCGGCCGCGGTCCGCCCGGCGCATACTGCCGCGCCACCCAGTAGGAGCTCAGGTCGATGCAGTGATCGGCGTGCAGGTGCGATACGCAGATCGCGTCGATGCCGAACAGCTCCGCATGCCGCTGCAGGACCCCCAGCGCCCCATTGCCCATGTCCATCACCAGCCGGAACCCCTCCGCCTCCAGCAGGTAGCAGGACGCGGGGCTATCCGGCCCGGGAAAGCTCCCCGAGCACCCGATCACGGTCAGTCGCATGCCCGCCATTATGGCTTGCGCGGGGCGGCATTAGGCCCAGAGCTGGCCTTCCAGGCGTGCTTCGGCTTCTTCGAGGGTGCCGTCGTAGGCGCCGGTGGACAGGTACTTCCAGCCGCCGTCGGCGATCAGCACCACGATGTCGGCCGTACTGGCCTCATTGACGGCCTTGGCCGCCATGGCCAGGGCGGCGTGCAGGACGGCGCCGGCGGAGATGCCGGCGAAGATGCCTTCGGTGGCGATCAGTTCCCTGGTGCGGCGCAGGGCGTCGGCGGAGGACACCGAGAACCTGGTGGTGAGGACGTTGGGGTCGTAGAGCTCGGGGACGAAGCCCTCGTCGACGTTGCGCAGCCCGTAGACCAGCTCGCCGTAGCGCGGCTCGGCGGCCACGATCTTGACGCCCGGCTTGTGCTCGCGCAGGTAGCGGCCCACGCCCATGAGCGTGCCGGTGGTGCCGAGGCCGGCCACGAAGTGGGTGATCTCGGGCAGGTCCTTGAGTACTTCCGGGCCCGTGGTCTCGTAGTGCGCCCGGGCGTTCGCCTCGTTGCCGTACTGGTAGAGCATCACCCAGTCGGGATGCTCGGCCGCGATCCGCTTGGCCACCCGGACCGCTTCGTTGGAGCCGCCCGCTGCCGGGGAGCCGATGATCTCGGCCCCGTACATCCGCAGCAGCTGGCGGCGCTCCTCGCTGGTGTTCTCCGGCATGACCACGATCAGCCGGTAGCCGCGCAGCTTGGCCACCATGGCCAGGGAGATGCCGGTATTGCCGCTGGTGGGCTCGATGATGGTCGCGCCGGGCGAGAGCAGCCCGTCCTTTTCCGCCTGCGCGACCATGAAGAACGCGGCGCGGTCCTTGACCGAGCCGGTCGGGTTCCGGTCCTCGAGCTTGGCCCACAGCCGCACGTTTTCTGATAGGGAATGGCGGGGCAAGCCGACCAGGGGCGTATGGCCGAGGGAGTCGAGCAGGTTCTCGTAGCGCAAGACCAGGGTCCGTTCGGGAAAATAAAGAAAAACTCAGCCGCCGGCCACCGCGGGTAGGACGGTCACGGTGTCCCCGTCCTTGACCGGGGTGTCCAGGCCGGCCAGGAAGCGGACGTCCTCGTCGTTCAGGTAGACGTTGACGAAACGCCGCAGGCCGCCGTCGTCCACCAGCCGGTCGCGCAGGCCGCCGTGCTTCCGTTCCAGATCAGCCAGCAGCTCGCCGAGCGTGGAACCGGTCCCCTCGACCTGCTTGGCGCCGTCGGTATAGGTGCGCAGGATCGTCGGGATGCGAACCTCGATGGCCATGAACAACGCTCCTCAGATTCCTCTGTCATGCCTTCGGTGCCAACCCGGCGTGGTCCGGGATCATTCCACAACGGTAACGGGCTCCTCGGTGACCTCGTTCTCGTGTATGCGGTAGGACCGGAACTCGGTGCGTGCGAGATCGCGCGTCGAGACCAGCACATAGTGCGCGCCGGGCTCATTGGCGTAGCTGATGTCGGTGCGCGAGGGGTAGGCCTCGGTGGCGGTGTGCGAGTGGTAGATGACGACGGGTTCCTCGTCCCGCTCGTCCATCTCCTTCCATACCCGGAACTGCTCGGTGGAGTCGAATTCGTAGAACGTCGGAGACCGCGCGGCGTTTGTCATCGGGATGAAGCGTTCCGGGCGGTCGGTCCCGGACGGGCCGGCCAGCACACCGCACGCCTCGTCGGGGTGGTCGGCGCGGGCGTGGGCCACGATCTTGTCGCGCAGGTCTTTGGGGATGGTCAGCACGCGCTCAGGCTAGCGCCTGGACCAGTGACTCCTGCACCGCGCCGAGCCAGGCGTAGACCTCGTACGCGGCCCACTGCGGGTCGTCGTCACGCAGCCGACCCCACTGCTCCTCGAACTCCTCGGTGACGCCCAGCCGGACGCCGAGCGCGAGCCGGACGTCGTTCAGCGCCTTGAGCCAGGCGTGGGCCTGGTCGTGCGTGAGCTGGATGCGGCCGCCCGTCTCGGGCAGCGTGTCCAGCATCTCCTGGGCGGCCTGGTGCTTGACGCTGCGCAGCCCGGACTCGGTGTACTTGCGGAATTCGTTCGCGGCGTCTGGGTCGTCGCGGTACCCGTCGGGCAGCAGCCGGGCCAGCACGGGGTCTTCCGGGGCCTGCCGCTCGCCCAGGCTGGCCTCGAGCGCGTCCCAGTCCAGCACGCCGCCGGGCTGGCCCCGGGGCGGGCCGTCCGGGGCGATCAGCATGATGACCTGGCCAACCAGGCTGCGCAGCAGGGACGCCTCAGCGGGGGCGAGCACGGCGCGCGCGCCGCCGCCCCGGGTCGGCCTGAAGGGTTCCATCGGATCGGCGCGGGCTGGCCGCGCTACCTGCTAGTTGTCATGCTGCACGGTCGCCCACAGGCCGTACCCGTGCAGCACCTCGACGTTGTGCTCCATCGCCTCCCTGGCCCCGGCGGCGACCACCGCCTTGCCCTTGTGGTGCACATCGAGCATCAGCCGGGTGGCCTTCCTCTTCGGGTAGCCGAAGACCTGCTGGAACACGTAGGTCACGTAGGTCATCAGGTTGACCGGGTCGTTCCAGACGATGGTGACCCAGGGCTTGTCCGATACCGGATTGTCTGCGGACCGCGGAAGATCCACCTCAGCGGGCGCCACGCTCACAACTACCCACCTCCTACTACGTAGTCTTCCACCTGTGACGAATTCGGTGAACCACCAGCCCCGGGCCGGGGCCGATTCGCCCGGGCCACAGCCTGGAACCGCACAGTCTGGAACCGCCCTGCTGACCGACCACTACGAGCTCACCATGCTGCAGGCCTCACTGCGCAGTGGCGCGGCGCACCGCCGGGCCGTCTTCGAGGTCTTCGCCAGGCACCTGCCGCACGGCCGCCGTTACGGCGTGGTGGCCGGCACCGGACGGCTGCTCGACGCCATCGAGCGGTTCCGCTTCAGCCCGGCCGACCTGGATTTCCTCGGCGACGCGGGCATCGTGGACTCGCCGACGCTGGCGTTCCTTGAATCGTACCGGTTCGGCGGCGACGTCTGGGGTTACTCCGAGGGTGACTGTTACTTTCCCGGCTCGCCGATTCTGGTGGTCGAGGGCACGTTCGCCGAGGCGGTGCTGCTGGAGACCGTCGCGCTGTCCATCCTCAACCACGACTGCGCCATCGCCTCCGCCGCGTCCCGGATGGTGACCGCGGCCGGGGACCGCCCGCTGATCGAGATGGGCTCGCGGCGGACCCACGAGTGGGCGGCGGTGGCCAGCGCGCGGGCCGCCTACATCGCGGGGTTCGCGTCCACGTCGAACCTGCGGGCACGATTCGACTACGGGGTCCCGAGCGCGGGGACCAGCGCGCACGCGTTCACCCTGGTGCACGACAGCGAGCGGCACGCGTTCGAGACCCAGCTGGAGTCACTGGGCAAGGCGACGACGCTGCTGGTGGACACCTACGACGTGGCCCGCGCGGTGCGGACGGCGGTGGAGGTGGCGGGCCAGGACCTCGGCGCGGTGCGGATCGACAGCGGCGACCTGCCCGTGCTGGCCCGCCAGGTGCGCGCGGAGCTGGACGCGCTGGGCGCTTTGAAAACGCGGATCATCCTCACCGGCGACCTGGACGAGTACTCGATCGCGGCGCTCGGGGCGGTCCCGGTGGACGGGTACGGAGTCGGCACGTCGCTGGTGACCGGGTCGGGCGCGCCCACCGCGGCCCTGGTCTACAAGCTGGTGGCCCGGGCGGCTGATCCGGATGGTGACGGCGAGCTGGTGCCAGTGGCCAAGCGGTCGGTGGGCAAGCCGGGCCGGGGCGGGCGCAAGTGGGCGGTGCGGCACCGGGACGAGGACGGCACCGCACTGATCGAGCGGATCAGCCTGTGCCCGCCCGATCGCAACCCGCGGGACCGGGAACTGCTGGTGCCCTTGGTGACCGCGGGCGAGATCGTGGGGCGCGAGACGATCTCGGCCCCGCGGGAACGGCACCGCGCGGCGCTGGCCGAGCTGCCGCCGTACGCGCTGCAGCTATCCCGCGGCTACCCGGCCATCCCCACCGTCTTCGAGGACGACGGGATCGCGGAGTAGCCGGGCACCCGGCGTCGGCGGACTGAAGCATTCGCCGGTCCGGGCCCGGCCCGGCTAACCTGCACGCATGCCTGCCGACTTCGCGGAATTCGCCGCCGTGCTCGCTGACCTGGGCGTGCCGGGCGAGGTGAGGGAACTGCCCGAGCCCGCGCCGACCGCCGCGGCCGCGGCCGCCCAGCTCGGCTGCGAGGTGGGCGCGATCGCGAACAGCCTGATCTTCAGCGCGGACGGGGCGCCGCTGCTCGTCATGACCAGCGGCGCGCACCGCGTGGATACGGCCCTGGTGGCGGAGCTGACCGGCGTGTCCGCGGTGAGTCGAGCCGACGCCCGTTCGGTCCGAACCTGGACGGGCCAGGCCATCGGCGGCGTCGCTCCGGTCGGCCACCCCAGCCCGATCAGGACCCTGGTGGATACCTGGCTGGAGAAGTACGACGTGATCTGGGCCGCGGGCGGGCATCCGCACGCCGTGTTCCCCACGTCATACGCCGAACTCCTCCGGATCACCGGCGGCACCCCCGCTGACGTCGGCGGGTAGGTCCGCGCCCCCGGGTCCGGAGGGTACCGTTGGCCCCATGCGCGCGCTGATCATCGTTGACGTGCAGAACGACTTCTGCGAGGGCGGATCGCTGGCCGTGGCCGGCGGTGCCGCGGTGGCCCGGGCCATCAGTGACTATCTGGCGGGAGGCCCTGACTATGCCCGCGTGGTGGCCACCAAGGACTTCCACGTCGACCCGGGCAGCCATTTCTCCGACCACCCGGACTACGCCGCATCATGGCCGCCGCACTGCGTGGCGGGCACGCCGGGCGCGGACTTCCACCCGAACCTGGACACTTCGGCCGTCGAGGCGATCTTCCGCAAGGGGGCGCACACCGCGGCCTACAGCGGGTTCGAGGGCGCTGACGACGACGGGACGCCGCTGGCCGACTGGCTGCGCGGCCACGGGGTGGACGAGGTCGACGTGGCCGGCATCGCCACCGACTACTGCGTGCGGGCGACCGCCGCCGACGCGGCCCAGGCCGGGTTCGCGACCCGGGTCCTGCTCAACCTGACCGCGGGCGTCGCCCCCGAGTCCACGGCGAAGGCCATCGAGGACCTGCGGGCCGGCGGGGTGGAGCTCACCGGCGGCGGTTCCTAGCGCCGCGCTCGGTCTGCGGGGGTGATGCGCTCATGTGGCCGGGAGCAGGGTGAAGGCGGCTGTCGCGCGGGTTCCTGCGGTCCCGGAGGTGATGGTCATCTGGTCGGCCAGGGCGCGAACCAGCCACAGGCCGTGCGGCTGGGCGCGAGGCCACCGGGCGGCCGCGTTCCCGCCGGGGGCTGCGGGATCGTGGCGGGGCTGGGTGGGCGGGCCGTCGTCTTCGATCTGGCAGATCAATGTCGTGTCCTGGTGACACACCAGCAGCCGACCGTGCCCGGCGCCGTGCTGGATGGCATTGGCGGCCAGCTCGTGCACGGCGAGGGTCAGATCCTCGGCGCGGGCCTCGGGCATTCCCGCCTCGACGGCGTGGGCAAGCATCGCTGCGCGCAGCGCGTACAGCGTCCGGGGGCCGAACGCCTGATCCAGCAGCGGCCGTCCGGTGGCCGTCGCGGGCGTGGCTTTCATGGCTGGTGCCCGGTGCGCGGTGCCCGCACGCCGGCCGCGAGCCGGATGGATCCGCGCGTGGCGGCCCACAGGCCCCGGGCCTGACGGAAATGGGCGACCAGGTCCCTGCTATTGGCGCGGTCTCCCGGCTGTTGGCGCGGGTCGTCTGCGACCAGGACCTCAGCACCTGGGATTCCAGGATCAGCCATTCGGCGCGGTCCAGGGTCACGTGGTCCCGTTCGGCCTCGAGCTCGGCGGCGAACCCGAGCAGGACCGGCACCGAGGGCAGGAACACCGAGGCGGTCTCGCCCCGCCTGCGCGCCCGGACGAACCGGCCCACGGCCTGGGCGAAGTACAGGGCGGTGGACACGCTGGTGGCGTACACGCCGACGGCCAGCCGCGGGATGTCCACTCCCTCCGAGACCATCCGGACGGCGACCATCCAGCGCTCGTCCGAGGCGGTGAACGAGGCGATCTTCTTTGTGGCCATCGGGTCGTCGGAGAGCACCACGACGGGGCGGCGCCCGGTCAGGCCGCGCAGCAGCGAGGCGTAGGCCCGCGCGTCGGCGTGATCGCCCGCGATGACCAGGCCGGCGGCGTCGGGCATGGCCCGGCGGACCTCGGTCAGCCGCTTGTCGGCGGCTTCCAGTACCCGGCTGACCCACTCCCCCGCCGGGTCGAGCGCGGTCCGCCAGGCCTGCGCGATCTGGTCCCTGGTCATCGGCGGTGCCCAGGGTGGCGGTGATCTCGTCCCCGGCCCGGGTGCGCCAGCGCATCTCGCCGGAGTAGGCCAGGAAGATCACCGGGCGCACCACGCCGTCCTCGAGCGCGGGCCCGTAGCCGTACACGTAATCCGAGGCGCTGCGCCTGCCGCCGCCCGGTTCGTCGGCGTAGGTGACGAACGGGATGGGGTTCGTGTCGCTGCGGAACGGCGTGCCGGTCAGCGCGAGCCGGCGCCGGGCGGGGTCGAAGGCCTCCTTGACCGCCTCCCCCCAGGACAGCGCGTCGCCCGCGTGGTGGATCTCGTCGAAGACGACCAGCGTCCGGCGGTTCTCGGTGCGCTGCCTGTGCAGCGCCGGGTGCGCCGCGACCTGCGCGTAGGTGACGGCCACCCCGTCGAAGTCGGCACCGGCGCGGCCCTGGGCGTTGGTGTAACAGGAGTCGATCGCGATGCCGAACCGGGCCGCCGCCTCCGCCCACTGATGCTTGAGGTGCTCGGTGGGCGTGACGACGGTGAGCGTGGCGACCTCGCGCCGCGCGAGCAGTTCGCTGGCCAGGGTGAGCGCGTACCTGGTCTTCCCCGCCCCGGGCGTGGCGACCAGCAGGAAGTCGCGCCGGGGCAGCCTGAAGTACTCGAAGTACGCGTCCTTCTGCCAGCCCCTCAGCTGGGACAGGAGATCATCTCGAACGGGGCCGTGGTGCGTGCTCACGAGGCCGAGATGTTACCGGCATCGCGGCCCGGGAGCCGACCGGCGCACCGGGGGTCAGTCTTCGCCCTCGCCGCCCGGGGGCAGCATGCTCGAGGATCTCCTTGCAGGTGGGACAGACCGGGTAGCGCTTGGGATCCCGGCTCGGCACCCATACCTTGCCGCAGAGGGCGACGACGGGGGTTCCGGTCACCGCGCTCTCGACGATCTTGTTCTTGTCGACGTAGTGCGCGAACCGCTCGTGATCCCCGTCGCCGTGCGACAGATCGGGCCTTGTCTCTTCGCGGACGCGCGTCTTCTGCTCCGGAAGAACCTCAGTCTCGCTCACGTGGGCGAGTCTAGTTCAGGCAATTCGACCGTATCTAATTCAGACTGGGATCATCGGGATACGTGGCCACGTAGGCGAGTTCGCCGCCCTGGCGGCGCAGGACGTCGGGCCACAGGCGATCCGGCTCGGCGCTGAACGCGTCGGCCGGCTCGGCGGTCACCACGTACCACGCCCCCTCCTCGATCTCCGCCTTGAGCTGCCCGGCGCTCCAGCCGGCGTAGCCCGCGTACACCCGCAGCGAGGTGACCGCCGGGGCGATCAGGCCGGGCGGGGCATCCAGGTCGACCAGGCCGAGCCTGGTCATGGCCGGGGCGCCGCCGTCCAGCGGATGCCAGCCGACCGGTTCGTCGGTCCCGGGCACCAGGGCCAGGGCCAGCGCGCTGTTCGGCGAGACGGGACCGCCGGTGAACACCACCGGCGGGTCGGTGGCCAGCTCGGTCCACGGCTCGAGCACCTGGCCGACCGGGATCGGCGTGGGCCGGTTCAGGACCACGCCGAGGGTGCCCTGCTCCGGTTCGTGCTCCACGACCAGCACGACGGTGCGGCGGAAGTTCGGATCTCCTAGCAGCGGGGTGGCGACGAGCAGGCGACCCGTCAGAGCATCCGATGCTATGTCGTCCATGTATCTATCATCGGTCACGTTCGGCGGTAGCGGTGTCTTGGTGACGGGAGTTCCGCCGGCCCGTCGGGCTGGAAGGCCTACGGTGCGCACCGCGTAGGCTGAAAAGGTGAGCACGGAACCGGTTTTTGGTGAACGCGGGCTGGCGCTGGCCGCGGACGCCGAGATCGACGCTGAGATCGACGTCACCCGGCTGCGCGTCGCCCTGGCCCGGCTGTCCCGCCGGCTGCGCCGCCACGAGCTGGCGGGCCTGACGCCCACGCAGCTCGCGGCGCTGTCGACGATCGGGAAGACCGGGCCGATGCGCCTCGGCGACCTGGCGGCCGCCGAGGGCATCGCCCCGTCGACGCTCACCCGGCTGGTGACCGCGCTGGAAGACATCGGCTACGTGCGCCGGTGCGCGGACCCCAGCGACGCGCGCGCCAGCACCCTGACCATCACCCCGCACGGCCAGGAGGCGCTGGAGCGCATCCGGACCGAGAACACCCTGATGCTGACCGCGAGCCTGGAGCTGCTCACGCCGGACCAGCGGTCCGCGCTGGCCGCGGCGCTGCCCGTCATCGAGCAGCTCGCGGAGGCCCAGGGCGCAGTTCCGCCAGGCGGCGGGCCAGTTCGTCGCGTTCCTTCGTTACCGCGGCGAGCTGCCGCTCCAGGTCGATGATGCGGCGGATGGCCAGCAGGGTGATGCCCTCGTCGGCCATGGAGACGACCTGCTGGATGACCCGGATCTCGTAGCGGGTGTAGCGGCGCTGGCCGCCCGCGGACCGCTGCGGCGAGACGACCCGCAGTTCGTCGACGCGGCGCAGGAACGCCTGCTTGACCGCGAGCATCTGGGCCACCTGCCCGACCGTGTACAGCGGCGCGTGCTCGTCCTCGAGCGGTGATGGTGCCATGGCGGTGCCTCCCTCCCGGCCGTGGATCCTGGCCAGATGGTAAGCGGCCGGCGGGACGCAGGTGCGCCCGCCGGCCGCTGGTTTCGTGGCCGTGCTGCTGACTTGGGTCAGGCAGCCAGCTCCTTCTGCTCGTCGCCCTGGCGGACCTCCACCTTGCGCGGCTTCGCCTGCTCCAGAACCGGGATCCGGACCTCGAGGACGCCATTGTGGTAGGCGGCCTCGACGGCGTCGGCGTTCAGGTTCTTGGACAGGTAAAGGCGGCGCGTGAAGGTACCCATGGTGCGCTCGCGGACGAAGAACTTGTCGTTCTCGGCGCGCTCCTCCTGCCGCTTGACGCTGACCGACAGGACACCGCGGTCCACGGTGACCTCGATCGACTCGGGGTCGATACCGGGAACGTCGAACCGCAGCAGGACGTCGCCGTCGCGGCGGACGCCGTCCAGCGGCATGACGGTGGCCCCGGGCCTGGTCACCCGGGCAAACGGGTCAAGAGTAGTCAGGTACATCCTTGCCTCACCTCCGATTTGGTGTATTGGGGACTCGGCCGGAGTACCCGACTTCATCCTCCACTGACAAGGAACCTGCAATTCTGCTTGCATATTCCCTTCGGCTAGAACAGGAGAGCCGACAGCGCGGAGCGCGCCTTGCTCACCCGCTGATCACGCGGCGGGAGGATGTCGAACAGGCCGACCAGGTGCGCTCGCGCCTGCTCCCGGTCCTCGCCCGAGGTGCGCCGGATGACGCCGAGGAGCCGGTCGAAGGCCTCCTCGACCCGGCCCGAGGCCAGGTCGATGTCGGCCACGCGGATCTGCGCCTGGACGTCACCCGGGCGCTCGGCCGCCTCCCGGCGTGCGCGAGCCTGGTCGTAGGAGCCGACCCGGCGGATCAGGTTGACCTGGGCCAGCCCGGCCTTGGCCATCGGGTCGCCGGGCGACGCGGCCAGCTGCTCTTCGAAGGCGCGGGCCGCGGCGTCCATGTCGCCGCGCTCCATGGCCGCGCGGGCCTGCTCGAAGGCGGGCGGCAGCTGGTCGGCGTCCGATCGTATCCCCCGGCCCCTTCGGCCGCGTCGGCCTGGATGTCAGCGCTGCCCGCCGGGGCCAGGCCCATCTTCTCCGCGACCGCCAGGACCTGGCCCAGCCACTGGCGGACCTGGGCCTCCGGCATCGCGCCGAGGAAGCCGTCCACCAGCTGGCCGCCGATGACCGCGACCACCATGGGAATGCTCTGCACCTGCAGGGCCGCGGCCAGCTGAGGGTTCGCGTCGACATCCACCTTGGCCAGGATCCACTTCCCGTCCGCCTCGGCGGCGAGCTTCTCCAGCACCGGGCTGAGCTGCTTGCACGGCCCGCACCAGTCGGCCCACAGATCGATGATCACCGGCGTGGCCCGGGACCGCTCGACGACGTCGGTGTTAAAGGTCTGCTCGGTGACCTCGATGACGGCATTCGGGCCCCCGTCGCCCGGGGCGGCGGACCCGGCAGACTGGGCCGCCTGCTGCCTGCGCTGCGCGGCCGCCTGCCGCGCGCCCAGATCGACGGCACCGTAGAGCGAAAAATCCCGCGGCTGCATGACTCCATCCTGCCGCATACGCTCGGCACTTTGATCCAGGGCCTGCTAGCCGCTGCGCGCCGGGTCGGCGTAGCCGTGCGTGTAGGCGTAGCGGATGGCCTGGGTGCGGTCCCGGGAGCCGGTCTTGGCGAAGATCCGGTTGACGTGCGTCTTGACCGTCGCCTCGCTGACGTACAGCGCCCGCGCGATCTCCCGGTTGGACTTGCCCGCCGCGATGAGGCGCAGCACGTCGGACTCGCGGGGGGTCAGCTCGTCGGGGTCGTGGTCCGGCTGCGCCGCGGGCGCGCGGACGGCGGCCGACAGCAGCCGCTGCTGCACCGCGGGATCCAGCACGGCCTGGCCGGCCGCGGCGGCCAGCACGGCCCGGCCGATCTCGGCCCGGGTGGCGTCCTTGGTCAGGTAGCCCAGGGCCCCGGCCTGCAGGGCGCCGATGATGGACTCGTCGTCGGAGTAGGTGGTCAGCACCACGACCTGCGTCCCCGGCTGCTCGGCCCGGATGCGGCGCGTCGCCTCCACTCCGTCGCAGCGCGGCATGTTCAGGTCCATCAGCACGACCTGGGGACGGGTGGCCGCGACCGTCTCCACCGCGGCCAGCGCCGTCCTCGGCCTGGCCCACGACGGTGATCCCGGGCAGCGTGCCGAGCAGCAGGACGAGGCCCTCGCGGACGGCGGCCTGGTCGTCCGCGACCACCACGGTCACCGGTTCGGTGGTTGTCGTCATGCCGGAATCCTCAGGTTCACGTGCCAGTTCCCCGCGTCGGGCCCCGCTTCGAAGGTACCGCCCGCCAGCGCGGCACGTTCGGCCAGGCCGACCAGGCCGTAGCCGGCCCCGGTGTCGGCGAGCGGTCTTTCCGCGTGCCGCGGCGGGATCGGGTTGACGACGCGGAGCGTGACCTGCGCCGGCTCGTAGCCGAGGCTCAGCGTGACGGGCTCGCCGGGCGCGTGCTTGCGCGCGTTGGTCAGCGCCTCCTGCGCCGTCCGGTACGCGGCCACGGCTGGCCTCGGCCGGGATCGGCCGCACCTCGCCGCTGACCTCCACGTTCACCGCCGGCTCGCCCGGCCGCGCGGTACCGCTCGGCCAGCAACGCCAGCTGATCGGGAAGCGGTGCCGCGTCGTCCCGCAGCGCCAGCACCGCCCGCTTGGCCGCGGCCAGGCCGTCCCGGGTCAGCGTCCCGGCCCGGTCGACGCACTCGATCGCCTTGACGAGCTCCGGGTTGTCCGCGGGCAGCGTGCCCGAGGTCAGCAGGCCCTCGGCGGCCTGCAGGTTCACCGACACCGCGGCGAGCGAATGGGCGAGCACGTCGTGCAGGTCACGGGCGATCCTGGCCCGCTCGGCGAACGCGGCGGCCTGGGTCTCGGCCTCCCGCGCCCGCTCGGTCTCGAGCAGCGTGCGTTCGGCCTGGATCGCCCGGATGACGAACTCATTGCGGGTCAGGGCCACCGTCCACAGCCCCACGAAGGCCCAGGCGTACCCCAGGAGCTCCGCGGTCGGGATCCCGGTGACCAGCCCGGTAGCCAGGAACGCGGCCACGGTCTCGGCCGTGACGCCGAGCGAGGCCTGCCGTGCTCAGCCGGGCCCCCGCGCCGAACACCGCGACGCAGCCCACGGCGACGGCCGGGCTGTTCGGGCGTCAGCCCGGCGAGCACGCCGCCCGCTCCCCCCATCACGACCAGGCTCCAGGTCATCAGCCGGTCCCTGCGCAGCGGAAAAGACCCAGGCGATCCAGGCGGCCGCGCACACGCCCAGCATGACCGCGATGGCCGTGCCCCGGGGGCCGCCGGTAGCCGGGCCGGGACGGGCCAGCGGCACGGTGACCAACACGACGACGAGGCCCGCCACCCGCGCCGCGGCCAGGACCCGGGCGGCGGTCACCGAGCGGGTGCCGACGGGCGGGGGCATCCGGTTGGCGAGGGAACGCAACACGTCCACTTCTCGACGCGACTTCCCCTGACTGACTTCTTGCGGCGGCCGACCGGTCCGGCGGCCGATATCAACGTAGCTCGCCGCGTGTTCGAGCGCGCCGGCGCCCGGGTTGATCATCGGGTTGACTCCGGGTGGAGACGGTCGAGGCCAGGCGGGCCTGCCAACCGGGACAAGACCTGGATCAAGCCGCTGGCCGACGCGGTTCCAACCACCCCGTTCCTAACGTGAGTGATGTCGGCGCAACCCGCGCCGAGCATGGAATAAGGGAGTTCAAGTGAACGCGAGCGTCTGGATCATCAACCTCGTCGTCCTGGCCGTCGTGCTGGTCAGTGACCTCGGCCTGCGCAAGATTGGCACGCTGCGGCTGGTGCGGCCGTTCATCGCGGCGGCGGTGGTCATCCCGTTCTTCATCAAGGGCGCCGCAACGTCGGGTAACGGGCTGATCCTGGAGATCGCGGGGGTGGCGGCAGGCCTGGCCCTCGGCGTCCTGGCCGCCGCGCTGATCCGCGTCGGCTACGACGCCCAGGCCGGCCGGGTCGTCTCCCGCGCGGGCCTGGGGTACGCCCTGGTGTGGATCGTGGTGGTCGGCGGGCGCCTGTTCTTCGCCTACGGGTCCAGCCACATCTTCGGCGCCGCGCTCGGCCGCTGGATGCTCACCACCGGGATCACGGTGGGCGCCCTGACCGACAGCCTGATCTTCCTGGCCGTGGCGATGCTGCTCGCCCGGACCGGGGGCCTCGCGGTCAAGGCCCGCGCGGCGCTCACCCGGGCCCGGCAGGCGGAGGCCGCGAGTACCGCCAGCGTGGCCGTCGTCCGCTGACCTCCAGGGGTTTGAGCCGTCGTAGCATCTGCTGTGCTACGGTGGCTCGATGAGTGACACTCCGGATTCGCGGCCAGCTCGCCGCGCGCACTCGCAGCCGCCGGGCCGCGCGGCCCGGAGCCGGGAGCCCGGACGGCCTGCCCCGCGGGCCGAGGCGGCCACGCGGACCTCCGCCAGGACGCGTATCGGGATCCGGGAACTGCGCCAGCACGCCAGCGTCTACGTCGATCTCGCGGAGAAGGGGTACACGGTGGACATCACGAACCGGGGGCGGCTGGTGGCCCAGCTCGTGCCGGTCAGGGAGCCGGGCAGCCCACTGGAACGCCTGATCGCGGCCGGGATCATCGAGCCGGCCGAGGAAGACGGCGGCGTCGGCGACCTCGACCCGTACCCGGCACCGCCGGCCGGCCAGCCGGCCGCCAGCGAGATCCTCGCCCAGGCGCGGCGGGAGGCGGCGGGCGGGTGATCTACCTCGACTCCTCCGCACTGGTCAAGCTGGCGCTGACCGAACCCGAGTCGGCCGCGCTGGCCCGGTGGCTGGCCGAGCGGTCCGGCCAGCCGCTGGTCTCCAGCGCGCTGCACCGGGCCGAGGTGCCGCGGGCGGTCTGGCACGCCGAGCCCGGCGCGCTGCCGCGCAGCTACCGCGTGCTCAAGCGCATCGCCCGGGTCGCGCTGACCGCCGACGTGCTCGACAACTCGGCCACGCTGCCGCCGCAGGCCCTGGGCACGGCGCACGCCATCCACCTCGCCTCCGCGCTCGCGCTGAAGCGGGACCTGACCGCGTTCGTGGCCTACGACGAGCGCCTGCTCGCCGCGGCCGCCGACGCCGGGCTCCCGGTGGCCGCTCCTCGTTAGGCGGGCCCGGTCAGAAGGCGGCGGCCTCGGTGTAGGCGCCCCATTCGGCGCGGAGGGCGTCGCAGATCTCGCCCAGGGTGGCCTCGGCGCGGGCGGCGTCCAGCATGGGCGGCACCAGGTTCTCGTCGGTGCGGGCGGCCGCGACCAGGGCCGACAGGGCCGCGTCGACCGCGTGCTGGTCGCGCTGGGCGCGGCGGCGGCCGAGCAGCGCCACCTGCTCGCGTTCCACCTCGGGGCTGATCCGCATGATCTCCAGCGGGGCGGCGACGGTCTGGGTGTGGCAGTTCACGCCGACGATCTTCTTCTCGCCCTTCTCCAGCTTCTGCTGGTAGGCGAACGCGGCCTCGGCGATCTCGCCGGTGAACCAGCCCGTCTCGATGCCGTGCAGGATCCCGCCGGTCATCGAGCCGTCGGGGCCCATCTCGCGGATACGGGCGAAAATCGCCTCCGCCTCGGCCTCCAGTTCGTCGGTGAGCGCCTCGACGTACCACGAGCCGCCGAGCGGGTCGGCCACGTTCACCACGCCGGTCTCCTCCATGATGACCTGCTGGGTGCGCAGCGCGGTCTCCGCGGCCGCCTCGCCGGGGAGCGCGAGCACCTCGTCCAGGGCGTTGGTGTGCAGCGAGTTGGTCCCGCCGAGGATGGCCGCGAGGGCCTCGACGGCGGTGCGGACGATGTTGTTGTCCGGCTGCTGGGCGGTGAGCGATACCCCGGCGGTCTGGGTGTGGAAGCGCAGCCACTGGGCCCGCTCGGTGCTGGCGTGGTAGACGTCGCGCAGCCACCGGGCCCAGATCCGCCGGGCGGCGCGGAACTTCGCGATCTCCTCGAAGAAGTCGATGTGCGCGTCGAAGAAGAACGACAGGCCCGGCGCGAACTGCTCGATGTCCAGGCCGCGGGAAAGGCCGAGTTCCACGTACCCGAACCCGTCGGCGAGGGTGAAGGCGAGTTCCTGCGCGGCGGTCGAGCCCGCCTCCCTGATGTGGTAGCCGGACACCGACAGCGGCTTGTACCGGGGGATGTTCGCGCCGCAGTACTGCATGAGGTCGCCGATGAGGCGCAGGTGCGGGCGCGGCGGGAACAGCCACTCCTTCTGCGCGATGTACTCCTTGAAGATGTCGGTCTGCAGGGTCCCGTCCAGGCGGCGCAGGTCGGCGCCCTGGCGTTCGGCCGCGGCCAGGTACATGCAGAAGACGGGAACGGCCGGCCCGCTGATCGTCATCGAGGTGGTGGTGTCGGCCAGCGGGATGCCCTCGAACAGGACGTCCATGTCGGCGGCCGAGTCGATCGCCACCCCGCAGTGCCCCACTTCGCCCAGCGAGCACGGGTCGTCGGAGTCGCGGCCCATCAGCGTCGGCATGTCGAAGGCCACCGAGAGCCCGGCGCCGCCGGCGCGCAGCAGCATCTTGTACCGCTCGTTGGTCTGCCGGGCGTTGCCGAAGCCGGAGAACTGGCGGATCGTCCACGGCTTGCCGCGGTAGCCGGTGGCGTGGATGCCCCGGGTGAACGGGAACTCCCCCGGCCAGCCGATCCGCTCCAGGTCCGGCACCACCGCGCCGGGCGGCGGCCCGTAGACCGGACCGACCTCGAGCCCGGACAGCGTGGTGAAGTCCGCGTCCCGCTTGGCCGCCTGGTCAAACCGCTCCTGCCAGCGGCCGCGGGCCGCGTCCGGATCACCCATGGATTCCTCGCTGTGCATAGATAGTAGGACGTCCTACTATCTTCAGTGTAACCGAGCACGGGCGCCCTCCCGCGAGCCAAAGGCCGCCGGCGCCGACTGGACTCTGTTTGTCCCCACGGACCCACCCCAGGAGCGAGGAACGAGCGACGAGGGAAGGAGGCGCCTCCCAGGGCGGCCGGAGGCGAGCGGGGAGATAGAGCGAGCGGGGAAACACCTGCCACGCTCCGTTCAGAAAAAAAGAAAAGATTCTTTGCAACCGCAGAGACATCTGCACCGTCTCTTTAGAGCGCAAGGCAGGGGACAGCCTTTGCGTGCAGCGGTGGCCCGGACGTCACGGGGGCGCGCCCGGGCCGGACACCGGGAAACGTGGAGGCTGCGGCGGCAGCCGGCGATCCGCTTCGCCGGGGCGGAAATGTGGTAGATGTTGCCGTATCACACGGGCGTTCTGGACGGCGCCCCGACCGGACCCGGCATGATCCTCATGCCGGGCGCCTTTCGTGCGGGGTGCCTCACCGAGGGAGATCCGGTGGGCACGGCTTCCGATGTCGACACCGACGCCGCCGAGGAGTTGTTCAGGAGCACCTACCCCAAGCTGGCCGGATGGGTGCGGCGCCTGGTCGGCGACGACGAGACCGCGCACGAGATCGCGTCCGAGGCGTTCGTCCGGCTGCTGTCCCGCTGGACCCGGGTGGAGAGCCCGCAAAGCTACCTTTATATGATCGCAACCAATCTGGTACGTGACCACTGGCGCAAGGCCGAACGCGAGCGGCGGGCCCTCCGCAGCATCACCGCGGCCGAGGCGCTGGACCCCGTGGCCAACCCGGCTCAGGACGTGGACGTGCGGGACCTTCTCCAGTCGCTGCCGCCGCGGCTGCGCGACCCGTTCCTGCTGCACTACTACGCCGGCTTCCCGATCCGGGAGGTCGCCGCGCTGCTGCACCGGCCCGAGGGCACGATCAAGGCCGACCTGTTCGCGGCGCGGGCCAGGCTGAAGACCGCGCTGGAGGAACGCGATGCCTGACCGGCGCGACGACCTCGATTCCTGGCTGGACGGGCGGATCGAGCCGCTGCCCCCGCCGCCGGGCACCTTCGACCTGATCAAGCGGCGGGCCCGGCGGCGCAAGCACCGCAGGCTGGCCGTCACCGCGGGCGCGGCGGCGGTGATCGTGGCCGCCGCGGTGACCGTCCCGCAGGTGGTCAACCTGCCGGTGCTGAACCCGGCCACCGCCACCGGCGTCGGCGCGAACCGGAACCCGACGACGCCGGCGCCCAGCGCGGGGGCCAGCACCTCGTCGTCATCGGCGGTGCCCGTCTACCCCTCGGCCGCGGCGCCCGTGCCGGCCAGCTTCCAGCCCACCTCGGTCACCTTCATCGGCACCGACACCGGCTGGGTGATCGGCCAGGCCGGGCACGCCCGGGCACTGCGCCACGCAGTACTGCACCTCGATCGCGCGGACCGACGACGCCGGGAAGACCTGGACCGGGGTGCCCGCTCCGGTCACCGGCCCGGCCGACGGGGCCACCGGGGTCAGCCAGGTCCGGTTCCTCAACCTGTCCGACGGATGGGCGTTCGGGCCCGGGCTGTTCGCGACGCACGACGGTGGCCACACCTGGACCCAGGTGGTCACGAACGGCCTGCGGGTCACCGGCCTGGAGACCGTGGGGAACCGCGCGTTCGCGCTGTTCGCCTCCTGCACCGGGACCGGGGCGGCGTTTGCGGCCCAGTGCACCGGCTACACGCTGTACTCCTCCCCCGCCGCGGCCGACGCCTGGACCCCGGTGGGCCCCGCGACGTCCGGGCTGACCGGGGCGGCCGCCTCGCTCGTGCTCACCGGGACCCGCGGCTACCTGCTCGCGCCGGACGGCATGCTCTACGCCGGGCCGGTGGACGGCAGCGCGCCCTGGCAGGCGGTCAAGCAGATCCCGTGCCCGGTCGGGACGCCGCTGGCGGACGGCCAGCCGACCGGCGCGCTGCTCGCCGCCGCGAACGCGGCGAACCTCGTCCTGGCCTGCGCGTCGTCCAGCGCCCCGGGGACCCAGCAGGCCAAGCGGGTCTTCACGTCGGCCGACGGCGGGACCGTCTGGCAGAATGCCGCCGCCGCACCCGCCCTGGGCCTGGCCACCTCGGTGGCCGCCACACCGGCGGGCACGGAGGTCCTGGCCACCAGTCAGGGTATCGACGTGGCGCCGGCCGGGAGCGGGGCCTGGCAGGCGGCGGCGCTGGAGGGGCCGCCGCCGGCCGCCGGGTTCGGCTACGTGGGCATGACGACCGACAGCCAGGGCGTCGCGCTGCCCGCGGACCCCGCGGCCGACACGGTCTGGTTCACCTTCGACGGCGGGAAGAGCTGGACGCCGTCGCGGGTCTCCTAACATCTCCTCGAATTTCTCGGGGAGAAAGTCGCCGTTGGTCAGCCTCAGGCCGCGGAGCAGGTCGAAGATCTCCTTCAGCTGACCCGGTTCGTACCCGCCGAGCCCGAACTCCGCCGCCATCAGGTCCCGGGTGGCGCGCTCCACCACCGCGCGGCCCTCGGCGGTGATCTCGGCCAGCCGACCCCGGCCGTCGGCCGGGTTCGGGCGGCGCTCCACCAGGTACTGGCGCTCCAGCCGGCTGATGATGTTCGTGACGCTGGTGGGGTGCACCATCAGGCGCTCGCCGATCACCCGCAGCGGCAGGGCGCCGCGGCGGGTGAAGGTGAGCAGCACCAGGGCTTCATAACGGGCGAACGTCAGCTCATACGGCCGCAGCAGCGCGTCGAGCTCGCCGAGCAGGATCTGCTGGGCGCGCATGATCGAGGTGACGGCAGCCATCGACGGCGACGGGCCGAACCTGGCCTCCCAGATCCGGGCCGCCCGGTCGATGGGATCGAACGGCAGCTCAAGCGGCTTACCCACGGGCTAACGATATGTCTTCGAGCAGCATCTCAGCAGCGGTAAAGGGGTCGAGCGTGCCGTCGGCGACCTGGCCGGCCAGCGCGTCGATGCCGCCTAGGTGCAGCCTGGCGTACAGCCTCGCGACGGCGAGCACCGTGATCTCGTCGCGTGCCCTGGCCCGCCGCCGACCCTCAAGCTCGCCGGTCGAGATGAGCCACTTCCAGTGCGCGTCGAGCTTGGTCACCAGCTCGCTGATCCCCTCGTCCCCCGGGCCGTTCACCGCGACCGTGGAAACGATGGGCGGCTTCCAGTGCTTGGCGCCGTCTGCGGGCCGCCCGGCGAGCGCGATCATGTTACGCAGGTCCCTGACCACCTGGTGGGCGTCCGGCCGGTCGGCCTTGTTCACCGCGAACAGGTCGGCGATCTCCAGGATGCCGGCCTTGGCCGTCTGGATCGCGTCCCCCATTCCCGGCGCGAGCAGGACCACCACGGAATCGGCCATCGAGGCGATCTCTATCTCGTCCTGCCCCACGCCGACCGTCTCGACGACGATCGGGTCGAAGCCGGCCGCGTCGAGCACGCGGATCGCCTGCGGGGTGGCCGCGGCGATCCCGCCGAGGTGGCCGCGGTTCGCCATCGACCTGATGAACACCGACTCGTCGGTGGCGTGATCCTGCATCCGAATCCGGTCGCCCAGCAGCGCGCCGCCGGTGAACGGCGAGGTTGGGTCGATGGCCAGCACCCCGACGCGGTGGCCCGCCGAGCGGAACGCGCCGACCAGCGCTCCGGTCATGGTGGACTTCCCTACCCCCGGCGCACCGGTCAGGCCGATGATCCGCGCGCCGCCGGTCCACGGCAAGAGATCCTTTATGACCGAACGGACCAGCGGTGACCCGTCCTCCACCAGCGAGAGCAGCCGGCCCAGGACGCGGGCGTCCCCGGCTCGGGCCCGGTCAAGCTGAGAGGCGATGTCCTCGGCCACGGGCAGGTCAGCCGTTGACGCGCAGCAGCAGTGCCTCGCCCTGGCCCCCGCCGCCGCACAGCCCGGCGGCACCGAGCCCGCCGCCGCGGCGGTGCAGCTCGTAGCACAGGTGCAGCGCGATCCGGGCGCCCGAGGCGCCGAGCGGGTGACCGAGCGCGATCGCGCCGCCGTTGACGTTCACGATGTCGCGGCTCACGCCGAGGTCGCGGATGGACTGGATGGCGACCGCCGCGAACGCCTCGTTGATCTCGATCAGGTCCAGGTCTTCGGTACCGCGGCCGGCCTTGGCCAGGGCCTGCCTGATGGCGTTGGAGGGCTGGGAGGGCAGCGAGTTGTCCGGGCCGGCCACGTTGCCGTGCGCGCCGATCTCGGCCAGCACGGCGCAGCCGGCGCGGTCCGCCGCCTCGGCCGACATCACCACCACGGCGGCGGCGCCGTCGGAGATCTGCGACGCGGTGCCGGGCGTGATCATGCCGTCCTGGCCGAACGCGGGCTTGAGCCTGGCCAGCACCTCCGTCGTGGTGCCGGCGCGGATGCCCTCGTCCTCGGTCACGTTGACCTGCTCGGTCCTGTCACGGACCGGAACCGGGACGATCTCCGCGGCGAACAGGCCGTTCTTGGCCGCGGCCGCCGCGCGCTGGTGGGAGGCGGCGGCGAACGCGTCCTGCTCTTCGCGGGTGAGGCCGAGCTGGCGCACCGTCCGATCGGTGGACTCGCCCATGGACAGGTGGTCGAACGCGTCGGTCAGGCCGTCGAGGGCCATCGAGTCCTCGAGCCGCACCGGGCCGTATTTGTAGCCGGAGCGCGACCCGAGCAGCAGGTGCGGCGCCCGCGTCATGGACTCCATGCCGCCGGCCACGATCACGTCGTACTCGCCGAGCCTGATCAGCTGCGACGCGAGCGCGATGGCGTCCAGGCCGGACAGGCAGACCTTGTTGACGGCCACCGCCGGGACGTCCATGCCGATGCCCGCCGCGACGGCGGCCTGCCGGGCGGTGATCTGCCCGGCGCCGGCCTGCAGCACGTGGCCCATGATCACGTACTGGACCTGCTCCGGGCCGATCCCGGCCCGGTCCAGGGCCCCGGCGATCGCGATGCCGCCGAGTTCGGTGGCAGACTTGCTAGCAAGGGACCCCAGCAGGCGGCCTACCGGTGTCCTCGCGCCGCCGACAATGACCGGCTGACGTGGTTCGCTCATGCCTGTAACGATACCCACCGGATTTGGGAGCCAATGATCGTGCTACCGCTGCTGACCCGTATCGATCACGTCGGCATCGCCTGCCGCGACCTGGACGCCGCGATCGGGCTGTACCAGGCGACGTTCGGGCTCGAGGTAGTGAGCCTCGAGGTGAACTCCGAGCAGGGGGTGCGGGAGGCCATGATGCAGGTCGGCGCGGGGCGCGCCGGCGTGGGCGAGCTCGGCGTAGGCTACGTCCAGCTGCTCGAGCCGCTGGCGGCCGACACCCCGGTGGGCAAGTTCCTCGCACGGCGCGGCGAGGGCCTGCACCATGTCGGCTACGGCGTAAGCGACGTCACGCAGGCGCTGGCCGCGGTGGCCGGCACCGGCGTGCGGCTCGTCGACGAGCGGCCGCGGCACGGGTCCATGGGCGCGTCCATCGCCTTCCTGCACCCGGCTGACCTGGGCGGCGTGCTGACCGAGCTGGTCCAGGCGACCTAGCGTCAGCCCCCGCTGCGCCGGTGCACGAACGCCCATCGGGACATTAAGAGGATTTACCAGGACGCATAGGATAGGGAACTCCGAAGGACACGCCAACCCACCCAAGGAAGAGTAGTGTGCCTGTCACCGGCCGAGAGTCGTACCCGCACGCAGACACCCGCCGGAAAATCCCCCCAATCGCTTATACGTCGAGCCAGGATTAGGCCACATGCAATCGGACATTGACGCCCAGCTGACCAACTTCTTCGAAGAGGCCCCGCCGCGTGAGTTCGCGACCGTGATGCGGGGCTATGACCGCCACCAGGTTGACGAGCACATTCGGCAGGTCGAGGCCGAAGTGCGCACGCACCGCGAACAGACCACGGCTTTGAAGCGGGAGCTGTCCGAAGCCCACCGCCAGATCCAGGAGCAGGAACGCCCGACCTATTCCGGCCTCGGCGCCCGCATCGAGCAGTTGCTCCGGCTCGCCGAGGAGCAGGCCACTGAGCTGGTCCAGGCGGCGAGGTCGGAGGCGAACGAGATCAAGGCCGCGGCCAAGGTCGACGCGGCGGAGCTGCGGGCCGGCGCCGAGAACGAGGCCGCCGAGTTGCGGGCGAACGCCAAGCGCGAGACCGACGACCTGCGCGGCGCGGCCGAGCGTGAGGCGGACTCGATCAGGACCACCGCCCGACGTGAGGCCGACGAGCTGACCAACACCACCGAGCGCGAGGCCGCCAAGCTCCGCGCCACGGCCGACCACGAGGTGGCGGAGAAGCGGGCCGCGGCCGAGCGCGACATCGCCAAGCTGCGGACGAGCACCGAGCGCGAGGTCGCCCAGCTGAAGGCCACCGCCAAGCGCGAGCGTGACGAGATCCTCACCACCTCCAAGCGGCAGGCCGACGAGATGCGCAGCCAGGCGCAGCGGATCCTGGAGGAGAGCGAGGCCCAGCGGGCCCAGTCCGAGGCCGAGTTCGAGATCCAGCTTGCGGCGCGCCGGGAAGAGGCCGAGCGCCAGGAGGCCGAGCGCCTCGCCGCCGCCCAGTCGGCCACGCAGAAGCTGGTCTCCGAGGCCGAGCAGCGCGCGTCCACGGCCGAGCAGCGGGCAGCGAAGGCTTCCGCCCAGGCCGACCAGACCCGCCGCGACGCCGACCAGCACGCCCGGCAGCTGGTCAGCAACGCCAAGAAGAACGCCGACCAGATCGTCAGCCAGGCCAAGTCCCAGGCCGAGCAGCTGCTCGCCGAGGTCAAGGCCGACTCCGAGCGCCGCCGCGCCGCGGCCCAGCGCGAGGTCGACGAGCTCACCAGGCAGAAGGACTCCATCGCGAGCCACCTGGCGCAGGTGCGCCAGCTGCTCGGCGGGCAGCTGCCCGGGACGGACCCGGCCATGGCGGCGGCGCAGGCCAAACCGGCCATCGCCGCCGACCCGGCCGCTGGCGCCCCGCGCAATGGGGCCAGCCAGGCCGCGCCGACCACGGTTCAGCCGGTTCAGCAGCCCACGGTGTCCGCGGCGCCCACGCAGGCGCAGCGGCCCGTCGCGGCCAACGGTGCCCCGGCCCAGGCCAACGGCAAGCAGGGGCCCAACGGCAGGGAAGACGAAGAGGACTGGTGGACCGAGTAGCGGTCCGTTCAGCCATAAGTGCCGGCCAGCTCCGATCGCGGGAGCTGGCCGGCACTTTTACGTCACCGGCACGATGACGGCCTCGGCCAGCACGCCGGAGTCGATGCGCGGCAGGCCTACCGTGCCGTGCGGCCGCGGGCGGTCGGCTTCCCGAGCACCGCGACCGCCGGCGCCAGCACAACAACTTTCAATGGGTCCAGCACCATCGGCCCGCTCCGGCGACGGGCTGTGCGCTAGTCCACGTGGCGGGGGGCGTGGTCTTGGATGGCGGGCATCACGGAGGTGAGCGCCGTGCTGGCCTCGGCCGCTGCTCTTCGCTGCCTGTGCTGCGCCTCGGCCCGCGCCGCCGCGGCGGTGAGCCGCCGGTCGGCCTCGCGCAGGCGCCGGGCCTGCCTGGCCCACTTCACCGCGCGATCGGCGGCGAACAGCAAACCGACAAACAGGACAATCAGCACAAAGAGTAGCACAACCACGGGCATCTTCCGTCTCGTCGTCAGCGGATAGTCTCAGCTGCTAGTAAAGCCGGTCCTCACAACAATTTCCAAACCTCATGCCTTCCGGTAAGCCGGGCGGAAGGTGGCCGCTGCCTGCTACGATGCTCCTCCGGCGTCCAGTGCGCCGGGCGCGAGAGGGAAAGTGGGGCCGCCCGGTTGAACGGGCCGGGCGGCCCGATTACGGCCGATCCCCCCGGCGCAGCAGGCCCAGCAGCCAGCCCGGCCCGAGGACCGTCGCGCCGGCCGCCTCGCATCGCCTCCGCAGCTCACGGTCGGCGGTCACCACGAAGCGCCGGCCGGGCAGCTCGCGCACCAGGGCCACGATCGCGTCGTCGCCCGAGCCGTCCGCCTGCACCACCCGCACCCGGTCCGCCGGGCCGATCTGGGCCGCCGCCGCGCGGGCGGCTCCCTCCAGCACCATGACGAACTGCGGCGGGCCGGTCCCGCCGGCGAAGCCTTCCGCCGCTAGCGCGGTGCCTTCCGCCGCTAGCGCGGTGATTTCGGCGTGCAGCCGGGCCGCCGCCGCGGCCCGGTCCCGCCACCAGCCGTCGGGGCGCGACCCCATCACGTTGGCGACATCCACGATGATCGTGGCCGGATGCTGGCCGATCCCGTTCTCCTCTCGCACCGTAAGCTGACCGCATGGCAGACGCGAAATACCCTGCTGGCTCTATTCTCCCCGAAGGGATCCATCCCCCCGAGCCCCTCTCGGGGGGGGACGACCCCCCCGCGCCCCGAGGCTTCGCCGGCTTCAGGCCGGTCGCCGAGATCTCCAGGCTACGGCAGCGCCAGACGGCACCCCTGATCCTCGAGCTCGATCTCACCGAGGGCATTCCCGAGGGCCCGGTCACGGATCCGCTGTCCGCGGTGATGTCCCTTCGCAAGATCCGGCTGCCCGACATCCTCGACGGCCTGCGCCGGGCCCGCCACGACAACCGGGTCCGCGCGCTGGTGGCCAAGGTCGGCGGCGGGCGGATCGGCCTGGCCCGGATCCAGGAGATACGCGAGGCGGTGGCCTCCTTCCGCGAATCGGGCAAGCTGACCGTGGCCTGGGCCGAATCGTTCGGTGAGTTCACCCACGGGAACCTGCCCTACTATCTGGCCACCGCGTTCGACCGGATCTACCTCCAGCCGTCCGGCGCCCTGGGGCTCACCGGCGTGGCCGTCGAGCAACTGTTCCTGCACGACGCGCTGGCCAAGGTCGGCATCGGCTTCCAGAGCGCCAAACGGTATGAGTACAAGACGGCCGCCGACAACCTGACCGAACGCGGCTTCACCGGGCCCGCCCGCGAGGCCGCCGAGCGCCTGGCCGTCTCGGTCGTGGAGCAGATCAGCGCGGCCATCGCCGAACGCCGCGGCAAGACGATCGAGGACGCCCGCGCGCTGCTCGACCGGGGCCCGTTCCTGGCCGCCGACGCGCTGGCCGAGGGCCTGGTCGACGAGCTCGGCTACCGGGACGAGGTCTACAAGGCCGTCCGCAAGGCGGCCGGCCGGGGCGCGATCCTGCAGTACGTCGGCCGCTACCAGAAAGTCCACGCGCTGGCGCAGCGGGCGCGCCGTATGCCCAACCCGCGCGAGCGCTTCGTCGCGGTGGTCTACGCCTCCGGCCCGATCCGGCAGGGGCGCAGCAGCCGGGGCCCGGTGGGCGGGGGCGCCATGGGCTCGGACACGGTGGCCGCCGCGCTGCGGTCGGCGCGGTCGGACGAGCGGGTCCGGGCCGTGCTGCTGCGGGTCAACAGCCCGGGAGGTTCGGCCGTGGCGTCCGACACGATCTGGCGCGAGGTGGTCAGGATCCGCGCGGCCGGCAAGCCGGTCGTGGTGTCGATGAGCGACGTGGCCGCCTCCGGCGGGTACTACATCTCGATGGCGGCCGACGTCATCGTGGCCCAGCCGGGCACGATCACCGGGTCGATCGGCGTGATCATCGGCAAGCCCGTGTTCGAGGAGGCCCTGGGCCGGGCCGGCATCACCACCGATTCGGTGGCCGAGGGCGCCCGGGCGCGGATGTTCGCCCCCACGCACCCGTTCACCGAGGACGAGTGGGACCGGATCAACGCCTGGCTGGAACGTGGTCTACCAGGAATTCATCTCGAAGGCGGCCGAGGGCCGCCGGATGCCGGTGGAGCGGATGGGTGAGCTGGCCCGGGGGCGGGTCTGGACCGGAGCCGACGCCGCCGCGAACGGGCTGGTCGACGAGCTGGGCGGGATGGCGGCCGCGGCCGAGATCGCCCGGCGCCGGGCGGGCCTGCCGGCCGACGCGCCGCTGCGCATCTGGCCCCGGCTGACTCCGCTGGACCAGCTGCGGCCGCCGGAGTCCAGTGAGGCCCGTCCCGCGGCGGCCGCCGCGCTGGACTGGGTTTCGGGTTCGCCGACGGCTCTGCGTACGGGGGCTGGGGCCCGGCCTGGCGGCTGGCGGCCCGCGCCGGCCTCCCGCCGTACGGACCGCTGATACTGCCGGGCACCTGGATCATCAATTGACCGAACGGTCCGTGGCTCGACGGCCCCAGGCGGCGGATGTGGCCGGGGCGCTGAACTCGTGGACGGCCGGGGTCACGCTGGTGACGGTGGCGGACGGGCGCGACGACGTCGGGGCGACGGTCAGCGCGTTCTGCCCCGTGTCGGAGGACCCGCCGCTGGTCGTGGTGTCGCTGATGGCCGGGTCGTATCCGGCCGAGCTGTTCTGCCGGGCCGAGGAGCCGGTCACGGGCTTCGCCGTAGTCCTGCTCACGGCGGCCCAGCGGGTGCTGTCCGGGCGGTTCGCGGCGGCGGGCCGGCCCGGGGCGCGGCTGATGCTCGGCGACGTGCCGCACCGGCGGGGCCCGGCGTCCGGCGCGCTGATCGCCGAGGGCGGGCTCGCGGCGCTGGAGTGCTCAGCCGAGCAGGTTCTCCCGGCCGGGGATCACTTGCTCGTCATCGCACGAGTCATAGGCGTCCCCTACGTTTCGGATGCGGGTGAGCCGCTTATCCGGTTCCGCCGCCGCTATCTACCCCCTAGGCTCTAGCCTGAGCCTTTAGGAGCCTGATGCCCGACTTCGACACCAGCGTCCCGCACATCGCCCGGGTCTACGACTACTGGCTGGGCGGCAAGGACAACTTCGCCGCCGACCGGGAACTCGGCGGGCAGACCCTGCAGGCATACCCGAACCTGGTGTTCTCCGTGCGCGCCAACCGCGCGTTCCTGGCCCGCACGGTCCGCTTCCTGGCCGGGGAGGCCGGAATCCGGCAGTTCCTGGACATCGGCACCGGCATCCCGACCGCCAGCAACACCCACGAGGTCGCGCAGCGGATCGCGCCGGAGAGCCGGATCGTCTACGTCGACAACGACCCGGTGGTGCTGTCCCACGCCCAGGCGCTGCTGAAGAGCAACCCGCAGGGCGCGTGCGCCTACCTCGACGCGGACCTGCGCGACCCGGACGCGATCATAGCCGCGGCGGCGGGCACGCTGGACTTCGGCCAACCGGTCGCGGTCATGCTGATCGCGGTCATGCACTTCGTCGGCGACGACGCCGAAGCCAGCGCGATCATCAGCCGGCTGACGGCCGCGTGCGTGCCCGGCAGTTACGTGGCGCTCTCGCACGCGGCCAGCGACATCGACGCCGAACAGCAAAGCGAGATGGTCCGGCGGCTCAACCGGTCGGTGGCGGAGAAGGCGACGCTGCGCGACCATGCCGGCGTGACCCGCCTGTTCGACGGGCTCGACCTGGTCGAGCCCGGCCTGGTCCGGGTCTCCGACTGGCGGCCGGACTCCGATCTCGAGGCGGCCAGGCCTACGGGTCTGTGGGGCGGCGTGGGCCGTAAGTCCCGCAAACCGTAAGATTTCCCGCAATCCCACCCTAAGCGCTCCCGCGGCCAGGCGGCAGGCCTGCCAGACCGCGGCGATGAGCGGGACGCCGGGGCGGTAGGCCAGGTAGGCGTGCGACGGGGCGTCCAGCAGGATCAGGTCGGCCCGCGCGCCGACGCCGAGATGGCCGACGTCGGGCCGGCGCAGCGCCCGCGCCCCGCCGGCCGTGGCGGCCCAGACCGCCTCCTGGGTCGTCATCCGCATGTCGCGGACGGCCAGCGCGATGCAGAAGGCCATGCTGGACGTGAACGAGGAACCCGGGTTGCAGTCGGTGGCCAGCGCCACCGTGGCGCCCGCGTCCAGCAGCCGCCGCGCGTCCGGGTACGGGTGCCTGGTGCCGAACTCCGCTCCGGGCAGCAGCGTCGCCACCAGCGGGGCGGACACGATCGTGTCCAGGTCGGCCTCGGTCAGGTAGGTGCAGTGGTCCGCGGAGGCCGCGCCGGCCTCGGCCGCCACCCGCACCCCGGGTCCCGGCCCGAGCTGGTTGGCGTGGACGCGGGTACCGAGCCCCCGGGCCCGGCCCGCGGCGAGCACGGCGGCGGCCTCGTCCGCGCCGAACGCCCCTTCCTCGCAGAACACGTCGATCCACCGGGCGTGCGGGGCGCACGCGTCGAGCATCGGGCCGCGGACCAGGTCCACGTAGCCGGCCACGTCGCCGGCGAACTCGGGCGGCACCACGTGCGCGCCGAGGTAGGTGACCTCGGGCGTTACCTCGGCGGCGAGCGCGAGCCCGCGCGCCTCGTCGGCGACGGTGAGCCCGTAGCCGGACTTGCACTCGAACGTGGTCGTCCCCTGCCCGAGCATCTCGGCCGCCAGCCGCCGCAGGTTCGCGCGCAGCGTGGTGCCGGACGCGGCCCGGGTGGCCGCCACCGTGGTGAGGATGCCGCCCGCCTGGTACGGGCGGCCCGCCATCCGGGCCGCGAACTCGGCGCTGCGTTCCCCGGCGAAGACCAGGTGAGCGTGGGAGTCGACGAATCCGGGCAGCACGGCCCGGCCGCCCGCGTCCACCGCGGAATCCGCGGCGGGCGCCCGGGCCTCCGGGCCGGTCCAGGCCACCGTGCCGTCCTCGATGATCAGCGCCGCGTCCGTGGCCGCAGCCCAGCCGCCGCCATCATTGGTGACCAGTTCACCGATCCGCGTGATCAGCGTGCTGCCTGGGTTTGCCACAGGACAAGCTTGCCCCAACGGGCGCGGTCCTGGTTCCCCTCGACCGGGGTCACCAGCCATTAAGGCATCCGCCGCGGTACCTACGTGCCCC
>CAWDEB010000003.1:0-383849 GCA_963801155.1 uncultured Actinomycetes bacterium
AGCATGGTCTGTGGCCGGGCATGCCCAGTGGCCTGCCGGCAAGGCGGGCGCTGGGCATCGGCGTATCCGAACGTCATGACGATCTACTGTGTCGGCGGCAGCGGACGGCACGGTGCATGCCTCCGGCGGGCAGGGCCTCCGGCCCCACGACCCGGGCTGCTCGGGGATGCGGGCACCTCGCCGAGGCCACCCACCGCACACCAAAGGCGACCAGACCTGGCCCACCTGGTCCAGGTCGTAGGTCCAGTGGGGCGCTCCACGTGGACCAGGTGGAGCAGGCCCGGTAGGGCTAGGCCTGCGCGACGGGAAACACGCACCTTCGAAAGATATGCGGCACGGTCCGTCCAGGAGGTTCGAATCCGTTCGACCTCAGTCGGCATAGTTGTCCAAACGCTGTGCCTCGCCACGCTGTCCTGACCGCGCGCCGCTATCCATGGGTCCAGCTGATGGCGGCGAGGAACAGTATCGCGGCCACCACGACGCACATCACCACGATGCGCACGGCTCGGCGCCCACGCGGTACGCGTATCCCCGGGTCCGTCTCGTTGTTCGGTGTCGTCATCGGGGTTACGCCTCCTGCGGGGGTACGGGGTTCGAGGTCACCGGGCCGGTGGCGGTCGGGGTGCGGCGAAGAAGCCGCCCGGCCGCGGCGGCGCCGCCCCATCCGATGGTGGCGAAGACCAAGATGGTGAAGCCCAGCAGGAACAGGTTGTTGCCGATCCGGTCACTGATGGTGCCCCGCAGGGTGAAGCCACCGTCCTGCGTCGGGCGGGCCGCCGCCGCCGATCACGGCGACCGCGATGGTGGTGTAGACGAACAAGCCGAGGCTGCTGGCGATGGCGGCGAGCCGGGCGATGCGCTTGCCGACGATCGGGTCACGGCTCCACAGGGTGCCGACGGCGCCCACGAGGAACGGCACCGCGATCACCTGCACCAGCCGGTGCCAGCCCACCGTGTTCGGCAAGATCTGGTCGAGGAAGGTGAACCCGGACACGGTCAGGAAGATCACCGCGATGAACAAGCCGCCGAGCAGGCCGGGAAGTGCGACGCCGGGCCGGCGTACGAGAGCACTGGCACCGAGCAGGACACCGAGCACGAAGACCGTCAGGATCGACACCGCGATCCAGTCGCCGCCGCCGAGACCGTAGTGGACCGCCATTCCGGCGTACAGGCCGACGGCACCGGCCGCGAGCACGATCATCGCCCAGACGCCGGTCGCGGCCCATCCCCACGGGGGCAGCACGAGGGCGGCGCCGACGCAGCCGAGCGCGAAGCGCATCCGCCGGATCCGGCCCTCGATGTGGCCGAGTTCGCCGAGCATCGCCTGGCCCCACTCGGCCCGCTGCGGGGCCAGCAGGCCGATCGCCCAGCGCATCAGGCGCAACGGCGCGTCCTCCGCCGGGCCGTCCAGGAACCTGCGCGGATCGCGCCGGTACCACGCGATGAGAATGCCCAGCAAGCCCACCATGGGGACGAAGAACAGGCCACCGAGCATTACGCCTCACTCCAACGGTTGTGCGTGGTCGGGACGGTCCGGTCGACGCGGGCGGCGGTCAACGCCGCCACAAAGTCGCGTCCGTCGCCGGTCAGTCGGTACAGGTGGCGCGGCGGCCGACTGCCCACGCCGGGCTCCCACAACGTTTCCAGCAGGCCGCGGTCGGCCAGGCGGACCAGGATCGGATACAGCGAACCCGACTTCAGGTGCACTTCGGTGGCCAGGTCGTAGCCATAGCGCCACCGGGCCGGGTCGGCGGCCAACGCCCGTAGGACGTTGATCGCTTGTGGCGACGGGGGGCGGTTACGCTGCATGAGGCTTAACTCTACTCATATAGCCGTAATCATCAAGGGCCCCATCCGCGCCGTCCTATGGCCGCTCGGCCTGCACTGACCGCGCAAGGAAGAGTGCGCCGTGTGCGATTCGGGAGCGAGTGGGGAGCAGATCTTGAAGACAACCGCCTTTCGAGCCTCTGCAGACCAACAGGAACCCATGCCCCGAGCAGCACGAACAGCCAGAGGCCGAGCATGGTCAAACGATCGGACCTAACTGACACGGAAGAGCTCACTGGTTGAAATCCAGTGCGGCCCACCAGCCAAAACCTCGCCCAGGATTCCCGGACGGCATCACCGGGCTCGCTCACGACGTCCTGGCAGTCGGCCCCGAGTCGCTAAGTTGAGGACTAAGACTGCTGATTACTTGATGGAAGGCCGCGGGAGCCTAGATCGGCGACGCGTCTGCCCGGCACGGGCGGCACGGGCGCGCTGAACCGGGTCATAGGGGTCATCGCAGATCCGGGCTAGCGTCCGGACCAGCATGTCGAAGGCCTCGGGCGGCAGACCTGGCATCTGCCGCAGGGCGCGATCCTCCACCCACGGCCGCCAGCTCACGAGGCCGGGCGATACACCCGGACAGCATCCTCCAGCGGCATGCCGGCCGCGAGCGGCATCTAGCCTCCGCGATTCAGCATTGACCCCGCTGACTGGGGGTAACGGTTTCTTTGTGGCTTTGAGCTGCGGGTTTCTGCTGGATGGCTGGTTGGCCTGGTGTCTTATCCGCACCCGATGGATGCGGTGACCATGGCTGGCGGGCTTTGGGGGACCGGTCGGCTGGAGCCATCGTCACTGCCCTGGATCGAGGATGCACGCTGCGGGGCATGGTATTACGCTCGGCTGGTGCGTGGCCCGGGAGATCATGTGCTGGCGTGGGCGGCGCAGGCGGTGGCGCCGGGCGCGCGGGTCACGCAGGCTGCCGGGCTGCGGGAGGGCGGGAATCCGTGGCTGCTGCGGCTGGAGCGTGCCGGGAAGGGATACCGGGCCGTGGTGAAGACCGGGGATCCCGCCCGTGCCCGGGACCGGATGCAGCTGCGCACCCAGGTCGCGGCGCTGGCGCTGGCGCGAGACCGCGGACTGCCCGTGCCCCGGACGATGCCCGCTGGGCGGGCGTGCCAGCTGGGCGCGGCGGCGGCCGCGATTCATGCTGTCGCGCTGACGCCCCGGCCGGACCTGCCGCGGCGGACCCGGCCGCTGGCGGACATGGACTTTGCCGCCTGGCGCCGCTCAGCTGGTACCACGCCGCTGCTGGCCAGGGCCGAACGGCAGGTCAGCGAGCTGCCGGTGCCCGGCGGCGCGGCGGTGCTGGTGCACGGGGACCTGTGGCAGGGCAACACGATGTGGTCCGCAGGCGTAATCACCGGGGTGATCGACTGGGACGCCGCGGGCGCCGGGCATCGACCTGGGCACGCTGCGGCTGGATGCGGCGCTGTACTACGGGCCCGGCACCGCCGGCCAGATCCTCGATGGCTGGCGGCAAGCCGCGGGCCGGGCGCCGGAGCACGTCGCGTACTGGGACGTTGTCGCCGCGCTGACCACGGTCGGCGACATGGCGCAGTGCCTGCCGCCGCTGCTCGACCACCACCGGCCCGATCTTGACGCGCGTATCCTGACCGCGCGCCGCGACGCATTCCTGCGTGCCGCGCTGAGACAGCTTGACGCCTGATGCCTGGCGTGCGCGGTGACATGCGGGCTGGCCAGGTTCGGCAGACGTGGCCAGCTGGCTGGCCAGATCCTTGCGGAATGACCGGATCGGTTCCGGCCTGACAGCGAAGAGCGCCCCGGTTCGGGGGAAGTACCCGGTCACCACACCCTGTCATTTCCCAGGCAGGAGCGCTCTTCGTCATGCAGGATACGCGGTGGGATCACGGGCTGACGGTAACCGGCGAGGGCCAGGGCCTGGCCGGGCACGCCGGGGCGGCGCTTTGCGGAAGCTGGCCGGCCAGGCCGGGCTGACCGCCGCCCTGGGATCGGCGCTGACGCGCGCCGGGAAGTTCCCGCTGATCGACCGCGGCATCGCGCTGGTATCGATGGCGGCGGCGATCGCGCTCGGCGCCACCAGCATGAACGACATCACCGTGCTGGCCCATCACGCCCCGGTGCTGGGCGCTGAGCCGAGCGACACCACGGTGCGGCGGACGCTGGAGCTGGCCTCCCGGCGCCGCACCGTACCATCCCCGACACCGGGATCAAGGATGTTCCCCACCGAAAACCGGGTGGTGAACTGCGGGTGGGTGCTGGCCGCCAACCTCGCCGCCGACCTGTCCGCCTGGTGCCGGCTGCCCGGCCTGTATGACCAGGACGACCTCCAGGACGCCGAACCGGGCACGCTGCGCTACCGGCCCCTGAGCCTGCCCGCCCGGCTCGTCCGCCACGCCCGCGCCCGCGTGCTGAAGATCAGCCGGACCTGGCCCGGGAAGGAGGCGTTCCCGACCTGCTGGCAGCGGCTGTGCGCCCTGCCCGCACCCTCCTGACCAGCCACCCGCCCCTTCGACCCGGAAAGGAGGCCGCCCCCGGCGCGGCCGGAGCCGGTGCCCCCGAGCACATCGGGCAGCACCGCCACCCGCCAGCCAGCTACCACCGCCGAAAACCGGCACAACACGATCAGTAACTAACCTCGCCCCGCCCCTGAATCGTTGAGGCTAGTGCCTCCCGATAGCCGGGAACCCCCATGGCGTCAGCATGAAATCTCCACAGAAGCAGGACGCGCCCCGTCCCAGAAGCGGAAGATCGAGGATCAGTCAGCCATCCCACTGCCCGGATCGCACCACTGGCCAGGCCGCTTGCGATTCTGCTCAGGCGAGGATCTTGGCCTTCTCGCGCTCGAACTCCTCCGCCGTGATGACGCCCCGGTCGCGCAGGTCGGCAAGCTTGGCTAGCTGGTCCGCCGAACTCTGCGAGCCCGCGGTCTCCTGTACATACCGCTGGAACTGCTGCTCCTGAAGTTGCGCCTCCCGCGCCGCGTGCTCATGCATCTTGCCGCCGCGGGCGATCAGGTACACCAGGACCCCGATCAGCGGGAAGATCAAGATAAATATGAACCACAGCGCCTTGGCCCAGCCGGACAGGTCATGGCTGCGGAAGAGATCGATCAATATGGTGATCAGGATCCAGAACCAGATCACCCAAAGGAAGATCATCAAGATCGTCCAGAACGCATCCAATATCGGATACGAGTAGGAACTCGAAGCGAGCGGCATCAGCTCTCCTTGCGCGCACGGCGCCTGGCAGGTGCCGGGGCGCGAGCCTGGTGGTGAACGCGAGCATCCTGATCGTACTGGGCCCTGCGATACGCGGCACAGGGGACGCTCAGATCGATACCTTCGCGGCCGACCGCGCGGTCGGGGCCAAATGGCCGACTAGCGGATCTGGCCTCCCTGAGCAGGCAACGAGTCGCTATGTCCTTCTGATGTAAGGTACAGGCCATCATGCACGCTGGACGGAAGCGGAGGATCTCATGGCCACACGGTGGAGTGACCTCAGCGAAAGCAGACGCAGGCTGATCATTGCCGCAGCAATCGGGGAAGCCGTCCTCAAGACGGCGGTGCTCATCGACATCAGGCGCCGTCCGGCAAGCCAGATCCGCGGGTCGAAGCGGATGTGGATCATAGCGGCGGTACTCGTCAACTCCGCCGGGGTCGGGCCGCTGTCATATTTCGCTTTCGGGCGGCGACGGCACGCCGAAGGCGTCGAGCTGGCCGCTCCGGGCGAGGGCTGAGTGACCAACTGAGTCAGCCAATCCCGGCAGCCGATTCAGCGTGATCAAGGTGAACGGTCGCTTCGGCTCTCGTGGCGCCAGTGCTCGCCGAGCTCGTTGTCATGCAGGCGGCGCAGCACATGCGCATAGTGGTCGAGCTGGTCCGCGGTACGGCGCATGTCATCAAAATCCTGGCCGTGATCGCGGGCCGGTGTCTTCTCCTCAGCCCGTTTGCGGACGATGCGCAACTCCTCGTGGCTGAGTTCGGCCACCCTCGTCAGCACTTCCTGAAGATCCATCACGCCTCCTGGCCGGGCTCCATGGCTCGCCACACGGCGCAAGCTTACGATGGCCGCCAAGTTCCGCGGAGCCGGGAACCCCGACATCGGCCGTGCAGAGGTCGCGGCCGTTACTCGTGGCACGGCCCGTTACTCGTGGCACGGGTCGTGGCCCGGCGCATCTGCGGAACGGGTGCAACGACAGCCATGATCGTTGCTCGACCGTGGCATCCGTGCAGGCAGTGCGCTCAGCTCGCTGTCGGTGTCCAGCTCAAAATCGAGGGGCTCCGGCCCTTATACGGCTGATGCTGTGACGACTACGCAGTGACAGGACAACCGCGGTAGGCGGTCGCCCGCGCCTGACGGCGAGCACGGCCGGAGTCGGTTCGCGGACCGGATGGCCGGCGAAAGTGGGTGCACCGAGGGTTATGGCGGCTTGGTTGCCATGTCTTGGAGCTATCCGCTCGGCTGGCAGGCCGACCTGCGCACTGATGCCGGCCAGCCGCAGCCCGTGCCCGGTGCGCGCTGCGGGCACCGCCGGAAGGATGGCCTGGGCTCGGAGCGGGGCCTGGCCACCCCGAGCCCAGACGCGAAAGGGCGAGAACCTCTCAGCCCTGTCGATGTCGATCATGCCGCCGGAACCTTAACGGACGCTAAGACACAGCTGTGAACCCGCCTCAGCTAAGGCGAATGAACGCGCCTAGGCGGCACGTGTAACCCAGCGGCAGACTATGCGCTGGCAGGCGGCTGATCAGGTGTCGTCTGCGGGCCCGGCCACGCGGCGAACTGATCGGTTATCTGGCCGGGAAGCTCGCTGGAGGTCCAGCTGGTGGCCATGTCACGGACCTGATCCGGCGCATGACGCCCGACACTGAAGCTGAGCGGTGCGCCGAGCAGTGCCGGCCTGGCGTGCTCACCAGTGCCTTCTGGCGGCGGCTCGGCCCGCCGTGCCTGCTGTTGCGGAATCTGTACACGCTGGGCGCATTCATCGCGGTCCAGGAAGTCCGCGAGATATTCAGCCTCGTCGGCGTCGATCCCGATAACCACCCGGGGCTCACCCCAGGGCTCTTTGAGTGAGTAGCCGACGTAACTCACTACCGGCTGCCCGGGCGCGACCGCGAGTCCGTGCAGCGCGCGCCATTGTTCCCATGCCGATTCCAGGCGCGTCGCGGCGCGCTGAGCACGTGCGACCAGTTCTGGATCACGCATCGTGCGACCCTCCCCTGAGAGCGGACCGGCCCCGGAAGCATGCCTTCCAGATCTGCCCTGTCGGGCAACTCTGTCGATGTGGCACGCCGCACCGGGGCCGACCCCCCATTCCATTGATCGAGTGCTGCCGCATCCACCCTGGCCCGGCGCCCGAGGCGCCTGCCTCGTGAAGACGGCAGAAGCTCACTCGGAACGCTGCTGCGGAATACCCGCGAGCAGTGCACGAACCTCAGTCTCCCGGTAGCGCCGGTGTCCCCCCAGCGTGCGGATTGAGGTCAGTTTTCCGGCCTTTGCCCACCGGGTGACCGTCTTGGGGTCGACACGAAACATCGTGGCGACCTCCGCGGGTGTCAACAGTGGCTCGGCCTCTGGTGTACGTGCGGACATATGTGTGGCCTCTCCTCCTGGACCAATGTTGCGATCCTGCTCTCTTGTTTGCCTGGTGCTCCGTGGGGAGCCTGTCGGGGATGTCCTATATGGCCGACAGGGACCATATTGCCATCACCAGCCGTGACGCGTCGACCACCAGGCGCAAGTTTTCTGTACCGGGATGCCCAGCTCCTCCGCCGATCACTGTCACTCACGGTGAGTCTAGCGATACTTATAGTCGCATCGCGCCAGATTCGGAAATAGTGCCCGGGAAGTGTCCACCGGGCCGGTGCGGTACTCAGTTCGCCATCTCGTATTCGGCGAACGCGCGCCATCGTCTGTGTGCGCGCTTGTACATCGCTACCGCGAGCTCGCGCTCGCCCTTGGCTACCCCCTCAATGGCCGCGGCGATCTCCGCGGCCGACTGATCTCTGCTCAGAGCGTCGTCACTGAGCAGCTGGACCAGCCCTCCGTAGTCCAGCTCTACCAGCGAATAAGGGTGGAAATCTTCAAGCCACCGGCCCACCTCCGCGAGTTCGGCCTCGGCTCGGGCCGGATCCCACGCGGCGCCGGCGAAGCCGGCCGGCAGGCCGCGCAGCGCCGCCAGACCGCGGGCCACCCGCTTGCGGGCCCGAGACATGGCTGTGGTGTACAGCAGCGTCCGGGTCGCGGACGCGGTTTGCGGGGCGGACGGCCGCTTGGCGCCCGGTCCGAGCGCCAGCCACCGTTCGGCCGCGGCGAATGGGACGAACCAGGCCAGCGGCACGGTCCAGACGCTGGCCTGGATGTGCAGCCTGGTCGCCGGGCCCGGCAGCCCTTCCTCGGCCAGCCGGGTCAGCGCCGTCATCGTCTCGTGGTCATCGCGGTCCGGGATCACGCCAGGCAGCGCCGAGCCCGCGATCGAGAGCATGCGCCCGTAGGCCAGCAGGCACCGCAGTCTGGTCTGCCACGGGCACACGTAGGTGACGCCGTCTGCGTGGCGGACGTAGGCGTGCCCGCTTTCCTGATCGGGCAGGAGGATCTGGGGGCCCGCGATCGTCCGGTGCAGGGCCTCGGCCTGTTCGACAGCGAGCGAGTCGCGCTGCCTCGGCCGGGCCGAGGAAGCCGCGTAGGCTACCCATCTGGAACGGTCCGGCTCGTGGAACGCCGCGACCGGCTCGTAGATGCGGAGATACGCGGCGTAAGTCATCACTGTCGTATCGTGACATACCAGAACGCCGCAAAGATGGTACTCAAGGTAACGAGATTATCTCTACTGTGAGTTACCGGCCAGTACGGAAAGCATCCGGTTCTCCGTCCGGGCTCCCCGCTCGCGCAGGCAATACCCTTGTTCACGATCCCGGTTCAACCAGGACCCGGGGACAGGAGGAGGAGAGTCACTACCGTGACCAACGTCTTCGCGACGTCCCACAGGGACAACGGCTCCGCCGGAGAGGCGGACCACGAGCAGGTCGTCTTCTGCCAGGACACCCCTACCGGGCTGCGGGCGATCATCGGCATCTACTCCACTTCGCTCGGCCCCGGGCTGGGCGGGACCCGGTTCTACCCGTATGACAGCGAAGGCGCGGCTCTCGCGGACGTGCTGAGGCTGTCCAAGGCCATGGCGTACAAGAACGCGCTCGCCGGCCTGGACCATGGCGGCGGGAAGGCCGTCATCATCGGCGACCCGGCCCAGGTGAAGACCGAGGCGCTGCTGCGCGCCTACGGCCGCTTCGTGGCTTCCCTCGGCGGCCGCTACATAACCGCGTGCGATGTGGGCACCCGGAGCGAGGACATGGACATCATCGCCAGGGAGTGCCGCTACGTGACGGGCCGCACGACCGCCCACGGCGGCGCGGGGGACTCCTCGGTCCTTACCGCCCTCGGCGTGCTGTACGGGATGCAGGCGGCGGCGGAGCGCGCCTGGGGCAACCCCGGCCTGCGCGGGCGGGCCGTGGGCGTGGAAGGAGTCGGAAAGGTCGGCCGCCGGCTCGTCGACCATCTCATCGAGGCCGAGGCTGACGTGGTGATCTGCGACGTCGATACCGAAGCGACCGAGGCCGTCCGCGCCCGCTACCCGCAAGTCCGTGTCGTGCCCGGCATCGACGCGCTCGTCGCCGCGGACCTGGACATCCTGGCCCCGTGCGCGCTGGGTGGCACGCTGACCGAGCGGGTCGCCGCCGAGCTGACGGCGCGCATCGTCTGCGGCGGGGCCAACAACCAGCTCGCCCACCACGGCGTGGAGAAGCTGCTGGCCGACCGGGGTGTCATCTACGCGCCGGATTACGTGGTCAACGCGGGTGGCGTCATCCAGGTGGCCGACGAGCTGAGCGGGTTCAACTTCGACCGGGCCCGGGTCGCCACCGAGCAGATCTTCGCGACCACCGCGAAGGTCCTGTCGATCGCCGACGCCGACGGGGTGCCCCCGTCTGTCGCCGCGGATCGTCTCGCCGAGCGGCGGATGTCCGATGTCGGCCGACTGCGCAGAATCTGGCTCGGCACGATGGGATCTGCGTAGGCATCAGTGACGTAAAGCGGGTACGGTTGTACCTGTACGGATGCTGGTGAACGTCGCGCTCCCCGTTTGCGGGGTGGCGGCGGCGTCGTATGACGCACGAAAGCCAGCGAGGCGGAGATCATGGGGCCTGACTGGCTCCGGACGTTCGAGGGGGTCGAGCCAATGGGGCGCGGCCGAGCCAAGGCCAAGCAGGTTAAGGTCGCCCGTCAGCTCAAGTACAAGAGCGACGACACGGACCTCGACCGGCTGCGTGCGGAGCTAGGTGTCGGCGCGGACTCCCGCGACGGTAATTCCGCGGGGGACTACGACGACGAAGACGAGGACGAGGACCCGGGATCCGCTGAGGACGACTGGTAAGACGCCAAGGACGCCTGGCCGCTCGCCGAGCGGTCAGGATCCGACGCTCAGGCCGTCGAGGACGTGCTTGCCGCGATCGTCGTCGGCGACCGGGACCGGGTACTGCCCGTCGAAGCAGGCGCGGCACAAGCGGCTGGCCGGCAGCCCGCTCGCCTCGGTCAGTCCTTCGAGCGACACGTAGCCCAGGGAGTCCGCGCCGATCGAGGCGCAGATCTCCGCGGGCGACAGGTGGCCCGCGATGAGTTCAGCGCGGGTCGCGAAGTCGATGCCGTAGAAGCAGGGCCAGGTCACAGGCGGGGAGGCGACGCGCACGTGCACCTCGGCGGCGCCCGCTTCCCTGAGCATGGCGACGAGCGCACGCTGGGTGGTCCCGCGGACGATCGAGTCGTCCACCACGACCAGCCGACGGCCGGCGATGGCATCGCGGAGCGGGATTCAGCTTCAACTTGATGCCCCGCTCCCTGATCGTCTGGCTGGGCTGGATGAAGGTCCGGCCGACGTAAGGGTTCTTGACCAGTCCCTGCCCGAACGGGATGCCGCTGGCCTCGGCGAAGCCGATCGCGGCCGGCGTGCCCGATTCGGGGACCGGGATGACCAGGTCGGCATCCGCGGGATGCTCGGCCGCCAGCCGCCGGCCCACGGCGACCCGGGTGGCGTGCACCCCCTGGCCGGAGATCGTGGTGTCGGGACGGGCCAGGTAGACGTACTCGAACAGGCATCCGCTCGGCTGCGGCGCCGCGAAAGTCCTCGACCGGACCCCGCGCCCGTTGATGCAGACCAGCTCGCCGGGCGCGATCTCGCGCACGAACGCCGCACCCACGATGTCCAGCGCGGCGGTCTCGCTGGCCACCACCCAGCCGCCCTTCAGCCGTCCGAGCACCAGCGGCCGGAATCCGTGCGGATCCCGCGCCGCGTACAGCGTCTGCTCGTCCATAAAGACCAGTGAGTAGGCGCCCTTGGCCAGCGGCAGGACAACCGCCGCGGCGGCCTCCACCCCCGAGGGAGCCAAGGACGGATCCCCGGCCGCGCTGTGCTGCACACGGTCGCTGACGAACAGCGCGGTAAGCACGTCGGTGTCGGAGGTCGCGGCGATCCCGCTGCTGCCCTGGCCTGCCTGGCCGAGCAGCGCGGCCAGCTCGCGGGTGTTGATCAGGTTCCCGTTGTGGCCGAGCGCCAGGCTGGTGGTGGGTGTGGAGCGGAACGTCGGCTGCGCGTTCGCCCACACCGAGGCGCCGGTGGTCGAGTACCGGCAGTGCCCGACCGCGATGTGGCCGCGCAACGCGGTCAGGGCAGGCTCGTCGAAGACCTGCGCGACCAGGCCCATCTCCTTGTGCACCATGATGCGGCTGCCGTCGCTGACCGCTATGCCCGCCGATTCCTGCCCTCGGTGCTGCAACGCATACAGGCCGTAGTAAGCGAGCTTGGCGACATCTTCACCCGGCGCCCAGACACCAAACACGCCGCAGGCCTCTCGTGGCGGCGGATCCTCGAGTCCCAGCTCATCCACCGGACCGCCGTCGGGTGATGTCACTGCCTCAGTTTATTCGCTATGCGCTCTTCAATAGTTCGCGTCGCTCAGATCCGCGCTCGCCGCCGCTTATGCCAGCGGCAGGTAGGCGGCCAGGTCGGCGCGGGGACCGCTGGCGTGGACGGCGGCGGAGCCAACCGCGTCGGCCCAGCCGAGCCGGCCGGTGGCCAGCCGGACCCAGGTCACCGGATCGGTCTCCACCACGTTCGGCGGCGTGCCCCGGGTGTGAACCGGCCCGGGCAGGCACTGCACCGCCGCGGCCGGCGGGATCCGCACCTCCAGGACACGGCCCGGGTGCCGCGCGGCGAGCAGCTGCAGCAGGTACCTGGCCGCGGCGCGCAGCTCGCCCGGCTCCGGGGCCAGGCCACCATCGAGCGCCCGCAGCACCGAGGCGACGCTCTCCGGACCGCGCGGGTCCGGGCGCCGAGGAGGCATGGGGCTCAGCCGAACAACGCGGGCAGGGCGGCCGTGTGCGCCGCGGCGAGCTCGGCCAGCGGGATGGTGAACCACCCCTCGACGGCCAGGGCGTCGCCGCCCGTGTGCCCGATGGTCTCGCCCGGCACGCCGTGCGCGATGCGAAGCTCGGCGAAGGCCGCCCCGGTACCGGGACGCACCGCCACGATGGCCCGCGCGGCCGACTCGCTGAACAAAGCGGTGAACGGGTCCCCGGGCGGCCGGACCCGGCAGCCGGTGCCGCCGCGCAGGCATGACTCGGCGAGCGCTACGCCCAGCCCTCCGTCGGACAGGTCATGAGCGGCCGCCAGCAGCCCGGCCGCCGCCGCCGCCGCCAGCAGGCCGGCCAGCCGCTGCTCGGCGGCCAGATCGGGGACCGGCGGCAGGCCCCCGAGGTGGCCGTGCCGCACGTGAGCCCAGGCCGACCCGCCGAACTCGGCCTCGGTCCGGCCGAGCAGCACGAGCTCATCGTCCCCGGCGCGGAATCCGATCGAGAGCCGCCGGCGCACGTCATCGTGCACGCCGAGGACCCCGATGACCGGGGTGGGATGCACGGCGGAGGTCCCGGTCTGGTTGTAGAAGCTGACGTTCCCGCCGGTGACCGGCACGCCCAGGGCCGCGCATCCGTCCGCCAGGCCGCGCACGGCCTCGGCGAACTGCCACATCACCGCGGGGTCCTCCGGTGAGCCGAAGTTCAGGCAGTTCGTCACGGCCAGCGGGCGGGCGCCGGTCACCGCCACGTTCCGGTACGCCTCGGACAGCGCCAGCTGGGTGCCCAGGTAGGGGTCGAGACGGCAGTAGCGGCCGTTGCCGTCGGTGGCCAGCGCGATGCCGAGCCCGGTCGCCTCGTCCACCCGGACCAGGCCGCCGTCTTCCGGCATGGCCAGCACGGTGTCGCCGCGGACGTACCGGTCGTACTGATCGGTCACCCAGCTCTTGTCGGCCAGGCCCGGCGACCCGACCAGGGCCAGCAGGTCCGCGCGCAGGCCCGGGCCGTCGGCAGGACGCGGCAGCGCAGCAGGGCCGGCAGCGGCCAGTGCGTCCTGCGCCGCAGGCCGGGCCAAGGGCCGGTGGTACACGGGACCGTCGGCCGCCGAACCGGGCGGGATATCCGCCACCACCTCGTCGTGCCAGGTCATGACGAGCCGACCGGTGTCCGTCACCTCGCCGATGACCGCGGCCCGGACGTCCCACTTGGCGCAGACGGCCAGGAACTCCTCCACACGGCCGGGCTCCACGACCGCCATCATGCGCTCTTGGGACTCGCTCATCAGGATCTCGGGCGGTCCCAGCGAGGGGTCGCGCAGCGGCACCGCGTCCAGCTGGATGTGCATGCCGCCGGTGCCGCCCGCGGCCAGCTCCGTGGTCGCGCAGGCCACCCCGGCCGCACCGAGATCCTGGATGCCGACTACCAGGCCGCCCGCGAACAGCTCGAGGCAGCACTCGACCAGCAGTTTCTCCAGGAACGGATCCCCCACCTGGACGCTGGGCCGCTTGGCCCCCACCCACCTCCCCTGCCCCCTGCTCTCGCCGAACGCCGCGCTGGCCAGCACCGAGGCCCCGCCGACGCCGTCCGGGCCGGTGGCCGACCCGAACAGGATCACCTTGTTCCCCGGCCCGCTGGCCGCGGCGACCTGCAGGTCACCGTGGCGCATCAGCCCGACGCAGAGCGCGTTGACCAGCGGGTTTCCCGCATAGCAGGGGTCGAAGTCCAGCTCGCCGCCGATGTTGGGCAGGCCGAGGCAGTTGCCGTAGAAGGAGATGCCGCTGACCACACCGGGCAGCACCCGCCCGGTGTCGGGGGCCGAGGCGGGCCCGAATCTGAGCGCGTCCATCACGGCCACCGGACGCGCGCCCATGGCCAGGATGTCGCGGACGATGCCGCCGACCCCGGTGGCCGCCCCCTGATGGGGTTCCACATAGGACGGATGGTTGTGCGACTCGATCTTGAACGTGACCGCGTAGCCCTGGCCGATATCGACCACGCCGGCATTGTGGCCGATCCCCGCGAGCAGCGCGGCGGACGCCGGCGCCTTGGGCGCCAGCTGCCTCAGGTGCACCTTGGATGACTTGTACGAGCAGTGCTCGCTCCACATGACCGAGTACAGCGCCAGCTCCGCGCTGGTCGGCCGCCGACCGAGGGTGTGCAGGATCCGGTCGTACTCATCAGCCGTGAGCCCCAGCTCGGCAAACGGCTGAGACATCGACGGCGTGGCCATGGCCCGCGCCACGGTGTCCGCGGTCATCCCAGCACCTCCGCCACCACGGAGGTGAACAAGCGCAGGCCGTCGGCTGACGGGCCGGTCAGCGGATCGACCGCGTGCTCGGGATGCGGCATCAGGCCGACCACGTTGCCGTCGGCGTTGCACACCCCGGCGATAGCGTCCGCCGAACCGTTCGGGTTATCGCCGGCGTACCTGATCACGACCTGCCCGGACGCCTCGAGGTCGGCCAGCGTGCCCGGGTCGGCCGCGTAGGAGCCCTCGCCGCTCTTCAGCGGGACCACGATCTGCTCGCCGCCGGAGTAGGCGCGCGTCCATGCCGTCTTCGCGTTCTCTACCGTCAGCCGCAGGTCCCGGGTGACGAAACGGAGGCCGGAATTGCGGGTCAGCGCCCCCGGCAGCAGGTGCGCCTCGCACAGGATCTGGAACCCGTTGCAGATGCCCAGCACCGGCAGGCCCGACCGGGCCGCCGGGACCAGTTCGCTCATCACCGGGGCGAACCGGGCGATCGCGCCGCAGCGCAGGTAGTCGCCGTAGGAGAATCCGCCAGGCAGGATCACCGCGTCCACGCCGCACAGATCCCGGTCCGAGTGCCACAGCGTGACCGGCTCTGCTCCGGCGAGCCGGACGGCCCGCGCGGCGTCGCGGTCATCGAGCGACCCCGGGAACGTGATGACCCCTATCCGCACGCAGGCAGCCTACTCTGTTGTCCTCGCTCGTCAGTCCAGTCGGGGCCGGCGCCCTTCGGCTCGCGAGTGGCATCGGGACCGATCTAGCTGGCCGCCCGGAACTGCCGCAGCGGCGCGTCGCGGGACCACCTGATGTGCTTGCGCAGAGTCACCACCGTGCCCCGGTCCGGGCTGCTGTCCAGGGTGACGTTGTCCACGCAGGCCCGCATGACGGCCAGGCCCCGTCCCGACTCGGGCAGCTGGGCGATTGAGGTGACAGACGGCTCAGGCCGCCCCCGCTCGCGGAAGGTGGCGCCGACGCCCTCGTCGGTCACCTCAACCTGACAGCCCACCGCGCCGAGGCTGGTCACCACCGCGTATCCCCGGACCTCCCGGCCGCTGTGCTGCAGCACGTTGGTGCAGGCTTCGGTCGCCGCCAGCAGGAGGTCGTACACGGATTCCTCGTCCACACCCAACCCGCGCAGGGTATCCCCGAGCACCCGGCGCATCACCGGCACGCTCAGCGTCTCGCAGCGGAACATCAAGCCGAACTTCACATCAGGAACCGATTTCACGCGCATCTAGCAACCCCGTACCCAGCGTCACCTCGCCACTCTCATTCACAGTCCGAGTGATTCCCCGTTAACACGGCTGAAACCAGGTCCTTCGTCCCGCAAGGCGGACGGGCGGGCCGGCAGCGTGAAACAGCCCGATAACCGGGTCGGATGGCGGTCCGCGAGCCAGCGCTGTGACAGCCGTCACAGCGGCGGTTACGGGATCGGGGATATCGCGATTACGGGATCGGGGGTACCGCCGTGAACGTCGTCACCTCGTTGATCCGGATCAGCGGGAGGAACGTTAAGCCGGTCGTGACCGTGGCGACGCCCTTCGGCGACGTCGTGGCTCAGCCCGCGTGCAGCGTGAACTCCTCGATGACCGGGTTGGACAGCAGATCCCGGGCCAGCTCGGTGACGGCGGCCACCGCGTCCTCGTCCGCGGGCCCGTCGAGTTCCACCTCGAACCGCTTTCCCTGCCTGACCCCTCGCACCTGACCGAACCCCAGGCGGCGGCACGCGCTGGCGACGGCCTCTCCCTGCGGGTCGTGTATCTCGGGCTTGAGCATGACTTCCACGATCATTCGGGCCACGTATCCTCCTGGATCATCAGGGCATATATCGTCTGCTGAGGAGCGTCTGCTGGACCACGGACGCGCGCGCCCCACCGGGCACGCAGCGTACGCCCAGCTCCGTGACAGATTTGTCCCGGGACCCTAGCCCATCTGGCCGACGCTGGCGATCCCAGTTCCGGCCCGGAAAGGAGTGGCACGTGACCGTCGAATCCGGCGCCGTGACCGCCGCCGCACAGTCTTTCCCTTCCGACCCACCCACCCCCACCCGCCGATCCCCTGAGCCCCATGACGTCCCTCGGCCCGACCAGCCGGGGCTCGTTCAGCTGCTCACCCCGGAGGGCGAGCGGATCGATCATCCCGACTATCCGCTCGACCTTTCCGCCGCCGACATCAGGGACATGTACCGGGACCTGGTGCTCGTCCGCCGGATCGACACCGAGGCGATCTCGTTGCAGCGTCAGGGCGAGCTCGGCATCTGGGCCTCTCTGCTCGGTCAGGAGGCCGCGCAGATCGGCTCGGGCCGCGCGCTCGGTCCGGATGACATGGTGTTCCCCACCTACCGCGAGCACGGCGTGGCCTGGTGCCGCGGCATCAACCCGGTCAAGCTGCTCGAGCTCTACCGCGGGGTCAGCCACGGCGGCTGGGACCCCAAGGAGCACAAGTTCCACCTGTACACCATCGTGATCGGCAGCCAGACCCTGCACGCCACCGGGTACGCGATGGGCATCCAGCGCGACGGGGCCCTGGACGGGGACGGGGGCGAGGCGGTCATCGTCTACTTCGGCGACGGCGCCACCAGCCAGGGCGACGTCAACGAGGCCTTCGTCTGGGCGTCGGTGTTCAACGCGCCGGTCGTGTTCTTCTGCCAGAACAACCAGTGGGCGATCTCCGAGCCGCTGGAGAAGCAGAGCCGCATCCCGCTGTACCAGCGGGCCCGCGGCTTCGGCTTCCCCGGCCTGCGGGTGGACGGCAACGACGTGCTGGCCTGCTACGCGGTGACCAAGAAGGCGCTGCAGGCGGCCCGGGAAGGCCAGGGCCCGACCCTGATCGAGGCGTTCACCTACCGGATGGGCGCGCACACCACCACCGACGACCCGACCAGGTACCGGCTGGCCAGCGAGCTCGAGGTGTGGAAGCTGAAGGACCCCATCGAACGGGTCCGGGTCTACCTGGTCCGCACCGGCCAGGCTGAGCCCGAGTTCTTCGCGGCCGTGGACGCCGAGGCCAAGCAGGTCGGCGCCCGGGTCCGCGAGGCGTGCCGGACGATGGCCGATCCGCCGCCGCTGACCATCTTCGACAATGTGTACGCCGAGCCCAGCCCCATGACCTCGATCCTGCGGGCCGAGCGCGAGCAGTACGCCGCCTACCTGGATTCCTTCGAGGAGGCGCGGGCGATGACCACCCTTACCCTGTCCAAGGCGCTCAACGCGGGGCTGCGCAAGGCCATGGAGAACGACCCCAAGGTGCTCATCATGGGCGAGGATGTCGGCAAGCTCGGCGGCGTCTTCCGGGTCACCGACGGCCTGCATAAGGACTTCGGCGAAGACCGGGTGATCGACACGCCGCTGGCCGAGTCCGGCATCGTCGGCACCGCGATCGGCCTCGCGCTGCGCGGTTACCGGCCGGTCTGCGAGATCCAGTTCGACGGATTCGTCTACCCGGCGGCCAACCAGATCGTCAGCCAGCTGGCCAAGATGCGCTACCGGTCCCGCGGTTACGTCAGCCTGCCGGTGACCATCCGCATCCCGTGCGGCGGTGGCATCGGCGCGGTCGAGCACCACAGCGAATCCCCCGAGGTGCTGTTCGTGCACACCGCGGGCCTGCGCGTGGTGGCCTGCGGGGACGCGGCCGACGCGTTCGCCATGATCCAGCAGTCGATCAGCTGCGACGACCCGGTGATCTTCTTCGAGCCGAAGCGGCGCTACTGGGACAAGGCCGAGGTCGACACGGCCTCGGGCGTGGCCCACGCGCTGCCGCTGGACCGGGCCAGGGTCGCGCTCCAGGGCACCGACGTGACCCTGCTGGCCTACGGCCCGCTGGTCCGGACCTGCCTGGAGTCCGCGCTCGCGGCCCGCCAGGACGGCCGCAGCATCGAGGTCATCGACCTGCGCTCGCTGTCCCCGCTGGACATGGAGACGATCAGCGACTCGGTCCGCCGCACGGGCCGCTGCGTGGTCGCGCACGAGGCGCCGGTGTACGCCGGCCTCGGCGCCGAGATCGCCGCCCGGGTGACCGAACAGTGCTTCTACCACCTGGAGGCGCCGGTGCTGCGGGTCGGCGGCTTCGCCACCCCCTACCCGCCGTCCCGGCTCGAGGACCACTACCTGCCCGACCTGGACCGGATCCTGGACGCCGTCGACCGCGCGTTCGGCTACTGAGGGGGCGGTAATGACCGAGCTCAAGGAGTTCAGGCTCCCCGACGTGGGCGAGGGCCTGACCGAAGCCGACATCGTCGCCTGGCACGTCAAGCCGGGCGACCAGGTCGAGGTCAACCAGATCATCGTGGAGATCGAGACCGCGAAGGCCGTGGTCGAGCTGCCTTCTCCCTGGGACGGGACCGTCGCCCGCCTCCTGGCCTCCGAAGGCCAGACGGTCGACGTGGGCACGCCGATCATCGCCGTCGACGTGTCCGGCACCGCCCCGGCCGCCGCCGCAGATTATGCCGAACGGTCCGTGGTTCCCGCGCCCGCCACCGACCGGCGCCGCCCAGGCCGATCAAGCGGAGCGGCAGCCGGTCCTGGTCGGCTACGGCGTCAAGGCCTCGTCCACCACGCGCCGCCCGCGCAAGGGGGCGCCAGCGGCACCACCCGCCGCGCCCGCGGCAGAACCGGCACCCGTCCGGGTCCTGGCCAAGCCGCCGGTGCGCCGACTGGCCAAGGATCTCGGTATCAACCTGGCCGAACTGGCCGGCACCGGGCCACGCGGCACGATCACCAGGGACGACGTGCACCGCGCGGCCGCTGCGACCGCGATCCGTTCGGAACAAGAGGTGGCTGGGAACGGGGCCCGGACGGGTGCCGGTTCTGCCGCGGGTGCTGGTTCTGCCGCTGCGGCGGCGGGCGCGGCGGGCCTGGTCGCGCTGCCCAGCCCGGCCGGCGAAGAGCGCATCCCGGTACGCGGGGTGCGCAAGCGCATGGCGGCGGCCATGACCTCCAGCGCGTTCACCGCGCCGCACGTCACCGAGTTCCTGCAGGTCGACGTGACCGAGACGATGGCCGCGGTGCGGCGCATCCGCGACCTGCCGGAGTACGCCGATGTGCGGGTGTCGCCGCTGCTGCTGGTGGCCCGGGCCCTGCTCATCGCGGTGCGCCGGCACCCGCTGGTCAACTCATCGTGGGACGACGGCGCGCAGGAGATCGTGGTCAAGCACTACGTGAACCTCGGCATCGCCGTGGCCGCCGACCGCGGCCTGCTCGTGCCCAACGTCAAGAACGCCGCCGAGCTGTCGCTGCCCGAACTGGCACGCAGCCTGCAGGACCTGGCCGAGACGGCGCGGGCGGGCAAGGCCACCCCGGCCGACCTGACGGGCGGCACGATCACGATCACCAACGTGGGGGTGTTCGGGGTGGACGGCGGAACCCCGATCCTCACCCCGGGCGAGGCCGCCATCCTGGCCTTCGGCCGGGTCAGGGACGCCCCCTGGGTGGTGGACGGGCAGCTGGCGGTCAGAGCGGTCTGCACCTTGTCGCTGTCCTTCGACCACCGCATCCTCGACGGGGAACTCGGCTCGGCCGTCCTGCGCGACGTAGGCTCGATGCTCGAAGACCCGGTCCGGATGCTGGCCTGGAACTGACCCCCGGAGGCACATCATGATCAGGCATGTAGTGATGTTCCGGTGGGCGGCCGACGCGACGCAGGAGCAGAAGCAGCGCGTGGCCACGGAGCTCAGCCGGCTGCCCGCGCTCGTGCCGTCCTTGCGGGACTACCGCTTCGGCGCCGATCTCGGCCTCAACCCGGGCAACTTCGACTTCGCCGTGGCGGCCGACTTCGACGACGCCGACGGGTACCTGGCCTACCGGGACCACCCGGAGCACCGGGCGATCGTCGCGGAGTTCATCCGGCCGATCACCGGCGAGCGCGCCGCGGTCCAGTACGAGTGCTGAGCCCTGCTTAAGGGCCCGGTTATAGGCAGAGTCAGAAGCCGCCCTCCGGCAGGTCCATCAGGTCGAGGGTGGTCTCTTCGGCGACCTTGCGCTCCGCGGCGAGCCTGGGCAGCACGGTCGCGGCGAAGAACCGGGCCGCGGCCACCTTGCCCGCGTAGAAGTCGTGATCCGGGGAGCCGGCCCCGATCTCGTCGAGCCGGCCCAGCGCGACCTCCGCGTGGGTCAGCAGCAGCCATCCGATCACCAGGTCGCCGAGCGCCATCAGCAGCCTGCTCGTGTTCAGTCCCGCCTTGTAGATCTCGGCCGGGTTTTCCAGCGACGCCATCAGGAAGCCCGTCATGGCCGCCGTGATGCCTTCTACCTGCGCGGCCGCCTCGGCCAGCGCCGCCCGCTCGGTCTTCAGCCTCCCGTTGCCGCCGTCCGCGGCGGCGAACTCCTTGATCTTGGCCAGCAGCGCCCCGAACGCCCGGCCCTGGTCCCGGATGATCTTGCGGAAGAACAGGTCCATGCCCTGGATCCCGGTGGTTCCCTCGTACACGCTGTCGATCTTCGCGTCCCTGATGTACTGCTCGATCGGGTAGTCCTGGAGGAACCCGGATCCGCCCAGGGTCTGCAGGGACAGATGGAGCATCTCGTAAGAGCGCTCGGACCCGACGCCCTTGAGGACGGGCAGGAGCAGGTCGTTGAGGCCCGCGGCGGTCTCGTCGGTGCGTCCCTGCGCCGCCGCGATCTGCAGCGTGTCCTGGATCATGGCCGTGTACAGGACCAGCGCCCGCATGCCCTCGGCGTAGGCCTTCTGCAGCATGAGCATGCGGCGGACGTCGGGGTGGTGGATGATCGTCACGCGCGGCGCGGTCTTGTCCGTCTGCTGGGCCAGGTCGGCGCCCTGGACGCGGCTCTTGGCGAAGTCCAGCGCGTTCAGGTAGCCGGTGGACAAGGTGGCGATGGCCTTGGTCCCGATCAGCATCCGGGCCTCTTCGATGATCCGGAACATCTGCCGGATCCCGTCGTGCACGCCGCCGACCAGGGTGCCGACCGCCGGGCGGCCCCCGGGCTGAACAGCGCCGAAGGTCAGCTCGCACGTGGCGGACGCCTTCAGGCCCATCTTGTGCTCGAGGTTGGTGGCGAACACGCCGTTGCGCTCGCCCAGCGTGCCGTCCTCGTTGACCAGGTACTTGGGCACCAGGAACATGGACAGGCCCTTGGTGCCCGGGCCGTGGCCCTCGGGCCGGGCCAGCACGAGGTGGAAGATGTTCTCGGACAGGTCGTGCTCCGCGCTGGTGATGAACCGCTTGACGCCCTCGATGTGCCAGGTGCCGTCGGGCTGCTCGACCGCCCGTGGTGCGGCCGGCCCCGACGTCGGAGCCCGCGTCCGGCTCGGTCAGCACCATGGTGCCGCCCCACTCGCGGTCGATGGCCAGCTGCGCGAAGCGCTTCTGCTCCTCAGTGCCGAGGTACCACAGCGCCCGGGCCATCGAGTGGCCGCTGGCGAACATCCAGATCGCCGGGTTGGCGCCGAGGACCAGCTCGGACATGGCCCAGTTCAGCGACTGCGGCGCCGAGGTCCCGCCCAGCTCGGCGGGCAGGGACAGCCGGTACCACTCGGCGTCCATGAAGGCGCGGTAGGACGCGCGCAGCGAGTCGGGCACCCGCACCGAGTTCGTCGCGGCGTCGAAGACCGGCGGGTTCCGGTCGGCGTCGGCGAAGGACGCGGCCAGCGGGCCGGTGGCCATCTTTTCCAGCTCGGCGAGGATGCTCCGGGCCGTTTCCTCGTCCAGCTCCGCATAGGGCGGCTCACCCAGCAGATCCTGGCGCCGCAGCACCTCGAAGAGGTTAAACTCGATGTCCCGCAGGTTGCTCTTGTAGTGGCTCATCTTCGCTCCACTGCTCGCCGTTCACCCGTACTGCGCCTATGCTACTCGCTAGTAACAAGTTCGTGCGACGGCCGCGCCGTGGCCATCGGCGCGGACCGGTGGTCCTTATACGGCCAGTGGACACAAATGGACCTGCTCGTCACTATTGGCCGCATGTCCGCATTTTTATGAGTTTTCACACCTCGTTGATCACTGGCGACTACGCTTCGCTTGTGTGAGCGACGAATCCGACTTCCCGGCGGGCCTCCCGGCGCGGCGGCCGGCCCGGGACATGTCGCTCCAGCACCAGCCGCCACCGGAGCCCATGTCGCCGCCGCAGGGCGAATTCCCGGTCCGCCAGCCCCACGCCCGGCTGGTCCAGCCGGGCGGCCGCCACCGGCGCCCTGTGCCCGCCAGCTTGCCCGAGGGAGCGCCTGCGCTCGTCCTCGCGGTGCCGAGCGCCGGCGATGACGGCCTCACGGGTCCCACCGCTGACATCGCGACCGTGCTGCGCGTGGACAACCCGGCCCTGGACGTGCGCACCGCCAGGATCGGCCATGGCGGGCGGGGCGACCCGGCCGGGATCCGGGCCGTGCTCGCCGACGCCGCGGCCCGGCGGCCCGCGGGCGCGCCGTCGGCGGTGATCGTCCCGCAGCTGGTCACCCCGCATCCGGAGACGTTCCGCGCGCTGCGGGAGGCGATCGCGGCCACCGGCGTCAACGCGCGCATCGGCGAGGTCTTCAACACCAACGCGCTGCTGGCCGAGGCGCTGCACCACCGGCTCGCTGACGCCGGGCTGGCCCGGGCCGACCGGGTGCGCATGTTCAGCATCACCACCTCCGCCGACGGCATCATCCTGGTCACCGTGGGGGGCGAGGAGGCGGTCGGTACCGCCAGCGTCACCGCCGTGCTGCTCGCGGCCCGGCTGGCCCTGCCCGTGCTCGCCGCGTCGCTGGACGCCAGCCCGGCGGTGGAGGAGGCCGCGGCCCGGCTCGATGCCATGGGCGTGAGCCGGATCGCGCTCGCGCCGTGCGTGATCGGGCCGGAAGCCGACCCGGCGGCCATCGAGAGCGCCGCGGCGGCCGTGGGCGCCAAGTGCGCCGCGCCGCTCGGCGCGCACGGCAACGTGACCAAGCTCATCTCGCTGGCCTACGGCCAGGTGCTGAGCCAGCTCGAGACGCTGGGCGCCAGCTGAACCCGTCGATCCCTGCCGGGCCGTCAGGTCACGGCGCGGAGATGATTCCCAGCGTGACCGTCGAGGTGTAGCCGTCGGCTGCGATGTCATCCAGCGGGGCGGACGGCGCCGATGGGGATTCCGGGGGCGTAGATGCTGTCGATCCGGACGAAGGCGCCGGTGTACGGGGCGTCGACCATCATGCCGTTGCCGATGTAGATCCCGACGTGGTGGATGGTGGCGGGGTCTGAGTTGTCGGTGGCGTAGAACAGCAGGTCTCCGCGCTGCAGCTCGTCCAGCGGAACGTGCGGTCCTTCTTCCCACTGGTATCCGGTGTAGTGCAGGAGCTGACGCCCGCGTGCGCCCAGGCCTCCATGGTCAGGCCCGAGCAGTCATAGGTGTCCGGCCCGGCCGCGCCCCACTGGTACGGCTTGCCGAGCTGGCTGAGGGCCCAGTTGGCGGCGGTGTCGCCCTGGGTGGCCGACGCCCCCGAGCTCCAGGCCCAGGACGGGGCAGTGGTGGAGCTCTCCGCGGCGGCGGCCGCGGCGGCGGCCTTGGCGGCGGCGGCGGCTTCGGCCGCCAGGGCGGCCTGCCGGGCCGACTTCAGCGCAGCCGCGTGCGCCTGAGCGCTGGCCACCCGGCTGGCCAGCGAGTTCCGTTTGGCCTGGCTGGCCCGGACGTACGCCTGCTGCCGGGCCACGGCGGCCTGGACGGCCAGCTTGAGGTGGCTGGCCGCCTGCAGGTCTGCCTGCTGGGCCACCAGCAGGTCGTGAGCCTGCTTGCGGAACGCGCTGGCCACCACGTCGTTCGCCTGGGCCTCGGCCACCGTGTCGGTCCCGTTCCGGGCCAGGACCTGGCCGAGTCCCACCTCGTTCAGGTAGCCCTGCGGGCCGCTGGCGTTGCCGAGCATAGAGGTCATGGGGCCGAAGCCGCCGCCGGACTCGAATTCCTCCGCGGCCAGGTCGGCCAGCTGGTGCTGGCTTGCGGCCTGGGCCTGCTGCGCGTACGCGAGCCGGGCCTGGGTCACCCGGTACGCGGCCGCGGCCCGCTGCTCGTCCACCAGGGTCTGGTCGTAGCGCTGGGTCAGCACCTCGGCCTGGACCTGGAGCGAGGCCAGCTGCGCGTTCGCCGCGGACAGGCGCCCCTGCTGCGCGCCGAGGGCCGCCTGCTGCTGCTTGACCCGGTTCTCCGCCGCGTTGATCTGCGCCTGGCTCGGCGGGGTGGGGTTGCCATCCAGCCGGAATCGCGGCAGGGCCACCGGAAGGCTCAACATGACCAGCAGCCCGCAGGCGATAGCGATCCGCAGGCGGGGCAGGCCGGAGACCTTATCCTTCAGCCCGCGCGGCCCGCGCGAATTCCTCAAGCTTCAGCACCCCCGTGATCCTGTGCCTTTCGTGGTTCTGGTGAGCGGTCGACTCCGCGACGGAGTTACCGTAATGCTTGAATGTGGTGTTAGTCACAGTGCCGCGCGGTGATGGCTTAGTGTGATCCCGAGCACATTTCACCCCGGAGGATGATCGACACTTAGGGCAGGGTTGGAAACTATCGCTGGTCAGGCCGCCGGCTGAGGTGACCGGTTGCTCGCGGCGCAGCAAGGAGGATCGGTGGAGGACGCCGAAGTTGTGCTCAGGCGGGCACCGCTTTTCGATGGGCTCGACGACGAAAGCGCACGGGCGCTCCGGCGGCAGATGTCGGACGTCAAGCTGTCCCGTGGCGAGCACCTCTTCCTCGAGGGCGACCCTGGCGACCGCTTGTACGTGGTGCTCGACGGCAAGATCAAGCTCACGCGCGCGGCGACGGACGGCCGGGAGAACCTGCTGACCGTGCTCGGGCCCGGTGAGATGTTCGGCGAGCTCTCGCTGTTCGACCCGCGGCCGAGGACGTCATCGGCCAGTGCCGTGACCGACGCCACGGTCGCCGCGCTCGGCCACGACGCGCTCCGTCCCTGGCTGCTGGAACGGCCGGAAGTCTCCATGCACATGCTGCAGGCGCTGGCCAGGCGGCTGCGGCGGGCCAACGACGTGACCGCCGACCTGGTCTTCACCGACGTGCCCGGCCGGGTGGCCAAGAACCTGCTGGACCTGGCCGAGCGGTTCGGCGAGCAGGATCGCGACGGCCTGCACGTGCATCACGACCTGACCCAGGAGGAGCTGGCTCAGCTGGTCGGAGCGTCCCGGGAGACGGTCAACAAGGCGCTGGCCGACTTCGCGGCCCGCGGCTGGCTGCAGATCTCCGCGCGCTCGGTGCTCATCCTGGACATCGAGCGGCTGCGCAGGCGCGCCCGCTAGCTTGGGCGGCGCCCGATCGCCCTCACTCGCCGGTCAGGTAGTCCAGCTGGGCGCGGACCGACCACTCCGCGGCGGGCCAGACGCTCTGGTCCACGTCGGTATAGACCATGGCCACGATCTCGGCGGGCGTCTTCGCCCCGGCGGCCAGAGCCGACCGGACCTGTTCCAGCCGTTCCGCCCGGTGCGCGAGGTAGTAGTCCAGGGTCCCGATCGGGTCGGCCAGCATCGGCCCGTGCCCGGGCAGCAGCAGGCGCAGTTCCGCGGCCTCGGCCAGCTCCCGCAGTTGCTCCAGCGAGCGCAGGTAGTCGCCCAGGTTGCCGTCCCGCGCGATGACCGTGGTCCCTCGCCCGAGCACGGTGTCGCCGGTAAACAGGGCGCCGTCCGCGGGCAGCAGCAGGCTCACCGAGTCCGGCGAGTGGCCGGGAGTGGCGACGACCCGCAGTTCACAGCCGGCCGCCGTGATGACGTCGCCGTCGGCGAACCCCTCGGCACCGAGCCGGCCCGCCGGGTCGGCCGCCTGGATCGGCGCCCCGCTCAGTTCGGCGAGCCGGGCGGCCCCGGCGGAGTGATCCAGGTGCCCGTGCGTCAGCAGGATGCGCGCCACCCGCCGGCTCGCCCGCGACCGCCTCCGCGAGCACCCGGCGGAGATGGCCCTCGTCCTCGGGTCCGGGGTCGACCACGACCACCCACGGCGAGCCCGGCTCGGCGATGACCCAGGTATTGGTGCCGTCCAGGGTCATGGGCGAGGGATTGGGCGCCAGCAGGCACGTCGCCCTCGGGGTGCGGAAGCCGTCGATGGTCACAGCGGGTACTCAACAGCCTGCGGCATGGCCAGCCAGGTCCGCCCGTCCTCGACGACCACGGTGGGCATCAGCGGGGTGATCACCCGGCGCTCGGCCAGGACGCCGGCGATGTCCTGGTACGCCGCGAGCTCGGCCAGCGTGACGGCCGTCGGCGGCAGCAGGGTGATCTCCCCGGCCCGGGCGGCCTCCAGGGCCGCGGTCGGCCGCCACCAGGTGCCCGAGTCCGACTCTCTATCTCCTCGGGGGGAGCGATCCCCCCCAGACCCCCCCTGCTCATGGGGGGACCCGTCCCCCCATACCCCCCTTGGCAGACCCCCCCGGGCGTCCTGCCTTGTGGGGGACGGCCCCCCGGGCGTCCTGACCTTGGGGGGGACGAGCCCCCCGCCCGGCGGGCTGGCAGCACCGCCAGCTGGCCGGGCGGCAGGGCGGCGGCGAAGAACCAGGTGTCGAAGCGGCGGGGCGAGATCTCGGGGGTGATCCAGCGCGCCCACGGCGTCAGCAGGTCGGCCCGCAGCGCCAGGCCATGGCGGCTGAGCAGCTCGCCGAGCGACAGCGACCCGTTGAGCAGACGTTGCCGATCCTCCACCAGGACCACGCTGTCCGCCACCAGCTCGGCGGGCGCCGGGCCGGCCAGCAGTACGCCGGACTCCTCGAACGTCTCCCTGACCGCCGCGCAGACCAGGGCGCGGGCGCGGCCGGCCGAGATGCCCAGCAGGCGGCCGAATCGGCCGGCGTCGGGCCGACCCAGCCCGTGTCGGCGATGGCCGGATCGGCGTCGCGCTCGTCCACCGATCCGCCGGGAAACACGCAGGCCCCCGGCGCGAACTCCAGCGCCTCGGTCCGCCGCAGCAGGAATACTTCCACCCCGCCGACCCCGGCTCCGGGCCGGACCAGGATCACCGTCGCGGCGTCCCGCGGAACGGCGGGCGGCAGGCCTGCCGCGGCAAGCTCACGCGCCCGGTCGGCCATCCCGCGCGGCACGCGGACACGCGAGCGCGCCCTGCCTTCGTCCATCGGCACGGCTCAGTCGCGGATTTCGGCGATCAGCTCGACTTCCACCGGCGCGTCCAGCGGCAGCTCGGCCACCCCGACCGCGCTGCGGGCGTGCCGGCCGGCCTCGCCGAACACCTCGATGAGCAGCTCGCTGGCTCCGTTCACCACCTGCGGCTGGGCGTTGAACCCCGGCGCGCTGGCCACGAACCCGATGACCTTCACGATGCGGCCGATCGCGTCCAGGCCGCCGGCCGCTGCCGCGGCGGCGGCCAGCGCGTTCAGGGCGCAGGTTCGGGCCATGCCCGACCGCGTCCTGGCGCGCTGACCTCGTCGCCGACCTTGCCGGTGGCGGGCAGTTTCCCGTCCACCATCGGCAGCTGACCCGAGACGTACACGTACTGCGCCGGTCCGCACGGCGGGCACGTAGGCGGCTACCGGAGCCGCCACCGGCGGCAGGGTGAGCCCGAGCGCGGCCAGCCGCTCGGCCGGGCTCACGGTTTCTCTCGCTTCATGTAGGCGACGAGCTGCTCGGAGTTGGGCCCGGGTATCACCGTGACCAGCTCCCATCCGTCGTCACCCCAGTTGTCGAGGATCTGCTTGGTCGCGTGCACGAGCAGCGGTACCGTCGCGTACTCCCACTTTGGCATGGACTGACCTTACGCCTGGTCCTTGGCGGCCAGGTCGGGGGCCGTTACTTCGCGGATCTCGGGCGAGGGGGCCTCCTCCACCTCGGGCACCGGCGGGATGGACGCCTCCGTGAGCTCGGGTACGTGGACGTTGGAGATGGCCGCCTCGGCCGCCGCCACCTCGGCGTCGCCGAGGTCCTCGATCTCGGCGGGCGGCTCGTGCTCGGGTTGGGCGGGGCCGGGCGCCATCTTCTCGAAGAACCTGAGCAGCTCGACCGGGACGGGCATGACCAGCGTGCTGTTCTTCTCGCCCGCCACCTCGACCACGGTCTGCAGCAGCCGCAGCTGCAGCGCGGCAGGGTCGCGCGCCATCACGTTGGCCGCCGCGGCCAGCCGCTTGGACGCCTGGTACTCACCGTCGGCGGTGATGATCCTCGCCCGCCGTTCGCGCTCCGCTTCGGCCTGCCGCGACATGGAACGCTTCATCTGCTCCGGCAGCGACACGTCCTTGATCTCCACCCGCTCGACCCGGATGCCCCACGGGCCCTCGGTCGGCTCGTCGATAATCCGGCGCAGCTCCCGGTTCACCGTCTCGCGCTCGGCCAGCAGCTGGTCCATCTCGGACTGGCCGATGATCGACCGCAGCGAGGTCTGCGCCTGCTGGGAGATGGCGAACATGTAGTTCTGCACGTTCACGACGGCCTTGATCGGGTCCACCACGCGGAAGTACACCACCGCGTCCACCCGGACAGTTACGTTGTCCCTGGTAATGCCCTCCTGGGCGGGAACGGCCATGGCGACGATCTGCATGTTGACCTTCTGCATGCGATCGCCGATCGGCGCGATGAAGTGCAGCCCCGGGCCGGCTATCTGGGGCCTGACCTGCCCGAACCGGTAGATGATGCCCTTCTCGTACTGCTGAACCACCTTGATCGAGCGAGCGGCGGCGATTATCCCGAGTATGACCAGGATCACGATGACGGCGACAACTGCACCCACCGGGATCACCTCTCTTCCTAGATCCCAGGGTAGTGACTAACGGGTCACGCGCCATCCCGCGTCCCGCAAAACCGGCGGGCGACACCGAACCATAAGGTATCCGCGCGGAGATAGCCTCCGATGGGAGAGAACTACGGAGGCAGCATCGGGATGACCACCAGGGATACCGACTGGGACGGCGTGCGGCTGCACGTGGTCACCGGCAAGGGCGGCACGGGCAAGACCACGGTGTCGGCGGCCCTGGCACTGGCCCTGGCCAGGGCCGGCCGCCGGGTCCTGCTCATCGAGGTCGAGGGCAGGCAGGGCATAGCCCGGCTGTTCGACTGCCCTCCGCTGCCCTACGGGGAACGCAAGGTCGCGCTCGGCCTGGGCGCCCAGGGAGCCGAGGGCGGAGATGTATACGCGCTCGCGCTGGATCCGGAAGGCGCCCTGCTGGACTACCTGGAGATGTTCTACAACATGCGCCGCGCCGGGAGGACGCTGACCAGGCTCGGCGTGGTGGATTTCGCCACCACGATCGCGCCCGGCCTGGCCGACGTGCTGGTCACCGGGAAGGCCACCGAGGCGACCCGGCGGCGCGTGGCCGGCCGGACCAGCGGCCACCTGTATCACGCGGTGGTGATGGACGCCCCGCCGACCGGCCGGATCGGCCGTTTCCTCGACGTGAGCACGGAGGTATCCGGCCTGGCCAAGGTCGGCCCGATCAAGACGCACGCGGACACCGTGGCCAAGGTGATCCGGTCGCCGCAGACCGTGGTGCACTTCGTCACCACGCTCGAGGAGATGCCGGTTCAGGAGACCCTGGACGGCATCGCCGAGCTGCGGGAGCGGACTGAAGGCGCCATCCGGCCCGGCGGCATCATCATCAACATGGCCCGCCCTGCGATCCTCGACGCGGCCGACCTGACCGCGGCGGCCAGCGGCTCCCTGGACCCCGCCGAGCTCGTTCTCGGCCTGAAGGCGGCCGGGATCAGCGACAATCACGGCCTGGCCGCCGACCTCATGACCGAGCTGAGAGAGCACGCGCAGCAGGTGGCCCTGCAGAACCGGGAGCGGGATGAGTTGCTGACCGCGGGCCTCCCGCATTACGAGCTGCCGATGATCCCGGACGGGATCGACCTGGCCGGGCTGTACCAGCTGGCCGCGAAGCTCAGGGAGCAGGCGGCAGCATAACCATGGGCGCTCCGAAGCTGGACATGGACCGGATCATCGATGACCGCCGGACACGGATCATCGTCTGCTGCGGTTCGGGCGGCGTGGGCAAGACCACGGCCGCGGCCGCGATCGGCCTGCGCGCGGCCGAACGCGGTCGGCAGGCCTGCGTGCTGACCGTCGACCCGGCCCGGCGGCTGGCCCAGTCGATGGGCCTGACCGACCTGGACAACACCCCGCGCCAGGTCGACGGCGTCGACACCTCCAGCGGAGGCAGCCTGCACGCGATGATGCTGGACATGAAGCGGACATTCGACGAGATCGTCGAGGCGCACGCCGACCCGGACCGCGCCGCGCAGATCCTGGCCAACCCGTTCTACCAGTCGCTGTCCTCTAGTTTCGCGGGCACGCAGGAGTACATGGCGATGGAGAAACTCGGCCAGCTCAGGCACGCCGACGAGTGGGATCTCATCGTGGTGGATACCCCGCCCAGCCGGTCCGCGCTGGACTTCCTCGACGCGCCGCAACGGCTCGGCCGGTTTCTCGACGGCAGGCTGATCCGGCTGCTGACCGTCCCGGCCAAGGCCGGGATGTCCTACATGAAGGTGCTGAACGCCGGGTTCTCGATGATGACCGGCGCACTGACCAAGATCCTCGGCGCGCAGGTCCTCAAGGACGCGCAGACGTTCGTCACCGCGTTTGACACCATGTTCGGCGGTTTCCGTGAGCGCGCCGAATGGACCTACCGGCTGTTGCAGGCGCCCGGTACCGCGTTCCTCGTAATCGCCGCGCCGGAGCCGGACGCGCTGCGCGAGGCCTCGTACTTCGTCGAGCGCCTCGACGCCGAGCGCATGCCGCTGGCCGGGCTCATCCTGAACCGGGTGCACGTTTCGCCCGCGGCCCGGCTGAGCGCCGCCCGGAGCCTGGGCGCAGCCGAGACCCTGGACACCTATGACCGCCCGGACAGCGGGAACGGGTCCGGGCCGCGCTACAGCTTGGCGGCCGCGGTGCTGCGGATGCACGCCGAGCGGATGAACCTCGGCAAACGGGAACGGCGGCTAGCCGAGCACTTCACCTCGGCCCATCCGGCCATCCCCGTCGTCGAGGTCGTCGCACAGCCAGAGGACGTCCACGACCTCGACGGGCTTCGGGTGATCGGGACGAGCCTGTTCCAGCAGAGTCCGTGAGCCTGCGAGCAGGTCAGGGACGGAAGGGCCCGGCCTGCTCGGCACCGTCTGCGGTCGCGGTAGCTAGCTGGGTTACCCATCGGGACGGCTGGCCGGGTGGCCAGCCGGTCGGCCAGCGGCGCTGATCAGCTGGCCACGAGCTCGTCGATGGACTGCCGCTCGTACTCGTCGCGGGCCCGCTCGAGCAGGTCACGCCACGAGGTCACTTCGGGCCGCCGGCGCAGGAGCGCACGCCGCTCCCGCTCGGTCATGCCACCCCAGACACCGAACTCGATGCCGTTGTCGAGCGCATCCGCAAGGCACTCCGTGCGAACCGGGCAGCCCCGGCAGATCAGCTTGGCGCGATTCTGCGCCGCGCCCTGGACGAATAGCTCGTCCGGGTCCGTTCCCTTGCATGCGGCGCGTGTGGTCCAGTCAGTGATCCACATGTGCCCACTCCTCTTGATCGTCGAGCACGAGAGCCCAGACGGTCGTCTCGATGGGTTGCGATCCCGGGCTAGCGTGTGCGGCCGCGCTGCCACGGTTATCTGTTCGTGATCCAGCAACTTACGGAAGTCGGGCCGGGATGCCAAGACCCCGGCATGGCCATTTACCAAATAGTTCTGACGGGCTATATGCAACCGGGTGGAGTTACCCTCCGGGTGCGGTCATGTCCTGTTGGTAACTCGAATGGTTCGATAGGCTACGCGCGCCTTGCGGCGTGAATTCCGATTTGTGCATGGTTCGGCAAGCCTATACGGGTCTGGGCACCCGTAGGCCCCATTTGTCCGGTACGAGCGCACTCGCTAGTGCCGAACGCGGCGTACCCTAAGTCGCGTGCAGCGCGGAGAGACGTTTTTCACCCGGACGAGCGTACTAGGGCGTCTGATCATCCTGGCCGCCGTGGGAGGGGTTCTCGCCGCGGCCATGATCATGCCGATCGTCGCCGCGACGGGGGTCCTGGTCCGGAACGAGGCCAACAAGTTCACCACGTTGTCGCTGACGGCTGCTTCCCTGCCGCAGCGCTCGGAGATCCTGGACCGGTACGGCCACCTGCTGGCCTACGTGTACGGCGTGGACGTGCCGTATTCCACCAGCGCCAGCAACGCCACCGTGCTGCAGTACTACGGCTGGGACCGGGAGCCGGTGACCTACAGCCAGATCGACCAGAACATGGTCAACGCCATCGTGGCCATCGAGGACTCCCGTTACTGGGTGCACGGGGCGCTCGACCTGCGCGGCACCATCCGCGCGGCGGTCAACGACATCCAGCACCAGCCGGTCCAGGGCGGCTCCACCATCGCCCAGCAGTACGTGAAGAACGTCCTCCTCCTGTCCGCCGAGGAGGCCGGCGATTCCGCGGCCGAGAAGGCCGCGTACGCTGATACGCTCAGCCGCAAGCTGAACGAACTGCGCCTGGCCGTAGGCGTCGAGCACAACTACACCAAGCAGCAGATCCTGGCCGGGTACCTCAACGACGCGTACTTCGGCAACAACGCCTACGGGATCGAGGCCGCGGCCGAGACCTACTTCGGCACCACGGTGGCGAAGCTGACCGTGACCCAGGCGGCCACGCTGGCCGGCATCGTGGAGAATCCGTCGAAGTACGACCCGATCCTGGACCCCACAACGGCCGTGACCCGCCGCAACACCGTGCTGGCCCGGATGGCGCAGACCGGTACCGGCCTCACCGCGGCACAGGCTACGGCGGACGAGAAGCAGCCGCTCGGGCTGCACGTCTCGGTGCCCCAGAGCGGCTGCGAGTCCAGCACCATCGGTTCGGCCGGCTTCTTCTGCGAGTACGTGGAAGAGGTGTTCCTGCACGACCCGGCCTACGGCGCGACTCCCCTGGCGCGGGCCAAGCTGCTGTCCACCGGTGGGCTGCAGATCTACACCACCCTTGACCCCCAGGACCAGCAGGCCGCCAACAGCGCGGTGAACTACGTCGAGCCCGCCCGCAGCAACTACTACAACCCGGGTCACAACGCCGACACCGAGGTGCTGATCCAGCCGGGCACCGGGCAGATCCGGGCCATCGCCGAGAACGCGCCGTACGGCACCGGCCGGGGCCAGACCGAGATCGACTACGCGGTGAACACGGAGTACGGAGGAAGTGCCCAGGGCGTCCAGACGGGTTCCTCGTCGAAGCTGTTCACCCTGATCACCGCGCTCAAGCAGAACTATCCGTTCGGCTTCACGATGCACGTGCCCGGCAGCACGACGATCAACGGCTACACCAACTGCCAGGGCGGGCCGGCCGGCAACTACCAGGGCATTCCCGGCGCGTACAACGTGACGAACGCCGAGGGGCCGCAGTCGGCCTCCACCCAGTCGCTGTACACCGGGACCACCCAGTCGATCAACGTGTTCTACGCCGAGCTGGAGAAGAGGGTCGGCCTGTGCAACGTGGTGCAAACGGCCGCCTCCATGGGCATGACCAGGGTCGACGGCACGTCGCTGCTGAGCAATGACAACACCCCGTTCGGCACGCTCTACTCCGCGGACAACATCCCCTCGTTCACCCTCGGCTCGGTCGGAGTCTCGCCGATGTCGATGGCCGCGGCGTACGCCACGGTCGCGAACCAGGGCACCTACTGCGCGCCCGTCGCCATCGACAAGGTGATCATGGACACCGGCGTCTACCTGCCCGTCCCGTCGGCCGACTGCCACCAGGTGTTCTCCGCCGACGTGGCCGACGCGGTCAACTACATCCTGCAGGGCGTCCTGACCACCGGTACCGCGGCCAGCGTAGGCGGCCTGAACGGCCGCGAGGCGGCCGGCAAGACCGGAACGTCCAACGTGGCCAACGGTTTCGGCACCCCGTACGCCGCCTTCGCCGGTTACACACCCAGCCTGGTGGGTTACGTCTCGGTGTTTAACCCGATCTCCCCGACCGTCCACGACACGATGGGCGGATCGGCCAGCTGCTACCGCCTGGAGTTCGGCGGCCTGGACTGCCCGGGTGAGATGTTCGGGACCAACGCCCCCGCGTCGACCTGGCACATGACGTTCGACCACGCCAGCCTCGGGCCGGTCACCTACTTCGTGCCGGTCCCCGCCGACAGCCCGTTCAACGGCCTCGGCAACGGCCAGGTCGTCCAGCAGCCGAAGAAGGGCGGCAGGAACGGCGGCAACGGGAACGGCAACGGCGGCAACGGCGGGAACGGGAACGGGAACGGCAACGGGAACGGCGGCAACGGCGGCGGCAACGGCGGTGGTGGCGGCCACTGAGCAGGCACCCGTGCCCAAGGACGCAAGCCTTCCCGGCCGGATCCGCGCGAAGGTGACCCGCCCGACCGGCTAGCCGGACAGGCGGCGGCGGACCTCGGCGGCGACGCGGGCGCCGTCGGCCCGGCCCGCGACCCTAGGCGTCACCGTCTTCATGACCTGGCCCATGCCCGCCATGCCGCTGGCTCCCGTCTCGGCGATCGCCGCGTCCACCAGGGCGGTGAGTTCGTCGTCGCTGAGCTGCGCCGGCAGGTAGCCGGCCAGGACATCTCCCTCCGCGCGCTCGGCTGCGGCCTGGTCGCTGCGCCCGGCGGCGCTGAACGCCTCCGCAGCTTCGCGCCGCTTCCTCGCCTCGCGGGTGAGGATCCTGACGATCTCGTCGTCGGTGAGGTCGCGGGCTGAGGCACCGGCGACCTCTTCGTTGGTGATGGAGGTGAGCGCCAGCCGCAGGGTACGCATCCGCACCTGGTCACGCGCCCGCATCGCGGCATTCAGGTCCGCGCGGAGCCGCTGCTTGAGTTCAGCCACGAAGACCCATCCTAGAAAGCGGGCCGGATCACCCGTGGGTCGGTGCATACCCGCGGTCATGGCACCATGGGTGCGTGCGATTGCCAACCCTTGTCCCGGTCACCGCCGCTGTCGGCATCGTTGCCCTCGGTTATGCCGGGATAGTCGAGCGGAACTGGTTCGCCCTGCGCAGGTTCGAGATTCCCGTATTGCCGCCCGGCACCGGGCCGCTGCGCGTGCTGCACATCTCCGATGCTCACCTCACTCCGGGCCGGAGGCGCTTGCAGTCCTGGATCCGGTCGCTGGACGACCTCGACCCGCATCTGGTCGTGAACACCGGGGACTCCATCGCGCACCCGCAGTCGGTCCGGGTCTTCCTCGACTCGCTGGGGCCGCTGCTCGACCGGCCCGGGGTCTTCGTGCTGGGCTCCAATGACCTGTACGCACCCGAGCCGTTCAATCCGGCGCGCTACCTGCTGGGGCCGAGTTCCCGTCGGCGCCGGAAGAAGGAGCCCGACCTGCCCTGGGAGAAGCTCCGGGACGGCATGACCGCCGCCGGCTGGCTGGATCTGAACAACCAGCGGGGCCAGCTGACCGCGGGCGGCCTTGACATCGCGGTGGCCGGGGTCCATGACTCGCACATCAAGCGAGATCGTTACGCGCAGGTGGCGGGGCGCGCCGAGGCTGGTGCCGACCTCCGCCTCGGCGTCATGCACTCACCCGAACCGCGGTTGCTCGACCAGTTCGCGGCCGACGGCTACGACCTGCTCCTGGCCGGGCATACCCACGGCGGCCAGCTATGCCTGCCGTGGTACGGCACCTTGGTCACCAACTGCGGGATCGACCGGAAGCGAGCCCGCGGGCTGCACCGCTATCCTGCCGACGGGCAGGCCTGGCTACACGTATCCGCCGGGCTGGGCACGTCGCCTTGGGCTCCGGCCAGGTTCGCCTGCCGCCCCGAAGCCAGCCTGCTCACCCTGGTGTCACGCGATTCCAGCTGAACCGGCCAGGCTGCCCGCGCCCGGCCGGTTTCTGGTGCTCAGCCAGGCCCGAGCGAGTCCGCGTTTCCGCTAGACTGTCGGAAGTTCGCCCGGCACCGACGTTGGGTGCGAGCGACGGGGTGTAGCGCAGCTTGGCAGCGCGCTTCGTTCGGGACGAAGAGGCCGCCGGTTCAAATCCGGCCACCCCGACCAGAATCACAGGCCACTCGCCGGTCTCGGCGGTGGCCTCCGCTGTGCCGTCCTCGTGAGGGTCATCGGGCAGGCGGCCAGAGCTCGCCGCATCAAGACCGCCTCAGAAGAGTCACCTTCCCGGCGCCGGTCACAGTCCTCCAGCACCTCCAGGGCGGCCAGGATCGGCGCGGCCGTCAGGGCCGCGAGGTTCAGGGCGTCACTGGACCGGGCATCCACGAGCTCCACGCCCCGCGGTCCTTCCACCGCCACGATGGCGGCATAGGCCCCCGCGACCAGCCCGTCCAGCCGGACCTCGCGGATGCGACCGCCCAGGCTGCGCACCAGCTGGGCCATGAACTGATAGGTCATCGGACGGCCCCACTCCATCTCGCTCAGGCTCGCCGCCAGGGCGATCGCCTCAGCCTGCCCGATCTGGATCAGCAGGTGCCGGTCCCCGTCCAGTTCGTCCAGGACCACGAACTCCGCAACACGGTCCCCGTCCTTCAGCCCGACCACCTTGCTAATCCGCATCCGCACGGAGCCGACGTCTGTCATCGCGGTCATGGCGACCTCCCGCAGGCTCAACCCCCGGCGCCACACCATTCTTACCCGGTAATCATGTAAGCGCCAGACCGGACAAGTCGACCGTAGAGGTGCCGAGCCCGGATCACACGCTGTGCACTGCAGCCCCGTTATCCCCTCGCGTCACGCACTCGCGGCTCGCCGAATCAATGGGTGCGGCACTGTACCTCGCCTTTCCCGGTAGCGTGCCGCTTTCCTAGGGGATCGCGCGTCCCGTACGGGGTGCGTGTGCCCCCGGCCCCGCCTGCCCCGGCAGCCTCACCCGCCCCGCGCCCGGCGGGCACCTTGATGATCGTGAAGGGTTTTCAGTCTCCGGGGCGCGGTCCAGAATAAGGCGAGTTTGAGGCGTGTCCGGGGTCCGCGATGTGGTTTGATGGCTCGCTGCCTTCCCGCCAGCCTGCTACCGGAGGTTATTTGCCCTGTTTGCGGCTTTTGTCCCGAGCGTGGCGTGCGCTGGTTACCTGGTCGATGCGACCATTGGGCCAGCAAGAGCTTGTACAACGTGCCATCCACCATGTTACGGGTCGGCCGCCGCCGGGCGTCTCCCGGGGAACAAATGGTGTGATCAGGGATAGAACGGACACGTATCGCGACAGCGGCGCTATCCGGCGGTGATCTGCCGGCGGGTGCCGCTGGCGCCGCCGACCAGCCCGGTACGCAGGGTCGGTGCGGGAATGGTCACCGGCACCGAACGGGTGGGCATCAGCGTGGAGTCGCTCAGGCGCAGGGCCAGCGCCGGGCACATGTGCACCGCCTGCTGAGCGTCCTTCTCCAGCCAGGCCGGGACCGGGATGTTGAGGATGACCGGGTAGCCCTGGGCGTCCAGGTGGATGATCTCCGGTACCAGGTGAGCGCACAGTCCGTGTCCGTGGCAGCGCGTCCAGTCCACCACGAGCCGCTGCCGTCCTTCCTCCTCGGGGCCGGTCGGCAGCGGCAGGATGCCACGGACGGGGCGGCCGCAGGACGAGTGGAAGACGTGCGCGGCGAGGTCTTCGGTGAACACGTCCAGCGCCGAAAGCACGAACCTGGTCACCCCGTCGGGATGCGAGCACGCACCACGTCCGTTCACCCCGGCGGCGGACCGTCTGGCCACGTCGAGCGCCTCGATTCCGCCCGATCCGTCCACCAGCGCCGCCAGGGCCCGCGCGATGGCGGGCAGGCCGAGCTTGCACGGACCGCACTGGCCCGCTGACTCGCCGGCCAGGTAACTGGCTATCCGCGACACTTCCCCCAGCGGGCAGGTTCCGTCACCCAGGGGCAGTACGATGCCGGAGCCGAGGGTGCCGCCGACGGCGGCAAGACCCTCGCGCGAGACCGGGACGGCGTAGGCCGTCTCGGCCGGAAGCCACATGCCGTGATAGCCGCCGACCAGGACGCCGTCGCCGGCGGGAGCCTGGCAGATGTCCAGGACCGCGGCCAGCGGCAGGCCGACGGGTACCTCGACCACGGCGGGATGCGCGGCGGAACCGCCGACGCTGAGCAGGATGGTGCCGGGCTCTTCGGCGGTACCGACCGCGGCGAAACGCTCCGGTCCGAGCAGGGCGAGCACGGCGAGCTGGGCGAATGTGGACGCGTTCGAGAGCAGCGTCGGCAGGTCGTCGACACCGGAGTCGCTGGCCAGGACCTTCGTCCCGGGCGGAACCGGCCGCTTGCCGTTGATGCCTCGGATCAGGGCACCCGATTCGCCGGAGATGAACCGGTCCGGCACCTGCACGACCCTGACCATCTTGCGCAGGCCAGACTCGGCCGCGATGGCTGCCTCAATCGATCGGTTGGCCAGTTCGTTGCCCGCCACGCCGACGATGATCTCGTCGGCGTCCAGGGCCTCGGCTACGAGAGCCGCTCCGCTGAGGATGAGGTACGGCGAGCGGATCATGAGCATCTTGTCTTTGACGCTGCCCGGCTCGCCCTCGGTGGCGTTGACGACCACGATCGTGGGGCTGTCGCTGGCCTCGGCGGACTGAACCACCGCTCTCAGCTTGCGTGCGAAGGGAAACGCCGCGCCGCCTTGGCCGCGCAGGTCGACCTGTTCGGCCATCGAGATCAGTTCCTCGACGGAAAGCCTGGGCAACGGACCGAAGATTTCGCGGTGGGCGTCCAGATCGAGTCGCGGCATCCGGTCCAGCCCGGCGGTCAGCCGAGCCGCCCCGATCCTCATGATCGCGGGCGCGTCAAGGCCCTCGATCTGACTCATCTCCACTCGTCGCCTCCAGCGCGCCCGGGGATGTCGCGGTTCCTCGGGATCCGTGGCATGCGTTCTGCGTGACCGGCGGGTGGCCGTCGCGGGCATGGAACCGGTGCGCGGCCCGTGCGGCGAGTCAGGGCTCGGCACTGGGCCGGGGGCTAGCCTGGGCGCGGCGTCGGCACGCGGCCAGGGCCCGGTGGAGGGCCGAGGATTCGGACCCGTGCCGGACCCAGGCGCCGGGCCAGTTCCGGTCCGGGGAACCGGGCCGGAGTCCCCGCGCGTGCATCGGACCGGATCCGAGCCGGGGCATCGGACCGGAGTCGGCGCGAGGCATAGGACCGGTCCCCACCCGCGGCAGGGGACCGGAGTCCGCGCGCGGCATCGGACCTGTTCCGAGCCTGGGCATGGGGCCGGTGTCAATCCGGGGCATCGGACTGGTATCGGCGCGGGGCATCGGGCCCGTCCCAGGGCGGGGCATCGCACGCGGCGCCGGACCTGTCCCCGGTCGGGGCATGGGGCCGGGGTCGACGCGGGGCATCGGGCCTGAGCCCAGCCGCGGCAGGGGACCGGAGTCCGCGCGCGGCATCGGGCCTGTCGCCGGTCGGGGCATGGGGCGGGAGTCAACCCGCGGCATCGGGCCCGTTCCGGGCCGCGGCGTGGGGCCCGTGTCAATCCGGGGCATGGGGCCGGAATCCGCGCGCGGCATCGGGCCGGTGTCAAACCGGGACATCGGGCCCGTCCCGAGGCGCGGCATGGGACCGGTGTCGACCCGGGGCGTGGGAGCGCTGCCGAAACGCGGCGACGGGCCGAGGGGCAGCGGGCTGCGGCCAAGGTCACCGCGCGCCTGCTGATGGCTCGGCGCGGCGTACGGGTACGTCGACAGATCGTCCTGGGGCACGTGTTTCCTCGGTGCTCCCTCGAAGCGCGGGGGGCCGTCGTACTCCGGTTCGTACAGGGGCTGCCTACCGGGGGCGGCGGGATACGGGTAGCCTCCGGTTCCGGCGTCTCCGTACACGGGCGCGCCCAGCGGCATGAACGCGGGGTCGGCGGGTGCCGCGCTCAGGGCGGGCAGCGGACCAGATGACGTAGCCCAGTCAGGCGCGGGCGGAAGCGCGGACCAGGCCTGGCTGCCCGGCATGCCGAAGCCGGCGCCCTGCGCCCCGACGGTGGTGGGCAGCATCTGGATGGCCCCGCTCAGTTGGGCCTGGGCCATGTTCAGCGCCGCGGCGCGCAGTGGTGACGTCCCCGAGTACCCCAGCCCGCCCGTGGCCCGGTCGGCGCCGGCGAGGTGCGCTCACCCTGTCCTTGGAGCGCAGCGAAATAGCCAGGAACCTGACCACGACGGCCAGCGCCGTCAGCGCGATCGCGAACCCGTAGCTCCAGTCCACGTACGGTTTGGCCGCCCGGCCGCCGAGCAGCCCGTGCAGGACCCCGAACACGAACGCCAGGTAGGAGCTGTAGTGGATAGCCCGCCAGCGCCAGGCCTTGCCGTGCGCGGTGAATCGCTTGCGGAAGATGCTCGTCACGACAATTAGCAGAATGAGATCTGACGCGATCGTGCCGAGCCCGATGTAAAAAGTCCGGTACGGCGACAAGAAGGGGATGAACGCATCGATTACATGCGATCGCTGCGCGAGAATCTCCGTCGTGATGTGGATGACCAGGAAGGCCAGCGCGCCGAAGGAGACGGCCCGGTGCACGGCCTGGGCCATCACCCGGTGTCCCGGGGTCATGACGATCCGGTCTGTCGCCACCAGGCCGACGCCCACCGACGCGGTCAGCCCGATGAGCGCGAAGACCCCGGCGTAGAACAGCATGAAATGCTGCGTAGCAGCATCAATGTCCCGCCCCGGCTTGGTCAGGACCAGAGCGAAGACGATCACGACGGCGCCGGTGATCAGCGCCGTCATGATCTTCGACAAGTGCTCGCCAACCGCTCCCTGCGTCCCCGAACGCACACCCTGACGGCCGCGTGAACGGCCGGCGGTCGTTGGCACGCTTATCCTCCTGCGATCGTGATTGACGAGAAAAAGCCAATTGCGACGCCCGGAACGCTGGCTGTTATCTCTTGTCTGTATGTCGTGGAGTGCGACTATATCAGCGGCAATAACGCTTTGACTGCGAAATGGTATATGAACGATTTCGCAGCTGCGCGGCGCGCACGTACCCGGCGCGGGCCGGACGGGTCTCGCCGGTCGCGCCATCACGAAGCTGAGGCGGTGGTGATCCCGGGCCGGGCCCGGCTTCGGCCCGGCCGGCCGATCTGGCGGGGCAGGTCCTCCAAGCCCGGGGAACCCGCGAACGAACCGGAGCACAGCGATATGCGAGCACGTTCCTCCTTCGCCCTACCCCGCCTCCTCGCCTGTTATACCGCCCCCGACTGTGGCAGATCTGCCAAACCGGCAAGGTCCTTGCTTACGGAACTCTTCCCGCCACCCGGCTCCGGTTACACATATGTGTCCATTCCGACTGACCTATCGGTTCTTGGCTTAAACCGGGCATATACCTCCATATAGGTCATAACGCCTGACGTGGAGGCGGCCGCCGGGCCGCGTTACGGCGCCCCGGGACTTCCCCGGCGAGCGGACGGACACGGCAGGCGGGCCGACGTACACAGCAAGCGAGCGGGAGCACGCGGTGGGCGGCCGCCGGGACCGCCAAACCCTCCCGTCCGCCGGGAACCAGCGCCGCCGTAAGGGTCTTGTAACGTTTTCGTTATATACCGGCCGGGGGTAACGAGCGCTGCCCGAGCTCGGTCGCGACCAGCTCCGCGATCTGGGCGGTGTTCAGCGCCGCTCCCTTGCGCAGGTTGTCGCCGCAGACGAAGAACTCGATCGCGCGGGGATCATCGAGCGACTGGCGTAGGCGCCCGACCCAGGACGGGTCGGTGCCGACCACGTCCACCGGGGTGGGGAACTCGCCGGCCTCGGGATCATCGGTCACCACCACTCCCGGCGCGGCCCGCAGCACGTCCCACGCTTCCTTACGGCTGACCGGGCGGGTGAAGACCGCGTGCACCGCGACCGAGTGCGTGGTGACGACGGGGACCCGGACGCACGTGGCGGAGACCCGCAGCGAGGGCAGGCCGAGGATCTTGCGTGACTCGTTGCGGATCTTCAGTTCCTCCGAGGACCAGCCGTCGGCCTTCAGCGAACCCGCCCACGGCACCACGTTCATGGCCAGCGGCGCGGGGAACGGCCCCAGGTCGCCGACCGCGGACCGGACGTCACCGGCCCGCTGTCCGAGCGACCGCGTGCCCGCTACCTTGTCCATCTGCGCGTAGAGCGTGTCGATGCCCGCCTGGCCCGCACCCGAGGCAGCCTGGTACGACGCGACCACCAGTTCCTCGAGCCCGAACGCCCGGTGCAGCGCGCCCACGGCCACGATCATCGACAGCGTGGTGCAGTTGGCGTTGGCGATGATCCCCTTCGGCCGGTTCGCCAGCTGCTCCGGGTTGATCTCCGGCACGACCAGCGGGACCTCGGGATCCATGCGGAACGCGCCGGAGTTGTCGACGGCGACCGCGCCGGCGACGGCCGCGGCCGGCGCCCACTGCGCCGAGACCTCGTCGGGGACGTCGAACATGGCGACGTCGATGCCGTCGAAGGCCTCCGGTGACAGCGCCACCACCTCGGTCTCGCGGCCGCGCACCGTCAGCCGCCGCCCAGCCGAACGCGGCGAGGCGATCAGCCTGATCTCGCCCCATACGTCCTCGCGGCTGGACAAGATGTCGAGCATCACCGTGCCGACCGCACCGGTGGCTCCGACCACGGCCAGGGCGGGCCGGTGCCGAGGGAGAGGGGTGGGGTTCACCGGCCGGTCCCCCCGTAGACGACGGCCTCCACCTGCTCGGCGTCGAGCTCGAACGCCCTGTGGGTCGCGGTCACCGCGGTGTCCAGGTCATCCTGGTCCACCACGACCGAGATCCTGATCTCGGACGTGGAGATCATCTCGATGTTCACCCCCGCCTCGGCGAGCGCGCCGAAGAACCTGGCGCTCACGCCCGGGTGGGACCGCATGCCGGCGCCGATCAGCGACACCTTGCCGATCCGGTCGTCGTACAGCAGGGACTGGAAGCCGATGGCCTCCTGCAGGCGCTGCAGCGTAGTCATCGCGCGCTGCCCGTCGTCGCGCGGCAGCGTGAACGAGATGTCGGTCAGCCCGGTGGCCACCGCGGAGACGTTCTGCACGATCATGTCGATGTTGATGTCGGCCTCGGCGATGGCGGTGAAGATTCTCGCCGCCTCGCCCACCCGGTCAGGTACGCCCACGACGGTGATCTTGGCCTCGCTGGGGTCGTGCGCCACCCCGGAGATGATGGCCTGCTCCATACCGGCTCCCTCCGACTCCTCGCCCGCGTGCCCGGTGACCCAGGTCCCGTTCCTGTTGGTAAACGACGACCGCACGTGGATGGGCACCCCGTACCGCCGTGCGTACTCGACGCAGCGGAGCATCAGCACCTTCGCGCCGCAGGCGGCCATCTCCAGCATTTCCTCGTAGGTGATCCGCGGGATGCGCCGCGCGCTCCGCACGATGCGCGGGTCGGCGGTGAAGACGCCGTCCACGTCGGTGTAGATCTCGCACGCGTCGGCGGCCAGCGCCGCGGCCAGCGCCACCGCGGTGGTGTCCGACGCGCCACGGCCCATCGTGGTGACGTCCTTGGTGGTCTGCGACACGCCCTGGAACCCGGCCACGATGGGGATCGCGCCGTCGGCCAGCGCCCCGGAGATCCGGCTGGGCCTGATGTCGATGATCCGCGCCCGGCCGTGTACGGCATCGGTGATCACGCCTGCCTGCGACCCGGTGAAGGACCGTGCCTCCATGCCGAGGGTGGCGATCGCCATCGCGAGCAGGGCCATCGAGATCCGCTCGCCCGCCGTCAGCAGCATGTCGAGCTCGCGCGCGGGCGGCAGCGGGCTCACCTGGCCGGCCAGGTCCATGAGCTCGTCGGTCGAGTCCCCCATCGCCGACACGACCACCACTACCTGGTCGCCGCCCTTGCGGGTGGCCACGATGCGCTGCGCCACCCGCTTGATGCCGTCGGCGTCCGCGACCGAGGATCCACCGTATTTCTGCACGACGAGGGCCACGGTCGACGAGTCTATCCGCTGGAGGCTGGTCCGCTCCTAGCCCACGTCGAGGCTGGCGTGCGCGACCACCGCGTGCAGCGCGCGCAGCGCGGCGCCACCGTGGGTTCCCCAGTGGTTGAAGTAGGAGTACTGCCACCACCAGAGCGCCTCGAGGGACCGCCCGGCCTGGTAATGCCGCAGCCCGTGGATGAGGTCGGCGGCGACTGCCGCCACGTCATCGGAGATCCGGAACGGCAGGCACGACGTGTCTTTGTACGGGTCGAACACCTCGGCGTACTCGTCCACGGCGGCCAGCCGGCGCGCCAGGCCGGTGCGCATCGCGTCGAGGTCCGGGTCGTCGCCCACCTCCGGCTCCCAGTTACCCGGCAGGATCACGTCACGGCTGGCGCCCAGCTGGGCTCCGGCGAGCAGGATCTGCGACACCTCGAGCAGCAGCATCGGCACGGTCTCGTCCCCGCCGGTCTGGGCGAGCGCGTCCACGCCGTCGATGAAGTTCTTCACGTTCGCCGCGATCTGATCCGCGATCGGCCGCCATTCGCCCCCCTGAGCTGGCGGTTCAGACATCAAGCAGTCTCCGTCCTTCGAATGCGCGGCCCAGCGTCACCTCGTCGGCGTACTCCAGGTCGCCCCCGACCGGCAGTCCGCTCGCGGGCCTGGTCACGCGCAAGCCCATTGGCTTTACCAGCCTAGCGAGAAAGGTGGCCGTTGCCTCCCCTTCGAGGTTCGGATCGGTGGCCAGGATCAGTTCGGTCACGGTGCCGTCGGACAGCCGGGTCATCAGCTCCTTGATCCGCAGTTCGTCCGGGCCAACCCCGTCGATCGGGCTGATCGCCCCCCCGAGCACGTGGTAGCGGCCGCGGAACTCGCGGATCTTCTCCACCGCCGCGACGTCCTTGGGCTCCTCCACCACGCAGATCACCGCCGGGTCGCGCCGTGGGTCGAGGCAGATCCGGCACTCCTCGGCTTCCGCCACGTTCCCGCAGGTCCGGCAGAACCGGACCCGCTCGGTGACCTCGATCAGCGCGTCGGCGAGCCGCCTGACGTCGGCGTGGTCCGCGGCCAGCAGGTGAAAGGCGATGCGCTGGGCGCCCTTCGGCCCGACCCCCGGCAGGCGCCCGAGTTCGTCGATGAGGTTCTGGATGACCCCTTCGTACACAGCAGATCAGGTCCTAGGTCTCCGGGTCATCCTCGTCGTCTGGCTCGGCGCGCGCCTGCGGGATCCGGGCCGCCGAGCCCGAGGCCGGACAGATCGAGTCCGCTGGGCAGGTCGAGGCCGCCGGGCATGCCCGGTATCCCGCCGCCCTGCATGGCCGCGGCGAACGGTCCCATCTGCTGCTGCTGAAGATCCTCGACCGCCCGGTAGGCGTCGCGGACCGCCGCGAGCACGAGATCGGCCAGGGTGCGCGCCGTCTCCTCCGCGTCGTCACCTTCCAGCGCGCCCGCGGAGATGGTGAGGTCCAGCAGCTCACCCTGGCCGTTGACTATGGCCTTGACCAGCCCGCCGCCCGCCGTCCCGGTGACCTCGGCGTCGGCCAGCGCCTGCTGGGCGTTCATGAGTTGTTCCTGCATCTGCTGCGCCGCGGCGAACAGCTGCTGCATGTCCATCTGGGGTTCCACATTGCCTCCTACCCAGAGCCTACGACCAGCCCGCTGCGGTCAAGCCCAAGCAGGGCCCTGCTCATTTCCCGGGCTCATTTCCGGGGCTCATTTCCCGGGCTCATTTCCGGGCTCGTTCTCGAGGTTCAGTCCTCGAACTCGCCGATCACCTGGCCGCCCAGCTCACGCTGGATCAGGTCCATCCCGGTGAGTTCCGTCGCGGCGGGAGCCGGATCGCCGTCGGGTTCGCCGGGCGGCGTGTCGTCCGGCGGGATCTCATCGGACCGGCGGCTCATCATGGCGCGGCAAGCTCCGGGCCGACGTGGCCGCGGCAAGATCGTTATTGCCGCCGGCCACGCCCTTGACCGTCACGTTCAGGCCGAATCCCGCGCTCAGGACCCGCTTGAGGTCGGCATCGCAACCGCTGGCGGTGAAGCCCTTCAGGTCCCCGTCCCGGGCGAAACCGAGGGTCAGCATCCCGTCCTCGAGGGACTGCACGCTCGCGTTGCTGAGCAGGATCCACGCCACGCGGCGCTTGCGCTTGACCTCGTCCAGGACCGCGTTCCAGTTCTCCCGGAGCGAATCAGCCGCGGACAGGCCAGCCGCGGACGCCGGAGCGGGCGCGGCGCGAGCGGGGGCTGCGGGCGCCGCGCGGGGCGGCGCAGCAGCCAGGGCCGCTTCCGCGGGCTCGCCGGTTCCGGCGGGCCTGCTGTCCTTGCGGTTCGCGGCCGCAGTAACGACGGCCCGTTCGGGCAAATTGTTGTCAGAGCCAGACCGCGGCGGGCGCGGGGGCGAGACCGGGAGGGGAGCCGGCGTTCCCCGGCCGCCGGACTCCAGCCGCTCCAGCCGGGCGAGCAGCGATTTCTCGTCGGTGGCGGCGGCGGGCAGCAGGACCTGGGCGCACATCAGCTCGAGCAGCAGCCGGGGTGAAGTGGCGCCGCGCATCTGGTCCAGGCCCGCGCTGACGATCTCGGCCGCACGGGTCAGCCCCGCCTGGCCGAACCGGCCCGCCTGGGCGGCCATCCGCTCGGCCCGGTCCGGGGCCAGGTCGAGCAGCCCGGTCTCGGCCGCGTGCGGCACCGCGGCCAGGATGATCAGGTCACGGAACCGGTCCAGCAGGTCCGCCGCGAACCTGCGCGGCTCGTGCCCGCCCTCGACGACCCGGTTCACCGCGGCGAACACCGAAGCGCCGTCGGCCGCGGCGAACGCGTCCACGACCTCGTCCAGCAGGCTCGCGTCGGTGTAGCCGAGCAGCGCGACCGCGCGGGCGTAGCTGAGCCCGGACTCATCGCTCCCGGCCAGCAGCTGGTCCAGGACGGACAGCGAATCGCGGACCGATCCCGCCCCGGCCCGCACCACCAGCGGCAGCACCGCGTCCTCGAAGGCCGCGCCCTCGGCGCGCAGGATGTCCTGCATCAGTTCCCGCAGGATGGAGGGAGGCACAAGACGGAACGGGTAGTGATGCGTGCGAGACCGGATGGTCGGGATGACCTTCTCCGGTTCGGTCGTGGCGAAGATGAACTTCAGGTGCGGCGGGGGTTCCTCCACCAGCTTCAGCAGCGCGTTGAAGCCCTGCTGGGTGACCATGTGCGCCTCGTCGATGATGTAGATCTTGAAGCGCCCGGCCACCGGGGTGTAGAAGGCCCGCTCGCGCAGCTCCCTGGCATCGTCGACGCCGCCGTGCGAGGCGGCGTCGATCTCGATCACGTCGATGCTGCCCGGTCCGGACGGGGCCAGCGCGACACAGGAGTCGCAGACCCCGCACGGATCGGGCGTGGGTCCGTTGACGCAGTTCAGCGACCGGGCGAGAATCCGGGCGCTCGAGGTCTTACCGCACCCGCGGGGGCCGCTGAACAGGTAAGCGTGGTTGATCCGCCCGGTGCGCAGCGCCTGCCGGAGCGGGCCGGTGACGTGGTCCTGTCCCTTCACCTCAGCGAACGTCGCCGGACGGTACTTGCGGTACAAGGCCAGGCCGGATCCCGGAACCGGGGTCGCCCCCTGGCGCTGCGGCGCGGCTGCGGGCATCAGCTCATCCTCACCGGTAATGGAAGGACCCCCCGCACACCCGTCAGAGCCCGCGTACCCTTGCTGCCTTCCGGCCCTGGGGGGGTTGGCGGGATAAACGCCGTGCGGGGGGTCACCGGTCAGTGTAGTCAGCCCCGGGACCGGATGCGCCCCCGACCGCGCCTACTCCGGTCATCCGCTCGTTGCCCAGCCGACTGGCCTCCCGCTTCGGGTAAGCTTCCCGGCGGAGGATTCGCCTAGTGGCCTAGGGCGCACGCTTGGAAAGCGTGTTGGGGGCAACCCCTCAAGAGTTCGAATCTCTTATCCTCCGCCAGCCGCGCCCGGCACGCCCGGGCCTACTTCTTCCGCGGGACGGACGGCGGCGCGGTCGCAGGCTTGGCCCGGTGGGCGTTGCGCTGAGCGGCGGCCCGGGCGGCGGCCGCGTCCGCCGCCGCGGCTTGCGCGGCCAGCTGCGGAGTCATCCAGGTGAGCATCGGGCCTAGCGCGGCACGCCACACGCTGCCCTGATGGCCGCCGCCCGGAATGATCACGAACGGCACGGGCGACGGCCGGGGCGCAAGCAGCAGCCGGGTCTGCAGCAGCAGCCGCGCCTGTACCTGCTGCCGGAAGCTCGCCGCCGCGCTGACGTCCGCCGCGTCCTGCGCTCCGGCCGCGAACCAGAAGGCAGGTAGCTGGACGCTGAGCGGCACTTTGGTGATGTACGCACTCGGTGTAGTTGACGAGCAGCTGCGCCGGGTGCCCGGCGAACACGTAGTCCGTGTACGGCTTCCCGCCGGGCTTGTTGCCCACGGGCACCTGGCTCGGGGTGGGGGCGAAGTAGCCGGACATGACGCCGGCGGCGCCGTACCGGTCCGGTTCCTGCAACGCGATGTTGGCGGCGCAGTAACCGCCCTCCGAGTAGCCGGCCACGCCCCAGGCCCGGCCCGGCGGCTGGACCCGCACAAACCGCGCGATGTAGTCCGGCACATCCTCCGCGACGAAGGTCATGTCCTGGATGCCGCCCGGATCATTGAGGCACTGCAGCGCGTACTGCTGGCCGCCGTCGGTATCGGGCATCACCAGGACCGCGGCATCCGACGGATGAGCCACGAGCAGGTTGAGGAAGGTCGGGATCACGTCCAGCACGGCGATCCATGCCTCCGGGTTACCCGGGGAGCCGTGCAGCAGTTCGATGACCGGGAACTTGTAGTGCGCGTAGGCCTTCTGGAAGTACTGCGGCGGGAGGTAGACGTACACGTCGCGGACCAGGTGGCTGCGCGGGTCCGTGACCGTCGTCTGGAACAGGTAGCCGACCTGGGCGTCTTCGGCGGTGCTGGTGACCCGGCCGATGTCCTTGTCGAACTGCTTGTTGGAGCCGGCCCCGGCGACCGCGTACTTGGGGATGGCGTTCGCGCCCTGGCCGGTGAGATCACTGACCATCCCGCCCCAGGTCTGGTAATAGTCGTAGAACTTGTTGACCGAGGCAATCCCGAAGACCATGGCCGGAACGAACGCCAGGCAGGCGGCGAGCACGCGGAACACGACCTGCTTGGCCATGGCCACCCAGACGATCAATGCCGCGAAGACCACCATCAGGAGCAGGAAGAACCCGGTTCCCTGGGGTTCGAACACTCGGGTCTCCTCGCCGGAGTCTGGCCACTGGGCTGGGTTCGCCTAACCTGGCAGGCCGCCTCAGCGCGCTGCCGCGTGATCACTTCTGCGAACGTCCGAGACGTGACATTGAGTTCCCCAGTGAGCACGCCGAACGTACCCGCGGCCTCCGCTCAGCGGTGGAGGTGGGATTTGAACCCACGGAGGGGTTACCCCCTCACACGCTTTCGAGGCGTGCGCCCTCGGCCACTAGGCGACTCCACCGTGGGTGAGCTTACCCGAATCGGCGGCCCGCCGGTGGCAGGGTCGGGCCGGGTGCTACGCCCCGCGGCCTGCGGGCGGCGAAGAACTCACGGAGCACGGCACCGCACTCGTCGGCCAGGACGCCGCCGATGACTTCCGGCCGGTGGTTCAGGCGCCGGTCCCTGAGCACGTCCCACAGCGAGCCCACGGCGCCGGCCTTCGGATCCTCGGCCCCGTAGACCAGCCGGCCGAGCCGGGCCAGGGTCACCGCCCCCGCGCACATGGTGCAGGGCTCCAGGGTCACGACCAGGGTCAGGCCGGTCAGCCGCCAGCTGCCCAAGACCTGGGCCGCCTGCCTGATCGCGACCATCTCGGCGTGCGCGGTCGGATCGCGGTCGGCCTCCCGGCGGTTGCGCGCCCGCGCCAGGATCGTGCCCGCCTCATCGAGGATCACGGCCCCTACGGGTACGTCGTCCTGGCCGGTCCCGGTCATCTCCTGCCGGGCCGCCGCCGCCTCGGCCAGCGCCAGCCGCATCGCGGGCTCGAAGCCCGCGGCATAACCGGTCACGGGCCGAGCGCACGATCCAGGGCCTGCTCCACCGCCTCCCCGAAGCGCAGCCGTTCGGCGATGCCGGCCACCGCGTCTTCGGGGTACAGATCGAGGTCGGCCGCGACCGCCCCGAGCTCCATCTCCTCCAGACCGAGGTCCGCGAAGATGGACAGGTCACCCGCCGGGAGCACCTGATCGAGCTCGTCATCCGACGGCACCGGGATATCCAGGGCCTCGAGTACCTGGCGGGCCAGCGGGTAGTCCACCGCCGCGGTGAGGTCGGACAGGAACAGGGACACGTCTTCGCCGACAACCCTGACCGCAAGCCAGAAGTCGTCGCCGACCCCCGCGAAGCCGATGGTGCCGCCGATGCTCGGCTGCTGGCGCAGCGCGTGTACGAGGCCGTCCAGGTCGGCGGTGAGCGCAGCGGGCAGCGCGTCGGCTTCCCACTGTTCTTCTTCCCGGTAGACGATGACAGCGAAGTCCGTCTCACTCACGTCTGACATCGTCACTGCACCAGCATGCTCTGCACGGAGGAATGCTGTCAGATAGGCACCGGCCGCCGCGGCAAAATCACCGATCAGGCCGGCCCCGGGGGAGGTCGGCCTGAGCTGTACCGGCGTGGCCTGCCCTGACCGCCGCGCATGACTACCGCCGATCCGGCATACTGGAGCGGGGAACGGGGCATACTGAAGCCGACACGGCAGCTTCACCCCGTTAGCGTTGGCCGGAATTTCGGTTCAAGCTAACATTGGTTCTCTGACGAGTAGGACGAGTCCGGGCGCCTTTGGGAGGCGACGTGAATCTTAAGACAGTCCTCGGGTGGCTGGCTGTCGCCTTTGTGCTCTGGTGGATCATAGAAGACCCCAGCGGTGCTGCTCACGTGGTGCACAACATCGGGACATTCCTGACCTCGGTGGCTCACGGGCTTTCTGACTTCTTCGCTTCGCTTTAGGGCGCGGTACTGGGATGAGGCTGGCCCCGAATACCGATACGGTCCCGGCCTCGGTCAATAGGTATCTTTTGCCCCATGAGCGTCAGGTCATTAGCGTTCATCAGCATCCGGCCGTGCTGATCAGGCCGATTTTCGAGGTTCTGGTCGGGCTGGCCGTCGCGGGCTGGCTGAGCAACTCGTTCACGAAGGGCAACAGCACGGCCATCCTCATCATCTGGCTCCTGTGGGCGATCCTGCTGCTGCGGCTGGCCTGGAAGGTCATCAGGTGGCTGCTGACCTACTTCGTCATCACGTCGCAGCGGCTGCTGCTGGCTAAGGGCTTCCCCACCCGCAAGGTGGACATGATGCCGCTCACCAAGGTGACGGACATGAGCTTCAACCGGACCCCGACGGGCCAGCTGCTCGGCTTCGGCGAGTTCGTCGTGGAATCAGCCGGGCAGGATCAGGCCCTGCGCCACATCGAATACCTGCCCTACCCCGAGCAGCTCTACCTCGAGGTGTGCGGGCTGATCTTCAAGGACAAGGAAGAGAGCCCCGACTAGCGGCTATACGGTCACGAGGACCACTCCGGCCGCCGCGAGCAGCAGGCCCGCCCGCTGCACCCAGCGCATCCGTTCCCCGAGCAGCACCCGGGCCAGCAGTACCGTCATCCCCGGGTAGAGCGAGGTGATCACGACGGCCAGCCCGAACAGGCCGGCCCGGGTGGCGAGGACGTAGCACACGTTGGCCGCGGCGTCGATCGCACCGGAGAGCAGCGCGATGCGGGTGATTCCGCCCCGGCCGGGCCACAGCCGCGTCCGGGTGGCCAGCGCGATGCCGAAGGCGACCACGGTTCCGGCCGACCGCGAGATCGCCACCGGCCAGAGCACCCCGGACTGGCCCGCGTTCTTGAGGAAGATGAAGAACAGGCCGAAGCCGACGCCGGCGGCGGCGCCGTAGCCGAGCGCCAGCAGCCGTCCCCGGGTCCGGGCGTGGTCGGCTGGCTGCGCGCTGACCAGGACGACGGCCACCAGGCAGATCAGGCCTCCCGCGATCACGGTGGCGGCGGGCCGTTCGCCGCCGGCGATCGCGACGCCTACCGGCAGGACCGCCGAGACCAGGGCCGCGACCGGCGCCACGACGCTGATAGGGGCCGAAGCGAAGCCGGCGTAGAACGAGATCAGGCCGACGGCACCGCAGACGCCGGATGCCGCCGCCCACCCGACGGCGCTCCAGTCCCCTGCCGAGGCCGGCGTGCCGACCCCGCCGTGCCCCAGGAGACCGCCGAGCGTCGGCACCTGGCCAAGCAGCGCGAGCAGCACCATGACGACCGCGCCCGCCGGGACGGTCAGCGCCAGCACCGCGAACACGCTCGCCCGCCGGGACGCCACGCCGCCGAGAAAATCGGCGGTCCCGTAGAGCACGGCAGCGGCCAGTGCCAGGATCGTCACCACGGCTGGTTCCTCAGGAAAGTCCGACAGCGGTCAGAGTGTTGATACGTATAGTTCATCATACCGACCGAATGTCCGTCCCCGGAAGGGAATTATGGCCGACGTACCCGGCATAACGACCGCCATCGCGCGGACCCTGCAGGCGCTGCGCGCCGATCGCGGCTGGTCACTGGACCAGCTCGCCGCGCGCTCCGGGGTGAGCAAGGGCGTCCTGGTCGCGCTCGAACAGGGGCGCTCCAACCCGAACCTGGCCACGCTGGCCCGGATCGGCGACGCGTTCGGCGTTCCCGTCACGCTGCTCGTCGACGTGGGCGGTGAGCCGGCCGTACGGGTCAGCAGCCCGGACGCCTCGCGCGTCCTGTGGCGCGGCCCGGCCGGCGGTACCGGCACGATCATCGGCGCCACGGACCCGCCGTGGGCGGTCGAACTGTGGCGCTGGGAAGTGATGCCCGGCGAGGAGTTCGGCGGTGACGCGCACGCACCGGCCACCCGCGAGATGGTGTGGGTAGAGGCGGGCCGCCTGACCCTGACCGTCGCCGGGGAGCGGCATACGGTGGACCCGGGTCAGTGCGCCCGTTTCCCGGCCAGCCGCCCGCACCGCTACAGCAACGAAGGCGGGGAACCGGTCCGTTTGACCATGGTCGTCGTCATCCCGCCGACCCAGGGGTTACAGCTCGCCGGACTGGACTCCGGCGTCCACGCCGATGAGCCAGTCGCGGGCCGCGATAGCGGACCCGCGGGCACCGGCCATATCGAGGTCGGGCACCAGGGCGATTTCCGCCGCCCTGGCCTGCTCTTCGCGCAGTACGGTGTTGGCCCGCACCTCGGCCAGGAACCAGTCGCGGAAGTGCGGCGCGGCCTCTACCACGCCGCCGCCCAGGAAATAAGCGCCGGGATCGAAGAAGTTCGCGGCGACCGTGAACAGCCGCCCCAGGGCCATGGCCTGCTGCCTGAAGATGGCCAGCGCCAGGGCATCGCCCTGCTCACCGTAGCGGCGGACCTGCTTGGCGGCCTCGCCCGCGGGCAGGCTGGCGACCGGGTGGCCCTCGTACCTGCTGAGCCAGTACGGCAGCAGATTGTTCTGGATCCCGGTGAGCGAGGCCACGCTCTCCGCGTCCGCCCATTGGCCGCAGTTGCAGGCGGGCGCCGGCTGGCCGGGACCCAGCAGGCCTTCCATGGGGATCGGAACATGGCCAAGCTCTCCGGCCATCCCGGCCGCGCCCTTGACCACCCGTCCGGCCTCAATGAGGCCGCCGCCGAGGCCGGTGCCCACGATCGCGGCAACCGAGCTGTGGCGCATCGATTCCACGCCGAACTGCACATGGTGCGCGTACAGCGCGGCCGCGTTCCCGTCGTTGTTGTAGATCACCGGCAGCCCGATACGTTCGGCCAGCGCGCCCCGGATATCGAAGCCGCGCCAGCCGGCGTCGCCGAAGTTGGTCGCGCCCTTCGACGAGATGACGCCATCCGCGCTGGCCGGACCGGGTGTGTCCAGGCCTATCGCGCGTACCGCCGCCAGCGGCACGCCGGTGAGCCCGAGCACCTGCTCCACCGAGTCGACCAGAGACTGGATGGCCTTGTCCGGGCCCTCCCTGACGTTGCTGGGAACTTCCGCCATCTGGTCGAGGAGGAATCGGCCTCCGGCGTCCAGAATCGTCCCGTTGTTCGCCGTCCCGCCGTTATCCAGGCCGATGACAACCCAGTCGACTGGCATGCGTCCTCCTCGTCCGGCCGCTGAGCCTCGCTAAAGTCTAGGGAAATGCGTTAGCGGAGAGCAATATCGCCACAGCGGTCGCCGACGGGCGCAAGCGCAACGCGGCACCGGCCGGCACGGCCGGACATCGCGGCACGGGAACCCGGCGGAGGATCGGGGATTTGAACCCCGGAGGGTGTTGCCACCCAACCGCATTAGCAGTGCGGCGCCATAGACCGGACTAGGCGAATCCTCCACCCGCACCAGCAGGTGCGGTGGGCCATAGCGTACCGGGAGGGAGCCCGCCCCGGCAAAGCATTCTCACCCAGGGCTCACCCGGGGCGGTTAGCGCACCTCGATGATCTCGTAGTCACCGCCGGCGTAGGCCTCGCGCATGGTGCGCTTGGAGAACTTGCCCACGCTGGTCTTGGGGACCTCGGCGATGAAGCACCAGCGCTCGGGCAGCTGCCAGCGCGGGATCTGCTCGGCCATGAAGGCCCGGAGCTTGTCCGCGGTGACGTCGGCGCCGGGCCGCAGCACGACCGCGGCGAGCGGCCGCTCGCCCCACTTCTCGTCCTCGACCCCGATCACCGCGGCCTCGGCCACGTCGGGGTGGGCCATCAGGATGTTCTCCAGCTCCATGGAGGAGATCCACTCGCCGCCGGACTTGATCACGTCCTTGGCCCGGTCGGTCAGCTGGATGAAGCCGTGCTCGTCCAGTGTCCCCACATCGCCGGTCCGCAGCCAGCCGTCGTGGAATTTGGCCGGGTCATCATCCTTGTGATACGAGCCCGTGATCCACGGGCCGCGGACCTCGATCTCGCCGACCGCTTCGCCGTCGGCCGGGAGCAGGGCCCCGCCGTCCCCGGCCAGCCGGGCCTCCACCGCGCAGAACACCCGGCCTTGGCTGTCCCGGTACCGCCACTCCTCTTCCTTGGTCAGGCCGGGCGGCGGATTGGCCACGCTGCCCAGGGGGGAGGTTTCGGTCATACCCCAGGCCTGCAGCAGCCGGACCCCGAGTTCTGACTCGAACCTGACCTGCATCGCGTGGGGCACCGCGGAGCCGCCCGCGACGACCAGGCGCAGCGAGGACAGGTCGCCTCCTTCGGCCCGCACGTGCGCGAGGACGCCTGCCCAGATGGTGGGCACCCCGCCCGCGAAGGTGACGCGCTCGTCTCCGATGAGCCGCGCGAGCGTGGCCGGCTGCATGTGCCGGTCCGGCAGGATCAGGGCGGCACCGGACAGCATGCTGGCGTAGGCCAGCCCCCACGCGTTGGCGTGGAACATGGGCACCACGGGCATCACGCGGTCCCGCTCGGTAAGGGCGAAAGCGTTACCCAGGCACGCACCCATCGAATGGAGGTAGCTGGACCGGTGACTGTACACGACGCCCTTCGGGTGCCCAGTGGTCCCGCTGGTGTAGCACATCGCCGCGGCCGAGAACTCATCGAGCGCGGGCCAGTCGAACGAGTCCGGCTCGGCGGCCAGAAGCTCCTCGTAGGAGTGCACGGCCACCCCGGTGAACTCGTCGGCCCCGGGCGTCTCGGCGAGCGGCGCCCCGGACACGATCACGTGCTTGATCGCGGGCGCGTGCGGCAGGATCTCGGCGAACCTGGATGCGAGCGAGGCATCGACGATCACGGCGTAGTCCTCAGCGTGGGTGGCGATGTAGCCGACCTCGGCCGGGGCGAGCCGGATGTTCAGCGTGTGCAGGACCGCACCCATCGAGGGCACGGCCAGGTAGGCCTCGAGGTGCTCGGCGTTGTTCCACATGAAGGTGCCCACGCGCTGGTCGGCGTCGATGCCCAGCCGCCGGAGCGCGTTCGCCAGCCGCGCGGCGCGGCGTCCCGCTTCCGCGTAGGTCCGGCGCCTGGTTCCATCCTCGGTGCAGGTGACAACCTCGCGATCACCGAAGATCGTCGTTCCGTAGCGCATGATCGACGTGATCGTCAGCGGGATGTCCATCATCGTGCTGCGCACCTAGCTACCTCCTACGGGTACCTGACCTGCATTACCTGATAGTGCCATGAGTCAGGCGGCCCGCAGTAGACCCCGCGCATCCGCCATTGGCACCCACCGTCGCTGCCGCGTGAGGCCTCAGGCGTCCGAATCCTCGCCGAGTTCCGTGTCGGCGCGCAGTCTGGCCACCGCGCGCGAAACCGTGCTCTTCACCGTGCCCAGGCTGACGCCGAGCAATGCGGCGATTTCCGGCTCGGTCATGTCTTCGAAGTACCTGAGCATGACCGCGGCGCGCATCCGTCGCGGCAGCCGGTCCAGGGCACGCCGGACCACCTCGGCCAGGTCGCGGTCGCGCGCGTGGTCCGCCACGGCCTGGTCAGGCAACTCGTCGGTCGGGAATTCGTCCAGCTTGCGCCGCCGCCACCACGATATGTGGGTATTGATCATCGCGCGCCGCACGTAGGCGTCGAGGGAGGCATGGTCGTTGATCCTGTCCCACGCCAGGTAGGTGCTGGCCAGGGCGGCCTGGACCAGGTCCTCGGCGTCGGCCCGGTTGCCGGTGAGCATGGTGGCTATTCTCAGCAGGGCCGTCCCCGGGCGAGAACGTAATCACTGAAGGCGGCATCATCGTCGCTGGCCCGAGAGTCCTCGTGATCGCCGACGAAGCTCATGCCGCCTACCTTACTTAACGTAGTTAGCGCGACTACGTTAGGTGCGCAACATAGCGGTCCGGTACCCCGGCGCCATGTGTCCGCCGCGGATGCATCTCCCTGTCCTCACGGACAATTGTGTCGGAATGACTTGACGTAACTGTCCGCACCAAGCATGGTCATACTCGAGGCCTATGCAATCCCACGGAGGGCAAGTGCGGCATTTGGCTGACATTCCCCGTTGGTGCGACGATGTCACGGACTCGGCCGGTCCCGCACGATTCGCGCGCAGATCGCTGCTCAAGGCGGCGGTACTGGGGCGGCGAGACGAGCCGGGGCATCCGCTCGCCGCGACGGCGGAGGACGCCGAAGCCACGACAAGCACCTTGCTGTACACGGTAACTGGCAGGATCCTCGACGTCAGCCCGCACGTTCTCGTGCTGCGGACCGAGCAGGGCGAGCAGCGCTTCCTGCTGTCCGCGAGCGCCCGGGCCTGGCGCGGTGGCCAGGTTCCGGCCGCCGCCCTCAGGCAAGGCGATCACGCGATCGTCAGGCGCCAGGCTGCTCGACAGCCCGGTCGTGGACCGTATCTGGGCCCAGGTCGGCCGGGTGACAGGCACGATCATCGAACGGCAAGGACCGGCGACGATGCTGGTCGACGAGGGCCCGGCCAAGGGACGCAGGATCGTGATCATCGCCGCCGAGGCGCAGGGCCGCATCCAGGTGCGGTTCCCGCGGCTCGAGCCCGGCTACCTGATCGACGTGATCGGCCTGAAGCACGACGGCTTCCTGCAGGCGCTGATCCCTGCCACCTCGCAGCCTCCTTACCGGGCCGGTCACCCGCCCGCGCCGCCCCTGGTCAGCGGGCACGTACCCGATCCGGTGAGCGGCACGGCGGTCTGGCATGAACCCGGGGAAGAGCCGGAAGGCCTGCTCGGGCTGGCTTACCCGGCCCTGGACCCCGAGACGAGCTGCGAGCGGACCGGTTCGGCGCGGCTCGCCTGCTCGGGTGACCTGTACGCCGTTGACCCGCACGCCACCGGGCCCGGGTGCGTCCGCCTTCCCTACCTGTCGGTGGGAAGTCTGCTCCGGCTGCGGAACGACTGCGCCGAGCGCAGCAGGCTGCTCCCCGTCACCAGCTGCGGAGCGACGGCCCGGTTGTTCTGCGATCGCTGCGTCACGTGCGGGACCTCGCGCAGGGGCCGGATCGCCGACCTCACCATGGCTGCCTTCGTGGAACTCGGCGGCGCCCTCGAAGCCGGCTGCTTCAACGCCACGATGACGATCGGCGGTTAGGCGATGCTCACTGCGGTCAGGGAATTGCAGATTCCCCTGCTCGCCGCCCTGCTGCTGGGCGGGTGCGCGGCCAAGGCGTGGCGGGTGCTGCGGGCACGGTCCGATTACCGCGGCCATGGATGCGACCGGCCTGCTCCCGCTGCGGCTGCGGCGCCCGATCATGATGACCATGTGCGCGACCGAGCTCGCCCTGGGTCTCGGCGCTGATCGCCACCGCGGGCCGGATGGGCGCGGCCGGCCCGCGCCTGCCCGCGACCTTCGTGCGCGCCGGGACGGCGCTGTTCTTCCTCGTCGCCGTGGCCGCGCTGAACGAGACGCGGCAGCGGCGGCCTGACGCCGGCTGCGGCTGCTTCGGCGAATTCAGCGATACCCCGATCGGGTGGCGGACCATCGCCCGGGCCGGCGTGCTGTGCGCGGCCGCCGCCGTCACGATCGGCCTGCCCCCGCTCCGCATGCCGTCCTCTCCCACCACGGCCGAACTCTGGCTGGCCGCGCTGGCCTTCGAGCTGTCCCTGATCGCGTTCCTGTCGCCGGAACTCGGCGAGATCCTGGTCAGGCTCGGCTACTCCGAGCCGTGCGAGCTGCGCCGGCTGCCGGTCGGCCGCACGCTGACCGCGTTGCACTCGAGCTCTCAATGGCGCCGGTACGCGGGCCAGGTCTCCGCCGCTGCCCCCGCCGACGTGTGGCGGGAAGGGTGCTGGCGCTTCGTGGTGTATCCGGGACTCGCGCGCGGGCGGCGAGTCGACATCGTCTTCGCCGTCTACCTTCAGGCCCGCAGGCCGCCCATCCGGGTGGCGGTCCTCGACGCGGACACCGACGAGATCCTCGGCCGGCCGGAACTGGCGAGTCTGTCGTTATCTAGGAGACTCTAGGCGGCACGCTAGATGGCCTTATCGAGCCCTAGCACGCCGCCGCCACCCGGCTAGACCGGCTGCGAGCGGAGGAACTTGCCGAAATGCGGGACCGTGAACGCGATCAGGCCACGCTCGGAGCTGTAGATCAGCCCCTTCTTGATCAGGCCGTCCCGCGCGGGCGACAGGCTCGACGGCTTGCGCCCGAGCTCGTCGGCCACGACCGACGTCGGCACCGGGTCATCGCCGGTGGCGGCCATCGCGCGCATGTACTCACGTTCGGCCAGCGTGGCCCGCTCGTACCTGCTGCCGAAGAACCCGACCGCCAGCTCGCCCTCCGCCTCGGGGGCGGCCATGCTGACATCAGCGGCCGTCACCGGGCTCGACGCGGCCACGTCCCAGGTGACCTTGCCGTAGGCCTGGACGAAGTAGGGATAACCGTCGGCCGCGGCGTACAGCGCGTCGAGCGCGCCGGTGGTGAAGGTCACGTCCTCCCGCTGCGCCGGGGCGATGAGCGCGAGGTCAGCGGCCTCCCGGTCCAGGCGGTCGATCCTGGCGTACCTGAACAGCCGCTCGGAATAGCTCTTGCTCGCCGAGAGCACCGACGGCAGGTGCGGCAGGCCCGCCCCGACCACGATGAGCGGGCCGCCGGTCTGTGACAGCTCGTGGCAGGCGGCGCAGAGCGCGGACACGTCGTCGGCGGGCACGTCCTGCATCTCGTCGACGAACAGGGCGATCCCGACCCCGAGGTCGGCAGCGACCGAGGCCGCCTCGGCGAACAGCTCGGTGAGGTCGACCTCCAGGTCGCCGGAATCCGCCCGGCCACGCTGGGCGGGCACGTCGATGCCCAGCCCGACCGTGACCGAGCTTCCCTTGGGGGCCTTCGGGTCGTGGATGCGCGAACGCCTTGAGCACGCCGAGGAAATACTCGACCCGGTCCGGGGCCCGGTGCCGGGGCGCCAGCTCCCGCACCGCCATGTGCAGCGCCGCGGCGACCGGCCGCCGGATCGACTGGCCCGGCCTGGCCTCGATCTTCCCGGTGCCCCAGAGCCGCTGCAGGGCCATGGACCTGAACGTGTTCAGCAGCACCGTCTTGCCCACGCCGCGGAGCCCGGTCAGCACCATGCTCCGCTCCGGGCGGCCGCGGGCTATCCGCTCGAGCACCACCTCGAACTGGCTGATCTCCCGGTCCCGCCCGGTGAGTTCGGGCGGCCGCTGGCCCGCGCCGGGAGCGTAGGGATTGCGCACCGGATCCATGGCATCGGACTCTATGGCGAGATCTAGTCTGAGCCCTAGATTTGGCTAGAAAACCCTACCGGCGTGTCGCGGCGCAGGCCGCTCAGCGATCGTGCTGCTGGTTGAGGCGGGCGAGGTAGGCGTTGTACGCGGCCAGGTGCTCGTCGTCATCGTCCATGCTCTCGGTGCCGCTGGCCCGGGCCGCTGCGCGGTGCGCCCGCGCCGCCGCCGGCCTCCTGGTGCGCGGTGACCCGCGCGGCGAAGTTCGCCCGGCGTGCGACCTCGAGCCAGCCGAGCCCGCCGTCGGCACGCGTCTCGCGGCTCCAGGCGAAGAACACCGTCATCATGAGGGCGAACATGAGGCCAGCTCCGCCGACCCACATCACCGCGCCGCCGATGTGCACGTCGCTGACGGGGCTCGGCGCCCAGCTGGGGCGGCCGCGAGCCAGGTTGGGGAACGGATTACTGCCTTCTGAGCCGAGCACCAGGCCGGTGAAGGCATCCACCGGCATGGCCAGGAAGAGCAGGAAGATCCGGGACGGATACGAGACCCGCCACCGGATCGGCTCCCGTCCCACCAGCGGCAGGAAGTAAAGGTAACCGGCGACCAGGAAGAGGACGTGCTCGGCGTTGTGCACGGTCTCGTTGGCCAGCACCAGGTTCATGAAGCTGGTGAGGTGCGTGCCCACGATCACGCCGACGTAGAGCGCGACCCCGAACGGCGGCCAGGTGAGCCACGTCACCACGCGGGAGCGCAGCAGCTTCTTGGCCCAGGTGTGCACGGGGTTCCGGCTCGCGTGCAGCAGCAGCGTGGCCGGCTGCCCGACGACGAGCAGCGGGGGCGCCACCATCAGCAGCAGGAGGTGCTGCACCATGTGATCCCAGAACAGCACGTCGTCGTAGCTGCCGACACCGCTCTGGGTCGCGATCACGACCACGGCCAGACCGCCGAGGAACAGGGCGGTACGCCACAGCGGCCACGGCCGGGCCGGATGGCGCCGCCGCACCCGCAGCACGCCCCAGAGGTAGAGCCCGGCCGCCAGCACCACGAAACCGGTCACGACCGGCGCGAACTGCCAGCGGCCGACGAGCTCCGCCACGCTGACCGGCGGCAGGGCCTGGCTTCCCATGCCGCCGAGACTACTCGCCGCGGCCCAGGTTCAGTGCGGCAGGAGGTGTCGTAACGGAGCTGGAGTTCGAGGCCGCACCGAGGCAGGCCTGGTGCGGCTGGTGTTCTTGCTGGATACCGAGCGCGGCCGATATGGACATCCCCATTTCGGCATTGATCGATCGCGAGTTCGGAGCACGGCAGGACGCCTTCCGCGCAGGGTCGAGGACAGCGGGCTGGTCACGGGGTCGTTTTCGAACCCGGACATGCTGGGGCGCCTAGTGGAACGGTCGCTGCGGGAGCTGCCCAGACGCGGCGGCGCGCAGGCGGCGAGGGCGACGGCAGCCAGGTCTCCGCGGTCGTGGTGGTGGGGGAAATCCCGCAGGCACCGCTGGGGTTCCAGCCACGGGCCGACCTGCTGGCCGCGCTGGACGCGCCGGCCGCCGGGCCGACGGTCGTGAATGCGCTGACTGGCATGCGGGGGTAGGCAAGACGCACCTGGCGGCAGCCTACGCCCGGGCCAAGCTCGCGGACCGGTGGCAGCTGGTGGCGTGGATCAACGCCGAGGACCCCGGAGGGGTGCTTGCGGGGCTGGCCGAGGTCGCCGCGGCGCTGGGCCTGGATGCGACGGCCGGGGATGCGCGAGCGGCGGGCCGGGCGGTCCGGCACTGGCTGGAAGCCGACGGGGAGCGGTGCCTGCTGGTGTTTGATAACGTCACCGACCCGGGGCTGCTGCGGCCGTTCCTCCCGGCGGGCGGGACCGCCCGGGTGATCATCACCAGCAACTACCAGTCGGTGGTGAACCTGGGCTCGGGCGTGCCGGTGGATGTGTTCACCGAGTCCGAGGCGCTGACGTTCCTGGCCGCCCGGACCGGGCAGGCCGACGCCGCAGGCGCCCAGGAGCTGGCGCGGGAGGTGGGCTGCCTGCCGCTGGCCCTGGCGCAGGCCGCAGCGGTGATCGCCAGCCAGCACCTGTCCTATGGCGCCTACCTAAAGCGACTGCGCCGCATTCCGGTCGCCGAGCTGCTGGCTGCGGAGGAAGCCGGCCAGTATCCGCAGGGGGTCGCGGCGTCGGTCCTGCTGTCTCTTGACGCTGTTGGCGTCGCCGACGAAGGCCGGGCATGCCGGGCGGTGATGGACCTGCTGGCAGTGCTGTCGGCGACCGGGGTGCGCCGGTCGCTGGTCTACGCGGGAGGCCGGGAGGGTCTGGCGGGCCGGGATGGGCCGGTGCTTGCGCTGGAACCGGAGGTGGTGGATCGGGTCCTGGCGAGGCTGGGCGGGGCGTCGCTGCTGACCTTTAGCGTGGACGGCTCCACCGTCAGCGCGCACCGGTTGGTGATGCGGGTGATCCGGGAGAACCTAGCCGCCAGCGGCTCCCTGACGGAGGTCTGCGAGGCGGCCGCGCTGATGCTCGACACGCTAGCCGGATCAATGCGCGAGAGCTGGCATGAGGACCGGGCAGCGGTCTGGGACCTGATTGAGCAGATCATGGCGCTATACGAATCCTCCACCAAAGGCCTGGCCCAGAGCAGCCTGGACCGGCGGATGCTCAACCTCAGATTCTGGGCGGTCATGTTCATGGACTATCTCGGCGACCGCCCGGCGCAGGCCATCGCGATCGGCGAGCAGCTGCTAGCTGACCACGTACGAATCCTGGGCGCGGACCACCCCGACACCTTGTCCTGCCGCAACAACCTTGCCGTGGCCTACTTTGCCGCGGGCCGGATCGACGAGGCGATCACGTTGTACGAGCAGAATCTGGCCGTCCGCGAACGCGTCCTGGGCCCGGAGCACCCCAGTACCCTCACCTCGCGCCATGGCCTTGCCGTCGCCTACCGGGACGCGGCCCGGATCGACGAGGCGATCACCTTGTACGAGCAGACCCTGGCCGCTCAGGAGCGGGTCCTGGGCTCGAACCACCCCGATACCCTGCTCTTGCGCGACAACCTCGCCATCGCCTATTGGGCCGCAGGTCGCACCGATGAGGCGATCACCCTGCACGAGCAGACCCTGGCCGCCCGCAACGGGTCCTAGGCCCGAACCACCCCGACACCCTGGCCTCGGGCTACAACCTCGCCGTCGCCTACCAGGCCGCGGGCCGCACCAGTGAGGCGATCACCTTGCACGAGCAGAATCTGGCCGTCCGCGAACGGGTCCTGGGCCCGGACCACCCCGGTACCCTGACCTCGCGCCATGGCCTTGCCGTGGCCTACTTCGCCGCGGGCCGGACCGACGAGGCGATCACCTTGTACGAGCGGACCCTGGCCGCCCAAGAGCGGGTCCTGAGCCGGGACCACCCCGACACCCTGCTCTTGCGCAATAACCTCGCCGCCGCTTACCGGGATGCGGGCCGCGGCGACGAGGCGACGGCCTTGAATTCGCAGCCAAGCGGTTAGCCGAGCGGAGGGCGTGGGATTCGAACCCACGGTGACGTTGCCGCCACAATGGTTTTCAAGAGCATCCGCGGCTCATAGTCTGCCACCGCTGCTGCTACCTGCATTGTTGACGCTCGGGGCTGGCTCGCCGAGCAAGATCATCCCGCGTATATCCCGCGGTTGCTGTCAGCCGTTACCGGGAGAGCGGGCGGCCGATGGTTTGCGCGGCCGCGACCCGTTGCTCAGGAGGATGCGGGCGGCCAGACCGGGATGCTCGTGCGCAGGAGCGGTATGGTGGGGAAGGGTGAGCTTATGGTCAAGTTCTGGCGGCGGAAAGTGCAGCCAGGGCCACCGCATGCCCAGCCAGCGGTCCCGGCAGACCTTGTTGCCTGGGCGGGGGAGGTGGATGTGTCGCGGCTGTCGGACAGGACCGTCCAGGACGCCGAAGATTACCTAAAGGGGTACCGGTACATGAACCTGGACCTCAGCCAGCAAATGGGCTGGCGCGTGATCGCGGCCGTCGAGGCCCAGGTAACTCCCTCGCCGCCGCCGACGCCCAGCCGTTGGATGTTATCGCGACAGTCTTGCGCTGCGGCGCAAGCAGCTCGGCATTGGCTCGGCGGCAGTCGGCTGCATCTGGCTGCGGTCGGCGACGATCCTACGACATGGGACCAGCGAGCATAAGTCCAGGTCAGGACCGTTTTCCGAGGTAAGAGCGGAGGGCGTGGGATTCGAACCCACGAGGACGTTGACGCCCTAATGGTTTTCAAGACCATCGCCATCGGCCACTAGGCGAGCCCTCCTGTGGCCCCCAGCCTACGGTAACCCGGACCGGGACGTCAGCCGCCGCGGCCAGGCCAGACCGTCGCCCACGAGCGCGGCCAGGGTCAGGTACGCGTCGGCCGTCTCGGCGCTGAGCAGTTCGAGGTCGACCTCGGCGCCCTCTTCCAGGTGCGGGTCGTAGGGGATCCGGGCCACGGCCCGGCAGCGCGCGGCGAAGTGGTGCTCGAGCCGGTCCAGGTCGACGGTGCTCTTGCTCTTCGGCCGGATGACCGAGAGCACGACGACGCCGTTGCGCACCAGGTCCCCGCAGCTGTGCGCCTCCAGCCAGTCGAGGGTCGCGCTGGCACTGCGCGCGCCGTCCACCGACGGCGAGCTGACCACCACGATCTGGTCGGCCAGCCGGAGCACGCCCGACATGGCCGAATGCAGCAGGCCGGTGCCGCAGTCGGTGAGGCAGATCGAGTAGAAGTGCTCGAGCACCCGGGCTGCGTCGCAGTAGTCCTCCGCGCTGAAGGCGACGGACACGGTCGGATCCCGGTCGGAGGCGAGCACCTCGAGCCGGCTCGGCGCCTGGGTGGTGAACGCCCGTACGTCGGCGTAGCGGCGGACCTGGTCCCGCTCGTTCAGCAGGTCCCTGACCGTCGCGGCGGTCTCCAGGCGGACCTTGTCCGACAGCGTGCCGCGGTCGGGGTTGGCGTCGACCGCGATGACGCGGTCCCCGCGCAGGGTCGCGAACGTCGCGCCCAGCCCGACCGCCGTCGTGGTCTTGCCGACGCCCCCCTTGAGGCTCAGCACCGCCACCCGATGGTGACCGCCCGCGACCGGGGTCCTGACCCGGTTGATGAGATCGCGGCGGCGCATGTCGGCGGCCGATTCGCCCAGCCGGAGCAGGCCGCCGGTCACGCGGTAGACCCGGTGGCGCCAGCTGGATCCGGACGCGGACCGCTTCGGGTGCAGCAGCGACTCGGCGGTCAGGCTGTCCGACGTCTCGGCGGAGGCCTGCGGCGCTGGGATCCGGCCGGCACCGGGCCAGGGGGCCTGGTCGGTCCGGTATTCCGGGGACGCGTAGCCGACGTCAGGCAGCGACTCCATCGGCGGGACGTCATCTACGTCACGCCCGTAGCCCGGCTCGGGCGGGTAGCGCGGATCCTGCTGGTACCCCGGGTCCGGCGGATATCCGTACCCGGCGTCCGCGAGGCCCGCTCCGCCCCAGCCATCGTGCGGGTAACCCAGGTCGTACGCGTAGCCCGAATCGGGCACGTAACCAGGTCCGGCCGGATAACCCGGGTCGCCGGGTCCCGGATGGTCCGGCGGGAGCGGAGCGTACCCCGGTCCGCGCGGATACCCTGGTTCCGGATGATAGCCCTGGTCCTCGGGATAGAACGATGGCTGCGGGTAGCCGTTCCCGCCCCCCGCGGGCTCGGCTTCCGGCCCCCAGCCGAACCACGGCCCGTATGGCTCGGCGTCGGCCGGGCCGTCGGGGAATCCGGCGTCGGCCGGGCCCGCACCGTCGGCCTCGCCACGCCACTCGCGGCCGAACGGGCCGTCGTCGCGCGTGCCTTCGCTGAATACCTGAGGCGTATCGTTGTTCGTGGTCACGGGTCTCCCCCTCGATCCTCATGGGTGAGCGCATGCGGGCGGGGTTCGTCCATCAATCCGAGCGTAAAACAAATTTCGCGTGATTTCGATACCCAATGCACTTGTTTGGTCGCACTGAGTGGCGGGAGCGGTCGCGGGCGCGCGGCGGACGCCGGACCGGCACAATGAGGGCAGCCCGCCGCACTACTAGGAGACGCACATGCGCGCCGTCGTGATCACCCGGCCCGGGGAACCCGAGGTCCTGCAGTGGCTGGAGGTGCCCGACCCGGTCCCGGGTCCCGGCGAGGTGGTCATCGACGTCGCCGCCTCGGGGGTCAACCGGGCCGACCTGATGCAGCGGCAGGGGTTCTACCCGCCGCCACCGGGCGCGCCGCCCTATCCGGGCCTGGAGTGCTCGGGCCGGGTCCGGGCCGTCGGTGACCAGGTCGTCAGCTGGCGGCCGGGGGACCAGGTGTGCGCGCTGCTGTCCGGAGGCGGTTACGCGGAACAGGTCGCCGTGCCCGCGGGACAGCTCCTGCCGGTGCCCGCGTCCGTGGACACGACCACCGCGGCCGCGTTCCCGGAGACCGCGTGCACGGTGTACGCCAACGTCTTCCAGCTCGCCGGGCTGGCCGAGGGCGAGCTGCTCCTGGTACACGGCGGCAGCAGCGGGATCGGCACGATGGCGATCCAGCTGGCCAAGGCCTTCGGCGCCCGGGTGGCCTGCACGGCAGGATCGGCGGAGAAGCTGGCCCGCTGCCGCGCGCTCGGCGCCGACGTGGTCGTCAACTACCGCACCGAGGACTTCGTTGGGGCGGTGCAAGATGCCACCGGCGGGGCGGGGGCCGACGTGATCCTCGACATCATCGGCGCGAGCTACCTGGCCCGTAACCTGGCCGCGCTGGCCACCGGCGGCCGCCTGGTCGTCATCGGCCGCCAGGGCGGCAGCCGGGCCGAGCTCGACCTCGGCATCCTGCAGGCCAAGCGGGCCAGCCTGTACGCCACGACGCTGCGCGCACGGCCGCCCCACGAGAAGGCCGCGGTCGTGGCGGCCGTCCGCGAGCACGTGTGGCCGCTCATCGACGCCGGGAAGGTCGCCGCGGTCGTCGACCGGGAGCTGCCCATGTCGCAGGCGGCTGCGGCGCACCGCGTGATGGCCGCCAGCGAGCACGTGGGCAAGATCCTGTTGCTGCCAGACTGACCCCATGTACCTGAGCCCAGCGAAAGCGAGGAAGACTAAGGGAATGAGCAACCCTGAAACACAAGAGCACCCGCAGGTCCTCGTGGTGGGCCCGGACGGCATAGCGACGGCGGGGAACCCTCCGGAACAGGGCGGTGAGCGCCCGATCACCGAGATGGTCGAGCAGCCAGCCAAGGTCATGCGGATCGGCAGCATGATCAGGCAGCTGCTGGAAGAGGTCAGGGCGGCCCCACTGGACGAGAAGAGCCGAGCCCGGCTGAAAGAGATTCACCAGAGCTCCATCAAGGAACTCGAAGACGGGCTCGCGCCCGAGCTGGTCAGCGAGCTGGAACGGCTGTCGCTGCCGTTCACCGAGGATGAGCTGCCCAGCGAGGCCGAGCTGCGGGTGGCGCAGGCCCAGCTGGTCGGCTGGCTCGAGGGCCTGTTCCACGGCATCCAGACCACGCTGTTCGCTCAGCAGATGGCGGCCCGGGCCCAGCTCGAGCAGATGCGCCGCGCGCTCCCGCCGGGGATGATGCCGGTTCCGCACGACCAGGAGCCGCAGCAGCGTCCAGGCTCGGGTCCTTATCTCTGATCTTCGGAACGGAGCGTGGCGCGAGCCGCCCGCACCCACCCTGCTTTTCCCGCGGACCCACCCTGCTTTTCCCGCGGACCCACCCTGCTTTTCCCGCGGACCCACCCTGCTTTTCCCGCGAACCCACCCTGCTTTTCCCGCGAACCCACCCTGCTTTTCCCGCGAACCCACCCTAAGGGCGGCCGAAGCGCAGCCGGCCCAGCCAGGCGGCCGCCTCGGCGAACTCGGTGTCGGAGGTGCCCGGCCGGACCTGGGTGGCGCCGCCGTCGCACCGGGCGTAGCTGCCGAGGAAGCGCACGTCGCGGCAGACCCGGCGCAAGCCCATCAGCGCCTCGCCGACCCGCGCGTCGTCCACGTGGCCCTCACAGTCGACGAAGAAGTAGTACTGGCCGAGCCGGTCGCCGGTTGGGCGGGACTGGATCGTGGTCAGGTTGATGCCGCGGACCGCGAACTCGGTGAGGATCTCGAGCAGCGCGCCGGGATGATCCTCGGCCAGGAACGCGGCCACCGATGTCCGGTCCGTCCCGGTGCGCGCCGGGAGCGGGCCGTGCGCCGCCACCACCACGAACCGGGTGACAGCGTTGGGCCGGTCGTGCACGTCGGGCACGAGAACCTCGAGGCCGTAACGGCCGGCGGCAAAGGCGCCCGCCAGCGCCGCGTCGAGCTGCCCCTCCGCGGCCTGGCGCGCCGCCTCGGCGTTGGATGCGACCGCGACCCATTCCGCGTCGGGCAGGTTGGCCGCGAGCCAGCCCCGGCACTGCGGCATGGCCTGCGGATGTCCGCCCACTCTCTTGATGTCCCCGACCGCGGTGCCCGCCCGGGCCAGGAGCGCGAACGCCACCGGAGTCTGCAGCTCGGCCACGATGACCAGATCATTCCCGCCGGCCAGGTCGTCCAGGGTCGCGGTGACGACTCCCTCGACCGAACTCTCGATGGGCACCACGGCCCGTTCGGCGGTTCCGTCGCGCACCGCCGCGAGCGCGGCCTGTATGGTCGGGCACGGGAGCGGCTCGGCACCGGCGTCCAGGGCGCGCAGCGCCGCCTCGGAGAAGGTGCCCTCGGGCCCCAGGTAGGCAACTGGCATAGCCCACATCATGCCAGCACCCGCCGGATGAGGCCCTCCGCACATAGCTTGCGCACCTCCCTCTCCCCTTCCCCGGCCGGCCCGGCGGTCAAAGCCGGGTGGCGAGGGCCCTGGCCACGTCGGTGAGCTGATGAGCACGGTGCAGCTGGGCGCGCAGCCCGGTGCCGGTGGCCCGGTGCGCGAGCTCGACCTCGACCTCGGTGACCCGCATCCCCTTGCGCAGCAGGTCGATGCTCAGCCCGGTCTCCACGCCCCAGCCCCGCGCGAGCGGCCGCGCGGCCTCGAACGCCGCCCGGGTCAGGCACCGCTGCCCGTTCAGCGGCTGGGCGGGCTGCCACCCGGCGGCCCTGCGGATACCGGCCCCGGACAGGCCGACGACCAGTCCGTGCCCGCCGAGCTTGACCGTCGCGGCGAAGACGGCGATCGTCATGTCCGCCGTCCCGGCCAGGACCGGATCGACCAGCGGTCCGGCCAGGGCGGCCGTGCCGCCCAGGTCGGCGTCGAGGAACAGCAGGTGGCGCGGGTGCTCCCGGCGTTCGCGCTGGTCCAGCAGCGCTACCGCCGCCGCTCCCGTCTCCATCGCGGCGCCCTTGCCCCGGTTCCTGGCGTGCCGGGTCACGACGGCGCCCGCTTGCCGCGCCGCAGCGGCGGTGCCGTCCTTCGAGCCGTCGTCAACCACGATGACCAGCGCGACGCCGGCTATCCCGCTCGCGGCCGTCACCGTGGCCTGGATGCGATCCGCCTCGTTCCGCGCCGGGATGACCACCGCGACGTCGCCGGATCCAGACCCACCTGACATGAGCCAGATCTTAGGTCAGCCGGCTCCCGTGTACGCTGCGCTTCATTGCGGCACGGCTGGCTTAGGTCGGCTGAGACCTCGCAGGTCGGCGTCGTTGACCAGGGTGAATACCGAGTCGAGCCCGGTGACCTGGAGAATCTTGCGGACCGCGGGCTTGGGGGCGGCTATCTCCAGCTCGCCGCCACGCTCGCGTGCCCGGCGCAGGCAGGACAGCAGCACGTTCATGCCGGTCGAGTCGCAGAACTCCACGCCGGACATGTCGATCACCACTCGGGCGGGCATGCCATCGGCCAGCAGTCCGGCCAGCTCGCTGTGCAGCCGCGGAGCGGTGTAGAGATCGATCTCCCCGCAAATGGTCACGATCGTGTGATCATCATGAAATCGACTCGAGACATTTAGCTCCACGAGCCGAACCTTACCGTGCTGCGGGTCCGGAAGCCAGGTGGCTACGTTGAGCGCAACCTTAGAGTTGCCTGACCGCCCCACAAATAGCTCCGCGCACCTCCCCTGCCCCCTTCTCTGTCCGCTAAGCCGCCCTCCGCGGCGGCGGCGGGCACCGCCACCGCCTCCAGCGGCATGACCAGGACCTCTGCCCACACCGTGGTGCCTTCCGCGTCGCTGAGCGTCCCCCAGCGCCGCGACAGCCTGGCCACGATCCACAGGCCGCGGCCGCCGGTCGTGGTCGGGGTCGGTTCGCCGAGCTCGGGCCGGGTGGACCCGCCGCCATCGCTGACCGCGACCCGCACGCTGTCGGTATCCAGGTCCCAGGCAACGCGGATGCACGCGCCGGGCAGCGGCTGGGCGTGCTGCAGGGCGTTGCTGAGCAGTTCGCTGACGACCAGGGCGGCGTCGGTGACGGCGGTGGCGCACACGCCGGCCTCGATGAGGTCGGACACCAGATGCCGCCGAGCCACGCCGACGCTCGACGCGGTGAACGGGAGCAGTAGAGCGCTCGACTCAGTCACCTCCATGTCAGCCCGGCTTGTCCGACCTCGAGCGAACCTGGTACGAGCGGGAAATGCCCCGTTCAGCGGTGCTGGAAACACGCGAGCACCGCTGATATCGCAGCTGTAACGCTGCCTCAGGGAAACCGGCGGCGTCCGGCCGCTCTTAGGGTGGGGTCGCGGGAAAAGCAAGGTGGGTTCGGGGGATGAACAGGGTGGGTTCGGAGGATGAGCGGGGCGCGGTAACGTCTGAAGTATGTCCACCGGCAACGGGTCCGAGCCCACCGTGATAGTCGACGACCTGCACATCGTCTACCGGGTGTTCGGCGCGGGCGGCGACAAGGGCACCGCGGCGACCGCTCTCATGCGGGTGGTCAAGCGCCAGCGCCGTCCGTCGGTCCGCGAGGTGCACGCCATCCGCGGCGTCTCGTTCGTGGTCCACCACGGCGAGGCGATCGGGATCATCGGCCGGAACGGGTCGGGCAAGTCGACCCTGCTGCAGGCGATCGCCGGCCTGCTCCCGCCCGAGCGCGGCTGCGTCTATACCAGCGGGCAGGCCGCCCTGCTCGGCGTCAACGCCGCGCTGCTCGACGACCTGACCGGGGAGCGGAACGTGGTGCTCGGCGGCCTGGCCATGGGCATGACTCCGCAGGAGGTCAAGGATCGTTACCAGTCCATCGTGGACTTCTCCGGGGTCGGTAACTTCATCGACTATCCGATGCGTACCTACTCCACCGGGATGGCGCAGCGACTGCGGTTCTCCATCGCCTCGGCCAAGAGCCACGAGATCTTGATGATCGACGAGGCGCTGGCTACCGGTGACGCCAACTTCCGGGCCAAAAGCCACGAGAAGATCATGGAGCTGCGCGGGGAGGCGGGCACGGTGTTCCTCGTCGCGCACAACCTCGGCGAGATCGAAGCCAGCTGCAACCGGGTCATCTGGCTGGAGAAGGGCCAGATCGTGATGCAGGGGTACGACGTGCCCGCGATCATCGACGCCTACCTGGAAGCCACCGGCGGTGAGCCCCGCCGCCGCGACCTCCCCCAGGAAGTCGACCACACCGCCGGCTGACTTCGAGCTAGGCCAGCGGCAAGCGCAGGCGCATGGCCGTGCCTCCGGCCGGACGCGAGCTCGCCGTGACCTCGCCGTGCTGGGCCTCGGCCAGGCGGCGGACGATGAACAAGCCGATGCCCACGCCGCCGAACCGGCGGCGGTCGCCAGTCTCGCCCTGGTAGAACCGGCCGAAGATGCGCTCGTGATCGCCGGCGGCGATGCCGATGCCCTCGTCTTCCACGGTCACCTCGATCCAGTCCCTGGTCGCCCGGGCCCGGACGAGGACCGTGCCGCCGTCGGGTGAGTACTTGAAGGCGTTCTCCAGCAGCTGCCCGATGATGATGTCGGTGGCCATCGTGTCACCGCTGGCGGCGGGCAGGTCGTGGGGGATGTCGGCCACGATGATGTGCTTGTCCGAGAGCGGCCGGAACGCGGTCGCGGCGCCGCGCAGCACCGCGCCGAGGTCGAACGGGCCGTTGCTGACCGGAAGCTGGTCGGCGCCGGCCCGCGAGCCGAGCAGCAGCTGCTCCACCAGGCGGCCTAGCGAGCCTGCCCGCTCGGCGATGGTCTGCACCGCGGCCCGCCGTTCCGGGTCGCCGAGCTGGTCCCACCGGCTGGCCAGCGTGGTGGCGAAACCCTGCACCACGGTGATCGGGGTGCGCAGCTCGTGGCTCGTGGTGGCGAGGAACAGGTCCTTGGCCTCCTCGAGCTCCTTGGCCGCGGTGACGTCGCGGAAGTCGATGACCAGCTCCCCGCCGTCGGCCAGCGCAGTGCACAGGACGTCGAGCCAGCGCCCGTTGGCCAGCTTGTGGGTGAGCATCGCGTCCGGCTCGGGCAGCGGGAACGGCGGCGGCTTGCCGATCACCTCGGGCGCGGGAATCCCGGTGATGCGGTGCGCGGCCGGATTCCACTGCCGCACCAGGCCCGCCTCGTCCAGCACGGCGATGCCGTCCGCGCTGCCGTCGATGACCGCCCGCTCGTGGGCCCGCTGCCGGACGACCTCTTCGAATGCCATCGCGTTGGTGAGCGCCACGCCGGCGTGCCCGGCCAGCAGTTCCAGCAGTTCCAGCTCGACGTGGCTGAGCTTACGCCGGCTGTACAGCGCGTACAGCGCGCCGTACGGCCTGCCCGCCACGTGGGACAGGCTGAGCGCGATGGTGTGCAGGCCCGGTAGCGCCGACCAGATCAGGTCGTCGAAACCGCCCGATTCCCCGGTCGCCATCATGACCGTCTTGCCCGACTGCATGAGCTCGCCGACCAGGCTGGTGGACAGCGTCGCGGTCCGCCCGCGCAGCCTGGCGGGCAGGCCGGCCGTGCTGACCAGCCGCAGCGTGTCCTCCTCGATGATCACGAAACCGCCGGCGTCCGCGCTGGTCAGCTCGCGCAGGCTGGCCGCGATGCGATCGAGCACCGCTTCCAGGTCGCGCTGTGCGTTCATATCGGCGACCACGTCGCCGAGCCTGCGCACGACCCGGGCGCGTTCGGCCATGTAGTGCCGGGCCACATCGTCTTCCCCGGTCTGATGACACACGTTTACCCAGCCGGTTACCTCACCGGCGCCGTCGGTCAGTGCGCTGGTATCGATCCGCACGTCGATGACCGTGCGGTCCTTGCGGATCCTGCGGGTCGCGAAGGAGATCTGGCCGCCGCCGCGGACCCGTTCCAGGACCGCGTTGTGCTCGGCCTTGAGCTCCTCGGGAATGATCTGCGGCTCGAGCCCGACGACCTCGGCCGCGCCCCAGCCGAACATCCGCTCGGCGGCCGGGTTCCACAGCATCACCGCGCGGTCGGTACCGAACGCCACGATCGCGTCGGCCGCGCACTCGATCACGGCCCGCGCCATCGCGTCGGCGCTCGCTCTGTTCTCCGCCTTACTCGCGGGCGCTTCGCTTGGTCGTGCCGGAGGCGCGCCAGAAGACTCGGCGGAAGGCACGGCCTGTTCCGCGGTCACTCGAACATCGTGCCACGTCGCGAACGTCAGGATGGCGGGAAGAGCGCGCCCGGTTGAGCAACCCGGCCGGGCCGCGAGTACTCACCATAGGGCGCTGCGTTGATCTATAGTGCTTTTCAAATACGAGTAAGGCCGTTCATCCGGGGCAATCATCACGGTATGCCGGAAGCAGGTACTGCCCAGGAAGCGGTCTTCCGCTAGGACGCGGGTCATGGACCAGGCAGAGTCAAACCCCTCAGCGGGCCAACCGGAACCAGGCCAGCCGGAACCGGGCCGGCGGGCCCGTCCCGGCCGGTCGGCGCCCAGGCCAGACGGCCACACCGAACATGACGTACCCGCGCTCCGGCTGGAGCACCCGGTCGTCGCAGGTTACGACGGTTCCGCATCCAGCCGCAACGCGCTGGCCTACGCGGCCGGGCTGGCCAGGCGGCTCGCCCGGCCGCTGCTCATCGTGTACGTATGCTCCTCCGGGGTCTACTGCGAGCCGCTGACCGGGCAGGTGGTGGGCGTGCCGCGCGACGCCGACGCGCTGGAACGCTGGCTCCTGGCCGAACTCGACCAGGTAACCGGGCACCCCGAGATCGACGTGCACGTCCGGACCCGGCGGGGCAGCCCGGCCAGGGAACTCGCGGCTGCCGCGGAGGAATTCAGTGCCGATGCCCTCGTGATCGGAGCGCCTGCGCACTTCTGGCACCGGATCGCGGGCTCGGTATCCGGGTGGCTGGCCCGCCATGCCCGCTGCCCGGTCATCGTCGTCCCCTAAGCTGACCAACGGCGCCCAGCCCTGCAGAACCCGGCCAACGGCGCCCAGCCACCACAGGAGAAAAGGCCACGCGGGGCTCCGGGAACCTGGCCGCCGACGCTCAGCCATAAGAGAGAGGGGGCTACGCGGGGGGTTCCGGGGGGTCGTCCCCCCGGGACAGCACCGCGGTCATCAGCGAAGCTGGCCAAGGGCCAGCGAGTAGGGTCAGCCGACTCGTGGGCGAGGAGGGATTTGAACCCTCACGTCCTTTCGGACACACGGACCTGAACCGTGCGCGTCTGCCGTTCCGCCACCCGCCCCGGGCAACGAGTAGGTTAGCACGACCCCGAGCGCTCTTGCGCCCCGGATACGATCGGGTGATGAGACGGGAAGGGAGGTGGCACGTTGGGAGTTCTGCAGCGCTTCGAGCGCCGGCTTGAAGGAATGGTGGAGGGTGCCTTCGCCCGCGCCTTCAGGTCTGAACTTCAGCCCGTCGAGGTGGCCAGCGCGGTGCAGCGGGAAATGGACGACCGCGCCGCCATCGTGGCCAAGGGCCGCACCCTGGTGCCGAACGATTTCGTCGTCGAGCTCGCCGAGAGCGACCACGACCGTCTCGATGTGTACGCCGAGAGCCTGGGCGTCGAGCTCGCCAACCTGGCCCGGGACTACGCCAAGGAACAGGGCTACTCGTTCGTGGGCCCGGTGCGGATGCGGTTCGAGGGCGTACCCGACATGACCACCGGCACGTTCCGCATCCGGTCCGGCGTGATCCGCGGCTCGACCATCGAGGGCGGGGAGATCCGGCTGCCGGCCAGCGACCTGCCGCGGACGGGCGGGCGGGGCTTCCCCGGCCACCCGCGCCTGCTGGTCTCCGGACCCCGGACTCCCGAGGGCGATGGCAGCCAGCACACCTATGAGCTGCAGACGCCGGTGACGCTGCTGGGCCGGGGAACGGACTGTGATCTGCGCTTGGTGGATCCCGGCGTGTCCCGGCACCACGCCGAACTGCGGGTCGAGCACGACCAGGTCGTGCTGGTCGACCTGGGCTCGACCAACGGCACTTTCGTCAACGGCCAGCCGGTCCGGCGGGTTGCGCTCAGCGACGGCACCCACATCTCGCTGGGCCGGACCACGCTGGTCTTCCGCCAGGACCCCTACCAGGATGGCCAGGGCAGTGGTTATCCAGGCACCAGCTACTAAGGTCCGAGGACGTGGCCACAGATGAGCGAGCTTTCCCTCACTATCATCAGGGTGGCTTTCCTGGCCGTGCTGTGGCTGTTCGTCATCGCCGCGATCGGCGTGGTGCGCACTGACCTGCTCGGCGGGTCGTCCATGTCGTCCCGGCGCAGCCGGGGCCGCCAGACCCAGAACCTGCGGCCGCCGCGTCAGGCTCGCCCGGCCAAGCCTCAGCGGGCCGGCCGCGGCTCGCCGCGCTTCCTGGTGGTGACGGCCGGCGCGCTGAAGGGGACCAGCCTGGACCTCGCGCAGCAGCAGATCACGCTGGGCCGGGCGAATGATGCCACGCTAGTGCTGAACGACGACTACGCTTCAAGCCGACATGCCCGAATCTTCCCGCAGGACGGTCAGTGGATCGTCGAGGACCTCGGCTCGACCAACGGCACCTACCTGGACCGGCAGAAGGTGACGCGGCCGACACCCGTTCCGCTGGGCGTGCCGATCCGCATCGGTAAGACCGTTCTGGAACTGCGCAGATGACACTTGAACTCCGCTACGCGGTACGTTCTGACGTCGGCCTCCTCCGCGAGGGAAACGAGGATTCGGCGTACGCGGGGCCGCGCCTGCTGGCGGTGGCCGACGGGATGGGCGGCCACGCGGCCGGTGAAGTGGCCAGCGCGCTGACCATCGCGTCCATGGCGGAGCTGGACTCCGAGCAGCCCGGCGGCGACATGCTGAAGGCGCTCGCGATGGCGGTCGCCACGGCCAACGCGCGGCTTCAGGAGAAGATCATCTCCAACCCGGCCGTTGAGGGCATGGGCACCACGCTGACCGCGCTGCTCTGGTCGAACGGCCGCGCGGGCGTCTGCCACATCGGCGATTCGCGCGGCTACCTGCTGCGGGACGGCGAGCTCTACCAGATCACCCACGACCACACACTGGTCCAGTCGCTCGTCGACGAGGGCCGGATCAGCGCCAACGACGTCTCCACGCACCCACAGCGCTCGCTGCTGCTGCGGGCGCTGGACGGCCGGTCGATCGCCGAGCCCGACCTGTCCGTGCACGAAAGCATGCCGGGCGACCGCTACCTGCTGTGCTCGGACGGCCTGTCCGGCGTGGTCAGCGACGAGACACTGCGGGACACGCTTTCGACCATCAAGGACCCCGAGATCGCCACCCGCCAGCTGATCGAGCTCGCGATCCACGGCGGCGGCCCGGACAACATCACCTGCATCGTGGCGGACGTGGTGGACACGGCCACGACGCGGTTGCCGCCGACCACCACCCCGGTGCTGGCCGGAGCCGCCGCGACGCTGGGCGACCTCCGGCTGGCCGACGGCTACGGCCCGTTCGGCGGCTTCGAGGATCACCATGAGGACCACGTGCGGCCCGCGCGAACCGCGCCGCAGCCGGTCGTGGACGACCTGGACCCCTGGACCCCTGGACCCCTTGGACCCGATGATGACCTCGGCGGTGGTGCCGCTGACGGTGAGCGGGAACGGTTCCGACCCGCGGGTGACGCACGCCCGGCGCAGCCACCGCGCGCAGCCCAGGCGATCCAGGGGCTCGTCCGGTCGGCGCCGCTGGCCGATCGTGACCACCGCGCTGGCAGTGCTGGTGGCCGTGGTCATCGGCGGCGGTTACATCTTCTGGCGGGTGAGCCAGACGCAATACTACGTGGCGGCCAACAGCAGCGGCGCGGTCGTCATCTACCGCGGCATCAACTACCGCATCCTCGGGATCAGCCTGTACAGCCTGTACAAGCCGACTGGGATTCAGCTATCCCAGGTCCCGGAGACGTACCAGCAGACGGTTACGAACCCGGAGGGTACGGGCAGCCTGTCCCAGGCTCAGACGACGGCGGGCAACCTCCAGACGGCCGTCGATGAGTGCCGCAGTGCGTACGTGGCGCAGAAGAACTGGGTCACCGCGGACAGCACGTACACCAAATACCAGGCCAAGGTGGCCGCGGCCAAGAAGAAGCACCCCACGGGCAGCGTCGCCAGCCTCGGCCCGCCGCCGCCCAACCCCGGCCCGCCGCCGCTCGCCGCGGGCCACCGGCCGTCCAGCACAGGCGGAGTATGCCAGCCGTCGGAGGCGTACGGCATCCCGGCCAGCGCGCTGACCCCGGCCGCTTCGGGGTCCTCTTGACCGGGGGCGCGGGCTCGCGAAACGCCGTGAGGTCCTGGTGAGCAGCATCACCGTCCCGTCGCCGGCGGTGGATCCCGACCACCCGCTGGTCCCCGTGGCGCGGGGCAGGCGGCGCACCGAGCTGATCATGCTCGTCTTCGCCTTCGCGCTCGTCGCGTTCGCGTTCGCGAACGTGGGCTACACCCTGAAGGGCAAGCTGCCCTCCTCGCTGGCGGAATACCTGGGCGCCTTCGTGGTCATCACCGTCGCCGGCCACCTGGCGGTGCGCCGGCTGGCCCCCTGGGCGGACCCGCTGCTGCTCCCGCTCGCGGCCCTGCTGAACGGCCTGGGCATCGTGATGACCTACCGGCTGGCGGCGCAGGGCAGCCTGCTCTCCGCCCCGCTGAGCCCGTCCGCGACCGGTATCCAGATCCTGTATACGGCCATCGGCGTCGGGTGCTTCGTCGCGGTCCTGGCCCTGATCCGCGAGCCCCGGGTGCTGCAGCGCTATACCTATACGCTGGGCGTCATCGGTCTGGCGCTGCTGGCGCTGCCCGCGCTGCTCCCGTCGTCGATCAGCGAGGTCTACGGGGCCAAAATCCAGATCCGCCTCGGCACGTTCACCGTGCAGCCCGAGGAGTTCGCCAAGCTGGCGCTGGCCGTCTCGTTCGCCGGCTACCTGGTGGCCAAGCGGGACGTGCTGGCGCTGGCGGGGCGCCGGATACTCGGCATCGACCTGCCGCGGGCGCGCGACCTCGGCCCGATCCTGGTGATCTGGGCGGCCAGCCTGCTGCTGCTGGTCTTCGAGAGCGACATCGGCACCAGTGCGGTGTTCATGGGCCTGTTCGTGGCCATGCTGTACATCGCGACGTCCCGGACGTCCTGGCTGCTGCTCGGCTTCGTCATGTTCGTGGCGGGCGCGTTCGCCGCCAGCAAGCTGTTCGGCCACGTCGGCGAGCGCTTCGACATCTGGCTGCACCCGTTCAGCGGGCTGAACCCCAGCCACAACGCCTACCAGCTCGTCCAGGGGCTGTACGGGATGGCGAGCGGCGGGCTGCTCGGCAAGGGCCTCGGCGGGGGCCAGCCGTACATCACGCCGCTGGTCCAGAGCGACCTGGTGTTCACCGCGTTCGGCGAGGAACTGGGCCTGGCGGGGCTCATGGCCATCCTGCTGATCTACGGGCTGATCGTGCAGCGCGGGCTGCGCACCGCGATGTCGGTCAAGGACCCGTTCTCCAAGCTGCTGGCGGGCGGCCTGTCGTTCATGCTCGCGCTGCAGGTGTTCGTGATCGTGGGCGGGGTGACCCGGCTCATCCCGCTGACCGGCATCACCACCCCGTTCCTGTCCCAGGGCGGGTCTTCGCTGGTGGCGAGCTGGATGCTCATCGGGCTGCTGGTCCGGATCAGTGACACCGCCCGCCGCCCGCCGCCGCGGCCGATCCAGGAGGAGGGGCTGACGCAGGTCGTGACGCTCAAGTGAACCGCGCGCTGCGCCGGATATCCATCGCCGTCCTGGTGATGTTCGTGCTGCTGCTGGTCAACATCAACTACCTGCAGGGCTTCGAACCCGCCAGCCTGGCCACCAAGCCGGGAAACGCCCGCGCCTTCGATGCGCAGTTCCAGTACCAGCGCGGCAGCATCCTCACCTCGGACGGCGTGACGATAGCCCAGTCCGTGCCGAGCAACGACATCTACAAGTACCAGCGCAAATACCCGCACGGGCCCGAGTACGCCCCGGTGACCGGCTACAACACCCTGTACAGCCAGAGCGGCATCGAGTACTACGAGAATTCGGTGCTGAACGGCAGCAATTCCTCGCTGACGGTCAGGAACTTCATCGACCTGCTCACCGGCAAGCCGCGCAAGGGCGCCAACGTCACCGTCACGATCAACTCCAAGGCCCAGGACGCGGCCTGGAACGCGCTGGAGACCGCAACCGGCGGCAAGCCCGGCGCCGTGGTCGCGCTGAACCCGCAGACCGGTGCGATCCTGGCCATGGCCTCGTACCCGAGCTACGACCCCAACGTGCTGGCCACCCACAACAGCAAGCAGCTCATCGCGGCCGACCAGGCCCTGCTCCTGCAGGCGGGCAATCCGCTGCTGAACCGGGCCATCAACTACACCTGGCCGCCCGGCTCGACGTTCAAGATCGTGACCAGCTCGGCGTACCTCAGCCAGAACCCCAACAGCAGCCCGCAGACCAACGTCAACTCGCCCACGCAGCTGAAGCTGCCGCAGACGACGCACGTCCTGACCAACAACGACGGCGAGGTGTGCGGGAACGGGAGCGGGCAGACCAGCCTGCTCACCGCCTTCGCCCAGTCGTGCGACACAACCTTCGGCAGCCTGGGCATGACCCTCGGGGGGCCGACGCTCAACAACTTCGCCGAGCTCTTCGGCATGAACAGCAAGAAACTGCAGATCCCGATGCCGGTCACGCCGAGCAACTACGTCATCCCGCCGAGCCAGGCGCTGACCGCGTTCTCGGCCATCGGGCAGTTCAGCGACACCGTGACCCCGCTGCAGGAGGCCATGTTCGCGGCAACCATCGCCAACGGCGGCAAGCTCATGACGCCGTACCTGGTCAAGCAGGTTACCGCCAGCGACCTGAGCACGGTGGAGACGACCAACCCGGCACAGCTGAGCCAGCCGGTCTCGCCCACCGTCGCTTCTGACCTGGGCCAGATGATGCTGGCCGTGGTCCAGGATTCCGACGGCACCGCGAACGCCTACAACACCGCGGCCGTGGGCTTCACGATGGCCGGCAAGACCGGTACCGCGCAGAACGGGGTGAACAACACCGGCCTCAACGACGCCGTCTTTACCTGCTATGCGCCATACGACAACCCGCAGATCGCTGTCGGCGTCATAATTCAAGGCGGAGGCTACGGCGCTACCGCGGCCGCACCCATCGCTGTCCAGGTCATTAAGGCGTACCTGGCATCCCTGGGGAAGTAGTAGTGACCGATTACCTGCTAGCGGGCCGCTACCGGCTGACCGACCGTATCGCGGCCGGCGGCATGGGCGAGGTCTGGCGCGGCGAGGACGTGCTCCTCAACCGGGCCGTCGCGGTAAAACTGCTGCCCACCGGCCGGGCGGGCGACGAGTCGTTCCTGGCCAGGTTCCGGGCCGAGGCCCGGTACGCGGCCAGCCTGTCCCATCCGGGCATCGCCCGGGTCTACGATTACGGCGAGTCCGCCGAGTTCGGCGGCGCGTACCTGATCATGGAGCTGGTCAAGGGCGAGCCGCTGTCGGCCATCCTGGCCCGGGCGGGCCGGCTCTCCCCGGATCCCACCCTGGACATCATCGGCCAGGCGGCCCGGGCGCTCGACGCGGCGCATCAGGCCGGCATCGTGCACCGCGACATCAAGCCGGGCAACCTGCTCGTGGCCGCCGACGGCACCACCAAGATCACGGACTTCGGGATCGCCACCGCGGTGCAGGCGGCGCAGGCCTCGCATCTGACCGAGACCGGCATGGTAATGGGCACGGCCATGTACGTCTCGCCCGAACAGGCCACCGGCGCGCCGGTGGACGCCTCCTCCGACACCTACTCGCTCGGCGTGGTCGCGTACGAGTGCCTGGCCGGGCATGTCCCGTTCATGGCCAGCGAGCCGCTGGCCATCGCGTACGCGCACAAGCACGCGCCGGTGCCCGCGCTGCCGCCGGACGTGCCGCAGCCGGTCGCCGACCTGGTCTACGACATGCTGGCCAAGACCCCGGCCGGGCGCCCGGCCAGCGCCCGCGTGGTAGCGGACCGCGCCGACGTGCTGCGCGAGGCCCTGTTCCTGGGCGGGCGGGCCATGGGCGACGTCGCCCAGGCCGGGGAGTTCGCCGGGGCGGGCTACGGGGGATACTTCGCCGGGGCGACCAGAGCGGACCTGCCCGCCGCTCCCACCGGCGCTCTGCTCGGGCACGACTATGACCCGGGCCGCTTCGGCCCGCGCCCGCCGGGCAACCGCCGCCGCTGGCTGACGGCGGGCCTGACCGCCGTGCTGTGCGCCGCCGCGGCCGCGACCGGCCTGTACCTCAGCAGTCATGTCCGCGGGCAGACCGGCGGAGACGTGGGCAGCAATACGGTGCAGCACCTGGGTTCGTCGGCCGTGACACGCTCCCAGAGCACCAGTCAGCCCGTCACGACCAGCCCGACTCCTAGTACGGTGGAACAGCCATCAACGGTGCCCGGCACTACCGCCAGGCCCAAGCCTACAAAGACATCCAAACCGACATCATCTCCCAAGACCTCACCATCGTCGACCAGCCCCAGCTCGTCGGCGAGCAGTTCGACCTCGGTAAGTGCTTCCTCATCGTCTTCGTCGTCGGTGCCTGCTTCATCGCCGCCGCCGTCGTCGTCGACGCCCTAGATACTGGCAATAACGCAGGGTGGTTTGGCAGAGTGCGAGACATGACACAGCCCCGTCTACTCGGCGGCCGCTATGAACTCGACGGCGTCGTCGGCCGGGGCGGCATGGCGGAGGTGTACCGTGCACGCGACATCCGGCTGGACCGGATCGTGGCGATCAAGACGCTGCGCGCCGACCTGGCCCGGGACCAGATATTCCAGGCCCGGTTCCGCCGCGAGGCGCAGTCGGCGGCCTCGCTGAACCACCCGTCCATCGTGGCGGTCTACGACACCGGCGAGGACATGGCGACCGGACTTCCGGTGCCGTACATCGTGATGGAGTTCGTCGACGGCCGCACAGTACGCGACCTGCTGCAAGACGGCCACCGGCTGCTGCCGGAGCGGTCGCTGGAGATCATCGACGGCGTGCTGCGCGCCCTGGACTATAGCCACCAGGCCGGCATCGTGCACCGGGACATCAAGCCCGGCAACGTGATGGTGACCCGGAACGGCGACGTCAAGGTCATGGACTTCGGCATTGCCCGCGCGATGAGCGACGCTCAGGCCACGATGACCCAGACGGCCCAGGTGATCGGCACCGCGCAGTACCTGTCGCCCGAGCAGGCCCGGGGCGAGCGGGTCGATTCCCGCAGCGACCTGTACTCGACCGGCTGCCTGCTGTACGAGCTGCTCACCGGGCGGCCGCCGTTCACCGGTGACTCGCCGGTCGCGATCGCCTACCAGCACGTCCGGGAGAACCCGATCCCGCCGTCCCGGGTCGACCCGGACGTCCCGGCCTGGGCCGACGCGATCGTGCTGAAGGCGATGGCCAAGTCTCCGGCCGACCGGTACCAGACCGCCGCCGACATGCGTGCCGACCTGCAGCGGGCCGCGTCCGGCCTGCCGGTGGCGGCCGCGCCGCCGACCAGGGTGGACATGTACCAGGGCACCCAGCGGATGAGTGCCGACCCGATGACGACCGGCCGGACGTCCGCGATCCCGCCGGTGGCCGACTACGAGTACGCCGGCGGGATGACCGTGGCCGCGGCGGCGGGCACCGGTGGATCCCGTGGGTGCTCGGGCTGGTGCTCGTGCTCGGCGTCGTCATCGGCGTGGCCTACTACCTGCTCGCCGGGGGCAAGACGACCTCGGTGCCGCTGGTGGACAACCAGCCCGTGGCCACCGCGCAGAGGGAGATCACCACCGCAAAGCTGCGTTCGACCGTGGTCGACCAGACCAGCAACAGCGTCCAGAAGGGCCTGGTGATCAGCTCCAACCCGGCGCAGGGCAACAACGTCGCCGCGAACACCCTGGTGACGCTGTACGTCTCCACGGGGGCCGCGCCAGGTGGCGGTGCCCAACGTGGTCGGCCAGCAGGAAAACCCGGCCCAGAACCGCGCTCCAGGCCAAGGGCTTCCAGGTCTCGGTCAAGTCTGACCCCAACTCGACGCAGCCGTCGGGCACGGTGGTCAGCCAGAGTCCGAACGGCGGTACGGCCGCGCCGGGCTCCACGGTGACGATCACCGTCTCGGGCGGGGCCGTGCCCGTGCCGTCGGTCGTCGGTGACTCCCAGCAGACGGCCAACCAGATCCTGACCACGGCCGGGTTCGCCGTCACCGTCCAGCAGGGGTCCGGTCCGGCCCAGTACGCGAACGGCACGGTCTTCTCCCAGCAGCCGACGGCCAACAGCACGGAGCCGAAGGGCACCACCATCACCATCTTCGTCCAGAACGGGGCGTCGCCGTCGCCGTCGCCGTCGGTATCTCCGTCAGCCACCCCGAGCCCCACCGGCAGCGGCGGGGTCCTCCCGGGTTTCTGATTTCGGCCCCCGGGGCGACCACTGCTCGGAGCGGCTACGCTTAGGTTCCGCACCGCTGTTCTCGCCCCGGGGACGACCCCCCGGACCCCGCGGGGTTTGCCATGCAGGAGGCCGTCGTGCCCAAGTCGCGCGTCCGGAAGAGGACGGTCTACACGCCCCCGCCGCGGAAGTCGGCGCGGCGGAAGGTCAGCCCGCCATGGGTCGGCCCGACCATCGTCGCCTGCCTGATCCTCGGCCTGGCCTGGATCGCGGCCTACTACATCACCCAGGGGACGTTCCCGGGCATGTCGGCCCTGGGCTCGTGGAACCTGGTGGTGGGCTTCGCGCTCATCATCGTCGGCGTCGCCCTGGCTACCACATGGCGCTGAGCTGTTTAACAGTTATTGTCAGAAACCCGCGGCGGCGGTCAGCTGGCCGTCCCTGATCGCGATCGCGATCACGAGCGCGGCCACGACGGCGATGGTCGCGAGCACCTGCAGCGCGGCGCGGTTCTTGCGCGGCGCGTACGCGTAGGCCGCGGTGAGAAGCGCGCCGGTGAGCAGCCCGCCGACGTGGTCCTGCCAGGCGATGATGTTGTGCAGGAAGAGGCTGAGGGCCAGGTTGATGGCGATCAGCATGACGATCCCGCGGGTGTCCAGGCGGAGCCGCCTGGACACGACGAACCACGCGCCGAACAGGCCGAAGATGGCGCCCGAGGCCCCGACCGCGGCCGCGTTCGCCGGGGCGAGGAAGTAGTACGCCACCCCGCCGCCGACAGCGCTGAGCAGGTACACGGACAGGAAGCGCAGCCGGCCCAGGAGACCCTCGAGGGCCGGGCCGACGTAGATCAGCGCCCACATGTTGAACACGATGTCCGCCCAGCCCAGGCCGCTCTGGCCGGTCGCCGGGGCCAGGAACGCGGACGTGATCAGCCGGTACCACTCGCCCGCGGCGACGCCGTGCAGCGGGCCGCCGGTGATGATATGGGGCGTATCCGAGCATTTCCAGGTCGTTGACGATGCCCGGGCGGACCCAGGTGAAGAGGAAGACCGCGACGTTGATCGCGACCAGCGTCCAGGTGACGACGGCGCCCGAGGCCGGGCGGCCGCCGAACGCGGTCCTGGCCTGCCGGGTGCTCCGCGCGCCCTGACCGATGCAATCGACGCACTGCTGGCCGACCGAGGCCGATCGCATGCAGTCCGGGCACGCGTAACGCCCGCACCGCACGCACGAGACGTAGGTCTCCCGGCCGGGGTGCCGGTAGCAGGTGGGGACCTGCGACGGGGCTCCCTGCTCCGGCTGGTCCCCCTGGCCCGTACTCACGCCTTTTGGCCCAGTCAGCTGGTCTGCGGGTCCGCGCGGTCCACGGTGACCGACTCGATGGTCACGTCCTCCACCGGGCGGTCCTGACTGCCGGTCTTCACCCGGCTGATCCTGTCCACCACGTCGGCGCCCTCGATGACCTCGCCGAAGATGGTGTGCTTCCCGTTGAGCCAGGGAGTGGGGGCGACGGTGATGAAGAACTGCGAGCCGTTGGTGCCGGGCCCGGCGTTGGCCATGGCCAGCAGGTACGGCCGGTCGAAGCGCAGGTCCGGGTGGATCTCATCGGCGAACTGGTAGCCGGGTCCGCCGCGGCCGCTGCCGAGGGGATCTCCGCCCTGGATCATGAAGTCGGGGATGACCCGGTGAAAGATGGTCCCATCATACAGCTTGCTCGTGGTCGCGCGGCCCGTACGCGGGTCGGTCCACTGCCTGCCGCCCTCGGCCAGTTCCACGAAATTGCGCACGGTCTTCGGTGCGTGGTCAGGGAAAAGGCGGATGACCACCCTGCCCTGGCTCGTCTGCAACGTCGCCGTCAGCGTTTCTGCCATGCGAGTGACTCCTCGTGCGGCCATCCGGTGGCCTTGTATTTCGTCGCTGTAAACATCCTTCCGTCATCACCGTACCGGTAGCGCGGGATGGTTGAACCCAGCCCGGACGGGAACTGTGTGATAACGGGATTACGCTCGGGAGGTTAACTGTGTCCCTCATCAAGACCAACCGCACGACCGCCGGGATGGCGGTGATCGGCGCGCGTGCGAAGGACGCCGCCGCCCAAGCCGTCCCGATGGGAAAGCGCGCGGGAACGACAGCGGTCCAGGGAGCCCGTCAAGGCGTTCACGGCGCGAAGGAATGGGCCGCGCCGCGTGTGCAGGACGCCGTCCGGGGCAGCCGGGAATGGGCCGCGCCGCGTGTGCAGGACGCCGTCCGGGGCAGCCGGCAATGGGCCGCGCCCCGGCTCGAAGGCGCCGCGGACGCCGTCGACACCTCAGTCGCGCCCGCGGTCTCGTCGGCGCTGCGCTCTGCGGCCAGCCAGATACGGCCGGCGGGGAGGTCGGCCAGGACCGGCCTGCGCAGGCTGGTCGACTGGCGCTGGCTGGTCGGCCTCGGCGCCGTGATGGCCGCGGGCGGCACGGCGGCAGCCGTCGCGATGCGGCGCCGTTACGCCAGTGCCACCGCCGCCGCGGAGGAGGCTACCGAACCGGACGCGCAGGCGCCGGCCGACGAATCCGATGCCGAGACCGCGGCCCGTTCGGAGGTCAACGGACAGGTCACGACCCCCAGGAAGTAACGGCAGACCGCGCCTGTCTGCGCCTGATCCGGTACCGTCTAGTCACAGGCCTCCATGGGGTGCCGAACCCGGGATCATGATCGGCAGGCGGGCGAATTGGCGAGCGAGAACGGCGGGGACGAAAGGACCAGTCCTTCCGGCTCGCCCGGACTGACCCGCCTCATCGGCTGGCTGGCCGCGGCCGCTATCGCCGTCTCGATGCTCATCATCATCGGGATCTCGGCGGCGGGCCCGAACGTGTCCGTCCCGGTCATGCCCGGGGCGGCCGGCGGGCCGCCCTGGTGGCACGCGCTGCACCTGACGGCCACGTTCGTGACCGGGTCGCTCTGGGCCGCGATGGCTCTGGGCTGCGCCGGGGTGATCGCCGGGCTGGTGGCCGTGGCGCGCGGCGCGCGGCCACCGGTGCGTGCGGTCATCGCGGCCGCGTTCCTGGCGGTCGCGGTGGTAACCGTGCTGCCCTCGGCGGGTTCGACCGACGCGATCTCGTACGCCGCCAACGGGCGGATGGCGGTGATCGGGCACAGCCCCTACGTCATGACCCCGCTGCAGCTGCAGCGCAGCGGTGACCCGATCGGCCGGCAGATCCCGTTCAGCGAGATACCGTCCACGTGGACGACCACGGTCTCGGTGTACGGCCCGGTGGCCACCGGGGCCGAGTGGGCCGCGGCCGAGCTGGGCGGGTCGTCGCTGGCCCGGATCACGTTCTGGCTGAAGCTGGAGGAGGCGCTCGCCTTCGGCGCCGTGATCTGGGCTCTGGACCGGATGCTCCGGGCCGATCCCGCGCAGCGCCTGCGCGCTCACCTGCTCTGGTCGGTGAACCCGCTGCTGCTCTGGGAAATCGTGGCCAGCGGCCACGTCGACGGGCTCGCCGCGCTGTTCGGGCTGCTGGGCGTGGCCGCGCTGCGGGCCGGGAATGAGACAGAGCGGCGGGCCGAGCCTCGAGCAGGGCCGCGGGCCGATCGGTGTGGGCGGCGCGGCCGTGGCCGGCGTGGCGATCGGCGTCGCCACCGGCATCAAGGTGGAGTACGCGCTGTTCGGCCTGGCCGTGGCCTGGGCTTGCCGCCGGTCGGTCAGGCCCCTGGCCGCCGCCGCGGCCGGCTTCGCGCTGGTGGTGGTCCCGGCCTACCTCGCGGCGGGTACCCCCGCCGTCAAGGTCCTCCTTACCCGCAGCCCGGGGATCACCTGGGACACCATGTACCAGCTGTTCTGGCGGCCGGTGCTCGGCTACACGCAGTTCAGCGTGACCAGCGTCCCGCCGCACCTGGAACTGGTCGCGTACCTGCTGTTCGCCGCCGTCGCCGTGCTGGCCGTGCTGCGCCTTCCCGACCGGGTGCCGGGGCGGCCGGCCGTGACTCCGGCCCTGGCGCTGAGCCTGGCCTGGCTCTTCGTCACCGCCTACCAGCGGCCCTGGTACGACGTGATGGCCCTCAGCCTGCTCGCGCTGTACTCGGCCTCCCGGCTGGACTGGGTGGTCCTGATCCGCCTGCTGGCCGGCGCGACCGTCTACGTCCAGGCGGTGCAGAGCCCGGCCGAGCCGCACTGGCTCGCGGATATCGCCCAGTTCGACGGGGCGTGGCTGACGCCCGGCGTTCGCCTGATCGCCACCGTGGCGTTGGTCTGGCTGTGCCTGTCCGGGCGCTGGGGCTGGCGGTCGGAGCCGGCGCCGTCCTCCGGCCGGCTGCCCGAGCTGCTGCCGGCCACCTGACGAGGGTTCTCCACAAGCACGCACTGTGGATAACTCAGAACGTAACGTCCCAGGATGCATGCTGTGGCTGGCAACTAAATGCACATGTCTGTGGATTCAATTGTGGACAACGCCGGGCTACAGGGGCTGGTCCGGGGGGTCTCCGAGGGCGTCCGCGGTCAGGTAAAGCCGCGGCCAACGGCAGTCGACGAACTGGTCGAGGTATCCGGTCAGCCGTTCCTCGAAGTCGTCGTCCTCCGCGGCGGCCCCGGCGGCCCGCTCGACGGCGGACGGGCCGTCCACGCCGAACGCCACCGCACGGACCTCCCAGGCATCGCGTTGCGCTCCGTCGTACCAGCGCTGGACGAGGCCGACCTGCCGGGCGCAGGTATCTCCGGCAATGGCTTGCCCGTACGTCCGCTCCCATTCCGGGCTGCGCGGGTGCGGGCCCGCCCCGGGGTTCTTCCGGTCCGCCGACTTGAGCGCGTCCAGGACGAGCGTCCACTGGTAGGCGGGCGCGAGCCACCTGGGCTCCTCCCGCTGGCACAGCCAGCTTCCCCGCGACACCCGGGCCCGGATCGCGGTGCTGACGTGCGCGGCGAGGCCGACCGGGCTGACCCGCCGGGCGATGACCGGCACCCGGACGCTCACCGCCGCGTCCACGCCGTGCGAGATGGCGCAGTCCCGCAGCCGGGACGGCATCATCTGCAGCAGGGACAGCAACGCGGTCCTGGGTACGGGCATCGGCCAGCCGGTCAGGTGCGCGAGGACCGACAGTTCGGCCCACAGCCTGATCGCCGGGTACTCATCCAGGGCGCGCTGGGCCACCCGCATGTCCCGCAGCGTGCACGGGCGCCCGGTGCAGTCCGCGCCGCACGTGGTGCTGCGCGGCCGGACCACCCCGGCCGGGGTCACGGTGGCGGCCTCGGCTCCGGCTTCCCGGCCGGTCCCGTCGGGCATCCGCGCCAGCACCGGGTAGTCCATGCCGTCGGCGAAGACCGCCGCCTGGCCGGGCGGGAGCGTGACCAGGAAGCGGTTCTGCGCCCCGGTCATGTTCATGGTGGCGCCCACGGCGTCCCGGTCGTCGGCCGCCGGCAGGCGGTGGGTGATCTTCACCGCGGTGTTCTTGATCACGTCCTGGACCAGCCGTTCGGGGATCTGCTCGGCGATGATGAGCCCCTCGCCGTAGGCGCGGATCTCGGCCAGCAGGCCGGCGAACATCTCCACCGCGTGCGCGGCCGCGCCGGCCGATCCGCTGCCCGGGGCTTCCGGGCGGCGCAGCAGCCGGTGAGCCTCCTCGATGACGGTGAGGTGGCGCAGCCTGACCTCACCGGGCGGCTTGGACTTGTGCTCCATCCGCAGGTGCTCGGCCAGCCTGATCAGCACGGTGCCCATGAGGAACGCCTTATCGCTGTCGTCGCCCACGTCCTCGATCTCAAGCACGGCGTTGGTCCGAAGCAGCCTGTCGAAGTCGAGCTGATGGCCGCCCTCCAGGAAGCGGCCGGTGGTGCCCAGGCGGAGGCTAGACAGCCGCACCTTGATGAAGCCGAGCACGTCGTCGGTGATCCGCTGGCTGTAGCCGATCTCCCGGACGATCCTGATCGCGGCTCGCTGCAGGTCGGTGAGGCTCGGGTAGCCGGGGTTCGGGTCCGCCGCGATCGTCTCGCCCAGCGCCATGTCCCACCCGGTGTCCTCGTATACCCGGGTCAGAGCGGCGCTGAGTACCTGGGGAAACGGTTCCTCGGACCGGAACGACGCGATGAACAGCGCCTTGACCAGGTCCGCGTGGGTCTGCAGCGGGAACCGGCGGCCGGCGGTGTCCGGCGCCGGCTCGAGCGGGTTCAGCCCGGCCGCGATCGCGTCGGACTCGCCCGGCCGGATCCGCACCACATCCGGGCCCGAGGCCAGGCGTGCGGCCATCAGCCGGTACTCGGCCTTGGCCGGCTCCACCACCAGCCATCCGATCCCGGCCCGGGTGGCCGCCTCGAGCAGGGCCCGGACCGTCTGCGACTTGCCCGAGCCGGTGGCGCCGCAGACGAACACGTGCCGGTTCAGCGAGGCCAGCGGCAGTACCAGCGCTCCGGCCGGCCGACGGCTACGGTCCAGGATCTCACCCACCGCGATCGCCTCGCGCCCAGCCTCTGACTGCGGGGCCTCTGACTGCGGGGCCGCGGGCTCAGGTGTCACGTCGAAGTCCGGCCGCAGCACCAGCCGCACTCCCGGGACCTCACGCTCGGGCGGCCGGGCCAGCGCCGCAACCAGCTCGGTGCTGGCGTAGCAGGGATGGCTCGGCACCGCGTCCCCGCCGGCCGACGCCGGGCCGGTGCCCGCCATGAGCTCGGACAGGCTGCGGGGGTCGCCGTCGGCCGGCGGCACGGCGTACGGCGTTACCGCGTATGGCAGGCCGGCCAGGTCGGCTGAGGCGCAGACCAGACCGGCCACCCTGGTCGCGGCGTCCGCGTCGGCGCCGCCCGCCGCCAGCCGGACCCGCCACAGCCCGGTCGAGACGCCCTGGCGCAGCTCGGCGTGACGCAGGTGCAGCCGGCGAGCCTCCACGGCACGTTCGGCGAATCGCTCGGCTTGGCCGGCGGCCTGCTCCTCACGGCGGGCCACCTGGTCGGCGATCTCCCCGATTTCGCCGCCCGCCACCGGCTCGGCGACCAGCAGCCAGCCGAACGGCCCCGGCCACACCGCCAGCAGGCACTCTTCCAGCGACGGCGGGGCCCCCAAAAGCCGCTCCCCGGTGCGGCGCTCGGCCTCGGGCAGGAGCCCGTCGCTGATCCCGCCGATGGCCCGCCAGCACGGCAGCTGGGACATGAGCGCGGCCAGTGCGCCTCGGGGCAGCGGCTGCGCCCGGGCGCCGCCGGGCAGGGTCAGCAGGACTTCGCCGTCGTCCTGGCTGCCGATCAGGCCGGAACCGGCCGCGAGAAACTGGACCGGGCCGCCGGCGCTGTGCCGCACCCAGCCGATGGCCAGCGCGCCCTGGCCGTTGCCCTTGGCGCCGACGCCGGCGTGATAGGCGGCGATCAGGGCGGCAAGCCGCTGCGTCCGGCCGGGGTCGCTCGGCTGGTCCCGGGGTGCTTCCGCGTCGCCGGTCTCGGGCCGCCGCGGTATTTCGGTGATCCGGTACGCGTCAAGCTCAGTCAGTTCGGGCCAGCCTAATGTCACGACGCGCCTTTCCGCACGTTTGCTGTGCTTATGAGAAAGCTCGCGTTCTGTCCGGACACAAATACCTTAAACGTGCCACGTCACGCGTAAAAGCCCCCGACCGGGACCGGGCAGGAATCCGTATCCCGGCCGGTAGGCCGAGCCTTCGTGCTGGCCGACCACCGGGTCGCCGCCGTCGGCCCAGGGATCGTAACCGGGCGGCCAGGTCCGCCAGTCGGCAAAGGCCGACCAGCGGCGGCGCTGCGACCGCGCGACGACCAGCAGGACGGCGAAGGCGCCCACCGCGATGACCGCGATGGCGATCAGCATGATCCGGTCCGCCGCCGGTCCGCCGGCGTGCGCCTGCGGCAGGCTCACCGGGCTCGCGGCGGGCTGCGCCCGGGCCGGGGCGCTGGATACGCCGAGGACAGCCAGGGCGGCCAGCCCGGCCACCGCCAGGGCCGACAGGAGGCGCCGGTGCGCCGCCATCAGGTGCTGCTCGGCCCGCCGGGCACAGCACGGGCAGGGCAACCGCCTGCCGCCCGGGCCGTCGACTGCCATCCCGTCACCTGCCCTTCCCCAGCCGTGACCTGCTCAGGGACCGGTGCCGCGGCCGCCATGGGCGAAAGAAGGCGGTGATCATCGGCCGGCGACCGCCACATCCATGGTCGACGGCCGTGATCTTTCGCTGCGGCCGCGAGCACTGGCCACTAACCGGGGTACGGCGCGCCGCCGGACGCGGTTCGGCGGCCGCCGCAGCCGTCATGAGTCGGTAATGGATCAGCCCGCCGGGCCGAGGACCCGGCTGAGATAGGGCGAGGGCCAGTGCTTCGGCTGAGGCCGTAGCCGGCCTTTATACCGAACGGACCCCGGTGGCAGCCCCTGGGCCAGGATGCTCCCAACCGGGGCGGGGCGGCCAGCGTCGTAGATGTGACGTGGTTCGCCGAGCCGCTCACGCATTGGAAGGGCAAGGTCCGCGATCACGCTTCCCGAGTGCCCGGAGCCGGCCCGCGGGTCTCGATGACCGCGAACGCGGCGGGCGGGAGGGTGACCGTATCCTGCTGGATCGCGACCCCCGGGCTGGACGCGGCGAGCACCCCGGTCCCGGGCTGCCCGAGCGCGAGCCGGACGGGCCCGGCGCCGAGGTTCGCCGCGATGCGCAGCGGTCCCCGCCGGACCATGATCCAGCGGGCGTCGTCGTCGAAGTCGGCGCTCACCCGTTCGAGCCGGGGGTCGGTCAGCTCGGGCCGGGCCCGGCGCAGCGCGATCAGCTCCCGGTACCAGGCCAGGATGCCGAGGTACGGCTCGCGGTCGAGCTGGGCCCAGTCCAGCTTGGAGCGCAGGAAGGTCGCCTCGTCCTGCGGGTCGGGCACGTCGCCGAGTCCCAGCCGTGCTCGGCGAACTCGGCCTTGCGGCCCTCGGCCACGGCCTCGGCCAGCCCCGGGTCGATATGGTCGGTGAAGTACTGCCACGGGGTGTCGGCGCCCCATTCCTCGCCCATGAACAGCATCGGCGTGTACGGCCCGGTGAGCACCAGGCCGGCGCCCACCTTGACCAGGTCGGGCGGCACCAAGGCGGCGATCCGGTCGCCGGTGGCCCGGTTCCCGACCTGGTCGTGGTTCTGCAGGTAGCCCAGGAACCGGTGGGCGGGAATGCGGAACACGTCCACCTGCCGCCCGTGCGTGCGGCCGCGGAAGGCGGACCAGATGCCGTCGTGGAAGAACACCTTGGTGTAGGTCTTGGCCAGCGCGGCCATGGACCCGAAGTCGCAGTAGTAGCCCTGCCGCTCGCCGGTGACCGCGGCGTGCACGGCGTGGTGGAAGTCGTCGCTCCACTGGCCGGTCAGCCCGTAGCCGCCCGCCTCGCGGGAGGTGACCAGCCGGGGATCGTTGGCGTCGGACTCGGCGACCAGGACGAGCTCGCGGTTCAGCAGCGCCGCGAGGGCCTGGACCTCGGCCGCGAGCTCTTCCAGGAAGTGCAGCGCGCGGTGGTCTTCCAGCGCGTGCACCGCGTCCAGCCGCAGCCCGTCCAGGTGGTAGTCGCGCAGCCACATCAGCGCGTTGCCGATGAGGAACGCGCGGACCTCATCCGACCCGGGCTGGTCCAGGTTGACCGCGGGTCCCCACGGCGTCACGTGCGCGGTGGCGAAGTACGGCCCGAACGCCGCGAGCCGGTTGCCGAGGCCGACGTGGTTGTACACCACGTCGAGCAGGACGGCCAGGCCGCGCGCGTGGCAGGCGTCCACGAACCGCTTCAGCCCGTCCGGGCCGCCGTAGGGCTCGTGGACCGCCCACAGGTTGATCCCGTCGTAACCCCAGCCGCGCCGGCCGGGGAACGCCGCGACCGGCATCAGCTCTACCGTGTGCACGCCGAGCTGGCGCAGGTGATCCAGCCGCCCGATGGCCGCGTCGAACGTCCCCTCGGCGGTGAACGTGCCGACGTGCAGCTCGTAGATCACCGTCCCGTGCAGCGCCCCGCCGCGCCAGCTCCGGTCCGTCCAGGTGAACGCCGAGTGGTCGTAGGTGCGGCTCGGCCCGTTGACGCCGAACGGCTGCCGCGGTGACCGGGGGTCGGGCAGGAGCTCGCCGTCGTCCAGCCGGAACCCGTAGTCGATTCCGGCCGCCACGTCGGGCACGTCCGCGCTCCACCAGCCGGGACAGGAGCCCGAGGCGTCCTGGCCCATCGGATAGCGCTGCCCGGCGACCTCCACCTCGGCCCGGGCGGCGGCCGGGGCCCAGACGCTGAACGTGGTCATCGGGCGCTCTCGCCCGCGAGCCGCTCCTGCTCGGCCAGGTAGGTATCCTCCGGGATCAGCAGCGCCACCGGGAGCCGCCGGGTCAGCTCGGACAGCAGCGGCCGCAGGCCGGCGTGCCTGACCCCGGTCAGCACGTCCCGCCAGTGCAGCTCGGGCAGCGGCAGGACGGTATCGGCCCAGCCGCCGCGCCGCCGCAGCCCGGCGGGCAGCCGCGTGACGACGGTGACCGCGTGATCGCCGCGCAGGAAAGCGACCGCGTGCTCGGCGGCCGGGCCTTCGCAGGCCAGCGGGGTGTAGCCGCCGGCGAACCACTCCGGGTGATCGCGCCGCAGCTGCAGCGCACGGCTGGTGAGCAGCAGCTTCTCCGCGTCAAGGCCCACCGCCTCCTGGCCGGCCCGCAGCGCGGCCAGCAGCCGCCTGCGCCGCCGGTAGTCGACCGGCCGGCGGTTGTCCGGGTCCACCAGCGACAGGCCCGTGAGCTCGCAGCCCTGGTAGACGTCGGGCACCCCGGGCATGGTGAGCTGGACGAGCTTGGCGCCGAGGGAGTTCACCCGGGCGTCCGGCGCGATCCTGGCCACGAACTCGGCGATGCCGGCCACCAGCTCGGGGTCGGCCAGCACGGCGTCGGCCAGGCCGAGCACCGCCTCCTCGTATCCCGGGTCGCGTACGGTCCACGAGGTCCGCGTCTTGGCCTCGTGCATCGCCTTGCCGAGGTAGGAGCGCAGGCGCTCCTCGCCGACCAGCCAGGCCCCGGCCAGGGTCTGCCACATCAGGTACTCCAGGTCGGGATCCGGGGCCCGCTCGGTGGCCTGGGCCGCCGCGCCGTCGGTGAGCCAGATGGCCAGGCCGTGCCACTCGGCGACCTTGTGCGCCCAGTCCTCCGGCCATTCGGCGAGCACGGCCAGCCGGGCGCGTACGTCCTCCTGCCGCTTGGTGTCGTGGGTCGACAACGTGGTCATGGTGGCCGGCCACCGGACCGCGAGGCGGCCGGCGGCGGCGTGGAACTCGGCCGGGCTGACGCCGAAGACGTCCGGGTCGCCGCCCACCTCGTTCAGCGAGGCCAGCCGCGGCCAGCGGTAGAAGGCGGTGTCCTCGACCCCCTTGGCCAGCACCGGGCCCGTGGTCTGGCCGAACCGCACGACCAGCTCGTCGCGGGCGGCCTGCCGCGCCGCGTCGCCGGCCAGGCCGCCGCAGGCCGAGTACCGCGGCGCACACCGCGTCCAGTACCGGATGCAGCCTGGGCTCCAGGGCCTCGCGGGCCGAGGCCGCGGCGGCCGAGACGACGGCCACGGAGAACTCGGGCGGCGGCTCACCCGGGGGTCACGTAGGCCCGGTACACGCCGAACGCGGCCAGCAGCTCGACCAGCACGTCGTGCAGGTCGGCCTCGCCCAGGCCAGCCAGGGCCGGGAAGTCCGCGCGGACGAACAGCCGGGTCAGCCTGGACAGCTCGGCGGTGAACGTGGCGTCGGCGATGCCCCGCTTGGCGTCCCGGGCCACCTCGGCGAAGTCCGGCTTCCCGCCGGTGAACCGGATGTAGTCCTCGGTGAGCCGCGGCGCGCCGTCCGGGTCCACGAACAGCCCGTCGACCAGGGCGAGCGCGTCGTAGCCGGTGGTGCCCGCGCAGTCCCAGTCCGGCAGCTCCTCGCCACGGGCCAGGATCTTCTCCACCACCACCCAGATGCCGCCGGTCGCGTCGGCCAGCCGCCGCAGGTAACCGCCCGGGTCGGCCAGCCCGTCCGGATGATCCACCCGCAGGCCGTCGATCAGGCCCTCGGCGGCCAGGCGCAGCGGCACGCGGTGGGTGGCCTCGAACACGTCGGGGTCCTCGGCGCGGATCGCGATGAGCGTGTCGATGTCGAAGAACCGGCGCCAGTTGAGCTGGGTGGCCGCGTCGTGCCAGTCGGTAAGCCGGTAGTGCTGCTCGGCCAGCAGCATGCCCAGCGGCAGGTCGGCGACGCCGTCGCGCAGCGGCAGCACATGGTCGAAATAGCGCAGCACCGGGCCGCGGTGCTCGGCGTTCTCCGGGGTCCTCGGCGCCGTGTCGATGATGAGGTCGTCCAGGCATTTCTCCAGCGGCCCGGCCAGGATGGGCATGAGCAGCTTGCCGTCCTGCGCGTCCCAGTCGACGTCGAACCAGTGCGCGAACGGCGAGGCCCGGCCCTGGTACAGCACCGACCACAGCTGCCTGTTGCGTGACTCCGGCGTGGGCCGGGCCATGTGGTTGGGCACGATGTCGACCACGACGCCCAGGCGGTGGCGGTGGAACCGCTCCGCCATCGCCCGGAAGGCGTCCTCTCCGCCCAGGTCGGCCGAGACGCGCGAATGGTCCACCACGTCGTAGCCGTGCGGGGACCCCGGGTTGGCCTGCAGGATCGGCGACAGGTAGACGTGCGTCACGCCCAGATCGGCAAGGTAGTCCGCCAGTTCGCCCGCCTCGGCGAAACCGAAACCTGCTCGCAGCTGCAGCCGGTACGTGGACAGCGGGGCCCAGGGCGGATCCGGCGTCCAGGCGCCCAGCTCAGCCACGGTACAGCACCTGCAGGGAGTGATTCATCACCGTGATCACGTCTCCCGGCTTGACGGCGTCCTCATGTTCAAAGTCCGTCGCGGGCGTCGCCGTGTCCAGCGCTTTGGCCCATCGCGTGCCGTAGCGGCGCGGCGGGATGGTGAAGGTCAGGTCCTGCTCGCTGGCGTTGAACAGCAGCAGGAAGGAGTCGTCACCGATCCGCTCCCCGCGCCGGTCCGGCTCGCTGATCGCCCGGCCGTTGAGGAACACGGTCAGGGACTTGGCGAAGCCCGCCTCCCAGTCGTCGTCGGTCATCTCCTCGCCGGCCAGGGTGAACCAGGCGATGTCGCCCAGCCGCCGCCCGCCGCGGATGGCCTGGCCGCGGAAGAACCGCCGGCGCCGGAACACCGGATGCTCGGCGCGCAGCTTGATGAGCGCGCGGACATAGTCGAGCAGTTCCTGGTCGTCTTCGCTGCGGACCGCCCAGTCGATCCAGGAGATCTCGTTGTCCTGGCAGTAGGCGTTGTTGTTGCCCCGCTGGGTGCGCCCCATCTCGTCGCCCGCGAGCAGCATCGGGACGCCCTGCGACAGCAGCAGCGTGGCCAGGAAGTTGCGCTTCTGCCGGGCCCGCAGGGCCAGGATGCCCGGGTCATCGGTGGGACCCTCGGCGCCGCAGTTCCAGGACCGGTTGTCGTCGCTGCCGTCCCGGTTGTCCTCGCCGTTGGCCTCGTTGTGCTTGTGGTTGTAGGAGACCAGGTTGGCCAGGGTGAAGCCGTCGTGGGCGGTGACGAAGTTGACCGAGGCGACCGGGCGCCTGCTGTCCTGCTGGTACAGGTCGCTGGACCCGGTGAGCCGGGAGGCGAACTCGGGCAGCGTGGCGGGCTGGCCGCGCCAGAAGTCCCGGATGGTGTCCCGGTACTTCCCGTTCCATTCGCTCCACAGCGGAGGGAAGTTGCCGACGTGATAGCCGCCGTCGCCGACGTCCCACGGTTCGGCGATGAGCTTGACCTGGGACACCACCGGATCCTGCTGGACCAGGTTGAAGAACGCGGACAGCCGGTCCACCTCGTGGAACTGCCGGGCCAGCGCGGCGGCCAGGTCGAACCGGAACCCGTCCACGTGCATGTCGAGCACCCAGTAGCGCAGCGAGTCCATGATCATCTGGAGCACGTGCGGGTGCCGCATGAGCAGGCTGTTCCCGGTGCCGGTGGTGTCCATGTAGTAGCGCCGGTCGTCGTCCACGAGCCGGTAGTAGGAGGCGTTGTCGATGCCGCGGAAGGACAGGGTCGGCCCCAGGTGGTTGCCTTCCGCGGTGTGGTTGTAGACCACGTCGAGGATCACCTCGATCCCCGCCTCGTGCAGGGCGCGGACCATCGTCTTGAACTCCTGCACCTGCTGGCCGCGGCTGCCGCTGGCGGTGTAGCCGTTGTGCGGGGCGAAGAAGCCGATGGTGTTGTAGCCCCAGTAGTTGTGCAGGCCCCGGTCGTCCAGGTGGCTGTCGGTGATGAACTGGTGCACCGGCATCAGCTCGATCGCGGTGACGCCCAGCCGGTGCAGGTGCGAGATGATCGCCGGGTGCGCGAGCCCCAGGTAGGTCCCGCGCTGCTCCTCGGGGATGACCGGGTGCTCCTTGGTCAGGCCGCGGACGTGCGCCTCGTAGATGACGGTCTCGTGGTAGGGCGTGTGCGGCGGCCGGTCCAGGCCCCAGTCGAAGTACGGGTTGATCACCACCGAGCGCGGCACGTACCGCGCGGAGTCGGCGTTGTTGCGCCGGTCCGGGTGCCCGAAAGGGTAGGAGAACACCGGCTGGCCCCAGGTGACGTGGCCGTCGATGGCCTTGGCGTACGGGTCGAGCAGCAGCTTGGCCGGGTTGCAGCGCTGCCCGGCGAACGGGTTGTAGGGCCCGTGCACCCGGTATCCGTACCGCTGGCCCGGGCTGATACCGGGCAGGTATCCGTGCCAGACGAACCCGTCCACCTCGCGCAGGTCGATCCGGCTCTCGGTTCCGTCGTCATCGAACAGGCACAGCTCGACCCGGTGGGCTACCTCCGAGAAGAGCCCGAAATTGGTCCCGGCGCCGTCGTAGGTCGCCCCTAGCGGGTAGCTGTCGCCCGGCCATACAGCAATCGGCGCCAAAAAGTTCCCCATTCCTCGCGCTGCACGTGCGTTCCGTCCTCACCACTTTCCCATCATGCGGCGATCACTCGGACAGGAATCCATGATCATGGGCAGTTCCGGGCAGATAGCGCCGATTTCAGCCCATAAACCCGGGCCGGCCTCAGCGGGCGCGGAGGGCGGCGACCAGGGCGGGGATCACCTGGTGCAGGTCGCCGATGACGGCGTAGTCGGCGTGGGCCAGGATGGGGGCGCCCGGGTCGGTGTTGATCGCGATGATGTGCTTGGCGCCCGCGCAGCCGGCGATGTGCTGGATGGCGCCGCTGATGCCGCAGGCCAGGTAGAGCTCGGGGGTGATCTTGGTGCCGGTCTGGCCGACCTGCTGCTTGTGCGGCCGCCAGCCTTCGGAGGTGACCACGCGGGACACGCCGACCACGCCGCCGAGCAGGCCGGCCAGTTCCTCCAGCGGGGCGAAGCCGTCCGGCCCGCCGACGCCGCGCCCGCCGCCGACCACGACCCGCGCGGTGGCCAGGGATGCCCCGCCCGCCCCGGCCGGGGACTCGACCGCCCGCACCCGCAGGTCGTCCTCGGCCACCTCGGGCTTGTGGACGTGCACCTGGATGGGCCGGGGGCCGGGGGGTTCCCCCGCGGCCGGACCGGCGAACGGGGGCACCGAATCGGTGGCCACGGTGAACAGCGCGACCGGGGCCTCCATCACCGCCTCTTCCAGCAGCAGCCCGGCCCAGCGGTGCCGGACGAGCCGGTGCGTCTGCCCGCCGTCGGGGGTGACGATCGTGCAGTTCGCCGCCATCGGCAGGCCGGTAATCGCGCCGAGGTGCGCCAGCACCTCGTTGCCCCGGTCGGTCCCGGCCGCCAGCACGGCGGTCGCGCCGGTCTCGGCCGCGAGCCCGGCCAGCACCCGGCCCCAGGCCTGCGGCGCGTACCCGTCCAGCGCGGCAGGCTCGATCAGCGTACACGTCGGTGACGCCGTAGTCGGCCAGATCGGCCCCGCGCAGCTCCGCCGCGTCCCCGAACACAACTGTCCGGACAGAACTGTCCCCCAGGGACGGCCAGGGTCAGCGCCCGCAGCGACGCGTCGCCGGCTGCGCCCCGTCCAGCTCCACCAAGCACAGCACGCTCACGACGCTCGCCACCGTACCCCACGCATCCCAGGCCCCGCGCGTGAAGGCCTGGCCCTGCCAGCTACGCAGTAGGGATCCGGCACTCTACGCCCGCCGCCGTCGAGGGCGCCACACCACGGCTCGCTAGCCGTTCAGGCAGGACCCCCAGTTCGTCCAGGACGCGGACCAGTTCCGGGACCGCCTCGGCCCCGTGGCCGAGCACGGTCGGCCTGGTGCTGGTGCCCGACCGGCACGCGGAGCGCCTGCTTGCGCAGCCCCTCCGCCGCCCAGGCCGGAGAAGACCGCTCGACAGCGGCCCGCTTGGCCCGCAGCCGCCCGGGCAGCGACGGGTATCGCGGCAGGTTGATGCCCTCCTTGACGGTGACCACCGCGGGCAGCGGAAGTGAATACGCCTCCTCGACCCCCCGGTACTCGCGCCGGGCGACCACACCATCCAAGGACACCGACAGGTTCTTGATCCCGGTGGCGACCGGCCAGCCGAGCTCGTGCGCGAGCCGGATGCCGACCTGGTAGTCGCCGGTGTCGGCCGCCTCGTTGCCCAGCAGCACCAGGTCGTACGGATGCGCGCGGACCTCGGCGGCGATGGCGGCCGCGGTCGCGATCGGGCCGAACTCCCGGCCGTCGGTCTCCAGCAGCAGCGCCCGGTGAGCGCCCAGGGCCAGCGCGTCCCGGAGCTGCTCGACCGCGGCCTCGGGACCGAGGGTCAGCACCGAGACCGTGCCGCCCAGGCGCTCGGTGATCTGCACCGCCTCCTCCACCGCGCACTCCTCGTGCGGGCTGATCGAGAACCCGGAGGCCCGGGTGTCGACCTCCTGCCCGTCCGGGGTCACCGCGATCTTGCCGCCCACGGTTGGGACGCGCTTGACGCAGACGAGAATCTCCACGGCAACTAGCTCCTGATCCGCGAGTTCGCTGGGTCGAACAGCGGGGTGGCGCCGGCCACCGCGACCGTGACCGGGTACGGCTCGCCCATGTACTCCACCAGCAGCGAGCTGCCCTCGACCGCATACGGGAGCGGGCAGGTAGGCCATCAGCAGGTGCTTGCCCACCGACGGGCCCGAACCCGCGCTGGTCACGTACGACGGCCGCCCCTTGGCGTCGACCAGGCGCTCACCGGAAGCGGACAGGACCGGCTCGCCGCCGAGCATGTACCGCAAGCGACCCGTCGGCCGGATTCGTGGGAGTCCACGGTGAGCGTGCACAGCACCGCGCACGGCGGTTCGGCCCGCTGCCGCAGGTACGCGTCCTTGCCGACGAACGGCTGCTCCTTGACCTTGGGCCGGGTCATGCCCGCTTCGACCAGCGTGTAGTCCGGGGTGAGCTCGGCGCCGAACGCGCGGTAGCCCTTCTCCAGCCGCCCGGTGGTGCCGTACACGCCGATGCCGGCCGGGACCAGCCCGTGCGGCAGGCCCGCCTCCCACACGGTGTCCCACAGCCGCAAACCCTGCTCGATCGGCGCGTGCAGCTCCCAGCCGAGCTCGCCGACGTAGGAGATACGCGAGGCCAGCACCACGATGCCGTCGATCTCGATCTCGCGGCAGGTGCCGAACGGGAAGCCGGCGTGCGACACGTCGTCGGCCGTCACCGAGGCCAGCACGTCCCTGGCCCGCGGGCCCCACAGCCCGATCGTGGTCCAGGCCGAGGTGAGGTCGGCCAGGGCGGCGCCGGGGGGCAGGTGATCGGCGATCCACTTGGCGTCGGACATCCCGGTCGCGCCGCCGGTCACGACCCGGAACCGGTCGTCGGCCAGCCGCATGACGGTCAGGTCGGCCCGGAACCCGCCCTCTTCGTTCAGCCATGAGGTGTAGACCACCCGGCCGACCGGCACATTCAGCTGCGCGACCGACAGGTTCTGCGCCGCGTCCAGCGCGCCGGGGCCGCACACGTCGAGCACGGCGAACGCGGACAGGTCGACCAGGCCGCAGGCGTCCCGCATGGCCAGGTGCTCGGCGTTGATGACCGGCGACCACCAGCGCGACTCCCACTCGGCCGGACGCTCCATCAGCCGGCCCGCGTACCGCTCCAGCAGGCCGGAGTTCGACTCGTACCAGAACGGCCGCTCCCAGCCCGCGGTCTCGTAAAAAAAGGCACCGAGCCCGCGCTCCCGCTCGTAGACCGGGCTGACCCGGACAGGCCGCCCGGATTCCCACTGCTCGGCCGGGTGCACGATGCCGTACATCTTGTTGAAGCCCTCGCGGGCCCGGGCCCGGACGTGCGCGACGGTGCGCTGGTTCGGGTAGAACCGGGCGGCGTCGGCCTCGTGCACGTCGACGGCGGGGACCCGGCCGGACATGAGCTCGGCCACCGCCCGCCCGCAGCCCGGGCCTTCCTTGATCCAGCTGGCCGCGGCCGCCCAGAGCCCCCTGGCCTCGGGCATCTCGCCCAGCAGCGGGTGCCCGTCGGGGGTCATCGAGATCAGCCCGTTGATGGCGTACCTGATGCCGGCCCGCTCGTCGCCGAGCAGCTCGGGCATCAGTTCGAGCGCCTGCTCGAGCTGAGGGTCGAAGTCCTCCTGGGTGAACGGCATCTCGGTGGGCGAGAGCACCGACTCCTCGATGGAGGGGATCTCGTCCGGCGGGACGATGATCGGGCGGTGCGCGTAGGAGCCGACCTCCATGTCGCCGCCGTGCTGGCGCTCGTACATGTTGGTGTCCACGTCGCGGACGATCGGGTAGGAGATCTCCCCCGGCGTGTCGGCGAACAGGGCGATCGGGCCGACGCTGATCATCTGGTGCACGATCGGGGTCAGGGCCAGCCGGGCCCCGGCCATCCGGGCGATCCGCGGCGACCAGACCCCGCAGCAGATGACCACGTTGTCGGTGGAAATCTCACCCTGACTGGTCACCACCGACCGGACCCGGCCGCCGTCGGCCGTGATGCCGTGCACCTCGGTGCCGGCCAGCACGGTGAGCGCGCCGGAGCGCTGGGCCGCCTCCCGCATCAGCGTGCCGGCCCGCAGCGAGTCCACCACCCCCACGGTGGGGAAGTGCGCGCCGCCCAGGATGACGGTCTCGTCCAGGTACGGCACCAGCTTGTTCGCCTCGCCGGGCGTGATCACCTCGGCCGGGATGCCCCACGACTTGGCCTGGGAGCACCGCCGCCGCAGCTCGATCATCCGCTCCGGGGTGCGGGCCACCTCGATGCCGCCGCTCTGGGTGAACACCCCGAGGTCCTCGTACTGAGCCGTGCTGTCCGCGGTCAGCTCGAACATCATCTTGGAGTACTCGATCGGGAAGATGAAGTTGGAGGCGTGGCCGGTCGAGCCGCCCGGGTTCGGCATCGGGCCCTTATCCACCAGGACGAGATCCCGCCAGCCCAGCAGGGCCAGGTGGTGGACGAGGCTGTTGCCGACGATGCCGGCCCCGATGATGACGGCGCTGGCCCGCGCCGGAATTTCAGTCATTAAAACTCATCCCGCCAGTCGCTGTGGGTTGTCGATTCCGGTGCGCTCCAGGGCGGCCCGCCGCCACTGCTCGGCCTGCTGGAGCTGGTTGAAGGTGAACAGGTGCAGTCCGGCCACGCCCGCGTCCGGCGCGGTGATCACCGGCGGCCGCGCGGTCGAGCAGCCGGTCCGGACTGTAGCCGCCGGGCACCCAGAAGCGCAGGATCCAGCCGGGGTGCCGGGTGATGAACCGGGCCGACTCCGACGCGCCGGCCACCGCGGCCATCCGCAGCAGCCGGGTCCGCTCGGCCGGGCCGGCCAGCCCCACGTACAGCGGCAGGGTGACGCCACGCGCCCGGATCCGGCCGATCCACCGGCCCAGCGCCGCCGCGTCGAAGCACACGTTGCTCACGATGTAGCTGGCGTACCTGCGCTTGTCCCACATGGCCTGGATGGTGATGTCGTCGTGGATCTTGGGATGGCTCTCCGGGTAGCCGGTGATCCCGATCCGGCCGAACGGCCCGCCCATCTCGGTCAGCCGCTCGAGCAGCGGCAGCGCGCCGTCGAACGGCCCGGCCGGGTGCGACGCGTCCCCGCCCGGCACGAACACGTCGTCCACGCCGCACGCCTGCAGCCGGCCGACGATGTCCTCCAGGTGCGCGTCACTGGTCACGGACCGGGCCGCGAGGTGCGGGACCACCCGGTAGCCCCGCGCGGCCAGCCGCTCGGTGAGCTCGATCGTCGGCTCCAGCCCCTTGACCGGCGACGCGGTCACCGTCACCGTCATCCCGGCCGGCACCCACTCGGCGACGGCCTCCTCCGTCCCGCGAGCGGGGATCACCTCGTACCGCGGCCGGGAAAGGAAACCGCGCAGCAGCGCCTCCAGCCCGCTCATGCCGCCGCCTCCGAGACCAGCGCGGCCAGCGCCGACTCCAGCCGGCTGACCCCGGTGTCGATCCGGGTCAGCGGGAGGCCGAACATCCCCGCCACCCGTTCCGCCTCCGCGGCCAGCGCCGGGGTCGGTTCCTGGGCCAGCCAGACCAGCCGCCGGTAGTGACCGAAGTAGTCCGGCCACAGCTGCGGGAACCGGTCCAGGCCGAGCTCGGCCAGCACGCTGCCGGTCGAAGCTGCGCAGCAGGAAGTCGGTGAGCACGTAGGTGCCCGGCTCGGCGCTCGAACATCGCGGCCATCCGCGACGCGCCGGCGAACACGTCGTAGCAGTGCAGTCCCGGCAGCCGCCGCACCCCGTACCGGGCGCACAGCTCATCGAGCGCGCCGTAGGTGCCGCAGTCGGCGTAGGCCAGGGCGAGCGTGCGGCCGGACCGCTGGGCTGACACCACGTACCGTTCGGCCGGCACTAATGATCTTCTGCGGCCGGTTGTGCAGCACGGCGGGCAGGGACCGTACGGCGACCGGCCAGCCGCGCCGGGCCACGATCTCCCGGACGTGCCCGGCCAGCGCCCCGCAGGCGAGGACGTCAAGTTGAGGGGAAGCTGAGTTGTTCCACGAAGCGGTCGTTGAAGTCGGCGCGGTCGGAGAGCTCGACATACCTCACCTCCTCGAGCAGCGCCAAGCCGCCCGCCCGCTCGCGCAGGCTGAGCAGCGCCATCTTCGCCCCCTCACCCGCCACGTTGCCGGCCGGCACCACGCGCTGGACGGGCACCTTGGGCACCAGGCCGATCCTGATCGCGGCGGCCGGGGACAGGTAGCTGCCGAACGACCCGGCCAGCAGGACCTGCTTGACGTCGGCCTGGGTCAGGCCGGCCTCCTCGAGCAGGATGTGCCAGCCGGTCGCGATCGCGGCCTTGGCGAACTGCAGCTCGCGGACGTCGCGCTGGGACAGGTAGATGCTGTCCTCGGGCGCCTTCCGGGGCCCGAGGCCCCTGGGGCCCCCGCCAGTGCAGCACGAACACCCGCTCCTGGCCGATCCGGGTCAGCCGGCCGGCGAGTCCCGGGGCCTGGACGGCAGCGTCCTCCTCGGCCGCGAACCGGCCGGAGGAATCGAGCAGGCCCAGCCTGACCAGCCCGGTCACCGCGTCGACCAGGCCGGATCCGCACAGACCCTGCGGCTCGACGTCGCCGATGACCTTCAGGCTCAGCTCGTCCGGGGTCATGCCGACCACCTCGATCGCGCCGTCGGCGGCGCGCATGCCGCACCGGATCGCGGCGCCCTCGAAGGCGGGCCGGCCGGCGCGGCGGTGGCCAGCAGCCACTCCCGGTTGCCCAGCACGATCTCGCAGTTGGTGCCGATGTCGACGAACAGCCGGACCCGGGCGTCCCGGTCCATGCCGCTGGCCAGCAGGCCGGCCGTGATGTCGCCGCCGACGTAGGCGCCGAAGGCGGGGAACACCACCGCACGGGCCCGGGGATGCAGGCCGGCAGGGCCAGGTCGGCCGCGAGCACCTCGGGGAACAGCCGGGTGGACAGGATGAACGGCGCCATGCCGAGCGGCTCGGGGTCGATGCCCAGGGCCAGGTGGGTCATGGTGGCGTTGCCGGCCAGCGCGACCTCGTACACCTCGTCCGGCCGGACGCCGCCGTCCGCGCAGACGGCCGCGGCCAGCTCGGCCAGGGTCTCCTGGGCGAGCTGCTGCAGCTTGTCCAGCGCGCCGGGGTTCATCATGGTGGCGCTGATCCGGGTGATCACGTCGGCGCCGAACGGCTGCTGCTTGTTCAGCGCGGAGGCCACCGCGACCGGGGTGCCGGTGGACAGGTCGAGCAGGGTGGCCGCCACCGTGGTGGTACCCAGGTCGAAGGCGATGCCGAACCGGCGGCCGGTGGTGTCGCCCGGCTCGACGGCGATCAGCACGTCGTCCACCACCACCGCGGTGACCTTGTAATCCGCCGCGCGCAGGGTCTGGCCGAGCGTCTTGAGCACCGGCAGTTCGGCCCGGGGCTCTAGGTCGTCGAGCTGGGCCAGCACCCGCTCCAGGTCGCTGACCTGGTCGGCCAGGTCCGGCTCGGCCAGTTCCAGGTACCGCTTCTGCACCGCCGGGCGCAGGATGACCTGCCGGCCCACGCCGACCGTGGCGGCCTTCGGCCGGGTGGTCAGCGGGGGCACCTCGACGCTCGTGTCACGGGTGGCCGCGGTGCGGCAGGCCAGCCGCCAGCCGTCCTTGATCTCCTGCGGCGTATAGGCCCGGATGTCCAGGCTGGACGGCGTGGGCGGGTCGTCGGCGATCCTGACCCGGCACTTCTTGCAGGTGCCGTGGCCGCCGCAGGTCGAGTCGATCGCGATCCCGTTCCAGCTGGCGGCGTCGAACAGCGTCACGCCGTACGGAACCCGCACGGCCCGCTCATTGAAGAGCAGATTGATCCGAACGGGCCTGGGTGCCTGCTCCTCGGTAACCGTCACGTGCTGCCCTCAGCTTGTGCCTTTTCCCTGGCTTGCTGCGCGCGGTGCGCGGCGATCCAGTTCGCGCCCCACTCGTCCCGGTTCAGCACCAGGTCGGCGGCCTTGACCGCCCGGACGATCTGCGGCGAGCGGGCGTCCATGATCGCGCTGGTCAGGCCGTGGCTGATCGCGATGGGCAGGAACGCGGCCGCGATCGAGTGCCGGTCCGGCATGCCGAAGCTGACGTTCGAGGCCCCGAGCGTCATGTTGACGCCGAACTCGGCCTTGATCATCGCGATGGTCTCGAGCGTCCTGGCCGGGTGCAGGGTGTCCGCGCCGACCGGCATGGCCAGCGGGTCGATGACGATGTCCTCGATGGCGATCTGGTACTTCCCGGTGGCGACACCGATGAGCTTGCGGGTCAGCTCGAGGCGCCGGGCCGGCTCCTCGGGGATCTCCTCCTCGTCGTTGGGCAGGCCGATGACCGCGGCGTCGTACCTCTTCACTAGCGGCAGGATGGCCTCCAGCCGTTCGTCCTCGGCGGTCACCGAGTTGACCAGCGCCTTGCCCTGGTAGGCGGCCAGGCCCGCCTCGAGCACCTCGATGATGGAGGAGTCGATGACCAGCGGCAGGTCGGTGAGCTGCTGTATCAGCGGGATGGTCTTCCGCATCAGCTCGGTCTCGTCGGCCAGCGGGGCGCCCATGTTCACGTCGAGCAGCATGGCACCGCCGTCCACCTGCTCCTTGACGTCGATCTCGACCCGGGACAGGTCTCCGCTGCGCAGCTGGAGCTGGAAGATCTTGCGGCCGGTCGGGTTGATCCGCTCGCCGATGATCGCGAACGGCTGGTCGTCGCCGATGCGTACCGTCTTGCTCGCCGAGGACAGGATGGTGTGCACGTTGGCTGCTCCTGGGGTGCTCCTGGGGCCTCCTGGGCCTGCTCAGGCGTTGACGGGCGCGCGGCGTTGCGCGAGCAGTTCTTTGGCCCGGGCCACGGCGGCCGACGCGTCCGACGCGTAGCCGTCCGCGCCGACCACGTCGGCGTACTCCTGGGTGACCGGGGCGCCCCCGACCATCACGATGACCTGATCGCGCAGCCCGGACTTCTGCAGCGCGTTGATGTTCGCCTTGAACATCGGCATCGTCGTGGTCAGGAACGCGGAGAAGCCCACGATGTCCGGCTTGTGCTCCTTGATGGCCTCGACGAATTTCTCCGGCGCGACCTGCACGCCGAGGTCGATGACGTGGAAGCCGGCGCCCTCGAACATGATGTTGACCAGGTTCTTGCCGATGTCGTGCACGTCGCCCTTGACCGTGCCCATCACGATCGTGCCGATGGTCTGCACCCCGGTCTCGGCCAGCAGCGGGCGCAGGATCTCCAGCGCGCCGGCCATCGCCTTGCCGGCGATGAGCATCTCGGGCACGAAGAAGTCGCCGCGCTCGAACCGGGCGCCCACTTCTTCCAGCGAGGGGATCAGCGCCTCGTAGAGCAGCTCCTCGGGCCTGATGCCCATGGCCAGGCCCTGCCGGGTCAGGTCCAGGACGGCCGGCGCGTTGCCGACCAGCGTGTCGTCGTACAGCTGGCTGAGCAGCTCCTCACGTGTCACGCTCTATCCTCCCGATCGCGCCATCTCGGTCATCCTGCTTTCCTGGTCTGGCGGGCCGCGCGCTGGCGGTAGCCGAGCACCGCGGACAGGCCCGCGGCCTCGGCGGCGCAGTGCCCGGCGGCCGTGGTCAGCCGGTCCCGGGTCATCCTGGTCGTGGGGGCCGAGACCGACAGCGCCGCGACCACCGCGCCGTCGAACCCGTGGACCGGCGCGGCCACCGCGATCAGGCCCGGCTCGAGTTCCTCGTCGGTGATCGCGTAGCCGCGCGCCCGCACGCCGGCCAGCTCGGCGCGCAGCGCCGTCTCGCTGGTGATGGTCTTGTCCGTCCGCCGTTCCAGCTTCCCGGCGGCCAGCTGGCCGGATAGCTGCGCCGCGCCGTAGGCCAGCAGCACCTTCCCCAGCGCGGAGCAGTGCAGCGGCACGGAAAGTCCCACCCAGTTGGTGCCGCCGATGAAGTAGGTGCTGTCGACCTGGGCGATCTGCTCCACGATCCCGCCGCTGGCCACGCCGAGGTTGACCGTCTCGCCGGTCGCCTTGCCCAGCCGCTCGAGGAAGGGCTGGGCCACCGCGACCAGGCCGGCCTCGGCCCCGCCGCGCCAGGCGAAGCTGACGAACATCTCGCCGGGCAGGAACCTGCCGTGGTCGTCGCGGCGGACCAGCCCGTTGCGCTCGAGCGCGAGCAGCAGCCGGGACGTGGTGGATTTGGCCAGCCCGGTGGCCGCGCTCAGCCCGGTGAACGTCATCGGGTCAGCCGCGTGCACCACCTCGGCGAGCAGGCGGGCCGCCCGGTCGACGGCCTGGGTGCCGCTCTGGTTGCTCATCCGGGGTTTCTCACTCCTGGAATTCACGATGTCCTGCATTCACGATGTTCCACTTTATGGGACCTAGTTCTACTATGTGATCGTAAGGCGCGGTCTAGTATCGGTCAAGTTCCTGCCCTCGGGCTCGAAGGCCCCGTTTCGGCGAGAACAATCACGGGATCTGAATAGCGCGAACTTGGAAAGGCCGAGTGAAAGCGGATGTTCGTCAATACGATGCCGAGGTACGAGATCCTCTCCCCGGACGCGATCGCGGTACTCGACCGCGGCTGGCGCCGGATCGTCTCCGAAATCGGCGTCCAGTTCGCCAAGCCGGAGGCGGTCGAGCTGTTCGCCAAGGCGGGCCAGCGTGTGGACGGGGAGGTGGTATACCTCGACCCGGAGTTCGTCCTGGAGCAGGTGGCCAAGGCCCCGCGCGAGTTCGACGTGCAGGCCCGCAACCCGGCGCACACCGTGCACATCGGCGGGGACCACATGGTGTTCAGCTCGGTCTATGGCTGCCCGTTCGTGCGCGAGGGCGACGTGCGCCGGGACGCCACCCTGCGGGACTTCCGCCAGCTGTGCATGCTGTCGCAGAGTTTTGATGAACTCGACTCGGCGGGCGGGGTGATCTGCGAGCCGAACGACGCCCCGCTCGACTCCCGGCACCTGGACATGATCTACGCGCTGGCGACGCTCACCGACAAGATCTACATGGGCAACGTGGTCTCCGGCCCGAACGCGGCCGACACGATCGCGATGACCTCGATCCTGTTCGGCGGGCGCTCGGTTATCGAGCAGACGCCGGCCACGATCTCGCTGATCAACTGCAACTCCCCGCTGCGCTGGGACGACCGGATGCTGGACGCGCAGTTCGAGTACTGCGCGGCCGGCCAGCCCGTGGTGCTGACGCCGTTCCTGCTGATGGGGGCGATGTCCCCGGTGACGATCCCGGCCGCGCTGGTCCAGCAGCTGGCCGAGGCGCTGTCCGGCATCGCCCTGGCCCAGCTGATCCGGCCGGGCTGCCCGGTCATCTTCGGCTCGTTCCTGTCCAACATCGACATGCAGTCCGGCTCGCCGTCGTTCGGGACGCCGGAGTCCGCCCTGGGCCTGCTGTGCACCGGCCAGCTGGCCCGGCACTACGGCCTGCCGTTCCGCACCGGCGGCGGGCTGAACTCCAGCCAGACCGCGGACGCCCAGGCCGCCTACGAGGCGCTGATGACGCTGCTGCCCACCTTCCTGGCCGGCACCAACTTCGTCATGCACGCTGCGGGCTGGCTGGAGGGCGGCCTGGTCAGCTGCTACGAGAAGTTCATCATCGACATCGAGCTGCTGCGCCAACTGCGCGTCGAGTTCACCCCGCTGGAGATCAGCGAGGAGTCGCTGGCCTTCGGCGCACACGAGGAGGTCGGTCACGGCGGGCACTTCCTCGGCGCCGCGCACACCATGGAGCGGTTCCGTACCTGCTTCTACCGCCCGATGCTGTCCTCGACCGCGAATTTCGAACGGTGGATCAAGCTGGGCGGCAAGGACACCGCGGCCCGGGCCGGCGAGATCTGGCGGGCCAGGATCGACGCGTTCGAGCCGCCGCCGCTGGATGACGCGATCCGGGCCGAGCTGGACGACTTCGTGGCCCGCCGCCGCCGCGAGCTCGGCGACTAATCATGGCGATCAGCGTCTTCGACCTGTTCAAGGCGATCAACACCATGCGCGTCACCGGCCGCGACATGCTGGACAAGTACAAGGAGACCTCGCGCGGCGGCCTGGCCGTCAACGTCATAGAGTGCTGACCCATGGGAGCGTTCGAGCTGTTCCGCGGCGACGCGCTCGACGCCTACCGGACCTGGCCCGCCCCCGCGACGATCATCAGCGACGGCGCCTACGGCGTCCGCGGCTTCCACGGCGACACGGTCGGGTCGGACGCGCTCCCTGACTGGTACCGCCCGCACGTCGAGGCCTGGTCCGCGGCCGCCACGCCCGCGACCACACTGTGGTTCTGGAACACCGAGATCGGCTGGGCCAGCGTGCATCCGGTGCTCGCCGGATACGGCTGGGACTACGTCCAGCTGATCGTATGGGACAAGGGCCTGGCCCACATCGCCGGGAACGTGAATGGCCGGACCATCAGGCAGTTCCCGGTCGTGACCGAGGTGTGCGCGTTCTACCAGCGGAAGCTGACCATCGGGGGGCCAGGCGGCCCGATGCCGGTCAAGGAATGGGTCAGGAACGAATGGACCAGGTCCGGGCTGCCGCTGTCCAGGGCCAACGAGGCCTGCGGGGTGAAGAACGCGGCCACCCGCAAGTATCTGACCAAGGACTGGCTCTGGTACTGGCCGCCGGGCGAGATGACCGAACGCCTGGCCGCCTACGCCAACGCGCACGGCCGGCCGGCGGGCTGGCCGTATTATTCACTCGACGGGGAGCGGCCGGTCACCGCGAAGGAATGGGACGCGCTGCGCTACCGGTGGCGGCACGCGCACGGCCTGACCAACGTCTGGTCGCGCCGTCCCCTGCACGACACCGAACGGCTGAAGGGCACGCTGCGGCGGGCCGCACCCCGGGTCTACAGCCCCACGACGACCAGTTCGGCTCACCTGAACCAGAAGCCGCTGGAGTTCATGGAGCGGCTGATCGCGGCGGTGACCGAACCCGGCGACGTGATCTGGGAGCCGTTCGGTGGCCTGTGCTCGGCCTCGGTCGCCGCAGTCAGGCTGGGCCGCCGCGCCTTCGCCGCAGAGACCGATCCGGCCTTCGCCGACCTCGCCGCCCGGCGGGCAGGTCTCGCCGACCGAGCGGAATGAAGCACGGAGGGCACCGTGGCCGTGATGTCAGGGCAGACTCCCGCCGGCTTGCCGACGAGGTGGCTGATCAGCGAGAGTGGCCACGTGGACAGTCAGCAGTGGGATGAGCGGTATTCGGGCACCGAGTTCGAGTGGACCACGCGGCCGAATCAGTTCGTCGCGTCCGAACTGGCTGACCTGCCGCCCGGCCGCGCTCTCGACCTGGCTGCGGGCGAAGGCCGCAACACCGTCTGGCTGGCCGAGCGTGGCTGGCGGGTGACCGCGGTGGACTTCTCCCGGGTCGGGCTGGAGAAGGGCCGCAAGCTGAGCGCGGCCCGAGGAGTGGACGAGGCACGGGTGGACTGGGTCGTGGCCGACCTGCGCGACTACGAACCCGAGCGCGATGCCTACGACCTGGTGCTTGTCGCGTACCTCCAGATCAACCCGGTGCTGCGGGCCATCGTCCTGGCCCGGGCCGCCGCCGCGCTCGCTCCGGGAGGCACGGTGTTCATCGTGGGCCATGACCTGACCAACCTCACCGAGGGCGTGGGCGGGCCGCAGGACCCGGACGTGCTGTACACCCCCGAGGCCGTCCGCGCGGAGCTACCGGGGCTGCGTGTCCTCCGGGCCGAACGTGTCCACCGGACCGTCGAGCGGGACGGCAACCCGGTGACCGCGGTCGACACCCTGGTACGTGCGGTCCGCGGGGCGTGACGGTCGTCCAGATCGGGTCCGTGCCTTCCATCAGGCGATCTTGCGCGCGCCGGGGCCGGGCACCGGGGTGACCTCGCGGGCTGACTGCAGCACGTGCCCGGCCTGGCACGACAGCTGCAGCCGCACCGGTTCGCCGCAGTCACGGTGCCGGAGCAGGACCTGCGGGCCGGCCGGGCCGACCGCGTACCGGTCGCCCCACTCCATCAGGGCCACCAGCACGGGGTAGAGGTCGAGGCCCTTCTCGGTAAGCCGGTACTCGTACCGCTTGCGCTGACCGCTCTCCTGGTACGGGACCTTGCGCAGGAGGCCCTCGCCGACCAGGCGGGCCAGCCGGTCGCTGAGCACCTGGCGGGGCATTCCGGTGCGGCGCTGCATGTCGGCGAAGCGGCGGACGCCGTTGAAGGCCTCGCGTAGCACCAGGAACGTCGGACGCTCCCCGATGAGCCCCACGGTCGCGCCGATCGCGCAGTTGGCCGAGTCATAGTCCAGGATCCAGGCATGTCCCATGCTGGCATGCTAAATCCAGTTGACAGACTCAGCAATCTGAGACCATGCTGAGTTCGTGAACCGAACCCAGACCCAGGGGTTGGAATGGGCCGACGGCCGCGCGGCCGTCGCCATCAGACAGGCGCAGCCAGACGACCTGCCCGCGCTGAGCGACTTCTTCGCCGGGCTGTCCGCGCATACCCGTTACCTGCGCTTCTTCGGCCCCGTCACGCCGAGCGCGGCCCTGCTCCGCACACTGTCCGGCTGCTCCGACAGCGTCGATGCCCTGGTTGCCGCCCGTGGCAGCGTCATCGTCGGGCATGCCATGGCCGCGGACCGGGTCGAACCCCGGAACTCCCAAAGGCTCCAAGAGCCGCGGGGCAGCCGGGTGGCCGATATCGGCGTGGTGGTGAATGACGCCTGGCAAGGCCGGGGCGTCGGCTCGGCGCTGCTGCGCGCGCTCATCACCGGTGCCCAGGCCCGAGGCGTGACCACGCTGGAGATGGACGTGCTGGACGGCAACCGCCAGGTTCTCGCCATGGTCACCGGTCACTGGCCGGCGGCGCGCGTCGACCGCAACTCGGACGGCTTCGCCATCAGCATCCGGCTGCGGCAGGTCCGCTCGAACCCTCCGGCGATCGCGCCGCGCCTGGCCATCGGGTAGGGCCGCCGACCAGAGGCCGGTACCGGGTCCCGGGCGTCAACCGCGCGGGACGCCACGGCCAGGGCGCCGCCGGACGCGCTGGACCTGGCCGGGGCGCCCGCCTTCCTCGAGCCCCGGTTCTGCCCGAGCCCAGCCTGCGCTGGGGTACCTGGTAGGCGGCGGCATCCTCCATCCGGCCGCGTCGGCAGTGCCCGTCAGTAGTGCCCGAAGCCCCAGTTCAGCACCTTGGCGGCGACGGGGCCGGTGTCGGAAATGTCGCTACCGGGGGTGCCCAGCGTCACGCCGATGAGGGTCAGGCCGCCCCGTGTCGCCTCGAACAGCAGGCAGTTGCCCGCCGCCTTGGTGTCGCCGGTCTTGATCCCGATCGCGCCTGCATACTTGCCGATCAGCGGGTTGGTGTTCTGCCACTGGTACGCGTGGTGCCCGTCACCAGCTGGAAGCGAGTAGCTGGCCTGGCCGACGATGGACCGGAACACCCCGTATCTCATGGCGTGCCGCCCCAGCGTGATCAGGTTCGCCGGGGTCGACCAGGTCGAGTGCTCGCTCGGCCACGGCAACCCGTCGAAGTTCGAGAAATGCGTACTGGTCAAGCCCATCTGCTGGGCTTCGGCATTCATCTTGGCGATGAACGCGTCCAGCCCGGGTCCGTAGGCCTCGGCGAGCGTGTAGGCGGCATCGCAGCCCGACGGCAGCAGCAGCGCCTCGAGCAGTTCCCGCGCGGTCAGCTTGTCGCCCGGGATCAGGCCGGCGGTGCTCGGCTGGTCCTGCTTCTTGAGGTAGGCCAGCACCGACTTCGGCACCGTGATCGTCCGATCCAGGTTGCCCGCTCTGAGCACGACGAGCGCCGTCATGACCTTCACGATGCTGCCGATCGGTCGTTCGGTGTTGAGGTCCTGGCTCCACAAGATCTGGCCGGTCGCTGCGTCGGCCAGCGCTCCGGCCTTGATCCGTATTCCGGTAGGACCGGATACGGATCTCGGCGCGGCGGCCACACGTGCACTGGCCACGGATTCCGCGGCGACCCGGGCCCTGGTGGCGGCGGAGACCGGAAGGGCCGCGGCGCCCGCCATCGCGAGGGCCGCCATGGCCACCAGAAACGCCCGGGCAGCGTACTTGAGCGAAGGCATCTGCACCACGGGGACCTACTCTAGACGCGTCCCGGGCCGCTGGTCGCGGAGTCGGCAGTTCGAGTCCAGCGGGCCTGACCGGAAGCACGGTCGGCATCGCGACCGGAGCAGCGCGTTTGGCCGCCTGGCTATTCTCGAGATGTGGACTGGAGCCTGTTCGGCTGTGCCCGCAAAGGGCACGTGACGTACGCGCCGGACGAACCGGAGCTGCGGGACCGGCTGATGGCTCCAACGGCGGGCGGAACGGCCTGGCGGTGCCTGCGCTGCGGTGCGTTCGTGACCGACGGGCAGCACGGCAGCGGCCCGGCCGCGGCGGCCCCGATAGTCCGCCGGGGCAAGGAGCTGCGCGGCGAGCTGATCCTGCGCGTGTTCGCGGTGGAGCGGTTCCTCCGCTTCCTGATCATCGGCGCCGCGGCCTACGGGGTGTGGTGGTTCAAGTACGACCAGGCAGGCATCCAGCAGGCATACAACAACGCCCTGCCCGCCATCCGCGCTCTGTACCAGGATCTCGGCTTCGACGTCAGCCACTCCAAGCTGCTCGTGCTGATCCACCATGCGCTCACGATCAGCCCGCGCTGGCTCACCATTCTGGCCATCGGGCTGCCCGTTTACGCCTTGATCGAGCTGGTGGAAAGCGTCGGGCTGTGGCTGGGCCAGCGGTGGGGCGAGTACTTCGCCATGGTAGCTACCTCGATCTTCCTGCCCTTGGAGGTCTACGAGCTGGCTGGGGGGCACATCACCTGGCTGAAGGTCGCGGCGTTCGTGATCAACCTGCTGCTTGTCATCTACCTGGTATGGACCAGGCGGCTGTTCGGCGTCCGTGGCGGCAAAGCGGCCTACGAGGCCAGGTTGCGCTCCGAGTCTGTCATCGAGGTGGAGCAGGCCGCGCTCGCTACGGCACTACCGCACAGGCAAGGAAGACGGGACGAATTCAAGACTGAAAAGCCTCTGGAATAGCCCGGTCTCGGACGGCACCGCCACCATGACCGCTCCCCTCGTACCGGGTATCGTCGCCATGTGCCTGGCGGTGGCCGTCGGCTACGGTGTCCGGGCGGCGCTCAGCCAGGCCCGGCGCGGGCCCAGGTCAGGTGCGCTCGTTCTGCCGCGTTCCGGGTCAGGCTGATCGCGGCGCGTCCCAGCGGGTCCGGTCCTGAAGGAGACCAGATGCGCGACAGCAGCGTGCCAGCGCGGCTGACCCGCTCATGGCGAGCGCACCTGCTCGCCGCCGCACTGCTGCTGAGCGTGGCTCCGGTGGCAGGATGCACGGGAAGCTCAGGCACAACGGCGAGCGGCGCGGCCGCAGCGACGGCGCGCGGCGCGGCTACCCCGGCGTCGAGTCCTGCGAGCGCGGGCCCCGCGACTACCTCCGGGTCCGCCACGGCAGCCGGCCCGGCCACGACCGTGCCGGCCCGCCCGCCGAGGCGGATTCCAGCTGCCCGCTGCAACAGAGCCCCTGCTATTCCCCGCACCAGTTGCGGGTCGCGTACGGCATTCAGCCCTTGCTGGACAGCGGGATCGACGGGCGCGGCGTGACGGTGACGGTCCTTTCCCCAACCCCAACCCCCGACGACGCTACCGACATCCGCCAGGACCTGGAGGCATTCAACACGATGTTCGGGCTGCCCGCCGCCCGGATCCAGATCGTGACCACCCTCGCCGGGGCAGCCGCGCCATGGCAGGCGGATGGCGAGGAGGTCGGGGACTTCGAGATGGTACACGCGGTCGCCCCCGGCGCCACCCTCCGGGTGGTCCTGTTCCCCTCCAGCTGGAGTCAGAGCGCCGCGAACGCGACCGCGGACATGCTCGCCGCGTTGCGGCTGGCCGTCTCCGGCACCGACGTGGCCTCGATCAGCTGGGGCCTGGGAGAACACTACTTCACGTCGGCTCAGGTGGCCCAGATGCACTCGATCCTGCTGGGGGCGGCCGCTCACCACGTCACGGTGCTCGCCAGCTCCGGCGACAACGGCGCGTTCAGCGACGACTGGTTCGGGGGCAGGCCGGTTGAGGAGGTCGAACTTCCGGCCTCCGACCCGCTCGTGCTGGGCGTTGGCGGCACCACGCTGACCGCGGAGCCCTCGGGCGCCTACGTGAGCGAAACCGCCTTCCCTGGCGGTGGCGGCTTCAGCCACCTGTACGCCCGTCCCGGCTATCAGGATGGCGTCCCCGGGATCTCGGCGATGAGGGGCGTGCCCGACGTGGCCGCTGACGCTGGTCACCCGGGCCCTCCGGCCGTCTTCGCCGGCGGTATCATCGAAACGCCCGTCGGCACCAGCGGGTCCACGCCGCTGTGGGGCGGAGTCATCGCGCTGGCCGACCAGTACGCCCATCACGACCTCGGCTTCGTTAACCCCGCCATCTACCGCATCGGACGCAGCCCCAGCTACCACAAGGCGTTTCACGATGTTACTACCGGTAGCAACGACGTGACCGCAGGCTCGGCCACGGTCGGTTACCAGGCCGGTCCCGGATGGGACCCGGTGACGGGCTGGGGAAGCCCCAACGCGCAGGTGCTAGTCCCCCTGCTTGCCCGCTTCGCCAGCAGCAGCAAGGCATAGCAGAACCAGGTCACCGAAGGTGCGCTAGGGCAGCATGTCCATGGTCAGGCTGGACTCGGTGTTCGGGATGCCCTGCTCGCTTGCCCCTAGCTGGTAAGGAGAGGGCAGCGTGCCCGTTGCGTCCCCGGCGTGGCGCGACTCCGAGCGCAGCATCAGCTCTACGAGCTGACCGTGTCGGCGGCATCGGCATAGGCCTCGTGCCATTGCCGTGCCATTGGCCCGGTAACGAGCGGTCAGCATTCTGGTTCCTCGTTCAGTCCGGCCGTGAGACGGCCAGGGGTTCCGATTCGTCCAGTGCGCTCATCGCAGCACCGCTGGTGTTGATGCCGCATGTTCGGTCCCCCAGCGAGGATCACCCTTAATGGGTGGCTCATCCGGCAGCGCAACCTGCCTACATTGACCCTGATGAACCAGAACACCAGGCGCGAACGGCGGGTTAGGGGCCGGCACAGGCGCCCACGGCGAAAGGTAGGGCCTGCCATGGCTGGTCAGGGCAGGGATCACGCGCTGGATCACGTGGTCGTGGTGGTGTTCGAGAACCGGTCGCTGGATAACGTGCTCGGCCGCCTGTACGGGCCCGAGGACGGCAAGACCTTTGACGGCGTGATCGGCAAGGACCTCACCAACCCGATCCCGGAGTGGGCCGAGCACGGCGCTGACCGCAAGGTGGTGCCGTACAGGGTGGCCACCGACATGGACAGCCCCAACCCCGACACCGGGGAGGAGCATCAGCACACCAACACCCAGCTGTTCAATATCCTCAACGAGCAGAACCGGTTCAAGCCCGCCGGGGAGATGACGGCGCCGTACAACGCCCCGGCGCCGGGCCAGGTGCCGACGATGGACGGTTTTGTCACCGATTACATCAGCACGCTGACCGTCGAGCTGGGCCGTCAGCCCACCTACGAGGAGTACTCGCAGGTGATGACCGGGTTCACCCCGGAACAGATCCCCGTGCTCAGCGGCCTGGCCCGCGGGTTCGGGGTGTTCGATCACTGGTTCTGCGAGGTGCCGTCGCAGACATTCACCAACCGGTCATTCTGGACCGCCGCGACTGCATCGGGGTTCGTGGTGAACGAGCCGGTCCCGAACTGGCTGGCGCACAACACCGCCGAGACGATCTTCAACCGGCTGGAGCAGCACGGCAAGACGTGGAAGGTCTACGTCGCCGAGCCGGACCGGTTCTCGGCCACCGGCCTGATCCACTACCCCCGGCTCAAGGACCGGTTCGCGACGCACTTCGTGCCGTTCGCCCAGTTCGAGGCCGACGCCGCCAGCGGAGACCTGCCCGACTTCTCCTACATCGAGCCGTGCCTGGTGCTGGGGCACGGGGACTACCACCCGGCCGTCTCGCGTGTCCTGGGGCACGGCATCGTGATCCCCGGTGTGGACCCGCCGTCCTCGATCCTGGGCGGCGAGGCGTTCCTGGCCCGGATCTACAACGCCTACAAGAACATGCAGTCCCCGGCTGGGGCCAATGTGTGGAACACGACCCTGCTGATCGGCTGGGACGAACCGGGCGGCACCTACGATCACGTCCCGCCCCCGTCGGTGCCGCCGCCGGACCCGTCCGCCCCGGAAGGCCAGTTCGGGTTCCGGTTCGACCGGTCGGGCTATCGGGTCCCGGCCATCGTGGTATCGCCGTGGGTGGCCGAAGGCGAGGTGTTCAACCAGGAGCACCGGCACACCTCGCTGATCGCCACGCTCCGGGAGCAGTGGGGCCTGGGCGACCCGCTCACCGGCCGCGACGCCGCCGCCCGGAGCTTCTCCCACGCCTTCACCCTAGACACCCCCCGGGACCCCGGCACCTGGCCGGTGGCGGACCCGCGCCCGGTGCCCCAGTACATCCAGGATGCGCTGGCCCTGGGCCAGACCCTGTCCACCCTGGGCAAGGCCGCCTTCAACGGGATACGCGCCTACGCCGAGCAGAACAACATCCAGATCGAGGGACTGCCCGCCGACCCCAAGGCCGAGATCCCCCCAGAGCAGGCGCTGCACATCATCCATAACTTCCTCGCCATCCAGTTCCCCCTGCTGCACCCGGCCGCCCCGGGTCCCGCCCCAACCTGACTGCGGATCTGAGGGTTGCAGTTTGGGTTGCAGTTCACTGCGGTGCGGCACCATTCAGGGGAAGACCGGCCGAGAAGGTTGGTCCAGCTTGAACTGATCGGGACAGCCGTACCCCAGGCCGCCCGGACCTGACACCCACAGCAATCCGGTCCGAGCAGTCAGCGTTACCTACCCCAGCAGGCAGCCGTCGGCGCAAAAGGTACAGCACAAAATGCCTGCACACAGACGCTGGGCAATCACCCCAGCCATGGGCGCCGTTCAGTCAGCCGGGGGATGACTAACCGCCGCGAAAATCGGCGCTAAGCGATGCCCTGGGATCCCCCGACGCCAAGCTGCCAGATGATGCCGAGTAGCCACACGTTGCTGTACGCCGCTGCTGTACATGGGGGACATGTGTTCGAAAAATGCGTGGAGCTAAGGGGACTCGAACCCCTGGCCTTCTGGATGCAGACCAGACTTTTTGCGTGTTTCTACGTCGCTGGACGTTGCCTGACGGTCCGTTTACCTGCAGAGATTGTCGCCGACTGTCGGTGGGCGTCGCTGGGAGTCTGGCTCCGTTGGCTCTTTGTTTGGCTCTTTTGAGGCATCCTTCTGGGCTCGGCCGCGGGACTCGTGGCGCTCCGGCCTGACACCCACAGCATCGGCGTATGTCGCGGTGGCCAGGTTTCCTGCTAGCCGCGACCAAGAAATCGCAGGTCAGAGCACCGATTTAACTACTTTGGCTCTTGGCTGGCTCTTTACCAGGGCCTTCTGGCTGGCGCCTCGAGAATCCACTGAGACACGGGGTGTCCGGTCAGGCGCGCTGCGTTGGCGAATTGAGCCGTTCTTTGAAACCAGCGCGGCGCCTGCGGCGCCGCTGGCCCGGCGTCAGCGCCGGGCTCAGCCTTGGGAGGCGCGCCCGGCGCACGCCGGGCCACACCCGCAGGGCGCGCAGATCAAGATGGCGAATACGTCACGCAGACGGTGCAGCGGACAGCAGTCTTCCTCGCTGCCGATTGCCCAGCTTGCGGTCGCCGCGTCAAAGGCGGCCCTCGGGGGCCGTGGCATGCGATCGGCTACGTCGGCCATTGACCCGGCGCCCACGCACACGGGATCTTGGCGCCTGCGCGGAAAGCGGATGAGAATGAAGCCGGGCTCTACAGGAACATGAATCCGGAGATCCATCAATGCGCTGACCCTCGGAGCTGGAGCAGCGTTCATTAGCGAGAGCTACGAACGCCGGAACAGCACCCGGGCGGCCTCCCGGAACGGCACCACCAGGTACACCGCGAGACCGAAATAAAGCACCACCGCCACTACCGGCAAGGCGAGCCCGACGAAAATCGCGATCACATACCCGATGACGACGGGCAGAAATTTTCGTTGTGCGCTCTGCAACTCCTCGCCCTCTCCTTTCGGCGAGTAGAGGTGCTCGCGCCGCGCATACGCATCCAGGGCCGACCCCAGGACGCGGATTGCCAGGAGCGTGAGCCCGTACAGGGTGACATACACCCGTTCGTCGCTGGTGTCACGCAGGGCCTCTGCGACGAGCCCGGTCGGGAACGGCAGGAAGACCACCACGAGCAAAACGAGCAAGTTAAGTCGCAGGAAGAGCGAATCAGTCCGCGCGAGGCGATCGGTCAAGGCGGTGTGGGCCAGCCACGCACCGCCGATCGTCAGGAAGCTGATGATGTAGGCCAGGTAGAAGGGCCAGGCATGAAGCAGCCGCTGCAGGGCTGTGCCCGGCGGCTTAACCGCGATGTCCAGGACGAGCAGCGTGATGGCGAAGCCGAACACGCCGTCGCTGAATCCTTCCATCCGGTCCTTGCTGAGAACCCGGCGTCCGCGCGGAGTGTCTGGGTCAGCTGGCACGGCACTATCTCCTTCGCGTCGGCCTTGGCAGGCGGCGGCAATCTCTGGATCCAGGCCGTCTGCCCGGCTGCCGGGCAGCACGGGTCCAGATCACCCGATCGGCAGCGGTCATGCCACGCGTCAGCGCCCGGCAGATGAACCCTCGGGCAGGTGACCTAAGACCCTGGCCGGGCTGACTCCCCTGATAGTCAGCGGCCACAGGTCGGCCGCGCTTCACCCCCAAGGGGTGAAGCGCGGCCATGACGCCAGCGCGCATCGTGGCATTGACCGAGAAAACAGCATGACCCTGGGTCGCTGATATGTGCCTGCCGGACATGGGCTAGTCCGCCCCGCAGGGCCGAAAACACCACACCCCGAAGGACACATGAGACCAGCACATCGGCCAGGCACGCGCAGATGGCTGCTGCTTCCGGTCGTCGTCCTGATCCTGTCCGGGTTGGCCGTCGGATGCAGCAGCAGCAAGCCCGCCTACTGCACCGACGCCGCCAACCTCAAGACCTCCGTCCAGAACCTCGGCAATGTCGACGTCGCCAAGAACGGTCTCAGCTCCCTGCAGACCGCGCTGACCAGCGTCAAGACCAACGCAGCATCGTTCGCCACCGACGCGCAATCCGCGTACCCGTCGCAGATCGCGGCACTGAACACCTCGCTGTCCGCCCTTCAGACCGCGATCACGTCCGCGAAGGGACAGCCACCCGTAACCGCGGCCGCGGCGGTCGTGTCAGCGGTCACCCAAGTCAAGAACTCGGCCAGCGCGCTGCAAAGTGCGGCATCAGGCAAATGCCAGTGAACATCACCCGGCGGGTGAACCGGGAGACCGGCAAGGGATATCAGGAAGGTGCACCGCAGATGCCGAAATGGAACTTCGTGGCGATGGGCCAGGTGGGCCTGACCGGCTGGACCAGGGTGGCCGCTCAGCCGGTCGCCCGCGCGATCGCCCGCAGGACCGGACGGCCGGAGGCTCAGATCCTGTCGCTGATCGGCGCGGGGTTCCTCGCGATCGCAGTGATCGACTTCCTCCGTGAGGTCGATGCCGTGATCGCTGCGGGGCGAACCGCGCCGTCAGCCAGCGAATGACGCTCCTGCCACCTGCGCCTAGGACTGGCCCGCCGGGGTCCGGTCGTGCCCGGTCGAGCGGTCGGATACGGACACTCACGGTCATCCATCAGACCAGCGGCGTGGCGATGACCTGCATGAGCGCTGATCTGGCGGGTCTAGTCGCAGCCTTCTAAGCTGGTGGTTGTGCCGTCCAGCGCTATGACGCACCCGGGGCTCCCTGATCCGGGCCCCGCGGCGGCATGGATTGCCTGGCCCGCGCGTCCGCGATGATCTCGTTGCAGAGGTCCACGCACTCAGTGCAAATCGCCACGCCGCCAGGACGGGCGATCAGCACCTCGACCTGATCTTGCCTCTTATCGCAGAAACTGCATTTCGGGTTGTCGCCGTCCATTGGCGCCTCTGCTCATCATTATCGGACATCACTACCAGCCCAGACGCACGGACAACCCAGACTATGCCGGTAAACGGCCCACTTGCGATGACGAGCACCAGGGCGATGATGCCGGACGTGCTCTGCGGCCGGGAGCGGCGCTGGGAGCCACGCGGACGGACGACCTTCCGGTTCTCCGGACTTATACGGACAGCGGGCAGAGACGTGCCCGAGGTCACGGACTGATCTGAACGGATCCGAATGCCCACAAAGGGAGCTACGGATCAAAAGGTCATAACGGTGCTGTGCAGCCTATGAAGAAGGGTGCTTCGACTGAAACGCCTGCGACTGCCGCGGCACGGTCAGCTTTTGAGCGCTTCCTGCAGCTCGCTGGTGATTTGGTCGGTCGTGGCCTCCACAGAGCGCTTCACGACTTTGGCGGCACCTGTAAACGCCTTGTCGAGTCCTTTTTCGATGGTCGGCTCGCCAACCGCGATGAGCCCTGCCTGGTTAGCAGTGAGTTCCTCAGCCGCCTCATGGAGCTCCTTGCGAGGCAGAGTCCCGCCCCCGAATACCTCAGGGATGACACGGATGTGCGGGCGATCCCTCCGCTTGACAATGTGGGGTTTGCCGTTCTCCTTATCGATGACGGCCGCGTCGTACTTGCCGATCAGCTCATCCTTGTGCAGCTGCTCGATGGCATCCAGGTCCGCTAGTGCCGCCGCGACAGTCTCGTATGCTGCAGTGTAGAGAAGCAGCTGGTTTTCATCGGCCATGGCATCTCCCCGGTCGGGTTATCCGATGGATGAGTCCCACGCTAGACTGCCGTCACGAGCATCCGCTAGTAGGAGAGCCGCAGCAGCCCTGACCTGACACCATGGCGGCTAGCCAGCTGCGTCCGCGTCAAAGGGCAGGGATCTCTCACAGCTTTCTCACGGACTGACCGGACGGTGCTGGACCATGGTAGCTACGCCGGACACCTGGCAGGACGCTGACCTGCGAATACGGATTCCAACACACTGACCGGACGCCCGGCTTTGATCTACGGATTAGATGCTCCCCGAAGTAAGCGCGTGCTCGTTGCGTGCCTGATTGGACGGTAAATCGAGGGACTTCACGGTCACTCCCGGCGAGGCCAACACGGCACCCGAGCTGGGATGGACCAGCTCGCCAGGTGCGGGCCGACGACCTTCTTATCAGCGGGCAAGCCCGTGCGATGATTGGCTCGCTCAGTCCTGGTGACCTAGTCCGAAGGGACGACCATGGCAGGCATCGCGGCGGGCGGCGAAATCCAGCGGGGCCGGCCACGAAGAACCTGGGACGGCGCCGCGCCGCCGGAATATACGGCGCCATCGTTACCGCGGCGATCCTGGACACTGCCGGAGGCCACGTGTCCACCACTGTGCTGGTGATCTCGGTCGTGATCACGTTGCTGGTCTATTGGCTCGCCGAGGAGTACGCCGAGGTTCTGGGCGAGCAAGTTGAAGGGGGCCGCCTGCCCAGCAGGGCATCCATCCGGGAAGCACTGACCGCGACCTGGCCGATGGTCACCGCGTCCTACGCGCCGCTGCTCGCCTTGGTACTGGCCAAGCTGGCCGGGGCCTCTGACCTCACGGCCGCCAACATCGGGCTAGCCGCAGCGATCGTCCTGCTGACAGTCCACGGATGGCTGGCCGGTCGAGCCGCCCAGCTGCACAGCTGGCAGCTCTTCTTCGCCACTTCCACTGCGGGCCGCGTCAGCGGGTACCGGGCCGAGGGCGGTGATGGCCCAGGCGGGACCGGTCTGGGCGGCGTGCTGGCCCAGGCGCTGGGCGCGGTCGTCCATCAGGGCGGCGATCTCGGCCAGGTAGGCCTGACGTGCGGGACCCGGCAGCCGCGGGATGCGGCTGGCCCAGGAGCCTTGCGGCTGGGGCAGCAGCGGATGGACGCGCCGGCGGATCCGGGCGTCCAGGACGGCGGCGATGTCCCGGGCACCGGTCAGGTCGCGGGGAAGCGATGGCGGTGCGGAGGACCTCGGCGGGGTCCAGGCCGGCCAGTTCGGCAGCGCGCAAAGTGCGGAACAGCCATCGGCCCTGCGGGGAGAGATCCTGCCGGTGGCCGGGCGGGAGCGCGGCCAGCACCAGGGCGCGGTACCGGTCGTCGCGGGCGCCGGCGAGCAGCATCATAGCGCCGCCGCCTTCGACGGCGGCGAGCTGCTCCTGGTCTCCGGCGAGCACCAGCTTGCACCTCTTGCGGGCCGCGTACTCGGTGAGCACGGCCAGGTGGGTCGCGGAGATCATGGAGCCTTCGTCGGCGACGATCAGCGAGCCGTGCGGTATCCGGCCCTCGGTGAGGTCGGCGAGCAGCCGGGTGGTGTTCGCGGCGACCTGAATGCCGGCCGCGCGCAGTTCGTTGGTGGCGTTCTGGGAGGTGGCGGTCCCGAACACCGGCCCGTCCCACGACGAGCGGCGGTGGCCAGGACTCTGGTTTTCCCGGTGCCGGCCGGCCCGGTGATGATCTCGACGGTGCGCGCCGAGGTCAGGACGTGCCAGATGGCGGCGGCCTGGTCCAGCCGCAGCCCACGCGGCGCGGGCTGCTCGCGTCCGTCGGGCGCGCGGCCGCGCAGCGCCGCATCGAGCAATGCCGGATCGGCGCCCAGGCGGCGCGCCGCTACCTCGCTCGGCAGACGCGGCGCGCCTTGGGTCTGCGCGTGCGCGACCAGCTGCTCTTCCATGGTCAGCTGCGCGGTGGTGGCGTACCGCGCGACGCCGGGACGCGTGTAGACGCTGCGGCCGTCCAGCTGACGGCACAGCGGCGCGGGCAGCGGCGGCCATTGCGGGGCCTCCAGGCACACCACCTCGCCGGTCCGGCCGGACAGGGCCTCCTCGGCCAGGCCGAGCAGCAGCTCCTGCGCCGCCTGCGAGCTCATCTGCCGGGTCTCCGGCGGCATGACCAGGGCGAGCTGCCTGACCAGGTCATGCCGGGTCCAGGCCGGGTGCTTGGCCGATACCAGGACCAGGGCCTTAGCCAGCGCCCGGGCCTGGGCCTGGCGCGAAGGCGGCCCGGCCGGCGCGCAGCCACCGTGATGCTCGTCCGCGTGTGCGCCCGGGCCGCGCGCATTCGACACCGCGGGCGCGACGCGAGCCAGCTCGCCGCCGAGCGTGGTATCCCACCGCTGGGCCAGCGCGTCCCAGTCGACCGGGCCCGCGTCCTTGCCCTTGCGTGATTGCAGCGTGGCGTCATTGGCGATGTACAGCAGCTCGCGCGAGGTCGGCGCCCGGCCGTGCCTGGCCTCCCAGGCCCGCGCCAGCTCGCGTTCCTTCTCATGCACCTGGACGGTGCGCGTGGAGTACGCGTCCATCTGCGTCTGCGTGACACCGCCGATCTCGTTGCCGCGCCCGTCAGCGCGCGGGATCCACGCCACGCCGAACTCGCGCGGTCAGCTCGCACTCCACCGCGGTGGCAGCGATGGCCTGCAGCGCGCCCAGGACCCCGCGCACGCTCATCGTGTCCAGGGCGCGCCACTTGCCGTCGCTGACGGTCCGGGTGATCCGGGCGATCTGGTTGTGAATATGGTCCTGGGGGTCGCCGTCGCGGCTGGTGCCCTGCAACCAGGACGTGACAATCAGCCCGGCGGGCTCGAACCGGCCCGGCTCGCGGCCATCGATCCGGGTGCCGTGATAACCGGTGCGGGTGACCCCAGCCCAGGCCTGCAGGTACTCCAGCGCCGCCCGGTTGGCCCGGTGCAAGATCTCCTGGAACGCCTGCTCGCGCCCGGCCCAGTACCCGGCGGACTGCTGGTCTCCGGCCAGGCGGGCGCGGCGCTCGTTCTCCCGGATCGAGGCATGCAGCACCGAGATGGACTTGGAGAACGAGACCGTCACGTCGATGTAGACGGCAGGCTGGCGGGTCGCCTGCGCGGCCTCGCGTTCCAGCTCGATCAGTCGCTCGGTCGTGGCGTGCGGCTCGGCGGTGCGCAGCCGCGCCAGGTGATCGGCAAATGTCGCGTAGCGGCCGCGGGCCCGGCCGAGCCTGAACCCAGTACGCGGGTCGATCTGCTGGTACACCGCCTCGTACGGTTTGCGCTGCACGATCTGTCCGGACGTGAGGCCGAGGGCTTGTGCTCCTGGTCCCCACCACCGGCCGGGCGGCTCCCCGGCCTGGGCGGCGTTGATGTAGTAGCCGCCTGTCGGGCGCAAGGTGGCCTCGCCCTGGGTCTTCCAGATGTAGCCAAGGTCGTAACCCTTGGCCACGGTAACGACCACGGCCAAACGGCTGCCTCCTCCCACCAGGTCAAGGACCGCAGGACCGACCATGATCATTTAGATCAATGCAACGGTCTGCGGCGATATGACCATGGTGAAGGATTGGCGGTTCATGATCATTTAGAGTGGCCAGCGCGACACAACCTAGGTGGGTCATGGAAGGGCTTTGAGCTGCGTATGCAAAGAAGTTCAAAAGGTGAGCAGAAAACGCTGTTCCTTGGAGCGCTGGGCCGGTCAGGTGCAGTCTGACCGGCCTGGCGTTCTTTCGCAGCGCTCGCCGACAGATGGGCTATGGACGACTTGCTGATGCGCCGGTAGTGCAGGTTGGCGGAGTGATAGCCGGATTCCCGGGAGGCTGGGCGGGGCTGGTGCCACAATTGCCGTTGTGCGGGCGTACGTGGGGGTGACCGATAACAACTGGTACCGGTTCCTGGCGGACCGGCCAGGGGTGACGGAGGTGAATTTCTGGCAGCCCAGCGGCGCCCGCGAGTTCAGAATCCTGGCCCCGGGCGAGCCGTTCTTCTTCAAGACCCACTACCCGGACAACAGGGTCGTCGGCGGAGGCTTCTTCAGCGACTCGGCGCGGCTTCGGGTCTCCGAGGCCTGGGAGTTCTTCGGCGAGGCTAACGGGGTCGCCAGCGTGGCGGAGATGCGGGCGCGGATCGGCCGGTACCGGCGCCAACCGATCGGAATCGGCGAGGACCCGGTGATCGGCTGCCTGTTCGTCCGCGACGTCCGGTTCTTCCCGGACGACGGCACCGCGGACCCGCCGCCTCAATTCGCGCGCAACATCGTGCAGGGCAAGAGCTACGACCTGGCCGATCCTGCGGTGGCGCCGTACTTCGCCGACCTGTTGCAGCTGATCCTCGGCGCTGCGGTGGAACTGGACTTCAGCCAGCCCTGGCACCGGCCGGGGCCAGTGTTCGGCGACCCGCGGCTGGCGCCGTACCGGCTGGGACAGCAGTCCTTCAAGGCGGTAGTCCTGGACTCCTACCACCGGCGCTGCGCCATCAGCGGCACGCACATCCCGCCGGTCCTGCAGGCCGCACATATCCGGCCGGTCACCAAGGGCGGCGAGCACCGACTCGACAACGGGCTGCTGCTCAGGTCAGATATCCACACCCTGTTCGACCGCGGGTACCTCGGCGTGGACCCGCAGCACCGCCTGCTCGTAAGCCCGCGCCTTCGGGCGGACTTCAGCAACGGTGACCAGTTCTACGCGAAGGCCGGGCAGCTCATCGACCTACCGGAACGCCGTGCCGACCGGCCCGGGCGTGAGTTCCTGGAGTGGCACCTCGACGAGGTCTTCCTCAAGGCAGCCGCAACCTGAGTGAGCAGCGGCCACTGTGCCTCTTATATCCTATCCGCCGGGGTTCGACGTTTTGGCCATGAGGCGAAGCCGCAGGTGCGCTGCTGAGTCGGATGCTGGCGCTGAGCGGCTGCCCACAGCACCCGCTGTCGTTTCAAGCCATGGGCTCAGCGAGCTTCGCCTTCATCCATGGGTAGGGGTCGCGAAGCGGCTGGCGCCGGGCACGCCGGCGTTCCTGGATCTGCCTGAGGGGTTCACCAGCGGTGTAGTAGCGGCCGCGGCCGTTGCCAGCAGCGTGCAGGATGCCCGCCGACGCCAGGGCGGCCAGGTCCCGGGTAGCAGTCTGCTCGGTGACCTCGGCTCGCTTGAGATACCCGGCCCGGCGGACGCGGTACCCGGAAACGGCGTCGAACATCGCCTCTATCGCGCGCTCGGGAAGGTGATGCTCGGCAATCAGCGCGTCGAGTTCGGTCCACGTAATCCCCGCCTCCTCAACGCGGCGCGCCACGGTCTGCGCCTGCATGTGATGGGCACGAAGGTTGAACGCCAGCCACAGGTGCGCGTCATCGCGTGGCGGCCATGACCCGTGGCCGGTATGGGCCAGCACGCTGTAGTAGTCCTCCGTGTTAGCGCCAAGCCATTCCTCGATGCTGGAGAACTCCGGCTCGCCGATGTCGGACCGGGTAAGCACCAGCGTGGCGAGCGCCCGGGCCATGCGGCCGTTGCCGTCCCTGAACGGGTGAATCATCACCAGGTTGAGGTGCGCCATGGCGGAGCGCACGACGGGATCACTATTCACCCCTGTATGCAGGCTGTCGACGAGAGCGTCCACCAACTTGGGGACCTCGGCTGCGTCCGGTCCCTCGTAGACCACCCGGTCGTTCCGTTCGTCGTGGACGTAGATCGGGCCCTTGCGGTAGCGTCCGGGCGACTTCGTGTGGTCGTGGCTGAGCATCATGTAGTGCATGGCACGGATCTCGGTGGCGTCAAACGTGGCGTATTCGGTGTCGCCCATGGCCAGGACGTAGCCCAGTGCCTGGCGGTAGCCCTGGATCTCAAGGAAGGTCTTCTCGTCGGCGCTGATGGGCTCCTCGCCATCAAGCGCGGCGGCGGCGTCGTCCTCGGCGACCTGGTAGCCCTCGATGCTGTTCGAGCCCTGGATCGCGCGGGCCAGCGCCGAGCGGCGCAGGACTCCCTCCCACCGTCGGGGTGTGCGCAGGATATGCCGAAGGTCCTTGCGCATCAGGTGGATCTCGCGCAGCACGGCCTCGTCCTCGGCTGTCAGCGGCGGAGCCGTGTAGAGGAGGCCATGATGCGATGTCGTATTCATATGATCAGTTTACGGTACGCATGACTACTTAAACTAATCATCGCATCATGACTGGCATTTGCTGCGTGATGCCGAGGACCTAACGATCCTTCACGCCGCGCTGCGGCGAAAAGCTGGTCCATTACGTCGGCACCGGTGGTGATGACCGGGCGGAGCTCGTGCCGGTAGATCGTCTCGGTCGTCCGAGAGCTGGCGTGCCCGGCGAGCCGGGCGATCTCCTCTACGGCGACGCCTGACTCGGACATGACCGAGACGAACGTATGCCGCAGCTCCCGTGGCGACCACACGCCCTCGATGCCCGCCTTCTTGCACAGGGCACGGAAGTCACGCCGGACGTGCGAGGCGTCCAGCGGCGTGCCCACACTCGTGGTGAACACCAGGCCGGTGTCCTGCCACAGCGGCCCTGCGGACAGCCGGGCCTCGGCCTGCCACTTCCGGTGCTCCCCAACGCCGTCACGGCGTTCTGCGGCAAGGCCAGGGTCCGCCGCGACTTCTCCGTCTTGGTGTCACCGTGCAACCGGACCGACCGCCACACCGCGATGCTCGGTGGCACCGGCAGCCGCGCATCCGGGTCGCCGTCCAGGTCGACGTGATCCCATCGCAGCGCCCGGGCCTCCTCGGTCCGGATCCCGGTGGTCAGGGACAGGATCACGTAGGCGCCGAGACGAGGGTGATCCTTGGCCGCGGCGAGCAGCGCGGCCGCCTCGGCCGCGGTCATCGCCCGGGACGGCCGACCGGTCTTGCCCTGCGGCGGTTTCACGAACGCCGCCACGTTCCGGCCGACGTGATCGTTGGCCTCGGCGTGCCGGATAGCACGGACCAGGACGTTGTGCGTGCTGGCCATCGTTCGGGTCGACCGCGTCTCGGCCAGCTTGTTCAGCGCCCGGCGTACGTCGTGCACCGTCAGGTCCCGCAACGGGACCTGACCGATCAAGATCGTGACCGGCCTGAGTAGGTCGACGTGTGATCGGACAGTTTTGGCGGCCAGGCCATCCAGAGCCTCGGCGGCCCAGTCATCCACAGCCTTGGCCACCGTGTAGCTGGCCGAGGTTTTCAGCCCAGCGTCCGTTTCGGCCTGGAGCCTTTTGAGCTTGTCCCGGACCTCCGTCTTGGTGCGCCCGGTGACCTTCCGCCGGATCCGCGCCCCGTCCGGACGCCAGCCGAGCGAGATGGCACCGACCCAGGTGCCGTTCGCCGCATCCCGGTAGACCGAACCTTCGCCGTGCCCACGGCGCGCAGGAGTCGCCATAACCCGGAGAGTAGCACCGAGTTTGGCTCTTGGTTTGGCTCTGTTCTGGGGCCCTCAAGATCGTAATCGGCCTCTGACCTGTGGAGCTAAGGGGACTCGAACCCCTGGCCTTCTGGATGCAAACCAGACGCTCTTCCAGCTGAGCTATAGCCCCTTGATGTCTCCCGCCAAGGTTACCCGCTACCGCCGGTCAGCGCGGATTTCCGCGGAGGCAGTTCGGCGCGGCTGGCCGAGCCGCGCCGGGGCACCGTCACTTCTGCCCGCTCTTGGGTGGCATCATCTAGGCGAGCATGCCATCACGAGGAAGGGACAGAATGACCGGATCGGATCACCCGGGGAACGGGGTTCCGGCGGACATCCGCACGGACATCGCGCACCCCGCCCGGGTGTATGACTTCTGGCTGGGCGGTAAGGACAACTTCGCCGCAGACCGGGCCGCGGCTGAGCAAGTGATGCAGGTGATGCCGGAGATCCTGGACACCGTGAGAGGTAACCGCAGGTTCCTGGTGCGCGCGGTTCGTTTCCTGCGCGATGCCGGGATCCGGCAGTTCATCGACATCGGTAGTGGGCTCCCCAGCAGCCCGAACGTGCACGAGGTCACCCAAGCCGACGACACGGGTGCGCGAGTGGTGTACGTGGACAACGACCCGGTGGTGTTCTTGCATGCTGAGGCGCTGATTGGCCAGGAACGGCGCGACCTCCGTGGTGCGGGCCGACCTGCGCGACGTCGAGGAGGTCTTGTCCAGGGCGGGAGAACTGCTCGACTTCACCCAGCCGGTGGGGCTGCTGTTCGTCGGGTGCCTGCACCACATCGCGGATCCCGATCACCCGGCCGGCGTCGTGGCCCGGTATCTGGAGGCGCTGGCTCCGGGCAGCTACCTGGTCATCTCGCACGCCACCGATGACCGCTCGCCGGAGAAGATGCGCGCGAACTCCGAGGTGGCCGAGAGCAGCGGCGCGGTGCTCATACCCTGCGGCAAGGACGCGATCTTGCACATGTTCAACGGGCGCGAACTGGTCGAGCCCGGGCTGGTCCTGGTCTCCTACTGGCGGCCGGAGGGCGCTGATCCGGGGCCGAACGCCGATCGGGCCTGGGCCTACGGCGGGGTCGCCGCCGTCTAGCGCCAGGACGCGGCCTGAGGGCCTATTTCAGCAGCCGGGACAGCCGGCGGTCGGCGAGGGGCTTGCCGGCGGTCTGGCAGGTGGGGCAGTACTGGAGCGCGGAGTCCGCAAAGGACACCTCCTTGATGGTGTCCCCGCAGACCGGGCATTCCTCGCCTGTCCGGCCGTGCACGCGCAGGCCGCTCTTCTTCTCGCCCTTCAGATCGGCGGCGGCCAGGCCCGCGGAGCGCTCAACCGCCTCCGTCAGGGTGGTCTTGATCGCGTCATAGAGGGTCGCCACGTCATCGGGAGTCATGCCGGCGGCGATCTTGAACGGTGACATCCTGGCCGCGTGCAGGACCTCGTCGGAGTAGGCGTTGCCGATTCCGGCGATGATCCGCTGGTCCCGCAGCACGCCCTTGACCTGGGTCCGGCGGCCGGCCAGCAGGCCAGCCAGCGTGTCGGGAGTGAAGTCCGCGGCCAGCGGGTCCGGTCCGAGGGTGGCGACGCCGGGAACCTCCGCGGGGTCACGGACCAGGTAGACGGCGAGGCGCTTGTGGGTGCCCGCCTCGGTCAGGTCGAACCCGGAGCCGTCGTCGAGCCGCAGCCGGAAGGCCAGCGGGCTCTTGCCGGGCTTCGGCGGGGCGGTGGGCAGGTCTTCGCGCCAGCGCAGCCAGCCGGCCCGGGCCAGGTGCATGATCAGGTGCAGGCCCTCGCCGGTGGACAGGTCCAGGAACTTGCCGTGCCGGCCGACCTCGGCGATTACCTGCCCGGTCAGGGCGCCCAGCGGGGGATCGAACGTCTTCAGCACCGAGAACGAGGCGGCGTCGGCGCGCGCGACAGCGTGGCCGACCGCATGCGAGCGCAGGAAGGCGGCGAGCGATTCCACTTCCGGAAGTTCCGGCACGCTTCACAGTCTGCCACGTGCCAGCGGAAACCCGGCCAGCTGGCCGGTCGGCCTAAAGGGGCGAGGCCAGCAGGTCCGGCAGCTCGCCGAGGTCGGCCAGCAGGTGGGTGGCTCCGGCCCGGCGGAGCCTGCGGCCGTCGTGCACGCCGCTCAGCACGCCGATCACGAGCCGGGCCCCGGCCCGGCGGGCGCGACAGCACCCCGCTCTCGCTGGCCGTGACCACGGCCACGTCCCGCACGTCGCCGATGCCCAGCCGCAGGATCGCGGTGAGCACGAGGTCGGGCCAGGGGAAGCCCCGGGCCACGTCGTCCGCGCACAGGAGCAGGTCGCCGCGCTGCCACCAGCCGAGCCGTTCCATGGTCAGGCTGAACGCGGGCCGGGACAGGCATGACATCAGGCATACCTTGGTCCCGGCCGCAGTCAGCTTGGCCAGCGCGTCGTTCGCGCCGGGCAGCGGGAGGGCACCGAACCGGTCGACGGCGGCCTGGAATGACCGCTCGAACGCGAGGTTCGCCGCCTGGGCCCGGATCTCGTCCTCGTGGAACAACGTGCGGATGACGTCGACCGGGGACCAGCCTCGGGTCCGGTCGAACTGCACCATCGCCTTGACGTAGGCTGCGGTGCCGGTCACCACACCCTGAGTCGCGATCGCCTCGGCGAACGCCCGCTCGAGCACGCTGCCGTCGACCGCCGCCGCTCCAACCACTTCACAGCAGACCAGCGATACCGGAGAAGTATCGCTCACCGCTGGCTCAGTCCTCGTCGGCGGCGGTGGCCTCGTTCCACAGGTCGAGTTCGGCCCGGTCTGCCTGCACCTTGCGCCACACCGCGAACGCCCCAAGCCCCAGCAGTATGACCATCAGTATCTTGATCTTCACGAGGAACCCTCCGCCTCGATGACATTCAGAGCAGCGGCGGCCATCCACGACCGCAGGTGTCCAGCAGCCTACCAAGCCCAAAAACCCCCGTCGCCCCCGCAGTCCTCGCCGGGCGAAGCCCGGCACCGGAGGTCAACTCCCCGGGCCCGGGCCAAGGCGAAGGCGGCCCTTAGGGCCGACCAGCAGCGTCGCCGCCGCGTGGGGTTACGTGGACTTGAACCACGGGCCTCGTCCTTATCAGGGACGCGCTCTAACCGACTGAGCTATAACCCCGGGAACAGGCCACTGGCCTGCGGGAACATCCGACCGGGACACTATACCCGATCTGGCGGCCTCGTGCACCGCGCCCTCAGGCATCGTCTCGGGTCCCGCGCCCGGCCGGGCTGGTCCTCAGGTCGGCAGCCCGACGAGCTCGGCCAGAACCTCATCGACCGATCCCGAGATCACCAGCTCGCCGCCCGGATCGAAGACCCGCAGCCCGGCGAGCCCGGCGCCCTGGCCGTAGACACTCTCGGCCCGGGCGCCCGTCAGGGCACACAGCGCGGCCAGCTCGCGGGTCAGTTGCTGACGTGCTTTCCCCTCGATAACCTGCTCGGCCTTGGCCTGAGCGCAGCGACGCAGGAACTCGTCTGGGCTGATCATTGGTCTCCCCCGAAGATCTCGCTCTACCGCAATCCTGAAAGTGAAGGTTGGCGGCTGGTGCCGTCCGGGCGCATGGCCAGGACGGGCCGGGTCGTGCCGTGACCCTGCCCCGCGGCGTCACTCCGTCTCGCGGAGGGTTACCTCGACGCCCCCGATCAGCCGCGAGGTCAGGTTGTACACTACCGCACCGATGGTGGACATCGCCGTGATCAGCACGATGTTGAGCGCGCCGAGCAGGGCGGTGTAGCTGAGTACCCGGGACGCGGTGAACCACTTGGCCGCGTTCACGCCGCTGGAGTCCTGGCTCGACGTCACGCTCTGGACCACGTGCTGGAGCGAGGTAAACACGCCGAGCGCCGACAGCGTGCCGTAGAGCACGCTGACCGCGACGAACAAGATGACGAACGCGACCAGGGATACCACGAAGCTGAACTTCATCACCGACCAGGGCTCGACCCGGGCGACGGTCAGGTGGGCCTGCCGAGCCGAGCGCTTGGCCGATCCCTTCGGCCGCGCGTCCCGGGTAAGCGCCGCGCCCGACGCGGCCGAGCTGGCTTTGGCCGGGCCCACGCTGACGGGCGGCGTTTTCGGGGGAGCCTGGGCCTTCGCGTTGGCGCTCGAGCGCAGGAAGTTCCGGGCCGGTGACGCGGCTGAGGTGGGCGCCGGCTCGGGCGGATCCCACACGAAGGCGGCCGCCGAAACGGTACTGGGCTCCGGGCCGCCGGACGGCTGGCGCCTGGGACGAATCTGCCGGTGACGAACCCGGTGCTCTGTCGCGGCAGGCGCTGCTCGCTCGGCGGCCGACCGGCGGCGTGCCGTGCTGTCGCTTGGCGTCATGCTCATCGTCGGCGCCCGGGGAAACCGGGGCCGACGCTGACCGGCTGAAGGTGAACGAGTCCCGCGCGGACCCGATGCTGTCGGCTGGCAGCGCGGGAACGTCGGCTTCCGCGGCATCGGTCCCGCTCGCGGCCGAACTGCCCTTGCCCGGCGCCTCCTTGCCCGTCGCGGGCCTGGCGGTGGCCGACCTCGCGGCGGTCCGCACGGACCTGGTCCCCAGGATCTGGGTCGGCTGGTCGTCCTCAGCCGTCAGGTCATCGTCGTCATGCCGTGCGGTCACGACCGTAGGTGTGGCTCCAGCCGAGCCATCCGACGTATTCGTGCGCCTGTCCAAGCCGTCCTCCTATGATCTGACCCTCACGAGGTTATCTCTGGACGAGAAGCCCAGATGACATACCCGCGCCAAGAAGACGGCTTCTGCCGGAATTCCGCGACAACGTGATACTGATGGGACGCTCAGGCCCCGGCAATCGTTGCCGTCAACTTAGGTCCGCTTCACCTTCTGAAGGTTCCTGGCCATCCTCCTCGTCTGAATCTGACGGTTCCTGATCGCTCTCGGCGAGCGACTCCGCGTTGCGGGCCAGCGCTACCACGCTATCTCCCGCCGCAAGGTTCATCAGGCGCACCCCCATGGTCTGCCGACCCGACTGCTTGACCTCCGCGGCCCTGGTCCTGATCACCCCGCCCGCCGAGGTGATGGCGAAGATCTCGTCGTCGGCCGTCACCATCAGCGCGCCGACCAGCTCGCCGCGGGCTTCGACGATCTTGGCCGTGACCACCCCGCGGCCGCCGCGGCCCTGCACCGGGTACGCGTCGACCGGGGTGCGCTTGGCGTACCCGCCGCCGGTGGCCACCAGCACGTCGCCGCCGTCCCTGACCACGTACATGCCGAGCAGCTCGTCGCCGTCGTTGAAGCGCATCCCGATGACGCCGGAGGTGTCCCGGCCCATCGGGCGCAGCGAATCGTCGTCGGCGTGGAACCTGATGGCCTGCGCGCCCTTGCTGACCAGCAGCAGGTCCTCGTCGGGGGAGACCAGCCGGGCCGCGATGACCTCGTCGTCCTCGCGCAGGTTGATGGCGATGATGCCGCCGGACCGGGGCGTTCTCGAAGGCGGTCAGCTTGGACTTCTTCACCAGCCCGCTGCGGGTGGCCAGCACCAGGTACGGCGCCACCTGGTAGTCGCGCAGCGCGAGCACCTCGGCGATCCGCTCGTCGGGCTGGAACGCGAGCAGGTTGGCCACGTGCTGGCCGCGGGCGTCGCGGCCGGCGTCGGGCAGCTCGTAGGCCTTGGCCCGGTAGACCCGGCCCTTGTTGGTGAAGAACAGGATCCAGTGGTGCGTCGTGGTGACGAAGAAGTGGTCCACGATGTCGTCGGTGCGCAGCTGCGCGCCGCGGACGCCCTTGCCGCCGCGCCGCTGGGCCCGGTACAGGTCGGTCTTGGTCCGCTTGGCGTAGCCGCCGTAGGTGATGGTGACCGCGACGTCCTCTTCGGCGATGAGGTCCTCGTCGGCCACCTCGCCGTCGTAGGCGATGATCTGGGTCCGCCGCTCGTCCCCGTACTTGGTGACGATCTCGGCCAGCTCCGTGCCCACGATCTCGCGCTGCCGCTCCGGCGAGGCCAGGATGCGACTCGTAGTCGGCGATCTTGGCTTCGAGCTCGTCGCGCTCGTCGATCGAGCTCCTGGCGCTCCAGGGCGGCCAGCTTGCGCAGCTGCATGTCCAGGATCGCGCGGGCCTGGATCTCGTCGATCTCCAGCAGCGCCGATCAGGCCCTGCTGGGCCTCGGCGGCCGACGCGCTGGCCCGGATCAGCGCGATGACCTCGTCGATCCGGTCGATGGCCTTGAGCAGCGCGGCCACGATGTGCAGCCGCTCGGCGGCCTTGCGCAGCCGGAACTGGGTGCGCCGGACGATGACCTCGATCTGGTGCGCCACCCAGTAGCGGATCATCTGGTCCAGGCGCAGGGTGCGCGGCACCCCGTCGACCAGGGCCAGCATGTTGGCGCCGAACGTGTCCTGCAGCTGGGTGTGCTTGTACAGGTTGTTGAGCACGACCTTGGCGATCGCGTCCCGCTTGAGCACGATGACCAGCCGCTGGCCGGTGCGCCCGCTGCTCTCGTCCTGCATGCTGGCGATCCCGTTGACCCGGCCGTCCCGGACCAGCTCGGCGATCTTCTCGGCCAGGTTGTCCCGGTTGACCTGGAACGGCAGCTCCTTGACGACCAGGCAGGTCCGGCCGCGGGAGTCCTCCTCCACCTCGACGACGGCGCGCATGGTGATCGAGCCGCGCCCGGTCCGGTAGGCGTCCCTGATGCCGCGCCGGCCCACGATCAGGCCGCTGGGTCGGGAAGTCCGGCCCCGGGATCCGCTCCATCAGCGCGTCGAGCAGTTCCTCGTCGGAGGCGTCGAAGTGGTCCAGGTACCACTGCACGCCGGCCGCGACCTCGCGCAGGTTGTGCGGCGGGATCTTGGTCGCCATGCCGACCGCGATCCCGTCGGACCCGTTGATGAGCAGGTTGGGGAACCGGCTCGGCAGCACCACCGGCTCGGAGGAGCGGCCGTCGTAGTTCTCGCGGAAGTCGACGGTGTCCTCGTTGATGTCCCGCAGCATCTCCATGGCCAGCGGGGCCAGGCGGCACTCGGTGTACCGCATGGCCGCGGGCGGGTCGTTGCCGGGCGAGCCGAAGTTGCCCTGGCTGTCGATCAGCGGCATCCGCATCGACCAGGGCTGCGCCATCCGGACCAGGGCGTCGTAGATCGCGCTGTCGCCGTGCGGGTGGTAGTTGCCCATGACGTCGCCGACGACCCGCGAGCACTTGAAGAACCCGCGGTCGGGCCGGAACCCGCTGTCGTACATGGCGTACAGGATCCGGACATGGACCGGCTTGAGCCCGTCGCGCACGTCGGGCAGCGCCCGGCCGATGATGACCGACATCGCGTAGTCGATGTAGCTGCGCTGCATCTCGTACTGGATGTCGACCGGCTCGGTACGGTCGTGCCCGCCCTCGGGCGGATCGGTAACTTCCGTCACTTTTCGCAATCCTTAACTACAACCGTGGACAGCCAGCTGGCGTCCCGCGGCTCAGATGTCCAGGAACCTGACGTCCTTCGCGTTGCGGGTGATGAACGAGCGGCGCGCCTCGACGTCCTCGCCCATCAGCACGCTGAACAGCTCGTCGGCCTGGGCGGCGTCGTCGAGCGTGACCTGGAGCAGGACCCGCTGCGCCGGGTTCATCGTGGTCTCCCACAGTTCCTCGGCGTTCATCTCGCCCAGGCCCTTGAACCGCTGCACGGCGTCCCGCGGCCGCGGGTCCTTGCGGCCCTCGGCGATCCCGGCCTCGATCTGCCGGTCGCGCTCGGCGTCGCTGTAGGCGTAGCCGGGCTTGACGCCGCGGCCCGTCCCACTTGATCTTGTACAGCGGGGGCTGCGCGAGGTAGATGTGACCGGATTCGACCAGCGGCTTCATGAACCGGAACAGCAGGGTCAGCAGCAGCGTGCGGATGTGCTGCCCGTCCACGTCGGCGTCCGCCATCAGGATGATCTTGTGGTAGCGGAGCTTGCTGACGTCGAACTCGTCGTGGATGCCGGTGCCCAGCGCGGTGATCAGCGACTGGACCTCGTTGTTCTTCAGCACCCGGTCGATCCGCGACTTCTCCACGTTGATGATCTTGCCGCGGATGGGCAGGATGGCCTGGAAGTGCGGGTCCCGGCCTCCCTTGGCCGAGCCGCCCGCCGAGTCGCCCTCGACCACGTAGATCTCGGACCGCGCCGGGTCGGTGGACTGGCAGTCGGCCAGCTTGCCCGGCAGGGACGTCCCGCCGAGCAGCGACTTGCGGGTCAGGTCCCGCGCCTGGCGCGCGGCAATCCGGGCCCGGGCCGCCTGGCTGGCCTTGTTGATGATCTCCTTGGCCTCGCCGGGGTTGCGCTCGAACCAGTCCCGCAGGTGGTCGTTGCACGCCTTCTGCACGAACGACTTGGCCTCGGTGTTGCCGAGCTTGGTCTTGGTCTGGCCCTCGAACTGCGGCTCGGCCAGCTTGACCGACACGATCGCGGTCAGGCCCTCGCGCACGTCGTCGCCGGTCAGGTTCTCGTCCTTCTCGCGCAGCAGCTTCTGCTCCCGCGCGTACCGGTTGACGATCGTGGTCAGCGCGGCCCGGAACCCCTCTTCGTGCGTGCCGCCCTCGGTGGTGTTGATCGTGTTCGCGAACGTGTGCACCGATTCGGTGTACGAGCCGGTCCACTGCATCGCGATCTCGACGGAGATCCCGTCCGCGTCCTCACCGAAGTCGATGATGGACCCGTGCACCGGCTCCTTGGAGGCATTGATATACCGAACGAAATCGGCGATCCCGCCCTCGTACTGGTATCGTGCCGCGCGTGGCTGGCCGGACTCGTCGAGGGTCCGCAGGTCGGTCAGCGAGATGGCCAGGTTCTTGTTGAGGAACGCCATCTCCTGCATCCGCCGGGACAGCGTCTCGAACGACCAGTCGGTGGTCTCGAAGATCGTATTGTCGGGCCAGAAGGTGATCGTGGTCCCGCGGTCCTCGGTCGCCGGCGCCGCGCTCGAGCGGGCCCATCGGGTCGCCGCGCTCGTAGACCTGGGTCCAGACGTAGCCGTCCCGGCGCACCTCGACCTCGAGCAGCGCCGACAGCGCGTTCACCACCGACACGCCGACGCCGTGCAGCCCGCCGGAGACCGCGTAGGACTTGCCGTCGAACTTGCCGCCCGCGTGCAGCGTGGTCATCACGACCTCGACCGCCGGGCGGTGCTCCACCGGGTGCTCGTCCACCGGGATGCCGCGGCCGTTGTCGCGCACCCGCACGCCGCCGTCGGCGAGCAGCGTCACCTCGATGTCGTCGGCGTGCCCGGCCAGGGCCTCGTCGACGGAGTTGTCCACGACCTCGTAGACCAGGTGATGCAAACCTCGCTCGCCGGTCGAGCCGATGTACATTCCGGGTCGCTTACGGACAGCCTCCAGGCCCTCCAGAACCGTGATCGAACGTGCATCGTAGGACAAACCGAACTCCATCCTGCATCAGAAGCGCGCAGCCCAGCCCCCCTCGATGTGGCCATCCTTGCGCTAATTCATTTTACCTTCAGGCACCGACAGCCACGGCCGTCTTGGCTCCTAGCCGTACGTGTCGCGCGGTCCGCGCCCGCCGGGAACGCGCCAGCCGCCGCGCTGCCGCGGCGCCTCCGGGCCGCGGACCTTCACCCGGCGAACCGTCCCGTCGCCCAGTTCGGCGGCCAGCCGCCGGACCAGCTGCGGGGCGAGCAGCCGGACCTGGGTCGCCCAGGCCGTCGAGTCGGCGGTCACCGCGAGCTCGCCGTCGGCGAAGCTGTCCGGCCTGGTGTGCGCGGCCAGGTCCGGGCCGACGATCTCCGCCCAGCGGCCGAACACCGAGCCGATCGCGGCCCGCTGCTGCCAGCCCCGCTGGTCGAGCAGGCCGCCGATGGCCTGGCCGAGCCGCTGCGGGTCATCCCGGCGGGCCCGCCCCCGGGCCGGACCGAGGCGGTTCGGCGAGAAGCGGGTCATCGTGGCCTGCCGCGATCGCGCCGGACCGTTCGGCCTCGTTGTTACTTTCACCCGGCCCCGGCTGGCCTCGGAGGCCGGCCGGCAGATCGCCCCTGGCCCGCGCGTCCGCCCTGGCCGCGGCCAGCGCCTCGGCCGCCAGCCGGACGCGGTCGGCGCGCCCCGCGCCGTCAGCCGACACGGCTGATCACGCCGGCCTGGACCTCGAACCGCGCGCCGGCCAGGACGCCCGGGACGTCGGCGGGCACCGCGGCGGTGATCAGGACCTGCTCGGCGCCGGCCACCAGGCCGGCCAGCCGGTCCCGGCGGCCCGCGTCCAGCTCGGCGAACACGTCGTCGAGGATGAGCACCGGATCCTCGTGCCCCTGCCGCAGCAGCGTGAAGCTGGCCAGGCGCAGCGCCAGCGCGAGCGACCAGGACTCGCCGTGGCTGGCGTAGCCGCGGGCGGGCAGCCCGCCGATGGACAGCTCGAGCTCGTCGCGGTGCGGGCCGACCAGGCAGACGCCGCGGTCGAGCTCGCTGGCCCGGACTCCGGCCATCGCCGTTGAGCAGTGCCTTCTCGAGCTGGGCCGTCTCAAGCGTCGGCCGCTTCATCGAACCCAGCATCATTATTCAACGCTGAACTGCGGTAAGACATTCCCGACGCCCCGCCCGGCGGCCCGCCCGAGACGGCCTCGTAGGCGGCCTCGACGTGCGGCCGCAGCGCAGCCACCAGGCGCATCCGCCCGGCCAGCAGCGGCGCGCCGGTCCGGGCCAGCTGGGCGTCCCACGTGTCGAGTGTGGCCGTCATCGACTCGCGCGCCGGGCCGCGCAGGCGAGTCTTGCCGCCCGCCGACTTGAGCAGGGCCGTGCGCTGCCGCAGCACCCGTTCGTAGTCGGCGCGCAGGCCCGCGTACCGCGGCGCGGTGGCCACCAGGAGATCGTCGAGGAACCGGCGGCGCTCGCCGGGGTCGCCCTTGACCAGGGCCAGGTCCTCCGGGGCGAACAGAACCGTGCGCAGCGTGCCCAGGATGTCGCGCGGCCGCGGCAGCGGCGCGCGGTTGAGCCGTACCCGGTTCGCGCGGCCCGGGTTGAGCTCGAGCTCGACCAGCGCGCTGCCGTTGGACCCGGTCACGGCCGCCCGCAGCACGGCGCGCTCGGCCCCCTGCCGGACCAGCGGCGCGTCGGTGGCCACCCGGTGGCTGCCCAGGGTGGCCAGGTAGCCGATCGCCTCGACCAGGTTGGTCTTCCCCTCCCCGTTCGGCCCGCTGAAAATGCTCACCCCCGCCCCCAGCTCCAGACTGAGCTCCGGCGTAAGACCGGAAGTCAGTCAGCGCCAGCCGGGTGAGGTGCACAGCCCGAGCTTACGGCGAGAACCGCGAGGCGTAAGCCTCGCCATCGAGCGGCCCGCGAGGGGCCGCGAGGCTCCGGCCGCGCGATACTACGGCGAGCCCGCAGGCGGATCGGCATGAGCACGTAGCGGTAGTCGGGCTCGTGCTCGGTCTTGCCGGTGATGACGGCCGGCTTGGTCGGTGAGGTGAACGAGATCCGGGCCGTGTCGGAGTCGATCGCCCCGATGCCGTCCAGCAGGTACTGCGGGTTGAAGGCGATCTGAAGGTCCTCGCCGTCGAACGCCGCCTCGAGCACCTCCACCGCCTGCGCATCCTCCGACGCGCCGGCCTCGAGCACGAGCTGGCCCGGGCTGAAGGCCAGGCGCACCGGGGTGTTCCGCTCGGCGACCAGCGCGACCCGCTTCACCGCCTCGGCGAACGAGCCGGCCACCAGCTCCGCGGTCGCGCTGAACTCGCTCGGCAGCAGCGCGGCGTACTTGGGGTACTCACCGGACAGCAGCCTGGTGGTGGTCTGCCGCCCGGCACCCGCGAAGCCGATCAGGCTCTCGCCGCCGAGCGAGATGGACACCTCGGCGCCCGAGGTGAGCGCGCGGGCCGTGTCGCCGAGCACGCGCGCGGGGACCAGCACCGCGGTGGACAGGTCCGGCCGGGCCGGGTTCCAGCGCAGCTCACGGACGGCCAGCCGGTACCGGTCGGTGGCGACCAGGGTGAGCGTGTCGCCCTCGATCTCGATCCTGATGCCGGTCAGCGCGGGCAGCGTGTCGTCCCGGCCCGCGGCGGTGGCCACCTGGCCGATCGCGGTGGCCAGCGCGTCGCTGCCCACCGAGCCGGCCAGCGGCGGCATCTCGGGCAGCGTCGGGTACTCCTCCTCCGGCAGCAGGACCAGGGTGAAGGTGGCGGTGCCGCACTTGAGGGTGGCGCGGGTCCCGTCGGTGACCAGCTGGACGGGCCGGGCGGGCAGCGACCTGACGATCTCGGCCAGCAGGCGGCCGGAGACCAGGATCGTGCCTTCCTCGTCGGTGATCACCGGAACCGTGGCCTGGGCGGAGACTTCGTAGTCGAAGGTCGAGAGGGTGAGTTCGGCTCCGCCGTGCAGGCGCATCCCGGCTAGCACGGGAGCAGTCGGGCGGGCCGGCAGGGCCCGCGCGGTCCAGGCCACGGCTTCCGCCAACTGATCACGCTCGACTTGGAGCTTCACGGAAACTGCCTCCTCGCTGTGTCAGTGAGCTGTCGTGGGCATGACTGCGAGCGTCGTGTCGCGCGGCACACAGGGCCTACTTGCTGTTGTGCTTTTCTTCTTACCAAGATCCGTCGTAGTCATAGGTACCGTGGATTCTGGGGAGAAGCCTCTGTTTCCCCAGCTTAGCGGCCTGTTGCTGCGCACAGGGGGTGTTCGGGGCCGGGGGATAGCATCGGGTCCGCTGTGGCGGACGGCCGGTGTGGCCCGCGCTTGCCACTGGTTGTCCCCCGGTTATCCGAAACTCTTCCACAATGTTGTCCACAAACTGTGTGCATACTCCCGCGGCCGCCGGGATCAGCCCGCCCGGGCCTGCTGCTTGATGCGGTTGGTGAGCTCGGTGACCTGGGTGTAGATGGACCGGCGTTCGGCCATCAGCGAGCGGATCTTCCGGTCGGCGTTGATGACGGTGGTGTGGTCGCGGCCGCCGAACTGCTGGCCGATCTTCGGCAGCGACAGGTCGGTGAGCTCACGGCACAGGTACATGGCGATGTGCCGGGCGGTGACCAGCACCCGCGACCGGGAGGTGCCGCACAGGTCCTCGATCGACAAGCCGAAGTAGGACGCGGTCTGGCCCATGATCGTCGCGATCGTGATCTGCGGGCCCTGGGCCTCGGGAATGAGGTCCTTGAGCACGATCTCGGCCAGCTGGAGGTCGACCGACTGGCGGTTCAGGCTGGCGAACGCGGTGACCCGGATCAGTGCGCCCTCCAGCTCCCGGATGTTGGTGGAGATCCGGCTGGCGATGTACTCCAGCACCTCGGGCGGCGCGTTGAGGCCCTCCTGGATCGCCTTGCGGCGCAGGATCGCGATGCGGGTCTCGAGCTCGGGCGGCTGGACGTCGGTCAGCAGGCCCCACTCGAACCGGCTGCGCAGCCGGTCCTCCAGCGTGACCAGGCGCTTGGGCGCGCGGTCGCTGGAGATCACGATCTGCTTGCTCGCGTTGTGCAGGGTGTTGAAGGTGTGGAAGAACTCCTCCTGGGTGCCTTCCTTGTTCTCCAGGAACTGGATGTCGTCGACCAGGAGCACGTCCACGTCCCGGTACCGGCGCCGGAAGCCGTCCTGCTTGCCGTCCCGGATCATGTTGATGAAGTCGTTGGTGAACTCCTCCGAGCTCACGTACCTGACCCTCAGGCCGGAGTACAGCGTCTGGGCGTAGTGCCCGATCGCGTGCAGCAGGTGCGTCTTGCCCAGGCCGGAGTCGCCGTAGACGAACAGCGGGTTGTAGGCCTTGGCGGGCGCCTCGGCGACCGCGACGGCGGCCGCGTGCGCGAACCGGTTGCTCGACCCGATCACGAACGTCTCGAACGTGTACTTGGAGTTCAGCCGGGTGCCGCCCAGCCGCGGGACGGCCGACCCCGGCGTCCCCGGCGGGATGGCGCCGTGGTGTCCCTGGTCCTGGCGGGACGGCTCGTGCAGGGCCGCTGTCCTGGGGCGATTGAACGGGCGGCATCGTGGCGCGGGCGCTGCGGGCCGTGGCCCGGGGTGCCCGGCCGGGTGCGGCCCGGAGGGCTCGGTCGCGAGGTCGCTGACCGTCGCCGCCGGAGCCACGCCGAGCTGCGGCGCCGGGTCGACGGTGACGGCGAGCTGGATGTCCCGGCCGAGCTGCTGGGACAGGGCCTGGGTGACCAGCGGGCGCAGGCGGGTCTCCAGCTGCTCCTTGACGAATTCGTTGGGGGTGGCGATGAGCGCCGTGTTCTCCACCAGCCCGAGCGGGCGGGTGAGCTTCAGCCAGGCCCGCTGATGCGGCTGAATCTGCAGGTCGGCGAGTCCGTCGAGGGATCGTGCCCAGACTTCTGCCAGGTCTGAAGTAGCCACCTGTGCGCTCCCCTCGCATCCCCATGCCGCGAGCCAGGCGCTCACGATCCACAGAACTATCCACATGTTGTGCACGTGGCTCCCCGGCTGCACGCGGTGACCGGGGCAGTTCGGGCAGAACAACTTTCCACAGCCTAAGCCGCGGCAGCGGCACACGCGTGGCAAACGCCGGGGTTCTAGATGGTAGCCTGGGATGAATCCGAGGGCGGCACGCGTGTCGACTGAGCGTGCCCATCATCGAGATCCTTCCTGGAGCTCCAGTGAGTAAGCGCACGTTCCAGCCGAACAATCGGCGCCGCGCGAGGACGCATGGTTTCCGGCTGCGCATGCGCACCCGGGCCGGCCGGGCGGTCCTGGCGGCCCGTCGGCACAAGGGCCGCGAAAGGCTGAGTGCCTGATCCTGCCGTCCCAGTCCCGCATGCGCCGCAGCGCGGAGTTCACGCTGGCCGTGCGCACCGGGACCCGTGCGGGCCGGCCGCTCGTGGTGGGTCACCTGCTCGTGCGGGCCGACGGGATCCGGTGACCGGGAGCCGGCCAGGATAGGATTCGTGGTCAGCCGGGCGGTCGGCTCCGCGGTGACCAGGAACCGGGTCAAGCGGCGCCTCCGTGAGCTCATGCGCGGGTACCTTCACTCGCTTCCTGGCGGTAGCCTTCTTGTGGTGCGCGCAAATGCTGCGGCCGCGTACGCAAGCCAGCCGGATCTCGCCGCAGATCTGGACTTGGTGATCAGCAGGTTGCTGCGGCGGCAGGTTGGGACACACGTCGGTAATGCCACAGACAGCCATACAGAACGGCACGGGCCGCACCGCGACGGTGCCGGCTCGGCTGCTCGCGCTTCCGATCGCGGGTTACCGGCGGTTCGTGAGCCCGCTGCTGCCCCCGCGATGCAGGTTCGCGCCCTCGTGCAGCGAGTACGCGCTCACCGCGCTGGCTGAGTACGGCGCGGCGCGCGGGCTGTGGCTCGCGGTGAAGCGCATCGCCCGATGCCATCCGTTTAATCCCGGCGGTTACGACCCAGTGCCGACCCGCGTAATCCCGCCAAGCCCGCGAGGAGCTGACCGGTGAGTATTCTCAACCCGCTGGCTGACCTGGTGGCGTGGGTCATCATGCGAATCCACTCCGTGATGGGCGCCGCTCTTCGGCCCGGCCTCTGGGGCGGCCTGGGGCCTGTCCATCGTGATTCTCGTCGTCTTGATCAGGGTGTGCCTGATCCCGCTGTTCGTGAAGCAGGTGCACGCCCAGCGGAAGATGGCCCAGCACGCCCCGCAGCTTCAGGAGTTGCGCAAGAAGTACAAGAACGACAAGCAGCGTCTCAACGAAGAGACGATGAAGTTCTACAAGGAAAACGGGGTCAACCCGCTGGCCGGCTGCCTGCCGATGATCCCGCAGATGATCATCTTCTTCTCGCTGTTCTACGTGCTGCGTGCGATCGCCGAGTGGAAGCCGGGCCAGGCGCCCAAGTACGGGCTGACGGTCCCGGTCCTGGAAAGCGCGCAGAAGGCGACGATCTTCGGCGTGCACCTGTACGACAAGCTGCTGTTCCCGCACACGGCGGGGATGGGGCTTACTGCCTCGATCGTGGCCGCGATCACCGTGACGCTCAGCGCGACGACGACGTTCATGACCGTCCGGCAGAGCTCTAAGCGCGGTCTCATGCAGACCAACGTGGACCCGGACAACCCGATGGCCCAGTCGCAGAAGTACATGATGTACATCGTCCCGTTCTTCTCGCTGACGGGTTTGTACTGGCAGTACGGGCTGGTGCTGTACTGGGTGACGACGAACCTGTGGACACTCGGCCAGCAGTACTTCATGTTCCGGAACTGGACCACCGAGCCTGCGCAGGCGGCGGGCGCGACCGCCGCCGCGGCCAGTGGCCCGGTCAAGCCACCGCGAGCCACCGTCGGCTCCGCGAAGACCGCCTCGGGCGCCGCGAAGACCGCCTCGGGCTCCGCCAAGACCGCCTCGGGCAGCCGCGAAGACCGCCTCGGGCCGGCCGCGCGGCCCGCGGCAGGCAACGGGCGCCCTGCGCCGGGCGCGCCACGGGCCAAGACGGCGTCGGGAGCCGGCGGTACGGCCACCGGCGGCGGGCCGGGTCCGGACGGGTTCGGCCTCTCGCGATGCCGCCGCTAACGCATCCGGTCCCCCGAACGGGCAGAATGGTGCCGCCAAGCGTGGGCTGCTGGGCCTGGGCCGGCCGAAACAGGAGGCCGCCCCCGAGCCGGAAGTGCCCGCGACCAAGGTGGTCCGGCAGCAGCCGGTCCGGCAGGCCAAAAGCAAACGGTCGGGCAAGCGGTAGCCGGCGAGCCCGAACGTTCAGACAACAACGCAGCACGGTGGGAGGTCCGGTCGTGAGCCAGGACGTGGAGGTCACCGACGAGGAGGAGACCCTCGACGAGGCCGAGAGCACTCCGCAGCTCAGCGATCTCGAGCTCGAGGGCGATATCGCCGCTGACTACGTCGAGGGCCTCCTCGACATCGCCGATCTGGACGGCGACATCGACATGGATGTCGAGGGCGACCGGGCGATCGTCTCGGTGGTCGGAGCGACCCTGGATGAGCTGGTCGGCGACGACGGCGAGGTCCTCGAGGCGCTGCAGGAGCTGACCCGGCTCGCGGTGCACCGGCAGACCGGCGTCCGGGCCCGGCTGATGCTCGACATCGGCGGCTACCGGGCACGCCGGCGGGCCGAACTGGCCGACTACGGGCGCACCGTGGCCGAGGAGGTGGCCCGGACCGGCCAGCCGAAGGCGCTGGAGGCCATGTCGCCGTTCGAGCGGAAGATCGTGCACGACGCGGTGGCCGCGGCGGGCCTGCGCAGCGAGTCTGAGGGCGAGGAACCAAACCGGCGGGTCGTGGTCTTCCCGGCCCAGTAATGCCCGGTTTTCCCGTGATCGCGGACGCAGCAGCGCGCCCGGCGCCGGTGCCCGCCAGCGCGGCGAGCGTCTTCGGGTCGGCGCTGCCGGCCGCCACGGCGTACGCCGGCATCCTGGCCACCCGCGGGGTGGCCCACGGCCTGCTCGGCCCGCGGGAGGTGCCCCGGCTCTGGGACCGGCACCTGCTGAACTGCGCCGTGGTGGCCGAGCTCATCGAGCAGCGGCGGGGCACGCTCGTGGATCTCGGCTCGGGGGCGGGGCTGCCCGGCCTGGTCCTGGCCATGGTGCTTCCCGATACGGCGGTCACCCTGCTCGAGCCCATGGAACGGCGCTGCCGGTTCCTGACCGAGTGCGTGACCGAACTGGGGCTCGCGAACGTGTCCGTGCTGCGCGGCCGCGCCGAAGATGTCACTATAAGCGACTGACGTGGTGACAGCACGTGCGGTCGCTCCGTTGCCCCGGCTGGCCGAGCTGGCCATGGGCGTGGTGCGGCCGGGAGGGATGGTTCTGGCGATCAAGGGGCGTACGGCAGCGGAGGAACTGAAGGCCGCCGGATCGGTGCTACGCCGAATTGGTGCTCGCGACGCCCGGGTTGTGCGGGCGGGGCAAGGTAAGGTCATTCCTGCGACTACCGTCGTACGGTTCTTCGCTAGATGAGGCAGGGCATAGGTGGGGCCTAGCTATTACCGGCAGGGTGAAGCGGGATTGGGCTGGCCGGACGGGTCGCTGGCGCAGGGAGCGAAGAGGCATCACGCCGGACGGCGCCCCCGCCGGTGTCGGCACGGGCGGCTTGGGCTGGCCGGACACGGGCCGGAATACTGATCCGGGCACGAGCGCGGGCCTGGAACGAGGCCGGGAATCGAAAGGCGTTCAGGTGAACGGTGAGGAGTCTGCGAACGGGACCGTCGAGAGCGCTACGGGCGGCGGGCGGCCGGACACGCCAGCTCCGCCGGTCGTCATCCCCGCTATCCCTCGCGACCAGGCGGACACGCCGATCGGCCGAGCGGCCGAAGCCGCGGTTGGCGTGCGGGGCCTGGCCGACCGGCAGTCATGGCCGCGCCCGCCCGGCTGCCGGATCATGACGATCGCGAACCAGAAGGGCGGGGTCGGCAAGACGACCACCGCGGTCAACCTGGCCGCCAGCCTGGCCCAGCACGGCTCGCGGGTCCTGGTGATCGACCTCGATCCGCAGGGCAACGCGTCGACCGCGCTGGACGTGGAACACCACGTGGGCGTTCCGTCCGTCTACGACGTGCTGGTCGACGACCGCCCGCTGGCCGAGGTGATCCGGCCGGCCGGGGAGATGCCGGGCCTGTACTGCGCTCCGGCCACGATCGACCTGGCCGGCGCGGAGATCGAGCTGGTTCCGGTGGTGGCCAGGGAACTGCGGCTGGCCCGGGCGCTGCGGGCCTACGACACCACACACCTGGACTACGTGTTCGTGGACTGCCCGCCCTCGCTTGGGCTGCTGACCGTCAACGCCCTGGTCGCGGCGGAGGAAGTGCTGCTGCCGATCCAGTGCGAGTACTACGCGCTCGAAGGTGTCCAGCAACTGCTGAATACCGCGGAACTGGTCCGGGTCAACTTCAATCCGGGACTGCACGTCTCGACCGTCCTGCTGACCATGTACGACGGACGCACCCGGCTGGCCTCCGACGTGGCCGACGACGTCCGCGCCCACTTCGGCGCGTCGGTGCTGCGCACGATCATCCCGCGGAGCGTCCGGGTGTCGGAGGCGCCGAGCCGGGGCCAGTCGGTCATCAGTTACGACCCGGGGTCGAGCGGCGCGATCGCCTACACCGAGGCGGCCAAGGAACTGGCGATGCAGTCGGCCGGTACCCGCCAGGGAGCGTGAGACAGTGGCGCAGCAGAGGCGCGGTCTAGGTCGAGGGCTCGGAGCGCTGATCCCGGACCCCGCCCGGCTGGGTGACGGTGACGGTGACGGCGCGCGCGGCGCGGCCGCGGCCCAGGCCCTCGGCCAGGCGCCGGCTGGGGAACCAGGCACGGTGCCACTGGGTGAGGTCGCTGGGGCCCGGTACGAGGAGATCCCGGTCACGGCGATCACCCCCAATCCGCGGCAGCCGCGGCGCAGCTTCGACGAGGAGGCCCTGGACGAGCTGGCCGAGTCGATCAGGCAGGTCGGCCTGCTGCAGCCGGTGGTCGTCCGCGCCGTCGGGACCGGCCGGTACGAGCTCGTCATGGGCGAGCGCCGCTGGCGCGCCGCGCAGGAGGCCGGGCTGACCGAGATCGGCGCCATCGTCAAGCAGACGCAAGACGACGACCTGCTCCGGGACGCGCTGATCGAGAACCTGCACCGGCAGCAGCTCGACCCGCTGGAAGAGGCCGCCGCTTACCAGCAGCTTCTGGACGACTTCGGCGCCACCCACGAGGAGCTCGCACGCAAGATCGGCCGTTCCCGCCCGCACATCAGCAACACCCTGCGGCTGCTGAACCTGCCGCCGGCCGTGCAGAAGCGAGTGGCAGCGGGCGTACTCAGCGCGGGCCACGCCCGGGCCCTGCTCGGTCTCGACAGTGCCGAGGCTCAAGAGCACTTGGCCCAGCGGATCGTGGCCGAGGGCCTGTCCGTCCGCAGCGTCGAAGAGCTTGTTGCCGTCGGGTCTGATGACACCCCGCGCCAGCGCTCGAGCCGCGCGGCCAGGCGGCCGACCGCCCCGGGCCTCCGCCACCTGGCCGATCGCCTTTCCGACCTCTTCGAGACGCGGGTCAAGGTGGAAATGGGCCAGCGCAAGGGGAAGATCGTCGTCGAGTTCGCCACCGTGGACGACCTGGAGCGCATCGTCAAGGCGATGACCCCAGCCGTGCCGCCGGACCCCGAAGGCTAGCCGGACGCGCTGGATTCACGTGAAACATTGAGCGTTATGCGAGACCGGCTGCGAGTGCAGGCCTTCTGGGCCTGCGCGAGCGGCCGGTGCAGGTGGCGCGGCGGGCAACCATAGCGGGATCTCGTATAAGGCGAACTTTGCATAAGACACCTGGCCGCTTTTACTGACCGGCGGCAGTGGAGCGGATGTCGGCCAGGAACGCGTCAACATCGTCCTGCGAGGTGTCAAAGGCTGTCATCCAGCGGACGATGGAACCGCGCTCATCCCAGACGTGGAACGTCCAGTCGCGCTGCAGGGCAGCGATGTGGCGGGGCCGGAGCCGGGCGAAGACCGCGTTGGCCTGTACCGGGTGGACGATCTCGATGCCGTCCACGGCACGAACCCCGTCGGCGAGCCTGCATGCCATGGCGTTCGCGTGCGTGGCGTTGCTCCGCCAGAGGTCATCCTGCAGGAGCGCGCCGAACTGGGCCGCCACGAAACGCATCTTGGAGGTTAGCTGAGTCTGCTGCTTGCGCAGGTACGGCACGTCGGCAGCCAGGTTTCCGCCCATCACGATGAGCGCCTCCGCGCCCACCGCGCCATTCTTGGTGCCGCCGAAGGAAAGTACGTCCGCGCACTCGGCGAGCTCGGCCAGCGAGCAGTCCAGATAGGCGACCGCATTGGCCAGGCGGGCTCCGTCCAGGAACACCCGCAGGTCGCTGGCCCGGCAGAAGTCGGCTATCTTCCGTAGCTCGGCGAGCGTGTAGCACGTCCCGAACTCGGTCGCCTGGGTGACCGCCACCACGCCCGGCTGGGCGAAGTGGTCGTCACCGCGGCCGCCCAGCTGCCCAGCAATCAGCTCCGGGGTCAGCTTGCCGTCCGGCGCCGGTACCGCGAGGAGTTTGGTGCCGACCAGGCGCTCGGGGGCGCCGCACTCATCGGTGTTGATGTGCGCGGACTCCGCGCAGATGACCGCCTCGTGCCTGCGCAGCAGGACGCTGAGGCCGAGGACGTTGGCCCCGCTCCCGTTCAGCACGAGGAAAGCGCCGCCGCTCGGCCCGGAACGCCTCGCACAGCTGGGTAGTGACCCGCTCGGTCCATTCATCGGCGCCGTAAGCCACCGCGTCGCCGGAGTTGGCCTCTATCATCGCGCGGAGCACCGCCGGGTGCGCCCCCGTGTGGTTGTCACTGCCGAAGCTCTTGCGTCCTGTCATGGATCTGAGCCTAGAGGGCTGTCCGGCGGGCGGTGCCGGTCAGGTGTCAGCCTGGTGGCCTGGGTCAGGTGAGCGGAAGGAGCCGCAGGGCGCCCCGATGTCGTCCTGGCGGTCAGCGGTACCGTCACGGCGACCTGGCATGTAGCGGCGACTTGGCACAATAATTCCCGGCGGTCCATCGGCACCAGACTGTAGGACGCAATCCGCGCTGCGCGGCGACGGACCGGTGGATTACGGCGGCGCGTGGCTGTGCAGGGTTTTGGTGCCGTCGGGGCTGCGGGCGGTGGTGGTGCCGTCGGGGTGCAGGGTGACGGTCCAGCCCCACTGATGGTATAAGCCGTGCGGAGCTAACCAACTTGAACTCGTAGTGCCCGGCGACTGGAGGTAGTGACGCCGGAGGTGCGGGTCGCGAGGAACATCGGAACGAAAAGTCACGCCGGAGCCGCCGGCGGGGCGCGCTGACGTGCCGTATCGCGGGTGACTGAATCGGCGCTGGCGGTACTTTCCGTTCCGTCGCACCGATCCGCGGGCCTGGGTCCGGGGTGCCCGCCTTGTAGCCTACATGTGTAGGCTTCTGGCATGAAGATGACGGCGCCGCTGGAGCGGGTACTGCGGGCGTTCCTGGCAGACCCTGTGGACCCGCGCTACGGGTATGACCTGATGAAGGCGGCCGGACTGAAAAGCGGCACCCTGTACCCGTTGCTGGGCCGGCTGGAAGACGAGAAGCTGGTCACCTCTGCGTGGGAAACGCCGCAGCAAGACGGGCAGCGGCCGCGGAAGTACTACCGGCTGACCGCCAAAGGCGCCGAGGTGGCCCGGCTGGAACTCGCGCAGATCTCCGCCGGTCGTCCGCGTTCCCCGGCCCACCCGGCCCGCCCGGTCCCGGGGAGCCTGGGATGAGGGGGGAACGCCGGCTGCTGCGCATCGGCGAGTACCTGATCGCCCGCGCGTGCCGGCACCTGCCGGCCGAGGCACGGGACGAGCGGTACCGGGAATGGGTGGCGGAACTACCCGCTATCCTCCGAGACCCCGGTGTCAAGCCGGCCGCGCGCCGCGCCGCCCGCATGCTGCGCTACGCGTCCGGAACCATCCGGGGAACGGCTCTGACTCCCGGCAGCGCCCGCCGGGTGATGGCGCACATGGCCGATGCAGCCGCCCCGTTCATCATCACCGGCCTGGTGGTTTACCTCCTGGGCTGGGCGAAGACTCCCCAGGAGTGGATCTACCTGGGGATCGGATGCCTCCTCGGCTCCCTGACCGTATCCGGCTGCAGGCTCGCCTACCGCAGGAAGCGGGGTAAACGGCTGGGTGAGGACCTGACGGACGCCGTTGAGGCCCGCGCCCGCGCCCGCACCCGGGCCCAGGCCCGGGCCCGGGCCCGGGCCGCCTGCATCCTGCAGGCAAGGGCATCCGCCGGGTCTGTGAACAGCACGGCGGGATACACCGCCGGCAGTTTCCCCCGCCGCAAGCTAGGGCCGGGCTACCGCGCCGCCGAGGTGGATGAGTTCATCGCGCGGATCGAGGCGACGCTGAGCGGGAACGCCTGGCCCGGGCAAGCGATCACAGCCGCGGATGTCCAGGCGGTGAGGTTCAATGTCACACGGCACGGAGGCTATGACGAGCGCACGATGGACGAGGTACTGGACCACTACGCGCACGAGCTCGACAAGCTCACGCCCTTCCCCCCAGCCACAGCCCCCGGCAACTGACACTGATCCCGCGTTTCACGGAGCGGACGGTACGGCGGTGGCGGCAGGCCTGGCGGGATGGCGGGACCGCGGCGCTGCGGTCCAGAGGGCCGGTGTCGCGGGAGAGGCTGAGCCCGCAGCAGTGGGCCAGGCTGGAAGCCGAGCTGCGGCGGGGCCCGCTGGCGCACGGCTTCGCCGGGGACCAGCGCTGGACCCTGGGCAGGATCAAATCGCTGATCGGCAAGCTGTTCCACATCGGGTACACCGTGGAGGGCACCTGGAAGCTAATGCGCCGGCGCGGCTGCCGTGGTGTCGTACTCGGTGCGGCGCAGCATCCAGTGTCACCGTCAGCCCTGGGTGAACGGGATTCCCCCCAACCGTGGGGACCTAGTGGATCTATCCGCCGCGGGCGGCGGCCAATTCGAGCAGGCGGACGCAGATACTGCCGAACGCGTGACCGGAGGCCTCCAGCGCCATCGGCAGCGTGCTGGTCTCGGTCATCCCCGGTGACACGTTGACCTCGAGGAAGTACGCCGTGCCCGTCTCGTCCACGATCAGGTCGGTCCGGGACAGGTCACGCAGCCCGAGTACCGAGTGCGTGGCGACCGCGATCCTGGCCACCTGGGTCGCGACCTCGCCGGACAGCCGGGCCGGGACGTAGAACTCCGTCTTCCCGGCGGTGTACCGGGCCGCGTAGTCGTAGCCGCCGTCGCCCGGGACGATCTCGACGGCCGGCAGGGCCTGCGGACCCTGGCCAAGGTCGATCACCCCGACGGTGACCTCGGTGCCCGAGATGAACCGTTCGATCAGCGCGATGTCGCCGTAGGCGAAACAGCTGAGCAGCGCGGGTGGCAGCTCCGCCGCGTCGTGGACTGGTCCCGCGCCGAGCGCGGAGCCGCCGCGGGACGGCTTGATGTACAGCGGGAGCCCGAGCTTGGCCACGATGAGGTCGATCACCGCGGCCGCACCGAGGTCGTGGAAGGTCTCCCGCGGCAGCGTCACGGACGTCGGCGTGGTCACTCCGGCCGCCGCGACCAGGGCCTTGGCCGTCGGCTTGTCGAACGCCATCTGGCAGGCGCTGGCCACCGACCCGACGTACGGCGTGCCGAGCAGCCCGAGGACTTCCCGGATCGCGCCGTCTTCGCCGGAGGCGCCGTGAATGACGGGGAATACCGCGCTGGGCGGGTCGGCGCGCAGCTGGGTGAGCAGTTCGGCGTCGGCATCGGCCACCACGGCGTCGATGCCCGCCTCGGCCAGGGCGTCGCGCACCCGGTGGCCGGAGCGCAGCGACACTTCCCGCTCGGCGGACAGGCCGCCGGCGAGGACCACCACCCGGTCGAGTTCGTACATGATCTACCGGATGCCGGGAGCCGGGCCGAAGTCGTCCCGGAGCTCGATCTCGGTCTCGATCACCGAGGCCAGCCGGCGGACGCCCTCGCGGATCCGGTCCGGGCTGGGGAGCGAGTAGCACAGCCGCGCGTACTGGCCGCCCGAGCCGTCCGCGTAAAAGCCCGTGCCCGGCACGTACGCCACCCGCGACGAGATCGCCCGGGGCAGCATGGCCTTGGCGTTGACGCCGTCGGGCAGCCTGAGCCACACGTAGAAACCGCCACCCGGCCGGGTCCAGTGGCAGCCGGGCGGCATCATCGTGTGCAGGGCGTTCAGTGTGGCGTCCCGCCGTTCGCGGTAGAGCTCGCGGAAGTCCTTGATCTGCTCGAGCCACGGCTGGGTGGTCAGGTACTCGCGCACGGTCAGCTGCGAGAAGCTGGAATGGCACAGCACCGCCGACTCGGCGGCCAGGATCAGCTTGTCCCGGATCGCGGCCGGTGCCACCGCCCAGCCGACCCGGACGCCCGCCGCGAACGTCTTGGAGAACGTGCCGAGGTACACCACCCCCTCGCCGTCGTCGGCCCGCAGCGCCCGCATCGGATCGGCGTCGAAGCCGAGCAGGCCGTACGGGTTGTCCTCGACCACGAGCAGGCCCGCGCGCTGGCAGATGTCGAGGATCCGGTGCCGCCGCCCGGCGGCGAGCGTGACCCCGGCCGGATTGTGGAAGTTGGGCACGGTGTAGAGGAACTTGGCCCGCCGCCCGGCCGCGGTCGTGCGGCCGATGGCTTCCTCCAGTGCCTCGGGGATCAGCCCGTCCTCGTCCATGGCGACGTGGATCACGGTGGCCTGGTAGGAGGCGAAGGCGCCCAGGGCGCCCACGTACGAGGGCGCCTCGGCGAGGATCACGTCGCCGGGATCGATGAAGATCCTGGTGAGCAGGTCAAGCGCTTGCTGGGAGCCCACGGTGATGACGATCTCGTCGGGGTGAGCCCGTATTTCCTCCAGCGCCATGACGTCGCAGATCCGCTCGCGCAGCCCCGCGTCTCCCTGCGCGGTGCAGTACTGCAGCGCGACTGTCGCCCCGGTCGGCGATCAGCTGGCCGATCATGCCGCCGACGGCCTCCAGCGGGAGCGCGGACACGTAGGGCGTGCCGCCGGCCAGCGAGACGATCTCGGGCCGGGCGGCGACGGCGAACAGCGCCCGGATTTCGGAGGCGACCATGCCAACGGCACGTTCGGCGTACTGACCGACGTAGGGGTCAATTCGCTGTCGTTGCGATGCGGGCTGCTCTTCGGCGGTCACGGCTTCTCCTGCAGGAGGCTCCTGAAGTGGTCCAGTATCATGCCAGGATAAGGGGTATCTGCTAGGCACGCTTGTGGATTTCTGGGGGATCGGCCTACCGGGGAACAGGATGTCGCGCCGTATCGTCAATATCACGCTGGACAATCTCGGCGACATGCCGCCGAAGTGCCGCAAATGTGTTTTCTGGGAACTGGGGCCGGTCAGCCGGGCCCGGGCCGAGGAAAGCGGCGACCCGGAACTCGAGAAAGAGTCGTGGGTGTCGTCGGTGCTGCTCGAATGGGGCAGTTGCGGGAAGATCGCGTATGTCGACGGCGTCCCCGCCGGGTACATGCTCTTCGCGCCGCCGCAGTACGTCCCCCGCTCGATGGCCTTTCCCACCAGCCCGGTGAGCGCCGACGCGGTGCTGTTCATGACCGCTCAGCTGCTGAGCGAGTTCGCCGGCGGGGGCATCGGCCGGATGCTCGTGCAGGCGATGGCCAAGGACCTCACCCGGCGCGGGGTCAAGGCGATCGAGGCCTTCGGCGACCGGCGATGGGAGTCGCCGTCCTGCATGCTGCCGGTGGATTACCTGCTCGCGGTGGGGTTCAAGACCATCCGCCCGCATCACCACTACCCGCGGCTGCGGATGGAACTGCGGACCATCCTCACCTGGCGGGAGGACGTCGAGGTCGCCCTGGAGCGCCTGCTCGGCTCGATGACGCCGTCGACCCCCCAGGGCGCCCTGCGGCCCGTGTAAGCCCGTAGGGCGACGGCCGCGCGGCTCTGAGGGGTCGTTCGCGGATGTTCAGATGAACTCGGCGAGTTCGCGGAGCAGAGCCGACTTGGGCTTGGCGCCCACGATCTGCTTGACGACCTGGCCGCCCGAGAACACGTTCATGGTCGGGATGGCCATGATCCCGTAACGCTGCGACACGGCCGGGTTCTCGTCGATGTTGAGCTTGACGACATCGATCTTGTCCGCGTACTCGGTCGCGATCTCCTCGAGTACCGGGGCGACCATGCGGCACGGCCCGCACCATTCGGCCCAGTAATCGACGATGACCGGCTTGTCGCTCTTCAGGACCTCCGTCTCGAAGGTCTCGTCCGTCACGACCCTGGTCGTGCCCACTGCGATCACATCCCTTAGCTTGCTGTGCGTGTTGAGTGCTGCTGAATCTCAGGAGTCTTCCTGGCTGGCCAGCCAGCGCTCGGCGTCGATGGCGGCCGCGCAGCCCGTCCCGGCCGCGGTCACCGCCTGCCGGTAGGTGCGGTCGACGACGTCGCCGCAGGCGAACACGCCCTCGATCGCGGTCCGCGTCGACGGCTGGTCGGTCAGCAGGTACCCGTCGGGGTCGGTGGCCAGCTGCCCGGTGAACAGGTCGGACCGCGGGTCGTGCCCGATGGCGACGAAGACGCCGGTCACCGGCAGCACGTGTTCCGTGCCGTCCTTGGTGTTCCTGATCCGCAGGCCCGTCACCTTGTCGGCGCCGAGGACCTCGGCCACCTCGCTGTCCCACAGGAACTTGATCTTGGGATTGGCCAGCGCGCGGTCCTGCATGATCTTCGAGGCGCGGAGCTTGTCCCGGCGGTGGATCACCGTCACGGACTTGCCGAACCTGGTCAGGAACGTGGCCTCTTCCATGGCCGAGTCGCCGCCGCCGACGACCGCGATGTCGTGACCGCGGAAGAAGAACCCGTCACAGGTGGCGCACCAGGACACGCCGTGGCCGCCGAGTTCCTTCTCGCCGGGCACGCCGAGCTCCTTGTACCGGGAGCCGGTGGCGATGATGACCGCCTTGGCCAGGTAGGTCTCGCTGTCGGTCCTGACTACCTTGGGGGTCGCGAACAGGTCCACCTCGATCACGTCGTCGGACAGCAGCTCGGCGCCGAACCGCTCCGCCTGCTTGCGCATCGAGTCCATCAGCTCCGGGCCCATGATGGCGTCGGGGAACCCCGGGAAGTTCTCCACGTCGGTGGTCTGCATGAGCGCGCCGCCCGCGGTGACCGATCCCTCGAAGACCAAGGGCTTCAGCTCCGCGCGAGCCGCGTACAGTGCCGCCGTATAACCGGCCGGGCCGGATCCGATGACGATGACGTTCCGGACTTCGGGCACTTCTGCCAACCCCTATCCACCCCTATCTGACTGGCTCTGGTGAGAACCGATCCTAGGGCGCGTATGTTCCCGGGAGTGTCGTCGTGGCGAGGACGTGATCGCTGCTGGCCGAGCAGGTGGACGTGGTGACCCAGGCCACGTCGTGGTGGCCGCTCGACGGCGACGATCACGATGGCGGGCTGACCCTGGAAGCGGGCCGTCTCGACCAGCTTCACGGTCACCGGGCGGGTGTATTTGGTTACCCGGAGCACGCATCCCTTGACCGGCGCGGACGCGGGCCTCAGCGGGCCCGCGACACCCTTGGCGTACCGTTTCATCTCGCCGGCCAGCTGCTGCCGAAGCGTGGCGCGCAGGTAATTGGTCCGGCTGGTCACGACTTCGATGGCGAGCACGGCTCCGGCCGGCCGGGATCCGCTGGTGCCGGCTCGCCGATCCGGCCGAGGGCAGGGCGCCTTCCTGCGGCACGGCCGCCGCCGTCGCCGCAGACGACGCCGCGGATCCGGAGGCTTCCGAGACCGTAGAGCTCTCCCCGATGCGGCTCAGGCCGTACCCGCCCGCGGCGAGCACGGCGACGGCGGCGGCCGGGGCGAGGACGCGCAGGGCTACCAGGCGGAAATCCCAGCGCCTGCGTGGCCGCGGGCTCGGCGCGCGGTCAGCGGGAGCTGTCACCAACGGCCCGTTCGGCATCATCTCTTTGAGCCGCCTCGGCGGCGAGTACGCCTTCGAGCCGCCGGGCCACGGTCGTCGGGCATGGCGGGGGCCGGGACGACGGCGAGCAGGGCTGAGATCTCGGCCAGCTGGTCGCACAGGCCGGCGCAGCGCTCGCAGGCGGCCAGGTGCGCCGATATCCGGGCGCCATGGCGCCCGGTCGATGAGCCCCGCGCGGAACTCGGCCAGGACCTCGGAGTCCGGGTGGGTCATCTGTCCCTTCCAGCTCGTTCAAGCGTCGCCTCCCTGCGCAGGTGAGACGCGCTCGCTCGCGGATCGGTTCCCCCGCAGGTGGGCTACGTAGGGCAGGAGCCGGGCGCGGGCCCGGGCGCAGCGGCTCTTGACCGTGCCCGGCGAGGTGTCCAGGATGGCGGCGGCGTCGTCGACGGAGAAGCCGAGCATGTCCACGACCACCAGGGCCGCCCGCTGCGGCGGCGGCAGGATCCGCAGCGCGGCGTCGATGTCCAGCCTGGTGTCGGCGGCCCGCGCGGGATCCTGGTCGTGCGCCAGCAGGGCCTCGAGCGCCTGCTCGTCACCGGCCGAGGCCACCGGGCGGACGGCCCGGCGGCGCAGCCGGTCGAGGGATGCGTTGACCACGATGCGGTGCAGCCAGGTGGTGACGGCCGAATCGCCGCGGAAGTCGGCCGCCCGGCGGAAAGCGGAGATCATCGCGTCCTGGAGCGCGTCGGCCGCCTCTTCGGGGTCGCAGACGGTGCGCAGCGCGACCGCCCACAGCCGGTCACGGTGCCTGCGGAACAGCTCGCCGAAGGCGTCGCTGTCTCCCGCCACGTGCCGGCGGAGGAGTTCAGTGTCCGAGGGCCACTCGCCGCCGAAGATGGGCACGGTGCCGGGCACGGGGCATCAGCCCGATTGGCTCGCGGCGGGACCATGGACCACGACGTTATAGATCTGCGCCTCGTACTCGACTGCCGATCCGGTCAGCGGCGGGAGGCGGGTAATCCAGATCAGCACGTAACGGCCGGTGGTATTGCTGCTCACGTTGAAGGTGGTGCTGCCGTGCGCGCTCGTGGAGCTCGCGACTTCGGTGAAGGTGCCCAGCGTGGACGGGACCGGGTGTGTTGTTGTTCCCGATCTCGATCTCGACGTCAGCGCAGCAGCTGGCGCCGAACTGGACCACCACCTGGCTCAGCCGGACTTGTTTGCCCATATCCAATATGAGTCCGGTGCCCTTCTTCAGGTTGCCCAGGGCCGGATAGGTGAGGTAGTAGTCCGTGTGCCAGAACGTGCTCGGGTTGTTGTCGATCGCGTATTTCGCCGCGGCGCCATCCTCGTTCCCGCCGTCGTTGCCGAGGGCGTCGAAGCTGTTCGCGCTGACCGGCGTGAGCACGATCGAGGCCGCCGCGGACGGAGCGGACGAAGACGAGGGGCTGTGCGTCGGCGGCGCGGCCGTCGATGGGGTGTCCCGGTGGTTGAGCGCCCAGCCGACCACGCCGGCGGCCGCCAGGACCAGGACGATCACGGTGCTGAGGATCGCCGTGCGCGGCGAGGAACGGCCGGCGGCCGGCGGGCGGTAGGGGGCTCCCCCGGGGCCGCGGCACCGGATCACCCGCCGGGTACGGGTTGGCGGGATCGCTCGGCCAGTAGCCGCGGTCCGCGGGTGCCCGGAACGAAGTCGTGGGCCCGGCCGGAGCCGGCAGCGGGTCGGGCGACGCGACGTCGGCCAGCGCCTCGGCCAGCATCGCCGGGGTGCTGAGCGCCGGGCCGTGACGGCTGGGCCGCTGGAACAGCGCCTGGCAGGTTAGCGCGTCGATGTTGGCCGGCACGGCTGCGGACACCTGGCGCGGGGTGCACGGCACCCCGTCGGCCTCCGGTGCCGGGGGGAGGCCGGTCGGCCCAGGCGGCGCCGCCGGGCGCCGTCGGGCTCCGCAGCCTCCGTGCCGAACCGGTCCGAAGTCCGGCGCAAGCCGTCCGGCGTCGGCCTTTGGGGCTCGGCCTGGCTCCTGGGGGCCCGGCCAGTAGCCGGTCAGCGCGGCATACAGCAGCCGGCCCAGGTCGCGGGTGTCGGTGAGCTCAGAGCCCTGCCCATCTTCGGCGCCGTCTCGGCGGCCGGCGCCGTCCCGGTCAGCACGGCGTCGATGCCCAGTCCGGTGATCTTCACGCCGCTGCCGCGCATCCAGTGCAGGCACGCCGGGTTCAGCCGCAGGTGGGCCAGCCCGACGGCATGCGCCGCCGCCATGGCCTGGGCGGCCTCGGACAGCAGCGCCACGGCGCGCGGGGAATCGAGGGGGCCGTCGGCCAGCATGTCCAGCAGTGACTCGCCGACCACCCACTCCAGCACCACGTAGGCCTGCTCGTCGTCGGCGTCTTCCACGTCGAACACCTGGGAGAAGCGCGGGTCGCCGAGCCGGCTCGCGGCCCGGGCGGCCGTGATCGCCTCGGCGATCCTCGGGAAGCCCGAGGCGAAGGTGAGCACGGTGACGGAGCGAGCGAGGGGTTCATCGATCGCTTTCCAGAACGTCCAGCCGGTGCCAGCGCTCGTCTGGTCCACGAGGCGATACCGCCCCGCCAGCCGGGTTCCTGGTTCCGACGTGTATGTGCTCATAGGTCGTCACCCATGCTAATGCCGCCTGCCCTGGCCGCCGAACCTAGCCGTGGCCGTTCGGACGAGGAACCCGAACTCGGCCACCCGGAACGCCCGGGCGCACAGCGCGTACAGCAGGACCGCGCCGCCGCCGCCGACGACCGTGACCGCGAAGCCGTAGGCCGCGCTGGGGTTGTGCAGGACATGCCCGGCGCCGATCATGACGGCCACCGCGAAGACCAGGCCGGGCACGGTGGCCAGGTGCATCCGGGTCAGGCTGCGGGCGATGGCCCAGCCGTCCAGGCTGCCGACCCGCCGCAGCAGCAGGGCCCATCCGGCGATCGCCCCGATCAGGTTGGCGATCCCGTACGCGACCGCCAGCCCGGCCACCACGTCCGGGCGGGGCAGCATGGACAGCGCGATGTAGGCTGCCCGCGATGCTGACGCCATGATGAGCAGGCCGACGAAGGCGGCGGTCCGGCTGTCCTGGAACGAGTAGAAGACCCGCAGCTGCAGCTGGGTCAGCATGTACGGCACCAGGCCGAGGGAGAACAGGCCGAAGACCTCGCCGATGTACCTGGCGTGGTAGGGGCCCGTGCTGTGGAACCAGCCGATCAGGAACTCCGCGAGCGGCCCGCCGAGCACGGCCAGGTAGATCGCGGCCGGCACCACGAGCACCGAGGCCAGCCGGACGCCGATCGAGAAGTCGTCCCTGACCAGCGAATACCGGCGTGCATTCGCGTGCTCGCTCATCCGCGGCAGCAGCGCCGTGATCACCGAGATGCCGATGATCGCGTACGGCAGCTGGAACAGCTGCCACGCGATGGAGTACGCGGAATAGCCGTTCAGTCCGGCCGAGGCCGCGTTCGCCACGATCTGGACGACGAGGTAACCGGCCCACTGGGAGACCACGTAGACCGACATCCAGCCGGCCATCCGGCCCATCTCGGTCACCTCGCCAGGCCGGAACCCGAGCGTGGGATGCCACCGGAACCCGGCCCTCCGCAGCGACGGGACCAGCGCGAGGGTCTGCGCGACCACGCCGAGCGTGGTGCCGATCCCGAGCAGCCGCACCCCGCCAGCCGAGATGTTCCACGGCTCCTTGCCCAGGTGCATCACCACGTAGAGCCCGCCGACGGCAATCACGATCAGGTTGTTGATGACCGGCGTCCACATCGGTGCCGCGAACCGGCCGCGGGTGTTCAGGATCGCCCCGATCAGCGAGCTCATGCCGTAGAAGAAGATCTGCGGGATGAAGTAGTAGGCCCACACCACCATCAGGTCGTGCTCGGCGGCCAGGTGGCTGCCGGGCGGGCCGTGGATGGTGGGCGCGTACAGGTCGACCAGCGGGCCGGCCAGCAGCGTCGCCACCACGGTGACCACCAGCAGGGCCACCGCGCCCAGGGTGAACATGCGCTGCGCGTACGCCTCGCCGCGGTCGGGGTCGCGCTTGGCCGCCCGGACCAGCAGCGGCACCACCACGCTGGTGAAGATGCCGCCGAGCATCAGGTAGTAGACGGTGTTCGGCAGCGTGTTCGCGTTGTTGTACGCGTTGCCGAGCTCGGCGACGCCGATCGCGGCGACCAGGACCAGGGTGCGCAGGAACCCGGTGCCCCGGGAGACCAGGGTGCCGACCGCCATGCCGGCGCTGGAGCGGACCAGGCTCGACCGCGGGCCCGCGCGCTGCCCGGACGTCCGGGACGGCCGCGGCCCCCGGCGGGCCCCCGGGCGGACCGCCGGGCCCGCCCGGGGCTCCCGGGCGCTCCCGGGGCTCCCGGCGGGCGGTATCCCGGCTGCGGATACCGCGGCCTGAGGTCATCGGGCGGCCGGTAGTCGGCCGGCCGGGGCACGCGGCGCCAGCCGGGCGGCGCGTCCACCGAGCCGGGCGGACCCGCCGGGGTAAACCGCGGGGTCCGGAGCGGCCGGGCGGGCGGGGCCGGCCACTCGAGCGCCAGCGGCAGCGTCGTCTCGGCCGGGCTGGGGCCACCGCCCGGCATCGGGCCGTCCAGCGGCGGCAGCGGATCGGCGGCGGCGTGCCGGCCGTGGCCAGGCGCCGGGTCAGACGGCCCCGGCTCGTCCGGGCCCGGCCCAGGCGGGCCCGGCTCAGGCGTCGTCGGCCCAGCGTCGTGCATCGGCCAGGTCATCCGGTGCCTCCGTCGGGTGTCGCGCGCTGCTCGTGCCTGTCACGACGCTACCCGGTAGATCCGCATCTTCGGGAACAACCTGGCGGTCAGCATGCAGCCACCGCCGGACGCCGCGGAACACAGAGGTGAGCACGAGGACGCCGATCGCGGCGCCGATGAGGAACAAGATCGCGCGGCCGTACCTGGTCGACTGGACCGTAAGTGAGGCTGAGCGGGACGGCAGCGGCTTCCCGTGCGCGGTGGTCAGGCTCAGCCGGATGGCGGTCGGCCCGATCGGTGCCGAGCTCACCGGCAGCCGGACGAGCGCCACCTGCTGGGGCTGGATCTTGACCAGGTGCTGGAAGTTCCCGATGGTGAGCTGGGAGGTCTGGTCCGGCACGTCGACCACGCTGGCGTTCAGCCGGACCTGGACGGCGTGCCGCGATCCGTTCTCGATCGACACCGGCACCAGCCCGGACGAGCCGCCCATCGGCACCTGCTGCGCGGCGATGATCGTGATCCGGCCCTCCTCGCCGCTCATGAACGAGGACAGCTTGTCGGCCAGGACCAGGCCCTGGCCCTCCCCGGGGCCACGCCAGGCGGAGGACTCGGTGGCGGTCAGGGCCTGCTCCAGCCCGTCCACGTAGGAGGTGGAGGCCTGGTAGAGCAGGTCAGTGTAGGCGCCGAGCTCGGTACTGACCGCGCCCACCGCGCTCAGGTAACTGCCGCTGAGCTCACCTGGGCTGTCCTTGCTGTCCGGCGGCGGCTGGCGGCTGATGCCACGCTCGCTGTCCGCCGCCCGGGCCAGGCTGCCCAGCGCGGTGGGCGCCAGCCACGGCGTGCTGGTGGTCTCGTTTGAGCAGTTGGCTGGCCAGCGCGGCCGACGGACTCCAGTCCTCCGGTGGTGCCACCACGATGGAACGGTCCGAATCCGGCGCCTCGGCGGCGATCATCGCGGTCTCGGCCAGGAACCGCTGGCTGACCGCGAACTGCGTGCCCGGCGGCAGGGCACCCGTGCTGGTGTCGCCCGCCGCCAGCACCCCGGTCAGGACGTGGTCGGCGAGCAGGGCGGTCATGGTCAGGCCGTCTGCGGTACGGACCGATGTGACCGCGTCGTCCTCGAAGACGGCGGGGTTGGTGGGCGGCATCTCGTTGCTGTCCAGCACCACGGTGCCGATGTGCTGGGCGGTGGCCAGGTTGGTGAGCACGCTGAGATCGGCCGTCCCGCCCGCGGGGAGCGCGATCGATGACCCGAACGATCCCGTGCAGCACGCTGTCCGCCACCGTTTTGCCCATGGCGTAGGCACTGGTAATATCCGCGGTCAGCCCGCTGTGCACGAGCGCGGAGACGTCCACGTTGGCGTACGGCGTGATCACCGTCGGCTGGCTGGAGGTGACCGTCCGGAGCGCTGACAGCCACGTCCTGGCCGCCTTGCTGGCCGGCTCGCAGGGCGCGGGGCTGCAGCCGGGCCCGGAAGCCACCTGGTAGGTCTTGGTCATCGTCGCGACGTCGCTGAGCAGCGCCGGGTCGATGACCCAGGTCAGGTCGGCGCCGGGATACGCCTGCCCGGCCGTGAGCAGGGCCGACAGCCGGCCGCCGGGCCCCAGGCTGGCGGCCAGGTCGTTGTTGCTCAGCGCGGAGCAGACCTGGTGATGCGGCTGGTCGATGAGCGGCCAGGCCCACGCGATGTCCAGCGGGCGGGTCAGGCCCGCCGCCTGCGACCCCGGCCAGAACGGAAGCAGCGTCTGGTCCAGGTCCAGCACGCCGCCTTGGCTGCTGAGCTGGGCGGTGACCGGATAGACGCCGAACTGGGTCATGCCCACGGCGTTGACCTGGAATGAAGCGTGCCAATGGGCGGTGGCGCCGGGCGTCAGCCTGGCCGGGAGGAAGAAGGGGTTGCCGGCCTGCTGGAGGCTCGCGCCGGTGCCCTGGCTCACGTACCCGTCCATCGCGTCCCGCGTCTGGAAACGCGCCGGTGAGCTCAACAGCTGGACGTCCAGCCCGGCCCGGGTCTGGCTGGTGCCATTGCTGACCGTTCCGGTGACGGTGACGGTGGCGCCGGGCCTGGCCGTCTGCGGGCTCATCGAGTCGATGACGATCGACACCCGGCCCGCCTGAGCCACCTGGCCGGGCCGGGACGACTGGTCCGGGTGGACCGTCGCTGGCCTGCGCCGGAGCGGCCAGGGCCAGCACGGCGGTGAACGCCGCCGGCGCGGCGACGGCAGCGGCCAGGGACAGGATCCGCCGCGGGATGTCCGCCGCAGCAAGCCGTACACTCGCACACTTGGAATGTTATTGCCGATCGAAACCGAAACCGTGCGTTACCCTCAATGGCCGTGCCCATGAGCGACGAACAGCGGAACGCGGCCGCCGCGCTGCTGCGCGAGCGCGTCCCCGAGGTGGCCGGCATCGGCCGCCTGTTCGCGAAGCACGGCTACGAGCTGGCCCTGGTCGGCGGCCCGGTCCGGGACGTATTCCGCGGCGAGCGGCCCAGCGACCTCGACCTGACCACCGACGCCACCCCGGAGCAGGTCCTGGCGCTCGTCGACGGCTGGGCCGACGCCACCTGGACGGTCGGGATCGCCTTCGGCACCGTGGGCCTGCGTAAGGGCAGCTCGGTCTTCGAGGTCACCACCTACCGCAGCGAGCAGTACCGGACCGAATCCCGCAAGCCCGACGTCCGGTACGGCCGATCCCTCGAGGAAGACCTGAGCCGGCGGGACTTCACCATCAACGCGATGGCGGCGCGGCTGCCCGGCTACGAACTCGTCGATCCGTTCGGGGGCCTGGACGCGCTGAAGGAGAAGGTGCTGCGGACCCCGGGACGGCCCGAGGATTCCTTCAGCGACGACCCGCTGCGGATCCTGCGCGCGGCCCGGTTCGCGGCCAAGCTGGGCTTCACCGTCGCCGCCGACGTGCGCGCGGCCATGACCGAACAGGCCCCCAGGCTGAAGATCGTCTCCGCCGAACGCGTCACCGGCGAGCTGACCAAGCTCATGCTCACCCCCGATCCGGCGCTGGGCATCGACATACTGGTTCAGACGGGCGTCGCCGGACCAGGTGCTGCCCGAGGTGTCCCTGCTGCGGATGGAGGCGGACGAGCATCACCGGCACAAGGACGTCTATCAGCACAGCCTCACCGTCCTGAGGCAGGCCATCGAGCTGGAGCCGCGCTACGGGCTGGAGGCCGACCTGACCGTGCGGCTGGCCGCGCTGCTGCACGACATCGGCAAGCCGAGAACCCGGGAGCTGCTGCCGGATGGGCGGGTCGCGTTCCACCACCACGAGGTGGTCGGGGCCAAGATGGCCCGCCGCAGGCTGACCGCGCTGCGCTTCCCGAACGACGTGATCCGCGACGTGTCCGAGCTGGTCGAAACTGCACCTGCGGTTCCACGGTTACGGCGAGGGCGAGTGGACGGATTCGGCGGTGCGGCGGTACGTCCGGGACGCCGGGCCGCTGCTGACCCGGCTGCACGTGCTGACCAGGGCCGACTGCACCACGCGCAACCAGGCCAAGGCCCAGCGGCTGGCCCGCGCGTACGACGCCCTCGAGCTGCGTATCGCCGAGCTCAGCGAGCAGGAGGAGCTGGCGAGGCATCCGGCCGGAGCTGGACGGCAACGAGATCATGCGCATCCTCGGCATCCCGCCCGGCCCGCTGGTCGGGCGGGCCTACAACTTCCTGCTCGAACTGCGCATCGTCGAGGGCGAGATCGGCAAGGAGCGGGCCACTCAGGAGCTGCTGCGCTGGGCCGCGGGCGAGGGCATCTCCCCGCCGGAACCGGAGCCGGGCGAGGACTGACCCATTCGCTGGGACAGCCAGTACGCCGCGGCGAGGATCGCGTACCCAGCCGCCACCAGGGCGACGATGGCCGGGGAGTGGCCGTCGTCCGGCATGAAGGCGGCGCTCAGGCCGGCCCCGGCGGCGTAGGTGACGTTGAACATCATGTCGTAGAAGGCGAATATCCGGCCCCGGTACGCGTCGTCCACCTCCTCCTGCAGGATCGTGGTCGCGCAGATCGCCACGCCCTGCCGCGCCAGGTACAGGCAGAACCCGAGCGCGAGGTAGGCGATCTCGAGGAAGGTCTCGCCCAGCGCGATGGTCACCACCGCGCTCGCGGCCACCAGCAGCGTGATCCAGGCCGGCTTGGACAGCCGCCTGGTCGCCGTGCGGGGTCACCAGCGCGGCGCAGAAGTAGCCGACCCCGGACGCGACCACCATGCTCCCCAGGTGCCCCTCGGCCGCGCCTACGCTCGACCGGTAGAAATAGTCCCGGTACAGCAGGATCACCATCAGGAACAGCGGACCGAACAGGAAGCTGTAGCCGCCGGTTACGCCGAGCGCCGCCGCCGGGCCGCGCCGCCTGATGACGTACCGCGCGCCCGCCGCCAGACCGGCCGCGACCGAGGCCAGTTCGCCGAGCAGCCGTCCCGTCGGCGGCTGTCCGGGCTCACGCACCGGCCCGAGCAGGTCGCGGCGCATGGTGGCCGCGACCAGGCTGGCCGCCACGTAACAGGCGCCCCCGGCCAGCAGGGTGATCGCGGCGCCGCGCTCGGTGTTGCCGGTGGCCACGTTCAGCCCGAGGGCGACCAGGCCGCCGATGATGGCCATGATGCCGCCGGCGGTCGGCGACACCGAGTTGGCCATCACCAGCTCGTCCTCGGCCACCACGTGCGGCAGCGCGGCCGACAGCGAGGACAGGAAGAACCGGTTCACGCCGAGCACGAGCAGGACGGCGATGTAGAGCGGGGGCCCGTGGCTGCCCGCCGCCATCAGCGCCGCGGTCAGCACCACGAAGGTGGTCCGGAGCAGGGCGGACCAGACCAGGATCTGGCGCCTGGACCAGCGGTCGATGAACACGCCGGCGAACGGCCCGATCAGCGAGTACGGCACATAGAGGGCCGCGAATGCCGCCGCGCCGGCCGCCGGGTCCGGGAACGACTGACGCGTTGAAGAACACGTACGTGCCGACCCCGGCGGTGATGATGCCGTCGCCGGTCTGGGATACGAGCCGGACGGCGAACAGCCGCCGGAAGTCCCGCCCGGCCAGGACCGTGCGCAGGTCACCGATGAACGTCGATCTGCGCCGGTCCACGCGATTCAGCTTAAGGCTGCCCCCGCTCAGCGGGCGACCTCGCCGCGGATGAACTTCTCGACCAGGTCGCGGCACACGTCGTCGCCGTACTGTTCGGGCGGCGACTTCATGAAGTACGAGCTCGCCGAGGTCACCGGCCCGGCGATGCCCCGGTCCAGCGCGATCTTGGCGGCGCGGACCGCGTCGATGATCACGCCCGCCGAGTTGGGCGAGTCCCATACCTCGAGCTTGTACTCCAGGTTGAGCGGCACGTCACCGAACGCCCGTCCCTCCAGCCGGACGTACGCCATCTTGCGGTCATCGAGCCAGGGCACGTAGTCGGACGGGCCGATGTGCACGGCCGCTCGCTCCATCTCGTGCGGAACCTGCGAGGTGACCGCGCGGGTCTTGGAGATCTTCTTGGACTGGAGCCGGGTGCGCTCCAGCATGTTCATGAAGTCCATGTTCCCGCCGAAGTTGAGCTGGTAGGTGCGCAGCAGCTCGACCCCGCGGTCCTCGAACAGCTTGGCCAGGACGCGGTGGGTGATGGTGGCGCCGACCTGCGACTTGATGTCGTCGCCGATGATCGGCACGCCCGCCTCGGTGAATTTGGCGGCCCATTCCGGGTCGGATGCGATGAACACCGGCAGCGCGTTCACGAACGCGACGCGCGCGTCGATCGCGCACTGGGCGTAGTACCGGTCGGCCTGCTCGGATCCGACCGGCAGGTAGGAGACGAGCACATCGGCTCCGGTCTCGCGCAGCACCCGCGCCACGTCCGCGGGTGGCTCGTCCGACTCGGTGATGATCTCCCGGTAGTACTCGCCCAGGCCGTCCAGGGTGGGACCGCGCTGGACCGTCACCCCGGTCGGCGGCACCTCCGCGATCTTGATCGTGTTGTTCTCGCTCGCGGCGATGGCCTCGGCCAAGTCGACGCCGACCTTCTTGGCGTCCACATCGAACGCGGCGACGACCTGCACGTCACTGATGTGGTAGGGGCCGAACCGTACATGCATGAGGCCGGGAACCCTGGCGCCGTCGGCGGCGTCCTTGTAGTACTCCAGTCCCTGCACCAGGGAGCTGGCGCAGTTACCCACCCCCACGATGGCGATGCGCACCTTGCCCATCAGGATGACTCCTTCTCGGAAGTGTTTCCTTGTTCGCCGGCCTGCCGCTCCGAAGCGATCAGCTCGTTCAGCCACCGGACTTCCCGTTCCACTGACTCCAGGCCATGCCGGTGCAGTTCCAGGGTGTAGCTGTCCACGCGCTCCCTGGTTCGCGTGAGGGCCGCCCGGATGGACTCCATGCGCTCCTCGAGCCGGCTGCGCCGGCCCTCGAGGATCCGGAGCCTCACGTCGGCCCTCGTCTGCCCGAAAAACGCGAAGTGAACCCCGAACCCGTCGTCCTCCCACGCCGCGGGCCCCCCCTCGCCGAGGAGCTCCTGCAGCCGTTCCTTGCCGTCGGCCGTCAGCCGGTACACCTTCAGTGACCGGCGGCCGGACCGCGGCCGGCCGGGCCGTTCGGCCGGGCCGGGCCGTCCGGCTCGGCCTCGTCGTGTTCCTCGGCGATCAGCCCCGCGGCAAGCAGTTCGTGCAGGCACGGGTACAGCGACCCGTAGGAGAGCGCGCGGAACAACCCGAGTACGCTGGTGAGCTGCTTGCGCAGCTCGTAGCCGTGCATCGGCGTCCTGCGCAGCAGCCCGAGCACGGCGAGCTCGAGCACTGCGGACCGGTTGCGCCCCACGCTGGCCCCCTGACGTCCGCTCCGTCGCAATCCTGGTGTATCCGCTCGATGCGTCGAGCCGATACTTCGGCTCGCTAGATCGCCTCGATGTATCGAACCGATACATGTGAATCATATGCGCGCCCCGGATCCTGGCAAACCGGAGCACCGGACTCGGCTCAGACCCCGGTTCCGACGTACTCTGGCGAACATGACGTCAAGGCGTTCCGTCGTGGACTACGGGCTGGCCCGCCGGGCCACCCTCGCGTCCGTGTACTCCGGGCATACGACCGTCACCGACGTCTGCGACGCTCATCCGTACCTGCTGCGGGCGGCCAAGTTCCACGGGGAGCCGACCGAGGACCGCTGCCCGATCTGCCGGAAGGCCAGGCTGACCCATGTCACCTACGTCTACGGCGACGAGCTCGGCCAGTACGAGGGACGCGTCAAGAAGACCCGCGAACTGGCCGAGATGGCCGCCGAATACGGTGAATTCCGGGTGTACGTCGTCGAGGTCTGTCAGAGTTGTGGGTGGAACCACCTCGCTTCCTCTTACGTTCTCGGCACTGGTGAGCCTGCCGTACGCCGGAGGCGGCGTGCGCGGACTAGCCAGTGAACTCCCGAGGCAGGGGGTAACGTGTGAGTTCGGCGGGTTCCCGGATGGCCGGACCCGCCGTCAGGTAGAGGCCGCTTTTCCCGCAAGCCGCGGCCTCCGAGCCACCAGCGAGGACGCGTGAGCAGCAAAGCTGATGACTTTGACGTTCGGTATCGCGACGGGCGGGACGGCCGTGCCTGGGGCAACGGGGCCGACGGGCCCGAGGGCGGCTACGCGGCGGACGGGAGCCACGCCGGCGACGATCACGGTGTCTTCGGCGGGACGGTCGACTACGACCTGGGTTACGACGCCAACGGCTGGGACACACAGGGCTTCCGCAGCCCGGCGGCCGGCTACCTCGACAATCACGAGACCGCCCACCTCGGCGACGGCGCCGCGCGGGGAAATGGCCGCGGCGGCAGCCACGCGCGGACGACGAGCACCCAGGACGTCGGCCAGGCGAACTGGGCCCCGGGGAGTACCGGTCCCTGGACGCCCGGGCAGGCGGCAGCCCGAGCCGCCCGGGCCACCGGGCCGCCGGGCCGCCGGGCCGCCGGGCCCGGCGGGCCGGGAGGCCCGAGGGGCACACGGGCCCCGCGCGGTCACGCGACGGGTCAAGGTCAAGGGCAGCTGGTGGCGGCACTGGACCTGGCGGAAAGCCCTCGGCGTGGTGCTCGGCATCATCGGCGGGTTCATCATCCTGGGCGCCCTCGCGATCGTCGTGGCCTACGAGCAGACGCCGGTCCCCAGCGACGCCATGGCCGCGACCAGCTACGCGCAGTCCCTGGTCTACTCCAGCAACGGCGCCCTGATCGGCCGGTTCGGCACCACGGACCGGCAGGAGCTGCCGTACAACGAGATACCGCAGAACACTCATCAACGCGGTGCTCGCGGCCGAGGACCGCCACTTCTGGACCGAGGGCGGCATCTCGCCCACCGCCATCCTGCGCGCCGCCTTCGCGGACCTCACCGGCAACGACGGCTCGCTGCAGGGCGGCTCGACCATCACCCAGCAGTTCGTCCGGAACTACTACGCGGGGATCGGCACCCAGCAGACGCTCAGCCGCAAGATCAAGGAGATCTTCGTGGCGATGAAGGTCGCCAAGGAGAAGTCCAAGCAGTGGATCCTGACGAACTACCTCAACACGATCTACCTGGGCCGGGGCGCCTACGGCGTGCAGGCCGCGGCGGAGACGTACTTCGGCAAGCCGGTGGCCAAGCTCAGCGTGGCCCAGGACGCGGTCATCGCCGCCCTGATCCAGCAGCCGAGCACGTACCCGCTGCCGCAGTACCGGCCCGAGCTGACGGCCCGCTGGAACTACGTGATCAACGGCATGGTCCAGATGGGGAATCTGTCCGCGGCCAAGGCCGCGACGCTGAAGTTCCCCGCCCTCGGCGACCACGTGCCGCAGAGCGTCGGCACCGCCGTCTGGGACCCTTACGTCCTCAACATGGTCCGCACCGAACTGGAGAACGTGTACCACTTCACCGATGCCGCAGATCGACGACGGCGGGTACATCATCAAGACGAGCATCAGCGACTCGAAGATGGCCGCGCTGTACCAGGCGGTCAGCCAGAACGAGGCAGCAGATCGACGCGGACAGCACCCTGTATCCGTTCCAGGACTACATGCACGTCGGCGCGGTACTCGAGGACCCGGGGACCGGCGCAGATCCAGGCCCTGTACCCGGGGCCCGGCTATACGGGATCGAGGTACAACGGCACCGGACCGGTCATCAGCGCCCGCGAATGCACGAAGATCGACTGCCAGTGGAACATGGCGAGCCAGAACCGGGAGCAGGTCGGTTCCTCGTTCAAGCCGTACATCCTGGCGCTCGCGGTCAAGCAGGGCATGAACGTGCAGACGCAGCACGCTCGACGGCTTCAACGACCAGTTCATCCCGCCGGACTCGCAGCCGAAGGCGTACCCGTCCACCTCCTTGTCGGCTGCCTCGGACGGGTGGTCCAAGCTGGTCACCAACGACAGCTCGGGCGAGAACGGCCCGTTCACGCCGCAGATGGCGATGGCCGAGTCGATCAACACCGCCTTCTCCGACCTGTGGCACGTCGTGGCCGGCGTGGGCAGCACGACGGTGGCCAACAACGTGGGCCAGATGGCGCAGGCGTTCGGCGTGGACACCAACGCGGCCGGTATCACCGGGCCCGACGACATGCAGGACGATTACGGCGTCACGCTGGGCCAGGCCTCGCTGACCGTCGAGGAGCAGGCCTCGATGCTGGCCACCATCGACGACAACGGCGTCTACCACGACCCGCACCTGATCTCGTCCATCTCACAGAACGGCGTGCAGACCCCGATCAAGGTCACCAGCGCCGAGGTGTTCAACCCGAATCCGATGCTCAACGCCGAACAGGACTCGCAGGTCCAGTACGCCATGTCCGAGGACACTGCCCCCTACGGCACGGCCCCGGTGGCCGCGATGAGCAACGGCCAGGAGATCATCGCCAAGACCGGCACCACCAACACCGCCCAGTCGGCGTTCTTCGTCGGCGCCATCCCGACCCAGGCCCTGACGGTCGCCCTGTTCACGAGCAATCAGACCGGAACCGGCCCCGAGTCGCTTAACAACCTCGGCGGCAACCCGCAGGGCGGTTTCGGCGGGACCTGGCCGGCCACGATCTGGCACACCTACGCGGAGAACATGTTCGTCCCGCTGGGGATCGAGAAGTTCCAGCCGGTGGTCTTCACCGGAACAAAGTGGAACCTGGTGCCGCCGGGCCTGCGGAACGTGGCCAAGCCGCACAAGAAGAAGAACCAGAACCCACGAACCCGGGCAACGGCTTCCCGACCCCGCCGCCGGGCAACGGGAACCCCAACCCCTATCCCACCTACAGCTGCGACCCGTCGGTGGTGACCTGCAACCCCAACGCCCCGGGTGGCGGCGGCGGCAACACCCAGTCGGTGAGCGCCACCGAGGCGGGCGCCGCGGTCGGCGGCGTCTTCGCCGGTCTGCCCGCGACCTGCCTGTGGGTGCGGCGCCGCACGCGCAAGCACCATCGCCAAGCGCGGTTAGATAGGAGGGTGGAAGACGCCCGGCATGGCGGTCTCCCGCCCGATGATCACCGCGAGGTGAACTGGGCGTGGCGGGAGCGCCCCACGCTCGCGGTCACCCTGGGCAGCACCAGCGTGCTGATCGCCGCATCCGTGCTCGCCATGCTGCTCGCGTTCGCGGAGAAGGTGCCGTGCCGCGCGGGCGCCTGGAACTACGACGCCAAGAAGTTCCAGGACGCCTGCTACACCGACATCTACCCGCTGTACTACACCGAAGGCCTGTCGGCCGGGAAGGTGCCCTACACCGGGCACCCGGTGGAGTACCCGGTCCTGATCGGCGGCGCGATGCAGGCCGTGGCCTGGCTGGTCAGGAACATCGACGTGGCGATCAGGGGCCGGGAGTTCTTCGACTTCACCGTGATCCTGCTCGCGGTGTGCGCGGTGGCCGCAGTGCTCGCCACCGCGCGGGCCGCCGGCCCCGACGCCCGCTGGCAGGGGCTGATGGTGGCGCTGTCCCCGGCCCTGATCCTGAACGCGTTCGTCAACTGGGACTTGATCGCCATGGCGCTGACCGCGCTGGGCCTGGCGGCCTGGGCGGCGCGCCGCGGCGTCTGGGCCGGCGTCCTGCTCGGGCTCGGCGTCGCGACCAAGTTCTATCCGCTGGTGGTGCTCGGGGCGCTGCTCTTGCTGTGCCTGCGGGCGGGCCGGCTGAAGGACTTCGTGAAGACCTTCGCCGCCGCCGTGGTGGCCTGGCTGGCGGTCAACCTGCCGGTCATGATCGCCGCGCCGTCCGGCTGGGCCACGTTCTACGTGTTCAGCAAGGACCGGGGTGCCGACTGGGGCTCGGTCTGGTACATGTTCGAGTACTTCAACCTGCCCAAACTCGGGGATTACCAGCTCAGCGTGCTCAACGAGATGTCCGCGGCGGCCCTGATCGCCGCCTTCGCCGCGATCGCGCTGCTCGCGCTGGCCGCCCCCGCCGGCCCCGGCTGCCGCAGGTGTGCTTTCTGCTGCTGGCCGCGTTCCTGATGACGAACAAGGTCTGGTCTCCGCAGTACGTCATCTGGCTGGTGCCGCTGGCCGTGCTCGCCCGGCCCCGGCTGTGGCCGTACGCCCTGTGGCAGCTCGCCGAGATCGGCTACTTCTTCGGCATCTGGGGCTACCTGATCTTCGCCACCGTGGCGCACCCGGTCACCGGCTATCAGGGCATCAGCACCGGCTGGTACTTCACCCTGCTGCTGGCCAGGTTCCTCACCGTCGCCCTGCTCGCCGCCTACGTGGTGCGGGACATTCTTTGTCCCGAACGGGACGTGGTGCGTGCGCGCGGCCACGACGACCCGGCCGGGGGCGTGCTGGACCAGGCCCCGGACCGGTTCCGGATCCGGCTCGCCCGGCCGGTCAGCCGCGCAGGTGCTCTGCCTGATCCATAGCTCGTGTTATTCAGATTCATCCGCTGGTTCCCGCTGTACCTTACGGGCACCGGCCGCTCGCACGGGCCGGTGCTGGCCACGGGGGGACGACCCCCCTGGCACCCCCCGCGGCAGGCCCGTGCTCGCTGACCGGTTCCGAATAACACTCGCTGTTTCAGCCAGCTGACGTCGGCGGCCAGACCGCCGTGCTCGTCGGGTGTCTCGCAGATGGCGGTCGCACCGGCCGCCCGGACCACGCCGAGCAGCAGCGCGGGATCGATAGTCCCCGAGGCGATGTTGGCGTGCCGGTCCCGGCCCGAGCCGAACTCGTCACGTGAGTTGTTGCAGTGCACCAGGTCGATCCGGCCGGTGATCGCCTTGATCCGGTCCACCGCCTCGGCCAGGTCGATCCCGGCCGAGTTGGCGTGGCAGGTGTCCAGGCAGAACCCGACGTTCCCGCCGGCGTCCCCGGCGGCGCCGGTCACCGCGTCCCAGAGCCGGCCGATCGCGTCCAGGGACCGGGCCATCGCGCCGTCGCCGCCCGCGGTGTTCTCGATCAGCATCGGCAGCGGCCGTTCGATGCGCTCGACCGCCTTACGCCAGTTCTCCAGCCCCTCGTCGAAGTCCGCGCCCGCCGTGACGTGGCCGCCGTGCACGATCAGCCCCTTGGCGCCGATCGACGCGGCCGCCTCGAGCTGCTGACCGAGCAGTTTGCGGCTCGGAATACGGATCCGGTTGTTGCTCGTCGCCACGTTGATGACGTACGGCGCGTGGATGTAGATGTCCATGTCGGCGGCGGCGTAAGCGGCCTTGACGGCGTCGGCGTCGCCGCCCGGTATTGCAGGCCCTTTCCAGCCCTGCGGGTCGCCGAGGAAGAACTGGACCGCGTCCGCCCCGATGGCGGTCGCCTCGGCGAGCGGGTTATCGAGGTGGATGTGGGCTCCGATGCGCGGCATGTACCGAGCCTATCGGGGGGCTTTACGGGCTCGCCCCCCGTGGCTAACACAGCCCTACGGCTTGAAGCCGCCCTGGGACAGGCCGAGGGCCAGCCCGACGAAGCCGGCGATGATGCCTGCCACGATCAGCACGCGCTGGTTGCGGGTATTCGAGACCATCTGCGCGTACAGGCCCACCAGCAGGGCGGCCAGCCCGGTGCTGGTCGCGATGATGTGCCCCGCCGGGCCGGTGTGCACGTTACGTATGACCAGGCCGAAGACGAACGAGACCAGTCCGGCCAGCAGTACGAAAATGGTCATAGCGTTCTCGAGCGGGTGTGGCTGCCCGTCCGTGTTCAGGATGTGCGGACGCGGGCCGGTCCGGACGTCGCCTGCCATGCTGACCACCTCCTGGCTGTCGCACTATGAACACATGTTTCCACGGCGGAGTCTTCCCTGGCACGCGACCCCGGAATCCACATATTCGCCGACTGTTCGCGCCGGGTCTGGCGGCCGGGTAGACTATCCGCGCTGCGGACGAACCGGCCGGCCCCAGCGTCGGCGTGTACCCGCGACACCTCCTGCCACGGAAGGACCGTGGCCGCATCAGTCCAGAGGAGGCTTCGACGCTCATGCGCCACTACGAGATCATGATCATCCTCGATCCCAACCTCGAGGAACGTACCGTGCAGCCGTCGCTCGACCAGTTCCTCAAGGTCGTGACCGGCGGCGGCGGCAAGGTCGAGAAGGTCGACATCTGGGGCAAGCGCCGCCTCGCCTACCAGATCGAGAAGAAGTCAGAGGGCATCTATGCCGTCGTGGACCTGACCGCCGAGCCAGCCGTCGTGCAGGAGCTTGACCGTCAGCTCAACCTGAACGAGGCCATCCTGCGGACCAAGGTCACGCGACCCGAGCATCACCACTGACCGCGATTCCCGCCGCTCGGTCCCATCACCTCTTCCCCATCAGCCAGCAGAATTCGTTAGCGATCCGGAGTACCCCCATGGCAGCAGGCGACACGCAGATCACGATCGCGGGGAATCTCGTGGATGACCCGGAGTTGCGGTTCACCCCGGCCGGGCAGCCGGTGGCGCGGTTCCGGGTGGCCTCGACGCCGCGGTTCCGGGACAACGCGACCGGGGAGTGGAAGGACGGGGACAGCTTGTTCCTGACCTGCAACGTGTGGCGGCAGGCGGCGGAGAACGTGGCCGAGTCGCTGACCCGGGGGATGCGGGTGATCGTCTCGGGGCGGCTGCGGCAGCGGTCGTATGAGACCAAGGAGGGCGAGAAGCGGACCGTGTACGAGGTCGAGGTCGACGACGTCGGCCCCTCGCTGCGGAACGCCTCGGCCAAGGTCAACCGCGTCGCCCGCTCCGGCGGGGACGGCGGCGGCCAGCGCGGCCAGGGAGGTCAGGGCGGCCAGGGGGGCTCCGGCGGCGGCCGGCCGGGCGGCGGCCACGGGGGCCAAGGGGGCCAAGGGGGCCAGGGCGGCTACGGCGGCGCGGATCCCGACCCGTGGGCGACCGACAGCCCCGGCGGCTACTCCGACGAACCGCCGTTCTGAACAGACCAGGAGCGTTATGCAATACCGATTCGCGAGTGCAGGCCTTTGGGGCCTGCGCGAGCGATCGGTGCAGACAGAGGCCAGCAACCGCAGCGGGTTCTTTGCATAACGCGAACTTTTGCATAAGCACACAGCCAGATAAGCCAGAAATCGACCATCCCCGCTTGAACGCGGGGCTCTGCTAAGAGGAGCACCACGATGGCCAAGCCACCATTGCGCAAGCCCAAGAAGAAGGTATGCGTGTTCTGCCAGGAGCGGATCGTCTACGTCGACTACAAGGACACCGGTCTGCTCCGCAAGTACATCTCGGACCGCGGGAAAATCCGCGCCCGGCGGGTGACGGGTAACTGCACGCGCCATCAGCGTGACGTCGCGACCGCGATAAAGAACGCCCGCGAGATGGCTCTGCTGCCGTACACGAGCACGGCGCGCTGAGAGGGGTCAGGCAGATGAGTCGTACACCGATGAAGCTCATCCTCACCCAGGAGGTGAGCGGCCTCGGCGCACCCGGCGACGTGGTGGACGTGGCCAGCGGCTACGGCCGCAACTACCTGATCCCGCGCGGCTTCGCGATGCCGTGGACCCGCGGCGCGGAGAAGCAGATCGGGCTGATCAAGCGGGCCAGGTCGGCCCGGGAGATCCGCGGCCTGGAGGACGCCAAGGTGATCGCCACGCAGCTCGAGGGGCTGCACGTACGGATGCGGCGGCGCGCGGGCGCCAGCGGCCGGCTGTTCGGCTCGGTCGGGCCCGCCGACATCGCCGAGGCGGTCCGCGAGGCGGGTGGTCCCGAACTCGACCGGCGCCGGATCGAGGTCCGCGACCCGATCAAGACCGTCGGTTCGCACCAGGTCCGCGTCCGGCTCCACCCCGAGGTCAGCGCCCCGGTCGATATCGACATCGTCGCCAGCTAGTCGTGCCGAGCGGGAGTCCGCTATACCTCGTTCGTATCTTTACCTGTGCCATGAGTGAGTTCGTAACGGGCGCGCTCGACAGTGATTGTCCGATGAGGCCGATTCTTGGTGAAGGTCAATGCCCGCGCCCAGTTGAACATGGCGGCTAGCCGATTACCCCAGCCGATCAGGTAAAGCACGTGAACGAATCCCCACATCGTGTACCCGACCACGCCTGTGAACTTCATCCCGTACGAGTCCGCGACGGCCGATAGGTGGCCGATAGTGGCCATGCTGCCCTTATCGCGATACGCAAAGGGTTGCATGTCGGTCTTGCCTGCCAGCCGGGCGCCGATCAGCCTGCCGACGTATGTGCCCTCCTGGATCGCGGGCTGGGCCACCCCCGGCAGGTCGTTCAGCCGGACCATGTCCCCGATGGCGAAGACCTCCGGGTGACCTGGCAGGCTGCAGTCCGGCCGCACCGCCACCCGGCCTGCCCGATCGGTATCGGCGCCGGTCGCCTTGGCCAGCATCGCCGCCAGCGGGGAGGCTTGCACCCCGGCCGCCCAGATCTTCGTCCGGGCCGGGATACGCCGGTCGCCGTCAGGGCCCTTGACCGTGACACTGGACTGGTCCATGGCTCGCGCCGCAGTGTTCAGCAAGACGTCCACGCCCATCCGCCGCAGCCGCCGCCGCGTGTAGCGCTGCAGCTTGGGGGCGAACGCGGCGAGCACCTCCGGGCCCGCCTCGATCAGCAGGATTGCCGCTTCCGTCGTGGCCACCGATCGGTACTCCCGCGGCAGCGCTTCGTGCGCGAGCTCGGCGACCTGGCCGGCCATTTCAACTCCGGTAGGTCCAGCTCCTATGACCGCGAAGGTCAGGTACGCTGCTCGTTCGGCCTGGTCGGTGGTCAGCTCAGCCATCTCGAAGGCGCCGAGGATATGGCTGCGGAGGTGGCTGGCGTCCTGCAGGGTCTTCAGGCCGGGCGCGAACACAGCCCATTCCTCATGCCCGAAATAGGCATCCGTGCACCCTGCCGCAACCACCAAACTGTCGTACGGCAGCGTCAGCTGCCTGCCGTCCGGGGCCACAGCACGCACGACCCGTCCGTCCAGATCCAGGTGTTGCACCTCGGCCAGCACGACACGCGCGTTGGCCTGTTTCCTGACCACGCCGCGCAACGCCGGCGCAATGAGGCCACCTGGCAGGATCCCGGTCGCGACCTGATACAGCAGCGGCTGGAACAGGTGGTGATTGGTCCGGTCCACGATCGTGATGTCGACATCGGCGCGGGCCAGGGCACGCGTCGCCCTGACCCCGCCGAACCCGCCTCCGACGACGACCACCCGGTGTCGTCCCTCGCTCATGAGGACAGCATTTCAGGACGCGGCTTTCCCAGCGACCGTCCCGAGGGTCTCCGCTTGAATCCCCGGTGCGTCCCCAGCCCGTATGGACGATCGAGCTGCCCGGATCCTCCATTAAGTCCTAAGTCCGCCGTTGTCAGCGCGGCCCTTCGTACCTGGACACCAGCCTGGCCAGCTCCGGGTCGATCTCGCTCACCATCGACCAGACGGCGGCGACCCGTGCCTCCAGGTCGGCTGCATCGGTATTCCCGCGTTCGGCCTCGAGCTGGTCGATGGCCTCCGCCACGCGCTGGAGCGCGCCCCCGTCGATCGAACACACCGTCGAATAGTAGCAGCCCGGGGATGCCCGCGCGGCCGCTTCCGCACAGCTGCTGTCCACAGTTCGTGACCGCGTCGCTGTGGATAGCAGCTGTGGATCCTCAGGCCGGAAAATCGCGGCTGAAGTTTTTCTTCCACACAGCCGGTGGACCGCATTTCCGAAGCTAGCGACCATGGGCTCGTATTCGCGTCGGTCATTTCCACAACTATTTCCCCAGCCTGCGCACAACGTGGCCGGCGTGTCTGCACACCTTGTCCACACCGTCCTCCACCGCCCGGCTGGTGCTCGGCGTGTCGGCTCGGAAAAATGTCAGAGCCATCGGTTAGAACGGACTCAGCCGAAGGCAGCCGTACGTTCGTTCCACATTCACTTGCGCGGGGGAGGAGGGCTGGGTGAGCGTCACCGAGATCGTTCCGAGGAATGACGACTTCGAGCGGACGCCGCCGCACGACGTGGCGGCGGAGCAGTGCGTCCTCGGCGGGATGCTGCTCTCGAAGGATGCGATCTCAGACGTGATCGAGGTGATCCGCCCGGCCGACCACTACCGGCCGGCCCACCAGCTGATCCACGAGGCGATCCTCGACCTGTACAGCCGGGGCGAGCCGGCCGACGCCATCACGGTGGCCAACGAGCTCACCCGGCGCGCCGAGATCGCCCGGGTCGGCGGTGCCCCCTACCTGCACACCCTCATCTCCTCGGTGCCGACCGCCGCCAACGCCGGCTACTACGCGCGCATCGTCCGCGAGCGCGCGATCCTGCGCCGCCTGGTCGAGGCCGGCACCAGGATCGTCCAGTTCGGCTACGCGGGCGACGCCGACGCCGACGAGCTCGTGGACCGGGCCCAGGCCGAGGTCTACGCCGTCACCGAGCGCCGGACGAGCGAGGACTACCACTCGCTGTCGGAGATCATGCCCGGGGCCCTGGACGAGATCGAGGCGATCGGCAGCCACAACGGAATGCTCACCGGCGTCCCCACCGGCTTTGCCGACCTGGACGCCCTCACCAACGGCCTGCACCCCAGCCAGATGGTCGTCATAGCCGCCCGCCCCGCCATGGGCAAGGCGCTGGCCCTGGACACCCCGCTGCCCACCCCAGCCGGCTGGACGACGATGGGCGAGGTCCAGGTTGGCGACTACCTGATCGGTGCCGATGGCAAGCCGACCCAGGTCGTGGCCGCCACCGAGGTCATGCACGGCCGCCCTTGCTACGAGGTCGAATTCTCAGGCGGCGACGTGATCGTCGCCGATGAGAACCACCAGTGGCTCACCTGGAGCGACCTGGCCGGATACTCCGGCCTGCTTCCGCCTCAGGTCGTCACGACCGGAGAGATCCGCCGCACCTTGCGCTGCGAGGCCGGTCTGCGCCGGTCCAACCACGCGGTGGCCCTGACCGCTCCGATCAGGCTGGCGGGCGTCGCCGCGGAGTGGGTTTCGCCGCCCCCGGTTCTGCGGCGCGAGCCGTGGCAGTACGTCATGGATGTCCGGCCCGCGCAGTCCCGGCCAGTCCGCTGCGTCCAGGTGAACAGCGCGGATCACCTGTATCTGGCCGGGCGCGGCATGATCCCCACGCACAATTCGACCCTGGCGCTGGACTTCGCGCGAGCCGCCGCCATCCGGAACAGCATGTCGACGGTGCTGTTCAGCCTGGAGATGGGGCGGAACGAGATCACGATGCGGCTGCTGTCGGCCGAGTCGCGGGTGCCGCTGCAGACGATGCGCACCGGCCAGATGAACGATGACGACTGGGCCCGGCTGGCCCGGCGGATGAGCGAGGTGGCCGACGCGCCGCTGTTCATCGACGACTCGCCGAACATGTCGATGATGGAGATCCGGGCCAAGTGCCGCCGCCTGAAGCAGCGGCACGACCTGAAGTTCATCATCGTCGACTACCTGCAGCTGATGTCCTCGCCCCGCCGGGTCGAGAACCGCCAGCAGGAGGTCTCGGAGCTCTCCCGCTCACTCAAGCTGCTGGCCAAGGAGCTCGAGGTCCCCGTCCTCGCCCTGTCCCAGCTCAACCGCGGCCCCGAACAGCGCACCGACAAGAAGCCGCTTTTGTCGGATTTGCGTGAAGGCTGGCTGACCGCAGACACCACCCTCATCCGGGCCGACACCGGCGCGCCGGTTTCCTTCGCCGAGCTAATGCGCGACGGCTGGGACGGGGTCCTGGTCTGGTCGGTCGACGAGCAGCACCGGCTGGTTCCCGCGCCGGTCACCAACGTCTTCGCATCAGGAACGAAGGACGTGTACCGGTTGCGGCTTGCCTCTGGCCGCGAGGTCAAGGCGTCCAGCAATCACCGCTTCCTCACCCTCGCAGGCTGGATGCCTCTGGAGGACCTAGCCGCCGGCGGCCGCATCGGCATCCCGCGCCGCAACCCGGAGCCCGTCACGGCCGGCCTCGGCTGGTCGGTGCATAGGCTTGGCCTCTTGGCCCACCTCATCGGCGATGGCTGCGTCCTGCGCAGCCAGCCCGTGCACTACACGTCCAACGATGAGGAAAACCTCGCCTTCGTTGAGGCTGCCGCGGCCGCCGAGTTCGGAATAACGCCCCGCCGCGTGGCCCAGAAGACCTGGTGGCATACCTACCTGCCCGCGCCGTACCACTGCACCCACGGTCGGCTGAACCCACTTCACGCCTGGTTCCGCGAACTCGGCATCGACGACCTGCGGTCACACGAGAAGCACATCCCGGAAGCGCTGTATTCGGCGAGTAACCAAGAGGTCGCGGTCTTTCTCCGGCACCTGTGGGCGACAGACGGGAACGTGACAGTTCCGCGGCGGACCAAGACTGCGCCAAAGGTGTACTACGCCTCATCCAGCAGGGCGCTGGCCGATGGGGTCGCGCTGTTGCTCAGCCGGTTCGGGATCATCGCGCGTATCAGGCAGGTGACCAAGACGGGATACCGCCCGGGCTTCCATGTCATCGTCGCAGACGGCCCCAGCCTGCGGACCTTCTGCCAATCGATCGGCGTGCATGGCGCCCGCGGAAAGCTGGCCGGTGAGCTGTCTGCTTACCTCGACGGTCGGCTGACTAATACGAACGCCGATACGCTGCCGATCCAGGTCTGGGATCTGGTCAAGGCCGAGCGCATCCACGCGAGCCTGACCGAGCGCCAGTTCCAGGCGGCGATAGGGACGCATTACTGCGGTAGCACGCTCTATAAGACATGCCCGTCGCGAGAGCGACTCCTGCGCTGTGCCGAGGTGCTGAACTCCGATGTGCTCAGAGAGGCAGCCGGCAGCGACATCTACTGGGACCGGATTGTGAGCATCGAGCCGCTGGGACCCCAGCCCGTTTATGACGCGACTGTCAAAGGCATGCACAATTTCATCGCGGACGGCGTGATAGCCCATAACAGTATCGAGCAGGACTCGGACGTCGTTATCCTCTTGCACCGCGAGGACCAGTATGAGAAGGAGTCGCCGCGGGCGGGGGAGGCGGACCTGATCGTGGCCAAGAACCGGAACGGGCCGACCACGACCGTGACGGTGGCGTTCCAGGGCCATTACAGCCGCTTCGTGGATATGGCCACGTAGTGGAGGCCGTTACCGGCGTGTAGGGTCTCACGTCGCGTGGCGGAATCTCATAGTCAATGGCGGACGGATGGCGGATCGCAGGCATCGTGAGACACGCCGGGATGCTTCCCGGAAAGCCAAGGTCTCGCACATTGACGGCACCCTCAAGGTCAATCCACGGCATGACCACAGCTTCGCAGGCAACCCGGGCGTGCTTCATGGCAGACTCGTCTGAACGGATCTTGAGGTGAAGGCAGGTTCGGTGCTGCAGCTGGTCAAGCGACAGGCTCGCTGGCTGGCTGCAGCCGCTGTAGCGGTGGTTGCAGTCGGCGCCTTCCTCGTGTGGGGACCAATCGGCCTCGGCAACGGCCCGTTGTGGCTGCCCACCACGAGCGGCGGCGCCTGGGGCTGGTCCGATCTGCGGAGTCAGCCCGTCGCCTACGTCCTGTCGATCGAAAACCACGGGCACGGCGCAGCGATCATCGACGGCGTCGTCGTGACCGGCAGCCCGCTGTTCGCGCCGCTCGTCCTGCAGCGCGCGCTGATCGGCCGCGCGGCCCGGTGGGGGTGCACCACGCTGGGTCCGTTCAGCGGCCCGGGGCTAGCCTCATGCGTTCAGCCTCTCCTGCATCGTGTGGCCGGGGGCGAGATACCCGCGGGCACCTTGCTGGTCGTCGGCAAGCACGATCCAACCTTGGTCCTCGAGCTGACCGGGCCGCGTCCGGGGCAATGCTGGGATCTCACCTCGGTCGTAGTCCGCTACCACATCGGCATCAAGCATTACGTCGGCACATACCCGCAGGCAAACATCATCTCCTGCGAGCAGGCGGGAAGCCGCCCAACTAAGTTGATGCCCCGGCGGGTGAGTCAGTCCCCCAGATGTCGTGGGTCTGGACAATCAGGCGGAGCTTGGGCAGCTGTTCCTGTCTGTGCGGTCGGCCGGGCCGATCAAGGAAATGACACGAGCCTGAGACTGATCTTGGTGATATCGCCGTGAGACAACCGAGTATCCGCAGGTCAAACAAGATCAACATGTCACGCGAGGTGAGATCCCGTGACTGTCATCCTCGAGGCTGACGCGCCGGGAGGACGCACTGTCTACCATCGGTAGGGTGCGTACCGTCGCGGCGGGGCCGAGGTCCCGGCCGAGGGAGCGCCATGACGGTCAGTGCGCTCGTCGTCGACGATGAGGCGCTGCTGCGGACCGCCTTCACCTCGCTGATCGAGGCCGAGGAGGACCTGCGGGTGGTGGGCGAGGCGGCCAACGGGAAGCAGGCGGTCGAAGTCGCCGCACGGCTCGCGCCGGAACGTGGTCCTCATGGACGTCCGGATGCCGGTGATGGACGGGATCGAGGCCACCCGCCTGATCACCGGGACCGGAACCGCCAGCGCACCCCGGGTGCTCATCCTGACCACCTTCGACCTGGACGAGTACGTGTTCGAGGCGCTGCGCGCGGGGGCCAGCGGCTTCGCGCTGAAGAGCCGTCCCCTGGACGAACTGCTGAACGCCATCCGGCGCCAGGGAGGGAGCCGAACACCACCGGCGGCTGATCGCGCACTTCAGCGGGCAGCGAGTGCCAGGAAAGGCGCCGGGACCTCCAGCAGCTCACCGAGCGCGAGCATGAAGTCTCTCCTGGTGGCCGGGGCCTGTGAACACCGAGCTTGCGAGACGCTGCACGTGAGCCTGCGACGGTAAGACGCACGTGAGCCGGATCCTCACCAAGCTGGGCGCCGGGATCGCACCCAGCTCGTGGTCCTCGCGTACGAAGCGGGGCTCGTCCGGCCGTACGCCGAGCCGGATCAGGTGTGGCGGCGATCAGCCCGGCGAACAGCTCGGCGTAGTCGTAGGCGGCCTCGGGCTTGGCCCGCACCGCTCGTCGATCATCTTGGCGTCCTGGCCGATCAGGATCCGCCAGGTCCCCGCGCGCACCCCGTCCAGGATGATGGTGGCCGCCTGGGCCGCGCTGACCGGGGCCTTGTCCCGGAAGTCGTCGTTCCCCCGCACCAGCAACTGGCGCAGGTCCTCGGCGGCGGCTTCTCGGGCAGCAGGCCGGCCCGGCCAGCTTGTCCCGTACGCCCGGCGGGATAAGCTCCTCCACCTGGGCGTCGCTCATATGCTCCGGCGCGGGGAGTCCCTGGGCGATGAGGCTGTTCCTGACGATGTTGGTGCCCACGTGCCCCGGCAGCACCAGTGCGACCCGAACCCCCGGCGCATGCGACCGCAGGTCCTCGATCAGCGCCTCGGTGAACCCGCGTACGGCGAACTTGGCCGTGCTGTACGCGGTCTGCGGTATGCCCGGGCCCAGCGACGCCCAGAACCCGTTCACGCTGCTGGTGTTGACGAGGACCCCGTCGCCGCTGGCGATCAGCAGCGGCAGGAACGCGCGGGTGCAGTAGTAGACGCCCCACCAGTCGATGGCGACGATGCGCTCCCACACCTCGCGTCGGCTTTCCACGAAGCTCTCTCCGCCCCCCGCCCCGGCGTTGTTGAAGACCAGGTCGACGTGGTCGCCGGCGTGCTCGGCGAGCAGCTCGTCGCGGAACCGCAGGACCTGCGCCTCGTCCGCGACGTCGCAGGCGTGGCCGGTGACCCGGACACCGGGTGGGGCCTCCGTCTGGGCTAGGGCCACGGTCTCGGCCATCGTGTCCGGGTTCAGGTCGCAGGCCGCCACCGAGCAGCCCTGCGCCGCCAGCTGGCGGGTCAGCTCCCGGCCCATGCCCGAGCCGCCGCCGGTCACCACGGCGAGCTTCCCCGTGAACGAGTCCATAGCCATGATGCTTACCTCCAGTGCCATTGCGGGTCAACGATCCAGGGTGCGGGAGCGTCCTCGAAGATGAGTTGGCCGTACGGCTGAGCCAGGCCGGCGCTGAGGGCGAGCCGGGTGAGATCGGCGCGGCGGCGGCAGCCGGTCTTGTCCCGGATCCGGTCCAGGTGCGAGCTGACCGTGCGCACGGTGATGTACAGCTGCGCGGCGATCTGCGTGTCGGTACGGCCCTGCGCGACCAGGGTGACCAGTTCGCGCTCCCGGGGGCTGAGCCTGGCCAGGCCTGTCCGGCCCCATCTACCGCCGACGCGTGCCGCCGCCGCGTATCCACGGCCGGCGGCTGCGGCTCCGCGGCGAGCAGGAGGGCGTACTGGGTGGCGGTGGCCAGGCTCATGGCCGCGCCGCGCTGCTCGGCCGCCCGGGCCCGGGCCTGGCCGAGCAGCTCCCGGGCCTGCTGCCGCAGCGCGTCCCGGCGGGCCGGGTTCAGGCCCGAGCGCAGGAGCGGCCAGGGGCCGGCCAGCGCGGACATCGCCGCCCACACCGTGACCGCCTCGGCCGGGCGGCCGGTGGCGGCGCACAGGTGGCCGCAGCAATCCAGGCCAGCGATGCAGAGCGGGCCGCACCCCGGTCTGCGTGGCGATCTGGAGTAGCTCGCGCAGATGCGCCGCCGCCTCGCCGGTGCGGTTGGCCCGCAGGTCCAGGATCATCAGGTGCCACAGCACGCCGCCCAGGTTCGTCAGGTCACCCGCCTCCCGGCACGAGGCCAGCGCGGCCGCGCAGGCCTGCTCGGCGGCGGCCAGGTCGCCGGCCTCGGCAAGGACCATCGTGCATGATCTGGCCGAGGCCCCGCTGCAGCGCGCCGGCGAAGTCGCCCGGGAGCTGCTGCGCCTGGCGAGCGAGCCGGAAGAGCGCCGTCCCGGTCGCCACCGCGCCAGGTGGCGAGGCTGAGGCAGGCCAGGGCCAGTCGCCTCCAGCTCCCGGCAGGCCGGTCTCGCGGGCCAGGTCCAGCGCCCGGCGGCCGTCGTCGACCGCTTCGGCGACCCGGCCCATGCCGGAGCAGCGCCGCTGACCGGCCGCCCAGGCACATCGACAGGATCACCGGCCCCGCCGGCGATGCGGGCCGCGCGGCATCCTCAAGGGCGTCCGGACCGCGGTGAAATGCGCCAGCGCCGCGGGCGGATCGCTCGGCCTGGCCGGCGGCCTGGCCGAGGAAAGGCGCGCGAGCGCACCACTCGTCGCTGCCAGGCTCGGCATACTCGGCGGCCGCGGCCAGCAGCGGTGCATGGCCGGCAGCCGGCCCCGGATCTGCCACCAGGGCGCCAGGGCGAGCGCGAGCCGAAGCGCCGTGGCGGAGTCATGGTCCAAGGCCCAGGCCAGCGCGCGGCTCACGGTGGCATCCTCGGCGTCAAGATGCCGCAGGCTGGCCATCTCCGTGGTGCCCGTGTGCAGCCCTTGATGACGGCCTCCCCGGCCAGCTCGGCCGCGTAAGCGGCAAGCGCGGCCGCTGGCCTCGGCCGTCCTCGCCGGCCTCGGCCAGCAGCCCGGCCCCGTAGGCCCGCAGCGTCTCCAGCATCGCGTACCGGGACCGGCCGTCCGGCCCGGCCCGCGGCGGGAGCAGCAGCGAGCAGTCCACCAGCCGCAGCACGGCCCGGTCGGCGCCGGCGCCCGCCACCGCCTCGGCCCCGTCCAGGGTGAACGGTCCCGGGAACACCGACACCGCGCGGAACACCCGCCGCTCGAAGTCGTCGAGCAGCTGGTAGCTCCAGCCGCACCGTGGCTGCCAGCGACCGCTGCCGCTCCTCGGCCAGCCGGTCACCGTCGGTCAGCAGCCCGAACCGGTCGTCGATCCGGTCCAGCAACTGCGCCACGCCGAGCGCGTCGACCCGCGCCGCGGCCAGCTCGATGGCCAGCGGCATCCCGTCCAGCCGGGCCACCAGCCGCGCCACCGTGGCCGCGGTCGTCTCGTCCAGGGCGAAACCCGGATCGACCCGCCGGGCCCGGTCCGCGAACAGGGTCACCGCCTCGCATCCCGCGGCGGCGGCCAGGTCGCCGGGATCGGGCAGGGTCAGCGGGCCCAGCCGGTACCGGACTTCCCCGGCGATCCGCAGCGGCTCCCGGCTGGTGGCCAGCACCCGCACGTCATCGGCGCCGAGCAGCAGCCGGCCGCACAGCTCCGCCGCCGCGCCGATCACGTGCTCGCAGTTATCCAGGACCAGCAGCAGCTGCCGCCGGGCCAGCACGTCGGCCAGCGCATCGGCGGCCGCCACCGCGGGCAGGTCACGGATGCCCAGCGCCGCCCCCACCGCGGCGGCCACCTGTGCCGGGTCGCGGTACCGCCGCCAGTTCCGCTAGCCACACCCCGTCGGCGAACCGGCCGGCCACCTGCCTGGCCACCTCGCCGGCCAGGCGCGTCTTCCCGGCGCCGCCCGGGCCGGTCACCGTCACCAGCCGGTACTGACCAAGCTCGGCGGCGACCTCGTCCACCACCTGGGCCCGGCCCACGAAGCTGGTCAGCGCATTGTGGAAGCCATGCAGGCTTCCCGTCGCGTCGGCCACCGCAGACCGCTCCACAGCGGTCACCATAGCCCCGCTCGGCGCTGCGGTACAGGCCGGGCGCTACCGGGGCCCGATGACCGGCCGGTCGCACGTCGGCGGCGGGGCGTGCGGCAGCTGGGCCGCGATGGCGGCGAGCACGACCCGCGCGTAGACCTTGGCGCCGGATGGCTGCGGGTGGATGCCGTCCGGCCAGAGCAGGCCGGTATGACCGGCGATCGCCGCGTGCCAGTCGGCCAGGCTCACGTGAGCCGTGTGCCGGGCGGCCGCGTCCAGCACCTTGTTGACCGACGACTCCCACGGCATCGGCCCGTAGGTGTTGACCAGGATGAGATCCCGGTCCGGGCCGATCAGACGGCGCAGCTGCCGGATCTGCGCGGCGCTGACCGGGCCGTTGGTGCCCAGGCCGACCACGACGATAGCGGCGGAGCTCGCCGCGGGCGGCCAGGCCCTGGATCACCGTCAGCCCGTTCACCATCGCCCGGCCGACCTGCGCGTTGATGTAGACGCCGGGCAGCGTCGCGTCCAGCGCCGCCGCCGAGGCGACCATGACCGAGTCCCCGATGGCCGTGACCTGCCGGCCGGATACCTTCGGCGGCCGCGCGGCGTCGGTCCGGCACGTCGGGATGCGGCGATGCCGGCGCGGGCGCGGGCGATGCCGGCGTGGGCGGCACGGAGGACCCGGCTGGCCCCAGGCGTGTCGGCTGCGCCGCCGCCGTCGCCTGCGAGGCGGCGCTGATCCGCTGGCCCTCGGCCACCTGCCGCAGCAGCCCCTCCGGGGCCGCCGACCCCGGCGGCCGGGCGATGCCGTAGCTCGGCCACCGCGGCGGCGGCCAGCGTGGCCGCGGCCACCACCATCGGCGCGACCCGTCGGCGCGCGCCCACCGGCCGCAGTGCCCTCGTCGACGAGCAGCCGCCACCGGTTGCAGGTGGCCAGGAAGCCGTCCCGCAGGATCGGGGTCTCGACGAACCGCCACGACGTGCAGGCCAGCGCGATCGTCACGCCAGCCTCGAGGAGCCACAGCCACGCCGAGGTGGGCCTGGGACCGGTGATCGCCCCGGCCAGCGCGATCACCGGCCAGTGCCACAGGTAGATCCCGTACGAGCGGATCCCCACCCAGCGCAGCGGGGCCAAACCAGTCATGGCGGCGATGACGCCGGTACCCGCCGCGGCGGCGACCAGGCCCGCCGCGCCCGCCGCGGCGAGGATCAGGCCGGCCGGGTAGACGGCCCGGTCGTTGCCGGAGAAATGCCCGGCGGCCCAGGCCAGCAGGACGAGCCCGATTACGCCCGCGGCGTCCAGGCGCCTGACCTGCGCGGCCGGGAGCGACGCCAGGGTCGCCAGCGGAAAGGCCAGGGCCAGCGCGGCGCCGATCAGCAGCGCGGAGGCGTGCGTGTCGGTGCCGTAATAGACCAGCGACGGGTCGCCCGGCGAGTATTCGAGCGCCATGGCCAGCGCCGACATCGCGGCCAGGATCAACGTGGCCGTGACGCGGGCACGCCGTCCGTTCAGCCTGAGAATGAGCAGCCACAGGAGCAGGGGCCAGATCAGGTAGAACTGTTCCTCGATGGCCAGCGACCACAGATGATCCAGCGGTGGCGGTGCCGTGAACAGCCCGAGCGAGGCGAAGTACGACACGTGGTGCAGGATCTGATACCAGTTGCTGGTGTACGTGACCGCGGCCAGCAGCGCCAGCCGCAGCGAGGCGCGCTGGCCCGGCTCGATCACGGTTGCCGCCGCGGTGACCACGATCAGCATCAGGGCCAGCGCCGGCAGCAGGCGCCTGGCCCGCCGGGACCAGAAGTCCTTCAGGTCCAGCCGGCCCAGCCGGTCGTACTGACTGACCAGCAGGTCCGTGATCAGGAACCCGCTGAGCACGAAGAACACGTCCACGCCGAGGAAGCCGCCGGACAGTTCCGACGCGCCTTCGTGGAAGCCCACCACGGCCAGCACGGCCAGCGCCCGTACTCCATCCAGCCCGGGCGCGCGTCTGGGCGAATTCGTGATCGTGTCCCGTCCTGCCGGATAGCTGTCGATCAGGCTTTACCGGCAGTCATGCTAACGATCGGATACCGCTCTAGCCAGGAGAAACGCCGCGTACCGTTACTCGGTACCCGGCAGATGCCGCGATACCCGGGCCAGGTGAGTGCGCATCGCCGCGGTGGCCCGGTCCGTCGTCCCGCATCCGGAGGGCGGCCAGGATCTCCTCGTGATCCCGCCGGTATTCATTCCGGCGGGCGGCGGTGGCGCTGCGCCGCTTCAGGTCACCCCACACGCGTCCGTGCCGGGCCCGCTCGACCTCGGCGTACAGCCGGATGAGGAGCGGGCTGCGCGTCGCCGCGATGATCGACCGGTGCAGCGCGGCGTCCCAGACCTCGAACTCGTCGTGATCGGCCGCCCGCGCGCCGCCGCGCAGGCAGCGGTCCATCTCGTCGAAGTCCCGGGCGGTGGCCCACGCCACGACCAGGGACATGGCGGTCGGCTCGAACAGGCGCCGGACCGTCATGACGTCGGCCGGCGCGTAGTCCTCCGCGCCGGACAGCGCGTCCGGCAGAGAAAGCCCGTGGGCCGCCAGGGCCTCCTGCGCCGGGGAGGCAGGGGAGACCGGAGCGTCCGCCGGGGCGGCCGTCCGGGGCGTCGCGCAGGAACGTCCCCCGGCCCACCTCGCGCGACACGTGCCCCTCGGCCTGGAGCAGGGCCATGGCGTGCCGGATGGCCGACCGGGAGACCCCCAGATCCAGGGCGAGTTGGCGCTCGGTGGGCAGGCGCGTGCCGCGGTGCCCGCCGTCACGCTGCGACGCCGCCAGGATCTTCGCCGCGAGCGCCCTGCGCCGCAGCGCAATTGTCGCCGGTCATGTCCCCCCGGTAGATCGAAGGGTTGGTCTAACCAATCCAGCCAATCAATGATGCGAGTAGATTCTCGCATCATTTGACCGCGATGTCACGCATTGATCTGTCTTCGCGATGATGCCTATGATCGGCGGATCAGCCATTATGAACCAATCACCCTATCAGGCCAAAATGGTCTAGACCGAACAGCGACCAGCCGACCCGCAAACCCGGCAGAGCGCCCAAGCCCTCCTAGCGGGTGGCCACGTCGAGTACCGCGGTCAGCAGCCCCAGCGGGCTCGGCGCGGCGAACTCGATGTTCAGCGCGGCCGGGCCGGCGGTGCGATCGCGGCCTGGGCCGGCAGGTAGGGCGGGACCTGCGCCTTCACCAGCGCCAGGGCCGCCGCGAGGTGGCTGCCCGCGCTGCTGATGGTCACTTCCCGGTACAGCACCGCGGCGCCCGGCGAGGCGTCCCCGAACGCGGTCACGCTGAAGGAGTACTGGGACGACAGCGCCGCGAGCGTGGCCAGCACGCGGGTGTCCACCTCACCCGCCCGGAGCTGCGCGGCGTCCTGCGCGGTGAAGCGGATCCGGTGGTTCCGGAGCAGCTGCGAGCCCGCGCTCATCCGCGCGGCCAGATCGGCCCGCAGTGCGGTCCCGTAGGCGGCCGCCCCGCCCGGCTCGGCCGCGCGGACGTCGATCCGGGCACTGCCCGAGCCGAAGCTCGCGATCACGGCGGGCGCGTACGCGGCGAGCTGGCCGTCGGCCGGCGCGGAGGTCACCACCACGGTGGCGCCGCGCGGGTCCGGCGATCCGGGCGTCAGCGGCATCAGCCTTCCCGGCGGTGACGCCCCGCGCCTGCAGCGCCGCGCACATGGCGGGATCGCAGGCGATGATCGCGTCGCTGCTCAGCTGACCAGCGATCCACGCCGCGGCCGCGGTCTGCGCCGCGCTCGGCCGGGGCGGCGGTGGGACGCGTCACGGCCTTGGCCGGGGAGGGCGTGCTGGCCGCCCGCGCCCGGGCGGCCGGGGCCGCGGTTCCGGTGAAGACCCCGCTGGCCGCCAGGGCCGCCACCGTGACTACCGCGGCGGCGGCGACCACGGCGCCCGCCCGCCAGCCCCGGGCGCGCAGGACCCACAGCTTGACCGTGGTGGCCAGGACCCGGCCCCAGGATGGCTCTGACGCCGCGGGCTTACGCGGAGCCGGCACGGACCGCACGGTACCGGCAGGCTCTCCCGGTCCGTGGCTCGGCCTGCCGATGTTCAGCAGCGTGCTTCCGGGCGGCGCCAGATGGTTGTCTTCACTCACGTTCGCCACCCCCTCCGCCGCACGTCTCGGGCGGCTCCCGCGCCACAGCAGAGCACACGAGCCCGCCAGTAACAACGGAAAGCGCCTATTGGTAAGAAATGCATAGCACAATGGGCCTAGTTTTGTGCCGTATTGCGCATTAGAGTGCCGTTTCTGTGACCCAGAGTAACGAGTCGATCTCATCATATAGCTAACCCGCCGCCCGCCTGCGCGGCCCTGGCCGGTGCCAGAATGGAAGCCATCGCCGACGCGCCCGGCGCGGATCGGCCCATCAGGGGTGGGTGTGGACGACGAACGGCGGCCAGTTGATCCCGACCGGATCGGGCCCCTCCCGCTTGCTCGCCCGCCGTCCCGTCCTGGCCGCGGCGCTTGCTGTTCGGGGATGCCGGGCTGTCTACGCGGTGACGTTCGGACTGGACGGTGACGCGCTTGCCGCCGCCGACGGGAACGGATGTACCTACCTGTGGGACATGGCGGGCGGGCTGGCCGCTACCTTCGCCCATCCCGGCAGCCGGGGCGTCATCGGCGTGGCGTTCGATCCCGACGGCGAACTACTGGCCGCCGCCGACGCCAACGGCCGGGCCTACCTGTGGGACCTGATCAGCGGCGAACTGGCCCGCACCTTCGTCTCCCGGCGCAGCGGGGGCCTGAACGGCGTCGCGTTCGGCCTGGGCGGTGACCTGCTGGCCGCCGCCAGCGGCGACGGGCGCGTCTACCTCTGGGACGTGGTCAGCGGCCAGGCCGCGGGCACCTTCGTCATCCCGGGCGAGCCCGACCGTCTACGCGGTGGCGTTCGGTCCTGGGCGGCGACGGTGCTGGCCGCCGCCTGCGGCAACGGCTGGGTCTACCTGTGGGATATGGCCAGCCGCCGGCTGGCCGGCGCCTTCGCCGGCCCCGGCAGCCAGGGCGTGAACGGCGTGGCGTTCGGTCCTGGGGGTGGCGTGCTGGCCGCGGCCGACGGCAACGGCCAGGTCTACCTGTGGGATGTGGCCAGCGGCGAGCTGGCCGGTGCCTTCGCTGACCCCGGCAGCCGGGGCGTGAACGGCGTGGCGTTCGCTCCCGGGGGTGCCGTGCTGGCCGCGGCCGACGGCAACGGCCAGGTCTACCTGTGGGATATGGCCGGCGGCGAGCTGGCCGGCGCCTTCGCCGATCCCGGCAGCCGGGGCGTGAACGGTGTCGCGTTCGCTCCGGCCGGTGACCTGCTGGCCGCCGCCGACGGCAACGGCTGCACATACCTATGGAAGCTCAGTACGCAGCCGACGTAACCCATTCCGCCCTCCGAGTGTCGTAAACTAGCCAGGCACCCGCGCTCGTAGCTCAACGGATAGAGCATCTGACTACGGATCAGAAGGTTGGGGGTTCGAGTCCCTCCGAGCGCGCCCAGGTCAAAGGCCCCTTACCGGATCCGGAAGGGGCCTTCTTCGTCCCTTTGGGAGCCACGCCGGGAGCCACGGGCACACGTCAGCCGCCGAACAGGGCCCGGGTCATCGACTCCGCCGCCGCCCGTTTGTCGCCTTCGAGCAGGTGTCCGTACACGTCCTTGGTGATGGCGATGCTGGCATGCCCGAGTACTTCGGAGACCACATGCAGCGGCGTGCCCTGGGCCAGCATCAGCGAGGCACCCGAGTGGCGCAACTCGTGCGGATGCCAGTGGCCGAGCCCGGCCCGCTCGCACAGCCGGGCGAAGGAGTGCGAGAAGTTGTCCGGGTCCATCGGCGTGCCGAGCTCGCTGGCGACGATTAGCCCGTGATCCCGCCATAGCGTCCCGGCCGCCATCTGGGCCTCAGCCTGGCGCGCCCGGTGTTGCCGGAACCTGGCCACCATCTCGGGAGTGAGGGATAGCGTCTGCCGTGACTTGGGTGTCTTTAGCTCGCTGACTACAAGCCGGGTCCGGCGGCCCGAGGGGGCGTCACGGTCCTTGACGCGCTTGACGCCCTGTGTCACTCCCAGCGTTGCGGCCTTCCAGTCCAGCGCTGACCAGTGCAGTCCCAGCACCTCACCGCGGCGCATTCCGTAGGCGAGGGCCAGCACGACCGCCGCCTCGAACCGGTATCCGGCCGCAGCCTCCAGGAGCTGCCTCGCCTGGTCGACGGTGAGCGTCCGGCCATCCTTGGCCCTGATGCGCGGCGCCGCGGACAGCCGGCTACGTTCCGGCCCACGATTCCCTCGCGTACGGCCTGCCCGAGGGCGCGGCGCAGCACTGTCCGCATGATCCGGACGCTGTTGGAGCTGTAACCCGCGTCCCGCTTCGCCTTCCACAGCCGGTCGAGATCGGCGACGGTTAGCTTGGCCAGCCGCTTACGGCCGAGCGCCGGGACGAGATGCAGGCGCACGGTGTCCACATAGTCGTCCTCGGTCGACTCGGCCACGGAGCCGGGCAGGTTGACGGTCAGCCAGCGATCGAGGAAGGCCTGAACCGTAAGCCTGTCATCTGGGACGACGCCGCTGTCTACCTGCTGGTGGAGCTTACGGAGCTTCTCGGTTACCTCGGCGCGAGTGCGGCCCGATACCTTCTTGCGGATCCGGTTGCCGTGCTCGTCGTACCCGAGCGAGACCGCGCCCCGCCATCGGTCGCCGTCCCGGTAAACCGAGTCCTCACCGCTTCCCCGCCGCCTGGTCATGCTGCCTCCTCTTCAAGCCGGGTCACGAACTCGTTCAGCGCGGCTACCGGAATACGGCGCAGGTCGCCGACCCTCACCGAGCGCAGCGCGCCGGATCGCATCAGCTCGTACACCTTGGTCCTGCCGACTCCGAGCGCGCGGGCGGCGTCCTCGGGACGCACGAGTAGGACCGGAAGTCCGTTTTCGGCGGCCTGTGTCCTCACGCCGCCCTCCCCGCTGCCAAGTGATCGGCGTCCAGGGTCAGTGCTGCTCTGTGCCTGGCCTCCGCCAGTGCCGTTTGCCATCGCTGCCGGTCGGCCAGGACGTGCAGAAGCCGCTGGCTGTTTGGGCATGTGGTCCAGGTCGCCGGGCTTGACGGGTTCCCAGGTGTAGCGGGCTGGGTCGGTTGCCGAAACGCCGAGCATGGACAACAGCCAGTCCCGTCTGTCGGCGCGGTGGTCGGCCAGCGTCTTGCCGGACCACTTGCGGGAGACCAGGACCCGCCGCCCGGCGTAACCGAGGTACTCACGGCGGTGGGCCTTGCCCTTGCAGGACCCAGGCCGCAGGCCGGGCCGGGAGTTGCGGGGCTGGATGCCGTAGCGGAGCCAGTTGGCGCAGGTGGGCGAGCACGGCTCGTAGCGGAGTGCGTCGGCGAGCCGGGCGGCGTGGCCGGCCTGGGCGTCGGTACTCGCCTGGTGGCAGTGGCCGAGGTGCTTGGTCAGGTATTTCGTGAGGTAACCGATGCACCGGCTGGCGTCCCGCGATCCGGCGAGCACGCCCTGGGCGTCGAACCGTCGGCCGAACCGGGCCACGTGGAGCGGCTCGTCCTCATCGCCGATGGCGTCGAGGGCCTGGTCCCACGTCGGGAGCACCTCGCCGGTGTCCGGGTCGAGGTAGGTCCCGGTGTACTCGTCCCAAACCGGCAGGCAGTCACCGTCGTACTTGACCGCGGTGGTGGAGGGCCACCAGACCTGGTGGTACGTGGCGGCGATGACCTCGCGGAGTTCAGCGCGGGAGATGGTGCCGCGGATGGCGATGTGTACGTGCGGGGCGAGCCGTCTTTGCGGTTCGATGGCGGCGAAGTACTGGAGGTCGTAGCCGACGAACCGGCGGAGGTTCTGGATGAACCGGTCGAACAGCGCGGCGAAGTGCAGCGCGTCCCGCGCCGCCTGGGTGTAGTCGTAGGCATCCGGGTCGGCTGGCGTGCCGTCGCTGGTCGACCTTGCCGTAAGAAGGACAGGTAAGGGTCACGAACAGCGACGGGCCGGAAGGTCTTGCCATCGGATGCCGCGTAGGTCTTGCCGACCGTCCGCGGGCTGACCGAGCGCCGCGGCAGGGGCGCGGCGTCCTGCCTGCGCCGGGTAGACCGGTGGCGGCGCGGCCGGGCGGCAAGGACATTTCCGCGCATCCCGGCCTCGGTGATCTGCTGGTCCAGCTCGCCGATCTGCTCGTCCAGGTCGGTCGGTGTCGAGGCCCGTCGTCGGCCAGGAGGTCCCGGACTTCTTGCGCCTCGGCCCGGCCGGTGATCAGTGCCCGCTGGTCCTCCGTGGCCGGGTCTGGGTCCACGACGGGCTCGTGGTCGAGGTGCCAGCCTTCGCGGCATTGCGCGGCGCGCAGCAGCCGGGCCCGCTCCGCGCACGGTGGGCACACCGAGGCCAGGGTGTGCCCGCACGGGATCAGCACCTGCTCGATATGGCCGGTGTCGATGTCGGTGCGGCGCAGCTGCACCGGCCGCTGGCAGGCACCGTGCTCGGCGGCCACCTCTTTGACCACGTTGCGGGCCAGCGGCATCGCCAGCCGCTGTGCCCGTGTCGTCCGTCCCGGCCCGGTCACCAGTCACCGTCCGCGGCGTCGGTGGCCTCGAAGGGCCCGGCATAGCCGCACAGTCGGCATTCGGCCCGCAGCACCGCCGTACCGTTGTCGACCAGGACCAGGCCGGTCCCGCACACCGGGCACGGCTCATCGGTCCGCCACGCGGTCTCCCTCATAGGCCACCGCCAGGCAGGTAACCGATGGCTTCTGCCATGGCGCGGATGTCGGCGTCGGTGACGTAGGCAGCGCGGACCCGTACCGGATCTGGCGAGGCCTCCAGCCGCACGTACCCGACCCCAGCGCCCACCTCGGGCAGCGGGGAGATCTCATCGGCCAGCGCGCCGCGGTCCCGGGCGCCGTCGCCGAGCACCATGTCCACCTGGTCGGACTCATCCAGGCGCAGCGCGATCCGGGTGGAGAACAGGTTCCGCAAGCTGATCACGTCCTTGCGCGGATCCTGCAGCGCGCCGACCACGCACGCCCCCACCGACCGGCCCTGACTGGTCAGCGTGGCGATCGCGGCCTCGGCCCGCTTGCGCAGGTCCCGGTCGGGCTGGTAGGCGGTCAGGAACGCCAGCTCGTCCACCAGCACCACCACGAACGGGAACTCCGCTGACAGCGGGAAGGTGCGGGTCCGGCCGCCGAACTGCCCGGCCCGCTGGTGCATCTCGGCCACCGCGGCCTCCACCAGTTCGACCATCGCAGTCGCCTGGCAGGCGTAGCGGTGGAACAAGGCCCGGCCGAACGACAGCTGCATCCGCTTTGGATCCAGCGCCCACACCTGCACCCACCCGCCCGTGATGGCGGGCAGCAGGGCGCGGATCACCGACCAGATCACCGAGCCCTTCCCCGACCCGGTGGCCCCGGCGATCAGCACATGGGTCGACAGCAGCCGCAGCCGCCACGGCGAGCCGTCCTCGCACCGGCCGACCGGCAGCCCGGCCAGGTCCACCTCCCCGGCAATCGGCAGGGCCGGGATCGGATCGGCCAGGGTGTCGGCGCGGACCAGCTCCAGCAGCAGAGTCCCGGGCGCGACGTCACGGACCCGGCACAGCCGGGCCCCGAACGCGTGCGCCAAGTTCTCGGCCTTGGCGGCGAAATCGGCCGGGGCCTGCCCGGTGACCAGGCCGACCCGCACCAAGTCCACCGACCCAGCCCGGTGCACCTTGCCCAGGACCGGCAGCACCGGCTGGCCCCGATAATCCGGGGCGAGCCCCGCCAGCGTCGTGGCGGCCTTCCACCGGCGCCGGTAGAACCACCACCGCCACCAATCCCGCACCGGCACCGCCACGAACCGGGCAAACCACACCGGCTGCATGATCCGCAGCCCGGCCAGGCCGATGACAGCAGCCGCGGCGAGGCCCACCGCGGCCGGGGAAAGACTGTATGCGTTTACCCATCGAACGTTCCTCGAATATTTCGCAGCGGCATACCTTGCGTACGACAGCGACACACCAGAGCTACTCGCGCGGACGATAGCGCCGCACGTGGCTCGTGGCGAATGGGAGGTCGTCGGCGAACTCGCCGTCCAAATCAAGGATGGGACCAGCACTGACGGCGCGCGGCGCATTTATGCATGGCTGCTTGGCGAACGACGACGGCGCTCACCAACAGGACGCAGCGGTGTGTTGCAGTTTCTCGCCGGAACCCTGCGGTCCGTCGACCCATCGCCGCAGACGGTGAGGAGTCTTGCCGCCGAAGTGGTGCGCTTCATGTTCTCGGGTAACTCAGATAACGCAGTCTACTTTTCGCCGCTAGCACGACTTGTGAGCTGCGGTGTCTATCGGACAATCATAGCTGAGGAGATCTCCGCAGCGATCGCTGCATTGGTTGCTTCTGAAGAAGCTGCCAAACGCCTTAACGGCCTGCGACTCGCAGTCACGCTCGATGTCCCTGCGCTTAGCCACCAATTCGGCATGCCACCCAGTAGGGAAGTTACCGCATTCTGGCGCGATCAGGTAACCCAGAATGTACACAGATATGCTAAGGATATCGTCGCCGCGGCCGCTGATCATACGGAAATGAGATATGTCGCGCTAGAATACGATCTCATCACCGGCGATGATGCACTGAAAATGGACGGGGCGCTCCGGCCGCTGCTGCAAATAGAATATATGAGAGTCTTTAACCGCGTCGTGGGATCGATCGTTGCGCACCTACTTTATATATTGATCATGAGCATTACCGATGAAGATCTCTTCTCCAGGAAGATGCGATATTTTTTCGATCTCGGTAAGTATATCAGTGACCACCCGCAACCGCCATGGGCCACACGGATTGGAATGGGATGGTTGGACCACTACTGGAATTCGCCGCCAAGTAGTGATGTCAATCGCTCGACCATAGATCCCTGGACATATCTAGGAGTCGCGGCGGCAGTCCTGATCATGGCCGAGTTCGATGAGCAGGACACGGAAAAAATAGTATCTACATCAGATGATGAGCCATCACGTCTTGGGCCATTCAACGACCTGTACGCTTATATGCACTACCGGCTAAAAGGGCGTAAGCAAGCGCTACCCGAATTGCCGGTACCTGATGAGTTCAAGCAGTTGTTCCACGACTGGGCGGAGCGTAAAGTAAATCTCACGGCACGAGGCCCACGGCCGTAATACCTAAGAGTAAGCCCCGTGGTAGTCGAGATGCCCGCGTGTCCGCGTGTCCGCGGCACTGCCGAATTTGGCCGTACTGGATCAAGGCGCCTGCGGCGCCGCTGGCCCGGCGTCAGCGCCAGGCTTGGCCTTGGGAGGCCCGCCCGGCGCACGCCGGGCCGCATGCCCGCAGGGTACACAGATCAAGACAGCTCACGCGGCACGCAGACCTGTGCAATGCACAGCCATCTTCGGCGGCTCCGACTGCACGGCACGCAGTCGCCGCGTCAGCGGAACACGTTCAGGCTGGCTGTGCGGCTTGCTGTGGCGGCGCTTTGGCGGTGCGCTTGGCGAGCAGACCTGCGAGGAGCATGACGAGCACACCGATCCCGGCGCCACACAACGTCCACAGCAGCCGGTAACCCTCAGCGCTGTAGTTGGAGGGCTGCGGAAGGTCCACCAGGATCAGCACGCCCGCGGCTATGGCCCCGCAGTAGAGCGCGTAGTTCCAGAAGCGGATCGCCGCCCCGTGCATCAACAGGACGAGCGCGACCACTTCCAGTCCGCGGTCGATCGCGAACAGCCTGAGGCCGTGTTCACTGGCGGGAATCAGCAGCAGCAGCGCAGCCGCGACGGCGCCGATCAGCGCGCCGGCCAGGCGCTGGACGGCTATCAGCGTGGCCTGCTGCAGGCTCGGCTTCATCGCGACCATGGCCGCGATCGGCAGCCAGTAGCCGTGCGACAGGTTCAGCCCGAACGCGAGCGCGACGGTGCCGGCGATGACGAGAGCGCGGATCACCGCGAACATGATCAGCGGCCGGGTCAGCTTCTGCCGCGAGGTGTCACCGGGCAACTCCTGGAACGGCTGGGGCCGGTCCTCGCGCCCGCGGATCAGCCACCCGATGAACGTCACCATGATCCACAGCGCCGACCCCCCGGCCCAGGCGAGCACCTGAGCCCAGGTGTAGCTGGTGATATGGGCGTGATGATGGAAGCTGGACGCGAGCCCGAGGGCGATGATGAACCACAGGTTGAGAAGCAAGGCCGTAACGAACCTGTGCACCCCGAACGCGGCCGCCAGGCCGGCCACCAGCGTGACCGCAAACGCCGCAAGCACCAGCCAGCCCCAGGCGTCCCCGCCGATACCGAACCCCAGCGCGGTCACCCCCGCGCCGATCAGCGCGAAGACCGCGATGCGCGACGCGCGGTACCCGAAGCCGCCTCCCGGGTCGGCCAGCGCCGCGAACAGCACGCCGAACAGCGCGCTGAGAAGATACTCCTCGTGCCCGATCGCCCAGAAGACGACCAGCGGCACCAGCGCGACGTCCAAGACCATCACACCCCGCGGCCAGTTGAGCCCCGCGGGGTTGAGCTCGAACACCTTCGACAGCCAGCTCACGGCCTTCCCCCCATGAACGGGCTGTCCCTCTCGTCCGCTTGCACTGGCCATGGTCACCCTCGCTCGCCTTAATCGCCAAGCATGGCGCTCCGGTCTCGCGTTCTCCGATTCGACCGAGATCGCCGCGAAGTGACCCGCAGGCCCGGCGCGATATTGATGCTACCGTCCCCGCGGCGAACCGCCCGGATGCCTCCAGCCGCAGCCGTTCACGCCGCCGCTCAACGCCCCACATGCAGGCGTCGTATGCCCGCTATGAACAGTGGAGCGTGTGCAAAGCCGGATGCCGTTCCCGGTGCCGAACCGCAAGTTCCGCCGTCCGCCCGGGTGCAACCCCTGGTGCCGGGCTCGCGGCGTAGCCTTCCGGCATGAGTAATCGTGTCCGAGCCACCGGATCGGGATCTTTGCCACGCTTCGCCCTGGTCCATCCGCGGGCCGAGTCGGCATGACTGCCAAGCCCGCCCAGACGGTGGAGTCGGCCAGGCGCCGTCGGCGGGTCGCGCTCGGGGTGCTTCGGTCACTCGCGACGGTCATCGTGCTGGTCGGGTTGTACTACCTGCTGCCGCTGGATCATCTGGCGAGCGTGCCGCTGGCGGTGATTTTGGCGGTGGGGTTGCTGGTTCTGCTTGCCGTCGCCGTCTGGCAGCTGCGCCAGATCGGCAGGTCCAGGTACCCGGCCGTGCGGGCTGCCGAGGCCCTGGCCACGACGGTGCCTTTGTTCTTGCTGCTGTTCGCGTCGGTCTATTTCGTGATGGCCCGGGCCAGCCCGGCTAACTTCAGCACTCACTCCCTGACCCGGACCGATTCGCTGTACTTCACGGTGACCACCTTCAGTACCGTCGGGTACGGAGACATCACAGCGGCCAGCCAAGCCGCCCGGCTGTTGGTGACCGTCCAGATCATCCTCGACCTGCTGGCCCTCGGCCTGGGTATCCGGGTGTTCATCGGGACCGTGCAGCGCGCCCGGCAGGCGCAGCCGGAGGCCGCCGACCCGGCTGCATCCCCAGAACAGCCACGGCAGTGACCTGAATAGAGGAACAGGGCACGTGCGCCAGCATGTAGAGCCATTCGACCTCCAGCTCCATCGTGCGGCCGAAGTAGGCTGGCTGGGCTCAGATCCGGGGATGGCCCGCTGAGTGTACGTGTCCGCCCCTCCAGCCCCAAGCGTGACCGTGACCGCAGGGCATCGACCTTCCGCTTTTCAGGCTGGGAGATAGCCGGGGTCTGGGCAGGGCAGGGCGCGGTCCCCTCGCCGATCGAAGGGCCGATGTCGGTGACGAGGACCAGGGCGTCACGGTGCCCAGTGTCACGTGCGGCCGGGAGCCACGCTGGGAGCCACCGGGGCGAACGACCTTCTGGGATTCCGGACGGCAATGGACAACGGGCAGGGATGCGGCCAAGGTCACGGACTGATCTGAACGGATCCGGATGCCCGCACGGGTATCTACGGATCAGAAGGTTGGGGTTCCAGTCCCTGGGCTGTCCTATCCCGGACAGCCGTGGGAGGAGCTCACGCCGCCTTCGGTTCCACCTGCTTGTCTACGCCGTGCAGGAATGCGGTGATCAGCGGGCCGACCTCGTGTGCGCTGTCCAGCAGGACGAGGTGCCCTCCGCCTTCGACTGTGTGCAGCCGCGCCGACGGGATCAATCTCGCGATCACCCGGTGGTTCACGTGCGGTGTCACCGGGTCGTCGTCCCCGCACAGGACCAGGGTGTCGTGCCGGATCGACGGCAGGCGGTGCAGGCTGGTCCACCCGGCGAGCGCGGACAGGCGGAACGCCGCAGCCCGGAAGCTGCCCGGCTTGGACATCTTCAGGCCCGCGGCCAGTTCCGGCTCGGTCCTCATCCTGCCGCCGAACATCGCGCCGGCGCTGCGGGCGATCCGGTCGGGATGGTAGCCGCGCGGGTTCATCATGTGCAGCAGCGCCGACGGACGGCCGGGCAGGGCGGCCCGCCGAACGAGGTGGACGCCAGGATCAGCCGGTCCACCCGCTCCGGGTGCGACAGGGCCATCTGCTGGGCGACCGCACCGCCGAACGACACCCCCAGGACATGGGCGGAGGCCAGGCCCAGGTGATCCAGGACGCCCGCGCCGATGTCGGCCAGGCCCCGCATCGACATCGGGGAGGACGGCACCTGGGAGGAGCCGATGCCCGGGGCGTCGTAGCTGATCACCCGGAAGCCGTGCAGGTGCTCCATGAGCGGCCCCCAGTGGCGCATCTCGCTGAAGACGCCGGAGTGAAGCAGGAGCGGGACGCCCTCGCCTGCCGACTGGGCATGGATACGCAGGCCCCGGACGGTCAGCTGATAGTCGCGGATCATGTGGCGGGCTCCATTACCTCATCGCTGCTTTGCGATGGTGAACGCTGCGCGAGATAGGTCAAGAGCAGCCAGGAACTAAAGTTTACCATGTTAACTGATTTGATGACAGGGATCTGTCCCGCACCAGATGACGGTGAGATTCGGCCACCGGGCACGGCCGTCTCGAACGTCAGCAAGGGGTAGATCACAGCCACACCTCGGCCAGACGGCGCGCGGACCACAGTCGGCCGAGCCGCTGTCGGTCCTGCCGCGGGTGCCGTTCCCTGCTGTATGCGAGGACACCAAGATCGTGCCGGCGCAGGCGCGCAGGGGAACGGAACGCCGAAGCCTGCACAGGAGCGCCGCTGTGAGACGGTGGCCGTGTGTTGGGTGCAGAGGTCCTATGCTCAGGCCGGGCAGGCCGTCTGCCTTAGGTCTTAAGTGGGTGGCCCCGGAAGTTCGTCGGGGGTTGTCATGCGGCCTCCGGTAGCGGTTCGTCTTGAGGGGCGTCTTGCTGCTCGTGGCGGCTGATGCGGTCCATGAGGTCGTGCAGGTCGGCTGGCGGTGAATTTCCAGCTGAACGGCCGGGCGGTCTGGTTGTAGCGGTCCACGAAGCCCAGCAGGGTGGCGGAGAGCTCGCCGAGGCTGGCGAAGTCGTTGGGGGTGACGACTTTCTTCTGGATGACGGAGAAGAAGATCTCGATCTGGTTCAGCCAGGACGCGTGCACCGGGGTGTGGATCATGATCGCGTTCGGGTGCGCCTGGGCCAGCCGGCTGATGGCGGCCTGGCCGCGGTGGTCTGAGCCGTTGTCGACGATGACGAATACCCGGGGCGCGTTCTTGTACTCGGGGCGGGCCATGACCTGGCCGGCGAGGTCCATGAACGGCTTGATCCCGGTGGTCACGGGGGTGGAGGCGAACACCGTGCCGGTGTGCACGTCCAGCCCGGCGAGCAGGGCGAGGGAGCCCTGGCGCTTGTATTCGTGCTCGTAGCGGACGGGTCTGCCGGGCGCGGCGGGCAAGGTGGGATGCAGGCGGCGACGGGCATTGATCTGCGGCTTGGCATCGAAGGACAGGATCCGGTCACCGGCGCCGAGCGGCTCGCCGTGGTAATAGCCCGGGTACAGGTCCACGATGACCTTCGCCTTAGCCTCGAAGTCCGGATCGCGGGGGTAGATCCACGACTGGTACTGCCACGGCTTGACCGGATGCTCAGCCAGGATCCGCAGAACCGATGATGCCGACATGGGGCTGGCCAGCCCCGGGCCGCCAGCTCAGCGGCCAGCTCCGGGCCGGTCCAGTGCGCCAGCGGCACCCCGGTGACGGCCGGCAGCTGGCAGGCCAGGCCACCACCGCCGCCGTACCTCCGCGCTGATCTGCCGCGGCCGCCCAGGCCGCGGCAGATCACTGAGTCCTTCCAGGCCGCGGTCAGCGAACCGGCCCCGCCACTTGCGTACCGTGTCCTGGCTGATGCGCAGGTCACGGGCGATCCGCGCGGTAGAGCGCCCCATCGCGGCGGCCAGACGACGCGCCGCAGCCGGTCCCGCCAGGCAGTCCTGGTCCCGCGGATGCGTTTCTTCAGCGCCTTGCGCTCGGCAGCGGTCACGCGTGACGAGCACAGCAAGCAGCGGCATGAGGGGCTCCCGGACGGGATTACACCGGCGGCATCCGCTCCCCGCGCGGGATCGTATCCACCGCCAAGACCGCCGCGCGGCACAATGAGGCCGATGGCCGCCATCCCGGAGTCCACCCGCAGCTCGGTCGCCCTGCGGCTCCTCGACCACGACGGAACAGCACTGGCCACAGCTCCACCGGGTCCAGGTCACCAGCCGCGCCGGGTTCGCCGATGTCACCGGGATCCTCCCAGACGGCGAGCAGATCCCGCTATGCCGGTGGCGTTACGGCGGCTCAGCCCATTCCTTCGGGTTCGCGATCTACCGCCGCCCGGGCCCGCTACGAAGACGCCGTCCTGCTCACCGGATCACCGGTGGGCACACCCCAAGAAGCCCTCGACACCGCCTTAAGGTGCGCGCACCTCGCGGCGGAGGATCTTGCCGGTCGGGCCCTTAGGCAGAGCGGGCGCGATCCAGACGTAGCGCGGATACTTATAGGGTGCTACGCGGTCCTTGACGAATGCGCGCAGTTCCTCGGTGGTGGCGGTCGTGGCGGGCTTGAGTGTCACGGCGGCACCGATTTCTTCGCCGAGACGCTCATCTGGGATTCCGATGACGGCGGCTTCGGCTACGGCTGGATGCTCGTAGAGGACCTCTTCGATCTCGCGCGGATACACGTTGAATCCGCCGCGGATGATCAGATCCTTTTTCCGGTCCACGATGTAGAAATAGCCGTCCTCGTCGACCCTGGCCAGGTCACCGGTCCTGAGCCAGCCGCCAGTGATCGTCTCGGCCGTGGCGCTGGGGTTGCGCCAGTATCCCTTCATCACGTTGTAACCCCGGATGACGATCTCGCCGATCTCGCCGACGGGCAGTTCGGCGCCTTCGTTGTCGACCACCCGCATCTCGACTGCTTCGATCGGCGTCCCGATCGAGCCTGGCTTGCGCACTTGGTCCGGGTGATTGAACGACGCGACCGGGGAGGTCTCGGACAGCCCGTAGCCCTCCAGGATCATGCACCCGAAGGCCTGCTCGAACCCGCGCATGACCTCTACCGGCATGGCCGCACCGCCGGATACGCACACTCGCAGGGACGAGGTGTCCGCCCGCGCGCCAGCCGGATCGTGCAGCATCGCCGCGTACATCGTGGGCACGCCCTCGAAGATCGTCACCCGGTCGCGGCCGACGACCTGCAGTGCCTTGGCCGGGTCGAATCTGGGCAGCAGGGTCAGGCTAGCGCCGACGGCGATGGCAGCGTTCAAGGCACAGGTCAGGCCGAAGACGTGGAATAGCGGCAGGCATCCCATGACCACGTCATCTGGGCCCGCGTTGAGCAGGCTGCGTGCCGTCAGAGAAGCATTGCGGGTGAGGCCCGCGTGCGTGAGCTCGGCACCCTTGGGCACGCCGGTGGTCCCCGAGGTATACAGGATGACGGCGTCCTCGTCTGCGGCGCGCTCCACTCCCGGGCGAACAGGAGCCAGGCCGGTGAGCAGCCCTGCGGCGTCGGGCTCGTCAATCTTCAGCACCGGCACCCCGGCCGCGGCGGCAGCCAGAGCGGCCTCGCCCGCCGCCTCATGCCAGGCGAGCAGCACCCTTGCCCCTGAATCGCTGAGGTAGAAGGTGATCTCACGGCTCTTGAGCAGCGGGTTCATCGGTACGACGATGGCCCCGGCGGCGAGTGCGCCATAGAAGGCGACCGGGAAGGCGGGCACGTTGGGCAGCATGATGGCCACCCGATCGCCTGGTGTGATGCCGACCGACGACAGCAGGGATGCCATCCGGTAGGCGGCATCCTGCAGTTGGGAGTAGCTCAGTACGAGACCGTCCATGCGGACAGCCGGACGTTCGGCGTAACGCGCCGCCGCCGCCTCGAACACGGAATTCAGGTCGGTCATGATGACCTCCAGCAGGGCAGGGCGCCGGTAAGGGCGCAGTCAGATCTTGTTTGTCATTTGCAGAGCCTGGTCGCGCAGCTTGTGTCCACCAGCGCCGTTGTCGCAGACGAGTCCTAGCGGCAAGAGCCGCATGTAGCCGCGTACGCCAGGCCGGGGAAGACCGCCGGGTACATCGCGTTTCGTTTCCTCCCGGCCCCGGAGCCCGTCCAGGCAGGGCCGAGAGTTGGCGTGATTCCGCACCGCACCCCTGACCACCTCCTCCGCGGAGACCAGCTTGCGGCTGTGCGCGCTCGCGTGATCCATATGACGTGCCCTCCGCCCTGGTCGTCCGGTGTCCGACACCCTCAGCGTGAGCTGCTGTCAACTCCGGCGAACAGGGTCGAAAGCCTCTATCTGACCAGCCCGGCCCGACCGCAGCCACGAGCCACGGTAATCATGGGGGCGCGGTGCCAAGCCGACGACCGGATGGGCCGCCGATCCGGCGCTGGTCACCATATCAGAGTCGCCACGCTTGCTCACTCAACTCACCGCCGGGCCATAGTTCCTGCCGCTGTCGGGGTCTTCGAGAGGGTGCGGGTATCGGGCGCCGAGGTGCTGCAGGAGCCCATAGACCAGCCCTGGGGGCCGCGCGACTGCGCGTTCCGCGATCCCTCGGGCAACCTGGTACGGATCTCGCAGGCTAGCTAGGGCGATCGGGCTGTCGATTTCCGGCTCCGTTCGCCCTCAATCCCGGCCATCCCGCCGGGCCGATGTGACCTACGACTTCAGGAGTGATCATGACCGGCTCGTCCACCCAGGGGATCAAGACCGTGCTGCATCCCGTGTCGGACCTGGCGAAGGCCAAGGCGGTCTACGCCGCCCTGCTCGGCGTGGCGCCGCAGGCCGACGAGGCCTACTACGTCGGCTTCGAGGCCGCCGGCCAGCACATCGGGCTGGTGCCGGGCGGTGGTGCCCAGGGCATGACCTCGCCGGTGGCCTACTGGCACGTGCCCGACATCGAGGCGAAGCTGGCCGAGGTCACCGCGGCCGGGGCCACCGTGAAGGACCCGGTGCGCGACGTCGGTGGCGGCCGCCTGGTGGCCACCGTCACCGACCCCGACGGCAACGTCCTCGGGCTGCTCCAGGACCGATGAGTACCAGGCGACGCCGACGGTGACCGCGGGGGCGGCCCCGTCCAACGGACAGATGGAGACACGATGACCATGGCCACGAGGACGGACGCGAAGTCGGCTGCGCGGCACGTTGCCGACAGCCACGATCTGATCCGCGTACACGGCGCGCGCGAGAACAACCTCAAGGACGTCAGCGTCGAGATCCCGAAGCGCCAGCTGACGGTGTTCACCGGCGTCTCCGGCTCGGGCAAGAGCTCGCTGGTGTTCGACACGATCGCCGCGGAGTCGCAGCGACTGATCAACGAGACTTACAGCGCCTTCGTGCAAGGCTTCATGCCGACGCTGGCGCGGCCCGAGGTCGATGTACTCGAAGGGCTGACGACCGCGATCATCGTCGACCAGGAGCGGATGGGTGCCGACGCCCGCTCCACGGTCGGCACCGCCACCGACGCCAACGCGATGCTGCGCATCCTCTTCAGCCGACTCGGGCAGCCGCATATCGGCTCGCCCAAGGCGTTCTCCTTCAACATCGCCTCGATCAGCGGAGCGGGTGCGGTCACGTTCGAGCGCGGCGGGAAGACCGTGAAGGAGCGGCGGAGCTTCAATATCACCGGTGGCATGTGCCCGCGCTGCGAGGGCCGGGGCACCGTGACCGACATCGACCTGTCTCAGCTGTACGACGACAGCAAGTCGCTCAACGAGGGCGCGCTCACGGTCCCTGGCTACACGCCGGGCGGCTGGAACTTCCGCCTCTACAGCGCGTCGGGCTTCGTCGGCCCGGACAAGCCAATCCGCAAGTACACCAAGAAGGAGCTGCACGACTTCCTGCACCACGAGCCGGTCAGGATGAAGATCGCGGGCATCAACATGACCTATGAGGGGCTGATACCGCGGATCCAGAAGTCGATGCTCTCCAAGGACAAGGAGGCGATGCAGCCGCATATCCGTGCGTTCGTGGAGCGCGCGGTCACCTTCACCGCCTGCCCGGAGTGCGGCGGCACCCGGCTCAGCGAGTCTGCCCGTTCCTCGCGGATCAGGGGAATCAACATCGCCGAGGCGTGCGCGATGCAGATCAGCGACTTGGCCGAGTGGGTCGACGGCCTCGACGCGCCGTCGGCGGCACCGTTGCTCGCCGCGCTCAAGCAGACCCTTGACTCGTTCGCCGAGATCGGCCTGGGCTACCTCTCGCTGGACCGGCCGTCGGGCACACTGTCGGGCGGCGAGGCGCAGCGCACCAAGATGATCCGCCAGCTCGGGTCCTCGCTCACCGACGTGACCTACGTCTTCGACGAGCCGACGGTCGGGCTGCACCCGCACGACGTCCAGCGGATGAACAACCTGCTACTGCGGCTGCGGGACAAGGGCAACACGGTGCTCGTGGTGGAACACAAGCCGGAGGCGATCGCGATCGCCGACCACGTCGTTGACCTCGGCCCTGGCGCTGGCACTGCCGGTGGCGAGGTGGTCTTCGCGGGCACCGTCGAGGGGCTGCGGGCCAGCGGCACGCTGACCGGCCGGCACCTGGACGACCGGGCCTCCTTGAAGCCGTCGATCCGGACGCCGTCGGGAGTGCTGGAGGTGCGCGGCGCCAGCACCCACAACCTGCAGGACGTCGATGTCGACATACCGCTCGGCGTGCTGGTGGTGGTGACCGGCGTGGCCGGATCGGGAAAGAGCTCACTGATCCAGGGTTCGGTGTCTGGCCGGGAGGCAGTGGTGTCGGTCGACCAGCGCACGATCCGCGGCTCGCGACGGAGCAACCCGGCAACGTACACCGGACTGCTCGATCCGATCCGCACCGCGTTCGCGAGGGCCAACGGCGTGAAGCCGGCGCTGTTCAGTGCCAACTCCGAGGGCGCCTGCCCCAACTGCAACGGCGCCGGCGTCATCTACACCGACCTGGCGATGATGGCCGGCGTCGCCACCACCTGCGAGGAATGCGAGGGAAAGCGGTTCGAGGCGTCGGTGCTGGAATACCATCTCGGCGGCCGGGACATCAGCGAGGTGCTCGCGATGCCGGTGACCGAGGCCGGGGAGTTCTTCGGCACCGGCGAGGCGCGCACTCCGGCCGCGCGCGCCATCCTCGACCGGCTGGCCGACGTCGGGCTCGGCTACCTCAGCCTCGGTCAGCCGCTCACCACGCTGTCCGGCGGCGAGCGGCAGCGGCTCAAGCTGGCCACTCACCTGGCCGAGAAGGGCGGCGTCTACATCCTCGACGAGCCGACCGCAGGCCTTCACCTGGCGGACGTCGAGCGGCTGCTCGGCCTGCTGGACCGGCTCGTCGACTCCGGCAAATCGGTCATCATCATCGAGCACCACCAGGCGGTGATGGCGCACGCCGACTGGATCATCGACCTCGGCCCCGGAGCCGGCCATGCTGGCGGCCAGATCGTCTTCGAGGGCCCGCCCGCCAACCTCGTCGCCGCCCGCTCCACCATCACCGGCGAGCACCTCGCGGCCTACGTCGGCACCTGACCGAGGAAGGGCGGAGGTTGATTGACCCCACGAGTGCCTACTGTGGCGGTATGGACAATGAGCAGGCGTTCCCGGTCATCCGGCAGACGGTCCTGGACACCACCGACCCGCGGCGCCTGGCCGAGTTCTACCGGCAGCTGTTCGGCTTGCGGTACCGCCCTGGCGATGAGCCGCCCGGCCCCGGCCAGCCGGACCCGAAAGGGCAGGACTGGCTGGTGCTGAAGAGCCCGGCCGGCGGCGCGGCGCTGGCATTCCAGAAGGTGGGGGAGCTGCCCGGGGCGACGTGGCCGGACGGCCCGGTCCCGCAGCAGTTGCACCTGGATACCACGGTGCCCACTGTGGCTGACCTCGATATCCAGCATGAGCGGGCGCTAGCGCTCGGCGCCCGGCTGCTGGAGGACCGCTCGGATGAGCCGCAGGAGCCGCTGCGGGTCTACGCCGACCCCGCGGGGCACCCGTTCTGCATCTTTGTCGGCTGACCGGGTAACGCGGCCGAGCCTGCGCGTTCCCGGCGGTCGACGTGCCCGGCAGGCCGGGCCGCCAGGGCCGGCCGCGAAGCCAGGGCCGGCCGCGAAGCCGGCCCGGAGCGGTAAGCCGGCCGGTCCGGCCACCGGGGCCCGTTCGCCTCGCGCTCGGCGGCCCGGACGACCAGCAGTCGGTGCGGCTGCTCCGTCATGGCGTGCTGGCAGCGGAGCTGGCAGCTTACGCACCCGCCGGCCGCTGCCCGCCGCTGGCGGATCGACAGGAACGCCGCGAAGGCCAGCACCGCGGCCGCGGCCGCGCCCCCTGCGGCCACCGTGATCGCGACCATCAGCGCCGCCGTATCGAAGAAGTGGCCGACGTGCCTGCCGAACAACAGCAGCACCACCAGGACGACCACCGCCATCCTGCTCGCAGGCCTGGCGTAACAGACCATGATCAGCCTCGCTTCGCTCGCGTGCCGTAGAGGATTGGCCGTGCGCCATTGCCGGTCTAATTCCTGGATCCCTCAGCGAGCGGGAAAAGTCAAGACCCTGCGTCGACCGAACGTGAGCGCAGCGTGATCACGGCGAGCAGCGCAGCGGCCAGGGACAGCCCGGCTGACAGGTAGAGCACCGTACGCAATCCGTCATGGAACGCCGCGTAAGCGACACCGGTTAGCTCCTTTTCCAGCTGCTGAAGGCTGCCGGCCAAACCTGGCGGTACGGAGAAATTGCCGGTCTCGATCGCGCTACGCACCAGGCCCTGATACTGGGCCTGCACGTGGAGATGGTTCATCTGCGTGGTGAGGCTGGTGTTTATCCGCGAGAACATCAGCGAGCCCAGGATCGCGACGCCGGTGACCGCGCCTATCTCCCGGCTGGTGTTGGTGGCCGATGCGGCCATGCCGGAGCGCTCCGCCGGGACCGCCGAGAGCACCGAGGAGGTGATCGGAACCACGGTGGTGCCGATGCCGATGCCGGCCAGAGCGAGCGCGACGATCAGCGGGCCGTAGGACGGATGCGGGGACAGGTACCCGTCCGCCAGGAACAGCCCGACAGCCAGCAGCAGGCACCCGATCGTGATCGACCAGCGCGGCCCGACAACAGCCGTCCAGCGCCCCGCCAGCACCGAGGCGACGATCAACAGGACCGTCATCGGCAAGAACACCAGTGCCAGCCGGTAGCCGGACGGCGAGACCACAATGACCAGGTACAGCGCGGTGAAGAAGAAGATGGCGAACGTGGAGAAGTACGTGCAGAACGCGACGATGTTCGAGGTGGTGAACTGCGGTATGCGCAGGAAACGCAGGTCCAGCAGCGGATGCTCGGCGCGGCGTTCCCGCCACACGAACGCCGCCAGCCCCGCCACGCTCACGCACAACAGCACGATCACCTCTGCCGACCCGAACCCGGCCGACTCCGAGTCGATGATCGCGAACACGAACGCCGCGAGTGTCCCCGCGCCGATCAAGGTGCCCGCGGTGTCGACACGCGCCGCGGTGGGGTCGGCGCTTTCCGGCAGGATGACCGCCGCGACGACCAGAGCGGCCAGCCCGAACGCCAGGTTGAACCAGAAGATGCCCCGCCAGCTCCAGAGCCCGATCAGGATGCCGCCGATGACGGGACCCATGGCGAGCGCGAGCCCGGATGTCCCGGCCCAGATGCCGATCGCCCTGCTCCTGGCCCTGGCGTCGGGATACAGATGGCGGAGCATCGACAGCGTACCCGGCTCGCTGGCCGCCGCGCCCATGCCCATCACGGCCCGCCCGGCGATGAGCACCTGGACGTTCGGGGCGAGCGCGCACAAGACCGAGCCGGCGCAGAACACCCCAGCGCCCGCCAGCATGACCTTCTTCCGGCCGAGTTCGTCCCCGATCATCCCGCAGGCCAGCATGAGGCTGGCGAAGGTCAGGGCGTAGGCGCCGACGACCCACTGCAGCTCGGTGGGGCTCGCGCCCGGGTTGCTGTACACCTCCCCGAGGGCGACGCTGACTACGGTGTTGTCGAGGAAGGTCAGGAAGAGCAGCGTGCACAGTGTAGCGAGCGCCAGCGACTGGCCGCCGCGGGAGACGATCCCCTGCCGGTCACCGGGGACCGTCTCGACCGGCCGCGCCATCTGAACGCCGTTCCTCAGCTCGCCGAGTTGCAGGCGGCCGGCACCGAGCCGCCGGGCACCAGCTTGATCAGGCTGCAGAGGCTGGCATCGCCGACCTTCCAGACACCGTTCTCGTACACCGCGGTGCCGGTCTGGCCGGACAGCAACGACGATCCGCCTGCCGTGAGGTTGTAGGTCACGGTGGCTGTGGTGGCGGAGTTCACCGTCACGGCGGTGACCTTGGCCCCGAGTCCGGTCACCAGATGGGAGAGGCCGGTGATCGCTGCGGCGAACGTGCTCCCGTTCTGCAGCAGGGCGACCCTTTGCGAGGTCGGCGTGCTCGCGTTGAAGAACTTCTCCCAGTTCGCGGTGATCTCCGCCACGGCGGCGGAGTTGCCCGAGGACGACGCCGGCGCTGACGACGAGGCCGGGGTGGACGATGCGGGCGCCGAGGACGAAGGAGCTGACGAGCTGGACGATGAGCCGGAGCTGCTGCAGGCGGCCACCGCCAGTGCAAGCGCCAGGCCGAGCGCCGGAACCAGGATGATCCGGCGAGCCACGAGTGGGAATCGCATTGCGCGTCCTTAGTCTCGGTCGGGTGTACCACTGAGGACTGCCATATCGGGACCACAGATTCTCAGTGCTGACTGAGAGTCTGCCCTGAATGCTCCCCTAACTGCTGCTATCTATCCTCGGCTGCCCGACGCTTGCGTCAGGGTAGCCCGGCACGGACCCCTGAAAGCGCTCCTGAAAGCGCCCATGAAAGCCGGGCCTACCAGCGAAAATGCACGAACAGGCGGCCGAAGTTCTTCGAGTCCTTCTCGATCCGGTGGTACTTGGCCTTGATCTCTTTCCGCTCCAGGAACCGCAGCACGTGCTTCTTGAGCTGTCCCGAGCCTTTGCCCGGGATGATCTCCACCAGCGGCGCCTTCTTTTTCACCGCCTCGTCGATAATCGCCTGCAGCGCGCGGTCGATGTCCTGCCCGCGGTTGTAAATGTCATGCAGGTCAAGCGTCAGCTTCATGGCGTCCGCCCTGAGCTGGCGTCCTCGCCGGGCCGCATACTCGCGATGATAGCCGCAACCGTGTCCGCGGGGTCGGCGGCGCTGGCCACGACGGTGACGGCGGACTCGTCGGGCTGCGGCGGCTCGAGGGTGCCGAGCTGCGTGCCGAGCAGCTGCTCGGGGAAGAAGTGACCGTGCCGGGCAGCCAGGCGCCTGACCAGCTCGGAGCGATCCACGCTCAGGAAGATCATCCGCGCCTCGGGGCGCCCGGCGAGCAGCGCGTCGCGGTAACCGCGCTTGAGCGCCGAACAGGTCACCACCGCCGACTCGCCGTGCGCGATGCGCTCGTCCATCCAGGCCGTGATGGCCCGCAGCCACGGTCGGCGGTCCTCGTCGGTCAGCGGGATCCCGGCGTGCATCTTCGCGATGTTCGCGGCCGGATGGAACGAGTCCCCGTCGGCGAAGCACCAGTGCAGGCGCCCGGCGAGCAGGGCGCCCACCGTCGTCTTCCCGCTCCCGGACACGCCGGCCACGATCAGGATCATCTCGCTCGCCAATCTAGTACGAAGCCATCGCCGGCGTTCAGCGCGCCCAGAGCCGGATGAGAAGTTCCGGCTGAATAATGACCTCCATGTCGCTCACGAGAACCCCGTCACTGGCTGCGCTGGCTCCTGGTCGCCATCGCCGGACTTGTCGTCCTCGCGGCGGCCGGACCATTCATATATATCCACTTCTTCAACGGCAGCACGCCCGCCGCGCTGTCCCTGTCGCCGACCAGCACCCCGGGCAGTACCTCGGCGGGCACCGCCACGAGCACCGCGACGGCCAGCACCGCGGCCACCGGGCCGGTGGCCGGCACCTGGACCGTCGGGTCGGGCTCTGTCGTCGGCTACCGCGTCAGCGAGGTGCTGCTCGGGCAGAGTGCCACCGCCGTCGGCCGTACCACCGCGGTCACCGGGCACCTGACCATCGCGGGCACGACCGTGACCGCCGCCGCCTTCAGCGTGCCGATGGCCACCGTGCACAGCGACAAGAGCCAGCGTGACGCGCAGTTCGACGGCCGGATCATGGACGTGTCCCAGTACCCGACGGGAGCCTTCACGCTGACCAGCCCGATCGACCTGGCCCCACTGCCGGCCGGCGGCGTGATCAAGGACTACACCGCGCACGGCAACCTCATCCTGCACGGCACCACCCGCGCGGTCACGTTCACGCTGACCGCCGAGCGCAAGGGCAGCCAGATCGAGGTCGTCGGCGACATCCCCGTGCTGTTCTCCGACTACAACATCCAGAACCCGAGCTTCGCGGGCTTCGTCACCACGCAGGACCACGGCCTGCTCGAGTTCCTCCTGGTTTTCAATAGGACCTAGCGGAGCGTGGTCTGGAGCGTGGGAAATAATGGTGATGCTGGATCACGGTGCGGCGGAGGTGATGCGGACCCATGAAACCCCGGAACTGGCCCGTCTACCGGCAGCTGACCGGAACCGACCGCCGCGGCCTCGGGGCCGCGGCCAAGAGCGACCGGCCCCGGGTGGCCCGCACGAGCGCGGCCGGCGAAGTGGTCAAGTCGATCTGCCCCTACTGCGCGGTGGGCTGCGGCCAGAACGTCTACGTCTCGGATGGGCGAGAGGGGTCTGGGGGGACGCATCCCCCCAGAAAGAAGGTCATCCAGATCGAGGGTGACCCGGATTCCCCGGTGAGCCGCGGGCGCCTGTGCCCGAAGGGTTCGGCCAGCCTCCAGCTCACCACGGGAGGCTCACGCCTGTACCAGGTGAAGTACCGCCGGCCGTTCGGGACACAATGGGAAGACCTGGACCTGGACACGGCCATGGACATGATCGCCAACCGGGTCCTGGCCGCCCGCCGGCAGGGGTGGCAGTGGGAGGTCGACGGCGCCCGCACCCGCCGCACCCTCGGGTTCGCCAGCCTGGGCGGGGCGACGCTGGACAACGAAGAGAACTACCTGATCAAGAAGCTGTTCACGGCGCTGGGCGCGATCCAGATCGAGAACCAGGCGCGGATATGACACTCCTCTACCGTCCCCGGTCTGGGGACTAGCTTCGGCCGCGGCGGCGCGACCACGTTCCAGCAGGACCTGGTCAACGCCGACTGCATCCTGATCCAGGGCTCCAACATGGCCGAATGCCACCCGGTCGGCTTCCAGTGGGTGGTCGAGGCCAAGGCCCGCGGCGCGACCGTGATCCACGTCGACCCCCGGTTCACCCGCACCAGCGCGCTGGCCGACCTGCATGTGCCGCTGCGGGCCGGCAGCGACATCGTGTTCCTGGGCGGGATCATCAACTACGTCCTGGCCAACGAGAAGTACTTCCGCGACTACGTGGTCGCCTACACCAACGCCGCGGTCATCCTCAGCGAGGATTTCGCCGACACCGAGGACCTGGACGGCATCTTCGCCGGGCTCGACGCCGAGGGTCACCGCTATGACAAGTCCGCCTGGAGTTACTCCGGTGCCATGGTGCGGGCCGCGGCCGGTTCCCGTGGTACGCCTTATGACCTAACGGGACGTGGTGACAGCGCCGCGGGCCCCGGTACCTCCGGCACGCCGCAGGTGGCCGAGTCCCTCGAGCACCCGCGCTGCGTCTTCCAGGTCCTCAAGCGCCACTTCGCGCGGTACACCCCGGAGGTCGTCGAGCAGGCCTGCGGCGTGCCGCCGGAGACGTTCGCGCGGATCTGCGAGCTGCTCACCTCGAACTCCGGCCGGGACCGCACCACCGCGGTGGTCTACAGCGTCGGCTGGACCCAGCACACCGTGGGCGTGCAGTACGTCCGCACCGCCGCGATCCTGCAGGCCCTGCTGGGCAACATGGGCCGCCCGGGCGGCGGCATCCTGGCCCTGCGCGGCCACGCGTCCATCCAGGGCTCGACCGACATCCCCACCCTGTTCGACCTGCTGCCCGGCTACCTGCCGATGCCGGACGCGGGCCAGCACCAGGACCTGGACGCCTACCTCGGCGACATCACCATGACCAAGGGCTTCTGGGCCAACAGCCGGGCCTACATGGTCAGCCTGCTCAAGGCGTACTGGGGCCCGGCCGCGACGGCGGAGAACGGCTTCTGCTTCGACTACCTGCCCCGGCTGACCGGCGACCACAGCACCTACGTGACCGTGCTGGAGCAACTGAACGGGAGGTGTAAAGGCTACTTCCTGTTCGGCCAGAACCCGGCCGTCGGCTCGGCCAACGCCCGCATGCAGCGGCTCGGCATGGCCAACCTCGACTGGCTGGTCGTCCGGGACATGACGATGATCGAGAGCGCGACCTGGTGGCAGGACGGCCCCGAGATCGAGACCGGGGAGATGCGCACCGAAGACATCAAGACCGAGGTGTTCTTCCTGCCCGCGGCGGCGCACACCGAGAAGGCGGGCAGCTTCACCAACACCCAGCGGATGCTGCAGTGGCACCACGAGGCGGTGCCCCCGCCGGCGATGCGCGCAGCGACCTGTGGTTCACCTACCACCTGGGCCGGCGCATCCGGGAGAAGCTGGCCGCCTCCACCGAGGACCTGGACCGGCCGGTCCTGGACCTGACCTGGGACTACCCCGGCAGGGCCGCTGGCCGAGCCGTCGGCCGAGGCGGTGCTGGCCGAGATCAACGGCTGGGACGCCGACGGCCAGCCGCTGTCCGGGTTCGCGCAGCTCAAGGACGACGGGTCGACGGCCTGCGGATGCTGGATCTACAGCGGCGTGCTACGCCGGCGGGGTCAACCAGACGGCCCGGCGCAAGCCCGGTTCTGAGCAGAGCTGGGTCGCGCCCGAGTGGGGCTGGGCCTGGCCCGCCAACCGGCGGATCCTGTACAACCGGGCCTCGGCCGACCCGGACGGCAAGCCGTGGAGCGAGCGCAAAGCCTATGTCTGGTGGGACGCCGAGGCCGGGAAGTGGACCGGGCACGACGTGCCGGACTTCCCGGCCACCCGGCCGCCCTCCTACCGGCCGCCCGACGGCGCGACCGGGGTCGACGCGATCTCCGGGATCGACCCGTTCATCATGCAGAACGACGGCAAGGCCTGGCTGTACGCCCCGGCCGGGCTGGCCGACGGGCCGCTGCCCACCCACTACGAGCCGCAGGAGTCGCCGTTCCGCAACCCGCTGTACGGCCAGCAGCGCAACCCGATCAGGGAGATCATCAGGCACAAGGAGAACCCGCTGCAGCCCAGCGGCACCGAGCCGGGCTCGTCGGTGTTCCCCTACGTGGCCACCACCTACCGGCTGACCGAGCACCACACCGCGGGCGGCATGTCCCGCACCCTGCCCTACCTGTCCGAACTGCAGCCGGAGTTCTTCTGCGAGGTGTCACCGGAACTGGCCGCCGAGCGGGGCCTGGAGCACCTGGGCTGGGCCACGATCATCACGGCCCGGACCGCGATCGAGGCCCGGGTACTGGTCACCACGCGGATGCGCACCCTGACCATCGGCGGGCGGCATCTGCACCAGGTCGGCCTGCCCTACCACTGGGGGCCGAACGGGCTGGTCACCGGCGACGCGGCCAACGAACTCGCCGCGCTGTCCCTGGACCCGAACGTGCACATCCAGGAGGTCAAGGCGATGGCCTGCGACATCCGCCCCGGCCGCCGCCCGCGCGGCCCCGGGCTGCGCAGCCTGGTGCGCGAGTACAACCAGCGCGCGGGCATCACCGACGAGACGGGCACGGAGGTCCGCGATGAGCGCTGACCCGGCCAGCCGGGCCGGCTACCTGGAGCATCCGCCGCGGCTGGGCTTCTTCACCGACACCTCGATCTGCATCGGCTGCAAAGCCTGCGAGGTGGCGTGCAAGGAGTGGAACGCCGTCCCCGAGGACGGGCTGAGCCTGACCGGCATGTCCTACGACAACACCGTCGGCCTCGGCGCGTCGACCTGGCGGCACGTCGCGTTCATCGAGCAGCCGGTCAGCGCGGTCGGCGACGGCGCCGAGGGCGTGCGCTGGCTGATGTCCAGCGACGTGTGCAAGCACTGCACCGAGGCGGCCTGCCTGGACGTGTGCCCGACCGGCGCGCTGTTCCGCACGGAGTTCGGCACCGTGGTGGTCCAGGACGACGTGTGCAACGGCTGCGGTTACTGCGTCCCGGCCTGCCCGTTCGGGGTCATCGACCGGCGCGAGCAGGACGGGCAGGCGCACAAGTGCACGCTGTGCTACGACCGCCTGGGCGCGGGGATGGAGCCCGCCTGCGCCAAGGCCTGCCCGACGGATTCCATCCAGTTCGGCCCGCTCGACGAGCTGCGCGAGCGGGCCCAGCGGCGGGTCGAGGACCTGCGCGCGGCCGGCCAGGACCAGGCGCAGCTCTACCTGAACGACCCGGACGACGGCATCGGCGGCGGCGGGGCGTTCTTCCTGCTGCTCGACGAGCCCGAGGTGTACGGCCTGCCGCCGGATCCGGTGGTCACCACCCGCGACCTGCCGGAGATGTGGCGGCATGTCGCGATCGCCGCGGCCGGGCTGGCCGCCACCGCCGTCGCGCTGGGCCTGGGCCGCCGGAGGTGAGGGAATCGTGCGCAGACTGACCACAAGGCGTCCCGCCGGGGGCCGGGGATGCCCCCCCAAGGGGGGTCCGGGGGGATGGGTCCCCCCGGGAGCAGGGGGGGTCTGGGGGGGATCGCTCCCCCCGAGGCAACAGAGCGCGGCGCCGCGGCGAGCAGCCGATGGTCCCGGAGGCGGAGTTCTCCTCGTATTACGGCCGGCCGGTGATCAAGGAACCGGTGTGGCGGACCCTGGACGTCCCCGGCTACTTTTTCCTCGGCGGCCTGGCCGGAGCATCGTCGGTCCTGGCGGCCGGCGCCCAGCTGTCCGGGTACCGCGAGCTCGCCCGGGTGGGGAAGGTCGGCGCGCTCGGCGCGATCAGCCTGTCCGCCGTCGCCCTGGTCCATGACCTGGGCCGGCCGGAGCGGTTCGTGAACATGCTCCGGGTGTTCAAGCCCAGCTCGCCGATGAGCGTCGGGTCCTGGCTGCTGGCCGCGTACGGCCCGGTGGCCGGGGCCGCCGCGGTCTGCGAGGTGACCGGCATACTGCCGGGGGCCGGGCGGGCCGCCACCCTGGCCGCTGGCTTGCTCGGCCCGGGCGTCGCGACCTATACCGCCGCGCTGATCTGCGACACCGCGGTGCCGGCCTGGCATGAGGGCCACCGGGAGATGCCGTACGTCTTCGCCGGCTCGGCGGCCAGCGCCGCGGGCGGCCTCGGGCTGCTGGCGGTCCACCCCGCGGAGGCCGAACCCGCCCGCGACCTCGCCGTGCTCGGTGCCACGGTGGAACTCATCGCCAAGCGGCAGCTGCTGGCCCGCCTGGCCAGACCCGGCGAGCAGAGCCTGGCCGAACCGTACGAGACCGGGACGACGGGCACGATCCTCCGCGTGGCCGAGTTCCTCACCGCGGGCGCGCTGGCCGGCGCGGTACTCGGCGGGAGAAGCCGGGCCGTCTCCGCGCTGTCTGGTGCCGCGCTGGTCGCCGCCTCGGCCATGACCAGGTTCGGGATCTTCCAAGCCGGGATGGCCTCGGCCCGGGATCCCAAGTACACGATCGTCGCGCAGCGCCGCCGCCGTGACGGCCGCGGAATGAACTAGCGGCCGGCGCTGTTATCCGTTACAGTCACCTCTTGGGTGACGTTTCCCGGCTCCGTCGAAGTGACGTTGAGCATCTTTTCCCAGCGGATTGCCGCTCCACCGTGATGGCTTATCTGCCCAGGTAGCGCCCCTCCGCTTCTACGCCCGGCGCCGCGCCATAACCGCTTTCAGCATGCGCGGATTCGCCGTTTCCCCGAAAGGAAACCCATTTATGACCACGACAATCCAAGAATCCGCTGCGCCGTCCCGGGCCGTCCAGCCCGCGGCGACCGTCCCGGTCTCCGGCCTGGTCGATACCGACCCCAAAACCGACGGGCACGCTCTCGTGCGCACCGCCGGCTACCGGTCCAGCCCGGCCGACGTCTACGTATCGCCCGGCCAGATCAAGCAGTACGGGCTCAGGAAGGGTGACCGGATCGAAGGAACGGCCCGGTCCGCCGCCAGCGGCCGGGCCAGGTACCGCCCCCTGGTCAGCGTGGACACCGTCAACGGGATGCCGCCCGAGCTCGCCCGGGCCCGCCCGCACTTCGACGACCTGACCCCGCTGTACCCCCAGCAGCGCCTCCGGCTCGAGGACGGGGACCCGTCCGACACCGCCCGGATCATCGACCTCGTGGCCCCGATCGGCAAGGGCCAGCGCGGCCTCATCGTATCCGCGCCCAAGGCGGGCAAGACGATGATCCTGCAGGCCATCGCCGCCTCGATCGCGAACAGTCATCCCGAGGTGCAGCTGATGGTGGTCCTGGTCGGCGAGCGGCCCGAAGAGGTCACCGACCTGCGCCGGTCGGTTCGCGGCGAGGTCGTCTTCTCCACCTTCGACCAGGCCCCCGAGGATCACATCAGGGTCGCCGAACTGGCCATCGAGCGCGCCAAGCGCCTGGTCGAGACGGGCGGCGACGTGGTAGTGCTGCTCGACTCCATCACCCGGCTGGGCCGCGCCTACAACCTGGCCGCCCCGGCCAGCAGCCGCACCCTGGCGGGCGGCGTCGCCGCCTCCGCCCTGCTGCCGCCCCGCCAGTTCCTCGGCGCGGCCAGGAACATCGAAGGCGGCGGCTCGCTCACCATCTTGTCCACCGCGCTGGTCGACACCGGCTCGCGGATGGACGACGTCCTGTTCGAGGAGTTCAAGGGCACCGGCAACATGGAGCTGCGGCTGCGCCGCGAGCTGGCCGAGAAGCGCATCTTCCCGGCCATCGACCCGATGCCGTCCGGAACCCGCCACGATGAGCTGCTCATGCCCGCCGACGAATACCGGGCGGCCAGCCAGCTGCGCCGCGCGCTCGGCGCGCTCGAGCCGCAGCAGGCCCTCGAGCTCCTGCTGGACAAGACCCGCCAGACCGCCTCCAACGCCGAGTTCCTCAGCCAGATCCGGGCCGCGTAGCTGACCGCCACCTGGTCAAACGTCTCCCGCAGCCGTTCCCTCTCCTCATCGGCCCGCACCCGCGCCAGTATCCCACCGGTACGGCTGCTAAAACTTTGCTGTCCGTACCGAACCAACCAAGGCGGTGGCAGCTGAGAACCTGGCGGGCGGAGGTCATCCGGCGGGTCGCGCATCCCGGGCGGGGGTTTACCCAGGGACTGATCGCGGACGACGGGATGGTGTACGAGTCCACCGGGCGGTACGGGGTCTCGGCCCTGTGCCGCTACCCGCTGGGCGCCGGCCGGGCCGAGCAGCGCGCCGAGGTGCCCGCGGAGTACTTCGCCGAGGGCATCTGCCGCGTCGGCGATGTCATCTGGCAGCTCACCTGGCAGGAGCGGACCGCGCTGAAGTGGGACGCGGCCACCCTGGAGCTGATCGAGCGGGTGCCTTACAACCGTGAGGGCTGGGGCCTGTGCGCCGCCGACGATTACCTGGTGACCAGCGACGGGAGCAGCGAACTGGTCCGCCGCGACCCGCAGACCCTCGGCGCGCAGGACGTCATCCACGTCCGCAGCGCGGGCGCCCGCGTCCAGGGCCTGAACGACCTGGCCTGGTCGGCGGGCACCATCTGGGCCAACGTGGCGGGCACGCACTACCTGGCCGGCGTCGACCCGGGCAGCGGGGAGGTCACCGACATCGTCAACGCCCGCCCGGCCCGGGAGCGGCACCTGGGGGACCCGCAGGCCATCATGAACGGGATCGCCGCGCTGCCCGCCGACGGCGAGTTCCTGCTCACCGGGAAGGGCTGGCGCTCGATTCGTCACGTGCGGCTGAAGCTGGCCCGGGAGAAAGCCGCCCTCGAGCGGGTGCTCGGCGGCCTGAGCCGCTGAAACCCGAAACCGTGACCCGGCGGAAGGCGGGCCGCAGCGGCTTGTCCGTGTAACCGCCGTCGGCCAGGCCCGCCCGCCGCTCGAACACGTTGCGCGCGCCGAAGTCGCCGGTCAGTACCCAGGACACGCCCGCCGCCGCGAGGTACAGCGGGATCATGACCACCCCGCCGCACCAGGCGAACTGGGTGGCGTGCCGGGCTTCGTGCCGGAACACCGGCGAGCCGGGGTCGATGCCGTCGCCGCGGGCCACGATCACGTTGCCCAGGCAGAACGCCGGCGCGGGCGGCACCGGCAGCCGGTACCCGGTGCCGGTGAACAGCCCGTCCACGCTGCGGGCGACCACGGCGCCGCCGAGGGCGGCGACGCCGAGCCCGGCCAGGGTGGAGCCGTTCACCAGGTTGGCCACCTGGCGTACCCGCAGCCAGGTTCGCCGGTCAGGACTCACCCGGATTGGCCGGGTTGTGCCCGTTCAGCCCCGGCGCCTCGGGGTCGGCCATGGCCACCGGCAGCGACCAGGGCTGGACGTTCGCGGGCACCGGCAGGTTCAGCTCCTCGTGGCTGTGCTCGCGGTGCGCGCGCGCCGCGGCCTGGTGGTACTCGGTCAGCTCGGCCAGGAACGACTCGTCCGCGTACGGCGTGCCGTCCACCACCGGGCCGCGCTTGTGCTCCAGCACGGCCACGACGTCCTCGCCGCTGAGCGTCTTGTGCTTCTCCAGCGCGTGCGCGAGGGCCAGGACCTGGTTCCGGTTCTCCCTGATGATCTCCTCGGTCCGGCCGAGCAGCGTGGCCAGCTTGTCCTCGATCCGGTCCGCGAGCGCGTGCCGGACCTGGGCCTCCGGGTCCTGGCCCTTCTTCAGCGTGCCGCCGCGCCCGCCGCCGGGCGACCCGACCTCGAGCCGCTTGGCGGTCGAGTAGGAGGACACCGTGGTGCCCATGCCCCAGAAGCCCTCCATGAAGGACGCGACCGTGGTCGCGGACTCCAGGTCACCGGACACCCCCGACGAGCTGTCCTGGTCGAAGAACATCCGCTCGCCCGCCAGCGAGGCCAGGGAGACCAGGATGTCGGTCTCGTACTCGCTGCGCCACCGGGTGAACTGGTCCTCGGGCGGGATGCTCGCCACCATCCCGAGATAGTCGCCGCCCTTCTCGATGGTGGCGATGTCGATCTCCATGTGCTGGCGCATGCGGAAGGCGACCAGCGCGTGGCAGGCCTCGTGCACCGCGACCGCGTGCCGCTCGCGCTCGATGTACTCCACGTCCTCGGGCGGGCCGAGCTCCTTGAGCTGCTTGGCCTTGATCACGTCCGGCCAGGTGATGACGTCCCGGCCGTTCCTGATCGCGGTGATCAGCGACTCGTTGACCAGGTCCTTGATGGTGGCGCCGGTGGCGTAGGGCGTGATCGTGGCCAGCTTGTCGAGGTTCTCGGCGGTGAGCTCGTGCTTGACCTTGGCGAAGTACCCCTCGTAGGTGCGGATGCGGCCCGCCTTGGACGGGTAGCCGACCTTGTAGATGCGGTCGATGCGGCCCGGCCGCAGCAGCGCCTCGTCCAGCGCCGACGGCATGTTGGTGGCCATCATGACCAGCATCCGGTACTTGGGCGGCGGCTTGGGCCGCATCCCGAAGATCCGCCGCACGTACCGGTTGACCAGGCCGCGCGGCTTCTTCAGCCCGGACAGCTCGGTGAGCAGCGCCTGCAGCGTCCCCATGCCGCCGCCACCGCCGCCCATCATCCCGCCCATAATCTGCTTGCTGCGCCGGGTGTCCGGCTCGTCCCCGACATCCGAAGCCATGGCCTGCCGGGTCAGCGTCCACTGGGTCCCCGACGACAGGTAGGAGAAGCCGTGGCAGCCCGCGGCCGCGAACGGCGCCGGCGAGGCGGTACCCCGCCCGCCGCCGCCGGGGACGCCCTGGGTCATCATGCCGCGGTTGCCCAGCGAGTCGGCCTCGTCGAAGAAGACGATCACCCCGCCGTAGCGCAGCGCGAGCCGGCGCAGCTTACGGAACAGCGACTTCACCTTGAGGATGCCGACGCCCATGAACATGTTGATGAACGCGCCAGGATCGACGAACACGTAAGGCTTGCCGGTCTCGCCGGCGACCGCCTCGGCCATCAGCGTCTTGCCGGTCCCGGGCGGACCCCACAGCAGCAGGCCGCCGGGCACGTAGCCGCCCTTTTCCTCCACGATCTCCGGGTTCTCGAGGAAGATGATGTTCTCCTTGACCCGCTCGAGCACGTGGTCCTGACCCCAGACATCAGAGAACCTGGTCTTGATGTCGTCGGGGTAGTACACGTCGACTCCGCCCCGGGACATGAACCAGAAGAGGGCGACGAACTGGAGCACCACGAACAAGAGCGTGAACGCGACCTGCAGCACGTATGGCAGCACGTGCCAGATCAGCTCGGGTCCTTTGAGCAGCGCGAGCAGGGGCGTGGTGTGAATGATCTTCCCGGTGACCACCGCGACCACGGCGATCCAGAACACCCACTTCAGCAGCCGCGACACGCGGAACCTGGTCCAGTCCGAGATCCGGCGGTGGGTGACCCGCTCGATGCCCCCGAATACCACCCAGGTCCAGAACCGGTTGTAGCCCCGCGAGTGCTCGCTGATCAGGAAGTGGATCTGGCGGAGCACCTCCAGGCCGAGCAGGACGAACACCCACCAGCCGGACTGTACCTCGATCCGTACCGCGTCCGAGAACCCCACGAGGGGGTCGTTCGCCATCACGGACCAGACCAGGATGATCCACACCGCGCCGAGCAGGATCAGGAACTTGATCCGGTCCCAGAAGGCCAGCGGCTTGCGGGTCTGCCGGTCCTCGTCCCTCGGCCGCCCGCCCGGCGGCATTCCGGTGGCGGCGCGGGCGTTCCTCATGACGAGCTCCTGATGGTAAACGACGACATCACGTCGTTGATCTCGGTCTGATCATTGCTGTAACAGCTGCGTGGTGCAGTGGAGCATAAGGAAGTAGACGACGGTCTGCTCCGCGTTCGTGAGCGCGATCTCGTCGAAGGTGTCGGTCGAACCCTGGTAGGTGTAGTCGAACGTCTCCCGGACCCCGTGCACCCCCAGGCCCGGCGTGAGCACCTCGTCGCGGATCTGCTTGAAATCGGTGAGCGGGAACCCGGTGGGCTCGCTCTGCCGGGCGGTGGAGGTGACCGGGAGGAAGAAGTCACGCAGCGAGTCGTAGGACAGCTCCTGGCTCGCGGTCGAGCTGAGCGTGCCGATCTCGGCGAACACGAACGGCTGGTCGGCGCCGAAGGAGAGGAAGTCGTTGGCGTTGGGCTGCGTGCCGGCCTCGTAGGCGACCTGCCAGCCGGCGCCCGCGCTGCCCAGCACCTCTTCCATCGCGTGCTGGAGCGCGTTCCCGTTGATCTGGTGCCAGCCGTGCGGGACCTTGAAGTAGGTGCTCTGGCTGGAGTTGGCCACGTACGTGTACTGCGGCGCGCCGCACCCAGTGACGGTGACCCCGAGGAGAAGCGCGCATCCCCCGACGAGGCCCTTTGCGACGCGGTGGGCCATGCTCGCCAAGAGGTGCGACCTCCACGTAGGGACTACGTAGTGCCAATTATGACGCGTTCGTCCGCAATGGTACAGGTCTCAGGTGGACGCGAATCCGTTGGGACCAGGCCCTAGCGGCGACATGAAGTTCCCTTCCCTGCGTGTTTCGCGTTGAAACCGCCGGCTGGATCCGCAGGCCTGCGGCGTGGCGGTCCCGGGCCGCCGCGGCATGCCTGCTAGCCTGCGCGATCATCGCCAGAGCCGATGCGCAGAACATCAACGAAGGGACAACGCATGACCGCCCAGGAACTCGAGCAGGGGATCGAGTGGACCCGGGAGCATCTCGGGGAGACGATAGACGAACTGGCCGGCCGGGCCGATATGAAGGCCCGGGCCCGGGCCCGGGCCGCCGAGCTGTCCGATCGGATCCGGCAGAGCCAGGCGCTGCAGCGCCGCTGGCCCCTGGCGGTGGCCGTCGGCGTCCTGATCGCCGGGACGGTGATCATCCGGCGGCGGAAGAGGGCATGACCGGCTGACCCAGCGCGTGGCGGTCTGGGGTCCGGCCTGGCCGCTGGCCCGGGCGCTAGGGTCGGGCCATGAATGTCATACGCAGCATCGGGTTGTTCGCCGCCGCCGGCCTTGCGGAGATCGGCGGCGGCTACCTGATCTGGCGGTGGCTGCGCGAGGGCGCGTCCTGGCCGGCCTGGCGGGCGCGGTCATCCTGGTCGGGTACGGGGTCATCCCGACCCTTCAGTCCGCCGCCGACTTCGGCCGGATCTACGCCGCCTACGGCGGCGTGTTCGTCATCATGAGCCTGCTCTGGGGCTGGGGCATCGACGGGCACCGGCCGGACAACTACGACTGGCTGGGCGCCGTCATCGTCGCGCTCGGTGTCGCGGTGATCTTCTTCAGCCCGCGGCGCGCCTGATGGCGACGAGCGCGCCCGGGCCGGGAACTCGGGCCGTCCCGCTCGATCCGCGCGACCCGCTCGGGCTGGCGTCCGACGCCCCCCTGCTGGCCGCCTGGCTGAACTGGACGGGGCGGGCGGCGGCCGGGACGCTGACGCCGATGAGCACGCCGGGGCACAAACAGCGCCAGGACCTGACCGGCGCCGTGGTGGCGGGCGACGCGCCGCTGTACGGCGGGCTCGACGCGATCAAGCACGCCGACCACCTGCTGGCCGACGCGCAGGCCCGCGCGGCCGCGCTGTGGGGCGCCGACTGGTGCCGCTTCTCGGTGGCCGGATCGACCCACGGGAACCAGGCGTTCTGCCTGGCCATCGGCCAGCCCGGCCAGGAGGTGATCATCACCCGCACCCTGCACCGGTCGCTGCTGCTCGGGCTGGTGCTGGCCGGGCTGCGGCCGGTCTGGGTGCGGCCGGACATCGATCCGCGCTCCGGGCTGCCCGCCGCGGTCGCGGTGCAGACCGTCCGCGACACGCTGGCCGCGCACCCGGCGGCCTGCGGCGTGATCCTCGGCGACCCGTCCTACGTCGGGACCACCGGTGACCTGGCGGGCCACGCCCGGGCCGCGCACGAGGCCGGGGTGCCGCTGATCGTCGACGCGGCCTGGGCGGCCTACCTCGGCTTCCATCCTGACCTGCCGCCGCACGCGATCGCGGCGGGCGCCGACGCGCTGGTGACCAGCGCGCACAAGACGCTGCCCGCCTACACCCAGGGGGCGCTGCTGCTGGCCAGGACCGAGCGCCTGGACGCCGCCCGGCTGAACCGGGCGTTCGAGGCCACCCACACCACGAGCCCGGCCGGCTCGATCCTGGCCAGCATCGACGCGGCGCGGGCGCTGCTGGCCCGGGAGGGGCCGCGGCTGTGCGCCCGGCTGCTGCGCGGCGTGGCCGCGGCCCGGCGGCGGCTGCGCGAGGTGCCGGGCGTCGACGTGCTCGACGGTCCCGGCGTCGACCCGGCCAAGCTCGTGGTGCTGCTGGCCGGCACCGGGGCGAACGGCAACCTGGTCGAGGCCGACCTGATCGCCGCGGGCATGCCGGTGGAGATGGGCGACCGGGACACCGTCATCCCGATCCCGTCGATCGCCGACGACGAGGCGCGCCTCGCCGCGTTCACCGAGGTGCTGATCGCCTCGATCGAGCGGCGCCGCGCCGAGCCGCGCCGGCCGGCCGCCGCGGCGGCCTGGACGGTGCGCCCGCAGACGGTCCTGTCGCCCCGGGAGGCGTTCTTCGCGAAGAACGAGACCGTCACCGCCGCCGCGGCGATCGGCCGGGTCAGCGCGGAGCTCGTCGCGCCGTACCCGCCCGGCGTCCCGGTGCTGGCCCCGGGCGAGCTCATCACCGCCGATGCGGTGGGGGCGCTGCGCGAGGTGACGGCCGACGGCGGCCGGATCGCCTACGCGGCCGATCCCAGCCTGGCCACCTTCCAGGTGGTCACGGCCTGACCAGCTCGCCCGGCTCGGTGGCCCGCCGGGGTCGTGCCCGCCGCGGTCGTGCTCGCCGCGGCCGTGGCCGTGCTCTTCGTGCACGTACCGGCGGCCCCGCAGCAGCGAGGCCACCGCCGCGACCAGGCAGGCCGCGATCGCGAAGTCGAACGCGATGTCCAGGCCGTGCTGGAACGGCGCCGAGATCAGCGACGGGAAGAAGTGTGGCCGGTGAGGTACGCGGCGTGGCTGGCGGGCAGCTTGCCGAGGGCGGGCCCCAGCAGGGTCTGATCGGGTTGTAGCCGAGCAGCGCGGCGAACATGATCGACACCGGCGGCAGCGCGGCCAGCCGGGCCGCGTCGGCCGACGGCACGCCCTGGGCGATCAGGCCGTGGCTGAGGGTGGCGGGCAGCGACGAGGCCAGGCCGAGGATGATCAGCGTGAAGAAGATGCCGATGGACAGGACCATGGCCGAGTTCTGGAACGTCGCGCTCATGCCCGCGCCGACGCCGCGCCGCTCCGGCGGCAGGCTGTTCATGATCCCGGCCCGGTTGGGCGAGGCGAACAGGCCCATGCCGATGCCGTTCAGCAGCAGGATGAGGGCGAACTGCCAGTAGGCGAAGTCCACCGGGAGCAGTTCGAGCAGGCCGAACGAGAGCGCGGCCACCACCATGCCGCCGGTGGCGAACGGGCCGGGCGCCGAACCGGTCGGACAGCCAGCCGGAGGCCGGGCCGGCGATGAGGAAGCCGACGGTCAGCGGGAGCATGGCGATCCCGGCCCACAGCGGGGTCCGCTCGAAGCTGTAGCCGTGGATCGGCAGGTAGATGCCCTGCAGCCAGATGATCAGGATGAACATCAGGCCGCCGCGGCCCAGGCCGGACAGCAGGCTGGCCAGGTTCCCCGCGGTGAACGGCCGGATCCGGAACAGCGCGAGCTGGAACATCGGCTCGGCCACCCGCGTCTCGATCACGCAGAAGAGCGCGAGCACGGCCAGGCCGCCGAAGATCAGCGTCAGCACCAGCGGGCTGGTCCAGCCCATCGTGTGCCCGCCGTAGGGCTGGATGCCGTAGGTGATCCCGACCAGGACCGCGATCAGCCCCGCGGCGAACGTCAGGTTGCCCCACCAGTCGAGCGAGGCGGGGCGGCGGACGCCGAGCTCACGCAGCTTGAGGTAGGACCAGACCGTGCCGAGGACCCCGAACGGGACCGAGACCAGGAAGACGTAGCGCCAGCTGACCGGGCCGAGCAGGCCGCCGAGCACCAGGCCGATGAACGAGCCCGCGATCCCGGCCACCTGGTTCAGCCCCAGGGCCAGCCCGCGCTCGTTGGCCGGGAACGCGTCGGTCAAGATCGCGCTCGAGTTGGCCATGAGCATCGCCCCGCCGACGGCCTGGCGGATCCGCATCCCGATCAGCCACCAGGCGGCGGCGGTGCCGTGCAGCCAGGTCAGCGACAGCAGCACGGAGAACGCGGCGAAGATCGCGAACCCGAGGTTGAACATCCGGACCCGGCCGAACATGTCGCCTAGCCGCCCGAAGCTGACCACCAGCACGGCGGTGACCACCAGGTACCCCATCAGCAGCCACAGCAGCAGGGTGGTGTTGCCCGGCTGCAGCGGGTTGACGCCGATGCCGCGGAAGATGTCCGGCAGGGCGATCAGCATGATGGACGAGTTGACCGTGGCCATCAGCATGCCGAGCGTCGTGTTGGACAGCGCGATCCACTTGTAGCGGTGACCCGCGCGGCGGCCGAGGTGAAGCGGACGGCACGATGCGTCCCTCCCGTAGCGGGAAGCTGCCGTGCGTGCGCGAGCTCCCGGCGCGGCTGGCTGAGCCCTGCACGCGCGCTCAATCAGTGCCGACGCAATTAACTTAGTCGGGATGTCTTAATACCTGCCGCAAGCAGACGTGAAATGCGGCCCGGCGCCAGCCTGCTCGTTCCCGGGCCGGCAGGGCCGCGGTGGCTCAGGCAGACCTCTTGGCGTACGGGGCCTGGTGCGCGTCTGGGGCCGGCGGGCTGGCTTGGCGGTGCCGCGGGCGAAACCGTCACGGGCGCCGGCCGCCGGACGGCGGCGCGCGGCGGCCGCTCCCGGAGTGGCGGCCGGGGCCGCCTGGCCGGCCGAGCGTGCCGCCGGCGGCGGCGGGACGGGCGTACCCGACGTGGCGATCTGCCGGACCACGTGATGTCCGGTGGCGACCTCATCGCTGGCCGCGGTGACGCCCGCCGCGTCGTGCAGCCGCTGGAGATCACGGACCTGGCCGCGCTCGACCAGCGCGATGACCATGCCGGTGGCTCCGGCCCGGGCCGTGCGGCCCGAGCGGTGCAGGTAATCCTTGTGGTCGTTGGGCGGGTCGAACTGCACCACCAGGTCAACGTCGTCCACGTGGATGCCGCGGGCCGCGACGTCGGTGGCGACCAGGACCCGGGGATGCCCGGCGGTGAACGCGTCCAGGGCCCGCTGCCGCTGGTTCTGGTTGCGGTCGCCGTGGATGGCCGCGGCGTCGACGCCGGCCCGGGATAGCTGTTTGCCAGCCGGTCCGCGCCGTGCTTGGTGCGCACAAAGAACAGCGTCCGTCCCGGCCGGCTGGCGATCTCCGCCGCGACCGGCACCTTGTCCTGCGCGGACAGGACCAGCACCCGGTGCTCGGCGGGTCCGGAGTCCGCCGAGGAGGTGACCGCGTGCAGCGCGGGGTCATGGATATAGCTGGTCACCAGCTGGCCGACGCCGCGGTCCAGGGTGGCGGAGAAGAACATCCGCTGGCCGCCCGCGGGCGTCGCGTCGAGAATGCGGGTGACCGCGGGCATGAAGCCCAGGTCGGCCATGTGGTCCGCCTCGTCGAGCACGGTGACCTGGATATCGGAGAGCGTGCAGGCTGCCGCTCGAGCAGGTCGATGAGCGGCCTGGCGTGGCCACCACGATGTCGGCGTCCCGCACGCGGGCGATCTGCCTGCCGATCGATACGCCGCCGTAGACCGTGGTGATGCTCACGCCGACGCGGCGGCCCAGCGGTGCGAGCACGTCGGCGACCTGCTGGGCGAGTTCGCGGGTCGGGACGAGGACCAGGCCGCGGGGTGCCTTCTCGCGGCGCGGTCCGTGCTGGCCGCGAGCCGGGTCAGCAGCGGAAGGCCGAAGGCCAGCGTCTTGCCCGACCCGGTCTGGGCGCGGCCCAGCACGTCGCGGCCGGCCAGCGCATCGGGAAGGGCCCGGGCCTGGATGGCGAACGGCTCGCGGATGTTACGCGCCGCGAGCGCGCGGACCAGCCGGCCGTCCAGGCCGAGCTCGGCGAACGTGGCCGGCGTCGGCTGCGGTGCCGCGGCGGCGGCATCCAGGCCGAGATCAAGCTCGGACTGCGGTTGCAACGCGGCGCGGCTGGGTCCCGGGGTGCTTGGCCCCGGCCGGGGCGCGGCGCTTGGTGGTGCGCTCGCCGCCTCGGCGCGTAGACGGTCGGAAGACGCGCGCGGACGCCTGGAACTGTGGGGCATGCAGAAGACTCCATCGATGGTTCGGGGGTCGCATGCTCGACAGATGTCAATGACAACGGCAACGGCTGATCTAGCCGAACTGCTCGCACAGCGACCGGCGGGCTGCTCGCCCGCGGGAGGGGCGGCGAAAACCGCCGCCATGACTTGCAAGGCTACCAGCCGGGGCTGTATTCCCCGCCGTCCTCACCCAGCGGCTCGCGGACGGCGTCGTAGTCCAGCCAGGGATCTGCGAGGAACTCGCGCCAGCGGGAATCGTGCCCGGCCCGCTTGATCCGGAAGTAGACGGCGCGCCGGACCGCCGGCGAGGTGTTGCCGCCGATGTTGTGGCCGAGCAGGTAATGCGCGAGCAGCAGGTCCCCGGCCTGGCCGGTGATCTGCTCCGGTTCAGGCAGCGGGATCGGCGGGTAGCCGCTCGTGGCGAAGAAGGCATCGGGCCCGTGCTCGCGGAAGTACTCCGCGTGGGTCAGGTGGGTGCCCGGCCATACCCACAGGTTCCCGGCGTCCTGTGCGCGCTGATCGGACATCAGCACCCCGGCGAGCATGGTGAACGTCCCGGGCCTGCCGTCGGGCCCGGCCGGAGCGCCGTCGATGTGATGCATGCCCGGCCGGTGCGGGAACGGCGGGATGTTCAGCGCCACCTGCACCTGCCACGGCTGCTCCAGCGTCCCCGGCCCGGTCAGCGACTCGGCCAGCCCGAACGCCGGGCTGCCGGTCAGCAGCGCGGCCAGGGCCGGTGCCTGCGCGGCCTCGGGAAAGTAGTTGTACGGTCCCCGTACGTCCGGGCCGGGCGGGTCGCGCTTGATCAGCTCGTCGATGGCCGCCGACGCGGCGGCCACCACATCCGGCGGGACCACCCGCGGCAGCAGCAGGAAGCCCGCGCTCGGCGAACTCAGCCACCTGCCCCCGGTCCAGCACGCGCCCTACGCTAAGCCCCCGCGCTCCCTGAAACGAGCGATTTCCCGGCCCGGGCGCTCTCCCTCCAACCAGTGAGTGTGGCACTCTACCTATAAGAGCCGTTAGAGTGTCACATTCAAATAGATATTCGATCACTGAACCTGTTACGAGAGGGGCTGAACAGGGCTGCAGTGCATAGTGTGATGTTCGGCGTGACCGAAGGCTCCGACCCCGCGACGGCCTGCACTTCGCTGTTATCCGGTCGGCCGCCCGAGCATCGCAGGTGCTCACAGCTGGCGCAGGACGAGCAGGAACTCTGCCGCGCCGCGGTCGGCCAGCGTGCCGAGGGAACCGGCTGGCTCGATGATGCCCCAGGCGGAGAAGGCAACCGGAATGGTCCCGGTGAGCTGCAGTGCCGATCCGTCCCGGCGCCCGGAGAGGGGAAATGTGACCAGACGGGAGACCCCGTGCAGGGTGAGCCGGGCGCTGGCCATGACCCTGAGCGTCGCGCCCGACGCGAACGCCGGATCCAGCGTTACCGGTCCGGCCAGGGTGATGGTGGCTTCCAGGTAGGTCTTCGTGCCGAGACTGCGCGCGATCTGTGGCTGCGGCTTGCCGTTCACCGTGATGGCGGTGAGATCGACGCGGAAGCTCGCCTCCGTGACCTGCTGGCCCGAGATGACCGCGGTGCCGGTCACGGCGGTGGTCCGGCCCACCACGTCGTTGCCGAACCACAGGAAGCTTTCCCCGGACCCGGAAGCCCGCGGCCGACCCGGCCGCCACGTGCCACGTCCCGTCGAGCGAGGTCGGCGGGTGCGTTGGCGGCCGCCGCGGGCAGTGCCAGCGGCGCGAGGGTCGGCTGGAGCTTGATGAACGCGCCGATCCCCACGATGATGAGCACGACCAGTGCGCCGGTGCAGGCGAGAATCGGGCGCCACCAGTGACGCCTCCGCGGCGATGTGCCGTGCGGGTTGCGGGCAGGCGTTTCCGCCGCGCCGACCCGGAAGACCGGGTAGCGCGGGGCGATGGCCGCGAAATCGGCCATCGGCACATGCCGGCCGACCGGGATGTGCGGTCGTGCTCCGGGACTTTCTGCAGGTAGCGCCGGATGATCGGGGCGCGCTCGGCGACCGGGACTTCGACCAGGCGGCAGGGGACGGGCCGCCCGTGCCGTAGCGTGACCCGCCCGCCAGCGGCCCGCACGTTCTGCACCCAGTTGCACCGCTCACCGAGCATCGGGACCAGGTACCACTGGCCGGACAGGTCGGCCATGCCCAGCGGGAACCGGGTCAGCTTTCCGGAACGGCGCCCGGGCACCTCGAGGGTCACCCAGCGCTCCGGCATCAGTCCCCGGCTGAATACCGCCGCCCACAGGCGGGAGAAACGGCGCGCGGTCGCGCCGCCCCGGGCTCCCGTGTACATGGCCCGGAGGCGGCCTGCATCCAATGGCCAGATCGTCATCGTGTCCTCCGTCCCGGCTGACCGGCGTCTCCGCTGTCCAGCCCGGCTGTCCCGGGCTGTTCTCGCGGCCCGGCCCGTTCCGTCATGTGCTAAAATAAGAGATACAGAACTTGAGACATAGAGTCCAAAGTCCCAAGGTCTCCCAAGGCGCGAAGGCGAAGGGGACGGCGGCGCCAACGGCAGGACAGGGCGCTAATGACGAGGGGATGGCGCGGATGACAAGGGGTTGGTGCGGATGACAAGGGGATGGGCGGATGACGAGGGGATCGTGCCGGTGAGCAGCGGGGCGCTGGCCCCGACCGGCCTGGCGCGCCGGGGGCGCCGGCTGTCTGATCAGGAGACCGAGCGGCGCATGCTCCGGGCCGCCGTGGCCATGGTGAGCCGCACGGGACTGACGGTGAGCCTGGACCACATCAGCTTCGAGGACATCATCCGGGACGCGGGCGTATCACGCAGCGCGGTCTACCGCCGCTGGCCGTACAAGGACCTGTTCTTCAGCAATCTAGTCCAGCAGCTGGCCAGGGACGCCACTCCGACGATCGTCGACGGACGAGCTGGCGCTGATGAGGCAGATCGCGGCGGCCCGCCCGGACTGGCTGGAGACCCCCGAGCTCCGCTACCGCCTGCTCCTGGAGCTGTTCCGGCAGCTGTCGCTGCTGGACTTCCAGACCATGCTGGGCTCGCCGGGCTGGCGGACCTACATCGCCCTGCACGCGACGTTCATGAGCCTGGCCGACGGGGCGCTGCGGGACCAGGTGCAGAGCGCGCTGGCGCAGTCCGAACAGGCCCACAACGCGGGGTTCGCGCAGGCCTGGCGGCAGCTGACGGCTCTATTCGGCTACCGGCTGCGGCCCGGGTCCGGGATCACGTTCGAGACCCTGGCCACGCTGCTCAGCGCCACCATGCGCGGGCTGGTCGTCATGGCCTTGTCCTCCCCGGAGGTCGCCGAGCAGCGGATCGAGGCCAGCCCGTTCGGTGCGAGCGCCCAGGGCGAGTGGGTGGGCGCTGCAGGCGCTGGGCCTGGGCGGCCTCGCGTCGGCGTTCCTCGAGCCGGACCCCGCGGTGGAGTGGGACGCCGAGCGGATCGCCGCCGCCCGGCAGGCCCTGGCCGCCCTGGCCCTCCCGGACGCCTGAGCACCGTCGTACTAGGGTGAGCACTGATGCTTGATCCGAACCGGATGAGGAGAGCCGATGCCCACGCGAACCGCACGCACCGCCTGGACCGGGACCCTGGAGCAGGGCAAGGGCCTCGTCGAGCTGACGAGCTCCAAGATCGGCACCTACGAGGTGTCGTTCCCCCGGCGGGCCGCCGACGAGGCCGGCGGGTACACCAGCCCCGAGGAGCTCATCGCCGCGGCCCACTCCGCGTGCTACGCCATGCAGCTGTCCGCGCTGATCGGCCAGGCGGGCGGGACGCCGCAGGCGCTGGACGTGCAGGCCGACGTGTCGCTCGGGCCCGACCCGGCGGGCGGGTTCCGGCTGACCGGCATCAAGCTCACCGTCCGGGGTGAGGTCGACGGCCTGGACGACGCCCAGTTCGCCAAGGTGGCCCAGGACGCGAAGGCCAGCTGCCCGGTCAGCAAGGCGCTCACCGGGGTGGACATCACCCTCGACGCCGCGCTCGAGCACTAACCCCGGCGCGGCGGTCACGCCGCCCGCGGGGCGGTCGCCGTCCAGCTCGTCCAGCGCGTCGGCCGAGGTCCGGAAGGACAGTTCCAGCACGGCCTGCCTGCGCCTGGCGTCCATGAGGTTCATCCCCATCGCGGCCAGGTCCCGGGGACCCGGTGTCAGCACGGCCACCCGCTTGCCCCGCGCGGCCAGCGCCTTGGCCTGCCGGACCAGGGCGAGGGTGAGACCTGCCGGAGCCGGCGCTCCATCCGCAGGTGGGGCTGGAGCGGATGGTCGGGCTCGGTGCTGGCCGTCGGCGCGAGCGCATAGACGTCCTGCACGTCCGTGCCGCCCAGCATGTCCAGTGAGGTCACGGACCGGACGCCGCCGTCGACGTAGCGCCGGCCGCCGATGATCGCCGGCTCGTACCAGCCCGGAATGGAGCAGGAGGCGATCACGGCGTCGGGCAGCGAGGCGCGCGGGGCGCCTTCCCGCCCGAACAGCACCCGCTGTCCGGTGTCGTAGTCCACCGCGGCGATCCACGTGTGGTCGTCGACCCAGCGGGGCCGGCCGCCCGGCCCTGCTGCAGCCCGCTGACCAGGGACCGGACCGCCGTGTGCCGGCCGCGGCCGTGGGGCAGCCAGGCGCTCGCGGCCACCCACGGCGGCACCCGGTGCGGCGTGAGCAGGGCCGCCCGCGCGAGCGGCACCGAGCCGAAGCGCAGGCGGGGCAGCGGCGGCAGCGGGCCGTCCTGGGCGGCCAGCGCGACGGATTCGCCCAGGAGGCCCGTGACCTGGCCGCGCTGCCAGGCCACCATCTCCTCGAACGGCGCGCGGCAGCGCAGCGCGGCGGCCAGCACGCTGCCCGCGCTGGTCCCGATGACGAGGTCGACGTCGCCGAGGGCGCACGGCAGCCGGTCCGCCAGGCTGGCCAGGGCGCCGGTCATCCAGGCCGCGCCGAGGACGCCGCCTGCCCCGAGCACCAGGGCCGTACGGCGACGGGGCCAGTGACGTGCCCCGCCCGGCCCGAACACCACAGCAGCCACCGCCACCTCCGCAACCCACCGCCCGCCGCCAGGGCACTACCCCAGCTGCGGACGATGATGCCACTGAGGCAACTGTACGTCCGGTCAATCATGTACCCAGCTCAGGGATGGAACGCGAACCCGTGCTAATACGTGAGGGGGCGGACAGCCAGCTAAATCGGATCGGCGGACCAGCCCCGTCACAGGAAAGCTGGTGGACAATGGGAGCATGACGAGTCCCAGTTCCGGAACGGCTCCCGAGGGCGCCCGCGGCCGGGGCCGCCGCCGCCGGGCGGCCGAGATCGACGTGGACGAGGCCAGGAAGGCGTTCTTCCTGATGGTCGGGTTCATCGCGCTGATCTGGGTCCTCCAGGTCGCGAACTGGGCCGACCACTACCAGCTCGACGCCAGCTACGGGATCCTGCCGCGCAGCCTCGGGCACCTGGGCGACATCTTCATCGCGCCGTTCCTGCATTTCTCCTGGGATCACATCGAGGGGAACTCCGGGCCGCTGTTCGTCTTCGGCCTGCTCGCCGCCTACCGCGGCGTGGTCAAGTTCCTCGGCGTGACGGTGATCGTCGCGATCACCAGCGGCCTGGCGGTCTGGCTGTTCCAGAGCAATAACGAGCTCACCGTGGGCGCCAGCGGCCTGATCTTCGGCTACTTCGGCTATGTCCTGACCCGCGGGATCATCGACAGGAACCTGATCGACGCGCTCGCCGCGGTGGTCATCGGGCTGTCCTACGCCTACATCCTGACCGTGGCCATACCGGGCACTCCCGGCGTGAGCTGGATCGGCCACCTGGGCGGCCTGATCGGCGGGATGGCCTGCGGCTGGATCTTCCGCACCCGGCGCGGCAGCCGCCCGGTCGCCGCGCGGCGAGGCCCCCGGCCAGCCCGGGCGGGACAACGGGCCAGGAGCTCCAGGTCGGCCCGGGCCATCCGCGGGCCGACCTGTACAAGGAACTCGGCGACATGGGCCTGTAGGCCGCCATGCCCGATGACCAGTGGCGGCGGTGGGTCGTCTACCAGGTGTACCCGAGGAGCTTCGCCGACTCCGACGGGGACGGCGTCGGCGACCTGCGGGGCGTGCTGGCCCACCTGGACCACCTGCAGCGCCTGGGCGTGGACGTGGTCTGGCTGTCCCCGGTCTACCGGTCGCCGATGGACGACAACGGCTATGACATCAGCGACTACCACCGACATCGACCCGCTGTTCGGGACGCTCGCCGACCTGGACGAGCTGGTCGCCGAACTGCACGCCCGCGGCATGCGGCTGGTCATGGACCTGGTGGTCAACCACACCTCCGACGAGCACCCCTGGTTCATCGAGTCCCGCTCCAGCCGGGACAACCCCAAGCGGGACTGGTACTGGTGGCGCGACGCCCGCCCGGGCGCGACCCCGGGGACGCCCGGGCGCCGAGCCGACCAACTGGGAGTCGCACTTCTCCGGCCCGGCCTGGACCTGGGACGAGGCAACCGGCCAGTACTACCTGCACATCTTCTCCCCCAAGCAGCCCGACCTGAACTGGGAGAATCCCGAGGTCCGCCAGGCGGTCTTCGCCATGATGCGGTGGTGGCTGGACCGCGGCGTGGACGGGTTCCGGATGGACGTCATCAACATGATCAGCAAGGACACGTCGCTGCCCGACACCGTGCCCCGGCCCGGGTCGCGCTACGGGCCCGGCGAGCCGTACTTCACCTGCGGCCCGCGCAACCACGAGTTCCTGCAGGAGATGTACCGCGAGGTCTTCGCCGGCCGCCCGGCGCCACGTGCTCACCGTGGGCGAGATGCCGGGCGTCACCATTCCCGAGGCCATCCTGTTCACCGACCCCGAACGCCGCGAGCTCAACATGGTCTTCCAGTTCGAGCACGTCCGGCTGGACAAGGCGCGGACAAGTACGACCTGCGCCCGCTGCAGCTGCCCGACCTGAAGGCGTCGATGGCGGCCTGGCAGGCGGGCCTGGCCGGGCGCGGCTGGAACTCGCTGTACTGGGGCAACCACGACCAGCCCCGTTCGGTGTCGCGGTTCGGCGACGACGGCGCGCACCGGGTGGCCTCGGCCAAGACGCTGGCCACCGTCCTGCACCTGCACCAGGGCACCCCGTACGTGTACCAGGGCGACGAGCTGGGGATGGCCAACGCGCCGTTCGCCGCCATCGGCGACTTCCGGGACATCCAGGCGCTCAACTACTACGCGCAGGCGGCCGCGCGCGGCGACGTCGACCTGGCCGCGCTGCTGCGGGCCATGGGCAAGATGAGCCGCGACCAGGGCCGCACCCCGGTGCAGTGGGACGCCTCGCCCACGGCCGGGTTCACCGCCGGCACCCCCTGGATCGCGATCAACCCCGACTACACCGAGGTCAACGCGGCCGCCGAGGTCGGCCAGCCCGGCTCGGTGTTCGAGCACTACCGCCAGCTCATCGACCTCCGCCACGCCGACCCGGTGGTCACCGACGGCGACTTCGAGCTGCTGCTGCCCGACCACCCGGCGATCTGGGCCTTCCTGCGCCGCGGCCCCGACGCCGAGCTGCTGGTCGCCGCGAACTTCTCCGCGGACGCGGTCGGCGCGGCCCTGCCGCTGGACAGCGACTGGGCAGACGCCGCCGTCGTCCTGACCAACCTGCCCGAGCAGGGCCCGCTCCGGCCGCCGCCCGACCTGAAGCTGCGGCCCTGGGAGTCGGTCATCTGGCGCCGCGCCCGCTGACCGGGCGGCTCAGCCGATGGCGGCGGCGATGATCTCCCGGGCCTGGTCCTGGATGGCGGCCAGGTGCTCGGGCCCGCGGAACGACTCGGCGTACAGCTTGTAGACGTCCTCGGTGCCCGACGGCCGGGCGGCGAACCAGCCCGACGCGGCCACCACCTTGAGCCCGCCGATCGGCGCCCCGTTGCCGGGCGCGGTGGTCAGCGCCGCGATGATCGGCTCGCCGGCGAGCTCGCTCGCCGAGACCTGCTCCGGCGACAGCCGGGCCAGCGCGCCTTCTGCTCCCGGGTCGCCGGGGTGTCGATGCGCGCGTAGACGGGGTTCCCGAAGTGTTCGGTCAGGTCCTGGTACTGCTCCGACGGCGAGTAGCCGGTCACGGCGGTGATCTCGGCGGCCAGCAGGGCCATGATGATCCCGTCCTTGTCCGTCGTCCACACCGAGCCGTCGCGGCGCAGGAACGACGCCCCCGCGCTCTCCTCGCCGCCGAAGGCCACCGACCCGTCCAGCAGGCCGGGCACGAACCACTTGAACCCGACCGGCACCTCCAGCAGCGCCCGGCCCAGGCCTTCGGTCACCCGGTCGATCATCGACGAGCTGACCAGCGTCTTCCCGACCGCGGCGCCGGCCGGCCAGTCGTCCGGACCTGGTACAGGTAGTCGATGGCGACGGCGAGGTAGTGGTTGGGGTTCATCAGCCCGCCGTCGGGGGTGACGATGCCGTGCCGGTCGGCGTCGGTGTCGTTCCCGGTCGCGACGGTGAACTCGTGCTGGCGGGCGATCAGGCTGGCCATGGCGTACGGCGACGAGCAGTCCATCCGGATCTTGCCGTCCCAGTCCAGCGTCATGAACCGGAACGTCGGGTCGACGTCGGGGTTGACCACGGTCAGGTCCAGGTCGTAGTAGCCGGCGATCTCGCCCCAGTAGGCCACGCTGGCCCCGCCGAGCGGGTCGGCGCCGATGCGCACCCCGGCGGCCCTGATGGCGGGCAGGTCTATCACCTCGGGAAGGGCCGACAGGTAGCTGGCCAGGAAGTCGTACTTCCCGGTGGTGTCGGCCGCGGCCGCCCGGGCGTACGGGATCCGGCGCACGCCCTTCAGCCCGTCGGCCAGCAGGTCGTTGGCCCGGTCCTGGATCTCCCTGGTGATGTCGGTGCCGGCCGGCCCGCCGTCCGGCGGGTTGTACTTGAAGCCGCCGTCGGGCGGCGGGTTGTGCGAGGGCGTGACCACGATCCCGTCGGCGCGCGGCCCGGGCCCGGCGTTGTGCGCCAGGATCGCGAGGGACACCGACGGCGTCGGCGTGTACCCGCCGCGGGCGTCGATCATTACCTGCACGCCGTTGGCGGCGAGCACCTCCAGCGCGCTGACCTGGGCCGGCTCGGATAGCGCGTGCGTGTCGGCGCCCAGGTACAGCGGCCCGTCGATCCCGTGCGCGGCCCGGTACTCGCAGATGGCCTGGGTGGTGGCCAGGATATGGTCCTCGTTGAACGTCGCGGTGAACGCCGACCCCCGGTGCCCGGAGGTCCCGAACGACACCCGCTGTGCCGCGTCCCCGGGGTCGGGATGCACCGCGTAGTACGCGGTGACCAGCTTGGCGACGTCGACGAGGTCTTCGGCAGCAGCGGGCTGCCCCGCACGCGGATCGGCCATGCCGCCATCCTGACACGCCACGGCTAGGCCTGGCGCCGCCGGGTCGCCTCGGTGAGCAGCCGGAGGTCGACGGGGTGCTCGGGGTCGGCGAACGGGGTGCCGGGCGCGCTGACGTCGAAACGGCCGCTGTCGGGCACGTAGTCGCGACCGCGGGCGACGACGCGGCGCAGCCGGCCGAGGGCCGCGATGTCGCGAGCGGATCGCCGTCCACCACGATGAGGTCCGCGTCGTAGCCCGGCGCAGGCGGCCGGTGATCGCGCCGACGCCGAGCGCCGCCGCGGCCTCGGTGGTCGCCATCGCGATCACCTCGGAAGGCCGGAAGCCCAGCAGCGTCACCATGTCTCCAGGCCGCCGGCGTACTGGTGGTGCGGGGTGTTGTCGATGCCCGCGTCCGTGCCCGCGATGATCCGGACGCCCATGTCGTGCATCTGCCTGACGTTCTCGCCCACCGTGATGCCGGTCAGCTCGGCGACGTACGGCGCGTTCACGTTGATGGTCGGGCAGACGACGATGCCCCGCTCCGCCATCCGGGCGGCGAGGCGCTCGTCGAAGTGCCGCTCGTTGGTCTCGGTCACCCAGGAGCAGTGCTCGATCGTGGTCACCCCGGCCTCGACCGCGCGCCGGATGCCGTCGCGGCCGTGGGCGTGCGCGGCGACCGGCTTGTCGACCCGGCTGGCCTCGGCCACGATCACGGCCAGCTGCTCCGCGGTGAACTGGGCGTACCAGGGCGCCGACCCCTTCGTCATGAACCCGCCGGTGGCCATGACCTTGATCAGGTCGGCGCCGTGCTTGTGGTGGGTGCGGACGATGCGGCGCAGGTCGTCCTCGCTGTCGGCTTCGCCGCCCATGAACCAGCAGTGCCCGCCGGTGACGGTGACCGGGCGGGCCGGCCACCACCATCCGCGGGCCCCGGGCCAGGCCCGCGGCGATGGCATCCCGCACGACCACGTCCAGATAGGCCCGCGCGCCCAGGTCGCGGGCGGTGGTCACGCCCACGCCGAGCAGGTCCCGCGCGTTGCGCAGCATCAGCACCAGCTGCTGCTCGTCGGTCTCGGCCCGCATCCGCGCGGCCGGATGCGGCCCGCCGTCGAAGCCGAGATGGACGTGGCTGTCGATCAGCCCCGGCATGATCGTCGAGCCCGGGTAATCCGTCCGCGGCAGCGCGCGGTACTCGGCCGGCAGGTCCGGCGCCGCGCCGGCCCAGTCCACGGTGCGGTCGCCGATGACCACCACCCCGTCCGTGACGGCCTGTTCGCCGGTGATGACCGCGGGGCGCTCAGTACCTCCTCCGGCATGGGCTCAGCTTGCCCCACTCGGGCCGGGCCGGGCCAGGTGCGAGGATAACGATGTGCCAGAAACCCTCGGACAGGCCATCGACGCCACTACCGCAGCGATGCTCCGGGCCCGCGGCAGCTACAAGTGGACCGCCCCGGGCCCGGCGGGTTCGGCGCGGCGGTGGCCGAGATGGACTTCGGCGCCGCGCCGGCCATCCTCGACGCGCTCGCCGCGCTGTCGGCCGACGCGAACTTCGGCTACCTGTCGCCGGTCCTGGCCGATCAGCTCGCCGCGGCCAGCGCGGAGTTCCAGCAGCGCCGCTATGGCTGGGCCGTCGATCCCGCGCTGGTCCATCACGTCCCGGACGTGCTCAAGGCGCTGGAGATCGCCATCACGCGCTTCTCCCGGCCGGGCTCACCGGTCATCTTGCCCACGCCCGCCTACATGCCGTTCCTGACCGTGCCGGGCTTCCTCGGCCGCGAGATCATCCAGGTCCGGATGATCGACATGGACGGCTTCTTCACCTTCGACCTGGACGGGATCGAGGACGCCTTCCGTGCCGGAGGCCACCTGCTCATCTTCTGCAATCCGTGCAACCCGCTCGGCCGCGTCTTCACCCGGGAGGAGATCAGCCCAGCTGACCGACGTGGTCGACCGGCACGGCGGCCGGGTCTTCGCCGACGAGATCCACGCCGCGCTGGTCTATCCCGGGCTGCGGCACATCCCCTACGCCTCCACCTCGGAGACCGCCGCCGCCCACACGCTGACCGCCACGTCCGCCTCGAAGGCCTGGAACCTGCCCGGCCTCAAGTGCGCCCAGGTCATCCTGTCCAGCGAACCCGACCGGCAGCGCTGGGAGGAGATGGGGTTCTTCGCCGCCCACGGGGCGAGCAACCCCGGCGTGGTGGCCAACATCGCCGCCTACCGGCACGGCGAAGCCTGGCTGGACGAGGTCCTCGCCTACCTGGACGACAGCCGCCGGCTGCTGGCCGGCCTGCTGCGCCGCCACCTGCCGCAGGTGCGCTACCGCCCGCCCGACGGCACGTACCTGGCCTGGCTCGACTGCACGGCGATGGACCTGCCGGGCTCGCCCGGCGCCCTGGTCACCGAGCGCGCCCACGTGACCGTCATCGACGGGCCCGCCTGCGGCGACGGCGGGCCGGGCGCCTTCCGGCTCAATTTCGCCACGCCCCAGCCCATCCTGGCCGAGATGGTCGAGCGCATCGCCGGCGCCCTGAACTCAGCTCCACCGGACCCCCAGTGACAGCTCGGCGGCCAGGCCGGCCTGCACCGACGCCACGGCGCGGAACGCCTCCCTGAGGTAGGAGCGGGCCAGCGGGTTCAGCTTCCTGGGGTCGATGAAGTCGTCCGGCGCCTCGCCGCGGCGCAGCTGCTCCACCTGGTGGTCAAGCCGCAGCGAGAAGACGAAGCCGAACGCCTCCAGCAGCGTGCTCGCCTCCGTGGCCCTCCAGCGTCCCGGCCGCTTCGGCCGCCCGCAGCCGCTCCCGGGTGGAGCCGCTCGTCGACGCCCGCGCCCATCCCGGCCCAGCGCGCCAGGTCCACGATCGGGATCAGCCCGCCGTGCTTGAGGTCGAGCTGCCCCCGGTGCTCGCCGGAGTGCTCGACCACGAAATCGCGCAGGAACCCGGTGGGCGGCCGGAACGACAAGGCGAACCGGGCCAGCAGCCGCCGCAGGTCGGACTGGCTGACCTGGTCCTGCGCCTGCCACAGGGCCGCGGCGACCGGGGCGCCGGGCCGGCCGGAATCCCAGACCGGGCGGCTGTCGGTGATCAGCGAAACGAAGATCAGCGCCTTCTCCTGGGCCGGATCCCCGCTGAAGCGCTGCACGGCCGCCCGCCAGGAAGCGACGGACCGGGAGAACAAGGGGTTCGCCGCGCTGGCGCCGTGCGGGTCGGGCCGCAGTCCGCAGGTCCGCAGGCCGTCCTCGACCGCGCGCGCGACCCGCGCCATGTAATCTCCCACCTCGGCCTCCGGGTGCTCGGGTCTTCCTGCCAGGCCAGCGCACTGTCGACGTCCGACGACGGCACCGCTTCCCGCCGCGCCAGGCTGCCCAGCGCGAACCATGTAAACGGCGCGGGCGGATCGCCGCCGCCCCGACGGCCAGCTCGATCAGCCGCCGGGTGAGCGCGTCGAGGACGACCGAACGGACCGCGGCCACCTGCTCGGCCGCCACCTGCGCGTCGCGCAGGGAGACGGTCATCGGGTCCAGTCCCGCGGTCACGGTGTAGGCCGGCTCGGTCATGACGGCCGAGACCGGGGCGTCGGGACTGACGCCTGCCGCCACCACCCGCGAGCGGAAGTCGCGGTCGGTCACGATCCCGAGCCCGTGGCCGACCCGTACCAGTACCGCGCTCGCGCCCTCGGCGGTCATCCGCTGGGCCGCATCGCGGATCGGCTCGCTGGCCGGGCACAGCAGCGGCGGCGTGCGGATCAGCGTCGCGACCGGCCGCTGCACCAGGTCGGCCGGCGCCGGGCGGGACGTCGCCAGGGGCCTGCCCGGAGACGATCGACCGGGCCACGAACCGGAGCACCTCGGGCCGCGCCAGCAGCGGCCGCACGACGTCGGCGGGGATGCGGTAGCACACCGTGTCCTCGGCGGCCCGGGCCTCGAAGCCGGTCGGCAGCCCGGAGAGCATCGAGGCCTGCCCGAACAGTTCGCCCGGCCCGAGCAGGTCGAGGACCCGTCCGTCGTGGATGACCTCGACCGAGGTGCTCAGAGCAGCCGCAGCTGGCGGCCGGCGGGTCGGCGGGCGCGCGGCGGCGCGACCGTGCCGAGCAGTTCCGGGTTGATCGAGGCCAGGAACGGCGACCGGCCGGCGGCCTCCTCGGTGCCGTGCCTGGTCCGCCGGGCCGCGCAGGTGAGCACCAGCTTGCCGCGGGCCCTGGTCATCCCGACGAACAGCAGCCGGCGTTCCTCCGCGGCCTCGGCCGCGGTCAGCGGCCCGGATCCGGGCAGCCGCAGCGGCAGCAGGCCGCGTTCGCAGCCGGCCAGGAAGACCACGTCGAACTCCAGGCCCTTCGCGCCGTGCAGGGTCAGCAGGGTGATCGCCTCGGCCCGCGGATCCAGCGCGTCGGTCTCCGCGCCGAGCGCGATCTCGGTCCGGAACCGCTCGACGTCGGTGCCGCACCGGCGGGCCAGCGGGGCCAGCACCTCGCCCGCGGCCCGGAGGTCCACGACGGTGGCATCGCGGTCGCCGCGGGCGGCGGCCAGCGCGCGCACGGCCGCGGTCAACTGCCCGGCGACATCCCCGGCGCCCTGCACCAGGCGCATCTCGCGCACGATGTCGGTCACCGCGGGCCGCCGGGCCAGCCGGTCGTGCGAGCGCTTCTGGTACGGCAGCCCGGCCCGGGTCAGCGCCTGGCCGAGCGCGCCGGCCTGCGCGTCGGTGCGGTACAGCACGGCGATGTCGGACAGCCCGAGCTTGCCGTGGCCTGCTCCGTCGGCCCGGCCGCTGTCCAGCGAGTGGAACGAGGCCCCGCCGAGCAGCTGGTCGATCGCGGCGGCGATCCACGCGGCCTCGGCGTGCTCGTCCGCCGCCTCGTAGCAGGTGACGTCGCCGGGATCGGGACGTTCAGCGGCGCTGTCCCATCTCGCGGCCGCCCGGCTCGGGACCAGCGTGGCCGGCGCTATGGCCTGCATCGCGGCCGTCACGATGGCCGGGCTCGAGCGGTAGTTCCTGGTCAGCTCCACGATGGTGGCCGCCGGGAAGTCGGCCGCGAACCGGCCGAAGATGCCGACGTCGGCGCCGCGGAAACCGTAGATCGCCTGGTCCGGGTCGCCGATCGCGGTCAGCCCGGCACCGTCGCCGCTGATCGCGCGGAGCAGGTCGTACTGCACGGGGTCGATGTCCTGGTATTCATCGACGCTGACAAACGGCCACCGGGCCCGCAGCCCGGCCGCGAGGGCCGGATGCTCGGCCAGCAGCGCCGCGGACATCTCCGCGAGGCCATCGAAGTCCACCAGGCCGCGGGCGATCAGTTCGGCACGCAGCGCCAGCCGGCCGTCCGGCCCGTCAGCTAGCCCCGCGGCCAGCTTGCGCCCGTCGCGCTCCGATCCGGTCAGCTCGGCCGCGACCCGCAGCCGGGCGGCCTCGTCCGCGACCCCGAACCCCGCCGGCAGCGCCGCCGCGTCGTGGTGCTCACGCAGGATCCGCAGGCCCAGGCCGTGGAACGTGGTCACGGTGAGCTCGGCTGGGTTCATTCCTGGGCTCATTCCCGGCCGCCCCGCGCCCAGCCCGGCCAGCCGGTCCCGCATCTCCTGCGCCGCCCGCCGGGTGAACGTGAGGGTCAGGAACTGCCGGGCGGGCCCGCCCAGTTCGGTGACCTGGTAGGCGATGCGGTGGGTGAGCGTCCGGGTCTTGCCGGTGCCCGGCCCCGCGATGATCAGCAGCGGCCCGCCGGCCGTGGCGGCGGCCCGCTGGTCCCGGTCCAGGCCCTGCAGTACCGATCCGCTGCCAGGAGCAGCCGCCGCAGCCTCACCCCGGTTCGGCTCGGGCCGGTGAGCGGGGCGGGACACCCCGGTCCGTTCGGCAGAAATTTTCTTCTCTCCACCGAAGGCCGGCAGGTCCGCCACGGCGAAGAGCGCAGACGTCCCGCCGAGTTCATCAGGCCGGAACAGCCGGATGGTGCCGTACTCCCCGTCGTAGCCGGCGTCCCTGATCACCTCGCTCCGCCGCAGCCGGCCGATGCCCTCGGCGAACAGCGAACCGCCGACCCGGCGCAGGTCGTCGAGCGGGACCTCGCGCAGGATGCTCAGTTCCGGCCCCAGGGCGGCGACCAGCCGGCCCACCTCGCCCGTCACTTTCTTGCTCTTCGGACCGGTAGCGAGGATCTCCCCGATGATCTCCGGCAGCTGGACCAGGCTGGTGAAACCCGCCGCCCCAGCGGGCCGGAAGCCGGCCGGGCGGTCGGCCAGTTCCGCGACCCGGTGCAGAACGCCGACGGTCAGCGGCTTACCGCAGGCCGGGCACCGGTCCTCCAGCGCGCGGGTCTGCTCAGGATCGATGCGGACCCCGCACTTGCGGTGCCCGTCCAGGTGGTACTTCCCCTCTTCGGGAAAGAACTCGATGGTGCCATCCAGGCCCTGCCCGGTCCGCAGGGCCTCGGCCATCATGAAGTAGTCCAGGCCGGTTCCGAACACCGTGGCCTCCCGGCCCAGCATCGGCGGCGAATGCGCGTCGGAGTTGCTGACCAGCCGGTAGGCATCCAGCGACGAGCAGGTCCAGTTCATGGCCGGATCCGACGACAGGCCGGTCTCCACGGCGAAGATGTGGCCGGCCAGGTCCCCGTAGCAGTCCGCCACCGCGTCGAAGCCGGACCTGGAACCCAGGACGGCGAACCACGGCGTCCAGACGTGGGCGGGAACCAGGAAGCAGCCGGGACCGGCCGACAGGGTGATCTCCAGCAGGTCGCGCGAATCCAGGCCGAGGATGGGCCGGCCGTCGGAGGCCAGGTTGCCGATCTTGGCCAGGGCAGCGGTGATCCGATCCGCGGCCTCGAAGTCCGGCGCGTAGATCAGATGGTGGACCTTGCGGGTCCGCTCGTCACGGCGGTAGATGGTGGAGATCTCGACCGAGAGCATGAACCGGACGGTGCCGGCGCACGTGGCCGGGGAATCGCGCAGCAGCGGCCGTTCGAGCTCCGGGCGGACCCGGAACAACCCGGGCTCGGCCGGGACCAGGGTGTCCTTCAGTTCCGCGGTCCACGCGGGGTGGGTAAAGTCGCCGGTGCCGAGGACGGTGAGGCCCTTGCGCAGCGCCCACCAGGAAAGATGCTCGATATCGCAGTCCTTGCTGCACGCGCGCGAGAACCGCGAATGGATATGCAGATCGGCATGGAACATGGCGGGTCCGATATTGCCACGCCCTACCGTCAGGCGCGGGCTAAACTCGCCGATCGGGCGGGCTACCGGGGTGGCCGGACCGCGTCGTGCCGCACATCGAGGCGTGAGCCGTCTCCGGCGGCCGCGCCGTCGCTGGTCGCGCCCTCGCCCAGGTAGGCGGCGATGACGAGCGGATCGGTGCGGACGACTGCGGGCGGGCCGTCGGCGATGACCTGGCCGAACTCGAGCACGACCACCCGGTCGCAGATGCCCAGGACCAGGCCCATGTCGTGCTCGATGAGCAGCATCGACTGGCCCTGGTCGGCCAGGCCGCGCAGGCAGGCGCCGAGTTCCGCGCTCTCCCGGGTGTCCAGGCCGGCGGCGGGCTCGTCCAGGCACAGCAGCCGCGGCTTCGCGGCCAGCGCGCGGGCCACGCCGACCAGCTTGCGCGCCTTCGGCGGCAGGCGGCGGCATCAGCTGACAGCTCGCCCTTGCGCCCCAGGCAGCCCCAGCCATAGCCGGCTGCCGCCGGGTGTGCTGCCGGGGCGATACGGCTCCCCCTCGTCGCCGTATCGCCCCGGAGACCCGGGTGCTCGGCAGCATGAATGCCGGCCGGCGGTTAATGGCCTGAGGAATGGAAATCGGGACACCTACGCGGCCGCCGGGCTCCAGGCTCATGGCGGCGACCGATCATCCCGGCGTCCTTTCGGAAGAGGTCATCAGGCCGACTGTGGCCGACCTGCAACAGTAATCTGCCATCGCCGGATTCTGCTGCCATCGTGGGAACCACGAGAGCTGTCGCGGGGAATCCCGCTCGCTCTACCGGGAAAGCCGCCGATCCGGACAAGGGTTTCCCCGCGTGACATTGAGCGCGGTTTCAGTCATCATGGCGGGCCTGGATGTGTTCCCCGGGAGCGATTCCAGGGCCGACGCCGAAATCGGTCATATCCGCCCATACGGAACGGCGGCGGCGGGCATTTAGCCGCTGTGCCTGAAGGCAGCCGCTTGACGGCTGGCGCGAGCCAGCTATTCTGGCGCTGATGCTTTCCGACGGCCTTGCGGCTGTCTGTCCGTGCCTGTCCTCCCGGCGAATGGATCGGGATTGCGTGCATCCTTCCTTCTGCCAGCCCAGCCGAAGATCCGGGGTAGCGATACACCAGACCGCCAGGAGGTAGCCGGGCAGCAGGAGCCACAACTGGAATGGCGCGGCTACCATCTCTGGCTGACGGCCGCCGTCACGGTGGCCGCCGGGGGTTTCTGCGCCCTGGCGCAGGGTCCGCTATGGAACACCGATGCCGCCCTGGCCGGGGCAAACCTGGCGGTTTCCATGCTGTTCGTCTTCACCGGGCTGCTGCTCCGCAGGGAACCGGGGCAGCGCGGCGTGGGATCGGCGCTGATATTCGTCGGAGTGCTCCGCTCGCTGGACTTCGTCGACGCCTGGGGCGCAGGCTGGCTGGCTATTTACACTCTCATCTTCGGTGCCGCGGACCGAATTTTCGGCGCCTGGGCCCTGCTTCGCTACCCCAATCCCTCGCTGCTGCGGCACCAGCGTGTCTATCTGGCTCTCCTCGCCGGCTGGATGCTGGCCGGCCGGGTCCTGATCGCGGTGACCGCGCTCCCGCAATGGGACGGCGCCCCGGCGTCGTCGTGGTGGCCCAGCCTGGTGCCGGACCCTCGCCTCAACGACGTCATCAACTATGTCGTCAACGCGGGCGAAGGGCTCTTCGGCGTGGCCCTCCTGGTCCTTTTCGTGATGCGGCTCCTGCGGACCACCGGCCTGGACCGGATCGTGATCACACCGATCATCGTGGCGGGCCTGGCGGCAGTGGTGGCGGCCGCGGCGTCGGCGGTGGTCCAGATGCTGTCGAGTCTGGACGGCACTCCGAACGGTGTCTATATCGTCGAAAGCGCGGTGGACCTGACGGTGCCGCTGGCCTTCTTCGTCGCCGTCATCCAGCGCACCCTGCTGCTCCGGAACATAACCGCGCTGACCGCCCAGATCTCCGGCGGGGCGGACATCGGCGCGGTCCGCTACGCGCTGCGGAGTACCCTTCACGACCCGACCCTGGAGATCCTCGACCTGTCCGCTCCCGGGCCCGATGCGGTCGGCCCGGCTGACGAGGCGGCGGGCGGCGGGCCGGTGGGTGGCAGGGCCGACCAGGCCGGGCCCGTGCTGGGCGAGCCGGCGGCCGACCGCCTGGTCGAGTTCATCCGCACCGAGGAAGGCACTCCCATCGCGGTGGTCATCGCCGATCCCGCCCTGGGACGGTATCGCGGACTGTTCGACGCCGCCGTGCAGACCAGCGGGCTCGCGCTGAAGAACGCCCAGCTCCAGGAGCAGGCCGCGCGCGAGAAGCTGGAACAGGTCCGCGCGTCCCGGGCCCGGATCGTCGAGGCCGGGCTGGCCGAGCGGCGGCGCATCGAACGTGACCTGCACGACGGCGTGCAGCAGCACCTGCTGGGCCTGGCGGCCCAGCTGACGGTGGCGATCGCCCAGGCCAGCGACGAGGAGGCCTGCGGGACCCTGGCCCAGGTCAGGGACGGGCTCCGGGAGGTCCTCGCCGAGTTGCGGGATCTGGCTCACGGAATCCATCCGGCCGTGCTGACGTACGGGGGCCTGGCCGCGGCGCTGGAGGATGTGGCCGAGAGGCTCCCGCTGCCGGTCCGGGTGAGCGCTCCGGTCACCCGGGTCGCTACTGCCGTGGAGGCCACCGCCTATCTCGTCGCGTGCGAAGCGCTCGCCAACGTGGTGAAGCACGCCCGGGCGGGCAGCGCCACGGTTACCGTCTGCGTCGATGAGTCGAAGCTGGACCTCCAGATCGCCGACGACGGCGTGGGCGGTGTTGAATCAAGAGGCCACGGGCTCTCTAACATCTTCGATCGGGTGAATGCTCTGGACGGAGAGGTCACCATCGTCAGCCCGCCCGGCGGGGGCACACGTCTCGAGGTGAGAATTCCATGCGGTTAGCGATTGCCGAAGACTCCGGGTTGTTCCGCAGCAGCCTGGCCTTGCTCCTGGAGGCATCTGGCGCCCAGATCACGGCCAGCACGGGATCGGGGCCGGAGCTGCTGGAGGCTCTCGGCACGTGCCTGCCGGACGCGGTCATCATCGATATCCGCATGCCGCCGAGCTTTACCGACGAAGGTATCGCCACGGCCGCCGAGCTGCGCCGTCTTTACCCGCACGTCGGCGTCCTCGTGCTGTCCACCTACGCCGAGACCAGCTATGCCAGCCAGCTCCTCGAAACCGTGCACGCGGGTGTCGGTTACCTGCTGAAAGATAACGTCACGGACGCGCGGACCCTCATGGACAGCCTGGCCAGGGTCGCGGCCGGCGAGACGGTGATAGATCCGGCCATCGTCCGGCGATTGCTGGAAAGGAACCGCGCGCCGAACCAGATTGACACGCTTAACGAGCGCGAGCGCGCGGTCCTTGCTCACATGGCTGAGGGCCGCTCCAACGTGGGTATCGCGAAGGAACTCTTCCTGAGCCCGCGGACGGTCGAAGCTCACGTCACGAGTATCTTCGGCAAGCTAAGACTGGACCAGGTGGAGACCGATAACAATCGCGTCCGGGCGGTGCTCGCCTTTCTCCGCTCCGCGGGCACCGGCAGCTGAGATCGCGCTCATTTGAGGATAATCACGTCTTTCTGCCCGAACGCCGCGGACAGATTCTCGTCGAGCCGGCGTACGGTGAAAGCCGCGACGACCTCACCGTGACCATCGGGCCCTCCGGCGGAGGCAGCCGGCGGGCTTTCCAGGAGCGTCACGCGTACATGAAGCAGGTCATGACGCCATTCGCGGGAAACCGACGCGGCGGTGGCCCAGGGCATGGTTTTCCGCGCCTCGAGAATGGTCATCACTACCTCAGCCACCCCGAGGGACTCTGCTGGCTGCGAACCCGGCGGCGGCCCATCGCCGGGCATGGCGTTAGAACCGGGGGCCATACCAGCAGCATGCACTCCTGGCCGCTCCGCGGTGATCGTGGGAATCACCGGCATTGACACGGGGTTCCCCGCTTGACAGTCGGCCCCGGCCGTAGCCAGGTGCGACACTTCAGAGCATGGGAGCAGCAATGACCGAACAGCGGGTCACCGTGACCATCACCGACGCGGTGGCGGACGTCCGCCTGAACCGGCCGGAGAAGCGCAATGCCCTGGACGGGGCGATGTTCGTCGGCCTGGTCACGGCGGGCGAGCGGCTCAAGTCCGAGCCTGGGGTCCGGGCGGTCGTGCTGTCCGGTGCGGGGCAGGACTTCTGCGCGGGCCTGGATTTCGGCTGGTTCCGGGCCATGCGCGACGGCGAGCGGCTCAGCGCCCTGGCCGACCTGCCCCCGGCCCACGGCCCGGCCCGGCCCGGCTCGCAGGGCCCAGCCAGCAGCGCCGGCCAGCGCGCCGCCTACGTCTGGGCGGAGATCCCAGTCCCGGTCATCGCCGCCGTCACCGGGAACGCCCTGGGTGGCGGGCTGCAGATCGCGCTCGGGGCCGACATCCGGATCGTCGCCCCGGACGCGAGGATGTCGGTGCTGGAGATCAGGTGGGGCCTGGTGCCCGACATGACCGGCACCCAGTTGCTGCCCGAGCTCGTCGGCCGGGACGTGGCCAAGGAGCTGACCTTCACCGGGCGCATGGTGGGCGGGGAGGAGGCCGTGGCGCTCGGCCTGGCCACCAGGGTCGATCCCGATCCGCGCCAGGCCGCCCTCGAGCTGGCCCGCTCGATCGCCGGCCGCAGCCCCGGTGCCATCCGGGCGGCGAAGCGGCTGCTGGACCTGGCGGGCCGGGTGGACCTGGAGACGGGCTTCGCCGCGGAACAGAAGGAGATCGGCGCCCTGGTCGGCCGCCCGAACCAGGCCGAAGCGGTCGCCGCGGAGTTCGAGCAGCGCCCGCCCCGGTTCACCGACCCCGGCTGACCCGGGCCTACCGGTGGTGCTCCGCGCCGACGGTCTGGAAGGAGCGTTCGGCGAAGCCGATCATGTAACCGTCGATGGCGCGGTGCGGACCGGCCGGTCCGTGCGGGACCGGGCGAGCTCGCTACACCCAGGAGGTCAGGGGCCACGCAAGACTGGGCCGCGCGGGCCTCCCGGCAGCGAGATCTCGGTACGTAAGATCGCCCTGTGGGCCATCATGAAGCGGCTGCGAGTTCGTCGCCGCTCGCCCTGGCCTGCCGTGCCCGGGTGAGGAGCAGCTTCATGGTGATCCGCGACTCCCTCGCTCTCACCGGGGACCAGCGTGCCCTGCGGGACACCGTGCGCGATTTCCTGGCCGGCCAGCTTCCCTCCGCCGCGCTGCGCGGCATGCTGGACACCGACCCCGGCTACAGCCGGGAACTGCATGCCCGGCTGGCCGGCGAGCTGGGCCTGGCCGGGCTGACCGTGCCCGGGGAGTTCGGCGGCCTCGGTCTGGGGCCGGCCGAGGCGTGCCTGGTGCACACCGAGCTCGGCCGCGTCCTGTACCCGGGTCCGCTCCTGGCCAGCCGCCTGGCGGCCGAAGCCCTGCTCGCGGCCGGTGACCACGCGGCCGCGAGTCACCAGGCGGCGGCCGGACGCTGGCTGCCGCTCCTGGCCGCCGGGTCGGTGAACGGAGCGATCGCGGCCGCCGACAAGAACGGCCTCTGGTCGGCGGAGCCCGGGCCCATACGCGCCCACCTGACACCCCGCGGCTGGCGGCTGTACGGCCGCTGCTGGTACGTCGTCGCGGCGCACGTGGCGGGCATCGTCGTGGTGTCGGCCCTGGCTGGCTCGGTGCCCGCGATGTTCCTGGTGGAGGCGGGGGCGCCGGGACTGCGGTTCTCCGCGCAGCCGGGCCTGGACCTGACCCGGCGGGTGTGCGTCACCTCCTTCGAGGCCACCCCGGCCATCCTGCTCAGCCAGGGCGAGGACGCGGCCGCCGCGCTGGACCGGGTCGAGCGCGACCTCCTGCTCGCCACCGCCGCCGAAGCGGTGGGCGGCATTGGCTGGTGCCTCAACGCCGTCTTTGGTTACGCCAGGAACCGGGAGCGGCCGGCCGGCTCCTTCCAGGAGATCGCCCGTGCCTGCGTCGACATGCTCGCGGTCTTCCAGGCCGCCGAGGCGGCCGTCCGGTACGCCGTGGTCGCGGCGCGCGGCGGACGGCGCGGCCGAGGCCCCGGCCGCCGCCCGGGCCGCCGCGCTGCAGGCCGGCCAGGCCTACCGCGAGGTGACCGAAGCCGCCATCCGCCTGTTCGGCGGCATCGGGCCCGCCCGGAAGCACGACGCCCTCCTGTACTACCGCCGGGCCTGGTCGGCCGAGCGCCTTTCCGGCGTGCTCAGTCCTGCGGCTCGCCCACCGAGGTGATGCCGGACAGGCCGGAGATGGTCAGGACCGGCACGAGCAGCGGCGCGGCGATCAGCCGGATCCGCAGCTGCGCCCGGGCCGGATAGCTCGCGATGACCCGGGTTATGCGTAACATGGCCTGGTGGCGGATACCCGCAGCTGCCTCACGCTGACCTCGGGTCTGGGACCGTTAACCGGCGCCCGGCTGGGAGGGTGACCGGCAATGGGCAACGCCCTGACCATCCAGGCCCGCCGCGAGCCTGGGTACGTGGTCGTCACCGTGGCCGGCGAGGTCGACATCGCCACTGTGGCCGCGTTGCGCGAGCGCCTGTCCGCCCTGGCCGCCGGCGGCCTCCCGCTGGTCGCCGACCTGGACCAGGTCAGCTTCATCGACGCGACCGGGCTGGGGGCCCTGGCCGCCGCGGCTCGCCTGGCGGCTGCCCGCGGGGTGAGCCTTCACGTGGTCTGTGCCCAGCCCCAGACGCGGCGGCTGTTCCGTATCACCGGGCTGGACCGTCAGATACCCCTGGCCCGCGACCTGGCCGAAGTGCTTCATGCCCTGGAGCCCGGGCAGTCGTGAGACCACGGCTCGTTCTCCCGGGATACGGGGCTGAGGCCCCGTCGGCGACCCAGGCGGCGATTTGGGTGCGGGACCTGAAGCCGAGCTTGGCCAGGATGTTGGCGACGTGCCGGGCGGCGGTGGTCGGGCTGATGCACAGCTCCTCGGCGATGGCCTTGTTACTGTGCCCGGTGGCGATCAGCGCGGCGATCTGCTGTTCCCGGCGGGTCAGTGAGCTGGGCGGGGCGGCCGCCACCTCGTAGGCATCGGCCACGCTCGGCACCCGGCTGTCGTCGGGCAGGTCTTCTTCCAGCGCCAGGGCGACTGCTTCCTCGCTGCTCAGGGCCAGGCCGCGGGCCCACAGCCGGGCCACCTCGGCGTCGCCGAGGCGGCGCGCCGGAGCCAGGTACCGTTCGGCCCGGGCGCCGGGCAGCGGCGGCAGCCCGGCGGCCTCCCGCAGCGCGCTGGCCGCCGAGACCAGCTGCACGGCCAGTTCGGGCCGGTGTTCGTCAACGGCCAGGGCGGCGAAGGCCTCCAGCCCCCGGGCCACCCCGATGCGCGACCCGGTGGCCTGGCTGAGCTGCAGGCTCCCGGCCAGGTGCGGCCGGGCCTGCCCGGTCGCACCGAGGTCCAGGGCCACCCGCCCCAGGCCGGCCAGGCACCGGGCGATCTCCGGCCGGGCGCCGACCTCCTGCAGGACCGGCAGCGCCTCGACGTAGCGGCTGTGCGCCTCGCCCGGGTGACCGCGGAGCCGGGCCAGGTCGCCGAGACCGAGCAGGGCCCGGGCCGCCCCCCACTGCTGGTCGATCCGCCGCATGACGGCGACCGAGGCGCGGGCCAGCTGTTCGGCTTCGCGCAGCTGGCCCGCCCCGGCGGCGAGCGCGGCCCGGGTGCCCAGCGCGTAGCCCTCGTTCCACCCGTCACCCGCCGCCTGCGCGATGGCCAGCGCCTCGTCCGCGCTGGCCGCCGCCTCGCCGGTCCGCCCGGTGTGCAGCGTGATCTCGGTGAGCAGGTTCAGCCCGACCGCGGTCCAGAACCCATCGTCGGCCTCGCGGCACAGCTCCAACCCCGCGCGGACCAGTGATTCGGCCGCGGCGGGATCGCTGGGCAGGGCGAGCTGCGCTCGCACCACGGTGGCCGCGCCGCGGACCCCGGCCGGGACAGCCTCCGTATCCAGGGCCAGGAACGAGTCCAGCCACTCGCGGCCCTCGGCGAAGGTCCCCCACACGATCCAGCACGGGCTGACCGCCGCGCAGATCCGCAGGCCCGTTTCCGCGTCGGCGTCTTCCAGGCACCAGGTCAGCACCCGGGCTACGTTGCCCGCCTCGACGTCGTACCGGCGCAGGGCGTCCACCCGGTCCGGCCAGGAGGCCGGGATCCGCGCCAGCCCGAGGGCCCCGTTATGCTCCGCGGTCCGCAGGCTGTAGTCGCGGAACCTGCGCTGGAACGGGTCGGCCTCGCCGGCCTCGGCCAGGCAAACGGCCGCGTATTCCCTGATCGTGTCCAGCATCCGGTAGCGCACCTGGCCGAGCACGGCCGGCTCGGTCCCCGCCAGCGACTTGTCCACCAGCGCGGCGAGCAGGCCAAGCACGTCCCCGGCCGGGATCTCGTCGTCGGCGCACACCTGCTCGGCCATCTCCAGCGACCAACCCGCGAAGACGGACAGCCGCCTGAACAGGATCCGCTCGGCCGGGTCGAGCAGCTCATGGCTCCACTCGATGGTGGCGCGCAGTGTCTGCTGCCGGGGCGCGGCGGACCGGTCGCCCGCGGTCAGCAGCCCGAACCGGTCGTCCATGCGCGCCTTGATCTGCTCCAGTGACAGCACTCGGACCCGGGCCGCGGCGAGCTCAATCGCCAGCGGCACGCCGTCGAGCGCGCGGCAGATCGCGGCGATGGCCGCGGCGTTGCCCGCGTCGACGGCGAACCCGGGCCGGGCCGCCGCCGCCGCGCGGTCGGCGAACAAGCGGACGGCCTCGCAGCCGGCGATGTCCCCGGCGTCCTGCCCGGCGTCGGGCGGGGCCACCGAGAGCGGCGGCACCTGCCAGGCCGTCTCACCCGCGATGCGCAGCGGCTCGCGGCTGGTGTTCAGCAACCGCAGCCCTGGCGAGTCGGCCAGCAGCCGCCGGCTTAGCTGGGCGCACGCCTCGATCAGATGCTCGCAGTTGTCCAGGGCCAGCAGCAGGTGGCGCGGCCGCAGCGCGTCGGCCAGCGTGTCCAGCAGCGGGCGCCCGGCCTCTTCGCTGACGCCGAGCGAGGCCGCCACGCGTGAGGTCACCAGGTCGGGCTGGCGCAGGTCGGCCAGCTCGACCAACCAGGTTCCGTCGGGAAACTCATCCGCCGCCCCGGACAGGATCCGCAGCGCCAGCCGGGTCTTCCCGATGCCCCCAGGCCCGCACAGGGTCAGCGAGCGCGCCTGCCGCAGCATCCGGCGCAGCTCGGCGATCTCGCGCTCACGGCCGATGAAACGGTTCGGCTCCTCGGGCAGATGAGCCTGGGTCTGGTCCACGTCACGGTTCCCGGTCAGGCCGGCCCGGCTGCTGATGCATGATCGATCGCGTCCGGGCCACGGCGGGCATGCCTTGAGTAAACCCGAACGCGCGCCGCTTGGCCCAGCCTCCCGGGCAATTGGCGGCGGATACCCCGCCCGGGGTGCCGTCCAAAATACACAACGGCGTACATAATCCGGGCGATGCGGGCTCCGGCGGCGCTCCGTACGCTCAGGATGCTGGCGAGGCCTGGGCCGTTACCGGGAAGAACGCCGACGGCGTTCCTGGTAGTGAGGAGCGGCCCGGCTCGCCGGTCCCGCACGGCCAGATGCGCGCAGCGCCCCCGGAACGCCTTACTTCCGGCCGAGCCCGCAGTACTCGTCCATGTCCCGCACGCTAGCGGCGTCGTCCGGGTCCGGCCGCCACCGGGGACACGGCACCAGCCCGGGCTCGATCAATTCCAGGCCCTCGAAGAAGGCGGCGATCTGCTCGGGGCTGCGCAGGCGGTAGGGCGTGGGGGCCACCTCGTTCCACTGCCGTACCGCCTCGATCACCCGCTCGCCGCTGACCTCGCTGGTGGAATGGGTGAGGGCCAGGCAGCTGCCGGCCGGCACGGCGGCCAGCAACCGCCGCACGATCCCCTTGGCCTCATCGTCGTCGCCGATGAACGGCAGGATCCCCAGCATGGTGATGGCCACCGGCCGGGTGAAATCCAGCATCGCCGCCGCGCCATGGAGAATCGTGTCGACGTCGCGGGCGTCGGCGTCGATGTAGTCAGTGCCGCCCTCGGGGCTGCCGATCAGCAGCGCCCGGGCGTGGGTCAGCACCATCGGATCGTTGTCGACGTAGACGACCCGCGATTCGGGTGCGACCCGCTGCGCGACCTCATGAGTGTTGTTGGCCGTCGGCAACCCGGTGCCGATGTCCAGGAACTGGCGGATCCCGGCGTCGGCGGCCAGGTACCGCACGACGCGCGCCAGGAACCCGCGGGAGGCGCGGGCGATGTCGACGATCTCGGGCAGCACGGCAATCGTCTGGTCACCGGCCAGCCGGTCGACGGCGTAGTTGTCCTTGCCTCCCAGCCAGTAGTTCCAGATCCGGGCCGAATGCGGAACCGTGCTGTCGATCCCGGTTCCGCCGGCATCGCCTGTCACCGTGCATTACCTCCTCATGCGCCATCAATCCCCTCATTGTGCCGTAACGCCGTGACCGTGGTCGGGGAAGCGCGTGAGCGAGCGAACGGCAGGCTCGGCAGCCGCTTCATTATCGGTCAGCTGACCGATGTCTCTCACTGCAACTTGCAGCAGCATTTGTCGTGCAACCCGGCACCGGGCCCCGCGAGGCCGCGCTCAGCGCGGCTGCCCCAACTGGTCTGCTTGAGGAATCCGATGAACACCAAGGCGCTGCCCCCTCCGACGCTCGCGTTCCACGGTGAGCGCCCATGACCATTCATGCCCCATCCGGCACCACATCGTTCGAAGCCTGCCTGCGGTTGTTCGAGCGCTATCCGCTGGCGATCACGCTGGACGCCACGGACGGCGGGTCCCTGTCGATGGTCCTGCTCAACCGCGCGGCCGGGCCGGCTGGCTTCTTCGTCCTCACCCAGGCCCGCGATGACCTCTTCGTCATCCGCTCCTGGAACCGCCACGACGGGGTGGACTATCGAATCCGGCCGGGAGAACCCGTACCCGGCACGATCCGCCAGCTGATCGCCGGCGGCATGCCGGTCCCGCATGACGGCGCGCTGCTCGGCTGGATCAGCGACAACCAGGTAACCGCCGTGCTGGCGGTGCACTGCAGGCCGCCGGAACCCTGGGACGAGCCGGTCCCGGTCCCTGAGATCAGGGTGATGCCGATGGCCGGCACCAGCGAGCTTCTGCACTGGCCGCCGTTCACCGCCAGCCCTCTCGACGACGGGCGACTGTGGGAGTACGTCCAGTGGGGCGAGATCGTCGACCTCGTCCCTCTCGTCACACGGAGCGCCGGATACGTCTTCTGGGTACCGTCCCCGGACCGGCGCAGCGCCCGGCACGGGTATGTCGCGGTCGTAGGCAACCTGCCGGCTGATGAGTACTGGCTGCCGGCCGGCGTCTACATGGATCACTGGACGCTGCGCGAGGGCCTCCAGCCCCCGCCCGTAGGCGGCCTGCTGACCCTGCCCGGCGTCGTGGACCTGGCCGATGCCCTGAGCTGAAGCGGCTAGACCGTCTCGGCCGGGCGTGACTGCGACGCCGGCTCCCATCCGGCGGGCGCCTGGCCGGTGCTCGCCGGGGCCGTGATGGGCGTCCGGTCACGGTCCCACCCGGCCAGGGCCGTCACGCCGAGGACCGCGGCGATCGGGATCAGGGAAAACTGCGGCAGCTCGTACCGCCAGTCGAAGGTGGCGATGATGAACGGGGGCACGACCGTGAACACGGTGCCGAGCGTGAAGAGCAGGCAGGGACCGCGCAGCCTGCTGCTCTGTTTTTTCCCGACCAGCCCGCCCCGACCTACCTCCCGGGAGGCCCGGCCGATCCCAGCCAGACCGGCCAGGCCCAGCGCGAGGCCGGCGGCCAGCAGCGGGCCGGGCACGTGGAAGTCCCGCTCGTAGCCGGTCAGGAAACCGGCCAGCGCGGGCTGGACGCGCGGGCCGCTGCCGCTGTACGTGCGGAGCGCTGCCATCTCGTCCTTATCGTGGTCGCCCGGGAAGGACGGCTGGAAGTCGTGGTACCTGGTCGGGTACTTTTCGGGTCCGTCCCCGCGGACCGGGGAGAAGCTGTACAGCACGTCGTCCGCCACGACCTTCAGGTAGGTCAGCGGCTGGTGCTTGATGATCCGCCAGTCGAAGTCGTTGATGATCTGGCCCTTGCTCAGCCCGTCGGTCGGCTTGAGGGTCACCTGCGGCGACTGTTTCGCCCACATGTAGAAGTCCGGATTGCGCTGAGTCGGCGGCTGCTGCGGGCACAGGTGCTGCTCGTACGAGGGCAGCGGCAGGCCCGTGCACTCGGCGAACTGCGCGATCCGCCCGTACAGGAACTCGCTGTTGTAGGTGACGAGATTGAACGTCCCGAACCACGAGCTGAACCAGCCGACGTAGGCCAGCACCGGGATCACGCAGCCGGCCAGCAGCAGCGCCGCCCGGCCCGCGAGGCGCCGCCACGGCCGGATCATCACCACCAGATAGAGCAGTGCGGGGATCATCACCAGCAGGTCGGATTCCCTGACGAGCGTGGCGGCGGCGATCAGCAGCCCGGCCACGACGGGCGCCGCCTTGCCGATCGCCTCACGCTTCCACACCAGCACGACCAGCGCCACCAAGACCAGGAACGTCGCGCTGACGTCGGTGAGGATGTACTGCTCGAGGTCGAGCTGGAGGGGGTCGAACAGAACAGGGATGGTCGCCAGCGCGGCCAGCCAGCGCCGGGCGCCGAAGTGGAGGCAGGTCGCGTAGATCAGCACCGCCGCGGCCAGCCCGAGCAGGTGCTGCACCGCCACGACCGACGCCAGGTTGTGGGCCAGCACCGCCGGGATGAGCAGTATCGAGTAGCCGCTGGTGCGCAGCCAGTCCGGAATCCACTGCCCGATGATGAAGTTGTGCGCGTACTGCAGGTACCGCTCGCTGTCCGGGAAGATCAGCGCCTGCTGGTAGGCCAGCTGGACCACGCCGCGCAGCGCGGCGGCGCAGACGGCGATGACGGCGAACAGCCAGTGCTGGCGCAGTGCTCGCCGGCTGCGGCCGGCCAGCTCGTGAGCGAGGCGCCGGGACTGGGTGAGCGCCGGCCTGGCCAGGCGTGACCCGCGCGACGCAAACATGGTTTCCAGCTAACCGCATCCGCGCCACCGGATGCGCCGCTTTGCCGGCAACTCGCTGTGACGACGTCCCGATATCGATGTTCTGCCTCAGAGTGACGCCCGGCCCCTCCGCGGTCGCCTACCATGCAGGGCATGGATTCCCTGGCGTTGGGGCGGGCGGCCGGGCCGGGCAGAGGCCCTGGCTGCTCTCGCCCGGGGTGATGCCATGACCCAGGGTCCGATAACCAAGGCGTCAGATCCCGCCGCGGCGCAGGTCCCGAAGCTCGCCGAGCCGGCGATCCCCGGCGGCCGGGTCGAGGCGCTGATGGGCGTGCTCATCCGGACCCTCAAGTCCAGCCCGCTGGCCCGGCCGCTGCCCGCGGTGTCGCTGTCCGCGCTCGGGCTCGGGCTGCTGGCCTTCATCGGGCTGTGCGCGACCGCGCCCGGCGCGAGTGAGGCGGCGCTGCCGGTTTTCCTGCCGCTCACCGCCCTGGCCCGCCGGCTGGGCGCGCCGGTGCTGTCCGCCGACGTCACCAACGCGATCATGTACCCCGCCATCACGTTCTGCTGCCTGGGCCTGGCCGGGATGCTGTGGGCGAACAGCCGGGGCTGGCAGCCGAACCCGCGGCGCGTCTTCTGGACCGCGGTGGCGGTGGTCGCGGTAGTGGTGAATATCACACCGGTCGGCAGCTCGGATCCGGCCAGCCTGGCCGCGTACGGGCGTATCGCCGCGCTCGGCCACGACCCGTATACCTACCTGCCCGCCAATCTGCCCGGCGGCGTCCACAATCCGTACGTCGCCCTAGTCGACCCCCGTTGGCGGACGGCCCCCTCGGTATACGGCCCGGTGGCCACCTGGACGCACCTGGCTGCGGCGCTGGCCGGCGGCGCCAAGCCGTGGCTGACCATCTGGGTCCTGATGATCATGACCGGGGCCGCGTACCTCGCCGCCGGGTACCTGCTGCTGCGCTCGGCGGCCGACCCGGTGCGGGCCGGCCTGATCTGGGCCGCGAACCCGCTGCTGATCTACGTGCTGGTCATGGGCGGGCAGCTGGACGCCTTCGTCGCGCTGGCCGGGATCGCGGCGATCCTGATCTCACGCCGCGGCGCGACCGTCTGGCATGACCTGGTCACCGGCGTGCTGATCGGCGTCGCCCTCGGGATCAAGATCAACGCGGCGTTCGTCGCGCTGGGCATCGCCGTGCCGCTGATCCGCGAGCGCGCCTGGGCGCGCCTGGTCCGTACCGCCGCCGCGGCGGCCGTGGTCACGTTCGGACTGTACTTCTTCACCTACGGCCTGAATGCGCTCAAGCCACTGCCGACGGCGTCGGGGCGGGTCATCTCGCCGTCATTCTGGCGGCTGTTCCAGATCATCGGCGGCCATCTGGCCGCCCCGGCGACGATCAACACGCTGATCGGCGTGCTGTGGCCGCTGCTCCTGCTCGCTCTGGCCTGGTACCTGTACAACCGGTTGTCCCCTGACGTGCCCGCCGTGCTCGCGGCCACCTGCGCGCTGACCTTCGCCTGGGTGCTGGTGGCCCCGTGGTCGCTGCCCTGGTACACCGCGGTGGCGTGGGTGACGCTCGCCCTGCTGCCGCGCAACTCGCTGACCCGCTGGCTCACGCTGGCGACCTTGGTGCCCGCGCTGCTGCACTTCAGCGCCGGGCAGCCGGACAACCACCCGGGCGGCCCGCCCCCGGCCCCGACCCCATGAGACCCCATGAAACCCCGTAAGACCCAATAGGACCCGTGGACCAGTACCGGGCGTGGGCCGGCCAGGCCGTCGACGCGCTGCAGCGCTGGTACAACCCGAGGACCGGGCTGTGGAAGGCCGCGGGCTGGTGGAACTCCGCCAACGCGCTGACCGCGGTGATCCAGCACAGCCAGCGGACCGGCGAGCGCAGGTACCGGTCTGTCGTCGAGACCACGTTCGGCCGGGCCGGGCGGGTCAACCCGGGCTTCAGCAACGAGTACTACGACGATGACGGCTGGTGGGCCCTGGCCTGGATCGCGGCGTTCGACCTGACCGGCGACGTGAGGTACCTGGACCTGGCCCGCGCTCTGTTCGCGGGGATGGCGGCCGGGTGGGACGACGTGTGCGGCGGCGGCCTGTGGTGGACGCGCGGGAAGACCTACAAGAACGCGATACCGAACGAGCTGTTCCTGCTCATCGCGGGCCGCCTGCATCAGCGCGCCGCCGGTACCGGCGGCTACCTCGACTGGGCCCTGCGCGAGTGGCGGTGGCTGCGGGCCAGCGGCCTCATCGGGCCAGCCGGCCTGGTCAACGACGGGCTGACCGCTGACTGCGCCAGCAATGGCGGGACGACCTGGACCTACAACCAGGGCGTGATCATCGGCGGGCTGGCCGTGCTGAGCGAGATCACGGGCGATGGCGCCCACCTCGACCAGGCCGAAGCCATCGCCGGGGCGGCGCTGCGCGACCTGACGGTGCCCCCGGGCATCCTCACCGAGCCGGGCGAGCAGCAGACCGCGGGCAGCGACCGCGACCGCCCTCAGTTCAAGGGCATCTTCGTCCGGCACCTCTACGAGCTCCACCAGTACCGTCCGCGCCCCGGATACCGCGACTTCATCCTGGCCAACGCGACCTCGCTGTGGCGCAACAGCCGCAACCACCGCAACCAGGTCGGCCTGGCCTGGACCGGCCCGTTCGACCGGGCCGACGCGGTCCGGCAGGGATCCGCCCTCGACGCGCTCAACGCCGCCGTTGGCCTCACCTCTGGCCCTGCCCCCCCAGCCGGGCCCGCCCGGCCGTAAGCCCGCCCATCCGCCCGGCCGTCAGCCCTTCGGCTCAACAGCAGACTCCTGCCGTACAGCCTTGATCGGGGCGGGTCCTTGAACTCTGGGATGGCTGAGTATCCGCCCGCCCGGGTACCTGATTTATCGTGGGCTCACATCTGCCGGAGGTGCTGACGTGCCTGAAGACCAGGGTAACGCCGCGTTAGGCGGCCATCGTGGACCTTAACCAGGGGCTGGTTGACCTGGTGGCCGTAGCGCTGGTAGCTGCGCTTGCGCCGCTGGTGGTGGCTGCCCTGCCAGGCCCGCGCATTCCGCAGGTTGTCATCTTCTTGCTCGGCGGCATCCTGATCGGCCCGCATGCGCTCGGCCTGGCCGAGACGTCCAACATCCAACTGCTGGCCAATATCGGGCTGGGCTTTTTGTTCCTGCTGGCTGGTTATGAGCTGGATCCAGGGTTGCTGCGGCAACAGCCGGGGAAGCTGGCGATCGCAGGCTGGCTGATCTCGGCCGTGCTCGCCGTGGGGGTGACAGCGGGGCTGACCGCGGCCGGCTACATCAAGGATTACGTGCCGGTCGGGCTGGCGCTGACCACCACGGCTCTGGGCACGCTGCTGCCCATTCTGCGGGACAATGACATGCTCACCGGCCAGTTCGGCCAGCACGTGTACGCCGCGGGCGCGGTCGGGGAACTCTTCCCGATCGTGATCATCGCGGTCTTCCTGACCCAGCGGGGCCATTTCATCGCGCTTGCCTCGGTGGCCCTGGTCGGGGTGCTCGCCATCGCCCTGTCCGCCGCGCCCTGGCTGGCCAGGAGCGGCACGGTGCAGCGGATCATCCGGGAGGGCCAGGACGCGACCGGGCAGACCACGCTGCGCTGGGCGGTGGTGCTGCTGTTCCTGCTGCTGGCCATCGCCAGCCGGTTCGGCCTGGACGTCGTGCTCGGCGCCCTGCTGGCCGGGATGGTGCTGCGGGCCTGGACTCGCCGGTTCAACATGGACACCGAGGGCCTTGAGCGTAAGTTTGACGCGGTCGGCTACGGGATCTTCATCCCAATCTTCTTCATCTCCTCCGGGATGACCCTGGACCTGAAGGCGATCAGCCAGGACCCGCTGCGCCTGCTGCTCTTCTTCGGGTTGCTGCTGATCGTCCGTGGCCTGCCCTCGCTGCTGGTCTACCGGCGTACTCTGGCGGCCCGGCAGCGCGCCGAGATGACGTTCATCACCGCCACCACGCTGCCGCTGCTGATCGCCCTGGCCGAGATCGGCCAGCGGGATGGGGTCATGCTCCCCGCCACTTCCGCCGCCCTGATCGGCGCGGGCGTGCTGTCGGTCCTGGCCTTTCCCCTCATCGCGGTCGGATTGCACCGGTCAGCGCCGCTGACACCGGCCGACGTCGGGATCATCGCGGCCCAGACGGCCGCCGAAACCAGCGGACCACAGGAGAATCCCGGCCAGGACGGCCAAGACGGCTAGCCCGGCTCGCCGCCATGCGGGCGGGCTGGGAGCGGATCGTTGTCGGCCTTCATGGTGGCTGGTGCGGTCTGCGTCAAGACGACGACACCGGCGCACATCACCGCGAAACCGGCCGCCGCCAGGGCCAGCACGGCGCCGTCAGATGTGAAATGCTCGCCGAACAGCCACACGCTCAGGGCGATGCTGACGATCGGATCCACGATCACTATGAAGGGCTGAGAGGCCCGCAGCGGCCCGACGTGCAGCGCCGCCTGCATAAGGAACAGGGCCGCCACACTTCCCGCCGCCAGGGCATAGACGGGCCAGTGGGTGAACATCCCGCCCACGCCGAACTGGGTCAGCGTGTCGGTTGTGGCCTTGATGAACGTGGCCACCAGGGCCCACATGACCGCCGAGGCCGAGCCATACAGCGCAGCGCGCAGGCTCGGGGACCCCCATCGCGCCACCACCGCCAGGACCCCGGCACATGCGCAGCAGGCCAGCCCGGCCGTGAACCAGTGCTTACCGGCAGGCGTGGGCTGGCCACCTCCAGGCTGCCCCGCAATGACGAACACGGTCAGGCCCACGCAGGTCACGGCGGCGGCGACCCAGGTGACAGCGCGGATCGACTGCTGGATCCAGAACCGGCGCAGCAGGAGCATGAAGACCAGTTCGGTGGCCAGCACCGGCTGCACGATCGACAGCAGGCCATTGTGCAGGGCCAGGGCCTGGAACACGAACGCCGCCGCCAGGGCCACCCAGCCGAAAAGCCACAGCGGATTGCGGAACAGGTACACGGCCAACCGCCAGCCCGAAGACCGGCGCGGCGCGGCGGTACTGGCAATGTGCTGGGTGGCCTCATTGACCGCGTTGGACAGGGCGGCCAGCAGGGCGAAGACGATCACCATGTCAGCCGCCCCGCGCCGGCTGCCACGGCGGCTGCCCGTCCCCGACCTACGCCGCTCGGGTACGTGATCTCCTGCACCGCCGTCGGCCCTTCCCGCTTCGAACTTGTCGGCCGACCCCAGGTGTCAGGGCCAGGCCTTCCCCTCCCCAGGCCGGGAGGCTGAGGACAATCCCGCAGGTTTCCCCGGCTCTTAGCTGGTTGTATCGTGCGGCATCACGTGAGCGCGTGCATCACCCGGCAGGGATGGCTGCTGCTCCCTTCGCGTCCCTGGGCTGGCCGGGAGACCATCAGACCGGGGCGGGAGTGCACGGCGTATGCGGGCCCGGAAGGCCAGGACGAAGCAGGCAGCGACGAGCACCGCCGCGGCCAGCGACAGAGCCAGGCCAGCTGGGAAGCCCGGCGGGGTGTAGCTCCAGGTGACTACGCCGAGTCCGGGCGGGACGTCGACGGCCTGGACCAGGCCGTCGACCTGGACGGTCAGCGCCACGGCCGGGCCGTGCCGGGGCTGCCAGGTGGCACTCCAGCCGTCGATCGCCGCCACCGAGCGGACGACACGGGCCCCGTGCGGGGAGTAGACCGTGGCCGCAGCCGGCTCGGCGGGCGCACCACCGGAGCCCCGCAGCCACGCCCCTGACAGGGCCGGCCCGCGACAGCCTCGATGCGCAGCGGCGGCTGGGCGAAGCGGTTGGCGAAGACCGCGAACGGGCCGTCGAAACCGGCGAACTCCCAGTGGGGCGGGACGAGGGCATCCTGCAGCTGGCCGTCGGCCACGAGTACGCTTCCGCCCGCCACGGTCACCGACGGTGGCCCCAGCGATCCGGGTACGCTCTGTTTTCCCGGCGCCCCGACCGACCTCCCGGGCGTCCGGACCGCCACCGCGACGCTTGCCACCGGGTGGGGGACGGTGATCGTCAGGGCCGACGGGGTCAGCACTCGCGCGGGGAACCACCGGGTCGAGCCGTCCGGAGTGGTAAGCCCGATCTGGGTCCCGGCGGCCACGTCCCGGGTGGCCTCGGCGTCGGGCACCTTGACCAGGGACACGTCGCTCGTGCTGCCCAGGTACCAGGTGGCACGCTGATCCGCGGCGATGTCGCGCCGGCCGGTGCCGGCAGGCCCGGCGGCCGGCCCGCTCCGGCCGGCCTGTGATACCAGATACGCGGCCGGGGTCAGCAGGACCGTGGTGTCAAGCTGGTCGAGGATCCCGCCCGCGACGGCCGCCGGTGCCAGCGTGTCCTGCCCGGCCCCCGTGGCCAGGTGTGACCCGGTCACTGACGCGTAGCGGCCGTCGACGGTGGACGAGTAGCCCTGCATGGACGGCATCGCCCCGTCGCCCGAAGCGTTGTTGTCCGGCGGATCGAGAGCGGACAGATCGCTTGGATCGAGCAGGTCAGGGTCGTAGATCGCGAACCGGCCGGGATAGCCGAGCGCCGCGACCGGGCGCAGCCGAGCCGAAGCCATGACCGCAGCGGTCGTGATCTGGCCCGCCGCGGCGGTGGGGGAGGCGGACGCGGCGGCGGGCGAGGCGGCCACGGAGGTAGGGGAGGCGGCCGCGGCGGCCACCGGGGCGGCGGAGCCACCGCTGAGCACCCCGGGCGCGATCTCGACCACGCACCCGATGATGAACACCAGCACGTCGAGCAGCACGAAACCCGCGATCAGGCGTGAGCTCAGCCTCGGCGGCAGGCGCCGCCCGAAGATGACGAGCGCGGCCGCGGCCGCGCCGAGCACCGCGTACGGGAGCAGCCAGGGCTTCAGCCGGGCGACGGTGCTGGCGCTGGGGCTGATGTCCAGTCCCACCCAGCGAATCCAGCCCAATCCCCAGGTGAGCGCGAGCGCGACGGCGGCGACCGCCGCCAGCGGCGGTACCAGGCCGAGGACGATCTCCCTGGGCAGCCGGCGGGCCCGCTCGCCGCCCGAAGCGCTTACGACCCAGAAGGGCTGGTCGGCCCAGTAGGCGAGCAGCACGGCGAGCGCCAGGTCCAGCACGAGGATGTTGCGGCTCTGCAGCCGCTGGTCACCGAAGAGCGGCAGGTGGTAGAGCAGATCACCCAGCGGAGTATTGCCGCCCAGCGCGAGGGCGACCCCGGCCAGCGCCATGACGTGCCAGACGAGCCACTCCGGCGGCCGCGGCCGCCACCGCAAGCGCCCGAGGAGGGCGAAGGCGGCGACGAGCGGGAGGATGCCCACATAGCTCGTCACCTCGGTCAGGTTGTAGAAGCCGAAGAAGCTGGGCTGCCCCAGCGACCCGGAGCCGCCGAGGAGGTCGGGCACCAGCGTCAGCAGCACCCACCGGACAGGAAGCGAGCCGGAACTGTACAGGGCCATCGAATCAGCCCCGCGCTGGGAACTGCTGATCGCCGCCAGGCCGGGCAGCCACTGAACCGCTCCCAGGCACAAGCCCAGGCCCAGGCCCGCGCTGACCGAGAAGACGGCCGGCCCCGCGCGGCGCCCCAGGCGGGCGACCTGCCACGCCCCATACAGCAATACGATCACGCAGGCGTCGTCGATGGCCCGCGGTTCACCGGCGAGGATTACCAGGCCGATGGCGACGGCCAGGACCGCGGTCCAGCCGAGCCGCGAGGCCATGGGACGGTCCTGCGAAAGCCGCAAGATGCTCAGCAACGCCAGCGGCACCCAGCTCATGCCGGCGGCCAGGCCGAAATGGGTCACCTGCGCCGACATCCCCCCGGCAAAGGCGAACGAGAACGCCCCGAGGAGGCTGGCCAGGCTGGCCAGCCGGAGCGCTCGCAGGAAGCAGAACATCCCGAGCCCAGCCACCGCCCAGGTGGCGATCATGTTGACCGTCCACGCCGCGGTCCCGGGCAGGATGGCGAACAGCCAGGTGAGCGGGTACGCGGCGGCCGCGTTCCAGCCCGCGAGCAACGGCGCGCCGCTCCAGATGTACGGGTCGAACAGCGGCAGGTGCCCGGCCCGGATCTCCCGTCCGGCCAGCACGCGCAGCGGAAGGTTCTGGGTCAGGTCGTCTCCGGGGAGGACGGCGTGCCCGAGCAACGCCGGGAGGCCGAAGATGACCGCCGGCAGCGCAACGAGCACGACCACGGCCACCGCGCCGCCCCGTCGGCGCCCGGAGCGCGCACCAGCCACGATAACGTCCGGCGCCAGCGCTGACTCAGTCCTCATCCCGTGCACTTCCGCAGGTCAAGCGGTCAAAATGGCGGATTCATGCCCGCATGTTCACGCCAGGCCGGAACAAGTGCCCGTGGCAGGCATCGAGGAACGCTACCAGGCCATCCTGAGGACCTCCTGAAAACCGGGGTTTGCGATGCGGGCCGCGAAGCACGGCGGTATCTGGGCTTGGTCATGGCGATCGGCTCACCGCGGCGGCCTAGAACCCCGCGACGGCCTCGGGCCCCGCCTCCCGCAGGGCGAGGTAGCCATCGCCACGGTCACCTTCCCCGCCGCCTTTCGGAGAATTCACCGAACGGCCCGTTGGCGTCACGCCCCGCCGCCGATGCGGCCCGCGCCATGCGGTAGTCCCGCAGCCCCCTGGACGGCGGGTCATCCGGTCGTCCCTGCGAGACTGAAGGCTGACGTGCCGATGGAAACACTCGACCAATGCGGTCGCGGACTTCCGCCCTGCGCCGCGGACCGACCGGGGACGGCCAGATGGAACCTACCGCGACGATGTCCGCTTCACCGGTATCGAGGCTCGAGCGCGAGTCGGTGGCGGAGCGGGCGCGCCTCCTGGCCGCCGCCCGCCGGCGGGCCACCGCTCTCCTCGCCGGGGTGACGGTGCTGTTCCTGGCGGTGACGGCGGCCGGTGTCCACGGGACCTTCCTCAGTTATCTGCAGGCGGGGGCCGAGGCGGCCATGGTCGGCGGCGTGGCCGACTGGTTCGCGGTGACGGCCCTGTTCCGCCGCCCGCTGGGCCTGCCGATACCGCACACCGCGCTGATCGTCGAGCGCAAGGACCAGTTCGCCGCCACCCTCGGCCAGTTCGTGCAGGAGAACTTCCTCAACGCCGATGTTCTGGCCGAACGGATCCGGTCTGCCCGTCTCGTGCCCCGGATGGCCGCCTGGCTGGCCGAGCCGGCCAACGCCGCCCGCTTCGCCGGGCACGCCGCGGACCTGGTAGTCACGGTGGCCGAGGCGCTGCGCGATGAGGATGTCCAGCGCGTGCTCACCGCCGAACTGAACCGGGCCATCAACACCGTCGAGGTGGCCCCGCTGGCCGGGCGGGCCCTGCGAGTCATCATCGCGGAAGGCCAGCACACCGAGCTGCTCAACGCGGCGGTGTCCACCGCCGACCGCTATCTCGCCGAGCACCACGAGGAGCTTCGCGAGCGGTTCGAGGTGGAGGCCCCCCGCTGGGTGCCCGACGCGGTCTACCGGCGGATCTTCGACCGGCTGTACACCCGCCTGCGCCAGCGGCTGCAGGCCATCGCCGCCGATCCCGACGACGAGACCCGGCGTCAGCTCGAGACGTGGATCGCCGGCCTTCCCGAGCGCCTCGAGACCTCCCCGGAGCTGCGCGAACGCGGGGAGCGCCTCAGGCACGACATTCTGGGCAGCGCCGGGCTGCGGGACTGGTCCTCGTCGCTGTGGCAGAAGGCCAAGGAAACCCTGCGGACCCAGGCGGCCGACCCGGAGTCTGAGCTGCGCCGCCGGCTGGCCGAGGCGGTGGCGGCGGCGGCCGGCGCCTCGGGTCAGACCGCCGCCTCGCCGACGGCCTCGAGCGCATGGCCGAGTCGGGAGTCAGGGCGCTGGCCGAGCAGTTCCACGACGAGTTCGCCGGCCTGGTCACGGGGACCATCGAGCGGTGGGACGCCGCCGAGACCTCCAGCCAGCTGGAACTGCTTCTCGGCCGCGACCTGCAGTTCATCCGCATCAACGGCACAGTGGTGGGCGCGGGCGTAGGGCTGGCCCTGCACGCCATCGTCCTGGCCCTGGCCTGATGGCCGGGGGAACCCGCACGGCACCAAGACGATGGCGGCGGTTAGCCGAAGCTGGTCGCGCCGCCATCGAGGATCAGCGGATGCGCGTTGACGTAGCTGGCCTCCCCGGACAGCAGCCACACCGCGGCGTAGGCCACCTCCCAGGCCGTGGCCTGCCTGCCGAACGGCAGGCTGCGCGCGGTGCGGCTTGGGTTGAGCCGGGAGGCCTCCCGCCCGAGCGGCGTGTCCACCAGGCTCGGTACCACGAGATTGGCCCGGATCCCCCGGGCCATTCCTTCCCGGGCGACCTGCCGGCACACCCCGGGCAGGGCCGCCTTCGACGCGTCATAGGCCGGGATCCCGGTCGCGGCCCGCAGGCTCGCCGCCGAGCTGATGAACACGATCGCCGACCCGGGATCCAGCACCCGCAGCGCGGCCGCGGCCACCAGGAAATGCGCCCGGGTATTAACTGCGAACACCTCGTCCCACTGGGCGGCGGTCGTCCCGGCCATCCCACGCCCGAGCCCGATGCCGACGTTCAGCACCAGGCCATCGAGGCCGCCCAGCGCCGCCGCCGACTTCGCGACCACCGCCGCGCAGGCATCCGGCGAGGCCACGTCGGCCAGCACCACCGCGGCCTTCTGCCCTTCGTTACGGACCAGGGCTGCCGTTGCGTCCGCAGCTTCCGCGTCGCGGTCCGCGCAGGCCACCGCCGCGCCTTCCCGGGCGGCCAGCACCGATATGGCGCGGCCGTTGCCGATCGGCGGATCCGGATCCGGCGACGACCGCGTCCCTGCACCGACCACCAGCACCCGCCGCCCAGCCAGTCGGCCGCGCCCGGGCGCAGCACCGGCAGCCTCCGCCGGCAGCGTCACGATCCGGCCCACATCGGAGAGGCATCCGGCGGCAGCGGCACGGCGAATGCGTTCAGCAGAAACGAGATCAGCGTGTAGTACCCGCACAACGACACCAGTTCCACCATCCCGGCGTCGCCCAGAAAGCGGTGCGCGGCGTCGTAGGTCTCCTGGTCCAGGCGGCCGGACTGAGCGAGCCGCCGCGCCACCGCGTAGACGGCCCGTTCGTCGTCCGCCTCGAACGGCGGATCCTCACCGCGCCCGATCGCCTCCACCACCGCGTCGGCCACGCCATGCTCGCGGGCCATCGCCGCGTGCGCCCACCACTCGAACTCCGCCTGCCACCGCGCGCCGGTGGTGATGATGGCGATCTCCGACAGCCGCCGCTCGATCGACACGCCGAACCGCACCGTGGCGCCGAGCGCGGACAGCCGCCGCCCGGTATCAGGCGCAGTGACGAACGCATTGAACGGCCCGGCCAGGCCGCCCTCGGCGGTCACGATCTGCTCGCCCAGCCCGCGAACCATGCTGTCCCACAGCTGCTGACCCTCAGGCCCCAGCTCTTCCCGCCGCACATACGGAATCCGCGTCACAACCCGAACGATAACCACCGCCGCAGGAGTAATCACTCGCGACCCGGGTCAGAACGACGCCGCCCATCCGATGCTCCCCTACCTCGGCCAGGGCGCCTGCCAAGCGATCGAGGACGGCGCGGTCCTGGCGACGGCACTGTCGGTCGAGGGCGCTGACCCGGTCATGGGCCTGGCCCGCTACGAGCGCACCCGCCGGCCGAGAGCCAACCGGGTGGTCCTCACCACCCGCGAGCGGGGCCTGAGCAACCACCTGACGTCCCGCTGGGCCGCCTGGCGGCGAGACCTGCTGATCGCCTGGCGCCGCCGCGTGAACCACCGCGACCCGGAAGGCCGCGGCACCGCCTGGCTTGCCGCCTACGACGCGAGCTCCCCAGACGTGCTCGTCTCCTGAAAACAGTGGCGGCGGCCTCGCTGCTGCTTGACTTCCTGCCGCGGTAACTCCCGATGGGCGTCGAGGAGGGTGATCGACAGGCGCGGGCTCTCGACATGTGCGTTGTGGCCCAGGCCTGGCAGCGTCACCGTGGGGACGCCGAACTGGGTGAGCTGCTCGTCGGTGTTCATGGCGTCGTGCTCGCCGCGGGCCAGGATCACCGGGGCCTGGGATTGGGCCAGCAATTGCGTCATATCGGGCGCCCCGACGGCGAACGCGCCCGGATCCATGGCCAGCCGCCACCTCCCGTGCCGCTCTTGCAGGCCGGCTTCCACGGCTGGTTCGGCGGCGGTGAGCAAGCCAGCCAGGCCGGAGATGCGCAGATAGCGGGCGGCAGCCTCATCGCGCGTGGGGAACCAAGCCGGTGACCGCTGGGCTGCGGCCTGCGCCCGGCCCAGCTCCTCCTCGGTCCACGCGACCTTGATCCCCAGGCCGATGGCCGCCTGCACCGGCACGGCGAACCCGCCGCTGGCCAGAACCAGACCGACGACCCCACCGAGCGAATGTCCCAGCACGACGGTACGGGTACCGGGGCCGACGAGGCTGGCTACAGCGGCGGCGAGGGTCTGGAAGGTGTAGCTCGATAGCGGCTGGGAGCCGCCGTGACCGGGCAGGTCCGGCGCCAGCCAGCGTCCCGGCCACCGCTGGTTCAGCAACGGCCGCCATGCGTCCCATACGTCGCCGGTTGCTCCCAGGCCGTGCAGCAGCAGCAGAACGGGCTCCCCGCTTCCGCCTTGCTGAACCCGCAGGCCAGCTTCCATAACCCGCAGTGTGCCACAGCCCTGCCGGGGCAGGGATCGCTAGACGGGAGACGCCCGCCCGCCTAGTCTCAGGCTGATGATGGCGACCATGTCCGTCACCTCGCCCAGCCAGCAAGTGGCCCGGCGGCTGATGGACGACGGCTATGTGGTCGTGACCGGCATGATGACCCCGGACGGCGCCGAGTACGCCCGTGCTGACCTGGACCGGGTGCTGGGGACCACCCGGACCGGGCGGAATTCCTTCGAGGGGTTCGCCACCCAGCGGATCTACGCGCTGTTCGCCAAGACCAGGGTGTTCGACGCGCTCGCCACCGACCCACTGCTGCTCGGCGTCCTGGACCAGGTACTGGGCCATTACCAGCTCAGCGCCCCGGTCGGGATCGGCATCGGGCCCGGCGAGAAGGCGCAGATCCTGCACCGGGACGACGCCATTTACCCGGTGCCAGAGCCGCACCCGCCGCTGGTGGTCAACACCATGTGGCCGCTGGATGAGTTCACCGCGGAGAACGGGGCCACCCGGTTCATCCCCGGCAGCCACCGGTGGGAACCGGGTCGGCAGCCAGGCCCGGACGATCCGGTGGAGACCGCCGTGATGTCGCCCGGATCGGCCCTGTTCTACCTGGGCAGCCTCTGGCACGGAGGCGGCGCGAACCAGACCTCCCGGCCGCGGCTCGGCGTGATCCTGGAGTACGCGGCCGGCTGGCTGCGGCCACAGGAGAACCACTGCCTGGCCGTTCCCCGTGACATTGCCCGCGGGTTGCCGGAACGGCTGCAGGAACTGCTCGGCTACAACATCTACCCGCCGTTCGTCGGGTACGTCGACGGCAGGCACCCGCGCCGGGTGCTGTCGGCGGATCCCTAGCCGCCTGGTGTCGATCGGGCGGCTATGGTTCGCTGGGCCTATGTCAATGCCCGCTGCCTTCCGTTCCCGGCTCGTCGCCCGTGAGGCTCTCTACGGCGCCTGGTCGGTGATCCCGTCACCGCTGAGCGTACGGTTGCTGGCCGCCGCGGGCCTGGACTACGTGGTGATCGACCTGCAGCACGGCGGGGCCACCGAGGCCGACCTGCCCGCGATGACCTCCGCGATCCGGCTGGCGGGGGCGACACCCATCGCCCGGGTCCGGCATGCGCACACTGCCGATATCGGGCGGGCTCTCGACCTGGGCTGCGACGGCGTCATCGTTCCGAACGTCGACTCGGCGGCCCAGGCTCGCCAGGTGGCTGGCGCGGTCCGCTACCCGCCCGCCGGGTATCGGTCCGCGGGCGGTGTGCTGGCCGCGGCGGAGCCGTTCTGCCTGGTCATGGCCGAGTCCGCCGACGCCGTCGCCGAGCTCGATGCGACCCTGGCCGTCGACGGTGTCGACGGCCTCTACGTCGGCCCCCGGGACCTGTCGCTGTCGCTGGGCTGTGAGCCCGACCCAGATGACCCGGTGCTGAACCGCGCCCTGCAGCGCGTCTGGGCGGCCTGCGCCGCCGCGGGCAAGCCGGTCGGGGTGCACGCCACCGATGGCGCCGTGGCCCGCCGGTACCGCGAGGCCGGCTGCACCCTCATCACGACCGCCGACGATACGGGTGCGATCACCCGCAACACCGCCGCCGAGTTCGGTCTCGCCCGGGCCTGAGAGGTTCGGGCGCGAGCCAGCGCTGCCCGCCCCGGGCGCTAGCCGATGTTGTGGCGCTGGGCGTAGGCGATCGCGGCCACTCGGTCGCGTGAGCCGGTCTTGGCGAAGATGCGGTTGATGTGGGTCTTGATCGTATGGTTGCTGAGGAACAAGCGGCCGGCGATCTCACCGTTGGTCAGGCCCTGGGCGATGAGGCCGAGGATCTCGACCTCGCGCTGGGTCAGGCCGTCCGGCGGGTCGGGCGGCCGCCCGGCCGGTGCCGGCCCAGTGGCTGGCGCGCCGCCGGGCGACGCAGCGCCCGCGGACGTGGCGGCGAGCAGCGTGGCGTGCACGCGCGGGTCGAACACGGTCAGCCCGCCGGCCGCGGCTCGCAGCGCCTGCGCGATGTCGGTGCGGTCGGCGTCCTTGGTGAGGTAGCTGCGCGCTCCGGCGCGCAGCGCCTCGAGGACGGACGTATCGTCCACGTACGTGGTGAGCACGACGATCGCGACGCCAGGATGCTCGGCGACCAGCCGGCGGGTGGCGCCGATGCCGTCCAGCACGGGCATGTGCAGATCGAGCAGGATCGCGTCGGGCTGGTACTCGGCCACCAGTTCCAGCGCCTGCTCGCCATCCGCGGCGGCGCCGACCACGTCGATGCCGGGCAGGCCGCCGAGCAGCAGGACCAAGCCCTCGCGGACGCTGGCCTGGTCGTCGGCGATGACGACCCGCAGCGGCTGGTCGGCAGTCATGGGGCGATCCCGTCCTCGGCGGCTAGCGGAAGTTCGGCGGTCACGGCCCACCCATTCTCCCTCGGGCAGGCCAGCAGCGTGCCGTTCAGCAACCGCAGCCGTTCCCGCATGCCGGTCAGCCCGTAGCCGCCGGTGCGGTCCGGGCGCCGGACCGAAGCAACGGCTCGGTCCCGGACCGAGGCACCGGTGCCGTCCCGGACCAATGCGCCGGCTCCGTCGAGGCCGTTGACGACGCTGAGCCGCACGTCGTTTTCGCCGTAGTCGAGGCGGACCGCAACCGGCTGGCCCGGCGCGTGTTTGCCGGCGTTGACCATCGCCTCCTGCGCGGTGCGCAGCAGCGCGAGCGTGGCGTCTGGCGGCAGCGCCCTGGCCACGCCGGAAGTCTCGAGGGTGACCGGGACGTGATAGCGCTGCCGGTGGGTGTCCACCAGCCCGGCCAGTTCCTGGCCGAGCGGCAGCGTGTCCACCCGCAGCGCGTGCACTGCCCGGCGGGTCTCGGTCAGGCCGTCCGCGGCCATCCGCTGGGCGGTGGTCAGCGCCTCGACCGCCCGGTCGATGTCCGCGTGGTCGGTCAGCATCGCCTTTGCCGCCTGGATCTGGATGCCCAGCGCGCCGAGGGAATGCGCCAGCACGTCGTGAATCTCGCGCGCGATGCGGGTCCGCTCATCCAGCACGTCGGCGCGGCGCTGCTCGGCCTGCAACCGCTCGCGCTGGGCCAGCAGGGCCGCGGACTGCTCGGCCTGCACCCGGTAGGAACGCCGTTGCAGGCCGATCATCGCGCACACCGCGATCAGCAGCGGATACCCGACCAGCGTGCCGACACTGCCGCCGGCGATCCCCCCGGCCGCCCAGATCGAGACGATGCCGGCCGCGGCGACCGCGATGCCGGCCGACAGGCCGATCTCGCTGGCCGCCCAGCTAGCCGCGATGCAGGCGAAGGCGATCAGGCTCTGGCCGCCCCCGGCGGTCACCGCGGCCACGCCGCCCGCGACGGCCATCACACCGAACGCCGCGGGCAGGCCCCTGACCCGGTACCGGGGGGACATGTCGGCGGCGATCCACGCCAGCAGGGCCAGGCCGACCGCTGCGAAGCAGGTGATCTGTACCGCCCGCTGCGCGTGGGAGTGTGGCGGGTTGATCAGGGCCAGGAAGCCGATCACCGCGAACGCGGCGACGCGGATCAGCCAGTAGACCCTGACCATCATGGGATCAGTATCGCCCTTGGGTGCCACGGTCATGTCCACGGAACGCGTCGGCCAGGAACGTGCTGCCGTCCTTCTCCGGGGCGAACGGGATGCCGGCCCGCATGGCCCGGAACGCGATCACAGCGGCCTGGCCAAGCCGGTTCAGGCCGAGGGTGAACAGCAGCGGGGTGACGGACGCGGCGACGTGCGCGCCGGTCCGGGCGGCGAGCACCATGATCAGGGCACGCCAGGCGAACAGCGCGACCCACAGCCACAGGCCGCGCAGCGGCATCTTCCCCCACAGCACGCCGTCGCGGGACTCCAGCCGCGTGATCAGGCCGAAGGCCAGCCCGATCAGCAGCGACCCGGCGGCGCCGGCGGTCAGCCACGCGATGTCGGCCGGCCCCATATGGTGGCCCCGCAGGTCGAAGAACCCGATAACGGTGACGACGGCCGGCAGCACGACCAGGCGCTTGCCCCGAAGCAGCTGGCCGGCCAGCTGCTGATAGATGACAAAGCCGATGATCCCGATGACGACGAGGATTTCCAGCCCGGACACGGTACACGCTCCTTAACGTCGGTTGAACGACCGATCCCGACGTTACGGACCAGGTCGGTACCAGTGCGTCGGCCCGCGGTACCAGTCCCGGGCTGATAACCGCGGCGACCTGACCTGGTACCGGGACCAACCCGTGCTCCGACGCCCCGGCGCGGGTGCTCCGGCGATGGTGGGTGATGTCAAACGACAGTCACCTAGCGAAAACAGGAGCACACCAGATGTCCCCTCTTACTGACGCAATGATCATCAACGTTGCCGTCCTCTTCGCGACCTTGGAGTGCGACCTCGGCCCGCACCGCAAGATCGGCCTGGTCCGCATCCTGCGGACGCCACTGGTGATCGCCGCGGTCATCCCGCTGTTCCTGGACCGGCCGGTCACCCACGGCAACGGACTGCTGGTCGAACTGGCCGGCATCGTGGTCGGCCTGCTGTGCGGCCTGGTCGTCACGACCCTGATGCGGGTCTACCGCAGCCCGAAGACCGGCAAGCCGGTCAGCGCGGCCGGACTGCCCTACGCGATGGCGTGGACGCTCATCGTGGCCGCCCGTGCGGCGTTCTCCGTCGGCGCCACCCGCTGGTTCCCGGCGCAGCTCGCCCAGTGGTGCGCGACCCACCAGGTCACCGGTGCGGCCATCACCGACGGCCTGATCTTCATGGCCATCGCGATGGTGCTGGTCCGGACGGCCGGCCTGGCCGCCCGCGCCGCCCGGCTGCCGAGCAGTGCGCCGCTGCCCGTACGGGTAACCGTCTGATGGCAACCGGCTTCGACCAGCCAGGGCGAGCACGTGCGTGCTCGCCCTGGCCGGTGTCCTCGATGAAGCTGCCCACCGCGTACGCACGGAGGCGGTCACGCGAGGAGCCAGGCCGTGCCGATTCCGTACTCAACACCGGCACCGGGCTGATATATCCGGACACCATGCCAGCCCACCCGCCCTCCGCCATGGCGCCGCCACGATCACTGGAGCCCGGCGCGGACTGAGGTGATGCGCTGCGTGTTGAAGCCGAGCCAGTGCATCCGGCCCGCGTAGCGCGCGTGCTCGACCTTGAGACAGCGGTCCATGATCACCGTCACGCCGCCGTCCTCGGCGATCCGCGCGCCTTCGGCATTGATGACGCCGAACTGGCACCAGAGGGCGCCGGCGTGGATCGCCACAGCCTCCCGCGCGATCCCCGGCAGGGCATCCGGTGCGCGGAAGACGTTCACGACGTCCACCGGCTCGGGTACATCCAGCAGGCTCGCGTAGCACTTCTGTCCGAGGATCTCCGTCTCGCGGGGATTCACCGGGATCACGCGGTAGCCGTGCCGCACGAGGTAGTAGCCGACGAAGTAGCTGGCCCGCAGCTCGTTGTTCGACAGGCCCACGATCGCGATCGTCCTCGCGGTGTGGAGCACGCGCTGGATCGTCAACGGGTCCTGGTACCGCGCGAGGTCGGTCATGCTGTGGCCACCTTCTGTCCCGCTGTCGCGGCGACGAGCGCGAAACCCTGCTCCAGATCCCAGATCAGGTCCTCGACGGACTCGGTCCCGACCGACAGCCGTACCGTCCCCGGCCCGACGCCGGCCGCCCGCAGTTCGTCATCGCCCAACTGGCGGTGCGTCGTGCTAGCCGGGTGGATGATCAGGCTCTTCGCGTCGCCGACGTTCGCCAGGTGGGACCAGAGCGTCACGCCGCGGATGAGATCCTGCCCGCCGGCCCGGCCGCCCGCGCAGTCGAACGAGAAAACCGCGCCCGCCCCGCGCGGCAGGTACCTCTCCACCAGCGGCCGGTACTTACTCGAGGGCAGGCCGGGGTAGGTCACGTTCGACGCCAGCTCGTGGGATTCCAGGAACGCCGCAACCGCCCGCGCGTTGCCGACATGGCGTTCCATCCGCAGCGACAGCGTCTCGAGCCCCTGCAGGAACAGGAAGGCGTTGAACGGCGAGAGCGCCCCGCCGAGATCGCGCAGGGTCTCGGCCCGGAGCTTCATCAGGTAGCCGTATGTCCCGAACGTCTCGTGGAATTGCAGGCCGTGGTAGGCCGGCGACGGATCCGCCACCACCGGAAACCGCCCGTTAGACCAGTTGAACGTGCCGGCCTCGACCACGACGCCGCCGATGCTCGTGCCGTGGCCGCCGATGAACTTGGTCGCCGAGTGGATCACGATGTCGGCGCCCCATTCGATCGGGCGGCACAGGTACGGCGTCGCGAACGTGTTGTCCACGATCAGCGGCAGCTCGCGGGAGTGCGCGATGGCCGCCACCGTCTCGATGTCCAGCACGTTCCCGGCCGGGTTGCCGATCGTCTCGCCGAAGAACGCCTTCGTGTTCGCGCGGACCGCTTTCCGCCATGCTTCCGGGTCGTCGGGATCGACCCACGTCAGCTCGACGTTCATCTTGCGCAGCAGATGCTTGAACTGGTTCACCGTCCCGCCGTAGAGCGCCGAGGACGAGACGACGTGGTCGCCCGGCTGCAGCAGCGTGAACAGCGCTGCTGCCTGGGCGGCGATACCGCTGGCGAACGCCACCGCGCCAGCGCCGCCCTCGAGGTTCGCCACTCGCTCCTCGAACACCGCGACGGTCGGGTTCATGATGCGCGAGTACGTATTCCCGTACTCCTGCAGGTTGAAGTACGCCGCCGCTGATTCCGGGTCCTCGAACACGTAGCTGGTCGTCTGGAAGATCGGCACCGCACGTGCGCCCGTGTTCGGGTCGGGCCGCTGCCCGGCGTGCAGCTGCCGTGTCTCGAATCCGAACGCCCGGCCCTCTTCGGCAGGCACAGCCTCGGTACGGGAGGGCTTGTCGGTCACGAATGCCTCTTCTTCAACGTCACCTGCTGGCCCCGCAGCCGGCCAGGAAACTGCGGATAATCGGCGTCTGCCGCGCTTCCTCGAGCAGGAAGCAGTCGTGGCCGTACGGCGCCTCGATCACATGGAACTCGACCGGCTTGCCGAGACCGCGGAGAGCGTCGGCCACCTCCTCCGACGCGGACGGCGGGTACAGCCAGTCGGAACTGAACGCGATCAGCAGCGTCCGCGCCGAAACGCCTTCGAGCGCCTGCGCGAGTGATCCGCTGCCGTACTGCCGCGCGAGATCGAAATACGTCAGCGCGCGCGAGGTGTAGAGATAGGTGTTGGCGTCGAAACGCTTGACGAACGAGTCGGCCTGGTGCCGCAGGTAGCTCTCGACCTGGAACTCCGGCGCGGTGATCGTGTAGCGGATATCGTCGGCGAACTGAAGCCGTCGGCCGAATTTGTCGCTCAACGCCAGTGCGGACAGGTACGTGACGTGCCCGACCATCCGCGCCACGCCCATGCCCGCGCCGGGCGTGCGGCCCGTGCCGTAGTAGTGGCCGCCCTGCCAGGCCGGGTCGCGCATGATCGCGTCACGCGCGATCGCGTTCCAGGCCACGCCCTGTGGGTGAAGGGCGTGCGTGCTGGCGATGGCCACGACGGCATCGACCTGGTCGGGAAACAGGATCGCCCACTCGAACGCCTGCATCCCGCCGAGCGAGCCTCCGGCCACCGCCGCCAGCCGCTCGATACCGAGCGCGTCCAGGAACGCGCGTTCGGTCCGGACCATGTCCGCGACCGTGATCACCGGGAAGTCCGCCCCGTACGGCCGGCCGGTCGCCGGGTCGACCGACGACGGACCCGTGGTCCCGCGGCAGCCGCCGAGCAGGTTCGTCGAGACGACGAAGAAGCGGTCGGTGTCGAACGCCTTGCCGGGGCCGATCATCCCGTCCCACCAGCCGAGCCCCTTGCCGGTCACGCCGTCGCGATCCTCGGCCGCGAACCCGTCGCGCGTGCTCTCTGCGGGCGGAGTCTTCGCGAAGCCCGCCGCATGGGCGTCGCCGCTGAGCGCATGGCACACCAGGATGACGTTGTCGCGCTGGGGTGAGAGGGACCCGTAGGTCTCGTACGCCACGCGGATCGGGTGGAGCTCCCGCCCGCAGTCGAGCCGCACCGGCTCCGGCAGGTCGAGGTACTGTGTTTCGACCGTGCCAACACTGCCGACTGTGTCGGCTGCGCCGACGGGGCCGACCGCGAGCGTCGAGGCTGGCTCCGTCATGCGGGCTATCTTAGCTGGTTGTGGACAGTGTATTGTCAATCATCTCCACCGGAAAGCTGGAGAAGTAGGCGAAAGGGAATCAGGCGACATGACCACGGTCACCAACGGCGTTAACGTGCAGGCACTGCTGGAAGCGCGCGAAGCGCTTAAGGGCGCGCCCGAGGCCGCGCAATTCACCTGGCGCGCGTCCGCCAAGTGGCAGAGCGGCGTCCACAGCACGATCAAGGTCCAGAGCTTCTTCGGCCTCGGCGAGGAGCAGAGCCATAAGGAAGAGTGGTCGTTCGAAGCCGACCACCCCGAGGTCTTCGCCGCGGAGGACAACGGCATCACGCCGATCGAGTACCTCCTCGTCGGCCTGGCCAGCTGCCTGACGGGGGGTATTGCGTCCGTCGCGGAAAACCGCGGCATCCAGCTGCGTTCGGTCGAGTCGGTGGTCGAGGGCGCACACGACATCCGCGGGATCCTCGGTGCCGACAGCGACGTCCGCAACGGCTACAACGACATCAAGGTGACCTTCCATATCGACGCGGACGCGTCGAAGGAAGACATCGAAGCGCTGGTGGCCCAGTCGCAGAAGCGCTCCGCCGTGTTCGACGCTCTCACGAACCCGACGAACGTCACCGTCGAGGTCGCCTGAGGGTTTTGGGGGACCAGGCCATCGAGCGCACCACCGCGGTCGTCATCGGGGCGGGGCACGCGGGCCTGGCCGCAAGCCACTTCCTCAGCGACCGGTCGATCGACCACGTCGTGCTGGAGCGCGGCGAGGTGGCGAATTCCTGGCGGCGCGAACGCTGGGACTCCCTGCGGCTGCTCACTCCCAACTGGCAAAGCCGCCTGCCGGGCCTTCGCTACGAAGGCCCGGATCCCGACGGCTACATGACGATGGGGGAAGTGACCGAGTTCATCGAGCGCTTCGGCGCGGCCTCCCGCGCTCCGGTCCGGACCGGCGCGGATGTCACGTCGGTGCGGCGCACCGACGATGGATACCGCGTGACGACGAACCGCGGCGAGATTGGCTGCCGGGCCGTGGTCATCGCGAGCGGCGCCTGCAATCAGCCAGCGGTGCCGCAGTTCACAGATGCGGTGCCGGGGTCCGTCGAGCAGCTGACGCCGTTCGACTACCGTGACCCCGCCAAACTGCCCGACGGCGGCGTGCTCGTCGTGGGAGCGTCGGCGACCGGCGTGCAGCTGGCCGCCGAGCTGCAGCGGTCGGGCCGGCCGGTGACCCTCTCGGTTGGGGAGCACGTGCGGTTGCCGCGCATGTACCGCGGACGCGACGTGCTGTGGTGGATGGACGCGTCGGGCGTGTGGGACCAGCGGTACGACGAGGTCGACGATCTCGCGCGGGCCCGGCGGCTGCCTTCGCCCCAGCTCGTCGGGACCCCGGAGCGGACGACGCTCGATCTCAACGCTCTTGCATCGATGGGCGTCGAGCTGGTGGGCCGCTGGGCGGCTGTACGTGACGGCCGCGCGCTGTTCTCCGGCGGCGTGCGCAACATGTTCTCGCTCGCGGACCTCAAGATGGGACGCCTGCTGGACACGTTCGACGAGTGGGCCCGGACGAACGGGCGTGACGCTGAGGTCGGACCGGCCGAGCGCCTCGCGCCGACACGCGTACCCTCCTCGACGCGGCTGCAGCTTGACCTGCGAAGCGGCGAGATCCGCGCGGTCGTGTGGGCGACGGGTTTCCGGCCTGACTACCGGTGGCTCGACGTGCCCGTGGTCGACGCGAAGGGCCAGCTGAGCCACCAGGGCGGTGTGGTCGGCAGCCCGGGACTGTACGCGCTGGGGCTGCCCGTGCTGCGGCGGCGCAAGTCCACGTTCATCTACGGCATCGAGGACGACGCGCGTGAGGTGATCGATCACCTCACGCAGTACCTGGCCGTGCGCCAGTGATCCGGGCATGAGCCATCATGTACCGCGGTACCGTGGCCCGGTCCCGTAGTTTCCCGAGCGTTGGTCTGGGGGCGGCATGCGCGCTGATGAGGTCCGCCGGGTACTGGTGATCGGCAGCGGCACGATGGGCCTGCAGATCGGGCTGCAGGCTGCGACCCACGGCTTCGACGTGGTCCTGCACGATGCTGACCCGGCTGCCCTGGACGGGGCGGAGCAGCGCCTTCGCAGCTACGGTGCGGCGCCCGTGGCGGCGGGAAGCATCAGCGCCGACGCGCTGGAGCGTGCGCTGGCGAGGATCGAGCGCGTCGCCGACCCGGCGGCAGCTGCGGCCGGGGTCGACCTCGTCAGCGAGTCGGTGCCTGAGGATCCCGTGCTCAAGGGGCGTGTTCTCGGGCAGTTCAATGAGCTGTGCCCGGAGCGGGCGGTATTCACCACGAACACCTCGACGCTGCTTCCGTCGATGTTCGCTGAAGCTACCGGGCGGCCCGACCGGTTCGCGGCGCTGCACTTCCACATCCCGGTGTGGTTGTCCAACGTGGTGGACGTGATGCCGCACCCTGGCACGTCAGCGGAGACCACGGAGTGCCTGATGGGCTTCGCCCGGCGGATCGGGCAGATCCCGGTCCGCCTGCGCCGGGAGAACATCGGCTACGTCTTCAACGCGCTGTACAGCGCGATCAACCGGGAGGCGCTCACACTCGTCGCGAACGGGATCGCGTCTGTGGAGGACGTCGACCGCGCCTGGATGGGGATCATGAAGATGCCCGTCGGCCCGTTCGGGATGCTCGATGGCGTCGGCCTGGACACCGTCTGGCACATCACCGACTACTGGGCCCGGCAGACGGGTGATCCGCAGCTGCGGGCCAACGCCGAGTTCATCCGGACCTACCTTGACCGCGGTCGCCTGGGTGCCAAGACCGGTCAGGGTTTCTATCACTACCCCGATCCTGCCTACGAGGCGCCCGGCTTCGTCGAATCTGGCCCTGGCAGCGAGGAAGACTCCTAGATCAGCGACAAGAAACCCACGCGCCTCCTCGGTACCCAGACCGTCGAGGGCGGCATCGCCTACCTCACGCGGCTGAACCTCTGCTGCCAGCAACGGGACGACCTCGGTGAGACAGCACACCTCAGGCCGGATCACCGGCCGGGCTGGACCTTCGCAGGTTCTCCACGCAGACGGCACCACTTCTCCATGCCAGCCGGCCCATAAAGGGGTGCAGGAGAACCGGTCGAGGTGTTGCATGTGTCGCTCCTGGGGGAACTCCACCCGACCTCGGCCTGGCATTCCGGCTAACCGGTACCCTTCAGTAGTTCCCAGCGCCCCGGCACGGCAGCGCATCGCCTGTTGCGTCACCGCTGCAGGGGAGGGTGATCTGCAAGACAGCACATGTCGGCACGGGGTGTGCAGGTAGAGGCCGATCGGGTCATTCGTGCCGCATTGTGGGTGGTGGACGAGTACCCTCGACCTCGCACGGGTTCCGGCCTGGCTCGAGAATCGTCTGACGTCAGCCTGTCTTGTCGACGATTCACCGACCGGAACCTGGGCTGATGTGGCACCGGCCCTTAATGCGGTGAATCGCCCTGCGCCGGCAGGGCGATCACACCGCCGCCGCGTTATCGGGCGACTGGCGCCATCCCTTGACACACCGCAAGCGGAAGGGATGATCAGTGGCCCATCGTAGATGCTCCGGCAGCGGTGTCCAGCCGACCGGCCCGAGTATGATACGGCACCTCAGTAAGCTCATGATGTTCACCCGCTTCACTCCGGTACCCGGGTTGCCCCGCACGGAGAAACAGTCACTTAGCGCACAAGCTTGATGCGGAGAAGGCAGGGGCGAAGTGGTCAGGCACCCAGGCAAGATCTCGAAGGTCATTTGGCCAGTGAGCTTCTTGCTGATCTTCTGCCTGATCCTGGCGCTCGTTATCTCGACCGGAGCGGCCCCGCAAGGAACGCTCCCGCAAAGGACGCTCCCGCGGGGGACGCTCCCGCGGGGAGCGTCCCCGCACCGGGTCGCGGCCGACCCTGCCTCGGTCTCGGATAAGTTCAGGTATCTGGGTACAGATATCCAGGGAATTAATTCGTATAGCATCATTTCCGCCGAAAACGGGTATGGTCCGCAGATTCTGCGGGTACTGACTCCGGCGCATCCCGCTTCCGGGGTCTCCCATAATTTCCTTATCGTGCTTCCTGTCGAGGCCGGGCTGGGTAGCACTTTCGGTGACGGGCTTGCGACCCTGCAGGCCCTTGACGCGCAAGACAAGTACAACCTCACGATTATCGAACCTACCTTTGCGATTGACCCCTGGTACGCGAACAATCCGAAGGACCGAAAACTTCGGTACGAGACGTTCATGACCCGGGAGCTCGTGCCCTGGATCAAGCAGAACCTGGCCACTACCGGCCACGAGCAGGTCTGGCTCATCGGGTTCTCCAAGTCCGGCCTGGGAGCGCAGGATCTCATCATGAAGCACCCTGACGTCTTCACGCTGGCCGCCTCGTGGGATTCCCCCTTCGACGCGTCCTCGTACGATCAGTTCGGCGACGATTCCGCGGCTAACTACGGCACAGACGCGAATTTCCAGGCTAATTATCGCCTCACGAGAGCCTTTGTGTATGCCCACAGGGCGCCGTTCCTGACCAGCAACCGCATCTGGATAGGCGGGTACGGTCTGTTCCAGACCGATGACTCCGGCTATGACGCGCTCTTGACCTCAGAAGGCATAGCCCACTCGACGGAAACGCCACAGTACATGGTCCATAGGTGGGACAGCGGATGGGTTCCCATCGCGCTGGCCGCACTGTATCAGGATAGCCTTTAATATGCACGGATCATAATCTGCCCGAGTACGCGATCGTCATGCCCGGCATCCGCCGTCGGCCTTGGACAGAATCGGCATGGCGCGGTGTGCCAATGGTGCCGTGGACGGTATTTCTGGCCGGTGCCCGGCGGCTGTAACTTGAGTGGGTGGCGACCGATAGCAGCCCGCCCGGTCAGGGCGGCCCGGCTGACCCGGCGGCGCCAGCCTCCGACCTTGAGCGCTGCCACTACGGCTGGAGCGTGATGTCGTGCCTGCCCGCCGCCATGGGGGACCCCGGCACGGCCGCCCACCGGAGCGGTGATGCGCCCGCCACGCTGGGCCGCTACGCCCGCGAAGCCGGCTTCCGCAGCGTGGAAGTTCTCCCCCTCCAAACCCAGGCCTGGCGCTTCTACCGGCTGATCCCTGACCCCCTCGGGTTCCCTCCCGCCGCGAGCCAGGAAAATGTTGCCGATTTATTACGCGGCACTCCGCGTTTGAACGCGCCGATCACGCGGACCGTATTCGGAGTGAGTGGCCAGTGACGTGCTGCCGTTATAGGCCTCAAGTCTATTGATATGGCGCTAACGATCACGAGCTCGATGACCACCGCCATGTCAATAAATGGCGCGGCCCTGGCCCGCTACTCACAATTTTGCGCCGGGCGTGGAACGAATGAGGGAGTGCTGTGAATTCATCGCACAGGCACCGCCGCCCGCGGAAGATCAGGCGGACGGGCAGGCACACCAGGCCGTCGCAGGTACAGAACGTAGCGGGAACGGCATGCAAGGCAGCCCCGGCGATGGCGATCGCAGGCGCGCTTATCGCCGCCCCGCAGGCCCACGCCGCCGCCAGGGTCCCCGCCCGGGCCACTATGATCGCCGAGCAGATGTACGCCGCCAGCAAGGTCCCCGCCCGGGCCACCGCAATCGTGGAGCAGATATACGCCGATGCCCTGGTCATTCATCATGAGCCGGCCCGCCGCTATACCGTCCAGCCGGGCGACACGCTGTCCTCGATCGCGCAGCGGTTCTACGGCAGCCCGGCGGACTGGCAAGGGCTCTACCCGGCCAACAGGTCCGTGATAAAGAACCCGAACGTGATCTATCCGGGCGAGGTGCTCAGCGTTCCCTACAACCCGCCGGCTCGCGGCGCGACATCCACTCCCGCCGGATCCACCGTGCTGACCACCTCGGCGGCCTTGAGCGGGACGCTGGGCTGCCCTGGGCTCGAGGAGTTGTGGGAAGAGGCGGGTGGCTCGGACGCCCAGGCCGTTATGGCCGCCTCGATCGCCATGGCCGAATCCAGCGGCCAGCAGTACGCGACCGGCGCGGCCGGCGAGCGCGGCTACTGGCAGATCAACCCGGACCACGGCTCGCTGTCCACCTACGACCCGCTGGCTAACGCCAAGGCAGCCGTCATTATCTCCGATGACGGCACCAACTGGACCCCCTGGACCACCTACACCAGCGGCGCCTATCTAGCGACCCTTTGGGGCGACGACTCCGACAGATGAGCTGAGTTTCTCAGGCTGCGGCGGGCAGCCGGGCGTCGGCGAGGCGCTGGTCGATGTGCTGTTCGATTGTGCGGAGGGCGTCACGTAGCTGGGGCGGGGCTTGCGGCTGTCCTGCGGTGAACAGCGGGCTCAGGATCCGGTCGTGGACTTTGGTGTAGAAGATGGCGAAGGCCAGGCCGTCGGGGGTCAGGTCGTAGGTATTGGCGTGCGGACGGCGGGTGATCAGCCCGTTGCGGCACAGCCGGGCCAGGTCGTAGCTGGCCTGGGCCATCGAGTAGGGGGCGCCGAGCAGTCCGGTCATCAGGGCGCGCAGGCTCCTGTTGGTGATGCCGGTGACGGCGCCCACGGTGACGCACAAGGCGCCGGCCAGGGCCTGGACCCGAGAGTCGCCAAAGCGCATGGCTGTAGCTCTCCGCCCCGCCGCATCCACGGTGGGGTGCGCGATCCGCTCAAAGACTGGATTCGCAAGGACGCAGCCCTGGCCGGCACGTTCAGTGTGCAGCAGGCGCTCATTGACCGCACGCGCCCGGGCCTGAAGATCGTCCAGGTTGTGCAGGCGGCGCTGGCAGCCCAGGTCGCCCGGCGCATTGACGACCGTCTCGATCCGCAGCGCCCGTCCGTCTGCCGGGTAGCCCTGGCGCGTTGCCGCGCCAGGGCCCCCTCAGAACCGTGCGTGCCACTCGTCGCGGCACACGGCTCATGCAAGCCGCGAGGGCGCGCAGGCTGGCTGTGCCGGATCCTGCCTGCTGATGCGAGCGCGAAGCTCGCGGTAGCAGGAGGCGTGTGTCAGGCTGGTTCGGGCATCGTCCGGTGAGCCGGGTCTCCTGTCGTGGACGAGATAGCTGGGGGCTATCGCCTTGCGGGTGACCTGGTGCCACCATCGTTCCCACTGCTCGGGAGACTGGGGTGGCTGGTCGGCGTGCAGCAGGTGCTCCCCGCATAGCGGGCACAGCCCGGCCTGCCTGGTCAGCAGCCGCACCGTGCTGCCGTCGAGCGGGGGTTTGACCTTCTTGCGCCGTTCGGCCCAGTACGCGGCCAGGGCGGGGTCATCGGGTGATGCCGCGCCTTTGACCGGCACGTGCCGTTCGATGCTGGTCCAGGAGAACTTGACCAGGTAGGCACCGCCGTCGCGGTCACCGAACACCCAGCGGTCGTTCCTGAACGGGTTGAACATGCCGAAGTACCGGCCGACGATCCAGGACCTCGGCTTGTTACGGTGGCGCCACCTGGCCCACTTGAAGGTGAGCCTCCACAGGTAGGTGTCCAGCGAGTGGAACACCTTCGATGACACCACCCCCCGGTAGTAGGCTGCCCAGCCCCGGTTCTCCGGGGGTCCGGCCGCTGCGGCGAAGACCAGATCCTCGCGTTCGCGCAGCTCAGAGGCTGATAGAGAGAACGTTAGCGACTGTGACAGGTGTTGCGCAACATCCTGGCCCGGCGTGTCACCGGTGTTTTGCCGTGGTGTTGAGCTGGGCCATGAGCTCGCGGTTCGCGGCCCGGGCCGCGGCCAGGTCCTCGCCCTGTTCTTCGAGCTGGAGCCGCAGGTCGATGATCTGCTGCTCCAGCTGGCTGATGTTCTGGTTGAGGGCGTCGATGTCAGCGGGCGCGGCGAGCCCGGACTCGCGCCAGGCCTGTTCGCCGAGCGCCTCTGACAGGCGTTTTTCCAGCTGCCGGACGCGGGCGTTCAGCCTGACGGCACGTTCGTGGGCGGCGAGCAGGTCGGCTTGCAGGGATGCCCGGGTGACGGCGGGACCCGGGCCGCCGCCGGCGAGCGGCGGCCCGGCTTCGAAGGCGTGGATCTTTTCAAGGAGGTCCCGGTGCCGGTAGATGAAGGTGCGGTCGACCGCGGCGGCCCGGGCGATGCCGGACACGCTGATCTCGGCGCCGCCGGCGGCGGCCCGGTCGAGCGCGGCAAGGACCCGCTGGCGCCGGCGGGCGGAGTCGGCCTGGCGGCCCTTCATCATGGCCCCGGTCCCGGGGCTGCCCGGAGCCGGGCGGGCAGGCTCTTTCATGCGGAGGCCTCCGTTCGCGGCGAGGGGAGCACGGGCCGGACGGACGGCATCCCCAGGTGGGCCGCCCGGTGACGGCGGATGACGCTGACCGCCTCGTCGATCTGGGCCCGCCGGCCGGCGTCCATGCGGTCGATGTCGCCCTTGATCTGGCTGACGAGGTGCCGGACCCGGCGGATTTCCTCTGCTGCGGGCATCGCGTCGGCACGGGCCCACTCATCGACCCCGTCGATGCTGGCGGCCAGCCGCTCGCGGGTGCGCAGCAGGTCGTCGAGATAGCCGGTCAGGTCAGGAAGGTGGGAGACGTCGGTGCGGAAGTGGTCGCAGCCGGCGCAGCGGAACCGGACCGGGCAGGCACCCCCTCCGGCCTGGACGTTGGCCGGCTGGGTGCAGGTCCCGTAGGGGACGGCGACCGACCCGACGGCGTAGCGGGCGCGCTCGCTGTCGAGCAGGGCCAGGGCATTCCGCCAGATCCGGTTGCCGTGCCGGTCGAACTGCATCGCGGTCACCTTGTCGACGGCTTCGCGGCGACGGGCCTCGCCGACGCGGTAGTACCGTTTGGTCGTGTCCATCGACTCGTGGTCCATCAACTCGCGGAGCACGTCGATGCCGACCCCGGCGTCAGCGTGCCGCTGCGCGTAGGAGTGCCGGTAGGAATACGGGGTGATGAGGGACTTGCCGTATTCCGTGCCGTCGGCCCGCAGCAGCGGCCCCATTGAGTCCACCCAGATCCGGTGCCGTCCGGTGAGGTTGTCCTCGGTGACCGGGCGGGTCCCGTCGGGGTTGAGACGCCGGGAGGGCAGGAGCCTCAGCCGGGCGGGCGGCGTGTCCGGGAACCGTTCGCGGACGGCGGTTTTCTGCACGGTGATCAGGGCTGCGGTGTGCTCGCTGACCGGCAGGCGGCGGCGCTGCCGGTGGGCCTTGGAGTTGTCGTAGACCAGCACCGGGGTGCCGTCGGCGTCGCGGGCCAGGCAGTCCCAGTCCAGTGCGCAGACCTCGGCGGGCCGGCGGCCGGTGTCGATCATCAGCTCGACCGCGACCCGGGTCTCCCGGCTGGAGATGACTTCCTCCAGTTCGCGGAGGTGGCCGCAGAGCTGCCGCATGATCTCGTCAGGGACGTCCCGTCCGGGCTCGCCCGGGTCGGCCTTGGCCGGGACGTCCCCGGCAATCAGGGTGAAGTCGTCCGCCAGGCCGGCCGCCGGGCCTCCTGGCCTTGCCATGCCGAGGGAGCGGATGCCCTTCAGCACCCGGCCTGCGTCCTGGCAGGTCTTGACCCTGCTGTAGGCCGACATCTGCCCGTCGGCGGCCAGGAATGCCATGCGGTGCAGGAACGCCTCGATGTCGGCGCGGCCGAGGGCGGCGGGGTCCTCACCGCGGTCCTCCCGGCCGGCGCGCAGGGTCGCCGACAGCCTGATCATCGCGCCGACGATCTCGTGCAGCCGGGCGCCGGCCTGCTTGCCCCGCCGCCGCGGCAGGTCGTGGGCGGCCCATGCCTTGACGGACTCGCGCAGCCACTGCTGGCTGATGCCGGTGAAGGCGAGCCAGCCGTGATGGCCGAGGACGGTCAGGTCCCACCTGTCCTTGGCGATCTCGGACCGCGGGTCGGCGAACGCCCGGGCCGCGTGCATCGCCAGCGAGCTGAGCAGGGCCTGCCGTCCCTTCTCTTCCTGGGCGGGCAGGTCCGCCAGCGAGGGCGCCTGCGCCTGGCGGAGCTCCCGGGCCAGGACGCGCAGCGTCCGGCAGTAACTGGTGCATCCTGCCCGGACCCGCTGCTGCACCCCGTAGAGCATTTCAACCACGGCCAGCGGGGCGAGCCCGCGCAAGTTGACCTGGCCGGTCACCGGGACCGGCTCGGCCCTGTCGTCCCACCGCGTCCCGTCCAGCCCCGGATCGGCGAGGAGGTCCGCCTCCCAGCGGCGCGCGTGCAGGGCGCAGCGGGTCTCCTCGCGCCCGCGGCGGGGCCGCCGCTCCCGCAGGCAGGCCGTCACCGCGCATGTCCCGGGCCCGGGCGCGGGCGGGGGCGCTCCCCTCCGGGCGGGAGCGTCCTCCTGCCGCCGGCGGCTGCCGTCCCACCGGATCAGCCGGTGCTCGGTTTCCGGGGCCAGCAGCCATGTCACCGGATCCCAGCCGGCCTCCGCCAGGAACCCGGGGTCCAGCAGGGCTGCCAGCCTCGCCGCCCGCTGCCCCGCCGCAGCGGCACCGGCTCCCAGCACCGGCGCCAGGGCCGCATCCTCCGGCTCCTCCGCGGTGACCGGCACGACGCTCACGACGGCCGCGGCGCTCACCGGGGCTCTCCGGCCAGCTCGCGAGGGCTGGGGACCGCGTTCGACCGCGGCCCGCAGCCTCGCTGGGTCAGGATGCGTGTAAACCTCCGTGGAGGACACCGAGGCGTGGCCGAGCAGTTCCTGGGCCTCGTCGACCGACCCGCCCGCGTCCAGGACATTAGAGGCGAAAGCGTGCCTTAGCTGGTGCGGGGTCGGCGGCCCGTCCAGCCCGGCCCGCCGGGCCGCGGCGGCGACCAGGTTGTTGACCGCGTCCAGCCGCATCGGCGCCCCCACCGGCTCCCGGAACAGGTTCACCAGCGCAAAGTCACCCGACGCGGCCCGCGGCACCCGCATCCGCTCGAACTCGTACGCGTCGAACGCCTGAACCGCGACGAAGTCCAGCGGGACGGCCCGCTGGCGGCGGGACTTGGCGACGGCCCCGTTGGGATTGTCCTCCCGGCGCACCACGTGCAGGTGCGCCCGCTCCACCTCGCACCCCAGGGCCCGGGAATCGGCCAGCAGGTGCACGTCGCCGCGGCGCAACCCCAGCACCTCGCCCCGGCGCAGCCCCGCCCGCGCCATCAGCAGCACGATCAGCCGGTCCCGGGCCGACCGGCACGCCCCGAGCACCGCGACGATGTCCGCGTCGGCGGCCCGGTCCACCGGGCGCTGCGGCTCGTGCAGCCGGTGCCGGGCCCGCAGCCGCCAGCCCGTCCCCGCATCCTCTCCCCGGACGGCATCAGGCAGATCACGGTCATCGGCCACCTCATAGAGCAGCGGCACCAGATGCCCGGGCGCCTGCCCTGCCGCGACCGCGTGCACGACCATCCCGCGCACCGCGGCCAGCACCGCGTTGACCCGCCGGGCGCCCCTGACCGGCGCCGTCCCCGGCCCCGCGAGCACCATCCCGCCCGCCGCGGACGCCCCGGCCCCCGAAGCCAGCGGCCCGGCGTGAAGCAGCCACGTCATGAACAGCCCGAGCTGCTCGATCCCCGACTGCCACGGCCGGCCCGTCAGCGAGCACCAGCGCAGGAACAGCGCGATCGAGCCCGCATACGCCCTCGTCGTCGATTCCGCGCCGTCCCGTCCGAACCGCACCTGCCGCAGGAACGAGTCGGCGACCGCCACCACGGCCAGCTCCTCGTCCAGCACCGTCCAGTACCTCGCCCCAGACGGCATCCTCACTGGAAACGCCCGCATCCCTGATCCCCGATCTCGCGCTGATCTGCATGAACAACTACCAGCCACGAGCACCACACCCGAGGAGACGCGCCGCAGAACCTTGTCAGACGTCCCGTTCAGGCAACGTCATGCAACAAGCTGGCGTCCCCCGGAGAACCCCTGATCACTGGGGTGAGCACGGCGATGACCGCCGCCGCGTTCGAGCCGCGCAGGGTGCGCATCTCGGACGCCAGCGGTTCCCGGAGCCGCCTGACGGCCGCCTTGGACGGCTTGATCAGCAGCTTGCGCTGGTAGCGGCGGACGTTGAAGGCGAGGAAGTCAAAGCCCTCGCTGAGGTGGACGACCTTCGTCTTATCCTCGTTGAAGGCCAGGCCCCTTGGCGCCAGCCACTCCGCCAGCCGCGCCTTGACCTGGACAGCCTGCTCCTGGCTGTGGCAGAGCACGACCACGTTGTCGGCGTACCTGATCACGACCGGGGAACCTGGCATGGTGTCCCCGGCCCGCTTGCCGGAGGTCACATAACGGACCCCGGCGGCCTCCTCCAGCCCGTGCAACGCGACATTCAGCAGGCACGGGGAAATCACGCCGCCCTGGGGAGTCCCCTCCCCGGTCGGCGCGAACCCCTTGCCCGCCTCGAACACGCCCGCCTTCAGCCAGTCCCGGATCAGATCCCTGGCGGGGAACGACCCGAGGGCGGCGAGAAGATGATCATGATCGATGCGGTCGAATGCCGCGGCCAAGTCGGCGTCTAGCGCCCACACGCGCCTGGCCATAGGCCCCTTGCACGTCTGGTAGATGGCTCCGATCGCGTCATGGCAGCTTCGCCCCGGCCGGAACCCGCACGATCGGGGTTCGAACCGGGCCTCCCACTCAGGTTCCAGCGCGTGACGGACCCGTTGCTGGTGGCAGCGGTCCATGATCACGGGAATTCCGAGCGGGCGGAGCTTTGCGCGGTTTGATGCCTTCGGGATAAACACGCGCTTGACCGCACGGGGACGCCATGACGAGATGGACTGGTGCACCCGCACCGCCACCGCTGCCCTGGCCTCGGGAGTCAGCGCGACCTCCCCGTCGATCCCGGCGGTCTTGCGCCCGGTGCTGCGCTGCGTCACCTGCCGCACGCTGACCAGCGTGTTGGCCCGGCTCCGCAGCATCAGCTTCTGCAGGTTCCTGACCTTCGGCCAGTCCTGCTCCTGCGTCGCCGTGAAGATCCGTTGCCGCAGCCGCCGTACCTGCTCCTCCTGCGCCCGCCAGTCGATCTTGTCCCACTGGACGGGCGCGTCGCGGGGCTGGTCCTCCGGTCCGTTCACTATCCGGGCCGCTTTCACCGTCACCCCGGCCACGGCGGGGACGACCCACTGGCCGCCCTCCCGCACCGGGGTAGTGAAGCTGTATCCCGTCATCGCGTCTAACTTGCCCTTCGGTTCCGGCGGTCGTGGCCACTTGGCTTCACCAGCTCACCTGCCCACGTCAGCGCGCTTTCGCGCCCGGGCACCAGGCCCGGTATCCGGCCGGTTATACGCGGCGGCCAGCGGAGGAGCCGGCCATCTGCCGCGCTTTCCCGGTGCCTTTCAGCGGCCGGCATTCGCTTCTTGGGCATCCTGTCCCGCCCGGGGATTCCGCCCCTCTTACGATCGGCCTACCGCGCCGCCCGCAGGCGGCGCGGACCCGAGCGGGTTTTCCATGTTCCGCACGCGTGAGACACGACCGGGATCGGGTGCTCTCTGTACCCCGGGGACGACGGCGCCCACACGGCCAGGCACAATCCCCAGCCGCCGCCTGCCGCCTTCCAGCGGCCGGTCCCTGTCACCCCGGCACCACGACCCGCCCCGGGATGTGCAATTAACGAGGCATCAGCAAGAGTTCACTGGCGTTCACCCCCGCCCGGCCTTCCCCTCGCCTGTGGCCCCCGGACGGATCGGGGACCCTTGGGCTTTTCCGTGAGCTCCGCACCCGCCAGCCCAGGAGACCGGCGCGCACGTCACGGCGGGGACAGGTCTTACGGCGCTGACCTGGGCTACGTCTTCGGCATAAACCGACCCTCCTCTCGACGCAGCCACTCGCCGCGTGCGACCTCATGTCGCAATTGAGGTACTGCTTGATCCGCGAGTGCTTGTAGAAGGCATTGACGGTGACCTCGGTGCCGCGGGTGATCACCTTGGTCTTGAACGTGCCCTGAGTGGCGCGCTGCTTGCCGCCGCGGACCTGCCGGTCAAAGATGATCTCGATGGTGTCTGGCCGGCCCAGGTCGAGATTGTCCGTCACCAGTGCGTCGAAGAAGGCCCGGGCATAACGCGGCTGGGTGAAGACGATCGTGCGGGATACCTCGACCTGAGCCATCGAGCACTCCCACCAGTACCCGGCCTGCTGGTCGGCCGGCCCGAGCGGCAGCGGGAGCCGGTGCAGCCAGCGCTGGAAGAACACCTCGATGGTGCCCGGCTGCAGCACGTCGCAGATCCTTTGCAGGAGGCCGGGATCCTCGCAGGAGGCAAAACCGTTAGACAGCTCGGTGAACTGCAGGCCGATCTTGCGTGCTTGCTGTTTGGCCCACTCGTGGCCGTTGACCCAGATTTTCACCGGCCACGGACAGTAGGTGCAGATCTTGATGAATGCCGGGCCGAAGTTCGCGTCCCACAAGTAGAAGTAATAGACGGTGACCCGGCGGTCCTTCTTGTCGAAGGAGAACTGCGGCGGCTTGGACGGGTCAGTGTCCCGCTGGCGGGCGATGAGCACCCGCTGCGGCTCCTGGGCTACCCCGATCGCGGCGACCTGCGACCGGCCGGTGGCCGCTGCGGTGTCCAGGAAGGGCTGCATCACCTCGATGTTGCGGTCGGTGCCCTTCAGCGTCACCACCGGGATGTGGTTGGCCTCGGCGAAAGAGGCGACCCGGCGGCGGAAGGCATCCCCGATCTGCTGCAGGCAGGCCGGGGACGGCACCGGGTAGCCGCGGTGGCGCAGGAACTGGATCACCTGCCCGCCCACCTGCAGCTGGCCCAGGTAGCCATGGAGGTAGAGGCGGTCCAGGCACTGCAGGTCCAAAGCGACATGACCACCCAGCACGTCGTTGATCGTGACCGGCACCGACCGGGTGAACCGTGACGCCATGGCAACCTCCGCAACCTGGCCTACGCACGGAGGATGCGCTCACCTGCATGGTTATGTCCCCGGAACCGCAAACCTCGGCGGTATCAGGCGGAGCCTGCCTGGGACGCTGCTAACAAGTTCCTGGCGGCGTGCCGGTGGGTCCTGGCATCAGATGAGGTATGTGGGCTGGTCGATGCCGAGGCGGACTTTGGCGAAGGCTTGGTCTCGGCTGGCGCTGAACAAGATGTGCTGGCCGGCGGTGTGGATGTCCCTGAAGCAGCGCTGAAGCGGATGGTGGGCAAAGACGGTTTCGGCGCCGGCCAGGTGGAAGACTCGGTCGACAGCGTCCACACCAGCCCGCACGGCCTGGTTCGCGGCTAGCAGGGCCAGCGCCCGTTGCTCCAGGCCAGGTTCGTCTCCTCGGCAGGCGTCGTCCCAGACCTGGGCGATGGTGTCGAACAGCAATGACCGTGCGGAGGCCAGTGCGCCCTCCGCCTGGGTCAGCTGGCACTGCGCATGTGCGTCATGACCGATGCTTTGCGTGGCTGGGCCGCGGACCTTTCTGGTGGCGATGGCGGCGAATTCGTCGAGGGCCCTGCGGGCGATCCCGAGGGGGACCGCCGCCAGGAACATCGCGGCCAGGGTGATCAGCGGGATCCGCCACAGGGGGCCGTCGTGGCGGGCGGGCTCGAAGAACGGGGCGGCGAGGTGCTCCGCCGGCACCTGCACGCCGGACAGGGTCAGGTGGTGGCTTCCCGTCCCGCGAAGTCCCATCGCGTCCCAGGTGTCCTCGATGACGGCGGATCGGGCGGGGATGAAGGCGAATCGCCAGTCCGGTGCCCCGGATGCCAGCATCCGGGGGCCGCCGGAGCCGGCGACGAAGACGCCGACCTGCAGCCAGGCGGCGTGCGGGCAGCCGCTGTTGAACGGCCAGCGGCCTGACACCGTGAAGCGGCCCGGGCGCTCGGGTGTGGCCTGTCCCAGCGGCGCCCACATGCTGGTGGAGACGAAGTCAGGGTTATCGCCGATCAGTTCCCTGGCCACCGCGGGGTCGAGCCAGGCGAAGAACGCGGTGCTGTTACCGATCACGATGGTCCAGCCGGCCGAGCCATCGGCACGGCTGATCTCCTCGAAGATTTCCGCGGTGGTGGCCGGGTCGAGTTCGAAGCCGCCCAGGGACCGCGGGAGGTTGAGGCGGAACAGCCCGGCCGCCTTCGCCCGCTGCACCAGATCGGCGGGCATCGTCCGTAGTTGCTCGGCCTCGCCTGCCCGTGCCTGGAAGTCCGGGATCAGGTCCGCGACCGCGCTCCGCAGCGAGTCAATCCCCGCGTTCACTACCAGCGTGTCAGCCACCGCTCATCCTCATCCCGCAGCGACGGGGCGATCTGTCCCCTTGCCGTTCAGCATCACCGGCATCTCGCTGCGGGGCATCCCGGAGATCAGGTATCCGGGGGCACGCCTTGGCCTGCCGCCAGGGCGGCCAGCTCGGCCCGGGACTCGACCCCGAGCTTGGCGAAGACGTGCTTGAGGTGCGTCTCGACTGTGTAGCGGGACAGGTACAGCCGGGCGGCGACCTGTTCGTTGGTGAGCCCTTCGGCCGCCAGGCGCACCACCGGGATCTCGGCCTCAGTCAGCGACGCCCAGCCCACCGCCGGCCGCGGGGGCCGTGGCCCCGATCGGCCCCGCCGCTCCGGCCGCCGGGGGGCAGGCGCGGCCTCGCCCACGAACGCGAGGATCTCCCCGGCCACAGTCGGCCAGTCCCCGACCCAGGGCAGATGATCCCGCCCGGGCAAGATCTTCAGGGTCGCCCCGGGGATCTGGTCGGCCACCATGCGAGCATCCGCGACCGGGACGATATCGCCGTCGCGGTGCAACACCAGCACCGGGACCGCCAGGCCCCTCATGAGATCGCGCACATCGATCAGCCCCAGAGACTCGATCAAGGCCGCCGCCATGGCCGGGCTGGCCGCCGCCCGCTCGAACGCCCCGGCCGCCTGGCGCGCCTGCGGGCCCGCCAGGCTGGGAGCCACCAGATCGGCAAGCCGCCCTTCCCCCCAATGGCGCACTACCGACCTGTACCGCCGCAACAGCGCTGCCCGGGGACCCCGATACGAGGTGCCGTACAAGATAAGGCCCTGCACCCGGCCGGGATAGGCGGCAGCGAAAGCGATCGCGGCCCGCCCGCCGTCAGACAACCCGAACAGCACAGCCCGCGATGACCTCGCTGCGGCCATCACCGCGGCCACGTCCCGCACCCGCTCCTGCGTCGTCGGCAGGTCACCGGCCGGATCCGACAGGCCGGTACCACGCTTGTCCAACCGGATCAGGCGGCCGCCTCGCTCCAGCGCCCGCACGAAACGGCGGTACCCAGTCTGCTGCCACTGGATGTCCAGATGCGAGACCAGCCCAGGCACCATGACCAGGTCCGGGGGACCGGCGCCGGACACCTGATAGGCGATCTTCGCCCCGCTCGATTGCGCGTAGCGCGTTTCCGGCAGACGGCGGGCCATAGGGCAATAATCCACCCAGTGGCACCGGCCATCCCGGTGAACGATAGGGGCTGCGCTTGAACCGGTATCGGCTAGGCCTTCCTTACGGCTAGGCGGCCGTTGGCCAGCGTGCTGAGGTCAACGTCGTCGAGCGTGGTGACCACGATGTCGGCGTGCGCCGCTGCCAGGAGCTCGGCATCATTAGCGCGTGCGATTCCGATCGCCGCCATCTCGCCGGCCTTGGCGGCCTGGACGCCCGCCGAGGCATCCTCTATAACGATGGAGTCCTCGGGTGCGGTCCCGAGCTCATGTGCCGCGGTGAGGAATATCTCGGGATGCGGCTTTCCGTGCGCGAAGTCCCGGCCCGACACGTCGGCGTCGAAGAACTCGAGCAGAGTCAGCCCGGGTCGCAGCGACGCGGACACGATCGCGTGCTCCTGCGCGAAGCTGTCGAGCCTTATCTGCCGCAGGAACAGCTTGGCGTTCTTGGAGGAGGAGGCGGCCGCCACCCTGATCCCGGCGTCTTTGACGGCGATGATGAAGCGCAGCGCGTCGGGGTATGCGGTGAAGTCGCCGGCTTCGATCAGCCGGACCACCATCGCTTGCTTCCGGTCGGCGTACAGGGCGAGACGCCTGCCGTCGTCATCGGGGACGTGGAAGTACGCCAGTGCCGCGCGCGCGCCGCTCATACGAGGCTTGCCGGACATCTGCTCGTCGTAGACGCGGGACGTGAAGGCCTCCGGCGACCAGCTCGTCCGGTTGCGGATGTCGCTCCAGTCCGACTCCATCAGCTGCCGCAGCGACTCACGCCATGCTTTCTCGTGCGGCGAGTCGACGAGCACTCCGTCGACGTCGAAAATCGCTCCCTGGAACTTCGGCACGCCTCCTCCCCTCAGCCGCTGGCCCGGCGATCTTCGGCCGGAATGTCCGGGGACAGCCGGAACATGTACCGGTCTCCGGGGCTGAGCTCGCGGATTTCGCCGCCGGCCCCGACCCTTATCGGCCCGCTCGCGCCCTCCGGATGGAGCGCGAGCGTAATCGTATCCTTGCCGAGCGTCACCAGGAGCGGCGTCCGCCGGAACTGCATCGTGAACGACAGCTCCTCGATCGGATCGGGAAGCCTGGGCTCGAAGTGAAGAACGCCGTCGCGGATCTCCGTGCCGGGGTAGGCGCGCTGCATGAGGTCGAGCGTCCCGGCCATGACACCCATGTGAATGCCCTCCCTGGTCGTCCCCCCCTGGACGTCCTCCACGTCGCTGTTCAGCGCGGCCAGGAAGCGCTCCCAGGAACTCTCCGGATCGAGGACGGCGAGTACACCCGCGTGCGTGATGAAGCTCAGCGTGGAGCCGTGCGATGTGCGCTGGTCGTAGTAAGCGATGTTCCGGGCAGCGGTGTCCGCGCGATACTCATAGCCCAAGCGCTCGAACAGCCGCCGCAGCGCGGTCGGGGAAAACAGGAAGAACAGCATCACCGTGTCGGCCTGCTTGGCGATCTTGTAGCGGTTCGGGTCGTCGCCCTCGGCGCGCAGGATCCGGTCGAGCCGCTGGATGTTCCCGTACTTCGCGCGGTAGGCGTCCCAGTCGAGTTCCTCGAGCGCCTCGTAGCCCTCGAACTGGCTGATGATGCCGTCGCCGTGGAAGGGAACGAACATACGCCGGCTCATGTCCTGCCATTGCCGTCAGCTCTTGCTCAGAGATCCCGAGCCTGGCGCGGAGCGCATCGGCCCTGCTCGCCGGCAGCAGCGAGAGCACCTCGCCCGCGAGCCCGCACAGCCACGCGACCATCACGTTCGTGTAGGCGTTATTGCGCAGGCCACCTTCTTCCGCGTCCGGATACTTCTCGTGGAACTCGTCCGGGCCCATCACCCCGTGGATCTCGTAGCGCTCGCGGTCCGGGTTGAACTGGGCGATGGACGCCCAGAAGCGCGCGATCTCCACCATCATCTCCGCGCCGTAATCACGCAGGAAAGCCAGATCCCGCGTGGCCTGGAAGTAGTGCCAGATGTTGTAGAAGATTGCCGCGTTCACATGGCGCTGGTTGCGACTGAGGTCCGGCTCCCAGCGCCCGGACAGCGGGTTGAGGTGCACCCGCTGGGTCTCCTCCTTGCCCTCGCTGCCGCTTTGCCACGGGAACATCGCCCCGCCGAAGCCCGCCTCACGGGCTGCCGCCCGCGCCTCATCGAGGCGCCGGTAACGGTACATCACCAGCTCACGGGTGACCTCGGGCATACGGAAGCTCAGGAACGGGAACACGTACAGCTCGTCCCAGAAAACGTGCCCGCGGTATGCCTCACCATTGAGGCCGCGCGCGGGCAGCCCGGCGTCCAGGTCGGCCGTGTGCCGGGAACACACCTGGAGGATGTGGGAGACGTGGAGCCGCAACAGCATCTGGACCCGCTCGTCTCCGCGCACGCGCACGTCGCACACGCGCCACAACTCATCCCAGGCGGAAAGGTGGCGCTCGAGCGACTCCCCGAAGTCAGGCCGCCAAAGCGCTGAGGTCCCGGCTTTTGCGAGCGTATCGCTGGTCGCGGCGTCGCGGGAGGTCGCGAACGTCAGCATCTTCTCGATCCTGGTCGGCACGCCCTGCTGGACGTCGAACGCCAGCACCTGCTGGATGTAGTCCTCCATCTGGTACAGGCTGCGTTCAACTGCGAGCGGCTCGCTTCCGCGGAAGACACGTGTGCGCGCCGCCTGGCTGATATAGATGTTCGACTGCCGCGTCTGGACCTTCAGCGCGATGACCTCCGCACCGAATGTCCGCGGCGAGGCAGGATTGAGATGCCGGCCCTCCAGCTCCAGATAGCGGGCGACGCCCTGGTTAGTCACGCGTCCGTCGATCGCCGAGATCACCTCCACCCGGCCTGACCAGTTCTGCGGCGTCAGCGTCCATTCGATACCGGCCCGGTGCGGATCGGCCATGCTCACGAACCGCCTGCTGCGCAGCGCCGTCTCACGCCCGGCGGCGTCCCGGAAGCGAAGCTCGCGCGTCACCACCGCACGGTGAATGTCGAGCTCATGGCGGTATTCAAGCAGTTCGACGTCCGCCAGCCGGATGGCGTCTGCGCCCTCGATCCGCAGCTTGAGCACCAGCCAGTTGGGAAGATTGACGAGATCCTCATTGAGCACCGGCAGCCCGCCAAGGATCGTCGTCTCGCGGTTGTAGACCCCGTGCACGTATGTCCCGGGGTAGTGCACACCGTCGGCGTCTTCCCACTCCGCGGTGCCGCGGCTGCATAGGTAGCCGTTGCCGGTCGAGGTCAGTGCCTCCCGGAGCCCCTCCTCGGCCGGATCGAAGCTCTCATAGAGGAGCGCGAAACCGTTCATCGCAGCAACCGAGTGTATCTGACTCGGTCCTGAGCTGCTCGCTCCCGCTCGCGTCGGCTGGAATCGTATAAACGTCAGGGTTTCACCTCAGTGAAGCGGCACCGGGCGTTCAGGCCATGCCGCCCGTGACACCCGATACCCCGTGGTCGCCCGGACCTCTTCCAGAGACCCCGGCCGTCCGGAGATGCTGGAGTAACGCAATCTTATCAAGCGGATCGATGCGAACTTCGCCCGACACAAGACCTGTAAATTTATAGAGCCGAGCTGATGCCATAAAGAACATGGATAACCTGTCCGCAAACAAGACTCCCGCCATAAGTGCCTGGTGCGAACGCGCCAGCGCGGTGCTTTGCTGCACCTCTGTCAGCGTATCGTCACCCTCAATAATCGGGCCAGAGTTTCTAGAAATTTTTTGCTAGTTCTCGGTTGCATAGATAAGCTGACGGCAGGCACCGGGGACTAGCCGCCGCGGGCGGCCAGCTACCACGGCGTCACCGAAGAAGAGGTGTTGGTGATGGTCGCCTTGGTGGTCATCCTGGTGATACTCGTGGTGGCCGGGCTCGTCGCGGCCGGCCGCTCGTTCAAGGTCGTGCAGCAGTACGAGCAGGGCATCATTTTCAGGTTCGGACGGGTACTGCCGGGGACGCGTGGCGCCGGGCTGACCCTAATCCGGCCGGTCGGCGACCGCATGCAGAAGGTCAACATGCAGATCATCGCCATGGCCGTCCCGGCTCAGGAAGGCATCACCAGAGACAACGTGACCGTCCGGGTCGATGCCGTGGTCTACTTCCGGGTAGTCGACCCGATCAAGGCGACGATCAACGTGCAGAATTACATGTTCGCCATCTCCCAGCAGGCGCAGACCTCGCTGCGGTCGATCATCGGCCAGTCCGAGATGGACCAGCTGCTCTCCGAGCGGGACTCGGTTAACCGCGAGCTGCGCCGGATCATCGACGAGCCGACCGAGGGCCCCTGGGGCGTCCGGGTCGAGCGGGTGGAGCTCAAGGACGTCTCGCTGCCGGAGAACATGAAGCGATCGATGTCCCGTCAGGCCGAGGCGGAACGGGAGCGCCGCGCCAGGATCATCACCGCCGACGGCGAGTACCAGGCCTCCAAGCGCCTCGCCGCGGCCGCCAACGTCATGGCCCGCGACCCCGCCGCACTGCAACTGCGGCTGCTGCAGACAGTGGTCGAGGTCGCTGCGGAGAAGAACAGCACGCTGGTCATGCCGGTACCGGTCGAGCTGCTCCGGTTCTTCGACAGGATCACGCCGCCGGCGCGTGCGGCCGACAGGAAGTCGGCCGAGGATTCGGCGTCACTCGCGGACTTCGGCGATGAGGACGTGACTGCCGCCGAGGCCGAGATCGCGGGCGGAGCGCCGCTTGAGATACCCGAGGTCCCGCCGATCCCCCAGCTGCCCATACAGGTAAGCAACGGCAAGCTGCCCGCCACCGCAGTGCTGCAGCCGGACGCGGTGGCCCGGCACAGCGACGACGACGCGCACCCGAGCGCCTAGGCGACCGGACCGTCCGCGGCTCCTGCCGTGACATCTGGCCGCCCAGCCCGTATTCTCACGTGAGCGGCCAGTAAGGGACTTTCTCCCCTAGCCCATCCCAGGCGTTCAGACTCACGCTTTTCCCACAGACCGATTGCGAAGGTGTGCGCCGATGAGCCATCCGCCGCGTGATCTTACGCCGCTGCCAGACCTGCTGCATGGTGCCGCACTGGCCGGCCCGGTGCGAACGCGCAGGCCCGTCTACGGGGACCTGCTCCCGCCGTGCAATGCGGGTTGCCCGGCCGGGGAGAACATCCAGTCCTGGCTGGCCAGCACCCAGGCCGGCGAGCATGAGCGCGCGTGGCGGCAGCTGACCGCCGACAATCCCTTGCCTGCCATCCATGGCCGGGTCTGCTATCACCCGTGTGAGAGCGTCTGCAACCGGGCCGAGCTCGACAGCTCGGTCTCCATCCATTCGGTGGAACGGTTCCTGGGCGATCTCGCGCTTGACCGCGGGTGGCGGTACGACCCGCCACCGGCCTCCACGGGTAAGCGGGTGCTGATCATCGGGGCGGGCCCGAGTGGCCTGTCCGCGGCCTATCACCTGGCCCGCCGGGGCCATGAGGTCGAGATCCGCGACGTCGGCGCCGAGCCGGGCGGCATGATGCGCTACGGCATCCCCTCATACCGCCTGCCCCGTGACGTGCTGGCAGGCGAACTCGCCAGGATCGAGGCGCTGGGCGTCCGGATGACCTGCGACCACCGGGTCACCGACCTGGCCGCCGAGCAGGCCGAGGGACGATTCGACGCGGTGTTCGTCGCGGTCGGCGCGCACCTGTCCAAGCACGTCGACATCCCGGCCAGGGACGCAAGCAAGATCATCGACGCGGTGCCGTTCCTGCGGGACGTCGCAGGCGGTGCCCGTCCGCTGGTCGGCCGCCGGGTCGCGGTGTACGGCGGCGGCAACACCGCGATGGACGCGGCCCGCGTCGCCCGCCGGCTCGGCGCCCAGGACACGATGATCGTCTACCGGCGCACCCGCGAGCAGATGCCCGCGCACGAGGACGAAGCCTCGGACGCCGAGCAGGAGGGCGTGCGGATCAACTGGCTCCGCACCATCACCGCCTTCGACGGGCCCGAGCTGACGATCGAGGTCATGGAGCTGGACGAGACGGGCTGGCCCCACCCGACCGGGCGGCTGGAGACACTCGCCGCCGACACCATCATCATGGCGGTCGGGCAGGACGCCGACACCGCGTTCCTGCGGCCGGTGCCCGGCGTCGAATTCAAGAAGGACGGGACCGTCATGGTCTCGCCGTCGATGATGACGGGCTGCCCGGGTGTGTTCGCGGGCGGGGACATGGTGCCGTCCGAGCGGACGGTCACGGTCGGTGTCGGGCACGGGAAGAAGGCCGCGGGGTTCATCGATGCCTACCTCCGGGGCGACGAGGCCGCCTCGCCGGCCAAGAACGATCAGGCGGCCTTCGACCGGCTGCACCCGTGGTATTTCACCGACGCCGAGCGCCGCCACCAGCCTGAGCGCGAGCCCGCCGGGCGTATCGCCGATTTCACCGAGGTGGTAGGCGGCCTCCGCGAGGACCAGGCGGCTTACGAGGCGGGCCGCTGCCTGTCGTGCGGCAATTGCTTCGAGTGCGACGGCTGCTTCGGTTCCTGCCCGGAGGACGCGATCATCAAGATCCGTCCCAGCCGCCCCGCGGGCCACGAGCACGGGACGGACTACGCCTACATATTCGACTATGACCGGTGCACGGGCTGCGGGATCTGTTACGAGCAGTGCCCTGTCCACGCCATCGAGATGATCCCGGAGCAATGATGCGTGTCACCGTCGACGGCAACGAGGCCGCGGCCTCGGCCGCCTACCGGCTCAACGAAGTGTGCTGTATCTACCCGATCACGCCGTCGTCGCCGATGGCGGAGCTGGCCGATGAATGGTCCAGCCAGGGGCGGCCCAACGTGTGGGGCAGCGTTCCGGCCGTGGTGGAGATGCAAAGCGAGGGCGGAGCCGCGGGCGCGATGCACGGCGCGCTGCAGAGCGGGGCGCTGACTACGACGTTCACCGCCTCGCAGGGCTTGCTGCTGATGATCCCGAACATGTACAAGATCGCCGGGGAGCTGACTCCCGCGGTGTTTCAGGTGGCCGCCCGGTCGCTGGCCGCCCAGGGCCTGTCCATCTTCGGGGATCATTCTGATGTGATGGCGGTCCGCCAGACCGGATTCGCGATGCTGGCCTCGGCCAGTGTCCAGGAAGCACACGACCTGGCCGTGGTCGCCCAGGCCGCCACGCTGGCCACGCGGATCCCGTTCGTGCACTTCTTTGACGGGTTCCGTACCTCGCACGAGGTGAACACCGCCGAGCTGCTCTCCGATGATGAGCTGCGGGCCCTGGTGCCGCATGAGCTGATCCGGGCTCACCGCGGCCGGGCGCTGTCCCCGGACCGGCCCTTCATCCGCGGCACCGCGCAGAACCCGGATGTGTACTTCCAGGCCCGGGAGACCGTCAACCCGTTCTACGCGCGGGTTCCCGGCGCGGTCAGCGACGCGATGGACGCCTTCGCCGCGGTGACCGGCCGCCAGTACCGTCTCGCGGAGTACTCCGGTGACCCGGCCGCGGAGCGGGTGATCGTGATCATGGGCTCGGGCGGCCAGACCGCATCGGAGACCGCCGCCTTCCTCGCCGCGCGTGGCGAGAAGGTCGGGGTCGTCCAGGTCAGGCTGTACCGGCCCTTCCCGGCCCAGGCGGTGCTGGCCGCGATCCCGGCGAGCGCGCGGCGGGTGGCCGTGCTTGACCGGACCAAGGAGCCCGGCTCGCTGGGCGAGCCGCTGTTCCTCGACGTGCTCGCGGCGCTGGCCGAGGCGCATGCGGCGGGAGACCGTCTGGCCCTGCCGCTGGTGACCGGCGGCCGGTACGGGCTGTCGTCGAAGGAGTTCACGCCCGGCATGGTGGCCGGGATCTTCGCCGAGCTGACCGCCGACCGGCCCCGGCCGCGGTTCACGATCGGCATCACCGACGACGTTAGCGGTACCAGCCTGCCGTATGATCCGGTGCTGGACATCGAGCCGGCCGGGACGGTGCAGGCGCTCTTCTTCGGCTTGGGCGCGGACGGGACCGTGGGAGCGAACAAGAATAGCGTCAAGATCCTCGGCGCCGATCCGGGGCGGCACGCTCAGGCCTACTTCGTCTATGACTCGAAGAAGTCCGGGTCCGAAACGGTCTCGCACCTGCGGTTCGGACCGACCCCGATCAAGGCGCCCTATCTCATCAACCAGGCGAGTTTCGTCGGCTGCCACCAGGCGCGGATGATCGCGCGGCACGAGGTCCTGGACCGGGCGGCGCCCGGGGCGACCGTGCTGCTCAATACCCCATATCCGGCCGACGAGGTATGGGACTCGCTCCCACGGGAGGCGCAGGAACAGATCCTGGCCAAGCAGATCACCCTCTACGCCATCGACGCCAGCAAGGTCGCCCGCGAGGCCGGGCTCGGCAAACGGGCGAACACGGTCCTGCAGACCTGTTTTTTCGCCATCTCCGGGGTCATGCCGCGGGATGAGGCGATCGAGGCGATCAAGGCATCTATCACCAAGACCTACAGTCGGCGCGGCCCTGAAGTCGTCGCCCGCAACGACGCCGCGGTGGACGCGGCTCTGGCGGCACTGCACCTGGCCGAGAACCCCGGGCGGGTGACCGTCACCCGCGGCGTGCCGCCGGCCGTCCCGGCGAGCGCGCCGGAGTTCGTCCGCACCGTCACCGCGCAGATGATGGCCGGCCGCGGTGATGAGCTGCCGGTCAGCGCGCTCCCCGTGGATGGCACCTACCCCAGCGGCACCGCCGCCTACGAGAAGCGGAACATCTCCGACGAAGTGGCCGCGTGGGACCCGGACCTGTGCATCCAGTGCGGCAACTGCAGCTTCGTCTGCCCGCACAGCGTGATCCGCTCCAAGTTCTACGACGCCGGCCAGCTGGCCGGGGCCCCGGACGGGTTCCCGGTCATGCCGCTGGACGCACGCGGGCTGCCGGACGCCCGGTACACCTTGCAGGTCTACGCCGAGGACTGCACCGGCTGCGGGCTGTGCGTGGAGGCCTGCCCGGCGTCCGCGCCCGGCGATCCCAGTCACAAGGCGATCAACCTCGCCCCCGCCGAGCTCCTCGTGGACAGCGCGCGGCGCAACATCGCGTTCTTCGAGACGATCCCGGTCAACGACCGGTCCCGGGTCGACTTCGGCACGGTCCGCGGTACCCAGTTCCTGCAGCCGCTGTTCGAGTTCTCCGGGGCGTGCGCCGGCTGCGGCGAGACGCCCTACCTCAAACTGGTGTCCCAGCTGTTCGGCGACCGGCTGATGATCGCCAACGCGACCGGCTGCTCGTCGATCTACGGCGGCAACCTGCCGACCACCCCCTGGACCACCGATCAGGCGGGACGCGGGCCGGCCTGGGCCAACTCCCTGTTCGAGGACAACGCCGAGTTCGGGCTCGGCTTCCGGCTCGCCGCCGACCAGCACCTGGCCCTGGCCCGCCGCCGGCTGGCGGAGCTCAAGGACACCCTCGGCCCGGGCGGGACCGAACTGGCCGAGGCGATCCTGACCGCCCAGCAGCGCCACGAAGCCGAGTACGCGGCCCAGCGGGAGCGGGTCACCGAGCTCAAGCGCCGCCTGGCGGAGCTGGACCCGGCGGACCCGGCCGTGGCCGACCTGACCAGCGTGGTGGATAACCTGGTCCGCCGCAGTGTGTGGATCGTCGGCGGCGACGGCTGGGCCTACGACATCGGCTCCGGCGGGCTCGATCACGTGCTGGCCAGCGGCCGCGACGTCAACGTGCTGGTCATGGACACCGAGGTGTACTCCAACACCGGCGGGCAGGCATCGAAGTCGACGCCGATCGGCGCGGTGGCCAAGTTCGCCGCGGCCGGCAAGAGCGTCCCGAAGAAGGACGTCGCCCTGCAGGCGATCGCCTACGGCAGCGTCTACGTGGCCCGGGTGGCCATGGGCGCCGACCCACAGCAGACACTGCGCGCACTCCGCGAGGCGGAGGCCTACCACGGGACCTCGCTGGTGCTCGCCTACAGCCACTGCATCGCGCAAGGCATCGAGAAGGACGGGATACCGCTGCGCAACGGGATGGACCAGCAGTACCGCGCCGTGGCCAGCGGCTACTGGCCGCTGGTCCGCTACGATCCGGTCCTGCGCGAGGCCGGACGCAACCCGTTCCTGCTCGACTCGCACCGGCCGAGGATTCCGCTGGCCGCCTACACCGGGCGAGAACTCCGTTACCGTATCCTCGAACGCACCAATCCCGAAGCAGCCGAGCGCCTGGCCGCCCTGGCCCGGCAGCAGGTCGAGCAGCGATGGGCCACGTATGAGGAAATGGCGGCCCACGGCCCGGACCGGTTCGCGGGGGGCATCGACAGCAGCGTCCGGGCCGCCACCACCGAGGACGAGCCGACGACGATGGGACCAGGCGATGAAGCTTGACACTAGTTACCTGGGCCTGAAGCTGCGCAACCCGCTGGTCGCCTCGGCCGGCCCGATGACCCAGACCGCTGACCGGATCGAGCGGCTCGCCGAAGCGGGCGTGGGCGCCGTCGTGCTGCCCTCGCTGTTTGAAGAGCAGATCCGGGCCGAAGCCGACCGGGACGAACGCCTGGCCGAGGCCGGCACCGACAGCTTCGGCGAGGCCATGACCTACCTGATCGACCCGGACGCCAGCGTCTGGCCCCGCCAGTACCTCAGCCTGATCGAACGGGCCGCCGGATCGGGCGTCCCGGTCATCGCCAGCCTCAACGGCAGCACACCCGGCGGGTGGACCGACTACGCCCGCGCCATGCAGGGCGCGGGCGCGGCCGCGATCGAGCTGAACATCTACTACCTGCCCAGCTCCGTTTCCGGGGTTCCCCCCTCCGGGCGCGACGACGAACAGCGGTACATCGACATCCTCACCACGGTCAAATCCGCGCTTAGCATCCCGGTGGCCGTCAAGCTGACCCCGTACTTCAGCTCCCTCGGCGAGATGGCGGTCCGCCTTGACCGGGCCGGCGCCGACGGCCTGATACTGTTCAACCGCTTCATGCAGACCGACATCGACCCTCAAACGCTCACCGTCAGTGCCGGGTTCAAGCTTTCCAGCCCGGCCGAGGCCACGCTCGCCCGGTCCTGGATCGCGCGGCTGCGCGGCCAGGTACACGCCTCGCTCGCCGCCAGCACCGGCGTGGAAACCGCCGATGACATAGCCGCCTATCTGCTGGCCGGCGCGGACGTCGTGATGACGACATCATCGCTGCTACGGCACGGCCCGGCGCACGTGACCGTGCTGCTCGACGGGCTGAGCGCCTGGATGGAACGCAAGGGATTCAGCTCCACCGATGAAATTCGCGGGATGTTCGCCCCGGCGGCCAACGCGGGCCAATCGGACTTCGGACGGATCGGATACCTCAGTGCCATCGAGCAAGCCACCCGGGCCTATGCGCCCCGGTGACCAGCCCCGCCACGCGGGTCGCGATCTCTGCCATTCCCGGAATAACCACCTCACTGTTCCGGGCGCTGGTGAGCCTGCGCAGCTCCTGGCGCTGATCGTACCGAGCTTCCCGCCCGTGGGTGGGAGACGTGCAGGCTGGGTGCGTGGAGGTTTGCCTGAAGTCACGGTGCGGAACGGGGGTCAGCATGAGTTCACCGGCTGAATCCGGCGTCATGACCGAGGACACGGACCTTGAGCGCCTGATTGCTGGTCAGCATCATGATCCGCACCACCTGCTGGGCGCTCACCCGGGGCGCGACGGCGAAGGCCGCGACCATGTGGTGATCCGAGCGTGGCGTCCTGACGCGGTCGGCATGGTCATCTTGGCCAACGGGCAGCGGATCGAGATGCGCCGCGTGCATCCTGCCGGGGTGTTCGCCGGGGAGCTGGAGGGGCCGGATGTCCCCGACTACCGCCTGGAGATCTACTACCCAGGTGAGGCCGGTGAGGTCGTGGTGACGGTCGATGATCCGTACCGGTTCTGGCCCACGCTCGGGCCGCTAGACCTGCATCTACTGGCCGAAGGCCGGCACGAGGGGCTGTGGCACCATCTAGGGGCGCAGGTGCGCGTGCATCAGGGCACGTCCGGCACGTCGTTCGCGGTGTGGGCGCCCGCCGCCCGGTCGGTCCGGGTCGTGGGTGACTTCAACGGCTGGGACGGCCGTCTGCACCCGATGCGGGTGCTGGGCAGCTCGGGGGTCTGGGAGATCTTCTTGCCCGGGGTGGGTCCCGGAGCGCGCTACAAGTTCGAGGTGGCCAGCGAGTACGGGCAGGTGAGCCTGCGCGCGGACCCGTTCGCCTTTTCCACCGAGATACCTCCGGCCACGGCCAGCATTGTCACCCAGAGCCGGTATGAGTGGCAGGACGGGCAGTGGTTCGCCGCCCAGGCGGCCACCGACATGCTGCATGCCCCGATAACGATGTACGAATGCCACCTGGGCTCGTGGCGGTTCACCCAGGACGCCGACGGCAGGTGGCGTCCGCTGACCTACCGTGAGGCGGCCGAGATCCTGCCCGGGTATCTGGCTGATCTGGGGTTTACCCACGTGGAGTTCCTCCCGGTCGCCGAGCACCCGTTCTCCGGCTCCTGGGGATACCAGGTGACGGGATATTACGCGCCGACAGCCCGGTTCGGGACCCCGGATGATTTCCGCTATCTGGTGGACCGGCTGCACCAGGCCGGCATCGGGGTCCTGGTCGACTGGGTGGTCGGGCACTTCCCCAAGGACGACTGGGCGCTGGCGCGCTTTGATGGCACGGCGCTGTATGAGCACGCCGACCCGCGGCTGGGTGAGCACCCGGACTGGGGCACCCTGGTGTTCAACTACGGGCGCCATGAGGTCCGTAACTTCCTGATCGCGAACGCGCTGTACTGGATCGAGGAGTTCCACCTCGACGGCCTGCGCGTCGACGCGGTCGCTTCGATGCTGTACCTGGACTACTCGCGCCGGGAAGGCGAGTGGGTCACCAACCGGTTCGGCGGCCGGGAAAACCTGGAGGCCATCGACCTCATCAAGGAATTCAACGCGGTGGTCTACCGGCATCACCCCGCGGTCATGCTGGTGGCGGAGGAATCCACGTCCTGGCCGGCGGTGTCCCGCCCGACGTACCTGGGCGGGCTCGGCTTCGGGTTCAAGTGGAACATGGGCTGGATGAACGACACGCTCGTCTACTTCAGCAAGGACCCGGTGCACCGGCGCTACCACCATCACGAGCTCACGTTCGCGCTGCTGTACGCGTTCACCGAGAACTTCATCCTTCCCCTCAGCCACGACGAGGTGGCGCACGGCAAGGGGTCGCTGCTCAGCAAGATGCCCGGCGACCGCTGGCAGCAGTTCGCCAACCTGCGCGCGCTGCTGGCCTGGATGTGGGCCCATCCCGGCCTGCCGCTGCTGTTCATGGGCGGCGAGATCGCCCAGAACGACGAATGGAATCATGACACCAGCGTGGACTGGCACCTGCTCGACTACCCTGAGCACGCCGGAATGCAGGCACTGGTCCGGGCGCTCAACACGATCTACCGTGCCGAACCCGCCTTGTGGGAGCAGGACTTCGACTGGGGCGGCTTCCGCTGGATCGACCCCGACGATTCCGATAACAGCGTGCTGTCGTTTCTGCGGTTCCCCGCCTCAGCCGGGCGGCCCGTCGCCTGCGTGGCCAACCTCACCCCGGTGCCCCGGCCTGACTACCGCATCGGGCTGCCCCAGCCCGGACGCTGGACGGAGATCCTCAACTCCGACCACGCCGACTTCGGCGGCAGCAACACCCTCACTGGCACCGTCACCGCCGAGGCCCCCGGCTGGAACGACCTGGACTACTCCGCCACGCTCACCGTGCCGCCCCTCGGCGTCGTGTGGCTGGCCCACGACCCCGACCGTGGCTAGCCGCCGATCCGCTCCGCCAATGAGCCAGCGTTCAGGGATCACCTTTCCGGTCTCACTACCGTGACCGGTTGGGCTGGCTGTCTCCCGGCCCCGGGGAGGGCCGTGACCGCCCCGCTCATCGCCCCCGGCATCCCCCGCGGCCAGCCCGGTACGGCTGGTGCCAGAATAAGGAAGGGTGAACACTACCCAGTCCGAGAAGGTCAGGACCGGCCGGGGCTTCTTCGCTGCCCTTGACCAGAGCGGCGGCAGCACGCCGAAGGCGCTGGCCGAGTACGGCATCGGCCAGGACCGCTACAGCTCCGATGCCGAGATGTTCGACCTGGTCCACGCCATGCGGACCCGGGTGCTGACCAGCCCGGCGTTTGACGGCTCGCGCATTCTCGCGGCGATCTTGTTCGAGCAGACCATGGAACGAGACGTCGACGGCGTCCCCACGGCGCGGTATCTGTGGGAGGTGAAGAACGTGGTGCCGTTCCTGAAAGTCGATAAGGGGCTTGCCCCCGAGCAAGACGGCGTGCAGCTCATGAAGCCGATCGACACCCTCGATGATCTGCTCGAGCGTGCGCAGCGGCACCAGATCTTCGGTACCAAGATGCGGTCGGTGATCAACGACGCCGACGAGGCCGGGATCTCAGCGATCGTGGACCAGCAGTTCGACTACGCGAGCCGGATCATGGCCGCCGGCCTCGTGCCGATCATCGAGCCCGAAGTCAGCATCTCCAGCCCGCACAAGGAGCAAGCTGAGACGCTGCTGCACGACGCAATCACCAAGCATGTCGAGGCGCTGCCTGAGGGCGCGATGGTGATGCTGAAGATCACCATCCCGACCCGGCCTGGCCTGTACGGCGACCTCGCGTCTGACCCACGCGTCCTGCGAGTCGTCGCCTTGTCAGGAGGCTACAGCCGTGACGAGGCCTGCGCTCGTCTCGCACGTGATCCCACCCTCATCGCCAGCTTCTCACGCGCGCTTCTCGAAGGGCTGACGGAAAACCAGACCGACGAGCAGTTCAACGCCCAGCTCGAGTCGTCGATCGAGCAGATCTACCAGGCGTCGGTACACAAGCAACCGGCCAGCCCCTGAGCCCGCGGCGTCGTAGCCATTGGCCGCGTCTCCCGGTCCAGGCGATGTGGAGATGCTGCCGTGGCCGTGCTCACGATAGGTACGTAGCACACCCCAGCGTCCGGGATTACCTCGTGCACCGCCGGGTGCGCGGGCAGCCCGGAGCCGAGGTCGAGGAACTGACTGATGCCCTGAGCGGAATACCGCTTGTTCCTCGCGGCTTGACCGGGTCGAAGCGTCTGAAGATCGGTACACGGTAGACCGGCTGGAGGGCAGGGGGGCCTGTCGGGGCCATGGATGGCAGTGACGTGCGTGAGCAGCCTAGGGCGTCATGGCTTGAGGGCGGCCCGGCGTTCGATCTTCTAGAGTCGAAGCTCCGGGGTCCCCCGATGCGGGCTGGGTCGGTTCGACGGTCGTCGCTTCTCGAGCGGCTGGTGCGGGACGATGTTCCTCCGATCGTGTCGGTGGTTGCCCCGGCGGGCTACGGAAAGACGACGCTGCTGGCGCACTGGGCGGAGCGGGACGGCAAGGCGTTCGCGTGGGTGTCGGTGGATGAGAAGGACAACGATCCGAAGGTGCTCCTCACCTACGTCGCCCAGGCACTCGACGCGGTGCAGCCGGTAGACCAGCGAGTGTTCGACGCGCTAAGTTCGCCGGCCAGCTCGGTACCCGGGTCGGTCGTGCCGCGCCTGGGGGCGGCGTTCGCGGCTATGACCACACCGGTGGTGCTGGTCCTGGATGACGTCCATCTGGTACGCAATTCCGAGTGCCGGGCGGCGCTGTCGGTGCTAGCCGATCATGTGCCGGACGGTTCTCGGCTCGTGCTCGCCGGGCGTGACGAGCCGCCGGTGCAGATCGCCCGGCTGCGCGCGGAAGGCCGGGTCTTCGAGATCGGTCTGGGTGACCTGTCACTGACGCGCCATGAGGCGGAATTCCTGCTGCGCGCGGCCGAGGTGACGCTCGGCGAGGATGACGTGGCCGAGCTGCACCGACGGACCGAGGGATGGCCAGTCGGGCTGTATCTGGCGGCGCTGTACCTGCGGGAGGGCGGTTCGCTGGCGCAGGCGGCGCTGTCTTTCGGCGGGGACGACCGGCTGGTAAGCGAGTACGTGGAGTCGGAGTTCCTGGAGCGGATCTCCCAGAAGCAGCGAGTGTTCCTGATCCGTGCCGCGGTGCTGGAGCGCATGTCCGGGCCTTTGTGCGAGGCCGTGCTGGACCTGCCCGGGGCCGCCGCGGCGCTGACGAACCTGGCTCAGTCGAACCTGCTGCTGGTGCCGCTGGACCAGCGGGGCCAGTGGTACCGCTATCACCACTTGTTCCGTGACATGCTCCAGGCCCAGCTGCAACGCCACGAGCCGGACCTGATCCCCAACTTGCGGCGCCGGGCGGCCGGCTGGTGCCTGCACAACGGCCTGCTCGAGGAATCGCTGGAGTATTCCATCGCCGCCGGGGACGTCGACGCGGCAGCTCGCCTGGTAGAACGGCTCGGAGTGCCGATCCACCGGCAGGGACGGTTCACCACGCTCCAGCGCTGGTTCGGGTGGCTGGACGACCAAGGCGGGATGGGCGGGCACCCGATGGTCGCTGTGCTGGCCGCGCTGTTCTTCGCGATGATGGGACGACCGGCCGAAGCTGAGCGATGGGCTGATGCCGTCGATCGCTGGCAGTACCGGGACGCGGTGCAGCCGGATGCCCCGCACGCCGAAGCGCACGCCGCCATACTCCGCGCGCTCATGTGCCGCGGCGGGGTGGAACAGGTGCTGGCCGACGCCTCCGACGCGGTACACAGGTGTGCCCAGGAGAACATCGTGACACCGGCACCAGCGCTCTACCGGGGACTCGGCCTGGTTCTTCTCGGTGACCTCGATGGCGCCGACGAATCCTTCGCAGATGCGGTAAGCGCCGGGGAACAGGCGGGCGCGCATGAAACTCTCGCGGTCACGCTATGCGAACGATCGCTCGTGGCGACGGCGCGCGCAGACTGGAGCCGCGCCGGATTCCTGGCCGGGGAGGCGCGTGCCGTCCTGCACCGTGCCCGGATCGAGGAGAGCTACGCAACACCTCTGGTGTCCGCCGTGCAAGCCCACGCGGCTCTGCGCCGCAACGACATCACGGCGGCGCGCCAGGAACTGGTCGGCGCGCAGCGCCTGCGGCACCTCTTGACCTACGCGATGCCGCAGTTCGCCGTCCAGGCCCGGATCCACCTGGTCAGCGCCCATCTCGCGCTCGGTGACCTGGCCGGGGCCAGGACCCTCATGCAGGAGATCGACGAACTGCTCAGCCGACGTCCCGGCCTGGGAACCCTGGCCGATGAGGCTCACGCGCTCCGGACGAGGCTTGCCAGGCAGCGCGCCCAGGGCGTTCTCGCGGCATCGGCTCTGACCGCCGCCGAACTGCGCCTACTGCCCATGCTGTCCACACATCTGTCACTCCCCGAGATCGCCAGTGAGCTGTTCCTGTCACCGAACACCGTCAAGTCACAAGCGGTGTCGATCTACCGCAAGCTGGGTGTCGCCTCGCGCAGCCAGGCAGTCGCCCGGTCTCGCGAGCTGACCCTGCTGCAGGGGTGATCCGCCATGATCATCGCAGCGGGTGGCAGCTTGGGCCGGGCCAGCGGGTGTTGCGGTTCGCGGGCGGGATCTGGCTGTGGAAGCGGCTGCGGCAGCTTCCGACGTACGATCTTGTGGCTCGGCGGCGCGCGGGGTCCGGGCTACCCGGGCGGTGCCTACCGGCGTGTTGGCGAAGTCGTGAGAACTTGCTGGCGCAGGTTCCGTTCCGAGGAGGCCGTCATTGGCAGATGAACCGTTCCGGACGATCATTGAGCCGTTCCGCATCCACTCGGTCGAGCCGATGCGGCTGACCACCCGGGCGGAGCGGGCGGCCGCCCTGGACACCGCAGGATACAACCTGTTCGAGTTGCGGGCCGAGGACGTGCTGATCGATCTGCTGACCGACTCGGGGACCGGTGCGATGTCAGCTGAGCAGTGGGCCGGGGTGCAGCGCGGCAATGAGGCTTACGCGGGGTCCCCCTCGTTCGAGCGGTTCCGTGCGGCGGTGACCGGCCTGTTCCCGTTCCGGCACGTCTTGCCCACGCACCAGGGCCGGGCCGCGGAGAAGATCTTGTTCACCGTGACCGGCGGCCCGGGCCGGATCATCCCGAACAACACCCACTTCGACACCACCCGGGCCAACATCGAGTTCACCGGGGCGCAGGCCGTCGACCTGCCCGTCCCGGAGGGCCTGCAGCCGGCGCTGCGGCATCCGTTCAAGGGCAACATGGACGTCGCGGCGCTGGACCGGCTGCTCGCCGAGCGGGCCGTGCATGTCCCGCTGGTGATGCTGACCGTGACGAACAATTCCGGTGGCGGCCAGCCGGTCAGCCTGGCCAACATCCGGGCCGTCCGCGAAGTCTGTGACCGGTACGGCAAGCCGCTGTTCCTGGATGCGTGCCGGTTCGCGGAGAACGCGTGGTTCATAAAGACCGGCGAGCCCGGATACGCCGACGTCCCGGTCGCCGGCATCGTCCGGCAGATGGCGGCCCTGGCGGACGGGATGACGATGTCGGCCAAGAAGGACCCCCTGGCCAACATCGGCGGCTGGCTGGCCGTCAACGACGACAGCCTGGCCGAGCAGTGCCGCAACCTGGAGATCCTCACCGAAGGCTTCCCCACCTACGGCGGGCTCGCCGGCCGTGACCTGGAGGCGATCGCCCAGGGCCTAAACGAGTGCATCGATGACAGCTACCTGCGCTACCGGGTGCGCTCGATCGCCTACCTCGGTGAGGCGCTGGAATCGGCGGGCGTGCCGGTCGTCGTCCCCTTCGGCGGCCACGCGGTCTTCATCGACGCACGCGCCCTGCTGGCCCACCTGGACCCGTTGCACTACCCGGGCCAGGCGCTGGCCTGCGCCCTGTACGCCGAAGGCGGAGTGCGGGCCTGCGAGATCGGAACCGTCATGTTCGGCCTGCAGCCAGACGGCACCGAGGCCCCGGCCGCGATGGACCTAGTCCGTCTCGCCGTCCCCCGCCGCACCTACACCCAAAGCCACCTCGACTACGTGATCGAAGTCGTCACCCGGGTCGCCAGCCGGGCCGCCCAGCTGCCCGGCATGCGCATCGTGTCCCAGCCCCGGCAGCTGCGGCACTTCACCGCACGGTTCGCGCCGTTGCACTGACCGAGCCATGCCGGGATCGTCCGCACCGCCCCGTCGTAGGATATGCCGAGGATCTCGGCGACATCCGCTATCCAGGCGCAGGACCAAGGCGTAGTGTCACTGGTGGAGAAGCATTCATTCAGATCCTGCGCCATGCTAGAGCAAATGCGCAGGTGACCGGCGTCGCTCCGGACCCTGGCGGCGTGGCCAGTCACGGTCCGTCAGAACCGAGGTACCCAGCGATGCCTATTTCATCAACCGCGGCGCTCTGCTACGGGGCGCTACCACAACCAGACCAGGCGAGCATATGGCCGACGCGCGCTCCCCCGCCCGGCAGGGGAGGCGACGGGGCGGAGGCGGCTCTGCTCCTGGCCCGGGATCGCGACCGCATCGCCGAGGACATGAACGACCTCGTGATGCGACGGCTGTTCTCCGCCGGGCTCACGCTGGAAACGGCGCTGGGGCTGATCTGCGGCCGTCCGGGAGCCCGGAAGGTCCAGGAAGCCATCGACCAGCTGGACCTGGCAATCCGGGACATCAGGAACATCTTGTTCGATCGCCATCAACCCCAGCCGCCCGGCGGCGGCCCGCCACGCTAGGGCGTCTCGGACGCCCGGGACGGCATCCAGCGGGCCGACCCGGGCCAGCCCAGTCAGGCCATCATCGTAGGCTCCCTGCGACACGCCAGTCAGCGACCCACCGCGAGCCAGATCCGCAAGCCGGGCTGCCGCGGCCGGGAAGCTCAGGTCCACCAGCACCTCGGCAGCCGCGAACATCTCCCCATCAGACCAGACACGATGATCGCCCGGCCAGGGACCAAGGTCCCCATGCGGCAATCCAGGGCAACGCCGCAGGCGGTTCAGCTTGCGCGCACCCGCCGGTGCCCGCCACAGCGCCAGCGCGATGGCGGCCGCCCTGGGCCGCGGGCCCGCCCATCTCCCGTTACCTGCCAAGGGAAGACATCATGCCCGAACCAGCCGCACCCCGCCCGGATCCGAGCCCTGCCACCACCCAGCCGGGCCCATCCCCCAACGGCACCGCCCCGCCCAAGCCATCGGTCCCGCCGATGCCATCGGAGGTCACGCATAACGGCACCGTCCCGCCCAAGCCACAGGTCCCGCCGAAACCATCCGTCCCGCCGATGCCCTCGGAGGTCACCAGCGCGCACACGCACGCACAGCTGCCCGCGGCCGGCGTGTTCCGCACGGCGATGTCATCGCTGCGCAAGATGATGCACCGAGCGCCCCGCCAGGCGTAGTCTCTGCCCGCGTGCGGGCGGCCCGCGGCCATCGCGGCTCGCCGTGCGCCACCCGGCCTGTCCCGGCTCACGTTGATCGGAAGCGCTGTCACGCACTCGGCAGCTGATGATGCCGGCCTCAGTCTTACCTCCCGGACAGACCCGCCGGCGGTTGCGAGACTTGGTGTACGTCTCACGGTGCGTAATCGGCACTCGGCATGAGCAACGCGCGTATTTCCCGCCTTCGGGGCGGTTTCCGTCGGATCGTTCGGCGAGTCAGAGCTGCCCGAAGGATCGTTCTGTGCACCGCCTATAACCCGTTTGCCCTGCCCGGACAGGAATTCGGGGTGATCCTGAATGGTTTAGACCATCAAGGACCACCCGACCGGCACGACATCTGGTCAGGCGGAGTCCGGAGCCAGCTGGGCACCGAGCCCCGGCAACGAACCTCCGAGAGGATCTTTATGCCCGACCACGCGCCGGCGCCCGCAGGGCGGCGGATTGCCCTGATCGCGCACGACAATAAGAAGCGGGACATGCTCGAGTGGGCCGAGTACAACCTGGATCTCCTGGCCGGTCACGAGCTGTTCGCGACGGCTACGACCGGTCACCTCCTGCAGCAGCACCTCGGGCTGCCGGTCACCTGTTTCCGGAGCGGCCCCTTCGGCGGCGACCAGCAAATCGGTGCCCGCATTGCCGAGGGCGAGATCGACCTGCTGGTGTTCCTGTGGGATCCGCTGGAGCCACATCCGCATGACCCGGACGTCAAGGCCCTGCTCCGAGTTGCGGTCGTCTGCAATATCCCCGTTGCCTGCAACAGAGCCACCGCAGATTTCATGATCTCCTCGCCGCTGATGGGGCGCAGCCATCAGCATTGGGACCCGGCGTCCGGCCAGGCCCGCCACAATCAGGCAGCCCCGACCTTGACCCGAGCCAGCTGATACGTCCCGCCCGGTCCCTTGGCAAGAAGCAGGGATGCCGCGGTGCCTCCACGATGCCTGGATGGCATTTCCATGCGTACCATGTTTGGATGCCTATAAGGAGGTCCAGACATGTCGAGTGCCCCAACGCCCGGCTTTCCTGTTAGCCCCGTAATGGCCCCCGGCCCCAAGGACGCCGTCACAAGTGGCCTGGGCACCGGCCGCGTATGGGCCACTATGGGTCAAGGCATCCTTAATGAGGTGTACTGGCCCACGGCCGGCGAACCGCAGATTCGTGACATGGGTTTCATCGTGGCTGGTGACGGCTGGTGGTATGAGGTGAAGGCAGTCGCGACCTACCAGGTGCAAACCGCCGATCCCGCAGTGCCCCTGGCGTCTATCGTCCACACCGGCCCAGCGCAGCATCCCTATCAGCTGACACTGCAGGTCATACCCGATCCCGGACGTGACGTCGTGCTGGTTAGCTACACGCTCGACGGTGTTTCCGGCGCGCAACTTTACGTTTTCTTGGCAAGCCATTTGCAACAACATCCGGCCGTAAATGCCGACCAGGATTACAGTGGCGGCTCCGACAACACCGCCTGGGCGGACTCGGGAGGATCTCTGTTCGCGCAGAGCGCCGAGCGGTTTTTGTGCTTGTCGAGCACACCGGGGTTCGGCCGGGCAAGCGTGGGTTACTTCGGATCCTCCGACCTCTGGCAGGATTTCAGCCGTAACGGCTCCATGACCTGGAATTTCACAGACGCCGGGCCGGGTTTTGTCGTTCTCGGCGGTGAGCTTTCCGCAACCTCCGGTGCGATTGCCCTGGCATTTGCGACGGACGCCGGGACCGCGGGTGCGCTCGCCGCGGCGAGCCTCGCCGCGGGCTCGGCCGCCGCCAGTGCCCAGATGACCAGCAACTGGCAGGCCTGGTCCGGCACCTGCAAATTGCCGCCGTCTTCGGGAAGCGACCCGGCGGACCTGGCGGACGCCCTCAGCCAGTCGGCCACCGTGCTGCGGGTGCACCAAGACAGCGCGTCCTACCCGGGAGCCATCGTGGCCGGGTTGTGTACGCCATGGGGCGACACGAGCAACAACGCGGGGGGATATCACCTCGTGTGGCCGCGTGATGCCGTCGAGGTCGGGTTCGCGCTCACGCTGCTCGGGCATCTGGACGACGCGGCGCAACTGCTCGACTATCTCGCCACCCGGCAATCGTCGGACGGGCACTGGGGGCAGAACTTCTTCCCCGACGGCACGCCCTTCTGGACAGGCGTGCAACTGGACGAGACCGCGCTGCCGGTCATGCTGGCCGCCAAGCTCGACGACCTAGGGCAGCCGCCGTCCGAGACAATCACTGCGATGATCAAGGCCGCCATCGGTTACCTCGTCCAGAATGGGCCGCTGACCCCGATGGACCGGTGGGAGGAAGACGCCGGGGGAAGCCCCTTCACCCTCGGGATCATGGTGGCGGCCATGGTCGCCGGGGCCAAATATCTCGACGCCGCCTCCAGCCAGTACGCGCTCGCGCTCGCCGACGACTGGAACGAACGAATCGAGGAATGGTGCTACGTCGCGGGCTCATCACTTGATTTGCTGTTCGGGCTCGACGGCCACTACGTGCGTATCGGACCCGACCCGCAATACGGCCTGGCGCGCATCGCCAACCAGCCCTACCCGAACTACGAGATCGCGGCCTCGAGCGTCCTCGGGCTGGAGTTCGCCTACCTGGCCCGCCTCGGCCTGCGCAGCGCAACCGACAAGAGGCTGTCCGACACCGCCAACCTGATCGACGTCATGCTCGCCAGAAACGTCGGCACCGGCACCAGCTACTACCGCTACGACTACGACGGCTACGGCGAGCAGGTGGACGGCGCGAACTTTTCCAGCGTGGGAGTCGGCCGCGTCTGGCCGCTGCTCGCCGGAGAACGCGGCCACCTTGCGGTCCTCGCGGGCGACGACGGGCTTGCGCAGCTCACCGCCATGCTGAAGATGCGGACGCCGAGTGGGCTGCTGCCGGAACAAGTCTGGGACCAGTCGCCGCTCTACCCGCAGAACGGGGTACCGACCCTGCCGCTCACCACCGGGCAGCGCACACTCAGCGCGACGCCGCTCGCGTGGGCGCACAGCGAGCTCATCAAGCTGGCCTGGATCAGGGCGAGCAAGATTTCCGCGGAGCAGCTGACGGCCGTCACGGCCAGGTACGGCGGTCAGCCGCCGGCGCCGCCGACGTCTTACTGGCGGTTGGCCGTGCCGCTGACCGGGCTGGTGGCGGGCCGTAACCTGGTCGTTGAGGATACCCAGCCGTTTAGCCTCCACTACGGCTTCGGCGACCCGGCCAACTGGACGGGTGTGACCGATGCGGACTCCGTACCGCTGCCGTTCGGGATGTATGGCGTCACTGTCACGGCGGAGCAGCTGAGCGGCCAGACCGAGCTGAACTTCATCCGCCGGTACGGCAGCACGTGGGACCCGAGCGGCAACCACGCCGTCCCGATCGTGGCTGCCGCGACATCGCACCTACAGCATCAGAGCGGCCGCTGACACCGGGCATCATCGCGACCGGAAACCCGGCCAGGGCCACCGCGGCTACCGGAAAGCAAGTTCGGAACGAACCGGGCTGCTCGGCTGGCGGCCCAAGGGTAGACCAGGCCTAACCTCGCCGCCTGCGCCCGAACCCTCCCCGCCACGGCTCTTGGTCCGGCGATGAAGCCGGTCCGGGGGACCATTCCACGTTCAGGCCCCTGTCGGCGATCCACAATTCGGCGAGCACTGGCTCCAAGATCTCTCGCATCACGTGCCAGATCTGGTCACCGGAATCCCTGGCGGCGGCCAGCAGTCCGGCTACAACGGCGCGATCGCCTCGATATGCCCATGACGCGACCTCATTGCGCACCGTCTTAAGGTCCAGATCCGGAATCACGATGAGGTAGATAATCCTGGCCAGCTCATAGATGTGCGGTTCGTACTTATAGCGTCTGAATACCGACACGTAGCAGTTGTTATCTCCCATCAGCGCCCTGGCGTGCTGGCGGTCACGACTACCTGGCTGGAAGGGTGGCGCGAGCACCCCATGCAGGAGCGACTCGAACTGATCCACGCCTTGTACCACGGCTAGCCGCTCAAGCAGGTCACTCATGAAGAACGGCGGCTGGCTACTACCGCTGAGCTCCGGGTTGTCCTGGTCGTCGCGGTGGGGGACGGCGGCGGGAGGCAGGGCGCTTCCGACATCCCCGGGCTTATCCGGTTCGTGACAGGCGCCGTGATACGGCTCGTGATCGACTTCCCGACCGGGCTCCTGATCAGCGTCCTTCTCGGGCTCCTCGGGTGCCAGGACGGCCGCGCTGGCCGGGGACCATTTGGCGGCCAGCCGGTCGTAAGCCAACATGAGCCGTGCCTCGGGTGGCTGGCCGGCCACCAGTTCCGCAATACGCCGTCCCAGTTCGTCGCCGCCGACCTCCCGGTACTCGGCGACGAGCCACTCGGCCAGCTCATCATGGAATGTCTCCGGTGCCGGAGCCAGCACCGCGCCGGTATACACCCGGATCTCGTTGCGCGGCGTGGCGGGCGGTGCGGTCTGCGTCGGTCGCGCCGAGCGGAACACGATATCCGGCAGGGTCCTGGGGTCGACATAGCCGAGAGGGGGCTCGAACGTGGAGAACGACCAGCCGCGCCGCACGACGCCGAGGATCGGCCAGACGATTCGCCATAGCCCCCACAGCAGGAGAGCCTGGCTGCCGCGGGCAAGCGGCAGGCAGACCTGCGGCTCCCTGACGCTGATCGCGAGCGGGGTATCGGGATCGGCAAGCGCCGCGGCAACGACCGCCGACAGGCCCGGCTCTAGAGCGGCCTCGTGGTCGAATACCTCGGTCGCGTCGCGAGCCAGTTCCGCCAGTTCGGCTGCGTCGATCATCGGCAACTGTCCCTCGTGTACCACCTCGCCGGGCCGCGGCCCGGCCACGGGCGGCGGCCCGTTCCTGCAGAGCACCACGGCCACATCGGGGGACAGCGCTCTCAGGTCGCCGATGAGCACCCGGGAGACCAGCGGGCGTCCCCGGAGACCGCCCTGCGCTTCGGCCGCCTCAATGTTCCGGTACCGCCACGCGAGCGCCGCCGCACCGTCGGGGAAGACCTGGTAGCGGACGCTCTCCGACGGTTCTTCGACATTAGGATGGCGCACCCAGGCCCGGATGTGGGCATCCCACCCCAGCATCGACTTGCGCGACATCGAGGTCGCCATGGGCGACATATCCCGCGTGGGGTGCCAGCGGTACTCGATCTGATGGACCTGCTGAATGGGTGAATCGGTCACCTAGATCCCCACCTTCCCGGCTTCCGGGCCGGTTAGCACCCCCGTCATCGCCAGCATGGCGGCCAGCGGACGAATGACCCGGCGTGGCCGTACGTCCCGGGAGTAAACGCCGCCCTCCCCCTCGCTGCCGCCTGTCGGTGAGGCGACATGCAGGGTGGTCTTGGCGCAGACCTGGTAGGGCCTCGCGAGCGCTAGCGCGTTCCTAGATTCCAGGTAAGCGTAGACATCAGCGCTCTCCTGGAGAAACTCCGTCGCGTTCAGCGGCTCGGACTCGGACCGCAGCCACCGGGCGACCGGCTCATCGAACCGCAGCTTGTCAGCCTTCGTGAGGACGATCGCCGCGCTTACCGGGTCTGGCCGCGGGCTTTCCCGTACTACGTCGAGGACATTGCTGAAGGTTTCGTCCTCGGCCCAGTCATCATCCAGCCGATCGGGATCCACGACGAAGAACAGGCCGTCGGCGATCCAAAGGAAGTGCTTCGTGGCGCTCACCTGCGTCAGGTCGCCCCCGGCGACGTCGAAGAACGCGACGGGGCGTTCCTGCCCGTCCCTGTCCCGCAGCAGGAACGCGTCCGCGAACTCCACGACGTCTTCTTGGGTACCTTGGAGCACCTTGCCTTTCTTGCGGAGCGGGATTACGCAGTTGTCCATGTACTGCCGGTGGCGGGCCTGATCGAGGGGACTGTGGCGTATCCCGTAGCTCTTTTCCAGCTCGCCGCCGACGGTCTCGCTGACCATGGACGCCAGCAGGTGCGACTTGCCCGAACTTGGTCACTCCCACGAAGCCGAGCAGCACCGGGCGGCCGAACCGGCCGTAGTTCACCGGCAGGAAGTGCGCGGCCGCACTCTCCTGATTCTCTGCGGGGCAGCGGATGTGTGCGCCGCGCAGGTGATCGGCCAACTGCAGCCGAGTGAGGCCGCGTGGAACCTCAAACTCCACATATTTCCCGCTGTCGGCGTCATAGCGCCAGTAGCTCTGCGTATTCCAGTCCTCGATCTCGCCCAGGCAGATAGGGCACACCACGATGTGCTCCGGCGCGTTTTGCGCGTTTTGCTTGTTGTCTGGCTTCTCGGGGGTCACTCGCTGCCCCGCAGCCGCCTGCGGCACCGGGGTGCTCGCCGTGGCGGTCTGCCAGTCGGTCCACCAGTCGTTTGAGGTTCCCTGATTGCCTGAGGTTTCCGGTTGCTTGCTCGAGGTCCCTGGCTGTGTCCCCGGGCGGCTTCTGGGCAGCAGGGTGAGCAGCCGCGCGATACGCCCCGCACGGTCAGCCGCGGCCAGCACCCCCTGCCGAGAGACCGCCTCGCGCAGTTCGTCTGGGCTGTCGGCGAACCTCTCTACCAGGGCCGTTGCCAGTCGGGTGAACCCGGAATCCGGTGGTACCAGTGCGGCGCCAGGGCGGAACGACACGAACGTTCCGGGGAAGTCCGCGTTCCAGTTGGAATCGGAGGCGTACGTGAGGAACGAGACCGGCTGCTTGTCGCCGACGATCTCCAGGATGCTCATCAGGCCCCACATGGCCGCCTCGGGCAGCGACGGCTCCGTCCATGGCATGGTGATCCGGTGCTCATCGAGGAGCACGCGAGCCAGCAGCGGGACGAGAAGATGCCTGGCGTCAGCTGAGCGGGCCAGTGCCGCGATGACATCACGGCCGGGGCCGTGCCCGGTCCGCGCGACCGGGACAGGGCCGCTTCCCGAGTAGAGCGCCTGCCGGTCGAGGTCGGGCAACTCGAGTGCGTAACTGGCGGTCAGCACGCCACGATCACCCACCAGCGCCAGCGCATACTGCCAGTCGGGCGGCGATCCGGCCTCGGCGTACCAGCGGACGAACGCCGCCCGCGACCCCAAATCCAGGTATCCGCGGCCCAACGGCCTGCCCACCAGCAGGAACGGCTCAAGCAGCTGCCGCCACCGGCCGGCCTCGGCCTCGCCGGTCGAGGCGGCGACCTGCGCGATCATCCCGGTGCCACCCGTCGGAGCCCGGTAGGTGATCTGGTCCATGGTCCTCATGGGTCACCGCGCCTGCGCCTGAAGGGCCTGGTCTTCGGTTCCTCGCGGGTCCACCGCGCAGCCGGGCCGGTATCCGTATGGCGGCTGGCGTCCGGTGGTTCTCCGGCTGAAGGCCCGACAGGGGGCGATCCGACGGGCGGCGGCGGATCGGAGAAGGAAGCGGTCGGTGGTGCGGCGGCAGCGGCGATATCGCGCGCCCAGGCCAGGTCCTCATCGAACCCGGGGGGGACGGGAGCGCCAGGGTGCTTGCGCGTCCGAACGGCAAGGAACCGGGCCCGGCCTTCACCGAGCCATCCGCCAATCGTGGATCCGCCGGGGGCCGGGTCGGGCTGCCCGAGCAGCGCGAGCAGCTCGCCAGCGATCGGCCGTGCCTCCGGCGGGCCGAGTGCCTGGCGAAGTAGTTGGCCGAGTGGGCCCGTCAGGCCGCTGGCGGCCAGCTGGTCTCGGTGGACGAATTCCTCTCCCTGGTTGTGCGCGTAGAAGATCAGCTGTCCGACCGCCCAGATATCGTCGCGCGGGCCGACCCTGCCGCGCGTTGTGCCCGGCCGCTGCTCCTCGGGAACCCACGCCGCGGACCCCTTGACCGGCGTCCGAGGCACTCCGAAGACGGTGCATCTGCTGAAGTCGATGATCTGGGCCGAGCGCCGGTGTCTGTCCCACAGCACGGTGTCCGGGCCGATCGCGCGATGTGCGATGCCGGCGGCGGCGAGCCAGCACAGTCCGCGCAGCAGGCTGACCTGGAAGTCCTCCTTCTCATGGTCAAGCAGGTTCCCCCCGACCTCGCGCAACGGCTCGCCCCGGTACTGCTCGAATAGCGTGAACGGATCTGAGGAGGCCGCCTCGTCGCCGTACAGGCGCGCGACCTCGGGGGGTAGCTGGCGGCCCAGCTCGCCGCCTCGTACAGGCGCCGACCAGCGAGGATCTCGTTATCCAGCCGCTCGTAGCCCTCCTCCCGCCGCGGCCCCCTGACGGCCCGGTGCTGGCGCAGTTCCAGGCCGTCATCCAGCCAGACCCGCCGCCCCACCAGGAGCTCGCCCGCCCCGAACTCGGCGTCGTCCACCCGCGCGCCGACCTCCACCTGATCGCCGGTAACCGAACGGAACTGCAGCAGGTCGGCCATCACCACGGCTCCGGTACCGCGGCATCATCGGGCTGCGATTCCTCATCTCCTAGCCGCGATTCAGCTGAGTCCCCGGAGATGACCTCGCGGCGCAGCGGCACGAGGCGGAGCACTCCCGCCTGCGATCCGGATGAGGTCCACACCATCTCCCGCCACTGCGGCAGGCCCGCCAGGGCGTCCTTGTTCAGCCGCGGCGCGAACCGGATCGTCAGCGGCGTCGCGGCTACGTCGAGGGCTGTCACATCCGCCTGCCCGCACAACTGCCACATTTGCTCGCGGGGCTCGGCGAGGAGGGCTTCCCTGATCGCCGCCACATCGCTTTCGACGGAGTAGGAAACCTCATCCACGCCGGAGGTCGCGAACTTGGGCCGGGCGGACACGCCGCCGGCCTGCATCAGCTGCGTCCAGTCCGCGAGCAGGTGACCGGTCCGCCGCTGCGCGGCCTCCAGCGAATCCTGCCCCGCGGTACCCGGCGCCGCGTACTCGTCCGCGAGTACCTGGAGGACTAGGTCGCGGAGCACGGGCCGCAGGCTCTCGCTGAGCCGGGTCAGGCGGGCGGCGCGGACCGGGGCGGCGGCGGCGGCGTATTCGGTGAGGGCCTTGCGGATGCCCTCGATCGCGATCCTGGCCCGGTCCAGCTCATCCCGTGTCGCGAGCGGCGGCGACCATTCCCTGGCCGCCACGGTCACCACCAGCGTGATGAGCGCGTCGGCCGCGTGGTCGGCGGCGTCCAGGCCAAGCTCGCGCCGTACGGCGGCGGGATCCGCCCGCCGCGTCGCCGCCGAAGGGCCGCCGATGCTCACGAGCGAGGCCACAAGCGATGGCGGGCACCGTTCGTCGACCTCCTGGAGGTAGGCCGCGCTCCCGTACCGCCTGACCTCCTTCGCGGTCGCGGTCAGGCGGCGCATGATGAGCGGGAGCGTGTCATCGCCGCCGAGTGCGTCGGCGATTGTCATGTAGGCGGGCGGCCGAGTCGGTTCTTCTCCGTCCGCCACGGCCGAAGAGCGAGATCCGGGCGCGGCAGGAAGCTGGAGCCCGGCACCGCGCAGCATGTCACGCTGATTGCCACTGAGGCCGTCCGTCGTGTTCGCTGCCCGCAGCAGCTGATCAACCAGCTCGCGCAGCTGAGCGAGCGCCGCCCCCGCCGCCCTGACGGGTTCGTCCACTCTGGCGCCGCCCCGGCGGAACAGGCCGCCCGTCCTGGTCAGCTTCGCGCCCGCTGCGGCCGTGGCCGTCGCGACCTCGGCGCGGTAACTCGCCAGCCGGCCATCCTCGGCGAGAAGCGTGCGGGCGTGGCTCTGAAGCAGCGCGGGGAATGGCCCGTCGTCCCCGGTGCCCGGCTCAGTGATCCGGCGGATGGCCAGGGCGAGCGCGGCCGCGAAAGTGGCAGCCTCGTCGTCCGCTCCGGCCAGCCGCAGGCCGGGACTGGCGATCCGGTCCGGAACGCTCAGCACGAAGGTCTCGTAGACCCGGTCGAACACGTCCTCGACAAGCAGCAGCTCGATGAGCCGGTCCAGGCCGCTGGCGGAGCCACGCGGGTGACCGACGACCGTCGCCGCGACGGTCGCCCGCCAGCCGATGCCGTCCGGGTCGCCCACCCAGAGGACCCCGGACTCCTGCGCGCCAGCGAGGCCGTGCGGCAGCCGTAGCGCCGAATCGCCCCCCGGCCGTGGCCCCACCGCGACGCAGAGCAGGTTGTCGACCCGCCTGGCGCTGAAGAGCCGGTCGAAGACCGCCGCGTGCCCGGCCAGCAGGGCGGTGTCGTCAACCACGAGGAGCTTGCGCAGGTCCGGCGGACCGGTGCGGAGATCGAGCATCTCATTCGCGGCCTGGACCGCCTCCGCACCGGCGCGGCCGGTCAGCCACAAGATCTTGACCGCCATCAGTCGGCCTTGAAACCGACGGTCTGCTCCAGATCGCGCAGGTTCCGTGCCGTTGGCGAATCCACCCTGACGAACTCCTGGTCGAGCGCGGCCGACAGGGTGACCGCCCAGAAGGAGCGCATCTGCGCGGTCCGTGACCGCAGGTCGGCCGCCTGCTTCTCCAGCATCGTGTCGAGCAGTGTGACCTGCTGCTCCGTGATCTTGCGGAGCACTTGGTAGAGCTCGGCTGGCTGCGCCGGCGTTCCCGTGAGCCCATCGGGCAGCTCCTCCATGAGCTCCGCGCAGAACTCGCGGTGCAGGTGGTCGTCATCGAGCGCCCACACCTCGTACGCGCGCAGCAGGCTACCCCAGGAGGACGCCTGGCAGGAGCGGTTCGAGCGGCAGCGTCATGGTCACACCGCCGCCGAGTCGTGACGTTGATCCGCTCGGGTGATTCCGGTGGCCCGAGGACCGTAGGCCTTCCCGTTCCACAGCGCGCACAGCAGCCGGTGCACGATCTCCTCCCTGTGCACCTCCCGGGTGGCCAGGTAGCCGAAGTCGTAGCCGGTGCGCTGCCGCCAGCGCAGCAGGTCGGTGGGCTCCGGCTTGGCTAGGGCGCCGGACCAGCGCCGCAGCACGTCGCGGACCTCATCGACTTCGGTGACGCCCATCGAGGTGCGGAACAGCACCACCGAGATCGATTCGGTCCCCGTGTGCCGGTAGTCCCGGGTGACTGCCGGGCCGTGGCAGGTTGATCGCTGACTTCAGGTAGCTCTTGATCGATCGCGTTCTGCGCGTCGGAGGGGTAGCTGATCAGCACCTTCAGCGGTCGGCTGCCCTGCGGGGCGAAGTTGGCCGGCAGCAGCCCGGCGAGCTTGCCCGAGAACTCTTTCAGGTAGTCCTCGTCGATGGCGGTGCCGCCGCGGCTCCCCGGCCGTGCCCGGCGGCCTGGGCGAGCAGGTCGTGCAGCCGGGGCAGGAGCGGCTGCCCGCCGGGCGGCTTCGCCTGCAGGAACGTCTTGATCTCGGTCTTCACCTGCTCCCGCAGGTAGGAGACCGCGAGCGCGGGCGACTGCTCGAGGCTGGTCTGGAACGCCTCGGGCCAGGCCGTCTCGCCGAGCAGGACCTTGAGCAAGTCGGCCACCGTGGGGTTAGCATCGGTCCGGCCGTCCTGGGCCCACCGCTCGAGCAGCTCCCTGAGCACGCGCTCGTAGAAATGCTCCATCGGGTTCATCTGGCCGCCGACCGGGAGCAGGTAGGACACGCCCACCCGCTTGCGGTAAAGAGCGGCGGAACGCGTGGTGAAATCGCCGACGTCCTGGTTGGCGAACGCGGCGAGCGCGGCGGTGAGCGCCTCGAGCTCGCGCTCTACTTGATCAAGCGGGCGCTGCCACTGGCGAGCGTACGTATCCCAGAAGGCGGCCCAGGCCACCTGCGTCTGCCATTTGTACCACTGGTTCTGCTGGTTAAGGACGGCGACGACCTCTTCATCGGTCCACCGCACTCTGCCGTGTCACCCGGTCGCGGAACACCGGAGTAGCCGGCGGTGCGGCGTCGAGTCCGGGAGATGCCGACGGCGCACGGCGCCTTCGGCGCAGGGTTCCGCGTGCGCCGTCGCGCTGAACCTCATCCCCGAATCCGGGATAGCCGAAGACGATCCGCTGCGTCCGGAACGGATCATGCTTGCCGAGCAGCTCGTTGACGGCGCGGCTCGGGTCAAAGCCCGCGGCCAGCTGCGGGACGTCCCGGGCCAGCTGCGCCTTGAGCGACTCGATGCCCAGGCGCATGGATTCCCGGCGGAGGTCCAGCGCCGCCATTACGTTCCTGGCCCCCTGGCCCGGCTCGGGCTCGGCGTGCGCGCCGGCCTGCTGCAGCACCGCCGGGTAGACGCCGGCCGTGGTCAGGAACTCCGTGATGCCGTCCCGGTTGGACTCGACGTGGATGTCCGGCTCGGACATCTCGATGATGGCCTCGCGCAGCAGCCGCGCAGCGACGATCCCGCTCAGCTCGTCGACGGGCACGGTCAGCGAGGCCACCATCGCCGTCGACACGCCGCGGTTGCCGATCCTGTTCTCGGCGGGCGCGGACCGGTCCGCCGCCTCGTTGACGAAGCTTTCCGCGAACGAACCGGTGGTTGCCCAGCTTCTGGTCGTCCTGCGATATCTCGGTGCTGATCAGCGACATCATCAGCGACACGATGGAGGTGTACATGTCCTCGCGGGTAGCCCCCTCAGGGCGGGTGAACAGAAATCCGGTCGGGATCCGTCCCGGGCCGATGACGATCCGTTCATCCCCCGGGTAGGTGACCGCCGCCTCATCCTGGCCGGCGGGCCGCCGGTCGCTGGCGGCGCGCAGCTCACGCTGGGCCTCCGCGCCGTTCTGCTGATCGACTAGGCGGAACAGGTCGAGCAGCGCCCGGCCGGCGTTGAGCTCGGCCCTTCGCCCCCCGCCCAGGCCCTCCTCGAACGCCGACGGCATCAGCACCAGCGGGTACAGCTGTACCCGCAGGCTGCTGCTCTGCCGGACGGCGCGCGCGATCAGGTGCAGGTAGTCGTAGAAGATCCCGGCCCCGGTCCCGCCGACCACCGAGAACGCGACGAACACGTCCACTCCCTGCGGCGGCCTGCCTTCCATGGCGTACAGGTCCGCCCCGGAGCCGGCCAGTCGGCCGATCGGCGTCCTTGATCTCCCGGATCGCGGGGGCGATGCCGTCTAGGAACGTGCCGAACAGCGCGCGCCCGGCCGATGGTGGGGAACTGGCCGGCCCCGTCTGCAGCGGGGTCGTCTTCGGTTCGTCCTTTGTTCGCGGCGGCAGCCATCCCTCCACCAGGTTCTTCGCTCGCATCCGCAGCCGCACGGCCAGCTCGGGATAGCTGTCAACGTTCGGCACGAGCCCGGTCACGTACTGGGCGGTGTAGGGCACCGCCGGGACGTGCTCAGGTCCGGGCACCACGCGGCCCTCCAGCCGCTCGAGCTCGGCCTGGTTCATGTCCGCGTACACGAACTGAACACAGCTTGGCAGCTGGTAGGGAAGCATCGCTCCTTTCCCGCGTTTGGCGCTGAACGCGCGGCCGTCTGGACCGCAGATCTCTTCCCGCAGCCGGACTTCGAACTCGGCGCCGATGTTGCACCCGGTGCCGCCCAGTCCTACGAACAGGACCGGCTGGTAGAGCTTCATGAGCGTTCCTCTTTCCTTGGTCCCGTTCTCACTACAGCAACTCGTCTGTCGGTTCCGGGGTGGCGGACGGGCCAGGACTGACCTCTTCCGACGTGCCGGGGGACTCCGCAGCCGACTGGCCGGGTGCTTGCATCACCGCAGGGCGCGGGCTACGCGGACGGCGCGAGCCGCGCGCCGCGCCGGACGCCCACCAGGGTGTGGGCCGCTTCCGGTCGATGAAGGACAGCACGAGCCCGGTGCCCTCGATGGACTCGCCGACCCCGCCGAGGACGATGTCCTCGTACTTTTCGCCCGTGGGTGTCGTGAGCGTGACCTCGCGGTCTCCGGTGCGCCTGACCGAGTAAAGGGAGAGCCCTGGCTGCGGATAGTCAAGCCGGGCGGTCTGCTCGTGCTCGTCCCTGATGGCGAAGCGGAACGAGTCATCCCACTTGCCCGGAGCGCGGAGCTCTCCCAGTTGCTCTCTGTCCCGCCGCAGGATCGCGACCAGGCCGCGCACGTCGACCCGCCAGCGGTGCAGCGCGCGCCGCCAGAGTATGAACAGGACGATGAGGATGAGCGCGATGACGGCGCCGACCATGTCCCAGAGGTACTTGGCGAGGAAGCCCGGCGCCTTGGTCACCGTCACCTCCACGGCCTCCTGGTTGTAGACCAGGGCGGGATCGGCGGCGTCCACCACCGTGACCTGCAGCCAGGTGACCCCCTTGGGCGAGTCCGCCGGGAAGTTCACGGTGAACGGTGCGCTCGAAGACCCGCCGGAAGGCGCGGTCAGCTGGCTTCCCGAAGCCGCGATCGAGGCGTTCGCACCGCTCGCGCGGAGCGTGAGGCGCACCTTCTTGGCGGCGCCGGTCTGGTTGGTGAAGTTGACCTGCCCGGTGAGTCCTCTGCCCGCCTGGACCCTGGGGGTGGCCGGGAAGTTGACGGTGGCGGTGAACACTGGGGTCGCCGTTCCTACCGAGACCGTGGCCGGGACCTGCGTGGTGTACAGGCCGTACCCGGCCGCGCTGCCGGTGAACGTCAGCGTGCCTTGCTGGCTCGGTGCCGTGAAGGTGCCAGCGTAAGTCCCTGCGCCGGTCACCGAGCAGCCTGGCTTACCCGCGCTGCTTATCGGAACCTGGTCCTGCGCTGGCAGTCCGTCACCTGAGACGGTCATGCCGACCAGCAGGCTGCTGAGCGTCGCCGCGTCCGAGATCGGCCCGTGCGTCCCGAGCACGCTCAGCTGAACGCAGATCGGCTGGCCCAGCTTCACGCTCGGCGGGTTGGCGGAGATGACGGCGCGTACCGCGCCCTGCCAGAGGGCGGTCGCGCGCACCACCTGGCTGGCGAGCCCGTGCGGCGCGGTGAGCTGGATCTTCCACGTCCCTACTTCGCCGCTGTTGATGTCGGCGACGTGCAGGACCTCGACGGGGGAGTTGTCCTGGCCGCTGATCGCCGAGGAGTCGGTCCACTGCTGGCCGTCGGGCTGGATAAAGCCCACCTGGACGCCCGGATTCCCGCGATCGACGCTGATCACCGCGTCGCTGGCGATGTCGGGGATGGTGACCGACAGCGACCCGCTCGCGACCCCGTCGCCGATCGTCGTCTGCGCCGTGTTGAGGCCGGCGCAGGCAGCATCCGCGTAGAGCTGGTCGAGCTCGTTGATCGCATCATCGGGATTGTTCACCCAGGTGGCCTGAGGCACGGTGCGCTTACCGTCGCAGATCGACGGCGCGCCGTGAGCGGCGATGTTGTCCAGGTAGGCCAAGGCCCGCGCTTCGGTAATGCCCGTGCCGATGTCGGTGCCGAAGCCCAGCGGCCAGACCTGGACGCCATACTGCACCGCGGCCTGCAGTTGATGGCTGACCGCCGTCTGCTCACCCTCCAGCCAGTTGGTGCCGTACTGCTGGGTGTCGCGGTGCACGTCCACGGCGCCGTCGGTCATCATCAGGATCACCTTGATCGCGCCGGGCGGGGACTGCTGCCCGTACGCGGTGTCCGGGTTGAAGTAGCTCATGGCCTGGCCGAGCGCGGCGGCGTAGTCGGTGTCGTCACCCTCCGCCTCGGTCCGGCGGTGCAGCTTGTTCACGCAGGACGCGAGATAGCCGAGGTTGGCCTGGCTGGCGATCGTGGGCTGGCAGACCACGTCCACCGGATCCTGGTCCGGTACCACGTTGTTCACGCCGCCGAATCCGACGACGGTGACCCGGCTGCGTGGATTAAGCAGCGACTGCACGATGGTCCCGGCCGTCTGCTTCTCGTCGGCGACCTTGGCGGGGGTCTCGCTGCCTGACTCGTCGACCAGCATGACCACGTCGAGGACGGCGAGTTGCCCGGGGGTGACCGCCTCGCCGCTCCTGGAGAACACCCCGGAGCCGACCACGCTCAATGTCTGAGCATCCGCCATTGCGGCGACTTGTATACAAAGAAGCGGGAGCGCCGTAATAAGCGTTCCAAGCAGCACACGGCTGGCTAGCCGACTTCTGTGTCGGCATACCTCGCGCCCGGTCACTTCGCCGGAACCTCGCGTCTGCGTGAAACGCGCGTTAAGCCTCACGGCACCCCCCCACCCCTGAGCCCGCTATTACCGTAAATATACGGCGGATGGCGCGAAAAAACATATCTCTGGCGGCGGCCAGGGGCTATCAGGCTTGCATAAATTCTACATAAGGGATTTTTATCCCACATGTGACATATAGGAATTAGGTTGAGTTGAACTATGCCTCATCGCAGCAGTTGTCCCATGAATCCTGAATAACAATTGATAACAACGGTCACTGCAGTAGCATGGTTCATGCCGTGATCATGAAAGCGCGACGATAACGCGCTGGAAACCTCAACCGAATCATCGGCCCGGTCGTGCGGTCGCGACCAGAGCCTGGATGCTGTCGCCCACCGGCTTCCTCGCTGTGATGGATGTGGTAGCGCCTGTTGCGCTATCACGGTGTCGGCCAGCAGGCACCGGTGTCCGTTCGGTATATCGATCTCAGGGTCAGATATGCGGGGCTCGGGTGTGAGATGCCAGCGACTGGCGGTCGCTAGTGATTAAACGCCACCACGGTCACGATAAGGGCGATAATAGCGATGAGCGCGATGAGGCCGACCGCGATGGCGGTGCGCATCGGTCGGGCCGGGGGCTTCGGTGGGGGAGGCGCTGGCTGCGGAGCCTGGGGCGCCCGCGCAGGCTCGGGCCGTCCAGTCTGGTCCGGCTCCCGCCAGTCGGTGGGCCAATGCTCCCACCAATTTTGGGTGTCCTGGTCGGCTGTCGGCTGTGCCGCCTGAGTCCGGGTGTTCGCTTCCTGCGCTGGCGGCGCTTCGGCCGTCTGCTCCCACCAGCGAATGTACTCCGTGATGGACACCGACTTCGTGGCGAGCAGTTGGCTCAGCGGCGGAAGTGAGGCAATGGGCGCGGCGCACATCTCCGCGAGCAAGCCGGCGAGCGATTTGACCTGAGGATCCCCGGTCTTGCCGAGCTCCTTCCAGACCCGCGTCTTCTGCGGCGAGTGGTAGTCGTCAGCCCTGAAGATAAGATTTTCTCTGTTGTTGAATTGCCAGAGGGATTTTTCTCTACTCAGCGCCAGCATTGACAGGTAAATAACCAGCGCCGGGAAAGCATCCATGTTGAGCCCGTAGTAGTTTTCACGCTGCGGATGCTGGAAGTTGATGTTCCCGGCTTCGCCCGGGTCCTCATGCGACAGCGCCGGAATGTAGCAGCTGTCGTAATCGATAAGGTTAATGCCGGATCCGTTGACCAGGCAGTTATCGTTGGCCAGGTCTCCGTGCGCGATCTGGCGGGTCCACAGGTCGTTGAGGATACCTTGCCAGGATGCGGCCAGCCTGGCTAGGTCGCTGCTCTGCTTCCGGTGGCTTTCTATCCATTCGTTCAATGGCACGCCCTGCGACCAGGTCATTTCCACCAGGGGATAGAGCTTTCCCCCGACCAGGATCGCCTGGTCGTGATAGGCGAAGCTGACGAAACAGCTGGGCGGTGACAACTCTTTGAGATGTGCGCTGAGTTTCTCGTAGCGGTCTTTCTGACTGGCTGTGCTGCGGGTGAAGCACCGCAGGGCGACGTCGGTGGACTTGACCTTCGCCTGGAACACGACAGCCGACCTACCGGTGGCGGCGGCCGGTATTCCAAGCGCATCCGTCACGAAAACCGCGGAGCGCCACCTGGGATTGCTGAAGCACACGTTGGGAGCCTGCACGGCGTCGATGTACTCCGTGTCCCCCGGCCACCTCATAAGTTCAGGCACCGGTCGCCCCCATAGCGCTCGCGTGCGTCGGCTGGCTTGGGGCCTGGCGCCCGGTGGTCTTGGCCTTGGCGCTGCCGTGCGCCGGCTGCGCGAGCAATTGATCGGATGACGGCGGCAACGTCACTCCGTTCACCTGCCAACTGCCCGCGTTTCCTGCGGATCGGGCCAGTTCCAACTGGAGGAGCAGGTACCGGCTGACCGGGTGGCTGCTCTTGATGGCCAGCGTCTGGTACACAATGACGTTCACCTGGGCCGTGGTACCGGTGACCTTGGTCGGTATCAGCGATTCCACGTGCCCCTGGCTGGCGGCCAGGCTGAACGTCTTGGCGTCCAGGTGAAGCGCCTGCGGCAGCGACTGAGCGAGACCCGGAGTGACGTACGCGTCGAGGCCGGACTCATACACGCCGAGATTGCCGTCGAACGTTACCAGGGCGTCGCCGAAGGCGCGGGCGGCCGAATCGACGGCGGCCGCGGGGGAGGGCCCGGGAGTCTGGGTCGGCTTGGGCGCAGGGGAGGCGCCGCTCCCGCCCGTGGCCCGGCCGATCAGGATGCCGACGATCAAGCCGAAGAGCAGCACGCCGACCAGGACGGCCGCACGCCGCCTGGCGAAGTGCGCCGGGCCCGTAGGTTTCCGCGGTGGACGATCCGTGCCCGGTCCAGGGCGGGCACTCCGGAGCCGCGCACGGCCGATCTTGACCGATTCGCCGGCCGCCGCCGGCGGCGCGGCGCCGACGCCGGCCAGTTCGGGAACGCCGACCACCTGGGGTTCGAGCATGACGACCGTCACGTCGTCGTTATGGATCAGGCCGTGCTCGCGCCCGTACGCTACGAATGCCCCGAAGGACTGCTGATCGAGCGACGTCAAGGTGTCCCACGGTCGGCCGCCATGCTCCAGTTCTCGCAGAAACCATTCCGATACCGCGTCGGTGAGGAGGAAGAACCTGTCTCCGGGCTGCCACGTCCCCTCCTGAGCGACGAGCTTGCCGATAAAGCGCTCGGCGGTCTCCCGCCGCGTGTACAACAGCGGCGGGCGCGTGGTAAACGCCCTCGAGTTCGTGATGGGTACCGCCTCGACGCAGTGTTCCGCACTGACCTGGAACATGCAGGAATCGCCGATGGCCAGGCACCGCCATGTCCGGTTACCCGGGACCGCCTCTTCGAGGCCGAGTCCTATGAGGGTGGCTGCTGACCCCTCGGCCGCTCGTTCCCCCTCGTAGTAGTCCAGGGTCCGCCAGGGTATGAGCGCGGTCCATTGGGTGGAGACCTGGTTGACCCAGTCCAGCATCTCGTCTTCTGTTAGGCCGAACGGCGGCTGTTCGACGAACGCCTTGGTCAGCAGTCGCGCCCACTGCCGGGATTCGAAGGCGGAACCCGCGCCGTCCGCAACGGCGGCCACGGATGACTCCGTGGAGAAGTCGAAGGCGTCCTCGTAGTCCGCTGTCTCAGATCCTTCTTTCGGAGCGTACAGAGCGCCGATGCTGATGTCCATGTGAGTCAGCGATCCCAGGTCGTTGCCTTTTCCCTGGCCGTCCTGGTTCCGATTTCGATGAACCGGATGAGCGCCTCCGCGTTCGTATTGAACACGAAACCGCGTGACGCAGGCTCGACCGAGTACCCCTCCAGGGCGAATTCCTGGCGGACCTTGTCCGGGAAGACGGAGGACATCTCGAACAACATCGTGGTGAACTTGTCCGGCAGTATGGACGGGCTGGCCGGGAACAGGATCGGCTCACGGGCCAGGCTAGAGAGATGCAGATTGTAAAGCACCACGTTCCCGTCATCCACGCTGAGCGCGGTCAGCGCCCGGGCGGCCGCGGTCGGGTCGGTGTTGGGTTCGCCGTCGGTGATGTTGATCACCACCGGCGGGTAACAGGCCCGGTGCTTGCCTGTCCACTCCTTGAGGGTTTTGTGCGCGTACTGCATGGCCTCGAGCATCGGTGTCCCGGTCTCGGCCACCGGCTCGAACCACACCGGGAACCTCACGGCAATCTCCGTGAGGCCGCCAGCCCCGTCCGGTACTTTCCGCTTCCTGGTCTCGACACGCAGCGGATTCTTGGCCAGTTCGCTGATGGAAACCAGCGCCTTGCCCCGTAGCGGCCCGTCGAAGCTCGGGCCTACCCCGTGGCTGGAGCCGTACCCGATGACGCCGACCTCGAAGTAGTCACGGGGCCCTTCCTTCACGTTCTTGGTGCAGCGCATGATAAGCGTCCGAATGAGATTGTTGATCGCGTCCGCGGCTGCATTTGCCTTACGCGTCGCCGAATCCCCGGCGAACGGGTCGCTCATCGAGTATGACTGGTCAAGCAAGAACAAGATACAGGCCGGATTCTGCCGACTTATCTCTGCGGAGTAAGAGCCGCCCATGGTAACACCCTCCCCTATCTGAACCGGATGAGCGCCTGACTAATAAGCAGGACTTGACGACCCGAATAACAGCCGGCGGGCCTGGTCGACGAGGGCCGCCACATGTTTCGCAGCCGTTTCGGCGCTGGCCGCCTGCTGCCGCAGGGTAGTCATGTCGGCAGTGACGTCCGCGGTGTCCTCGCCGTAATCGTCCGGCCAGATTTCCTGCAAGGCGAGGTTGGATACCCGCTCGTATTCCACCTCGGTTCCCTTGGTGGTCGTCATGGTGTCGCGGTAATAATCCACCGCGGCGGCCAGGATCGTGAGCGTCCGCTGTGCCTCTTTCTCGAATTCCTGCTCAAGTTCGCTTGTAACGTGGTCGATGGTTCCTGTTAGGCGCCTGTACCATTTCGCGGCTTCCGGGTATTTCTTAGCCGCCGGGTCGTCGTCGGCGAGCGTCTTCATCGCTCCGATCAGCCCGCTCACCGCCTGCGTGACGGGCTTGGCGAGCCCGCCCGACCCTCCGCCGTCATCTTCCTGCCACCAGGGGATGTCCGCCGGCGGGCCCCCGAGCATCGCCGAGGAAAATCCCTCAGCCACGCCGCTGGCGACGGCCGCGGCGGTGCTGGCGGCGGCGCTCTCCTCCTCCTGCCAGGACACCTTCCGGACGATGGGCCGGCCGACGCGCAGGAAGATGTTGCCGTAGTCCTGTTGCAAGGCGAGCAACCGCTCAGTCGCCTCGGATAGCGTCTTGGCCTTGACGTCCAGCGCCTTGTCAGCGAACTCTCGGAGCACGGCCTCGTTGTCCGCACCGTCAGGCACGATTGTCTCTTTCAGCTCCGCGCGCAAGGCCGCGGCGACCTCACCCCACAGCCGCTGAATGGCACGGCGAAGCGAGGTGTCGATCTCGCTGAACTCACCGACTATCGTCATGCGCGCGTTGTTGTATTGCCGGTCCCGTTCGTGCCCTTCGTGCGGTCCCCGCGCCTTTTGGTACATCGCGAGCCAGTCCTCGGTCGACTTCTCGGTCAGGCCCGCGGCCACCCACGCCCGGACCGCCTGTCCGGCACGCGTGATCTCCTGGCGCAACTCGGCGATGGGTTCACCGGAATGGTAAAGCTCGTCATACGCCCGGACCACGCCTCCGAGCCGGTCGCCGACGTCGTTCCTCAGCTGCCACACCTGCTCACGATGACGCACCACCTCGTCCGGCAGCCTGCGCTGCCAGACGTCGATGTGCCCGGTCAGTTCCGCCGCCAGTGATTGCACGTCGGCGGCCACCTCGGTAAGCCCGGGTATCCCGGGCGTCCCGCGCATCCCGGACAGCACGAACATGACGGCGGCATGGTCCATGTCCGCCAGGCGTACCGCGAGGTGCTTCAGGACCGGCATGAGGACCGCCTGTATCACCCCGGCCGACGGCGTGCCCTCGATGTCGCACTCGAGTATCTCGCCGGCCAGGCCTCCGCCTTCTCGTAGGGCGCGGGCCAGACCCTCCTTGTAGAACTGGAGCGGCAGAGACGCGTCTTGGTTGATGACCTGGAAGGCGAAATCCTGCAACCGCACGCCGGCCCCGGCATCGTCCGCGAGTTGCTTGGCCATCCAGTCTTGCTCGCTGGCCGGGGATTTGCTCGGCCGCTTCACGATGAACAGCAGGTCCGTCTGGTTGCGCAGGCTGGCGAGGAACCGGCCGTGCACGTCCAGCCCGGCTTCCCCGGACCCGGGCAGGTCAACCAGGCCGAGTCTGACCGCGCCCACCTCGGGAAACCGGCAGAAGATATCGACCGACCGCACCGCGTGATAGGGCCGGTTCCTGGAAGCCTCGTCAGGGGGGTAGGCCACGAACGCGCGCAGCCGGTCCAGGCTGATCTCCTCCGTGCCGCCTCGCAGCAGGGCCCGGTAGCTGTCGAGGGAATCGTGCGCTTTCCGCAGCCGTATCAGGTACCGCTCCGCACCGGCTTGCCCGGGCGGGACACTGGCCTGGTCGTAGTCGAAACGCTGGAAGTCATCGATCGAGGACGGCGCCTGTTGCGGGAGCATGGCCTGTATATGCAGCGGGACCAGGACCTCCTCGCAGAATGAATCCCAGGTATGCAGGTACAAAACGGCCCGGCCGGCGTCTGCCCCTGACTCGTGGAAGATCTTGCTCGGTGTGGCCGTCGACGAGGTGTACTGGTTGGACGGGATTTGGTCCAGGCCCAGGCCGCTCAGCTTGCGCAGCAGCGTGCTCTTACCCGCACCGGTCACTCCAATAACACCGATATTCAGCGCTTGCCTGGTGACTCGTGTCTGGAGCACGCGCACTCTTCCGGCGCATTCCTTAAGCTGGCCGGAGAGCTTCGCCGCGCGCTTCTGCCAGTCAGCCCGGCCATTAAGGAAACGGTCAAGCTCACTAAAGACGGCCGTGTGCTCGGTGTCCGTCGCGCGGGCCGAGCCCGCCGCACGGGCCAGATCCTCCGCAGCGGAGGTGAGGGTTTCGAACGAATTCGCCAGCGCATCCCAATTGCTGGCCAGGTCTTCGACAAAAGGACGCTGGACAGCGCGGCTGTCCAGCGCGGCTGTGATCTGCTCTTCAATGCTCACGAGGCTCCCCTGTCCCGTGAGTATCCCGAAACCGGGATACCCCCCCTTGCGCTATAGACGCCAACCGACATTGCGGCAACCCCTGAACTGGGTCAGCCGGCCGGGACGTGAGACCGTCAAGGGCGCCGAGAGTTTCGCTAACAGCTGTTATGTCTGCCAACTGATTAATATCATAGCGGTCCTTATCGGCGCTAGCCTCTAATCTTAGTCCGTTTCGGCCGCTGCGGGTTAGATCCGCGACAATGCCATCGGCCTGTTCATGGCTCCGTTTGACTGTACCGGGACATGGTTTCGAAATTGTGATCCGTGCTGTCTACGAACCGGCACCCGGAAACCGCCTCGACCGCGGAGTCCGTGGACGCCGACCCGGGGACGGCGCCGCGGCCGGAACCCAAGGGCGAATCTGAGTGTCGCGGCTTCATCCCCGAAGCCGACCTATGGCGCGTGCGTCACATGAGTCGCGAGACCTTGATCTATCTCATGACAAGTCATTAGCGGAATCAAATAGCTTGAGCCAGACGTCGGCGGGTGGACGAGCATCCAGCCGGTACTAGGTAAGTTAGCTGGTCATACTCGGCGGCTGCCTGCCGGACATGAATGGGGCTGAACTAGATCTTAGAAGGCCATCGGTAAACCGTAGAACAGGGCGGACGCGAATAGGTCGATCAAGTCAGCTGATATCGCGTGGGACGCGATGGTGTGGTGTGGCACGCTGGCAGGAAAACCATGTCAGCATCTAGGCGCAGCCGAGCCACGTCTACGACGATCAGCGGTTGCTGCACATGGTCAGCCGGGACCAGCCGGCCGGCTGACGGCTCGTCAGGTCACTGTACCCGTGACAGGCAAAGTGCACTCGCGATACCGAGGGTAGTGCCTTGAGCACCGCGTCGTGGGTGGCCTGGGACCCGGAGAGCACATGGACGTTGGGGGAAACGGCGCTCCAGTTCCTGGGCCTCGGCATGGTACCAACCGGAGAAACCGCTGTCCTACCGTAGATGTATGACCGCATGGGGCAACCTGCCGCCCGCGCTGCCGCCGCACGGCACAGTGCTGGCCTGGGCGCGAGGCTGCCGGTGCGAGGAGTGCGAACGCGAGTACAGTCGTTTCGTGTCCGATCTGGCATTGCGACGGCCGCTGAGGCTTCCCGCTCAGCCGGAGCCCCGCAAGCTGGATGCCGACACCCTCGCCCGGCTGGAACCGGCGGTGAGCCAGTCTGAGTGCCCCGTGTGCGGCGCGCTGCGCCATCAGCGGTGCCGCAACCTGGCGTTCCCCCAGCATTTCGCGCCGACTCATCCTGAGCGCAGAAGCGGCCCGTGACCAGGGGTCCAAGGATCGGCGGCCACGGGTCGCCAGGGCCGTACAAGCTGGTGACCTTCGGGCAGTCCTTCCACTGGACCGACTTCGCCGGCGAGGTGCGCGCGCTGCTTGCGAGCTGTTCTGCTGAAGGTATTTTCTCGGACTGGCCGGGGGACACCGAGGTGATCATGGCTCGCAAGCTAGGACATCTGCTCGGCGACCGTCCGAATGAGCTGTATTGACTCCTCTGCGGTCAACGCGCTCTCCAGGAGCGCTTCGAAATCAGCCGTATGCTCCGAGACCTGAGGATGATCGCCGATGGCGAGCTCGAATGTCCCGCGGCCTGGATCCCGGTAGAGGATGTCCGGCAACCCCTCGCCGAACCCGAGCAAGGTGAACGGACCGAATAGCCCAGGGTGAGCTCCCGCACCGAAGGGGATGACCCGGACCGTCACCAGCGGATCCTGCTCGGCCCGGCGAGCGATACTGTCGAGCTGATCTGGCATGATCGCCGGATCCTGGCTGATGCCGACGTGCCGTCGGATCACCGCCTCGTCGATGACAAAGAGCTGGCGGGGCGGCTCCGATCGGCTCGCCAGGTGCGACTGACGCTCGAAGCGAAGCTCGGTAACGGGCGTCACCCACCGTGCGTCGGCTGCGCCGACATTCGTCACTACGCCGGCGTACCGCGGGGTCTGCAGCAAGCCCGGTACGAGGCTGTTCTGGAACTGCCTGATGGACGCGGCTCCGGCTTCATAGCCCACGTACTCCAGGTAGGCCGGGCTTACCTGCCCCGCGTAGGAGTCCCACCAGGCCCGCTCGCGTGCGCCCCGGTGACGGGCGTGAAACAGCTCAACGGTGCCCGCCTCGCTAATCCCGTATTCTGCGAGCAGAACGTCGAGGTCCGCGGTGGTGATCGTGCCGTGCCCGCCTTCGATCTTGATCAGCTTGGACGGCGACCAGCCCAGTGCCGCCGCGACCTGCACGTGCGTCAGCTCCCTCTCCAGGCGCAGGCGGGCGAGTTCCCTGCAGAGGAGGGCACTCTGAACGACAGGTCCCTGATCGGCGGGCATGCTGAACTACTCTCTGTAGCAGTGATTGGGCACGACAGAGCCGAACACGGCATTGTGGGCGGAAACTCAAGTATAACTCTCGCCTCGGTCGCAGCTAAGTTAGCCATTAGAAGTATTTCCAGCTCGCCTCCACCTGAACCCATCGCGTCGGCTGCGCATGATTACCGGGCATGGGCGGATCGACTTTTCCAGCGGCGCGCGCCTGCATCCCGCTCATGGGATCCGGGTAAAAGAAGACGACCTTCAGGTTCAGGTTGAGGATGAAAATTGTGGCCTCGATGTCCGTACCGCGCTGCAATGGTACTGGTTAGCTACAGCAGTAACACACGCACATCCGCGCCACGTCGGTCACCGGAGGCCGATATCTCTGCTGCGAGTGCGCTCAAGGAGCTCGAGCCACTGCACCGCGTTGACCATGAGGACCGGCCCGGACCGATCGCGCGAATCCCTGATCAGCACGGACGACTCCCACTGAGCCACTTCGACACACTCGCCGCTTCCGCCGCTTGCGCTACTCGTGCGCCAGGCGAGCGTCGAGTACGATTTGGGCTCGATGGTCATCTAAGGAACTCCTTGTAATCGTCGAAATTAACGTGCTAACAGGTGAAAGGAAATTTGGCTAGTCAAACTGGAAGTGGTGCCTTTTTCTTCTGTGCGGCTGCAGGCGGGCTAATCTAGCGATACGGCTGAAGCTGCCTGGGCGTGCGGTAGAACATCGCTTCATGACATTTCCTCCGCCACATTCCGGATGAGTTCAATGGATCTTTCCGGAGACAGGGCTTCAACCAGCAGCTGCTCAAAGTCCTCTGCGTACCTGGCTGCGCGGGGGTCGTTCTCGGCGATCATGTTGTACTCTTCGCGGGCGGCCTCGAGATACAGGACGTCGGGGAGCTGCCCGTCGAATTCCAGCAGCGTAAAGGTGTCGAACATGCCGGGATGGGCGCCCGATGCGAACGGGATTACGCGGACCGTCAGCCGGTCGTCCCGCTCCGCCCGGTCGGCGATGCTGCGGAGCTGGGCCGGCATGATGGCGCGCGACGTCTTGATCCCGACGTGGCGGCGGATGACGGCTTCATCGATGGCGAAATACTGCTGTGGCCTGCTCTCGCGCTGCGCTATCTCCTGTTGCCGCCGAAGCCGCAGCTCGACGAATTTGTCCACCTCTTTGGGATCTACCGAACCGACGGTGGTGACCACCCGGGCGTACTCGCGGGTCTGCAGCAGGCCCGGAATAAACCCGATCTGGAACTGCCGGATAAACGCCGCGCCCGCCTCGAAGCCGATGTAGTTGAGGTAAGCGGGGGAAAGATCATCCTTGTAGCTCTCCCACCAGCCTCGTTCCCGCGCCCCTCGGTTCAGCTTCTGGAGCCGCTCGCGCTCGGCAGCCGACCGGACTCCATACTGGGAGAGCAGGGCGTCGAGGTCGACCTTCGTAATCGAACTGCCGCCCCCTTCGACCCGAATGACCTTCGAAGCTGACCAGTCTAGGTTGCTGGCCACCTGCTGCTGGGTCAGTCCCCGGTCTCGGCGCAGCCGGACAAGCTCCCGGCGGAGAAGGGCGCTCTGAACCACAGGTCCCTGATCGGAGGCCATAAGAAGACGTTACTCTCTGTGGCCGTCCGACTGGACGCTAGGTCGCACATTGCAATGTAACAATCAGGTGAGCCAGCCGTTGACCCGGCCTTCCGGGCTCCGGCGAGCTGGCCGGACCGGAGATCGTATGGTGCCGCCCCCACCCGGTTCAACCCTCACGGTCAAGATCGCGATGTCCCACTAGGTAAGCATACAATCTGCAACGTAGCAAGTTGCCATCTTTTAGACTGTTAGCTATCATCAACTCAATATGCTTGCATACCCTGAGGAGCACGCGCATAAGGTTACTATCCGTCACTTTGAGTGATGGAACCTGGCAGCGTCAGTCACAGGGCCGCGGCGAGGAAGGATCATGGGTCTGCTGGTCGACGTGACGTTCCGTTTCCCTTGCAGGCGGCTGCCGCATCTCAGGGGTCACAGTTGAGCGGCCTGACCTTTTCCATTGGTCGCCTGACCTTTAGCTGCGCATTCGAGGTCGCGCGGCCCCCGGTCGGCCGCCAGCGCCGCCGTGCAGGCGGGCCCGGTCCGATCGCCGCGTCCGCCGGCTCGACGGAATCACGCGGGGAGACGCTGCCTGAGCCGCTGCCCGCCCCGGTCAGCTTCTGGGAAGCCCTAGATCCCACGGAGCGCGAAGCGCTCCGATCGGTCGCCTCCTGGGGAACGTTCGCCGCCGGTGCCCGGATCATGCAGGAAGGCGATCGCGCCGATCACGTGATGGTGATCCTCGGCGGCCGCGCCAAGATCTGCGTCAACGAGAACGGCAGGGAGCGCGTCCTGGCTGTGCGCGGTCTGGGCCAGCTGGTGGGGGAACGAGGTGCGCTGCAGGTAAGTGTGCGCTCGGCCACGGTGGTGGCGCTAGAAATGGTCTGGGCTTTGGTCGTGGAGACGAAGGACTTCGCCGCTTTCATCACCGCTCATCCCCGTGTTCTGACCGTGGTACAGGACCAGTGTGAAGACCGAGGTACCGCGGGGGCCGCTGGCTTCCTGGCCGAGCCTGACCAGACCCACCACACCTGGGCGACCGGTCAGCTCGGGCGGTGGCGCCAGCCGTTGAACGGGGAAAACTGCACGGTGTTCCTGTCAGACGTGGTCGAGTTCGGCGCGCGAAGACGAACCGACCTCGACCGCCTCGTTATCCGCGAGGCGCTGTCCGCCATGACCGAGACGGCGCTGCGGGGCATACCCGGCGTGTGGTCCGAGGACCGTGGCGATGGCTTGCTCACCGTGATACCCCCAGTGGTTTCCACTGGGCTGGCCCTTCAGCGGCTACTCGAGGAGCTGCCGACCGCCCTCGAGGCGCACAACCGCGCGCATCGCGCCGCGGCCCGCTTCCAGCTCCGCCTGGCCGTCAATGTCGGGCCCGTGGTCAGCGACGCCATCGGTGTCTCCGGCGAGGCGATTATCGTCGTGGCCCGGCTGGTTGAAGCGCCGGGTTTCAAGACAGCCCTCGCCCAAAGCATGGCTGGTTTTGGCGTGATCGCCTCGCCGTTCGTCTACGAAACCGTCATCCGGCACGCCGCCGACTCCAGTGACGTGGCGAACTATTCCCCGGTCTGGGTCGAAGTGAAAGAGTCCCGCACTACGGCCTGGATGAAGCTCTTCGACCAGCAGGCACCGTCCTGGGTCATTCCTCGTCCGGCCAGCGCCGAGCCGCACCTGGATCTGTTAATCCCGTGGTAATCCGGTGGCCTCCCCAAAGGTGAGCTCGGTCACGATGTCCGCCGCTGACACAGCGGCAATCGCCGCGCTGTCACTCATACGATGTCGGCGCCGACCCGGCGGACCGCCGGTCCCAGCCGTGAAACCTGGAGTGGTCGCGCGCGTCCCAGGCTTCGCGGAGCCCCGGGGCGCTCAGATCCCAGTCCGGGCGGATCTCGGCGGTGGCCGCACGCAGGTCACGCCACAGGTCATAGAACGACGGGCGGCCCCAGAACCAGTAGCCGTTGTAGATACTGTGGATGACCAGCCCCGGCTTGAGCACCAGCGTGTGCGGGATCATCGGGTTGTGCTCGGGGTCGGTGTACTCGGCGATGTCCAGGTCCTGCTGGACGGTCCGGCCGGGATCGGACAGGAAGGTCCACTGGGCGCCCACCGACGCGCGGAACTCCTGCAGGCTGTGATGGTCATCGGTGGCGATGGTGGCGACCTGGGTGTAGGCCACCGCGATCTTCGGGTAATTGGCCGCCAGCTCCAGATGCTGCTGGTGCTCTTTAGGGCAGTAGTTGCCGCGCGCCAGAGTGAGGATCAGCGGATCACGGCCCTGAAGCCCGCTCAGCGTACGCACCGTGCCGGTGTGATCCGGCAGAGCATAGTCAGGGAAGATGCCGCCAGGTCTAATGTCAGGGCGCACCGGATGGCTGCCTCTCATAGCCTCGAATGCCCAACCTGCATGGTGCCACTGTCAACTGTGTCACAACGCCCCCGTTGTAGCCAGAAGCACCAGGCCGATACCCAGAGTAACGGAACTGACCTAGGGTGGGCTTGCGTCACTCCCACGGGAGCTGGCTCTGAATGAGGAAATACTGCTCGGGTTCGACCTGGCCATGCGGGTCCGCAATGCCGTGTGGCGTCCCCCGTTCGTCATGTACTACCGCACCTGCCCGCTGCACGCGGTCCGCAGCGGCCTGACAGCATCCGGATTCACCGTGACGACCCTCCCCTTGACGGCTCTAGGCCGACGCCAGGACGGCAGCCCGCGCTACCGGCTTGTCCTCGCGCGAAGAGCAGCCTGCTCTCTCCGTGCTATGTCGGGCTGACGTCGTAAGGACACGCGTTGACGAATCCGACGCCCGCCTTCCTCTCCGTCCTCAGCTCATACACAGCCCACTAGGAATTACAGCCATGCGATCTGATATCGAAAGAACTTGCAAATAAAATCACACTGTGTTCAGCGAATATAGCAACCGGTAATAACGACAGGTAATCGCCGGTGGATTCCAGAATTTCCAGTCGGAGTCCGCCGACATACCCAGCTGTCAGAGCGCCGCCGCGAAGTGCTCCGCGAGCAGCACCGCCACCTGGTCGGCGGCCTGTTCGGGCAGCCAGTGCGAGGCGCCGTCGAGTTCGGTGAAGCGATAGGGCCCGGTGACGTAGTGCCCGCACAGCTCGGCCGCGGCCCGCGAGACGAACCGATCGCGGTTACCCCAGGCGAACATGGTCGGCACCCGGATCGGCCCGGCCGGCTCGCGCAGGCTGAACGGCATGGCCCGGTACCAGTTGAGCGGACCGCGCAGCACGGCCGGGTCCCGGGCCCGGGCGGCGTAGCGGTCCGCGCTAGCCGGATCGAGCCCGGTGCGCACCAGGGTGTCGCGGAAGGCCCGGCCGCCACGGCGGCAGAGCGCGCGCTCGGGCAGCCAGGGCAGCTGGCAGGCGGCCATGTACCACGAACGGGCCGCCTGGTTGCCGGATATCAGGGCCTGGGCGAACGCCTGCGGGTGCGGCACGGACAACGCGGCCAGCGAGGTCACCCGCCCCGGATGGCGGCCGGCCATGTACCAGGCCAGGGCAGCGCCCCAGTCGTGCCCGGCCAGGTGGAACCGTTCCGCTCCGGCCGCGTCGGCCAGGGCGAGCACGTCCGCCGCCAGCTGGGAGTTCCGGTACGCGGACCGGGCGGTCGGCCGGGCCCCTGGGGAGTAGCCGCGCAGGTCGGGCGCCAGGACCCGGAAGCCGCCCCCGGCGAGCGCGGACGTCACCCGGTTCCAGCAGCGGCGGTCCTGCGGAAAGCCGTGCAAGAGGATGGCGACGCCTTCCGGCCCGTCCCCGCTGGCCGCGGCGGTGTCGGTGACCTCAAAGCTGAACGCCGCGTTGGTAAAGCGCTCCATGCCGCCATCTTCCTCCCCTGGGGGCGCGCCGTCCGGCGCCTAGACCTGGATTCAGCACGCCGCACGGTGCCGTGCCCGGCGCGTTCGGCGGTGACCGGCTTCGCGAGAGTGGCGGCAGACGCTACGACGCCGGGACCATGGCGAACGCGATTGACCTGGCCTGCCCCCGGGCAGTCCGGCCCGCTCGGATAATCTTCAGGATCGGGAGGTGGCATGCGCATCGGTGTGGTGTTCCCGCAGACCGAGCTGGGCGGCGACGCTGGCGCGGTGCGCGCCTATGCCCAGCGGGCCGGGGAACTCGGGTTTACCCACGTGCTGGCCTATGACCACGTGGTGGGCGCGGACCCGGCGGTGCATACCGGCTGGGACGGCCCCTATAACGTGCACACCACGTTTCACGAGCCGATGGTCCTGTACGGCTACCTGGCTGCGGTGACCTCCATAGGCGCAAAGCGCGGGCGCCTCCGGTTATCCGCCGCTGGTCAGCTGGGCTTACCTGCGAACCCCGGCGCCAGTGAACATTCGGGAGCTACTTCACACTAGGCTCCGCATCACCGGCCTGCCTGCTCCAGTAGGCGAAGTTGGCGTGGGCGGTCAGGGTGTCCGGGTGCTCGGAGCCGGAGACCCGCTCGCGTACCGGCAGCAGCGCGGCGTACTGGTCGCGGGCCCCGGCCGCATCCCCCGCCCGCCCGGTCCAGGAGGCGAGGTTGGCGCGGCCGGTCAGGGTGTCCGGGTGCTCGGAGCCGGAGACCCGCTCGCGCACCGGCAGCAGCGCGGCGAACTGGTCGCGGGCCCCGGCCGCGTCCCCCGCCTCCCCGGTCCAGCGGGCAAGCTCGTGCCGGGCGGTCAGCGTATCCGGGTGCTCGGGGCCGGAGACCCGCTCGCGTACCGGCAGCAGCGCGGCGGACTGGTCGCGGGCCCCGGCCGCATCCCCCGCCTCCCCGGTCCAGGAGGCGAGCTCGTGCCGGGCGGTCAGGGTGTCCGGGTGCTCGGGGCCGAGGACCCGCTCGCGTACCGGCAGCAGCGCGGCGAACTGGTCGCGGGCCCCGGCCGCGTCCCCCGCCTGCCCGGTGAAGCGGGCGAGGTTGGACCGGGCGATCAGGGTTTCCGGGTGCTCGGGGCCGAGAGACCCGCTCGCGCACTGGCAGCAGCGCGGCGTACTGGTCGCGGGCCCCGGCCGCATCCCCCGCCTGCCCGGTGAAGTGGGCGAGGTTGGACCGGGTGGTCAGCGTGTCCGGGTGCTCGGGGCCCAGGACCCGCTCTCCACCGGTAGCAGCGCGGCGAACTGGTCGCGGGCCCCGGCCGCATCCCCCGCCTGCCCGGTCCAGCGCGCGAGGTTGGACCGGGTGGTCAGCGTCTCCGGGTGCTCGGAGCCCAGGACCCGCTCTTCCACCGGTAGCAGCGCGGCGAACTGGTCGCGGGCCCCGGCCGCATCCCCCGCCTGCCCGGTCCAGTAGGCGAGGCTGGCGCGGACGGTCAGCGTGTCCGGGTGCTCGGGGCCAGACACCCGCTCCCGTGCCTGGAGCTCCCGCTGCTGCAGATCCCTGGCGGCCGGGTAGTTCCCGCTGTACCCGAGATAGTAGATGATTTTCCACATGCTGCCGCTGTCGTCAGCCAGGGCAGCCTGGGCATGCGGCAGCAGCAAGGCGGACACGTCCCAGTTATCGGGGGACTGCGGGTCAGCGGGCAACGCTGCCTGGATCACGGCGGCGGCGGCCCGCTGCCACGCCGCGGCCAGCTCGGCGGGCATCTGGGCGATGGTGACGGCCTGCACCAGCCGGTGCACCGACACGGCCCCGTCCGCGGGCGGGCTGATCAGCGAGTGCCGCCGCAGCGCGGCGATGGCGTCCTTGGCGGCCAGCGGGTCCTCCAGCAGCGGCACCAGCACCGGCGCGATCCGGGGGCCGAGGTCGTCGCCGAGCCCGGGGCGGGGCTGCAGCAGCAGGGGCAGCGGGATAGCCTCCGGCGCGCAGAACGCCAGCAGCCGCAGCAGGCTGACCGCGGACGGTTCGGCGTGCTGCAGGTGCTCGAAGGCCAGCTGCCAGGTGGTGGCGACGGTCTGGCTGTATCCGGTCGGCTCGCCGCGGCCCAGCATCTCTGGCGCGGCGCTGCCGGAACGAGGCCAGGTACCCGGCCAGGGTGTCCCCGGTGGCCTGCACGTAGGCGGCGGCCTGCTCCAGCGCCAGCGGCAGCCCGCCCAGCTCACCGGCCAGCTCCAGGGCCGCCCGCCGGTCCGGGTCGCCGGTCCGGCCGGCCAGGAATTCCGCGGCCACCTGCGGGTCCAGCACGGGCACGTCCAGGGCCTGGCCGGGTGGCCAGATCTGGTTCCGGCTGGTGATCAGCACCCGGCCGGGCCCGGCCGGCGGCACGAACCGGGCCACCGACGGACGGTCCGGCGCATTGTCGAACACCAGCAGCCATGCTGCCGGGCTGCCGGCCAGCGCCGCGTGCACCGTGGCCACCGGGTCGCCGTCCTCCGCGGCGCCGAGCTGGGCGGCCAGCTCGCCGAACCCGGCCGCCAGCACGGCCGGGTCCTCGGCGGGGAACTGCCAGGCCACACCAACCTCGGCCAGGTGCCGGTGCGCGTACTCCGCCGCGACGCTGGTCTTGCCTGCGCCGCCCAGCCCGCACAACGCCACCACCCGCGGCCCGGCCCCGCCGTCCCCGGCCAGCCGGGCGTCCAGCTCGGCCAGCAGCCCGCCGCGGCCGGCCAAGAAGACCGGCCGCGGCGCCAGCCGCAGCGCCCGGCCCGCCGTCGCCTGGCCGGCCGTCCGCTTGTCCAGCTTGTCCTGTTTGTCCAGCTCGCCTTGGATCCCGGTGCTCAGCCCCTGGATCAGGCCCTGCAGATCGCTGAACTCGGCCGGTCGGACCTCGCGGGCGACCTCCTCCCGGAACGCGGATACCAGCGCCAGCCGCTGCGTATCGGCCAGGTCGGACAGGCTCACGTCGGGGATGCTGGTGCGCAGCAGCGCGATCCGCGGGATACCCGACTGGCCAGCCCGCCGGAACTCCAGCTGGGTGATCGATAGGCCCTCCGGATTGTCCTGTGCGGGCTGGAACCCGTACCGGTGCCCCACGATCAGCACATGCAGGTCGCAGGTGTCCACGTCGGCCAGGCAGCTGTCGCGGACGGTGTCGCTGTCGGGCAAGTAACTGTCGACCGCCTGGTGCCGCGCCAGCCGCAGCCAGTCCAGCACCGCCTGCCGTTCCGGCTTCAGGTCCGCGATCGTGGACGACACATAGACCTTCGCCATCACCACCCCCAGGCCCCGCTCCCGCCTGTCCTCCAGGGCCCTTCGCCAAGACCCGCCCGGGCCTGCCCGGTGACCTAACGATCGCACAGCGCTGCCCGCCTCACCACCCAGACCCGGTGGTAAATATAGGGTAGCTAGTTCACGTCAGGCTCCGTGAATCAATACAAGGGTGAGTATGCAATTGAGCGCATAAATATGTGCGCCGACAACGCCCGCTATTCGGCACGCAGAAGCGGCAGTTCGTGAGCAGGGCCAGGTCATTGTGCGGTGCAGCGAAGTACAGGTTCGCAAACGCCACATCCAGGCGGGTCATGAGCCCTGCCGAGTGCACGAGGAGCGGCAGAAGCGGGCGGTCACCGCGGAAGCCATCACGCGCGGCGCGGTAGTGGCGGCGGCCACGCGGATGCGCTGGGCCGGTCCTGGCCCGCCGGAGGGGCAGCTGGACTTGGACTGGACCTGGGTTCGGCGCTATGAGCGATCGAGACTATCCCCTGGCTGCAAATAGCAAACATTAATTAACCAGTACGACGTTGTGCCGGAAACGCCAGGTTAGCTAGCATAGCAGGATGATTATCCACTTCATATGCCGAGGGAACTCGTTCAGGAGCATTATTGCCGAAGCCTACCTGAACTCACTCGAGATTAAGGATTCGAGCGTTCTGTCAAGCGGTACGACTGCGGCATCGGATAAGGCAAGGAACCTGCCCTACTACAGATTGACGCTCGATCTCCTCGAGAAGCACGGCATACGAGAATTTGCCAAGGCCGGCTATGGGGATCAGCTGACCCAGTCGCGTCTGGAGAAAGCTGATATTGCAGTCTGCATGAATCAACGAGTCTACGGCGAGTGCCTGCGGTGCGTGACCTTTCCTGCTGGCCCGCGTATATGGTCAGTCGCCGATATTGGCGAACCTGGCAGAATCTCCAATGCCGAATCGGATAGGGGGATTTACAGGGAAGAAGCTTATCAGGAAATCGTCAAGAATGTTGATCGGCTGATCTCGGATATCTCGGCAGCAAGCCTATTTAACGCTAGTTAGTCGCCCATGAACAGGCGCGCACTCACATCGGCAGCTGAGTAGCGTAGCTGGCGAGATCTGGTTCCGCGGGCCACGTGGCCTGCGTGAGGTCAGGACTCCTTGGCGGCGCTGGAGTTGAGGGCCGCGGCGGGGGTCAGGTCGCGGTGGGCGATGAGGTGGACGTCGATGCCGGACGCGCCCGCTTCATGGATGACCCTTCGTAGGATCGGCCCGCTGCCAGCGATGTGCCACCAGCTGCTTTGGACGGACCCGATCACGATCTGGGTTATCTGGTGCTCCCGCGCGAAGCTGACCAGAGCCCGGGCCGGATCGTCGTCGTCTACCTCGTACCAGCGGGCACCGAGGCCGGCTGCCAGTTCTCGCAGCTCGTCGACCGACGGGTCGTCCCTGGACGGGCTGGTGTCGCCGATGATGACGTGGACCACGTTGAGTTCGGCCTTGACCCTGGAGGCGATGCGTGCGGCGCGCCGCAGCAGGACGTCGGTCCCCGGTTTGGCGGTGACGGCCGCCATGATGCGCTCGGTCGTCTCCCACAGGATCTGAGGCTGGTGCTGCCGGAGGTGCTCGAGAAGTGTCTCGTCCGATTCGTCGGCAACGAACCGCAGCGCCAGCTCCCGCAAGGCGATGAGGTTGTCGGTGCGGAAGAAGTGAGTCAGGGCCTGGGGGACCTTTTCCTTGGGGTAGATGTTGCCGTGCAGCATCCGGCGGCGCAACTGTTCCGGCGAGGAGTCGATCAGCTCGATCTGGTCGGCTTTGCGCACCACCCAGTCCGGTACTCGTTCGCGGACCCTCGCCCCGGTCATCTGCTCCACTTCGTCGGCGATGCTCTCTAGGTGCTGGATGTTGACGGTGGTGATGACGTTGATTCCCGTGCCCAGGATTTCCAGGACATCCTGCCAGCGTTTGTCGTGCCGGCCTGATCCCGGCACGTTGGTGTGGGCCAGCTCGTCGACCAGGGCGACCTCGGGCCGTCTGCGCAGCACCGCGTCGAGGTCCATCTCGTCCAGGTGCCTTCCCCGGTAGTCCGCCGTCTTGCGGGGGATGACCTCCAGGCTGTTGATCAGTTCCTCGGTGGCCGGCCGCCCGTAGCTCTCGACGAACCCGGCAACGATGTCGGCGCCCCGCCCCCGTCGGCGCTGGCCCTCGCTGAGCATGGCGTAGGTCTTGCCGACGCCCGGGGCCGCGCCCAGGTAGATGCGGAAGGGGCCTACCTCTTCGACCTCGCCGGTGGCGTCTGTGTCGGCCGCCGCGGCGTCGCTGACGCCTTCGCCGGTCCCCTCGGAGCCGGTGCCCCTGATCTGCTCGGTGATCTCGGCAGCCTTCCTCTACGCGGATCGCCCCTAGTTAGGGCCGGCTCGATGCGGTGAGCGGGGTTCCATATCACCAGCCGGCCACTTCCATTCTGGCAGTGCCTTCGACGGTAGAGCGCTTGGCGGATGGGCTGTTGTAAGGCTTCCATGAGCTCTGGGCCGTTGCCATCCTGGTCACCGCTCCCGCGTCCTGGGCGTGCAGAACAGGAGCTTTGTACTCGGGCCTTGCTACACACTGCGAATTGCTGGTTACCTTTGACCCTGCAGCGAGTTACTGTCGGTACGTGGTACTCGCGGCCGCGCTCGTGAGCGTAACCGTAGTCATTGCGGCCGGGCTGGCCTGGACCGCCCGCCTGGTGCATATCGGCAACCTGGACGCGCACGACCTTGCGGACAAGCTCTCCGTGCCAGCGCCCGTCTCGGCGCTCGACTGGCCGGAACTTCACCTGAACGCCGTCGTCGCCCAGCCTGATGAGCAGTCTGTGGTCCTGCTGCACGTGGACTGGCCGGCGCATCCGCGGCGGGCAGCCACCCTGCTGCTGGCGCTGGACCGTGACGACCGGCACTCGCTGCCCTTGCTGTCACAGTGGTGCGCGGATCAGGCATCGGTTTCGCCTGCCCGGCAGGACGGTGCGGAGCTGACACTTCGCCGGCGCCAAAGCCTTCAACGGGTGCATGCGGTCCTGGTCGCTGAGGACACGGCACCCTCCCGGTAAGGCCGGGACAGGGCGCTACCGTACGCGGTACGACTTGCCGACGCCCCGAGCCGCTGTGACCGCGGGCCCGGGTCGAACTGGATACCGGCGCGTCACCGCCTGGCCCGTTGCGCTGGGGAGCACCTGCGTGCGGCGTGGCACTCGGGCAACCGCCCGCGCCGCCGCGCCCGGTGCACGCAGGGGGCCTAAGCCGCGCGGGGCTCAGCATCGCCCGTTGCCCGCGGCTGCGGCAGACCTGCCGGCCTGAGCTCACTTGCTGGGCGCGGATCGATCCTGACGCACTGGACTCCGAGAGGTGCCAGCATGCCGCGGAGCGGTTCGGCAGCAAGCCGGACCCAATGCTGAAACGGCCCCATGGTCAGCCGGAGCGATGTCTCGGAGGTGAATGCCAGGCCGACGCGCTCGCCCGACATCAGCCGCCCGGTCCGCAGCGCCAGCGTCCCAGCCTGACTCTCCCGCACGGGGACAAAGTACGTCTGCCTCACCGAACACTCCTCACATGCCGACATCGCGAACCAGCAAGTCGCCGTCTGTCTCGCGGCGCACCAGCAGGCGCGCGGCGCCGTCCCGGACCGCGATCACGGGCGGGCGCCCGACCATGTTGTAGTTGGACGCCATGGAGTGGTGGTAGGCACCGGTACCGGGCACGGCCAGGAGATCCCCGGGCCGCGTGGCGGCCGGCAGCGGCACGTCCACCGCGAGGATATCCCCGGCCTCGCAGTGCCGCCCGGCCACTGTCACGGGCTCGAGGGCCGCGTCTGGCGGGCGCAGAGCCCGCACTGTGTACCGGGCACCGTACAGGGCCGGCCTCGGGTTGTCGCTCATGCCGCCGTCCACCGCCACAAAGGCCCGGACGCCGGGGCCGTGCTTGACGGCCAGGACGCGGTAGAGCGTGACCATCGCCCGGCTCACGATCGCCCGGCCGGGCTCCACGGTGAGCCGCGGAAGCGGCAGCCGGTGCGCGGTGCACTCGGCCTTGATCACGCGGCGGATCCGGTCCGCGAAGCCGGCCAGGCTGAAAGGCTCATCTCCGGCCACGTACGGAACCGCGTGGCCTCCGCCCAGATTGAGCTCGGCCAGCGCCAGGCCATAGCGGTTCCGCACCGCGGCCATGAGCCGGACCAGCCGGGCGGTGGCCAGCTCGTAGGCCTGCGTCTGGGTGAGCTGCGAGCCGAGATGGCAATGCAGGCCGACGAGCTCAAGCTCGGGGTGGGCGAGCACCTTGCGCACCGCGTCGGCCGCGGCCCCCGAAGCGAGCGAGAAGCCGAACTTCTGGTCCTCCATCCCGGTCGCCACCGCCGGGTGCGCCTGCGCGTCGATGCCCGGGGTGACCCTGATCAGCACCTGCTGGCGCCGCCGCGACAAGGCAGCGAGGCGGACGATCTCCGAGGCCGAGTCGATCACGACCCGCCCGACGCCGTAGTCGACCGCGGCCTGCAGGTCATGGGGTGTCTTGGCGTTCCCGTGCAGCAGGATCCGGTCAGCGGGGAAACTCACAGAGCGCGCCACGGCGAGCTCACCGGCCGAGCACACGTCCAGCGACAGGCCCTCCTGCGCGATCCACTCGGCCATGGCGCGGCAGAGGAACGCCTTGCCCGCATAGGCGATCTCGGCGCCGGGAAACGCGCCGGCGTAGGTGCGGCACCGGGCCCGGACGTCGGCCTCGTCGAGGATGTAGGCGGGAGTGCCGTAACGAGCGGCCAGCGCGCTCAGCCGCAGGCCGCCGACCGAGATGTCGCCGTCGGCTTCCAGTTGCGCGGTGCGCGGCCAGAGGTCAGCGGCCAGGCCGTTCAGGCAGACCGGGTTTGCCGCGGTCGTGGCGCTGTCCCCCAATCAGGGATCGAAAGCGCCCGTCGGCCCAGGCCCGCGACGTCGCCGAGCACCAGAGCCGTGGACGCCACCTCGGTGCCCCGGAAAGCGCGCAGGCTGGTCAGCACGACCCCCAGGTGGGCCAGGTCGCGGCACTCGAGCCTGAGCTCGTAGTCGACATCGCCGATGATATGCACCGCAGACCGCACAGCCGGAATGGCCCGAAGGTTCTGCTCGAACACCTGGCGCGACAGGTAGGGCGCCAGCCGGACCCGGGCGATCGCCTGCACCGAGCCGCACGTCGGCTGCGCCTTCGCCGGGACGGGCCGGACGGTGCGACGCCGGGGTAGCCGCGTCGTCATCGGAACGCCCGCAGCAAGACGATCACGACCAGGACCGCCACAGTGAGACGCAGCACTGCGACGAGCCCCGGATCCGCGGGAAGCAGCTCGCGCCACCGGCCAGTCCGGCGCGCAGGGGCGCGTGCCGTAACACGGGCTTCAGCATGATCATCCTCAATCACGGCACCAAATCTAGCCGCGCCGCGAGCACCAGCAAGGCCTACTAACAAGACCATAACGATGATTCTTCGAAAACATACGGGATTCATTCATCTTTCTCGCACAGCCCGTTATTTATCCGTTCCCCGGGTCGCCGGGGCCACCTATCACGGTCCGTGCGGGCGTTTTACGGCGGCCAGTACGCGTCGATGGCGCCGCTGTTCGAGCACTACGGTGTCCAGCTGTAGACCCCGGAGGTCGGCGGGCGCACCGGCTGGAGCCGGACCCGGCCACGGCGCCGGTTGTTCAGTGGATGTTCGCGCAGCAACTGGCCGGGCACTCCGTGGCCCGGATCACCTCCAGTCCGTGTCGAGAACGTCAGGGCTCGTGATAGGGCACGCCGATGCTGACCAGGAGCTTTAGCGTATGAGCCGCGCTGACGTGCTGGTGGACGCGGATTGGGTGCGGGCGCACCTGAGCGATCCCGGCGTGGTGCTGGTGGAGGTGAACGAGGAGCCCGGCCCAGCCGCGCAGCACCCCGCCAGCACTGGCTAACGCCGCGGCGGACGTGCGCCCTGACGGCCCAGTGACGGGCAGGCCCGCACCGGCTGCACGGCCGAAGTCGTCGTCGACGGCGGTGACGGTGTGCCCGGCCGCGTGCAGCAGGGAGGCGGCGATACTGGCGCGGTAGCCGGCCTGGCAGTGGACCCAGAGCGGCCCGCCAGGCAACTGGCCCAGGCGGCCGGGCAGTTCGTGGAGCGGCACGTGAACAGAGCCCGCGATGTGGCCGCGGGCCCGTTCGGACGCGCGGCGAACGTCCAGGACGGTGAGGTCCTGGCGGTCCCGGGCGGCGGCTAGGCCCGGGAGGTCGCTGACCGTGTAGCTGGCCAGGCGCGGTGCGGCCGGCCACCCGGCCGAGCTTGCGATCGCGGCGCCGGCCAGGTGGTCGATGCCGATCCGGGTCAGGTCACGCTGGGCGGCTGCGATCTGCCTGCCGGTCTCGCCGACCAGCGTCAGCGAGGTGCCCCAGGGGATCAGCCAGCCCAGGTGGGTGGCGAAACTGACCCCGTACTCGAAGCTGAACGAGCCCTGGATGTGGCCGGCCGCGAACGCCCGCCGGTCGCGCAGGTCCGCCACCCATTCCCCGGCGCAGATCCGCCAGCCGAGTTCGCCCGCGGTCACCCGGGCAGGCGGAGCCGGGTCCGGGGCATCCGGCCCGGCCGCGTTGGCCGCGGCCATGTGCGCGTAGTACGCCGGATAGGCGTCCAGGCCCTCGACCAAGGCGGTGACGTAACTGTCTTCCCCGAGGGTCAGCGCCGGGTTCGACCGATTCTCCTCCCCGATGGTCGAGCCGGCCGGGCTGGACGCGCTGGCCGCGCAGAAGCTGCCGAAGCCATGGGTCGGGTACACCGTCGCCCGGTCCGGCAGCAGCCGGGCGAGCCGCCGGGCCGAGGCGTACTGCGCGGCGGCGAGCGCGAGCGTGTGCTCGGGGCCGAGCAGGTCCGGACGCCCGGTCGAGCCGTGCAGCAAGGACCCGCCGGTGAACACTGCCGTCACCTCGCCGGTGGCGGCGTCCTCCAGGGCATACGCCAGGTGGGTGAAGGTGTGCCCGGGCGTGGCGATGACCCGTACCCGCATGGACCGCCCGACCGCGATCGTATCGCCGTCGCTGATCCCCACCCGGCTGAACGCCACCGCATCCGCGGCGTTGACGTGATAGGCGGCACCGGACTGGCGGGCCAGGGCCAGGCCGCCGGAGACGTAGTCGTTGTGAATGTGGGTCTCGAACACGTGCGTCACCTCGACGCCTCGCGCGGCCGCCACCGCGAGTACCCGGCCGACATCCCGCTGCGGGTCGATCACCAGCGCGCTGGCGCCGTCGGTGGCCAGGTAAGTCCGATCACCCAGCGACGGCGTCTCGATCGTCACGATCTCGATCACAGGACCTCCCGGCTAAGGCTATTTATCCTATCAAGATTATAGATTATTCTGTGGCTGTGCAGCTAGCAGATGATCCGGCCGGCCCTGGGCCTGTGATCGCGATCGTCGGCGGCGGGGCCAGCGGCACGCTGGCCGCCATCTACCTGCTTCGCGAGGCCGCGAGCCGGCGAACGCCGCTACGAGTCGCTCTGATCGACCGGTACGGCCGCCACGGGCTCGGCCAGGCCTACTCCACCACGCATCCCGCCCACCTGCTGAATTCCCCCTCCGACGCAATGAGCGCGCTGGCCGGCGACCCGGGCCACCTGACCCGCTGGGCAGCCGCCGCCGGGCTGCCGCATGACGGGTTCCTGCCCAGAAGGGCCTACGGCCGCTACCTCACCGATAGCCTCGCGGCGGCCGAACGATCGGCGAGGCCAGCGGCACGGGTCAGCCGCATCACCGCGGATGTCGTGGCGATCCGGCGCCACAGCCGCAGCCGCAGCCACAGCCACAGCCACGACCGCGGCCGCAGCCACAGCCGCGCACTGCGCCTGCACCTGGCCGCGGACGGCCGGATCGACGCCGACGCCGTCGTGCTGGCTGCCGGCAACCTGCCGCCAGCGGTGCCCTGCCCCGTCCCGCAGGACCGCTACATCCCCGACCCGTGGGAGCCCGGCGCGCTGGACGCGGCCGCGGACGGCAGCCCCGTCGCCGTGCTCGGCACCGGCCTGAGCATGCTCGACGTGGCCATCGCGCTGACCGGCGCGCACCCGGACACGGTCGTCCACGCCATCTCCCGCCACGCGCTGCTCCCCCGCGAGCACAGCTGGCCGCGCCCGGTCGCCGCGGTAAGCGCCGGGCCGGCCATCCGCGCAACCGGAGGCACGCTGCGCCTCACCCGGCTGATCCGCGACATCCGGGCCAGTGCTGCCGCCTACTCCGGCGACTGGCAGGACGTGGTGGACGCCCTGCGGCCGCACATCCCCCGCCTCTGGGAACAGCTGCCAGAGGCAGACCAGCGCCTCTTCCTCGGCCACGTCGCCCGCTACTGGGAGGTGCACCGGCACCGGGTGCCGCCCGAGACCGCGCGCCGGGCCGCTGCGCTCATCTCAGCCTGCCGGCTGTCCGTGCGCCGCGGCCGCGTCACCGCGGCCACCGGTCAGCGCGGCGGCGTGCGGGTGCGCATCGAGGCCGGCGGCTCGTCCGCCGAACTGGCCGTCGGCTGGGTGGTCAACTGTACCGGGCCTGCCTCCGACATCACCACCACCGCCGATCCGCTCCTGCGCCACCTGCTCGAGGTCGGCCTGGCCCGGCCGGATCCGCTGAGGCTGGGACTCGACACCGACCCGCACGGCGCCCTGCGCGACGCGGACGGCAGGCCCGCCAGCGACATCTTCACCTTGGGGCCGCTGCTGCGTGGGTCACGATACGAGACGACGGCGGTCCCGGAGATCCGCGGCCAGGCCGCCGCGCTCGCCCGCCACCTCCTGGCCAGGCAGTGGGACGCCCGGCCTGGCAGCGCCGCATAGCCAGAGCTCTGTTAGGGCCGCACCGCGAGTTCCTGTTCGGCGGTGCGGCGGGCCCGCGTATACCGGTTCTCGGGAACCGGGATGCCCAGGTTCCCGCGCAGCGTGTCGGCCTCGTACTCGGCGCGGACCACGCCGCGCTCGCGCAGGATGGGGCCGAGGTGCCGGGTGCTGACGGCCAGGGCCGACAGCAGTGTCATCGGCTCGAGGCGGTTCAGGTAGTGCGGCGGGGAGTCGGCGGTGATGAACTGGCTGTCCACGATGAAGATGAGGTCGAACTTGGCCGCCTCGGCCAGCCGGGCCTGCTCGATGTACCAGTTGATGCTCACGCTGGCGTCGCCGGGGATCTCGGGGTCCAGCCACAGGTAGTGGTGGCCCGGCCCGCCCACGCCCATGGTCACGGCACCGAGCTTGAGCTGCCGGTGGTTCATGCTGGTTGTCCTCCGTTTTACTCGACGGCGCCGGCGGGGACCGCCGTCGGCGGCCGGTACCGGTCCCGGCGGCTGACTTCCTCGTGGACCAGCGGCAGCAGGTGCCGGCCGTAGTCGATGGCGTCGTCGTAGGGGTCGTAGCCCCGGATGAGCAGGGTGGTCACCCCGATGTTCACGTAGTCGATCAGGGCCTGGGCCACGGTCTCCGGCGTCCCGACCAGTGCGGTGGAGTTCCCGGCGGCGCCGGTGGCCGCGGCGAGCGGCGTCCACAGCGCGCGGTCGTGAAGCTCGCCCTTGGCCGCCGCGGCCAGCAGGCGCTGGGAGCCCCGGTTCTGCGGGTGCGCGCCGCCGAGGCCTCCGGTCGGCCGACGCCACTGGCCGCGGAATTCCTCGATGTTCGCCCGCGTCGTGGCGAGGATCTGGTGGGCCCTCTCCCATGCGAGTTCTTCGGTCGGACCAAGAATGGGACGGAACGAAACGCTGATCCTCGGGACCGTGTCACGGCCGGCCGCTGCGGCGGCGGCACGTACCGAGGCGATCTGCTCCGCGGTCTCGGCCAGCGGCTCACCCCACAGGGCGTAGACGTCGGCGTGCTTGCCGCCGACCCGGTAGGCCGCCTCCGAGGAGCCGCCGAAGTACAGCGGGATCCGCGGCTGCTGCGGCGAGCGGACGTCGGCGTAGGAGTCCTCGATCTGGTAGTACCGGCCGTGGTAGCCGAATGGCGCGTCCGACGTCCACGCCTGCTTGAGGACGTCGAGGTACTCGTCGGTGCGGTCGTAGCGCTCGTCCTTGGATAGGTGATCACCGTCCCGGCGCTGCTCGCCGTCGCTGCCCCCGGTGATGACGTGCACGGCGATCCGGCCGCCGGCGAACTGGTCGAGGGTCGCGAACGTGCGGGCCGCCAGCGTCGGCGCGACGGATCCGGGCCGGTGGGCGACCAGGAAGCTCAGCCGGTCGGTGTGGGCCGCGGCGTACGCGGCCACCTGGGTCCCGTCGGGCTGGGAAGAACTGTAGCCGATGAGCACGCGGTCGAACCCGGCATCCTCGTGCGCCCGGGCGAAGCGGCGTACGTAGTCGCGGTCGACGACCGGCCCGCCGGAGCGCCGGATCTCGGATTGGTCGCGGGTGCTGATCATCCCGATGAACTCAACGGGCATGGGCCGGTCCTCCTGAGGGGTTTTTCGGGTTTGCGGACTGGGCGAGCGCGCCCCACTCCTCGTGGCGGTGGCAGGCCGCGCTCCACCGCTCGCCGATCGTCCTCAGCGGAGGCTGGGTCGCGCAGACGTCGGCGGCGAACGGGCAGCGGGCGGCGAATACACACGCGTCCGGTCCGTCCTGCGGCACCGGACCGGAGCCGGCCCGGCGCAGCTGGTGCGGGGAGAACGGCCGGTCGTGCCGGACGCTCGGCGCGGACGCCATAAGCAGGGCCGTATACGGGTGCCGCGGCGCCGCGAATACCCGGTCGACGGGACCGTCCTCGATGATCCGGCCCCGGTAGAGCACCACAACGCGGTCGGCGATGCCCGCCAGCGAGCTGAGGTCGTGGGAGATGATGACGATTGGCAGCCCGAGGGAGGTCCGCAGCTCGTGGAGAAGGCGCAGGACGTGGTTCCGGCTGGACGCGTCCAGAGCGCTCACCGGCTCGTCGCAGATCAGCAGCCGGGGCTCGACGGCGAGCGCCCGGGCGATCGACACCCGCTGACGCTGGCCGCCGGAGATCTGGCCTGGTGTGCGCTCCAGCACCGTGGCGTCGAGACCGGTCTTCTCCAGGGCCGCCGTCACCCGCCGCCGGATCTCCTCGCCGTCGGCCCCGCCGCGGATCCTGAGCCCCTCGGCCACGATCTCGGCCACGGTCAGGTCCGGGTCCAGCGAGCGAAGCGGGTCCTGGAACACCAGCTGCACGTGGCCGCGGCGCCGCTCGGCCCGCCTGGCGCCCCCGCGCAGCGCGGAGATGGGCAGCCCGTCCAGGACAATCCGGCCCCGCCTGGGGTTCACCAGCCCGACCACGGTGCGCGCCAGCGTTGTCTTCCCCGAGCCGGTCTCGCCGACCAAGCCGACGATCTCGCCGGGCCAGATGCCGAGGTCGACGCCGGACAGGACCTGGTTCGCCCGCCAGCCGCGGCCCAGGGTCACGTCAACCGACTCGACCGCCAGCAGCGGCGGCGCGTCGGCCGGAGGCAGGGTCGGGATCGTCGGGTCCGCGGTCATGACGCCACGACGGCGCGGGCCGCGTGCACGCAGCGCACATGATGCTGATCGCCGGCCGGTACGGCCCGGACCGGGCCGACCCGGCACTCCGGGACCGCGACCGGACAGCGCGCCGCGAACCGGCATCCCGTGACGTCCGCGCCCACCTGCGGTGGCTGCCCGGCGATGACCTCCAGCTCGCGCCGCCGGAAATCACCGACCGACGCCACCCGCAGCAGCGCCTGGGTGTAGGGATGCCGCGGCCGCCGGGTGATCTCCTCGGCGGGCCCGGACTCCACGATCTCCCCGGCGTAGAACACCGCGATGCGGTCGCACAGCTGGGTGATCACAGCCAGGTCGTGGGACACGAACAGCACGGCCAGTCCCCGCTCGTCCCGCAGCCGCCGCAGCAGCTCGAGGACCTCGGCCTGGATGGTCACGTCAAGCGCGGTCGTCGGCTCGTCGGCCACCAGAAGCTGCGGGTCGCACGAGATGGCGATGGCGATCATCACCCGCTGGAGCATGCCGCCCGACAGCTCGGCCGGGATCTGGTTGAAGACCCGCTCGGGCTGGCGCAGGCCGACCGCCTCGAACAGCTCGAGCGCGCGGCGGCGCGCCGCACGCCGGCTCATGCGCAGCTTTACGCGCAGGACCTCGGTGAGCTGATGTCCGACGCTGATCACCGGGTTGAGGTAGGACGCCGGGTCCTGGAACACCGCGCCCAGGTGGCTGCCGTGCAGGCTCTCCCAGCCGCGCCGCGACAGGGAGGTCACGTCGAGCCCGGCGAACGACACCGAGCCGCGCTCGACCGCACAGCCGGCGGGCAGTACGCCGAGCGCGGCCCGGCACGTCAGGGTCTTGCCGCTGCCGGACTCCCCGACCAGCCCGACGATCTCACCGGCCCGGACCCGCAGCGAGATGCCGTGCACCGCGGTGGCCGCCCCGCCGTGCACGCTGACGTGCAGGTCATCCAGGCGCAGCACCTCGTCAGCTCCCTGTCCCGCCGGCCCGGCGCCGACGGGGGAGGGGGCGAGATCAGGCAACGGATCGCGATTGTCGATCGCCATCGGCGCGCTCCAGACTCGGGTTGATATGGATGATCGGGTCGGCGGGGACCAGCGCCCCCGCGCCGCTGCGGTCGCGGACGGCATCGGCCAGCGCGTTCAGCGCGCCGACGGTGACGGCGATCAGCGCCCCGGGGATGAACGGCGCCCACGGCGCCTGGGACAGGTAGTCGAGGTCGGAGGACAAGATGCCGCCCCAGGTCGGCGTCGGCGGCTGGACGCCGATGCCGAGGAAGGTCAGGAACGACACGGCCAGCAGCGCGGCCGCGGTCATCGACGCCGTGGTCACCACGATGTTCGGCAGCACCTTGCGCAGCACGTGCACCCGGATGACGTGCAGCTTCGAGGCGCCCAGCAGCTCGGCGGCCTCCACGTACTGGGCCCGGGCGTGCTCGAGCGTGGCCGCCCGGGTCACCCGGAAGAAGAGTGGGGCGAGCAGGATCCCCACCGCTACCATCGCCTGCGGCAGGCCGTTGCCGAGCGCGGCGGTGACCGCGACGGCGAAGAAGATGTAGGGCAGTGTCATCAGCGCGTCGCTGACCCGGTTGACGGTGAAGTCGAACGACCGGCCGACGAACACGGTGGCGATGCCGGGGATCGCGCCGAGCACCAGCCCGATCCCGACCGCCTCGACGGCGGTGAGCACCGACAGGCGGGTCCCCGCCATGAGCCGGCTCAGTACGTCCCGGCCGAGGTAGTCGGTGCCGAGCAGGTGGTGCGCGCTCGGCCCCTGGAACAGCGCGTTGGCGTTGATGGCCAGCGGGTTCTGCGGCGCCAGCGCCGAGCCGAACGCGGCCAGGATCGCGATCGCGGCCAGGACGGCGGCTGCGATCCGGGCCGACGGCAGCCGCAGCACCGACCGCGACCCGTTTCGCCCGATCACGGGGCGCCGGCCGCTCATGTGCTCACTCCGTCGCTGGTGCGGTACAGCCAGTTGAGCGTGGTGTTGACCACCAGGTTGACCACGATGACGAAGGTGCTGACCACCAGCAGCAGGCCCTGCACCACCGGGATGTCCCGGGTCTGCGCGCTCTCTAGCAGCAGCTGCCCGAGGCCAGGCAGCGAGAACACGACCTCAGCCGCCACCGCCCCGGCCAGCATCTGCGGGAAGTCATTGCCCAGGACGACCAGTGCCGGCCCGGACGCGTTGCGCAGCGCGTGGCGGAACAGGATGCGCCGGTACGGCAGCCCCCGGACCCGGGCGCCGACGATGTAGTTCTGATCCAGTACCTGGACCAGGGAGGTGCGCAGCTGCCGGGCGATGTCCGCGGCCACCGCCAGGCTGAGGGCCAGGCTCGGCAGGATGATGTGACTGAGCCAGTCGCCGACGCCGGCCGAGGGCCCGACGTAGCCGTTCGCCGGGAACAGGTGCACCGACACGGCGAACAGAACCACCAGGATGATCCCCACTACGAACGCCGGGAGCGTCGAGACCGCCGAGCACGCGGCGGTGACCCCGCGGTCGATCCAGCCGCCCCGGCGGATGGCGGCGACCGTGCCGGCCGTCCCGCCGATGAGGACCGCGAGGATGACGGCCAGGATCGCGATCGACAGGTCGACCGGCAGACGCTGGCTGATGCTCTGAGATACCGGGATCTGGGTGAAGTACGACCGGCCCAGGTTGCCGTGCACGGCCTGCACCAGCCAGTTCCAGTACTGCACCAGAAGCGGATGATTGAGGCCCAGGGCCTGGTCGAGGCGCGCCACGGCGGCCGGGGTGGCCGCGTCCTGGCCCAGGATGGTGGCCGCGGGATTGCTGTTCGACAGCGCCCCCAGGCAGAAAGTGATGAACGTGGTCAGGAACACGATCGGCACCAGGACGGCGAGCCCGCCGCCGATCCGGGCCAGGGCGACGCGGCCGCGGCGCAGCCGGGGCGGCGGGGCCCCGGCTGCACCCGCGGCGCCGCGGGTCAGGGTGACGACGGTCATCGGATCAGGTCAGCCCGCCACCCGGACGCCTTCCCAGCGCTGCTGCACCAGGTCGAACGGGATGCCGGTGACCGTGGGGCTGTAGGCGAAGATGCGCGGGTTGGTGTAGAGCCAGATGTGGATGGGGTCGTCCTGCACGGCCGTGGCCACGGCGTTCTGCAGGGCGCTCGGGTAGCCGGGCGAGTCGAGCGGGACGGTGAGGACCTGCGACAGCGCCTGGGACACCGCAGCCGACGTGGTCGCCGCCTTGCCGTCGACGTTCATCAGGCCCTGCTGGCTGTACAGCACGTCGAGCATCTCCACCGGCGAGGCGCGTCCGGCCGTGCCGTCGACCGCGAACGGGATTGTCTTCTGGAGGTACAGGAACTGGGTCGAGGTGTCCTCCGGGATGTCCTTGATCGCGGCCGTGATGCCGACCTGCGCCAGCTGGCCCTGGATCTGCTCGGCCAGGGAGGTGTCGGCGGGGCTGTCGTTGGTCAGGGTGATCTTCAGGCCGTGGGCGTAGCCCGCCTCCGCCAGCAGCTGCTTGGCCTTGGCCGGGTTGTAGGGGTAGAGGTTGGCCAGCTGCGGGCTGTAGCCGACGAACCCCTGCGGGAACGGCTGGTAGGCGACCGACCCGTAACCCGACGCCTGGACCTGGACGATCGCCTGGCGGTCGATGGCGTAGTTGATCGCCTCGACCACCTCCGGGTTGTTGAACGGCGCCGTCGTGGTCTGGATGTCGAGCTCGTTCACCACCTCGGACGGGATCACCGCGATCTTGAAGCCGGCCGCCTTGGCCGCCGCCACCTGGTTGCCGGCGATGTAGGCCACGTTGACCTGGCCCGACTCCAGGGCGGCTAGGATCTGCTCGGGCTGGGTGATGTCCTGCACGGTGAAGTTGGCGATGTGGATCTGGCTGGCGTCCCAGTAGCCGGGGTTGCGCACCAGGTTGGCGTGCGAGTCCGGGACGTAGCTGGTCAGCTTGAACGGCCCCGCGCCGACCGGCTGGGTGGGCAGGCTGCTCACGCCCGCCACGGTGGCGAAGGCCTTCGGGCTCACCATCATGCCGTCCTTGCCGGCCAGCAGGTAGGGCAGCTGGTAGTCGACCTGGCTCAGGTCCAGGGTGAAACTGGTCGGGTTGTTCACGATGACCGTGGAGATGACGGCGAGCTCCGAGGCGACGGTGGAGTTCTGCTGGGTCTGGCCGCGGTCGATGTTCTCCTTCACCGCCTGCGCGTCCAGCGGCGTCCCGTCGGTGAACTTCAGGCCCGGCCGCAGCGTGAACGTCACGCTCTTACCGGACGGCGCGTAAGTCCACGACGTGGCCAGGCCGGGTCCGGGGTTCCCGGCCGGGTCGAGCGTGGTGATCGAGGCGTACACCAGGCCGAGGACATGCATGTCCCAGCCCGCGCTCGAGGTGACCGGGTCCCAGGACGTCGGGAGCTCCCACTCCCAGTTGAGGGTCCCGCTGGCCCCGGCGTTGGCCAGCGCCGCGGATGACGTGGTGGGCGACGAACTGCCGCAGGCGGCCGCGGCCAGCGACACGGCGAGGGCGGCGGCGAGCATGACGCTTTTGCGGGCAGCACGCGGACGAATGCGCATGAGCGGACTCCTGTCGAGGGGGGCGCACCGCCACACCGTCGTAGCTGTATGCATCTGCTTCGTTCAGGCTAATTCAGATAAAAACGATTGGTCAAGTAGACTTTAGCCAGGACGATCCGGCGGCGGCGAGCGCCGACTGGCCGGCCGCGGCCACGACGGAATCGTCCTGCGGCGTGTGTACCCGGGAGCACAGCACGTCCCTGTAGTGCCGCTCCAGTGGATATTTCCTGGTCAAGCCGTTGTTGCCGACCAGCACGACCGCCTGCTCCACCGCCCCGATCGCGGCCCTGGTGCCGATGAGCTTGGCCATCCCGGCGTGGCTCGCGGCAACGGGGTCTCCGGCATCGGCCCGTGCCGCCAGCCCGCTGACCAGGTCACTCGCGGCGGTCAGCGATGCCTCGATCTCACCGACGGCACTTTGAAACCTCGGCAGCGTCGCGAGCGGCCGTCCCAGGGCAGTGGGAGTCCGCTCGGTCAGGAAGCCGGTCAGCCAATCCCGGGCCGCGCTGGCCACGCCGAGGTAGAGCGCGGTCAGGCCGAGCCCGTTCCAGGCCATCAGCACGGCGTCGGGTGCCGGGGCCGCCGCCGGCTCGGTGAGGCCGGTTATCGCGCCGGGGGGCACCGGCGTGTCCGCGAAGATCACATCGTCGCTCCGGCTGGCCCTCAGCCCCAGGTGGTCCCAGGTGGGCTCGACGGTGATCCCCGGCGCGTCGGACCGGACCAGGAAGCTGCCGACTCGGGGAACCGGCTCGTCGGTCCTGGCCCAGACGGCCATCCAGCGCAAGCCGACGGCGCCGGTCGAGAAGATCTTCCGCCCGCTCAGCGACCAGCCGTCGGCCCTCCGGCAGGCCGTGGTCGCGGGCAGCCCGCCCCGGGCCGGGGTGCCCAGCTCCGGCTCCACGCGCAGCGCGTTGATCAGGACGGGCCGCGACGCGGATTCCGCGATCACCTCCGCGTACAACGTGGCAGGCCAGGTCGCCTGCCGCGCCTGGGCGGCGTGCTGGAACAGCGTCATCGCGGTGATCAGGCCGGCCGACGGGTCGCCGCGGCCCAGCGCGTGCAGGATGGCGACGGTCTCGGCCAGCCCTGCCCCGGGACCGCCGTAGCGTTCGGCCACAGTCGCCGTCAGCAGCCCGGCGGCGTGGACGGCGCCGATCCCTCCGGCGGGAAAGGACCCGGCCCGGTCATGCTCCTCGGCGCGCCCGGCCAGCGCCGCGGTCACCTCGGGCAGGCAGCTGAGGTCGAGCACGGGGCAGCTCATGCCGACAGGGCGGCGGCCTCGGTTCCGACCGGCGTGCTCGCGGCCTGCTCGCGCAGCAGCGGCACCAGCTCCGTGCCCCAGTCCACCACGTCGTCCAGCGGGTCGAAGCCGCGGATGAGCACGGTGTCCACGCCTACCCGCCGGTAAGCCGTCAGCGCGTCGGCGACCTGCCGCGGCGTGCCGACCAGCGCAGTGGTGAATGGCGACCCGGCCCCCGCCGGTGAGCTGGTCCAGCGTGGCCAGCTTTCGCGCCACCAGGGTGGGCGCCACGAACCCGGGCCGATGCGCGACCAGCACCTTGAGGGAGGAGGTGGCGTAGAGCACGTGCGCGGCCACCGCGAACCCGTCCGGGCCGGTGGCGCCGTAGCCGATGAGCACCCGGTCGAAGCCCGCCGCCTCATGCGCTTGCGCGAACCGGGTCAGGTAGCCGGCGTCGATCGGCGGCCCGTCGACGGAGCCGCGCGATTCGGAGACCTCCTTGGTCCCCACCATGCCGATGATCTCGATGGACACTGCTCCTCCGATCCGGAGTCTTGTCAATAAAATCTACCGATATTATAGGATATTGATCATGCCGGCCGGTATCCCCTCCGTGTCGCCGTACGCCGTCCGCCGCGCGCTGCGGGACCGGGCCGAGATCGGGCTCCTCGACGTGCGCCCGGAGGGACGCTTCGCCCCTGTTCGCAGCCTCGTTCCCGCTCGGCCGCCTGGAGGCCGAGGTCTTCGACCGGCTGCCCCGGCGCTCGGTCCCGCTCGTGGTCTACGGGGACGGCGCGGGGGCCGGGGCCGACGACGCCGCCCGGCCGGATCGCCCTGCACGTCATCACCGGCGGCGACGAGGGGGATCAGGCCGGGGACGGCGACTTCACGGGCAAGGCGACCCGATACCGCCGCACCGATGAGTACCTCTGATCTTGTCTCGTCCGCGACCTTCCGGCCTCGCCGCGCAGCGTCACCGACGCTAATGAGCCGGGCCTCGCCCGCCGTCAGGCCAGAGGCTGTCCAGGTTGACCACGATGCCCTCCTGGCTGCTGCGGGCAATGATCACCACGGCCTCCTCCTGGCCCGGGTTTTCCTCCCGGTGCGGCACGAAGGGCGGCACGAAGATGTAATCTCCCGGCTCGGTCTGCAGCCGTACCTCGTCATGGCCCCGGGCGAACACGAACGCCGGCGTGCCGGACAGGACGTAGATCGCGGTCTCCGCCTCCCCGTGATGGTGGTCACCGGACCGCGTGCCGGGCGCCACGTGCGTCTGGCCCATCCAGACCTTCTCCGATCCGGCGTTCTTGCCCGAGATGGCCTCGCGGCGGGTCATCCCCGAGGTCTGGCCGGTATCGGCGCGAAGCTCCCGGCTGCGTACGTGGACGAGCGGCTGGTGCCAGCGGTCTTCGGTCATCACGCCTCCAATTATCTATTAAACCAGGCGACAATATCTGATATTATCGCTAAGTGTTGCGGTACTCAGAGCCACCCGGCGGCTGCTCCGCTCGGCGTCGCGGTGCTTTCATGATCATGAAGGGTTCGGCCCCGTCTTCAGGGGCAAAAGTCTCCGGGATCATGGGAAATCGCCCGCTGGGCGGGCCCCGTCCGGGCGCGGGTCTCCCCAATTGGGTCGCTCTCGTCTACCAGTGCCCACGGCAGGGCCGGGTGTGCGCCGCCGAACGCCCCGCCCTATCCGCTGGTCTATGGAACGAACCGTCCGGCAGCGTGGCCTGGCGATATGGAAATCCTATTTACATATCGACACGGTAGGATTTTAGGCTCATGGCAGCTGTTGAAGAGTCGGCCGAGGTCAGCGCCTCCGAGTTCCGGCAGGCGATGGGCCACTTCGCCACCGGCGTGACGGTGGTGACGTCGGTAGGCGATGGCGGCGAGCCCGTCGGCACTACCGCCAGCGCGGTCACGTCGCTATCGCTGGATCCGCCGCTCGTGCTGGTCTGCTTTGACCGCGCTAGCTCGACGCTACGGGCGATCCGCGCGCACGGCGCGTTCGTGGTCAACGTACTCGCGGCACCCCAGCAGCACCTTTCGGCCAACTTCGCCCGCCACGGCCTGGCTGCCGCCTGGGAAGGCGTTCGGCACCGGCCCGGCCTGACCGGCAGCCCACGGCTGCATGGGGTCCTGGCCGCGCTGGAATGCACAGTCGAAAACAGGCTGCCGGGTGGTGATCACGAGATCGTGGTCGGCCGTGTGCAGGACGTCGAGATCAGTGACGACAGCGCCGCCCCGCTGCTGTACTGGCGTGGCTCCTACCTGCCGCTGGGCGAGGCGTGAGCGCCTGACCGTGGGCGCTCCCGCCGCTGCGCCGGGACTTATCCGGCAGCCAGCGGTAGCACTGCGCTGCTGGGCGCAGGCGGCGCTGGCGGCGCGCACCCGGCCAACGGTGATCGAGATATATTCCTATTATAAGGCCTGCCGATCGGCGGTCCACGGCGCGTCCATCGCTATGATCCCGGCGACACGTTTTCCTTTCCCGGTTCGGGCATTCACCGGATGGACCACGATGCCGGGTCGATTACCGTCCACGTCTACTCGCCGCCGCTGCGCTCCATCGGCTACTACGAGGTCGTCGGAGGCTTGCTCCAGCGCACGCCGGGTCCGCCGGACGAGGCCTCACCCGAGAGCCCGCGCCTGCTGACCGCCCTCACCGGCCGCTAGCGGGTATCCCCGTCTGGGGGTCCGTAACCATGCTGGGATCGTCCGCGCAGTGGTTCGGGACCAGCGGAACCGGTAGCGGCGACGGCCCGGGCGGGCACCGCGTCGTCGCCGAGCGGGCCGCCGCCCCAGCCCCAGGGAGGGTCGGGGACCTCGCGGCGCAGCACCGGGGCGATGTCGGACTGGAACAGTTCGAGGCTGGCCCGGTGCTGTGCGTCGGTGAGCCCGCCGGCGTCGGCGTGCAGGTGCAGGACCGAGTGGCCGAACTGCTCGTGGTAGCGGTGCACCTTCTCGATCACCTGGGCCGGGCTGCCGATCAGGCCCGACGAGCGCTCGACGAAATCCTCCAGCGTCCCGAATACCGGTTGCACGCCAAGCCTCTCCTGAAACGCTAGGTAGCCAGCGAATACCGGGCGGTAGGCATTGATCGCGTCCTGGGAGTTGCGTTCGGCGTAGTAGCCGGCCGTCCCCGCGCCGACCGCGATCGCCGCCGGATCGTGCCCGTAGTGGACCCACCGCTGGCGGTAGTAGCGGATCAGTTCCGCGTAGGGCTCGATCGGTGCGTCAGCCCGAGTTTGTATCGAGCAGCTGCCGGGCTGCGGCCTCAGCGGTGGGTTTGCGGGCGGTGCGCTCGGCGACGAGGGCCCGGGCTGGGCGGGCTTGGCCGGCCCTCGCGGCGGCGGCGATGAGCGTCAGGTCGATGACGTCGCGCTGGGCGTGGCTCCCGCCGACGGCGTGGGCCTGCGGCCGGATGCCGATCAGGAGGTCGACGGCGCGTTCCGGGTAGCCTGCCGCGAACGAGCCGAAGCCCTCGAGCAACGCCAGGCCGGCCCGGTCGGCCGCGGCCCGGTTCGTCTCGGCGGTCACGCGGCGGTTCGTGGCGAGCACGCGCTCAGCCCGCCGGTCGTCACCGGCGAGGCCGAAGACCATGACCGCGTGCCAGTCGTTGAAGATGTACACCGGTTCATCGACCAGGGCATCGATGTCCGCGGCGAGCTGCTGTGCCCGCCCGGTGATGTCGGCGCCGAACAGCGACAGCCGCCACAACAGGGCGGCAGCATCGACGACGTCGAGCCACTGGGTCGACCGGCCGGCCCGGATGGGATCGTCGTACAGGGCCAGCGCCTGGTCGATCTCGCCCAGTTCCAGGTGGTAAGGAGAGGCCCGTACATGCAGACCTGGGACGCCATCCGCGCTCGGCGCAACGTCCGCAGCTACCAGACCAGACAGGTACCAGCCGTGGAGCGCGAGCAGGGATCCGTGGGTGGCCTATTTCGGGCCTCGCGGCATCACTACGGCCGATATCCCTGGCGCCCGGCCGCTGCTCGGTGCCGCGCCGGCCCGCGTTGACGGCTGGGCGGCTGTGTCGGTTACCACCCTCAACAGCACGAACCGCTCGTCACTGAGCTGGCTTCGCGCCTGGTGCCCGGTCGGGATCCTGGACGGAACGATCCTCATCTACCACTTCAGCCGGCCCCCAGTGTCGACGTCGGCCCGACGGCCTGCGCCCCGGCCGGCTGAGCTGTGTCCAGGTCAGTGGAGCTCTGCTCGCTAGACCGGTGCTCGCCAGAACCGGGCTGGCCGGAAACGGCGGGCTGGTACTGCAGCGCCGGCACGAGCGGCACCGCGACCTGGGTCATGACTATCCATGTGCCCGCGGCCAAGACGATGCCGCCGATGACGTCTATGACGTAGTGCTGGCCGAGGTAGACGACGCTGAACCACACCGCCGCCGACCAGGTGAAGGCCAGCGCCGCGCCGCGCCGGGTCACCGGCCATAGCGCCAGCGCGGCCAGCAGCGGGAAGGCCGCGTGCAGCGAGGGAAACGCCGCCGCGGCGTCGGGGTTCAGCCAGTTGTAGAACGGGCTCACCGCGCTGGGCAGGGCGATCAGCGAGTGCACGCCCGGCAGCAGGTGGTGCTTGTCTGCCAGCCATGGCGGTGCCATGGGCATGAGCAGGAAGACGACGAAGGCGGCGAAGGACATGGCGAGCAGCGCGACGACGAAGCGCAGGAACTGCACCCGGTCGACCAGCCAGAGCACCATGCCGACGGCGATCGGGATGACGAAGTGGCAGAAGTAGACGATGGTGCAGGCGATCGCCAGCCAGCGCAGAGAACCCAGGTGCGCCTGCAGCCACCGGCTGGGGTCCGTGCCGCCAAACATGGCCTTGTCAACGCTGATCACGTACCTGTAGTGCACCGGGATGCCACTCTTCGGCGCGATGCCGCGCACCGCCTCGTAGCCGAGGAACAGCGCGACGAACGGCACCCAGTCACGCAGGAACCTCAGGGACCGCCCGCTCAGCAGCGCCACCGGGACCAGGATCAGCAGCAGGTAGTCAGGTGACACGGAGATCCCGCGCCAGATCATCACGCCCGACACCAGGAGCAGGTATGCGAGGGAAACCGCCACCAGCGGACCAGGGCGGCGTACGTAACCCAGCGAACCGCGGATTCTGGACATGAGCGAGGTCCCCTCAGGCCGGCCGGACGGCGCCAGCCGATAAGGCGATATTACCTATCGAATAAATAGGTAATATGGAGCTTACCGGAAGTTCGCTGCCCGTTCAGCTGGATTCGCGGGGTAACGTCAAGCCGGGTTCAGCCGGGATCCGCGCCGCGGCCGGGTGACGGGCCGCTGCCCTGGGCCGCCGGCGGTATCGCCATCGCCACTGGCCGGTTCCGTCGTGGCTCTTATCCCGGTCGCTCGCGAGGCATGCTGTAACCGCCCCGGACGGCTACCCACTCAGGAGGAGCCTTCCTTCTTGCGCTCGTCGATGATGCGCTTGGCTTTGTGCGTCGAGCGCTCGATGGAGCCGTCGGGCAGCACGATGACCTTTTGCGGTTTGACGCCGATCCGTGCTTTCAAGGCAGCCGAAGCCCGCTCCGCGACAGCCTCGTCGGGCTCGGGGTGGTCATCGGATTTTTCGATCGTGACCTCGTAGTGCGCCGTGAAGTTTTCCTCCGTGATGCGGATGAGGTACTCGCCCGTGACGCCTTCGAGGCCGCGCACGACGAACTCGATGTCGGAGGGATAGACGTTGACGGCGGAGACGATGAACATGTCGTCCTGGCGGCCGTCGACGTAGATGCGCCCGAGGGTGCGGCCGCACGCACATTTGCCGGTCGCGAACCGGCCGATGTCGCCGGTGCGGAAGCGGATGAGCGGGCGCGCGTGTTTGCGCAGGGTCGTGTAGACCAGCTCGCCGCGCTCGCCGGGCGGCAGGATCTCGTCGGTGTCCAGATCGACGGTCTCGACGAGGATGTGATCCTCCGCGATGTGCAGGCCGTCGTGGTGTTCGCACATAGCCGCGCAGGCGCCGAAGATGTCGGAAAGGCCGTAGAAGTCGTAAAGGTCGGCCCCCCAGAGCTGCTCGATGGCCTGCCGTGTCGCGGGGATCGATCCGCCCATCTCGCCGGCGACGAAGATGCGTTTGATGGCAAAGTCCTTCTTCGGGTCGACGCCGGTCTTGGTCGCGGTCTCGCCGAGGTGCCACGCATAAGACGGGCTCGTCCAGATCGCCGTGGGTTTGTATTCCTTGAGGATGAAAATGAGCCGCTCGGACGGCAGCGTGCCGCCCCAGATGCAGAGCGCGCCGAGGTTCTGCGCGCCGATGACGTCGGGGCCGCCGACGTAGAGCGAGAAATTGAGCGCGTGGATGTAGCGGTCGTTTTTCCGCATACCTGCCATCCAGAACAGGCGGCTCTCCACGTCCTGCCACTCGTCGAAGTCCTTCTTCGTGAACGGGCTCATCGTCGGCACACCGGTCGATCCCGACGAGGTGGAGACGAAGATGACGTCCTCTTCGGGGACGGCCGCAAGTTCGCCGAGGAAAGAGCCGACGCCCTGCGAGTCGCGTTGCGTCTTCTTATTGATGAACGGAAAGCGCTCAATGTCTTTCAGGCCCTGGATGTCCGACGGCTTCACGCCGGAATCGTCAAATGACCTTTTGTAGTACGGCGCGTGGTCGTATGCAAACTGCACGATCTCCTTCAGGTCGCCAAGCTGCTTCTGCTCCAGCACCTCGCGCGGCGCGGTCTCCAGTGCTTCGTCCCAATACTCGCTCATACTGACTAAATATCCTCAATTATCTTGATCGTCTGGCCGTCGCTTGCACTGCGGGCGAATGCCGCGCGAGCCTGGCCCGGGGCCTGGCGGCTCGCTTCGCTTCGCCGAACGGGCTTCGTGCGTTGCCTTCCTTATCGACCCTCTCGGTCACGGTCAACCGCAGCGGGCCAGGCACCAGCACCGGCGGGGCCCGGTAGGGGATCACGTACCGCTCCTCCTTGTAACTGAGCCGGGTTTCAAGCGTTCACAGAACGTTTCTAAGTCTACTTTATCTACCGGTATAGTGGTCGGCCTGCGCGCCACCGAGCTCGCCACCGGCGGCTCAGCCGGCAGCTTTTACCAGGTGACGAGCACCTTGCCGAGGGTGCCGTCGGCAAAAGTCTTCAACGCCTCGTGCGCACGGTCGAGCGGGACGCGTGCCTCGATGTTGACGCGGAGGTTTTCGCTGGCAACGTGGTCGAGCAGCCGCGCGAGCTTGTCGGCGGTGGCGGCGGCCATGATGCCGGTGACGGTCACGTCGTCGCGGCCCAGCTGCTCGGCGGTCGCGGCGAGTGTGGACGCTACGCCGCCACCTGCGCGCACGACCTTGCCGATGGCGGCGGCGTCGCCGGCGGCGTGCAACGCCTTGTCGACACCCTGCGGCGCGATCGCCCGCACTGCGGCGACGACGTCGCCGGTGTAGTCCACGGTGTGCGCGGCGCCGAGGCCGCGGACGTACTCCTCCTCCTGCCCCGGGCGCGCGGTGGCGATGACGGTCGCGCCCGCGGCGACGGCGAGCTGCAGGGCGATGGAGCCGACCCCGCCGGTGGCGCCGGAGATGAGCACGGTCTCGCCGCGCTGGACGTCGAGTGCCTCGAGCGCGTCGTGGGCGGCGATGCCGGCGAGTCCGATGACGGCGGCGTCGTATGCGTCGACCCCCGAGGGGACGCGGGTGACCGCCGAGGCCGACAGGGACACCTGCTCGGCGAAGCTGCCGTTGCGGGGTCCCAGGGCGACGCCGGGGATGACCCCGGCGACCCGGTCGCCGACCTCGACGTTGTTGACGCCGTCGCCGACCGCGGTGACCGTGCCGACGAGGTCACGGCCGAGCACGACCGGGAACTCGTGCGGCAGCATGTCCCAGACGTAGCCCGCGGCGACGGACACGTCGAAGCCGTTGACCGATGCGGCCTCGACCTGGACCAGCACCTCACCGGCGGCTGGCTGGGGCTGCGGGAGGTCCTACAGTGCCGGCTGGCTGTTGCGTGCGGTGATCGCGAATGCCTTCATGTTTATCCTCCTGGTGGTCGTTGAACTTTGTTGGACAAGTAGAGAGAGGTGCGTCGGTGCCGGGCGTCCCGTCGCCGGTCAGACGAGGGGATGCAGACCCCCAACGAGCGGCGTGGTGGGCCGTCCGATGAGTCCGGCGAGGTCACTGTTCTGGTAGGCCATCGCCCCGGCGCGCAGCCCCGCGTCCACCTCAACGGCCATGACCACCATCTGTTCGGGCACTCCGGCGTCCTTGAGGGCCGCGGGGTGCTGCTCCGGCAGTGCGCACCCCAGCGTCAGCGAAGTCCTTAATTGCGTCGGTCGATCGTGCAGTCGCGACGATCTCGGCGGCAGGGACGCCGCGATTCAGCAGGTCTTTGACGACGAGGTGGCCCAGGTTCCCGGTGGCCGTGACGACGATGGACATGGCTGTCAGCTCCTGGTGGGCAGAGAAGGCGGGTACGGCCTCACGCGGTGACGAGCCGGAGGACAAGCACGGCGATGGACAGCATGAGCGGCGGCAGCGGCATCGTGAGGTTCTTCGTGTCGCCGACGCGCAGGTGGCCGATGACGGCGCCGATGAAGTAGGCGACGAGGCCCACTGCGGCGGCGATGCCGAGTGGCTCGAGCCACAGCCCGATGAGGATCCCGGCTGCGCCGGCGAGCTCAAGGGACGCGAGGACCGGGAAGAAGCGCAGCGGCACGCCGACGGTGCCGCCGATGATGGCGACGGCCTGCTCGTGCTGGCGGAGCTTCATCGACGCCGACGACACGCACATGGCGGCGAGCAGGACGGCGCCGATGACGAGGGCGATGAACATGGATTTCCTTCAGTAGTTGTTGGGAGGCGTGGATGCCGAGGCGGCTACGCGAGCTCCTTGCGGATCTGGGGAAGGATCTCGGTGCCGAGCAGCTCGATGCCCTTGAGGAAGGTGGCGTGCGGCATGCTACCGACGTCCATCTGCAGGATCTGGCGCGTGTGACCGAGCAACTGGTGGAGGTGCAGGATCCGGTCGGCGACCTCGTTGGGGCCGCCGACGAACACCATCCCGCCCGGCTCGTAGTCGGCGGCTCGTCCAGACGGCGCGAGCGCCGGGCGCCCGACCTCGGCCGCGCCCGTCTGGAACATGCGGATCTCGTGTTCCAGGTACGTCGCCTTCGCCTCGCGGTCGTCCTCGGCGACGAACCCGTGCACGGCAACGGCGATGTCGGCCGCCCCGGCGGGGTGGCCGGTCTCGGCCCAGGCGTCGCGGTAGGCGTGGCCGTACTGCGCCCAGTGCTGCGGCGTGCCGCCCAGAATGCCGAGGAACATCGGCAGTCCGAGCTCGACAGCCCGATACACCGACCCCGGGCTGCCGCCGGTGCCGAGCCAGATCTTCAGCGGCTTTTCCGGTCGGGGCACGATCAGCGCGTTCTCTAGTGCTCGTCGCCGGTGGGGGCCGCTCCAGGCGACGCGCTCGTGGCCGTCGATGGCGAGAAGTAGCTCGAGTTTCGAGCTGTAGAGCATGTCATAGTCGCGCTCGTCGAGATCGAAGATCGGGAAGGTGATCGGAGACGATCCGCGGCCGGTGACGGCCTCGATACGCCCGGGCGCGATTGCCGCGGCGGTGGCGAGCTGCTGGAACACCCGGATGGGTTCGTCGGTGGACAGCACGGTGACGGTCGTGCCGAGCCCGATCCGCTGCGTGGACGCCGCGGCCGCGTTGACGAGCGCCGTCGGCGACGACAGCGGCATCGATCCCGTGTGGTGCTCGCCGAAGCCGAAGAAGTCCAGACCGACTTCCTCAGCGACACGCACCGCTTCAAGCACGTCGCGGATCGCTTGTGCAGTGGGGCCGTAACCTCCGTCGGCAGTGCGCGGTGTGTTGCCGAACGAATAGACGCCGAGCTCGAACGTCATCTCAGGTACTCCTTGATCTGCGGAAGAACAATCAGGTGGAGGCCGCGGTGGTCGCCGGGCAGCCTCGTCCCTGGCGGGTCGAACCGAGGCGGCGCTCGCCGTTGCGGCGCATTGCCAGTTGGGTGCGGCGAGCGCTGGGTGTCGGCGGGCCGTCGGACGCAGCCGAGGCGCGGAAGCCGTCGAGCAGGACGTGGATCAGGCGCGCGGATGCCTCCGCGGTGATGCCGTGGGCGCGCTCGACCAGGCCCGCGTTGGCCATCAGCAGCAGCACGACGTCCTGGGTGGTGAAGTCAGCGCGAAGTACGCCGGCGGCGCGGGCACGTTCGACGAGGCGGACGAGCCCGTCGAACGCGCGGGACCGGAGCCATTCGATCTCTGGCGCGCTCGAGACATCCATCGTGACCAGGTTGGCGATGCCACGGTCGCGGGCTTGCATCGCCCCCACGGCCTTGACATACGTCGCGAAGCCGCGCCACGCATCGGGATCGGCGAGGCCCGCTTCGACGGCGTTGAGGTGCTCAGACATCCGGTCGGCGAACACGGCTGCGATCAGGTCGCCGCGCGTCGGGAACCGCCGGTACAGCGTGGCGTTCCCGGTTCCCGCTCGGCGGGCGATCTCATCCAGCGGCGCGTCAAGACCCTGCTCGGCGAATACGGCCCGGGCGGCCTCGACGATGGCGGCCCGGTTGCGGGCGGCGTCTGCTCGGAGCTCCACAGCTCCCACAGCCTACCGGAACTGGGGACTATTCCCCACTTCCGGTAGGCTGTGTTCCATGGCTACGAGAACCGATGCTGACGCTCACGTCGACGCCCTGCGCTCCTCCGTCACCCGGCTGCGCGACCTGACGTCGACGATCAGCGAAGCGGAGCTGACAGGTCGCGCCTACCCGACGGAATGGAGCATCGCCCAAGTGCTCTCCCACCTCGGCTCCGGCGCGGTGATCATGCAACGCCCCCTCGAGGACACGCTCGCCGGCCAGGTGACGCCCGACGACTACGCGCCCGGCGTGTGGGACACCTGGAACGCCAAGATACCCGTCGAGCAGCGCGACGACGCCCTCGCCGCCGACACCGCTCTGCTGGCCCGCATCGAGGCGGTCACACCCGAAGAACGCAGCACCTTCGTCTTCGCGATGGGGCCGATGACCTTCGGGTTCACCGAGTTCGTCGGGCTGCGCCTCAACGAGCACGCCTTCCACACGTGGGACATTGAAGTCGCCGTCGATCCCGCCGCCACCATTCCGCGCCAGGTTGCCGAGCTCGTCGTCGACAACCTCGAGCTGATCGCCCGCTACACCGGCAAACCCACCGGAGACACGACAACCATCACCGTCGCCACCACCGACCCGCAACGCAGCTTCACCGTCGACCTGAAACCCGACTCCGTCACGTTCGGGGGCGGGCACCGCAGCTGTGCCCGCGGACGTTGAGCTTCCCGCCGAAGCGTTCGCGCGTCTCGTCTACGGACGCCTGGATCCCGAGCACACGCCACCCGGCGATCACGGTCCTGCGCTCGACACACTCCGACGCGTCTTCCCCGGGCCGTAGGGCACAGCTCCAGAGACGGAAACGGAATGAGCTCGCGGTAACCGAACGCAGCCGGCTACCGCGCGCTTCGGCAGCGAGCACAGATCACGCCAGGACCTCGTCGGCGCAGGCTGTCACGACTTCCCCTGCGGTTTCCAGACCGCGACAAGTTCACCGCACGTCAGCATCGCTCACGCCCAGCGCCGACAACGACTCCGAACCAACCACGGCGAGGCGAATTCGAGTCGCGTTCGACGCGAACAGATAATAGCTGGCAAGCGTCCCGCTGTAGACAAGGAACGCGACGTAAATTATCAGGCTGACAAGCGAGCCACCTTGGGCAGTGCCGAAATGCTCAAGAAAAGGCGCAAGCAGCACCAAGTCGTACGCGAGGAACCCAGCCAACTGCCCAACGGCGTTACCCCAGTGCGGATCCAGGGCGCCGTAGACAAAGTAGGTTGCCGCACCCAGGAAGATCAAGCCGAACATTACTGAGGTCTCTTGGCCTAGCTGCCACGGAAAGATGCTGGCGTGAAGAACCAAGGCTACCCCGGCTGCGATCAAGGAGCTTTCGGGCCGAATACGTGCCGAAGTATGCAACAGCAGCGGTGGCGGCGCAGGTCTATGAAACCGTCACCTTGGTGGCTCCGATGTTCCTGCTCCAGAACGGATT
>CAWDEB010000004.1:0-62372 GCA_963801155.1 uncultured Actinomycetes bacterium
AGGCTGGCGCAGAACCCTCACTAATCCGCAGCGGGAATCCAAGCCCGGATCCGGGACCGGTAAGGGCATGACGTCAGAGCGGGTACACAGTCTCGATCACGAGACGGCGCGTTGAACTGGCCGGGCCGTTGTGGGATGTATCAAAGACCGCTCTAGCGGGTACGGTGCTGCACTTGTTGACTGGCGGCGGGGCTGGCGGGGCAGCTCATGGTGCGGATGGGGAAGAGGAGGCGCTGGAGGCTGCGGCTGGGGCGGCTCATGGGCCAAGGCCGCAAAGGCGTATTCACTACGCTTCGTAGGACATGCCAGGCCCATCCACTACCCTTCTCAGGACATGATGGAAGACGGGCGGCGGACCGGGAGGAGGAGCGGTGGAGCCATTCGACCCGACCAGGCCGAACATCGCCAGGGTCTGGGACTACTGGCTGGGCGGGAAGGACAACTTTGCGGCCGACCGTGAACTGGCCGAGAAGATGCTGGCCATCCACCCGGTCTCCGCGCAGATGGCCCGGGAGAACAGGCAGTTCCTCGGGCGGGCCGTCAGCTACGTGGCGGCCTGCGGCGTCGGGCAGTTCATCGACGTCGGCGCCGGCCTGCCGACCGGGGTGAACACACACGACATCGCCCGGAGCGTCGACCCCAAAGCGCGGGTGGCGTACGTGGACAACGACCCGATCGTGATCTCGCACGCCCGCAGCCTGCTGGCCAAGAGCCCCGGAGTGATCGCCGTGCCCGGCGATATGCGCACCCCCGAGCGCCTCCTGGCCGATGCCGGGCTGGCGGACCTGATCGACCTGGCCGCGCCCGCGTGCGTGATCCTCTCCGCGGTCCTGCACTTCACGGAGGCCGGGACCGCCCGCGACGTGGCCGCCGCATTCGCCCGGGCGATCGTCCCCGGCAGCTACCTGATCATCTCCGTCGGTTCCGGCAGCCCGTCCGAGGGGGAGAACTTCACGTCGGCGTACACGGCCGCGCGGATCTACATCCACTCGCAGGAGGAGATCCTGAGTTTCTTCGACGGCCTGGATCTCGTGCCCCCGGGCGTGGTCCCGGTGCCGCACTGGAACGGCGACGGCCCGGCCCTGGACCAGCAGGCGCCCACGGCGACCTTCATCGGCGGCGTCGCCCGCAAGTAGCAAGTAGCAAGTAGTGAGATGACAGCCCGCCGGGGCCCGGGGCGGGGCCTGACCCCGGCGAGCGGAAGCCGGCCGGGGTCAGCTCGGCGCTGTCACTTAGGCTGGGGCACGATCCGGATGTACGGCTTGGGCTCCTGCCACTCCCCGAAGAGTTCCTTGGCCTGGTCGTTGGAGACCGAGCCGGCGATGACGACGTCCTCGCCCTGCTTCCAGTTGACCGGAGTGGCCACCTTGTGCCTGGCGGTCAGCTGCAGCGAGTCGACGACCCGCAGCACCTCGTCGAAGTTGCGCCCGGTCGTCATCGGGTAGACCAGGACCAGCTTGATCTTCTTGTCCGGTCCGATCACGAACACGTTCCGCACGGTCTGGTTGTCGGCCGGCGTGCGCGACCTGGCGTCGCCCGAGACGTCGGCCGGCAGCATCCCGTACAGCTTGGCCACCTTGAAGTCGGAGTCGGCGATGATGGGATAGTTGGGCGCCGTGCCCTGGGTCTCGGCGATGTCGGCGGCCCAGCGCTCGTGGTCTGAAGCGGAGTCGACCGACAGGCCGATGATCTTCACGCCGCGCAGGTCGAACTCCGGCTTGACCTTGGCCATGTAGCCCAGCTCGGTGGTGCAGATCGGGGTGAAGTCCTTGGGGTGCGAGAACAGGACCGCCCAGGAGTCCCCGAGCCAGTCGTAGAAGTGGATCGGCCCTTCGCTCGTCTCCGCCTCGAAGTCCGGCGCGGTGTCGCCGATGGTCAGTGGCATGGTCTTCCTCTCTTGGTAACCGCAGCATCCGTGCATAGCACGGCTGCGCCCCTCCGCGCAATTTACGACATTATCAGTAGGTAATGTTGACCTGGGAGGTCAGCGCCAGGGCCTGGCAGGCGAGGACGAGGCCGTCGGCGATGTCGGCGGCCTCGAGCACCTCGTTGTGCGCCATCTCGACCTCGCCGCCCGTGAGCTGGCAGGCGCAGGCGCCGCAGACGCCCTGGCGGCAGGAGTACGGCGCGTCCAGGCCCGCCTCGATCAGCACGTCGAGCATCCGGGTCCCGGCCGGCCAGGGCAGCAGGGTGGTCGCGCCGTCCAGCGTGACCGACAGCGTGGCGGCCGTCGCGGCCCCGGAACCCGCCGCCGGGGCCGCCTCGAAGGGGTTCTCCGCCAGCGACACGAACCGCTCCACGTGCACGCGCCGTCCCGGCACGCCGAGCCCGCCCAGCGCGTCCCGGACCGCCGCCAGGTAGGGATCCGGGCCGCAGATGAACGCGTCGAAGGATACGTACGGCCGGGCCAGGGCCATGAGCCCCGCAACCGAAGGCACGCCGAGCAGCGAATCGAGCCAGTGCACCACCGTCAGCCGGCCGCCGCAGTCCGAGGCGAGCGCGCGCAGGGCCGGGCCGAAGATCACCGAGCTTTCGTCCCGGTTGGCGTACACGAGCACCACGCGCCCGCGCCCCGCGGCCAGGGCCGACTTCAGGATGGACATGACCGGGGTGATCCCGCTGCCCGCCGCGAACAGCAGGAAATCACCGTCGAGCGAAGCCGGGCTGAACGTCCCGGCCGGCGGCAGCACGTCCAGCACGGTCCCCGCCACCACATTCTCCGCGATCCAGTTCGACGCGAACCCGCCCGCCGTCCGTTTGACGGTGATGGCCGGGCGCTCGCCGGCCAGCGCCGAACTCGACAGCGAGTAGCACCGCGCCACCGAACCGCAAAGCTCCGACGGCACCCGCACCGTGACGAACTGCCCCGGCCGGTAGCCGAACGTCGCGGAAAGCGACGATGGCACCTCCAGCACGAGCGAGCACGCATCGCCGGTTTCCCGTACCACCTCGGCCACCGGCACCTGGTAGTACTCGCGGGCAGTCATTCCGTTCGCACGTAGCCGGGCGGCGACACCTCCAGCCGCCCGGCCGCCACCGCGCCGTCGATGGCCTCCCGCAGGCTGCCGCACCCCTCGACCAGCGCGCTGGGCCGCTCCGAGGCGCCGAACTCCCAGCACGTCCGCACCGCGGCCGCGGTCCACTGCACCGAGGTGTGCTGCGGGCTGAACTTGACGGCCAGCACGGCCGCGCCGCACCGCGTGCACTCCACGCGGGTGACCGCGCCGCGCCGCTCGTCCCTCAGCCGGCATCAGCCGTATCAGCCCGGGCGAGGTTGGCCGCCACCTCCGCCTCCCAGCCGGCCACCGCGCGGGTGGTGTCGATCTCGAACTCGTACCGCGCGGTCATGTCCGGCGCGACGTCGGCCACGTCGCAGTAGAACTGCTCGTACCAGCGGCGCACCTGGTAGACCGGGCCGTCCTCGGCGCACAGCAGCGGGTTGTCGATCCGGGTCTTGTGCCGCCAGATCTGCACGTCCTGCTGGAAGCCGAGGCCGACGAAGTCGGCGAACTTCGCCGCGACCCGCGAAGCCTGGGCCTCGGACAGGCCGGGCGGCCGCTTGACGATGGCCCCCCACTGCAGCAGGAAGGAGGTCGGGGTGACCGGGTAGTGGCAGTTGATCAGGACGCTCTCGATGGTCATCCCGTGGTAGTCGTGCCACAGGTTGTCGATCATGTAGGCCGGGCCGAAGTACGAGGCTTCAGAACGGAGCGTGGTTTCCGCCCCGTCGGCGTAGTTCGACGCTCTGCCCATCTCCGGCCCGACGTCGGGCCGGGACCGGGTGCGCAGGTACTGCGAGGCGATGTGGCCCTCGAAGACGTTCTTGAAGTAGGTCGGGAACGCGAAATGGATATAGAACAAGTGCGCCATGTCCACCACGTTGTCGATCACCTCGCGGCAGTTCGCGCCCTCGACGAGGATCGAGTCCCAGGTCCAGTCGGTCCACTCGCCGGAGTAGGCGCCGTCGACGCGCGGGATGGTCACGTCCGGCGGCGGCGGGTGGCCCTCGGGGTCGTGCCACACGAACAGCTGCCCGTTGCGCTCCAGGGTGAGCCAGGACCGGGTGCGCGCCGCGGGCGGGACGCGCCGGGCGTACGGGATCTGCGCGCACCGGCCGTCGCCGCCCCAGCGCCAGTCGTGGAACGGGCAGGCGATGGCGTCGCCCTTGACGGTGCCCTGGGTCAGGTCACCGCCCATGTGCCGGCAGTACCCGTCCAGGACGTGCAGGGCGCCGGCGGAGTCCGCGAACACCACCAGCTTGGTGCCGAACGCCGGGACCGCGTGCGGGCCACCATCACGGAACGTGCCCGCCAGTCCCAGGCAGTGCCAGCCGCGCGCGAACCTGGCCGGCGGCGCGCCCGCATCGATGGTCCGAACCTGATCCATACCCCAAGACTAGAACATGTTCTAGTCTTGGGCATATGGCAACCTCTGATCGGCAGGTAGGCACCGACCAGCAGGCCGTGGTGGCCGGGGTCACCGAACTGCTCCCGGCCTTCCGGCAGCGCGCCCAGGAGGCCGAGGACCGCCGGGTGCTGCCGGCCGAGTCGGTCAAGGCGCTCGCCGAGACCGGGTTCTTCCGGCTGCTCCAGCCGGCCGGCTTCGGCGGCCTGGAGGCGGATCCGGTCACGTTCTACACCGCCGTCCGGCTGATCGCCAGCGCCTGCGGGTCGACCGGGTGGGTGGCCGCGGTCGTCGGCGTGCACCCCTGGCAGCTGGCTCTGTTCCCGCCGCAGGCCCAGCAGGACGTGTGGGGCGCCGACCCCGCCACCCGGATGTCCTCGAGCTACGCGCCGACCGGCCGGGCGAGGCAGGTCGAGGGAGGCCACCGGCTGGATGGGCGCTGGAGCTTCTCCTCCGGCTGCGACCACGCCAGCTGGGTCCTGCTCGGCGGGATCGTCACCAACGACGAGGGGCAGCCCGTCGACTTCCGCACGTTCCTGCTGCCGGCCAGCGACTACACGATCGAGGACGTGTGGGACACGGTCGGGCTGCGCGGCACGGGAAGCAACGACATCGTGGTGGACAGGCGCCTTCGTCCCCGGGCACCGGTCGCTGAGCTTCACCGACGTGACCCGCTGCGCCTGCCCCGGCCAGCAGGTCAATCCCGGACCGTTGTACCACGTTCCGTTCGGCTCCATATTTTCCTACGCCATCACCACGCCGATCATCGGCATGGCGACGGGTGCCTACGCGGCCCATGTGGAGTACCAGCGCGGCCGGGTGCGGGCCTCCTACGTCGGGCAGAAGGCGGCCGAGGACCCGTTCGGGCAGGTGCGGATCGCCGAGGCCGCGTCCCTGCTGGATGCGGCGTGGGCGGCGCTGGAGCGGAACATGGCCGAGCTGATGGCGCACGCGCGCGCGGGGGAGAAGATCCCGCTGCCGCTGCCGCTGCGGCTGCGGCTGCGGGTGCGCCGCGACCAGGTGACCGGCACCGGCCAGGCCATCCGCGCGGTGGACCTGCTGTTCGAGAACTCCGGCGGGCGGGCGCTGAAGATCGGCACGCCGATCCAGCGGTTCTGGCGGGACGCGCACGCCGGCCGGGTGCACGCGATCAACGACCCGGAACGGGCGCTGTCCATGTACGGCCGCGGCGAGTTCGGTCACGACGTGCCGCCAGACGCGATGATCTGACGGGAGGCCTGGGAATGCACCTGCACTACACCGAGGAGGGCAGCCATAAGGGCGTGCCGGTGGTCATGCTGCACGGCGGGGGGCCGGGTGCCTCGGGGCTGTCCAACTTCCGGCGCAACCTGCCGGTGTTCGCGGAACGGTTCCGCACCCTGGTCGTCGACCAGCCCGGCTACGGCAAGTCCGACAAGCCGCCGGTGACCGGCAACTACTTCACCTTCGCCGCCGGCGCGCTGGCCGGCCTGCTCGACGAGCTGGGCATCGACCAGGTGCACCTGGTCGGCAACTCCCTCGGCGGCGGGACCGCGGTCCGCTTCGCCCTTGATCATCCCGAACGGGCCGGACGCCTCGTGCTCATGGGACCTGGCGGCCTGTCGCTGAACGTGTTCTCCGCCGACCCGACCGAGGGCGTCAAGCGGCTGGCCTCCTTCGCCGCCCCGCCCGGCCCGAGCCGGGAGAAGATGGCCGCGTTCCTGCGCACCCTGGTGTTCGACCAGCGGCTGATCACCGACGACCTCATCGACGAACGGTACGCGGCAGCGTGCGACCCGCAAGCGCTGGCCGCCATGGCCTCGATGGGCGCCTCGTTCTCCGACCCGGCCTCGTATGAAGAGGGGCTGCTGTGGCGGGAGGCACACCGGCTGCGGAACCGGGTCCTGCTGATCTGGGGCCGCGAGGACCGGGTGAACCCGGTCGACGGCGCGCTGGTCGCGCTGAAGATGATCCGCCGCGCCCAGCTGCACGTGTTCGGCGGCTGCGGGCACTGGGTGCAGCTGGAGAGGTCCGGCGAGTTCAACCGGCTGGCCATCGGCTTCCTGGAGGACACATGATCTCCTCGCTCGGCTACCTGCGGATCGAATCCGCCAACGTCGGCGCCTGGCGCGAGTTCGGCCTGAAGGTCCTCGGCCTGACCGAGGGCCGCGGGCCGGGGAAAGGCCCGGAAGACGGCCCGGAAGACGGCCCGGAAGACGGCCCGGAAGAAGGCACTGTCTACCTGCGGATGGACGACTTCCCGGCCCGTCTGGTCATCCTGCCCGGGTCATCGGAGAGGCTGCTCGCCGCCGGCTGGGAGGTCGCGGACGCGGCGGCGCTGGCCGCGGTGGGCCGCGCCCTGGCCGATGCCGGGGTCGCGTACAAGCCGGGCACCGACGGTGAGTGCGCCGCGCGGCGGGTGGCGTCGCTGCTGCGGGCCGCCGACCCGGCCGGGCACACGCTGGAGGTGTTCTGCGGGGCCGCGCTGGAGCACCGGCCGTCGGTCAGCCCATACGGGAACCGCTTCGTCGCCGGCGACCTGGGCATGGGCCACGTGGTGCTGCCGGTCCCGCCCGGATCCTCGGCGGCGTTCGACTTCTACACCGAGCTGCTCGGGTTCCGGCTCCGGGATTCGATGCGGATGCCGGCCGAGTTCTTCGGCGGGGCGGCGGGGGACCCGCCGGTGTGGTTCCGGTTCCTGGGCTGCAACCCGCGGCACCACTGCCTGGCCCTGGCGCCGGTGCCCGCCGCGGCCGGCCTCGTGCACCTGATGATCGAGGTCGCCTCGCTGGACGACGTTGGAGCGGCGCTCGACCGGTGCGCCCGGCGCGGCGCGCCGGTGTCCGGGACGCTCGGGCGGCACGCCAACGACCACATGGTGTCGTTCTACGTGCGCACCCCGGGCGGGTTCGACATCGAGTACGGCACCGACGGCCGCCTGGTCGACGACGCGACCTGGATCAGCCGGGAGACCACCGCGGTCAGCCTGTGGGGCCACACCTTTGCCGGCCCGGCAATGTAATCCGGGCGCGCCGGGGGGGAGAGCGCGCCCGGACGTCAGTAGTCGGTGTCGATCGCGGTCAGCGCGGTCTGGACCTTCTCCAGCGGGCCGCGCAGTTGCATCATCTTCAGCATTTGCCCGCGATCTTGACCTTGCCCTGCATGAACGCCTTCTGCCCGTCCAGCTCGCCCTTGTTGACCTGGGACGAGGTCTCGTAGGACTGGCTGATGGTCACGTCGGCGCCGGGGTTGTCACCCAGACCCGCCGAGGCGCTGCCGTCGGCGATGCGCAGCCAGTAGCGGACCTCGCCCCGCGGCGCGCCCGAGACCACCATCTGGAGGATCGCGCTCTTGCCCTTGAGCGCGGCGCGGACCGCGTTGTCCCCGGCCAGCGCGGCGTTGTACGCCTCGACCCACTCCTGGGACAGGTACTTGACGGGCATCGCGCTCATCTCCCTCATCGTCGCCGCGGCGAGGCGCGGCGGCTCTGTTTGAACAGCGGCAGAGCCGGACGGCTTCCAGGCAGAGCTCCAGCGTTACCAAGCGCTTGCTTGGCAAAGAGTAGTCCGGTACCGGCGCGGACGTCAACGAGGGCTGGCCCGCCCGTGGCGCGACGCTAGCTGCCCGGATCCTCCGCGAAGGCCGGATCCTCCGTGTTGCTGACCGTCATGAGCGGTGTCCGGCTGGCGGGTCACAAGTCGTGTTATGTGCCGGGTATGGGGGATGCGAAGAGCACGGCTGCCTGCTGCTGGGTGAGTGCGCGGCCGGCGGCGAGCTCGGCGTCCCACTGCCCGGGTTCGGTGGTCGCGCGGGCGGGAGCCAGGAACTCCTCGAGCATTTCGGGTTGCTTGATCGGGATGCCGGTCTTCTGCCGGATGGCTTCCGCGGCGCCGGCGAGGCGAGCCGCCCGCAGGCCCGCGCCGAGCTGCGCGGCGTTGGCGGCGGCCATTTCCAGGGTGGTGGCCAGGAGTTCCGGGTCGCCGGAGCTGACGACGTAGCCGGCCATGGCGGACAGCAGGTCGCGGGCCTCCTGGGCGCGGCCCGCCCGGAGGGCGACCCCGGCCAGCGATTGCTGGTCCAGGGCCACGCCTAGCATGTCTTCCTGCTTCTGGTCGATCGCGAGCGCCTCCTGCAGCACCTGCGTGGCGCGGTCGAAGTTGCCCGCATCGCTCTCCAGCTGGCCGATGTTCGTCAGGGCCGCGGCGAGCCGGAAGTCACTGCCGATCTCGCGGGAGATGGCGGCGCTTTCCTCCAGCAGGGATCGGGCGGTGTCGAAGTCGTCGAGGTGATGGTGGGTGATGCCGAGGCTGTTGAGTTCTCGCGCCTGCTGGTCCCGGTTGCCGAGGTCACGCCAGATCGCCAGGCTGCGCTCCAGGATCGTCCGCGCAGCCTCCGGCTCGCCCAGCTGCTGCAGCAGGACCCCGAGCCAGTGCGCCAGCTGGGCCAGCGGCGCTCCGCCGTCCTCGTCGGCCAGGTCGATGGCCCGCTGCAGCCACCGCCGCCCTTCGGCGGCGTGGCCGTGCCGGTACCAGAAATAGGCCAGCGCCTGGGCCAGCCGCAGCCCGGTAGCTGTCCGTTCGCGGTCGGCGGGAGCCCGGCCCGCGGCGGGGGTTTGCAGCGACCAGGCCAGGGCGGCGCGCAGGTTGTCATGCTCGGCCTCCAGCCGGTCCAGGGCGGCCAGGTGCGCCGGGCCCGAGCCGCGCAGTTGCTCGTCCGCCCGTTCGGCGACCCCGGCGTAGTACTCGGCGTGGCGGCGCCGGGTGTCGTCCAGGTCCCCGGCCTGCTCCAGGCGCTCGAGCGCGTACTCGCGGATGGTCTCCAGCATGCCGACGCGCGGCTCGCCGTCGGCACCGTCGGTCACCGTGATCAGGCTGACGTCCAGCAGCCCGGCGGCAAGGTCCAGGGGATCGGCCCCGACCCCCTGGACCCCTTGGGCGCCCGGGCCGTGCTCTGGCGCAGCGACCGCAGCCAGCGCGTCCAGGTCGCAGCCCCCGGCGAACACCCCGGCCCGGCGGAACGCCTCGGCCAGGTCGGGGGTCAGTAGGTCATAGCTCCAGGCGATGGCGTTCCGCAGGGTCTGCTGCCGCGACGGCTGCCCGACGTCGGCGGTGGCCAGGTCGATGCTGCGGCCCAGGCGGGCCAGCAGGGCCCGGGGGGCCAGCAGCCGGATCCGGGCTGCGGCCAGCTCGATGGCCAGCGGCAGCCCGTCCAGGCGCTCGCAGATGGCCGCAACGTCGGCGGCGTTGGCCGCGGTGAGGGTGAAGCCCGGCCGGGCCATGCCCGCCTGCTGGACGAACAGCCGCGCCGCGCCGCACGCGGCCACCTCCTCCACGGACGCCTCGCGGGGCACCCGCAGCGGCGGCACCGGCAGCTCCTGCTCGCCTGGCAGGTGCAGTGGCCGCCGGGAGGTCGCCAGTACCACCAGATCGGAGGCGGCCGCCAGCAGCCCGGCGACGACTTCGGCGGCGCCGTGCAGCTGCTCCAGGTTGTCCAGCACCAGCAGGACCCGGCGATCAGCCAGGTAGGCGGTCACCGCGTCGGCGGCGGGCCCGTCGCCGGTCACGTCCAGGGTGTCGGCGATGGTCTTCCACATCACCTCCGCATCACGGACAGCCGCCAGGGCGACGAAGAACACGCCGTGCGGGAACTCCTGATCCAGCGATGCCGCCGTGGCCAGCGACAGCCGGGTCTTGCCGACCCCGCCGGTGCCGGTCAGCGTCAGCAGCCGGATCCCCGGTCCGGTGAGCGTGGCGAGGACCTGCTCCAGGTCGCGCTCGCGGCCGACCAACGGCGTCATCGGCACCGGGAGCCGACTCTGCGCGCCCAGGCTCTTCAGCGGCGGGAACCGGTCCGGCAGCCCGGCGACGACCAGCTGGTGGATGCGCTCCGGCGCCTCGATGTCCTTCAGCCGGTGCCAGCCCAGGTCACGCAGCGATACATCGGCGGCCAGCCGCGATTCCGCCAGGTGCCGCGTCGCATCGGACAGCACGACCTGCCCGCCGTGCGCAACCGCCGCGATCCGCGCCGCCCGATGCACGTCCAGCCCGACATAGTTGTCCTCATGGCGGGTCGGCTCACCCGAGTGCAGGCCCATCCGCACCCGGACCGTCGCGCCACCGGGCCAGTCATGCCCAGCCAGGGACCGCTGCCCGGCCACGCAGCAGCGGACCGCGGCGATGGCCGACTCGAAGACCACGAAAAAGCTGTCCCCCTCGGTACTCAGCTCCCGGCCACCGAAACTGCCGAACGCGGCCCGCAGCAACGCCCGCTGGGCCGACAGCGTCTCGCCGTACCGCTCCCCCAGGCGCCTGACCAGCGCCGTCGACCCCTCGATGTCGCTGAACAGCATCGTCAGAGTCCCGGTAGGCAGCTCCGCCGCCCGCGAGCCCGCCGTCACCCCCGCCGGCAAACCGCTAGCATCCCCGGGCACCTCATCGCCCACGCAGCCTCCCCACCAGCAAGCCCACCCGACGCTCGCCTCCCCGGCGCAGGCCCGGCACGAACGCGTAACGGGACTACCCGGCGGCCCGAACGCCCGCCGCCGGGACACTCCAAGTATCCGGCGTGACCACGTCCGCCGCAATGCGACGCGGCGCCCGCCCAACGTGCTCGACGGCACGGTCCAGCTAGGCCGGGTGTTCGAACGCGCCATCAGCCTATTGGCAGGCCGACGGCCACTCAGGCACCACCGTACCAGCGGGCCGACCATTTGCGGACGTAAGACCACTGCCCGTTCGAGATAATTGAATTTCTTTTCGCCAAACGCGCAGCAGTACCACTTCCACCGCACTGGCTTCAGGCCGGAGGAGACGAGCCGCCACCTCGCGCTGCACACCGCCATGGCCGATGATGAATGACTGAGTTCATCCGCCGATGGGGCTGATGCCCCGTCGGCGGACCGCAATAGGATTCCTGCAGGAGGGGCTGATGACGAATCGAATCCTGACCTGGGGGCCGCCGCGGAGGCGCCGTCCCCATCCCGATGACTGAGGCCGCGCAGAGCGAGCCGAGCGCGCTGAGTCCCGTACTGCGCGACCGACTGCTCTACTACGCCTGGCGCGCGCCCTCGCCGCACAACGCGCAGGGCTGGCGCATCGAGGCCGGCGGCAGTCGCTTCCGCGTCTCGCGCGATCCGGCCCGCCAGGTGCTGCGGGAGTTCGATCCGGAGGGCCGCGAAGGTGACCTGGCCTGCGGGGCGGTGGTCACCAACCTGTGCGTGAGCGCACGGGCGTTCGGCTTCGAGGCCGAGGTCAGCTGGCGGCCCGCCGAGGGAGTCGCGGCCGACGTGACCTTGATGCCTGGTACGGAAGCGCCGGACGAGGCGGCCGGGGACCGGCTGCGCGCACTGCGCCGACGGGCGATGAACCGGTCGCCGTACCGGGCCGATGCCGTCCCCGGCTCCGTCGTCGAGGGCCTGCAGGCCACCGCGAAGCGGCTCGGGTTCACCCTCGGGGTGCTCACCGACCGGGCCGGCATCGAGCGGGTGGCGGCGATCGCCGCCCGTGCCGGGGTGATGAAGATGATGCACGAGCCCAGCCAGACCGAGCTGTACTCGCTGATGCGTTTCGGCCCCCGGGCGGCCGCAGAGCAGCGGGATGGCCTGGACCTGGAGCTGTTCTTCACCCCGGCGGTCGCGGCGCGGGCCGCCGCGGTCGCCACGCATCCGCGCGTGCTCAGCGCGGCGGCCTCGCTGCGGGTGGCCGACAGGGTCATCCACGGGACCGACGAGATGCCGCTGCGCGGCGCGCCCGCGCTGTGCCTGCTGCAGGCGGACTCGCTGGAGGCCGAGACGTTCCTGCGCGGCGGGGCCTGCTTCGAGGAGATCGCGCTGGACGTCGCACAGGCCGGGCTGGCCATGGCCATGCACAGCGCGTTGATCGAGGTCGGCCTGTCGCACCCTGGGCCGATGCACCCGTCGGTGCCCGCCGACTGGCAGGCCGGCATCGCCGGGATGCGGTGCGAGCTGCTGGCCGCGTTCGGTGCCGCGCCGCAGGCCGTGCCGGTCGCCTTCTTCCGGCTCGGTTCGCCGACCCGCGAACCCGAGCGCCGGAGCCTGCGGCGCCTGCCGCACCAGCCGCGGCCCGAGACCGCCCACTACCGGGAGATGACCCGGCGCAACCAGCCCTCGCTCAGCGTGGCGGAGCAGAGCGCGCTGCGCGCGGTCCGGGTCCTGGTCGCGGGCTGCGGCAGCATCGGCGGGGCAGCGGTCGTGCCGCTGGTCCGGCTGGGGGTGGAGTGCTTCGTCCTGTGCGAGCCGGGTGACTACGAGCTCAACAACCTCAACCGCCAGGCCGCCGACCTGGGCGACATCGGCCGGAACAAGGCCGAGGTGCAGGCGGCCCGGGCCCGGGCCATCAACCCGCAGGCCGAGGTGCTGGTCGAGCCGGACGGGGTGACCGAGGACAACGTGGACTGGCTGGTGGGCACCACCGACGTGGTGATCGACGGCGTCGACGTCACCGAGCCGGCCGGGATCGCGGCCAAGCGCGCGCTGCACCAGGAGGCCTGGCGCCAGCACCGGCTGGTCATCTCCGGGCTCGACCTCGGCGGCACCCAGGTCGTGTACGCCTTCGACTACCGCGACGGCCGCACCCGCCCGCTGAACGGGCGGCTGGACGGCGCCCCGGACGGCCTCGGCGCGCTGGAGTTCCTCACCCGCCTGGTCAGCCCGCTCGACGTGCCGCGCGAGCTGCTCGCCTACAGCGAGGCGATGATCCGCGGCCAGGCCGGCTCGCCGCCCCAGCTGGCGCCGACCGCGGACCAGTTCGGCGTGCTGGCGGCCTGGATGGTGCTGGACTTCGCGGCCGGGCGCCCGGTGCGCAGGCGGGTCAAGGTGGCGATCCCGGATCTGGTGATGCCGCGCCGCCGCCGGGTCGCCCACGAGACCGCGCGCCTGGTCGAGCTGGCTCGGATCAAGGTCCTGCTGGAAACCACGCGCCGCCGGAAGAGGGACGGCTCGTCGCCAGCTCGTCGCGCCGTTGCCGGAGATGCGCGCCGCCGCGCCGGATCTGGTCGGCGCGCTCGAGCCGGTGTACATCGCCGAGACCGGCGCCGAGCGCGAGGCGGTGTTCTCGTTCCGGTACTCGGTGTACGGCGCCGAGCTCGGCCGCAAGCTCGGCAACGCCGACCACGGCCGCCAGCGAGTCCACGATGAGGAGGACGACCAGCCGTACACCACGCTGCTCTATACCATGCTCACCACCGGCGACGGCGCCGGCCAGCTGACCGGGACGGCCCGCATCCGCCATTGGGGACCCGGGGAGGTCCCCGCGAAGGACTGGGAGGCGTTCTCGATGGAGCGCTTCGAGGGCCTGCGGGACATGCTCGCGGCCGAGGTAGGGCGGCTGATGATCGAGCCCGGCCGCCGCGGCCAGATGGGGCTGGTCTCGATGTCGTGCGCGGTGTACCAGTTGTGCGCGGGGGAGCTGCCGACCGACGTCGCGTTCATCAACTGCGCGGCCGGCCTGGTCCGCCACTACCGGCTGCTCGGCTTCCGCACCTACGCGGGGAAGCTGGTGCCGACCGCCGACGGCATCGAGGTGCCGCTGGCGCTGATCCCGAGCGACCGCGCCTACCTGGAGCAGGCCGCTCGTTCGTGGCGCCGTTCGCGAACCTGTTCTGCGGGCCGGGAACGCGCCCGCCGGTGGATGTCGGGCGGTGGGCCCGCCTGCTGGACGCCGACTCGGCACCGGTCAGGTTCGACTCGGCGGCCGTCTGGGAACGCGTCAGCAGGCTGCGGCAGGTGGCCGACGACTGCCCGTCGATGCTCGAGACGCTCAGCGAGGACACGGTCCGCAAGCTCAGCGACAAGGGCTTCCTGATGAACGTCGCGGCGGGCCAGCTGCTGACCGAGAAGGGCCTGACCCAGCGGGAGATCTTCGTCATCCTCGACGGGGCGTTCGAGGTGCATGACGGTGACCGCCGGATCGCCCTGCTCGGCCCGGGCGAGGTGATCGGGGAGGTCGGCTTCTTCGGCACCTCGGGCCGCCGGATGGCGTCGGTGACCGCGGCGTCCGGCGGGCAGGTGCTGGTCCTGCGCCGCCGGTTTGTCGATGAGCTGATGCGCAGCGACCCGGCCTGTGCCGCCGAGATCCTGTTCGGGCTGGCGCGCGTGCTCGCCGACCGGCAGTATGACCCGGCCTCCTGAACGTGAGCGCCCAGCCGGACCAGGCAGAACTGAACGCCTTCCTGGCCGACGTCCCTTTCTTCGCCGCGCTGGACGAGACCACCCGGCTCGAGCTCGCCCGGCAGCTGGAACCGGTGCATGTGGCCGCCGGCGAGGTGATCTTCAGGCAGGGCGACGCCGGCCAGGGCCTGTTCCTAGTGGTCAGCGGCAGGCTCCGGGTCTCGGTGACCGGCGACATTCCCGGCGACGGCCCCGAGCGCATGCTCTACGACCTGGGCCGGGGCGCGATCGTCGGGGAAATGGCCCTGCTCACCGACCGGCCCCGGGCGGCCACCGTGTCAGCGGTCCGGGACAGCGATCTGCTGCTGCTGCGGGTGTCGTCGTTCACGTCCTTGCTCGAACGAAGCCCGGCGCTGGTCACCGGGATGATCCGGCTGCTGGTCGACCGGGTGCTCGCCGTGGACCAGCTGCTGATCGCAGACCGGCCGGAGGCACCGCCTCCGGTTCGCGCCATCGCCGTGGCCTGCGCCGGCCGCGACGCCCGGGCGGCCGCGCTGGTCGCCGGGCAGCTGGCCGCCCAGCTGGTCCGGGCGGGCTCGGTCTTCCTGGTGGACGCGGACGTCGTTGCGCGGCAGCTGGGCCCGGGTGCGGCGCAGCGGGGACCGGGCGAGGGCGGCCGGGCCGAGCTGATCGGCTGGCTGCATGCGGTGGAACGCGCCCATGATCGCGTGATCTACCAGCCCGACGCGGAAGACACGGCGTGGACCCGGCTGTGCCTGAGCCAGTCCGACGTGGTGCTGCTGGTCGCCTCGGCCGGGGATGATCCCTCGCTCGGCGCCGTGGAAGCACGGGCGCTGGCCGCGGGCTCGCTGCGGTGTGAACTCGTCCTACTGCATCAGGCCGATCAGATCCCCCCACTGACCACCGCCCCGTGGCTCGAAAACCGGCCAGTGGCCGACCACCATCACCTGCGCGACGGCCGGCCCGGCGATGTCGCGCGGCTGGCGCGGATGATCACCGGCACCGGCTGCGGGCTGGTGCTCGGCGGCGGCGGTGCCCGCGGGCTCGCCCACCTCGGCGTGATCCGGGCGCTGGAGGAGGCCGGGGTGCCCATCGACGTGGTTGGCGGCACCAGCATGGGCGCGATCATGGCCACGCTGTGCGCCCTGGGCATGGACCACACGGAGCGGGTGCGGGTGGTCGCTAGCATCGCGCGCTACGGCCGCCGGCTGGTCACGCCCACGCTCCCGCTGATCGCCCTGTCCGCGGGCCGCTACCTGGACCGTATTCTCGCCGATAACCTCGGCACGGTACCGATCGAGGACCTGCCGCTGCGTTTCTTCTGCGTCTCCGCCAACCTGAACCAGGCCGAGAAGGTCATCCACGAACGCGGGCCGGTGTGGCCCGCGGTGCGCGCCAGCCTGGCCCTGCCCGGCATCTACCCGCCGGTCTACGCGGACGGGCACCTACTCATCGACGGCGGGGCGCTGGACAACGTGCCCGTCGACGTCATGTGCGCCCGGGTTGGCACCGGCAGCATCGTCGCGGTCGACGTGTCCCCCGAGGCGGTACCGCTGACCGCCGCACCATTCGAGACCACCCTGTCCGGCTGGCGCGTGCTCGGGCGCCGCCTTAACCCCTTCGCCCAGCCGCAGGCGCTCCCGGGCATCGCCGACATCCTGATCCGCTCGACCGGGCTGTCCCAGGTTCCCCACCGGCGCTCCGCCCTGGACGACGACCGCGTTGACCTGCTGCTCCGCCCTCCGATCGGCAGGACCGGCGTCCTGGATTTCAAGGGCGGAATCGCGCTCATCGAGGCCGGCGACCGATACGCGGCCGAGGCGCTGGCCGAGTCCGGCCTTGCCGAACGGTTCGTGAGCTGAGACAGCTTCTTCGTGGTTCTGGTGCAGACGGCACGGCGACGACCTGGAGACCCGGCTGCCCGCACGTGCGCGCAGCTTCAGATCTGCTGGCCCGTCAGTGTTCCCACCAGGGCCGGGCGGCCCCGGCCACGGCGGCGGGCGGACGCTCGGGCGGCCAGCGGTCGGGAAGCTCCAGGTCGCTGCGGGACCCGACCTTCGCGTAGCCCAGGAACAGGATGCCGCTGACGATGGTGACTACGATCCACAGCCAGATGACGCCCCCGCCACGATGACACACCCGCCCCGAGGCGGCCATCCCCGACCTGGTCCGGGCCAGGAGCACGCGACACAGCGGTCAGGAACCGGCCATACTGCTAAGGTCCTGCAGACGCGACGGAGGGCTCAACCATGTGGAACTCGTTCCAGACCGACGCCCGTGATGGCCTCACGGCGGAGGTGATCACCTACTCCGGCGGTCACGGAGACGAGGTCCACGCCTATGTCGTCCGGCCGTCCGGGGACGAGCCGGTGCCGGGGATCGTGGCCGTGCACCACCTGCCGGGCTGGGACGAGTTCTATCGGGAGTTCTCCGACCGGCTCGCGCGCCACGGGTACAGCGTGATCTGCCCCGACCTGTACTGCCGCTTCGGCCATGGCACCCCCGACGACGTGGCGGCCAGGGTCCGGGCCGAGGGCGGCGTCGCCGACGACAGCGTGGTGGCCGACTGCGCGGCCGCGCTGGCCTGGCTGAAGGCCCGGCCCGCCAGCAACGGCAGGGCCGGCATCATCGGTACCTGCTCGGGCGGCCGTCATGCCCTGCTGACCGCCTCGCGGGTGACCGGTTTCGACGCGGTCGCCGATCTGTGGGGCGGGGGAGTGGTCGCGGCGCCGGAGGAGCTGTCGCCGGCCCGCCCGGTCGCGCCGATCGACTACACCGCCGACCTGTCCGCGCCGCTGCTCGGGCTGTTCGGCCACGACGACCGGTATCCCTCGCCCGCGCAGGTGGACCAGCACGAGGCGGAGCTGAAGCGGCATGGCAAGGCGTACGAGTTCTACCGGTACGACGGGGCCAGCCACGGCTTCTTCTACTACCACACCCCGATGTACCGGCCCGAGGCGGCGATGGACGGCTGGGAAAAGGTGCTCGGCTTCTTCGCCCGCCACCTGTCGGCCTGAGCCCTGAGCCCCTCAGCCACCAGGGTCGGTGACGCCACGATGCTGTCGGCCAGCGCCGCCGAATTCCGCGACAGCCTCGGGCGCGTGGTCCGGTTCCACCTGCTCGCCGGCGCGACCGGCCCGAAGCGCATCTGCTCCTGACGCAATCGCGGCACTGGGACTGCTGGGAGCTGTGCTGCCCCTGGTCAGCGGAACCCGTAATAGTTCCGTGATATCGGCGCAATCCGGTTGAGACACCGGCCGGCCGGTCACTAGCGTGATCCCCCAGACACGCAAAGGGAGCAGGACAGGTACATGGGCAGGCTGCTGGCGAGAGCATCCGGGGTGCGGCGCGGCGTCGCGCTCACGGCCGGGCTCGCCGTGATGGGCGGGCTCGCCGTCTACAGCGGGATAGCCGGCGCGGCGCCGCAGCCGACCGTGGGCCAGGTTCAGGCCCGGATCAATCAGCTCACCTCGCAGTTCGACAAGGTCAACGTGCAGCTTGACCAGGCCAGCCAGCAGCTGTCCGCCGCCCAGTCCAAGCTGTCGCAGGTGCGCGTCCGCCTGAACTCCGCCGACGCCCAGTTCCGGGCGGCGCAGGCCAGCGTGGCGCAGACCGCGGCCGCGGCGTTCGAGGACAGCGGGGCGACGTCCGTCGCGGGCGTGCTCACCTCGGGCGACCCCTCGGTCGTGCTGCAGCAGGGATCGCTGCTGATGGAGCTGTCCGGCAGCCAGAACGCCCAGACGCGGCAGCTGCTCGCCGACGCCAGTGAGCTGTCCGGTGTCGAGCAGCAGATGCAGCGCACCGAGGACGGGATCGCAGCTCTCAAGAGCCAGCTCACCGGCCAGAAGAACTCCCTGGGCAAGCTCATCGCGGCCGAGAAGGCGACGCTGGCAAGCCTGACCGTGCCGCAGCAGCAGACGGTCGCGAGCAACTCGATCGGCGCGGGCGGCACGACCGCGGCCGTGTACGCCGGACCGGCCTCGACCCAGGCGGAGAAGGCCGTCGCCTTCGCCTACGCCCAGCTCGGCAAGCCGTACCAGTGGGGCGCGACCGGACCGGACAGCTTTGACTGCTCCGGGCTGGCCCAGGCCGCCTGGGCGGCGGCCGGCGTCGCGATCCCGCGTGACACCTACGAGCAGTGGGGCGCCCTGCCGCACATCGCCTCCTCGGCCATCCAGCCGGGGGACCTGCTCTACTACGACGGCGTCGGTCACGTCGCCATCTACGTCGGGGACGGCTACATCATCGACGCCCCTCAGACCGGGATGGACGTGGAGAAGATCCCGATGGACACCGGCTGGTACGCGTCGACCTTCGTGGGCGCCGCCCGCCCGTAGGCCGCGAGCTCGGCGACCCTTGCCCGCCCGATGCCCGGTGCCGGATGGTCATGGCAGAAATCTGCTATGCGATCTATAATTCTTCCATGGCGTTGAGTATCAAGAGCGACGAAGCGGACCGCCTGGCCAGGGAACTGACGGCCGAGACGGGTGAGACGCTGACCGAGGCCGTCGTGATTGCGCTCAGGGAGCGGCTGGACCGTGAGCACGCTAGGCACGCGGCCGGAATGAGAACGCGGCTGGCGCGGCTGGCGGCCGACGTGGCGGCCTTGCGGGTCGCCGACGACAGAACGCCGGAGGAGATCATCGGCTACGACGACACTGGCCTGTCGCGTTGACAGGACCGACGCAGAGGAGCCTGGTCGTCGATACGTCGGCGGCCGTAGCGGTCATCCTGGCCGAGTCGGGTAGCGAGGAACTTGTGGCCCGCCTTGAGGATGCCCTTGTCCGCCTGATGCCGGCCGCCATCCGGGTCGAGCTGGGCATTGTCATCGAGGCCCGGCTGTGGCCTGCCGGGCAGGACGTTGTTGAACGATTCCTTCGTGACGCAAAGGTCGACGTCGTGCCCGTCGATGCGGATCTGGCCGACCGCGCGATGAGCGGGTGGCGGCGATACGGTAAGGGGCGGCATCGGGCCGGGCTCAATTTCGGCGACTGCTTCACCTACGCGCTCGCCGACCGGACCGGGCACCCCGTGCTGTGCACCGGCGACGATTTCGCGGCGACGGACGTCGCCGTGGTCCGTCCCGGGACAGATCCGGGTGGATAACCTGTGTCGTTATCGAGGACATCCGCGGCCGCTGAGCCGCGGGCCCCGGACCGGGTAACACCGGGCTGCCCGGCGGACACTTAAGAGTGTGACCACTGTCCGAATCGCGCACGCCGAGCCCCGGCCCGGGAGGCTGGCCAACGGCGAATTCCAGACCCGCGGTCACCTGGTTGTGCTGGCCGACGACGCGGGTCACCGGGCCGTACCGATCTGGATGCGAGGCGACCCGGGCGCCGACGACCTGTCGCATCTCCTCGAACTGGCCGGCCTGCCCGCCGTCAGGTCATCGCCGCCGATGTGCCGCAGGAACTCACCACCCGGCTGCTCGGCGCGGCCCGCGCCCGGGTGACCGGGGTGGACATCGACATGACCGAAGCCGGCGCCGCCGAGCTGAGCCCGGAGGTCACCGTGGCGCGGATCGGGCTGGTCGGCCCGGCCGGAACCCGGCAGGTCACCGCGGACCTCGGCCTGGGCCTGGCCCTGGCCGCCGCCGCGGGCGCCCCCGTCCGGCTGGCCGACGCGGTGATGGACCGGCTGGCCGTCCCGGTGCCGGGCGACGACCTGCTCACCCCGTTCCTCGACCGCGTGCCGCCCGTCGCCCGGGCCCGGCCCGGCCACGGGCTGCCGGACTGGCCGATGGCCACGCTGCCCCGCCGCCGCCCCCGCTACGAGCCGCGCAACCTGGACTTCGCCGCGGGCCTGGACCGCTGGGACCTCGACGCCGGGCCGGGCTCGGCACCGGGCTCAGAGCCGGACTACGCGGCCGCCGCCGAGGCAGACCCGGCTCTCCCGGGGGGCGGACAGGAACGCGGCATTGTAGATCAGCGGCGGCAAGAACAGCAGCAGCACGACGTCCGGCGGCAGGTCGACGGTCGGCACCTGCGGAATCAGGCCGACCAGGACGCCGAGCACGACCAGCACGATCGCGTCAGGTACCTCAAGCAGGCGGGCGACCGCCCGCCCGACGATCATCACGCCGGCGATCGCCAACGCCAGCGTGAAAAGCTCCTGTTCCCCCACCGGCCTCTCCCTACGCGAGCCGCAGCAGGCCGCGTTCGAGCACCAGCGGGACGAACAGCTCGCGGTAGCCGTGTTCGTCGAACAGCACGGTGACGCGGTTGCCGTCGTAGCGCTGCACCGTGCCTTCGCCCCAGCGCCCGCTCACGACGCGGGCGCCGACGGGGAACGGGACGGCACCGGGCGCGGGCTCGGCGTGCGCGAGGTCGTTGTCGCAGTTCCCGCACGGGCCGGGATAGTCCTGCCCGAAGTAGGAGAGCAGGAACGAGCGCCGGCATCCGGTGTGCTCGGCGTAGCGGCGCATCATCGTCAGCCGCGTGCGCTCCACCTCGTCCTCGCGCTCCGTCTCCGCCTCCGACGCCGCCAGCGCCGCCGCGACGCTCATCGCCCCGGTCCAGCCGACCTCGCCGTCCGCCCGCCACGCCACCGCGCCGAGATCAGCCAGGCGGACCAGCGCGGCCGTCTGCTGCCGCGCGCCGGGCTCGACCCGCTCCCCGGCCGCCAGCGCGGCCGCGGCCCGGCCCACCGCCGCGGCGGAGACGCCGCGCGCGGTCAGATGACGGGCCATCTCGAAGTCCTCGTAGCGGTAGAGCAGCCGCGCGCGGGAGGCCTGGCCGTCCCGGCCGGCCCGCCCGAACTCCTGGTAGTACCCATCCAGCGAGGGCGGCGGGTCGAAGTGCAGCACCCAACGCACGTCCGGCTTGTCGATTCCCATGCCGAACGCGACCGTGGCCGCGATGATGCGGGCCGAGCCGTCGCCGAACGCCGTCGTCGCGTCGCGCCGCTCGCGTGCCGGAAGCCCGGCGTGGTAGAGCCTCACCTGCTCGCCTGCCGAGGCGAGCGCGTCGTGGGCCGCCTTCGTGCTGGCGTGCGTCGCCGCGTAGACGATCCCCGGGCCAGCCAGCTCGCCCGCCGCGTGGACAAGCTCCCGCTGCTTGTCGGGCGCGGTAAGCGTGCGGTGCACCGACAGCTCGATGTGCGGCCGGTCGAAGTCGCCGATCACCACCACCGGATCGCGCAGGCCGAGCCGCCGCACGATCTCGGACCGCACCGGCGGCGCGGCCGTCGCGGTCAGCGCCAGGCGGACCGGCGCGCCGACCGCCTCGGCCTGGGCTCCGAGCAGCATGTAGTCGGGACGGAAGTCGTGGCCCCACTGGCTGATCAGGTGCGCCTCGTCCACGGCGAACAGGCCCGGTCCGGCCTGTCGTAGCGTCTGGCGGGTCTGCTCGTTCGCCAGCTGCTCCGGCGAGAGAAAGACAAACGTACGGGAGTCGCACGAGGCCAGCAGCGCCGCCGCGCGCGCGCCGGCCGGCTGCTGGGAGTTCAGGACGACGGCCCGCAGGCCGGCCGCGTGCAGGTGCGCCAGCTGATCATCCTGCAGCGCGATCAGTGGCGAGACGACGACCGTCGGTCCCTCGCGCAGCAGTCCCGCCAGCTCATAGATCGCCGACTTCCCGCCGCCGGTCGGCAGCACCGCCAGCGCGTCGCGGCCATTGGCCAGCGCCTGGACCGCAGGTGCCTGCCCCGGACGGAGCTGCCCGAAGCCGAGACGCTCCCGTGCGAGTTCCTCGATCACGGCTCTGCCGGGCCGGGCACGGGCCATGTCGCGAAGATAGCACCTGGCCGTCGGCGCCAAGAGCCGGCCGTTGTGTTCAAGATCTCTTTTTGCGGAACGGGCCGTGGTGAACGCCCCGGCCCCCGCCTCGTGCTTGATATATTTATCACAAATGACACTGCAAAGGCCTCAGCGTTAACCTTAGTAAGCGAGACTCGGGTCATGGACACAACCCTCGTTCCACACCGGATCACTCTCCGATCAGGACACCGGGTGCTGGTCCGGGCCATTCGCCCCGCTGACGCCCCTGGCCTCGTCGAGGCGTTCGAGCAGCTGAGCGAGACCTCACGCTACCGGCGGTTCTTCACCGTCAAGCCTCACCTGTCCGAGCGGAGCGTGGCCTTCTTCACCGACGTGGACCACCACGACCACGAAGCGCTGGTCGCGGTGGCGCCTGGCTCCGGGCAGCTGGTGGGGGTGGCGCGGTTCATCCGCAACCCCGAAGAGCCGGACCAGGCCGAGGTGGCTGTCACCGTCATCGACTCCTGGCAGCAGCGCGGCCTGGGCACCGCCCTGCTGCGCGAGCTGGCCCAGCGCGCCGCGGAGGAGGGCATCCGGCACTTCACCGCGGAGATCCTGGCCGAAAACCGGCCCATGCTCACCCTGGCCCGCCGGCTCGGGCCCGCAGAAACCGCCTCCCACGGGACCACGGTGTCGGCCCGGATCGACCTCCCGCCGGGCGGAGCAGGCGGACACTTCCCGCTACGACGGCTACGATCTGCTGCGCGCCGCGGCGCGCGGGGAGTTCATCGGCCTGCCGCCCGTGCTGCGGGGATTCCTGGACCTCTCGGAGAAGGTCATCGAGACCCTGCTGGTGCCGGTCAGCGCCTTCCGCGGCCAGGAAAAGGCCGGGAAACCCCAGCCACCGCGCCATCGGACAAGGCCGGGAAACCCCAGCCCCCGCGCCAGCGGAGGGTGACGGACTCCTAGCCGAAGGTGAAGGAGTAGGCCGCCACGCCGGGGTCAAGGAACTCGATCTCGAAGGTGGCATCGGTGATGGGGCCAGGCTGGCGGATGAGCTGGTACAGCCGCTGTCCGGTGGCCGTGCCGTGGCCCTGGCCGTCCACGTCGGCCCCGTGGGCCGCGCCCGGCGGCTGCCCGTCCAGGAGCACGCGGAATGCCGCGGAGGTTCCCGCGGTCTGCGGCCCCATGACCAGGTTGAGGTCACGGGCGCGGAACCGGCAGGTGATCTGCCCGCCGGCGGTGTTCAGCGCGGTGGCCTGTTCCCCCATCGTCCAGTCCCCGGACAGGGCCCAGTGGTTGAGCCTCAGCTCCGCCGGGGCGGTGTAGGAGGCAGGCTTGCCCGGCCGGGCGCCGCCCGGAGAGGCGAAGTTCTCGGTGCGCTCGTAGCCGGTGTAGTTTTCCGGTGATCTCAGGTCGGCCCAGTCGGCCGGGGCTTCCACGCCGCGGGCGTCGGGCGAGACCAGGTCGTGACCCGCGCCGCCGGATCCGGCCTCGGCCAGCAGTTGCTGGATGACCATTTCCGACTGCTGGTATTCGCCTTCGCCGAAGTGGTGATGCCGGATCTGCCCCTGCGCGTCGGCGAAGTACAGGGCGGGCCAGTAGGAGTTGTCGAAGGCGCGCCAGATCGCGTAGTCGTTGTCGATCGCGACCGGGTAGTCGATCCTCATCTCCTGGACGGCCCGGCGGACGTTGTCCAGGTTGTGCTCGAAGCCGAACTCGGGTGTGTGCACGCCGATCACCACCAGCCCGTGGCCGGAGTATTTCCCGGCCCAGGCGCGCAGGTAGGGAAGCTGGCGCAGCCAGTTGATGCAGGTGTAGGTCCAGAAGCCGGCCAGGACGACGTTCCCGCGCAGCCCGGCCGGCGTCAGCGGCGGCGAGTTGAGCCATCCGGTCGCGCCGCCGAACGAAGGCAGCTCGCCTTCCACGGGCAGCCGGGTCGAGGCCGTATGCAGCCCGGCGGGCGTGAGCCAATGTGGTTTCATGACGATGCCCTCCATGCGTGGATATCCTTCCCAGCTTCAGGGTCCCGCGGCGGGGCGGCTGGTCGCGCCCGTGGGATCCCCGGTCTGGGACCCTGGCCCCCCGGTGTGACTGGCCAGGGCCCGGGGTTCACTCGAAACCGGACGTGTCGCCTGCTCCGCGGCGTACGATCTCGGGCTCGGGCTGGGAGAAGTCGATCACCGTGGTCGGCTCGGTGCCGCAGTCGCCGCAGTCGATCACCGCGTCCACGACGTGGTCCAGCTCCTCGGCGATCTCCCACCCCTGGGTCATGGGCTCGTCTTGATCGGGCAGCAGCAAGGTGCTCGAGACGAGCGGCTCGCCGAGTTCGGCCAGTAGCGCCTGGGTACCACGTGTCGCGGGATCCGCACCCCGACGGTCTTCTTCCTCGGGTGCTGCAAGATCCGCGGCACCTCCTTGGTCGCGGGCAGGATGAACGTGTAGCTGCCGGGGGTCGCCGCCTTGATGGCCCGGAACACCGGGTTGGCCACGTACGCGAACCGGCCGAGCTGGGCGAAGTCCTGGCACACCAGCGTGAGGTGGTGCCGGTCATCCAGGCCGCGGATCGACCTGATCCTGGCCATGCCGTCCCTGTTGCCGAGCTGGCACCCCAGCGCGTAGCAGGAGTCGGTCGGGTAGGCGATCACGCCGCCTTCCCGCACGATATCGGCGATCGCGACGATCGCGCGCCGTTGCGGGTTAGCCGGATGGATGTCGAAGTACCTGGCCACCCGATGAGCTTAGAGCTCATTGCCCGGCCCGGGCCCGCGTGGTTACCCTGACAACGGCAACCACCTCCGGCACGGAGGCCTCCGATGGCCGGCCCAGCAGAATTCAAAGACAAGGTGGCCCTCATCACCGGCGGTTCCGGCGGCATCGGACTTCACGTCGCGGAACAGCTGGCCGAGGCGGGCGCCCATGTCTTCGTCAACGGCCGCTCCGCCGAGCGAGGTGAGCGGGCCGAGGCGAGGCTACGGGAGATCAGCCCGGATGCTCGTTTCATCGCCGGGGACTGCGCCTCGTATCAGGACGCGGCGGCCGTCGTCGATGCCGCCTGGTCAGCGGTCGGCAGGCTCGACATCCTGATCAGCGCGGGGGCCGAAGGAGAGACCGGGCCGACACCATTCGCCGAGATGACCCCGCAGCAGATCGAGGGCGAGTTCCGCAAGCGGCTGTTCCCGCGCATCTTCCCGGTGCATGCCGCGCTGCCCGCGCTGCGCGAGAACGGTGGTTCGGTCGTCCTGCTCACGACGGACGCCGGCCGGTTCGCCACGCCGGGCGAATCCGTGCTGGGCGCGGTCGGAGCGAGCGTCATCATGATGACCAAGGCCCTGGCCAAGGAATTCAGCCGCTACAAGATCCGGGTCAACAGCATCGCCCTGGCCCTTACCTCCGGCACTCCGACCTGGGACCGGCTCTTCGCCGGTGAGAGTTTCCAGCGGGACTTGTTCACCAAGGTGGTGGAGCGCTTCCCGTTCGGGCGGGCCCCGTCCGCGGACGAGGCGGCCGCGGTGGCCGTCTTCCTGGCTTCCGACGCCGCCGCACAGGTGACCGGTCAGACGATCAGCGTCAACGGCGGCTTGTCCTTCGGCGGCTGGTAGCCCAGGAGCGTTAGGCCACGAGAGCGGCCCGCTCGAGGTCGGGCAGCGCCACCGGGAGTTCCTTCCGGGAACTGATGCCGAGTTTCGTGAACACCTTGCGCAGGTGCCACTCGACCGTGCGCGGACTGAGGAACAGCTGGGTGCTGATCTCCGGGTTGGTGTGCCCGTCCACGGCGAGCCGGGCGATCCGGGCCTCCTGTGGGGTCAGCTCGACCGCCGTCTCAACGGTCCGCCTGCGGATTGTCTCGCCGGTGGCCAGCAGCTCGAGGCGGGCGCGTTCGGCGAATCCCTCGATTCTCATCGGGGCCAGCATCTGGTGAGCAGCCCGGAGCTGCTCCCGCGCGTCCGCCCGGCGATTCTCCCGGCGCAGCCACTCGCCGTACAGCAGGTACGTGCGGGCCGGTTCGGCGCGCACCCGGGTGCGGTCCAGCCGCTCTATCGCCTCCAGGTACCCGCGCTCGGCCGCCTCCCCCTCGCCGAGCAGTGCCCGGCAGCGCGCCTGGATTCCCAGTGCCCAGTCGGTCCCGGCGGCCCACGTGGCCTCGGACAGCCGCTCCAGGGCGGCGGTGGCCCGGTCGGTCTGCCCGGTCCGGGCGGCCGCCTCGATCAGCTCGGCCAGCGACCAGGACGCCGGGGCCAGCTCGCCCGGATATGCGCTGGCCCGTTCGGCCGCGGCCAGCGCCTCGTCGTAATGCGAAAGGCCATTGTGGAGCACCGCGGCCGCCCAGGCCGCGGTGGTCAGCCACTGTCCCTCGCCCCGCACGGCCAGTTCCCTGGTGGCCGCCGCGATCAGCTGACCGGCTTCGCGGTCCCGGCCCTGCCAGGCGGCCAGCATCAGCGGGCCATAGGGCACGGGGACATGACCGGTCGCCCGGGTGACCGCCGCAGCCTGTTGCGCCAGCCGGGCGGCCGCAGCGGGCTCCCCGGCCAGCAGCTGTACCGCCACGCCTGACGCCAGCGCGGCCGGGAGCGCCCGCAGTGCACCGGCGTCGCGGGCCAGTTCGATCAGCCGGGCCGACAGCACGGACCAGCTCTGGTCGTCCCAGACATCAGCGCAGATCCGGCAGGCCAGTGGCAGCCAGCCCAGGCCCTCCTCCAGGGAGATTTCCTCGTGGCAAAACAGGTCGAGAGCCCGCTTCAGCAACGGCACGCCCGCGGCGTATCCGTCGGCAACCAGTACCGCCAGCCCGTCCAGCAGCAGGTCGCCGGGCCGCGGCGGCTGCGGCGGCCGCGCGGCTCGTACCGCCCCGGCGGCCTTCCGCACCGGGCCGTCCGCCAGACGGCCGACGGCCAGCCCGGCCCAGAATGCGTCCCGGTAGGCTTGCCGCGCCAGACCGGGGTGCAGCGGCTCGAGCCGCCGCGCCGCCGTGACCAGCAGCGGCAGCGCGTCCCGGCCGTGGGTGGCATCCGCGGTCAGCTGGGCGCGCAGCAGCTCCGCCTGGGCGCGCCCGACCTCATCCAGCGGCCCGGCCTGGGCCAGGGCGAGCAGCCGCCGCGCCCCCTCGGCCGCACCGGCCTGGTACTTGACCTGCGCTGCGCCCAGCGCCCGCCGGGCCCGTTCGCCCAGGGCGGGCGTCAGCTCCGCGGCCCGTTCGCGGAACGCGGCGTCGGCAGCCAGGCCGCCGCTGGCCCGCACGGCCGGCGCGGCGCGTTCCAGCTCGGCCGCGATTTCCTCGTCCACACCCGGTGCGGCATGCCCACGATGCCAGGCGCGCCGATCGGGATCGGTATCAGGATCGGCGGCCACCGCCAGGGCATGATGGACGATCCGCCGCTCCTGCGGCGAGGCGGCCCGGTAGACCGCGAACCGGGCCAGCGGATCACGGAAGCGCACCCGCCCGGCGGACTCGATGAGCCCGGCCTCGGCCGCGGGCGCCGCGGCCCCGGCCCCGACACCCAGCGCCGCCGCCGCCTGCCACACCAGCACCGGATCCGACGCCGGCTCCGCCGCGGCCACCAGCAGCAGGCGCCGCGTCGCTTCCGGCAGCGGCGCCAGCCGCTTCCGGAAGCTGTCCTCGACCGGTCCGGCCAGCACCGCGGCGTGGGGCAGCCGTGCTGGCCAAGTGGATAGGCCGCTGGTCCGGGCGGCCGACGACGCGGCGCTCGGTCTGGGCGCGATCCTGGAGGCAGCCTGCGGCGTGCCGGCCGCCGAGGTGGCCGGCCACGCCCGGGCGGCCAGGGAACGGTTCCTCGCCGGGCTGGAAGACGGGCAGGCCCGGGCGGGCTGACGGGCGATGACCGCACGCTGGCGTGACACGATCAACCTCGATGAGCTCTGGGAAGGCGACATGACCGCCGTGATGGTCGACGGCGAGCCGGTCCTGCTGGTCAACGTCGACGGGACCATCCGGGCCTACTCCAACCAGTGCCCGCACCAGGCATCGGCCCTGGACCAGGGCGACCTGGACGGCGCGACGCTGACCTGCGCCACGCACCTGTGGGAGTTCAACGCCGTCACCGGCCTCGGCATCAACCCGGACGACGCGGCGCTGAAGAGCTACGGCTGCCAGGTCGGCGACGACGGCACCATCTACGTGGACATCGGCCGGTGAGCGCATGACCCTCGCCGCCGAACTGCACGTCGGCGAGCTGCAGCTGCGGATCGCCGAGCATGACGCCCGGACCGCCCTGCGCGCCATCGTGGGCCAGCCCGTCATCTCCGGCCGGGCCAGGCTGCGCTTCGGCCCCGGCCGCACCTGCGAGCCCCTCGCCCGGCTCCTCGACCGGGCCATCGTGCAGGCGGAAGGCGCGGGTCTCGACCCGGCGCTGCTGATCGTGGCCGACGGCAGTGCGAGCGCGGCGGAGGACATCGTCCGGGTGCGCCGCAAGGCCTACGGTGCCGCGGACTGGATCCACAGCCCGACCTGCCGGGTGCGGATCGTCCTGCGGCCGGCCGGGCTGTACGCCACGGCCAGCGCGGATCCGCCCGAGCCCGCCGAGCCCGCCGAGCCGAGCCCGCGGAGCCCGCGGAGCCCGCGGAGCCTGCGGAGCCCGCGGAGCCCGCCGAGCCGCCCGCTCCCGCCACGCGGCCTGCCGCTCCCCGCGGAACCGGCCAACGAGCGAGCCGCCGCCGTTCGTACGGCGCTGTCCGAAGTCATCGACCCCGACCTGGGCGTGAACATCGTCGATCTCGGGTTCGTCCGCGCTGTCGCGGTCCAGGGGCAGACCGCGGTCATCACCATGACCCTCACGTCCGCGGCCTGCCCGCTGACCAGCGTCATGGAAAGCCAGATCCGCGCCGGGCTCACCGCGCTCGGCGGCATCGAGGACTTCCGGGTTGACTGGCAGTGGGTACCGGCCTGGCGGCCCGCCGATATCACCGACAGCGGCAGTGAGCAACTGCGCGCCATCGGCTTCAACCTCTAAAAACCCCTAAGGATCCCTGACGCCGGTCGCGTCCACCACCGTGGCGGCGTCCCACGGGCGCTCCCATCCAGCGAGCGCGAGCAGCCCGTCCACCACCGCGGCGGTCATCCCCCAGATCAGCATCCCCCTGACCCGGAACGCGGGCAGCACGATCCCGCTGGGCCGGTGCATCATCAGCCGGACGCCGGGATCGGCCAGCTCGCTGACGCTGATCCGTTCCACCGCGGCCACCTCACCAGGATCGACCGGCGCCACTGCGCACGGCCGCCGCCACCAGGCGAGCACCGGGACGACCTGGAATCCGGTCGGCGGGATGAACAGCTCGGGCAGGGTGCCGAGGACCTCGACCCCGTCCGGGTCGACGCCCACTTCCTCGGCCGCCTCACGCAGCGCCGCCCCGGCCGGCCGGAGTCCGCGGCGTCGATGACCCCACCGGGGAAGCCCGGCTGGCCCGCGTGCCGCCGCAGGCCCTCACTGCGCTGGATGAACAGCAGGTCCGGGTCATCGGGCCCGTTCGGGCCCGTGGCGAACAGGACGAGGACGGCTGACCGCCTGCCGCCGCCGGCGGGCGGCCGCAGCCGCGGAGGGACCTGCATCGTCCCGGCCGCGGCGGCGAGCTCGCGCAGCCAGGCCGGGACGGGCTCGCTCGTGACCAGGTGCTCCATGCTCGGCACCTCCTGGCGCGGAAGTGATACCACGGGCCGTTCGGTCAATTTGATTATTCCGAACGGGCCGTGGCCTTACCGCCCCCATCCGGCCGGGGATAGATGCCCGGCTTGGGACCAACGGCCCGGACAAGACCCAACTTCCGGCCCTGTATCCGGGAACGGCTTACCTGAGACCGTCTCGCCACCAGGGGAGGGGTTTTGATGAAGGGATGTATCTTCGGTGCCGCCAGCGGTACCGCGCACCAGCGGGGTGAAGCAGCCACAGCCCAGCCCGGTGGGCTGCTCTCGCTCAGCTCCGGCCGGACGCCGACGGGGGTCGTAGTCACCTTCACCGGCGAGCTGGACCTCGCCTCTGCGGAGCAGGCGTTCGGCTACGTGCGGGATGTCATCGACCGGCACAGCACGCTCGTCGTGCTCGACCTGGCCTCGCTGAGCTTTTGCGACGCCCGGGGCCTGGGCACGCTCGTGCGCCTGAACCGGTACGCCGGGCAGGCCGGCTGCGCGCTGCGGCTGATGTCGCCGCGGCCCTGGCTCCTCGAGATCATGCGCCTCACGAACCTGGACCGCGAGCTGAAGGTGCAGCCGTGTGACCCGGCCGGCCGCCTGGCCTGCTGAGCGCGGTCCCGCGTCCGGTGGGACTGGAGAGAACGTCATGGGCAGGCGGGACTTTCGCCCCTGGCGGGAGCGGACCGCCGCCCCGATGCTCAGGTACTGGAAGTACAGAAGCAGCAAGGTGCGCCCGGGCTCGCGCCCCGGGACGTCAGGGCCACGGGACCGGGCCGCCTGCAGTGCCAGGAGGGCCGGATATGAGCTGGCTAGACAGGGCCGCCTGCCGGGGCATGGATGCGCCGCTGTTCTTCGGTCCCGACAATGAGGCACGGCCGGAACGGGAGATCCGCGAAGCGGAGGCCAAGGCGGTCTGCAAGCTGTGCCCCGCGCGTCTGCAGTGCCTGGACTACGCGCTGCGGAACTCGATCAGGTACGGGATCTGGGGCGGGCTTAACGGTGAGGAACGGACGCGCGAACGCCGCCGCCGGGCACGCAGGCCGTACGCCGCGTGACCGCCAATCAGAAAGAGGGCACTGGCTCCGCCGGCATGACAAAGGGCACCTGCCGCAGGGCAGGAGGACCCTAGGCCGGACGACCTTCGGCGTGGAGAGTGCGCCATGCGGGACCAACTGACGGAGGTGGCGTCATGAGTACTGACGATCGCTGGTCGATGGCGGTGTTCGTCGCCGAGATCGACGATGAGACCGACGCCGAGGCCTTCTTGACCAGGGCTGATAACCGTAACTTCTCGGGCCGCGGCAAGGCGAAGCTGAATCCGGCCAACCTGGACGTGGCGCTGATCGGAGAAGAGATCGCCATCGCCCGCGCCTTGTCCGACCTGTCGCACAAGCTGCTCCACTCCGCCGCCGTCGGCGTGGAGAGCATGACGCACGACAAGGCCCGCCCGCACCGGTGACCGGGATCCCGGGTCACGCCCCGGACGGGTGGAGGTCGATAAGCGCGAGCCCGATATCGGGGCGCATCACCTTGCGCACCATGGCAGAACGGGCTGGCGTCAAATTTGACCGCACGAGCTGTGGTATCACCGCCCGCGGTTCCGCAGAATTACCGTTTATGACGGCAGACGATCCGAACGGCCTGCAGCGGTTGGTAGCGGCCCCCCAGGACGCCGGCGGCACCTACGAACAGGCGGCCGCGGATCTGAGGCGGGCGTGACACCACTGCGCGGGCGCGAGGCCGAGCTGGCCAGGTTGGGGGAGCTGGCGGATTCGCTGCGAGCGGGTGCGTGCGGGGTCGTGGTGGTGGAAGGCGCGGCGGGTATTGGCAAGTCGAGGCTGCTGGCCGAGGCCCGGAGCCGCGCGGCGGCGGGGGGCCTGCTGGTCGCCGCGGGCGGTGCGGATGAGCTGGATCAGGTCACGCCGTGGGCGCCGCTGCTCGGCGCGCTCGGCTCGAGTGAGCCGCCGGTGCTGGCCTCCGGTGAGCTTGGATCCCTGCGCAGCCTCAGTGATCAGCGGCTGGCGGTGATCGAGCGGATGCAGGCCGCCCTGGAGCGAGCGGCGTCGTCCCGCCCGGTGCTGGTCGTCCTGGACGACTTGCAGTGGGCGGACGCCGCGACGCTGCTCGCGCTGGGGTCGTTGCCGCTGTCGCTGTTCTCCTACCCGGTGGGGTGGCTGCTGGCGCTGCGTCCGCTGCCGGCCCGCCCGGCACTGGACGGGTTGCTGGACCGGCTTACCGAGGTGGGAGCGATCCGGCTGCACCTGGGCCCGCTGCCGATGGCCGACGCGGTTGTCCTGGCCCGGGATACCGGCGTGACCGGCAGCGACGCGGATCTCGGGAAGCGGATCGCCGGGGCCGACGGGAACCCGTTCTACATCCTGGAGTTGCTGAAGGCCGGCCGGAGGGCCGGACTTTCGGAGGGTGAGGTGCCGGGAGCGGTCCGGACGGTTGCCCGGCATCTGCGGTCACTGTCCGACGGTGCGCGCCGGCTGCTTGAGGTCGCCTCGGTGCTAGGGCGGGAGTTCTCGGTGGCCGAGATGGCGGTGCTGACCGGCCAGCCGTCGAGCCTGCTGCTGGGCGCGGTGGAGGAGGCGTTGCGGGCCGAGATGCTGGTAGAAGTGTCTGCGGGGCTGGCGTTCCGCCATGACCTGCTACGCGAGGCGGTGTATGACAGGCTGCCGGCCTCGGCGCGGGTGGCGCTGCACCGCGACGCCGCCGACGCGCTGCGGCGCACCGGCGCGTCGGCGGTCCGGGTTGCTGGGCAGCTGGCGATGGGAGCGCTTCCCGGTGACGAGGCGGCGGTCGCCGTCATGCATCAGGCGGTGAACGAGCTCGCTCCGTCATCTCCGGGGGCCGCGGCCGACCTGGCGCTGAGGGTACTGGAGCTGGCCGGTGAGGATGATGAGCACCGGCCCCAGCTGGTGCTGTCCGCCGTGCAGGCCCTGGGGCTGGCGGGACGGTCCGCAGAGGCTCGTGATGTCTTTGAGAGTTACCTGGCCCGCCGCCGCCTGCCCGCCGCTGTGGAGGCGGAGTTGCAGCTCCAGCTGAGGCAGGCTCTGGTGGTTGACCAGATGGACACGTACCCGGTTCCGGTGCCCGTCCGCTTGCTGCGTGATCCGTCCGTCGACCCGGCCGTCCGCGCCACCCTGACCGCCCTGGAGCAGGTGCCGAAGATCTGGCACGGCCAAGCTGCGGAGGCAGACCGGGCGCTGGAGCACGCGCGGCAGGCGGTCGCCGAGAGCGGCCGGGCCGACGAGCTGACGGTGGTGAACTGGTGGCGGGTGCAGGCATCGCTGCACCGCGGCCGGAGCGGCGAAGCGGTGGCCCGGGCCAGGGCGGCGCTGGACGCCGCGCAGCCTATGGCGGGACTGCCCGAAGAGATGGTCGTGACGGCGCTCGCCGCTGACGGCCGGATCAGCGAAGCGCTGGGGACGATGCGCGGTGCACTGGCCGCGGCCAGGGACGAGGGCCGGGCGGGGCTGGTGTTCCGGTACCGGCGGCTGCGCGCGGCTATGCTGCTCAGCCAGGGAAGGCTGGAGGACGCCGACGCCGAGGCGCGCGGCGTGATCGACCTGCCAGCCAAGCTGGGCTACCCGCACCGGACAGCGCTTCCCCTGTCGGTGATGGTCGAGGTGGCGCTGCGCCGCGGTGACGCGGCACAGGCGCATTCGGCGCTCGCTCGCTATGGTCCCGTCGCCCCCGGCGTTTTTCCCGATTTTCACTGGGCCGCAGCACTGGCCGCCGACGCAGCGGGTGACGCAGCGGCGGCCGAGCGGGCGCTGGCACCGATCCGCGGCCAGCTCGAGGCGAGGGTCTTCTATATCGCCACCACCCAGCATCACCGGTTGCCGCAATTGGTCCGGATCGCGCTCGGCGCGGGCGAGGAGAAGTCCGCGCGGGCGTTCGCGCAGGCAGCGGCGACCCTCTGCGGACAGAACCCGCACAGCGACACGCTCGTGGCCGCTGCCGCGCATGCCCGGGCGCTGATCGATGACGAGCCAGATGCACTGCGCGAGGGGGTCGCGCGGGCCGCGGCAGGGGAGGACCGCCTGCTGGAGGCGGCGGCCCGGGAGGATCTGGGCAGGATGCTGGCCGCGCGGTCAGCCGCCGGGGAGGCCGCAGCCCAGCTCGAAGCGGCCTATGACTTCTATGCCCGGGTCAGCGCGCAGCGCGACACCGCGCGAGTCCGCGCCGCGCTGCGCGCGCTGGGCATCCGCAAGCGGCAGGCCAGCGTGGCCAGGCCACAGCATGGCTGGGCGAGCCTCACCAGGTCCGAGGAGGCCGTGGCCGAACTCGTGGCCCGGGGGCTGACCAACCGGGAGGCAGCCAGCGAGCTGTTCCTGTCCCCGGACACCATCAACACTCACCTGCGGCACGCGTTCGCCAAGCTCGGCATCCGCTCACGAGTCGAACTGGCCCGCCTCGCGGCGGAAAGGGGACTCTAGCTCTGCGCCGCGCCCTCGTCCTCGACCAGGATCCCGCATTCTTCCCCGAGCAGCTCGTCTATCTGGCCATAGAACGCGGCCCTGGAGGCCGCCTGCGCCGGGTCATCGAAGACCTCCGTGCCCGGCCGCCCGGCCCACACGGCGATGTCGAGCCATTCGCCGCCGGGCAGGCGGATCAGGTAGGCGCCGCGCAGCTCCGGCTCGGACCCCTGGCACGCCCGCAGCGATGCGTGCCGCGCCGCCAGCACGGCCGCCTCCCGGCCGGCCGTGAGGCGGAAGCGAGTGAACTGAACGATGCTCATCGGCTCCTCCCGGGCGTGGGAACCAGCCTGCTCCGGATGCCGTCGGCTGGCATCACCCGAACACGTGATTGTTTAGCTCCGGGCAAAGGATCTCACCCGTCCCCGCCCCGGCCCGGGCCTGCCGCGGCCAGGAACTCACGTGGTCAGGTGATGACGGCGGCGCTCGCCTGGGTGATGCTCAGACCTGGGGGTGGCCAGCGCCACGGTGCGGCCGCCGCGGTGACTACCGGAGGCACCTCATGACACGCGGTTCAAGCCGGGTCTCAAGAGCCTCGCAGGCGAGGCGAACGAGTCATTTGACCGGTGCTAGGGGCGGTCATCTCACGGCAAGCTCATGGCTACTCCGGCTCGCAGAAAGAGCAGAAAGAAAGGAACATCCCCGTGTCTCACCATCTCGACACGCCGCTGGCGGCTCAGACCGGCCAGCTGTACCTCGACGACCTGTACGTGTTTCCCGGGCCGGGCAGCACGGTGTTCATCATGGACGTCAACTCCAACGTCAACGGTCTCCACTCCGAGCCTGGCTTCCACCCCGAGGCGCGCTATGAGTTCAAGGTCCACTTCGACGGGGCCGCCTTCGAGACCGTGACCTGGCGGGTGTCCTTCGCCGAACCGGACGCGGACGGGCAGCAGGCCCTGCGGCTGCACACCCTGACCGGCGAACAGGCGCGCGAGGACTCCGCGGCCGGCGAGCTGGTACTGGAAGGCCGGACCGGCCAGGCGGCCGCCGCGGGCGGCGCCCGGCTATGGGCCGGGCGCATCGCCGATGCCTTCTATATCGACCTGTCGCTGCTGGCCATCATCAACGAGGCGGTGGCCAAGGGCACCGCGCCGGACCTGTCCGGATGGCGGCCGGAGGGCGCCCAGAACAGCTTCGCCGGCAGCTTCGTCGAGTCGATCGTGCTCGAGGTCTCCCACCAGCACCCGCAGCTGTGCCCCGGTGCCCGCACCGGCGTATGGTGCTGCCACCAAGCTGGCCACCGACTCCGGCGGCTGGCGGCAGATCAACCGCGCCGGGCACCCGATGATGTGGCCGATCTTCTGGCCGAACGACACCGACTTCACCAACCCGGCCAACACCCGGCACCCGTCGGAGGACGTGGACGCCGCCGCCAAGTACATCGGCGAGCAGGTCGCCGCCCTGGTGGCGGCCGCCGCCACCAGTGACGACCCGGCCGGGTACGGGCAAGCAGTGGCCCGGAGCCTGTTCCCGGACGTCTTGCCCTACGTGGTCGGGACCCCGGCGGTCTACGGGTTCACCGGGTTCAACGGCCGGACCCGGGCCGACAACGCCCCCGAAGCCATGCTGTCCCTGGTCACCAACATGGCCGTGCCCTCCGGGCTCAAGCCGTCGGCGACCAAGGACCAGCGCGCCACCACCTTCCCCTACGTCGTCCCAGCCTGACCACGACAGAACCGCATTGCCTGCGGGCGGCGAGAACCCGCAACGACCCCCGAGGAGAATGTCATGCCCTTTGTCGCTGTCGGCCAGGAGAACTCCGCGCCGGTCGAGCTGTACTACGAAGACCACGGATCGGGCCGCCCGGTGCTGCTGATCCACGGGTTCCCGCTCAGCGGCCGGGCCTGGGAACGCCAGGAACGGGCCCTGATCGCCGCCGGGCACCGGGTCATCACCTACGACCGGCGGCTTCGGCAAGTCCAGCCAGCCCTCCACCGGGTACGACTACGACACCTTCGCCGCCGACCTCGACAAGCTCGTCACCGCCCTGGACCTGTCCGGGTTCGACCTGGCCGGGCACTCCATGGGCGGCGGTGAGATCGCCCGCTACCTCGGCAGCTACGGCACCTCGCGGGTCCGGCGAGCCGCCATCGTCTCCGGCGTCCCGCCGTATCTGCTCAAGACCCCCGAGACGCCCAACGGTGTCCCGCAGGAGATCTTCGACCAGATCGAGGCGGCGTTGACCGCCGACCGCGCGGCGTACTTCACCGAGTGGAACAAGAACTTCTTCAACCTGGACCAGACCCTGGGCAGCCGGATCAGCGCCGAGGAGGTCCAGGACGCGTGGAACACCGCGGTGGGCGCCTCGCCGGCCGGGACGATCGCCTGCGTGCCCACCTGGCACACCGACTTCCGGGCCGACCTGCCCAAGATCGACATCCCGGTGCTGGTCCTGCACGGCACCGAGGACCGGGTCCTGCCCATCGAGGCCTGCGGGCCGCGGACCCACGAGCTCATCCCCGGCAGCGAGTACGTGCCCATCCAGGGCGCCCCGCACGGCCTGTGCTGGACCCACGCCGACGAGATCAACGCCGAACTCCTCAGGTTCTTCAAATAACCCGTCCAGCCAGCGGCCCGGCCTGTCGATGACTCCTCCCGTCCCCGGATGACGGGGGCGGGAGGAGTGACTGGCCGCCGGGTCGCCTGAGAAAGAAAGAGTGTGCGATGAGCGTCGCGGCCTGGCGGCACGAACGTGTGCCTCGCCGGCCATGACCGGCCCGTCCGGCCGTGATGATCCGGCTCAGCCCGAGGTGGGTGGTGATCTTCGCTGGCCCGCCGGACTCTCTCCCGGGTGCTCGGATGTCTGGGCGTGCAGTGAGCTCGTCGTCCTGGCCGCTTCCGCGGTCACCTTCGCGCGCCTGGTCACCGTCTCCCGCTGGGAGCGGGATTTCTCTGGCATCCGGGATGTTCGTGCTCCGGTTCCTGGCCGCGGGTACCTGGAGCCGGACAGCGAGTTTGAATTCGAGCTGGACGGCCTTCGCCTTTGCGCACGGGTCAGTGAATTCGTGCCCAGCAGCCGGCTGGCGTGGTCCGGCCAGGGAATCGACATCACCGCCTACCACGCGTGGGTGATCTGCGGCCGTCTCGGCAGGTCGCAGGTCCTGGCCGGCTTCGCGGCGAGAGGAGCCGCGGCCATCGCGCTGAGGGAGACGGACCCCGGCGCCGCGCAGCGGGCACTCGACGGGTGGGCCGCCGACCTGAAGAAAGCGGCGGAGAGCGCGGCGCCTTAAGGAGGAGCCGTCGAGCGCGTCGCGGAGGGCGGCTCGCGTCGTGATGCCCAGCTTGGGGAAGATCTGGTAGAGGTGGCCGCTTACGGTCCGGGGAGACAGGAAGAGCCGTTCCGCGATCTGCTTGTTGGTCATGCCCGACGCCGCAAGGCGAGCGATCTGCAGTTCCTGGGGTGTCAGGGCACCGGTGTCCGGCACGCGGGATGGCATCCGGGTGCGCCCGGTCGCCCGCAGCTCCAGCTCGGCCCGGGAGGCCCAGGGCGCCGCGCCCAGTTTCTGGAATGCGGCCAGGGCCTCCTCGAGGTGGATCCTGGACTCGCTGGTGGCCCGGAGCCGGCGAAGCCGTTCGCCGTAGGCGAGCCTGACCCGGGCGACATCGAACGGCCACTGGCCGACGGTGGGCAGGCTCAGTGCCTCCTCGAACCGGGCGGGAGCCTGATCATCGTCGGCGACGAGGGCCGCCGACCCCGCCACCAGGATGGCCAGCCGGGGGGAAAGCGCCGCGATGCCAGCCTCTCGCGTGGCGTGCACATGCCGCTCGGCCTCGGCCTGCCGGTGCGTGCGGATGGCCGATTCCACCAGGTCCATGACGGCCCACAGGCAATGCGGGGCATAGGGCGCCAGCGTGCCCGCCGGGCTCATCGCCGTGGCGTGGCGGTAAGCGCCCTCGAAGTCACCCGCGCCGAGATCTGCCAGCTCCAGCGCATAATGTGCCCAGACCTGCGCCAAGCCGACCCCGCGCGGCCCGGCCCAGCCGATGATCTGGCTGGCGAGCGCCCGGCTCGTGTCGAACCTGCCCTGGACGGCGGCCAGCAGCGCCTGCACGTAGCGGAAGTACCAGCCGAAGAACCGTCCGGCGCGTTCTTCGGCGACCTTGAGCCCTTCGGCCGCGAGTTCCTGGGCTTCCCCCAGTCGCCCCGCACGAAGTCGTCGAAGCACAGGTTCGCCAGGGCTGTCAGCTGCTTCCTCGCCGGCCCGCCCGCGCGTCCGCGCTGCACCATCCGCCACAGCGGCTCGCGAAGCTCCGACAGGCGGTCGGCGTAGGTCGCGCACGTCGCAACGTTCTCGATGACGTGCGGATCCGTCTCGCGCGGCACGGCCCGCAGCGCGGCATCGAGCCGCGGCAGCGCGGCTACCCCGGTGCGGACCGGGTGGATGTACGTGTCCATCTGCAGCGCGAGCACCGCGGGCGGCTCGGGGGTAAGCCGCCGCATCATCGCCAGGAACGGTTCCCATAGTTCGGCGCGCCCGCCCAGCCAGCAGACCATGGCGAGGCCCCACATCGCGTTGACGAGCTCGGCACCGGTGGCGTCGTAGCCGTGGTTCCCGCCTTCGATGGCGCCGACCAGGAGCCGATGGATGGTGTCGATGTGCGCGTCGGCGTTGAGCATCACGAAGGCGGCCGCCGGCGCGTAGTGCATCGGATCGCTCGCCTGCGGGCCCGCTTGCCGCATCGCCTCGAGCAGTTGCGCCGTGCCGCTCATCTCGCCGATGATCTCCGCACCGATATACGCCGCCAGCGCCAGCCGGCGGCTGCGCGCCGCCGCCCCCGGGCTCAGCTCGGCGGCCCGGGTGAGCCTGGCCACGGCGCCGGAGGCGTCTCCGCGACGGCCGACGCGGTGCGCGGCATCCTCGAGGAGGCTGGCCACCCGCTCGTCCGGCCCGGAACACGCCTCACCCAGGTGCCAGGCCATGCGCTCGGGCTGATCGGCGAGGACGGCGGCCAGCGCCTGGTGGGCACGCCGGCGTTCGCCCAGGGTCGATGCTTCGACCGCCGCGGAGCGGATGAGCGGGTGGCGGAAGGTGATGCGGCGCGAGCCTTCGTCCGCCCGTACCAGCTGGTCGCGCTCGGCCGGGGCGAGATCGTCGAGCTGGTACTCGCTGCCGCCCGCCGCTTCCAGCACCCGGATATCCCCGGTGCCCTCCAGGGCCGCGGTCAGGAGGATCGCCCGGGTCGCGGGCGGGAGCCGCATGACCCGGGAGGTGAACAGCTCCTGCAGGCGCTGACCGAGCGGCAGCACCGACGGAAGCGGCTCCCCCGCCGAGCGCTGCGCATCGCTCAGCGCCTGCGGCAACTCCAGCAGGGCGAGCGGGTTGCCCCGCGCCGCGTCCAGCACCCGGCTCCTCACCCGGGGATCGAGGCCGGGAAACCTGGTCCTCACCAGGTGGTCAGCCGCCTGGTCATCCAGGGGCTTCAGCTCATATTCCAGCAGGCCGCCCCGGTCAAAGTAGGTTTCGGCGCCGGTCCGGCAGGCAGTCAGCAGCCCTGCCCTGCTGCCGCCGAGCCTTCTCGCCACGAAGCTCAGCACGCCGGCGCTGGCCCGGTCGATCCATGGCAGGTCGTCGACGATCAGGAGAACCGGCCCTGCTGCGGCCGCGTGCCGCAGCAGGGCCAGCGCGGCGTTGGATACCAGCAGCCCCTCTGGTGCGGGCCCGGCTCCGAGACCGAGGGCCGCCCGCAGCGCGTCCCGGTGGGTGGGGTCGAGTTCGCGGAAGTGGCCAAGCAGCGGGAGCAGCGCCTGGTTGAGCCCGGAAAAGCCGATCTCCTCCTCGAACTCCGCGCCGGCCACGCGCACCACCATCGTGCCCGACGCGGATGCCGAGCCCGCCAGGACATTGACCAGCGCCGTCTTGCCCACGCCGGGATCTCCCGACAGGAACAGCGCCCCGCCGCTGATCGCGGCCTGCCGGAAAAAGTCCTGCAGGAAACCGATCTCCCGGTCTCGTCCGACCAGCGCTCCCGGGAGGATGGCAGGCTGGCTCACCGAGGAGGTCCCGTGCTCGGGGAATGTGCCGGGGTAAGCGGCCTGCGCGTCTTGCCGACGCTCACATCAGCAGCCTGCCGCGTCATCTACCAGCCCTGCGCATCTGTCTCGTGGCCGTTCTCCCCTGGTCGAGGGAGGGCGGTCTCCGAGTTGTCCGAGTTGGCAGTATCAGCATAAGGTCACGCGGTCCAGCCAGCCGATACCCGTCGGCGTTCACCGCTGCCGGGCCGGTGACGGCGTCGGCCAGCCCGGTTGGCGCCCGGGCCGCCGGGGCCGCGATCGCGGCCCGGATGGCGGTGACCGCGTCACGGTCGATGCTGTCCGAACTGGCCTGCCCGGTGATATCCGCGGTGAACGCCACGGCCCGGCCCGGCGATCTCACCCGGCGCCCCGGCGGCCTCGAACAGCTCCCGGGCCTCGGCCAGGGTGAACCGCAGATCGGCCGCGCGGATCTCGGCCAGCTCGCCCTCCAGCCGCAGCCGGTGCAGCCCCAGCCGCACGTCATGCCGGGTGGCCAGCACGAACCGCAACTCCGGCGGGGCGCGCATCACCAGCAGCTCCAGCTGCCGCAGCACCTCCGAGCCCAGCTCGTGTACGTCATCGATCACCAGCCACAGCCGGTCCTCCAGCGGTGCCAGGTCCTTCAGCAGCCCCTCCGCGAGCGTCCACCCGTCCAGGTCCGGCGCCGCCGTCACCGCCCGCACCAGTCCCGAACCCGGGCCCGTCCGGCGCAGAACCCCTAGCACCGACAGCCAGAACCGCTGCGGATCATGCTCCTCCCGGCCCACCGGCACCCACGCGGCCCGCCCCGCCAGACCCGCCCGGCTGATCCACGACCGCAACAGCATCGTCTTCGGCTCTCACCGTCGTCTGCTGGGGTCGGCCAGGAGGAGCAGGGCGCGAAGGCAGGCGTCCAGGGCGAGCCCCAGGATCGCGATGGCGATGATGCCGGAGAACACCAGGGCGGTGTTCAGGTAGTCACCCGCCTGCATGATGAGGTAGCCGAGGCCGGTCGTCGCCGCGATCAGCTCGGCGGCGACGATGCTGGTCCAGGCGCCCGCCATCGAGATCCGCATCCCGGTCAGGTTAGTCTCCGGGTGCACCCGCACCAGCGGATGCTCGGTCTCGTAGATGGTGGAGACGAACTCCGCGTGGGCCGCCGCGGTGGCCGGGTCGACCCGCTCGCCCCGGTTGAAGGTGCGGGCGTAGTCGAAGTCGTTGGTGTGAAGGACCCGCAGCCGGTCGGCCAGTTCGCGCAGTTCCGCGGGCAGGCTCCGGTACGCCGAGACGGTGTTGGCCCAGATCGTGTCGCCTCCGATGGGCGGGATCACCACGGCGTGCAGCAGCGTGAAGGCCGGCGGCCGGTCGACGAACGTGACGTCGGTGTGCCAGTAGTTCACCTTCCCGCCCTTGAGCGAGTCGATCTCCTCCAGCAGCGGCTGGCCGGGCGGCGAGGCCAGGGTCGGGTGTCCGAGGGTCAGCGGTCCCAGCCGCTCGGCGAACGCGACCTGCCTGCAATAGTTCAGGCTCTGCCCGCGCAGGAAGATCACCTTGTGGTCGAGCAGGGCCCGGCGGATCCGGGCGACCGCGTCGTCGCTCAGCGGGACGCCGGTGTCGACGCCGGTGATCTCGGCGCCGATATGGCCGGCCAGCGGGGTCACGTCGACGCGCGTGGTCGTGGTAAGGGTTTCGGGCATGACGGAACGCCTTTCAGCTCAGGGGGAAAGCCGCTAGAGAAATGAAGAGAGAGAGAGAGAAGTGATGCACCCGCGTCCGGGCGCGACGCCGCCCGGGGAAGGTAGGGGCGTTCAGGCGGTCAGCGTGTGCGACAGCCGGAGCTGATGACGGTGAGGAAGTCGACGTGGCGACGCCGGGTGCCGAGATAACTCGCCATGTTCCCGAGCATGACAAGCAAACGCCTTCTAGTCAAGTTTTCCAATCCAAATAATAGGAATTGGCGCGTGCGAGGGCGCGGCGGCGGCGCTGGCCCGGAACGGGCGGCGGGACGCGGCGGCGAGCCTTCCGTGGCTCACTCGATCGAGTGATACGCGGGTGATGCGCTGCTGAGGCGCCTGTGACGTCAGGATGCTCCTATCGGCGCCGCGACGGCGCCGGGAGAAAGCGGTACATCACCCGAAGCACTAGGGGGAACACCAGGTGAGTTACGGAATTATCCACCAGTTCAAGGGCGCAACCAGGGAGCAGTACGAGACATCAGTCGCGGCCATCCACCCGAGTGACGGCACGCTGCCCACGGGCCAGCTCCTCCACTTCGCCGGCCCGTCCGCGGACGGCTGGGTCGTCTTCGCCGTCCACGACTCGAAGGAGAGCTGGGAAAGCCTCCGTGACTCGATCCTGATGCCGCGCCTGCAGCAGGGCATCGAAGGCGGCTTCACCGCGCCGCCCGAGGAGACCGTATTCGAGATCGTCACCGAGATCGGCGCCTGACTGGGCCGGTCCACCGATCGGCGATGCCGTGACTGCCCACGAGACCGAACCCAGCCGTCCGCCGCGCGGCGTCGTGTGCGCCGCACACGTCTTCGCCGCTTACCTCCGCGCGGATCCCGGGCGGGTCTGGACGGCGCTGACCGACCCGGGCCAGACCGCCATGTACCTGTACGGCCTGGCGGCGCACTCCACGTGGCTGCCGGGCGATCCCATCGAGTTCCGCCTCGGCGGCCGGGCCGAGGCGATCGGCCGCGTCCTGCACGTCCGGTGCCACGAACGGCTGTCCTACCTGCTGCAAGCCGGGCCGAACGACCCGCCCGTGTACCTGACCTGGCTGCTGCGGCCGGCGCCGGGCGGGTGCATGGTCCGCCTGCAGATCGACGAGGTCGACCATGCCGACTCACCACAGGACGCAGAAGATATCTGGCTGCCCATCCTCGCCGCGCTGCAACTCCTGCTGAATCCCGCCTGACGACCGCCGACGACGGGTGATCTAAGCCGTCTAGGAGGATCGCGAGGACCTGGGCGATGACAGCGCGCTGGGCGGGGGTCCTGGCTGGCAACGGGTGGTTCAGCGGCGGTGCGGGTGTCGTCTGGCCCGCGGCGGGACCGGCACGCTGGTCAAGGAGGTGGTCGATGGCGTGCAGCGCGTGGGAGGGGTCAAGGTCGGGGTTGGAGAGGAGGGCGCGCCAGGTGGTCAGGATCTGGGCGTCGATGCTGCCCGTGGGGGGCGGGGAGGGTACCGCCCCCCACGGGGAGGGCTCGCTCATAGCTGGGTGGTGACCGCCTTGACTTCGGTGTAGGCCTCGAGGACCTCGTGGCCCATCTCGCGGCCCCAGCCGGACTGCTTGTACCCGCCGAACGGCAGGGAAGCGTCGAAGACGTTGTAGCAGTTGATCCAGACCGTGCCGGCGCGGATCTTCTTGGCCAGGGCGTGGGCCTTGGAGATGTCCTTGGTCCAGATCCCGGCACCGAGCCCGTATACCGTGTCGTTGGCCTGGGCGGCGATCTCGTCCAGGTCGCTGAACGGGGCGGCGACCACGACCGGGCCGAAGATCTCCTCCCTCACGACCTTCATGTCGCCGTGCGTGTTGGTGAGCACGGTCGGCTCGATGAAGAAGCCCCGGTCACCGAACCGGCCGCCGCCGACCACGGCGGTGGCGCCCTCGGCCCGGCCGGACTCCAGGTAACCGCTGACCCGCTGGAACTGCTCCTCGGACACCAGCGGGCCCATCTGGGTGCCGGCCTCCATGCCGGAGCCCAGCTTGATGCCCTTGGCGATCTCGGCAACGCCGCCGACCACTTCGTCGAAGCGGCTCTGGTGCACGAACAGGCGCGAGCCGGCCACGCAGCACTGGCCGTGGTTGAAGAAGATCGCGTTGGCCGCGCCCTCGATAGCACCGTCGACGGCGTCGTCGAACACGATGTTGGGGCTCTTGCCGCCCAGCTCCAGGCTTACCTTCTTCAGGTTGCCCGCGGCGGCCTGCACGATCAGCCTGCCGACCTCGGTGGAGCCGGTGAAGGCGACCTTGTCGACATCAGGGTGGGCGGCCAGCGCCGCCCCGGCGGTCTCGCCGAAGCCGGTGACCACGTTCACCACGCCGTCCGGCACGCCGGCCTCGGCGATCAGGCCGGCCAGCCGCAGCGCGGTCAGCGGGGTCTGCTCGGCCGGCTTGAGCACGACAGTGTTCCCGGTGGTCAGCGCCGGCCCGAGCTTCCACGCGGCCATCAGCAGCGGGAAGTTCCACGGGATGATCTGCCCGACCACGCCGACCGGCTCGCGCAGCGTGTAGGAGTGGAAGTTGGCGCCCGGCATGTAGGGCACGGAGATGTTGATCGTGTTGCCCTCGATCTTGGTGGCCCAGCCGGCCATGTAGTGGAACAGGTCCGCGGCGAGCGGGATGTCGGCGGCCCGGGCCACGGCGAACGGCTTGCCGTTGTCCAGCGACTCCAGCTGGGCGAGCTCGTCGGCGTGCTCGAGGATCAGGTCGCCGATCCGCCAGATGATCCGGCCGCGCTCGGACGGCGTCAGCCTGCTCCACGGCCCGTCCTCGAACGCCGCCCGCGCGGCGCGGACCGCCCGGTTGATGTCCTCCGCGTCACCTTCGGCGACCCAGGCGAGCGTCTCGCCCGTGGCCGGGTTCGGGGTCTCGAACGTCTTGCCCGACGCCGCTTCGGCCCACTGGCCGCCGATGAACAGCTGCCGGGGGGCGCCGATGAACTCCTCGACGCTCCGCTCCAGTGTTACGGTCATGGTCTTTCTCATCTCCCTGTGAGGCGGCCGCTTCTTTGCAGCCCCCGTCGCAGGCCTGCTGCACGCAGGCCCAGCGGCGAGCCGGGTCCAGGCCCGGTAGTCACAATGAGACAACATGGCGCGGGCTGGCACAAGGCCAAGCCCGGAAAGCATGAGGCCGATCACGGTGTCGCGGATCACGCGGGTGACCAGCCCCGACGAGACGGGCGGCTGGTGATGCCGGCGCTGGCCCGCCACTTCCAGGTCATCGCGCCCGACCAGCGCGGGTGCGGGCTGTCCGGCAAACCCCAGGACGGCTATGACACCGGCACCCTGGCCGGCGACCTGGCCGCGCTGATAGACGCGCTCGGGCACCGGCGGTTCGCCGTGGCCGGCCACGACACCGGGATGTGGATCGGCTACGCCCTGGCCGCCGACCACCCGGACCGCGTGGCCCGGCTGGCGGTCGCCGAGACGCCCACGGCGCGACCGCCTCGGACGCCTTCCACCTGGTGATCCCGTCGCTGCCGGACTACGGGTATTCAGGCAAGCCACGGGACACCGGATGGGACCCCGTCGGCATCGCCCGCGCCTGGGTCGTGCTCATGAAGCGCCTCGGCTACCCGCAATTCGCGTCGCAAGGCGGCGACTGGGGCGGGGCCTCGATCCGCGCGCCTGGATCTGGGCTGGCATGCATTGCGGCCGGATCTCGCCGATGATCGCGGAGTGCACGCCGGTCCGCGACCTGGTGGGTCGGGGTGATGGTGATGTCTTCGCCGCAGCTGCGACGCTTCGCCTCAGCCATGCCGTGTCAGCCATACCGGAAGCCTGCAACTTGGCTCGCACGTCGAGCGGGAGAAAGTCGAACACTGCCGATAATCTGCAAGAACTCGGTGGAGCTGAGGGGATTTGAACCCCTGACCCCCTCGATGCGAACGAGGTGCGCTACCGGACTGCGCTACAGCCCCGAGAACCTGAGCTAGCGTAGCAAACCCGCGAGCCTGCTCGCGCTGCGCGCCGGGAGAGTGAGCGTGCTCACTTCCTGGGCGGAGCCAGGCTGGATCCCGCGACCGACGGCCGCCCCGATCCGCGCCCCGACGTCCGCGAGGACGCCAAGATCCCTCGGCAACCTGCTCTCGGACTTCGACTCCAACCAGGCGCCACGGCCCCCGTGCTGCTGCCCACCCATCGGCAGCACGGGCCGGCGTCGGCCTCCTTGACCGGCGCGCCGCCGGTCGCCTGATGACAGCCGCCTCCGCCCGGCGACATCATGGGCATGCGGCACACCCGTCAAGAGGCCCCGCAGGAGGCGCGCGATGACAACGACGAACTGTCCCGTCGACGAGTCGTTCGACCCGCTCTCACCCGAGTTCCTAGCCGACCCGTTCGCCGTCATGGCCGCGGGCCAGCCTCCGGTCTTCTTCGCCCCCTCCATCGGCTACTACGTCGTAACCCGGTATCAGGACGTCGAAGAGGTGTTCCGCGACCCCGCCACCTACTCCGCGGCTGCCGCCCAGGCCCCCCTGGCCCCGCTGGCGCCCGAAGCCCAGCAGATCCTCCTCGCCGGCGGCCACCGGCCCCAGCCCTCCATGGCCAGTCTGGACGAGCCGGCGCACGCCCGGCTGCGCAAGCCCGCCGCCCGCGCATTCAGCATGAAGCGTGTCACCGCGATGATCCCCGCCATCGAGGCCACCGCCGCCCGGCTGCTCGACGCGGTAGACGGCGCACCGGAATTCGACCTGGTGGCCGCGCTGGCCTTTCCGCTGCCGGCCAACATCGTCTTCTCCCTGATGGGCGTGCCCGAGCGGGACTTCGGCCAGCTGAAGCAGTGGTGCGGGTACCGGGCCGCGCTGAGCTGGGGCCGCCCCGCGCCGGAGGACCAGGTGGAGATCTCGACCAGCATGGCCGCGTACCGCCGCTACATGCGTGCCCTGGTCGACCTCAAGGTCGCCACGCCCGGCGACGACCTGGCCAGCGACCTCATCGCCATCCACGACGAAGCCCCGGACCGGCTCACCCTGGACGAGATCGCCTCGATCCTGTTCTCGCTGTCGTTCGCCGGGCACGAGACCACCACCGGGCTGATCAGCAACACCGTCCGCCGTCTGCTCGAGGACCCGAGCCGCTGGGACGAGATCGCCGGGCAGCCCGACCTGATACCCCAGGCGGTGGAGGAGAGTCTCCGCTACGACCCGTCGGTGGCCGTCTGGCGTCGGGTCACCACCCGCCCGGTCACGCTGGCCGGCGTCGACCTGCCCGAGGGAGCGAAGCTGTACCTGTGGCTAGCCGCCGCCGGCCGGGACAAGGCCGCGTTCGCCGAGCCGGACCGGTTCGACCTGCACCGGCCCGACGCCGAACGCCACCTGGCCTTCGGCAAGGGCCAGCACTTCTGCCTCGGCGCTAACTTCGGCAAACTGGAGGCGCAGATCGCCCTCGCCGAACTCGCCCGCCGTTACCCTTGCCTGCGGCTCGCGCCGGACCAGGAGTTCACCTTCCACCCCAACATCTCGTTCCGCGGGCCGCAGGTCCTGAAGGTCCGCACGCGGTAGTCACGCAGGCCTGCCCGTGAACGACGGTTCCCGGACACCACCCCGCTGCCTTACCCTCGCCACCCCAACCACACCGCGGTGCTCCCGACCCGGACATAGGGATCGCTGCCTTCATCGTGCCTGAAGGACGCACCCAGTGCGTGTTCGATCAGGTGAATCAGGTCGTGGTCCTGGGCCGGGGAGCCGACGAATATGAATGTCTGCCGTGACATGGCTAGCAGGCTGGAAGACGGCCATCCGGACCGGGTTGAAACCACACGTAACTGCTGCCGTTTAGTGTTGGAATGCAGATCCTCCGGATGTCGGCGGCCCAAAACACCGGCTCAGCAAAGGGCCTGGTGTCAGAGTCGATAAACAGCCTCGATCACGAGGCGACGCGCTGAACTGGCCGGACGGTTGCGATGAGGACCTCGCATTTCGCCCCAGATGGCCCGGGCAGTTCGCCGTCGGGGGCGGACCATTGACGTACAGTGGTGAGGTGAGCGAGATTCCGCTCGAAGAGGCATCGCGCCAGGTTACCGACGCGGCGCATGTTGCTGCGCGCGGTCAGGTTGTCTATCTCACTGAGCACGGCGAGCGGCTCGCCGCGATCGTCCCGGCCGAACTGGCGGCCGAACTGGAGAGCCTGACTCCCTTGCAGCTCCGCGAGCTGCTGGAGGACTTCGCGGACGCGCAGGCGGCGCGCGAGTCGCTGGCCGAGGTCGAGGCGGGCGCGGAGCCGGTACCGGCCGAGCAGGTCTGGGCGGATCTCGGCTTCGGGACGTGACGTCTCGCCGGTACGCGCTGGAGTTCGCCCCGAAAGCCGTGCGGGCACTGCGGAAGCTCGACCGGCCCATAGTCGAGCGCATCAAGGCCGCGACCGAATCGCTACGCGAAGATCCAAGGCCCGCGGGCGCGAAGATGCTCACAGGATTGCACGGAGTTCTGCGAATCAGGGTGGCAGGTGACTACCGGGTCCTGTACACGGTTGACGATGACCGGCTAGTGGTTTTGGTCGTGGACGCCGGCCATCGTCGGCAGATCTACCGTTAGCGTCTTGGCCGGCGGGTCAGAGCTGATACGTGGCCTCGACGACCAGTCGACGCGACACGCTGGCCGGACGGTTGTGGGATTTGTTAAAGACCTCTCTACCGGTGTTGTACGCCCAGTGTGCGGGATGTGGCGGGGCGGTGTGTGCCAGGCCGGGTGGACGTCTGGCTCGTTGCGGGTTGCGCGGCTGGCGGGTGGCGGTAGCGTGACGGTTTGTGGAGGGGCCGTTGCGGGTGTTCGTGAGTCATACCGCCGAGTTGCGCCGGTATCCGGCGGGCCGCTCGTTTGTGGAGGCGGCTGAGCACGCGGTGTCCCGGGCGGGCGGCGTGGTGGCGGACATGGCGTATTTCACCGCGCGGGAGGACAAGCCGGCTGGTTATTGCCGGGAGCAGGTCGGGCGGGCGGATGTGTACGCGGGGATTATCGGGTTCCGGTACGGGTCGCCGGTCCGGGACGAGCCCGGCCTTTCCTATACGGAGCTGGAGTTCGCTGAGGCCGCGGAGCTGGGGGTGCCGCGGCTGGTGTTCGTCCTGGATGAGAACGCGGTGCTGCCGCTGCCGGGGGTGTTCCTTTCTGATCCGGTGTTCGGGGAGCGGCAGCGGGCGTTCCGGGAACGGGTGCAGGACGCGGGGATCACGGTCCAGCTCGTGGGTTCTCCCGCGGAGCTGGAGCTGGGCTTGTTCCAGGCGCTGACGGACCTGCAGCATACTGCGGGGGGCCGCGGGGGGCGGGACGCGGCGGCGGATGGCGGCGGGCAGCGGGGGGTGGCGGTGCGGCTGGCGCCGCGGCCGGTGTTCCTGGCGGGCCGGGAGGAGCTGCTGGCCGGGCTGGATGCCCGCTTGGCGGCGGGGCGGGGTGCGGGTCCGGGGGTGGTGGTGCTGTGCGGGCTGGGGGGTGCGGGTAAGACCAGCGTGGCGGTGGAGTACGCCTACCGGCAGGCGGCCGGGCTGGGGGTGGTGTGGCAGTTGCCGGCCGAGGATCCGGCGGGGCTGGCGGCGGGGTTCGCCGAGCTGGCCGCCCATCTGGGGGCCGGGGGCGGGGATGCGGTGGGGCGGGTGCATGCGGTGCTGGCGCGCCGCGATGACTGGCTGCTGGTCTTCGATAACGTTCCGGACCCGGCGGGGGTAGCGGGGCTGGTGCCGCCGGCGGGCGGGGGGCGGGTGGTGATTACCAGCCAGTTCGGGTTCTGGCCGGGCCGGGCGGTGCTGGAGGTGCCGGTGCTGGACCGGACGGTGGCGGCGGGGTTCTTGCTGGACCGCACCGGGGCGGCCGGGCCTGCGGAGGAGGAGGCGGCGTCGGTGCTGGCGGGGGAGCTGGGCGGGTTGCCGCTGGCGCTGGAGCAGGCGGGTGCGTATATGCAGGCCTCGGGCCGGACGGTCGGGGAGTATCTGGGGTTGTTCCGGGCGCGGCGGGCCGAGGTGCTGGGCCGGGGGGATCCGGCCGGGTATGACAAGCGGGTCACCACCACGTGGTCGTTGGCGTTCGCCGCGCTGGGCCGGGCGGGCCCGGCGGCGGGGCTGCTGCGGCTGGTGGCGTGCTGCGCGGCCGAGGACATCCCGCTGGGCCTGTTGCTGCGCCCCGGGCTGCGAGCTGAGGACTTCGATGGCGTGGTGGTGCCGTTGCTGGTGCCGTTGCTGGGCGATGAGCTGGCGCGGGATGAGGCGGTGGCGGGGTTGCGGCGATTCTCGCTGATCAGCGCGCCGCGGGGCGGCCTGGTGTCGGTGCACCGGCTGGTCCAGGCGATCACGCTGGATCAGCTCCCGGCGCAGGAGGCGCAGGCCTGGCGGCGGGCCGCCGCCGCGGTGATCGGGGCCGCGCTGCCTGGTGACCCGGAGGACCCGGGGTCCTGGCCGGTGTTCGCGGCGTTGCTGCCGCATGCCCAGGCCGCGCTGGACCCGGCCAGCTACGGGATGTACCAGGTGGCCCGGTATCTGGGCGCGAACGGCAGCTACGCCGCGGCACTGGCCGTGCAGCAGCAGGTCCTGCACGCCAAGGAGGAAACCCTCGGTGCCGAGCACCCCGACACGCTCACTGCCCGCGATAATCTTGCTCACTGGACCTGGGCGGCGGGGGATGCGGCCGGGGCCCGGGACCAGTACGCCGCGCTGCTGCCGGTCCGCGAGCGGGTCTCCGGCGCTGAGCACCCCGACACGCTGACTGCCCGCGCCAACCTGGCCTACTGCACCGGGGCGGCGGGGGATGCGGCCGGGGCCCGGGACCAGTTCGCCGCGCTGCTGCCGGTCCGCGAGCGGGTCCTGGGCGCCGAGCACCCCCAGACGCTGACCGCCCGCGCCAACCTGGCTCACTGGACCGGGGAGACGGGGGATGCGGCCGGGGCCCGGGACCAGTTGGCCGCGTTGGTGCCGGTCCGCGAGCGGGTCTCCGGCGCCGAGCACCCCCAGACGCTGACCGCCCGCGCCAACCTGGCCCGCTGGACCGGGCAGGCGGGGGATGCGGCCGGGGCCCGGGACCAGTTCGCCGCGCTGGTGCCGGTCCGCGAGCGGGTCTCCGGCGCTGAGCATCCCGAGACGCTGACTGCCCGCGCCAGCCTGGCCCGCTGGACCGGGCAGGCGGGCGATGCGGCCGGGGCCCGGGACCAGTTGGCCGCGCTGGTGCCGGTCCGCGAGCGGGTCTCCGGCGCTGAGCATCCCGAGACGCTGACCGCCCGCGCCAGCCTGGCCTCCTTCACCGGGCGGGCGGGCGATGCGGCCGGGGCCCGGGACCAGTTCGCCGCGCTGGTGCCGGTCAGCGAGCGGGTCCTGGGCGCCGAGCACCCCGACACGCTCACCGCCCGCGCCAACCTGGCCTCCTGGACCGGGGCAGGCGGGGGATGCGGCCGGGGCCCGGGACCAGTTCGCCGCGCTGGTGCCGGTCAGCGAGCGGGTCCTGGGCGCCGAGCACCCCGACACGCTCACCGACCGCGCCAACCTGGCCCACTGGACCAAGCTGGCGCAGAACCCTGGGTAATCCGCGGCCAGAAATCCCAGCCCGGATCCGGGACCGGTCAAGGGCCTGACATCAGAGCGGGTACACAGCCTCGATCACGAGACAGCGCGCCGAACTGGCCGAACGGTTGTGGGATTCATTCAAGATGCATCTTCTAGGTACGGTGCCACATCCATCGACTGCCGAACGCCCCAGCCGGGGCGCGGCGGAGGTCGGGCGAGGGCGCGAAGGGCCAGAATCCAGTTAGTCGCCGACGGCGCGCAGCTTGGCGTCGGCGTACTGGTCGTAGATCTCCTCCTCGGCCGGCTCCGGGGCCGCCGGGATGGTGATGATCTTCGCCTCAGCCACGGAGACCGCGGAGGCCGCAGGAGCCGCAGAGCCACGGCCGTCTCCCGGGCCGGGCGTCGCGCCGGAGCGCGAGCCGCCCCGGCGGCCGCGCGGACGGTCCGGTATCCCGCCATCTCGCGGCGCTCGGCGTCGGCCTGCGCGGCCGACCGCAGCAGCAGCAGGTAGCCCAGCAGCATGACGGACGGCGGCACGATCACCCACCAGGCCGCCATCTTCGCGCCCGCCAGCACCCCGGACGCGATGCTGAGCACGACGAGCATCAGCAGCAGCCGCCGCCGCGCGGACAGCACCCGCCGGTGGGCCGGGTCAGCGGGCGCCCCATGGTTCTCATTGGGGACAGGCCGCCGCTCCTCGGCGGCCGCCGCCGAACGCAGGCGACGTGGCGCAGGCGCAGGCTCGGGCAAAGGCTCCTCTTCGGCCGCCGCCGCGGAAGCCTCGTCCCCGGCCTGCTCCGCAGAAGCATCAACGGCAGCCGAGGTGTCCCGCCGGAGCCAACGGGGGATGAGCACGCACGCCCAGATGACGACGATCGCGACGTAAAGGATCGCGCTGCTCAACAATCCTCCCCTCGGCGCGGGCGGGCCGACGTCCCGGCGGCAGGCTCCGATCGCGGGCACACTGCTCCCGTGGGAGCGTGCTTATGTGACGCAACGTAATAGCTGACCCCGGCTCATACGAGCACCGCCGCCGGTGTGTCGCGACATTCACACGACAAGCGGCTCGGGCCACGGCAAAGACGCAAGGGGCAAAGACACAAGCAGCAAAGACGGAAGCGGTCAGGCCGGGGCGGGCCGCGACGCCAGGACCATGCTCCGCCACCTCGGCATCAGCCCCTGCGGCACTTCCTCGGCGGTCAGCGCGTAACACACGTGGTCCCGCCAGGCCCCGTTGATGTGCAACTGCCGGACCCGGACGCCTTCCTCACGGAAGCCGAGCTTCTCCACCACCCGGCGCGACGCGTGGTTCTCCGGCCGGATGGAGGCCTCGAGCCGGTGCAGGCCGATGACGCCGAAGCAGTGGTCCACGGCCATGGCCAGCACGGTGGGGATGATGCCGCGCCCGGCGTACGCCTCGTCGATCCAGTACCCGACCTGCCCCGACCGGGCCGAACCCCACGTGATCGACCCGACCGTCAGCTGGCCCACGAACACCCCGCCGTACGTCACCACCCACGGGATGGCCTGCCCCTGCCGCGCCTCCCGGCGCATGGCCCGGACCATCGCGATGTACGGGCCCAGACTGGACCGGTACAGCGGGGTCTCCGGGTTGGTCGGCTCCCACGGCCGCAGCCACGGCGCGTTCCGCACCCGGATCTCGCGCCACGTCCGGGCGTCGCTCACCCGGACCGGGCGCAGCCCGACCGGCTCCCCGAGCAGATGAGGCTCGGCAAGGGTTACCGGCCAGCCGCGCATGCGTCCCACGATCCCATCATTCCCCTGTATCGCCGCGGATGCCACGCGCCGCGTTGATGCAAAAGGTCGCATTATGCAAAGAACCCGCTGTGGTTGCTCGCCGTTCACCTGCACCGATCCCCCGCGCAGGCCCTGCCTCCACGGGGGGTCGACCCCCCTGGCACCCCCCGCAGGCCTCCACGGGGGGCCGACCCCCTTGGCACCCCCCGCAGGCCTCCACGGGGGGCCGACCCCCTTGGCACCCCCCGCAGGCCTCCACGGGGGGCCGACCCCCCTGGCACCCCCCGCGGGAAGGCCCGCACTCGCGAGTCGGTCTTGCATAACGCTCGCTAGTCATATCAGCTGCTCGCCCGGACATGATCGCCGCCGTGGATCTGCGACACCGCGTGCTCCAGCACGGGGGCCAGCACAGCCATGCCGTCCCGCACGCCCCCCGCGGATCCGGGCAGGTTGACGACCAGCGTCCGGCCCGCCACCCCGGCCACCCCCCGGGACAGGATCGCGGCGGGTACGCCGGCCGCGGCCCCGGCCGCGCGCAGCGCCTCGGCGATGCCCGGGATTTCCCGGTCCAGCACGCGCCGGGTCATCTCCGGGGTCAGGTCAAAGGGAGTCAGCCCGGTCCCGCCCGTGGTCACGACCACGTCGTAGCCCCCGGCCACCGCCTCTCGCAGCGCGGCCTCGACCGGGTCCCCGTCCGGCACGACCAGCGGCCCGTCCACCACGGAACATCCGGCCGACCGCAGCAGGCCGGCCAGCACGGGCCCCGACCGGTCCTCGTAGATCCCGGCCGCCGCCCGGTTCGAGACGGTAACCGCCAGCGCCCTCATCGGCTCCACCGCCCGGTCTTCCCGCCTTCCTTCCACTCGACCCGCACGTCGGTGATCGCCGCGGTCGGGTCGATCGCCTTGACCATGTCGATCAGCGCCAGGCCGGCCACGGCGACCGAGGTGAGCGCCTCCATCTCCACCCCGGTCCGGTCCGCGGTGCGGGCGATCGCCGTGATGTCCGCGCCCTCGTCGGTCACGGTCACCTCCACGCTGACCCCGTGCAGGCCGATCGGGTGGCACAGCGGGATCAGGTCCGGCGTCTTCTTGGCCCCGGCGATCCCCGCGATGCGCGCCACGGCGAGCGCGTCGCCCTTCGGCACCGTCCCGGCCCGCAGCGCCGCGACCGCCTCGGCCGACAGCACCACCCGCCCGGAGGCGCAGGCCGACCGGGCCGTCACGTCCTTGCCGGACACGTCCACCATGCGCGCGTGGCCCGCGGCATTCACGTGTGTGAGGCCGGTTTCCGTCATGGATTCACACTACTTTTCCTTCCGAACGGAACGTGGTGCCCGCGCCCTGTTATCCCGCTCGCTCTGTCTTCCCGCTCGCTCTGTTTTCTGCTCGCCTCCGGGCGCCCTTGACGCGCCTCGTTCCCTCCTCGCTCGTTCCTCGTTCGTCAGTCCAGTCGGCGCCGCGCCCTTTGGCTCGCGGGAGGTCGTGGCGGTACCGCGCCCCTTGCTCACTAATGGCAGGACCAGCACGTCGGCGGTTTCGCCCGCGGCCATCTGCACCGTCCACTCCGGCACGATGATCAGCGCGTTGGCCTTGCCGAGCGTGGCCACCTGGTGCGATCCCTGGCCGGTCAGCGGGGCGACCCGCCCGGCCGGGCGGTCCAGCACCCCGCGCATGAACGAACGCCGGCCCGGCGGCGAGCGCAGCGGCCCGGTCAGCTCGGCCCGGACCGTCTCCAGGCCCAGCCCGTCGTAGGCCTGCAGCGCGCCGAGGGCGGGCCGGACGAAGATCTGGAACGACACGAAGGCGCTGACCGGGTTGCCGGGCAGGGTGAAGATCGGCACGCGGTCGTGCTCGCCCGCCCGGACCGGGGTTTCCGCTACCTCGCCGCGGTCCGCGAGCCGGCTCAGCAGGCCCCCGCGGCGCTCGCGCTCCGGAGCGGCGGAGGCGGGCAGCGCCACGGTGCCGAACCCCTGCGGCATCCCCGGCTGCATCGCGACCTTGCGGAACTCGATGGTGCCGAGCTGCCGCAGCGCGGCCTTGACCACGTCGTGTTCGCCGCCCATGCTGACCCCGCCGGTGGTGATCAGCAGGTCGGCCCGGGCCAGCTGGTCCTCGATCGCGGGCAGGACCTGCTCGGGGTTGTCGGGCACGATGGCCTGCCGGTAGGCCAGGCAGCCCGCCTCGCGGGCCGCGGCGGCGATCATGAAGCTGTTGGAGTCCCAGATCCGGCCGGGGATGATCGGCGTGCCGGGCTCGGCGAGTTCGCTGCCCGTGGACAGCACCACCACCCGCGGTCGCGGCCGGACCAGGACCGTGCCCCGCCCGGCCGCCGCGATCACCGCGATGTGCATCGGCCGCAGCCTGGTGCCCGCCGTGACCAGGACCTCGCCGGCCTTGGCGTCCCCGCCGGCCAGCCGCACCGAGTGGCCGAAGTCCACCTTCGCGCGGATCGCGACCCGGGCCCGCCCTCCGTCGGTCATCTCGACCGGCACCACGGCCTCGGTCCCGTGCGGCAGCATCGCGCCGGTCATGATCCGGATGCTGGTGCCCTGGCGGCAGCGCGTACGCCCCGGTGTCACCCGCCGCCACCTCGGCCACCACCGGCAGCGTGACCGGGTTCTCCTCCGACGCGGCAGCGACATCCTCGACCCGGACCGCGTAGCCGTCCATCGCCGAGTTGTCGAACGACGGCAGCGGGCTGGCGGCCGTCACGTCCTCGGCCAGGATCAGCCCGTGCGCGTCGCCCAGGCTGAGCTCGGTGGGCGCCAGCGGGCGGATCGTGCCGAGGATGTCGGCCAGGTGCTCCTCGACCGAGGTCAGTGTCTCGCCCTCGGCCACGTGCGTGTGGCCGTCGCTCCGTGTCTCCCTCTCGCTCACGGGAGGCTGTCCAGGTACTTGCGCAGCCAGGGCACGATCTCCTCGGCCAGGTCGGACCGCTCGCAGGCGAACTGGACCAGCGTGCGCAGGTAGTCCAGCTTGTTGCCGGTGTCGTAGCGGCGGCCGTGGAACAGCACTCCGTATACACCGCCGCCCTCGGCCGTGCTCGTCCTGGCCAGGGTCAGCAGCGCGTCGGTGAGCTGGATCTCCCCGCCCCGGCCGGGTGGGGTCTGGCGCAGTACGGCGAAGATCGCCGGGTCGCACACGTACCGGCCGATCAGGATCCAGTTGCTCGGCGCCGAGCCGGGCACCGGCTTCTCGACCAGGTCGGTGACCGTGACCACGTCCTGCTCGGCGGTCGGCGTGATGGCCGCGCAGCCGTACTGCGAGACCTGCTCCGGGTCGACCTCCATCAGCGCCACGACGCTGCCGCCGTACTGCTTGCGCACCTCGATCATCCTGGTCAGCAGTTGGTCGCGGCTGTCGATGAGGTCATCGCCGAGCAGCACCGCGAACGGCTCGTCGCCGACGTGCCGGTCGGCGCAGAGCACGGCGTGGCCGAGCCCCTTCGGATCGCCCTGCCGCACGTAGTGCACGGCGGCCAGTTCGCTGGACTCGCGGACCTGGGACAGCCGTTCGTACTCTTCCTTGGCGGCCAGCGCCTCCTCGAGCTCGTAGGCCCGGTCGAAGTGATCCTCGATGGAGCGCTTGCTGCGGCCGGTGATGAGCAGCACGTCGTCCAGGCCGGCCGCGACGGCCTCCTCTACGACGTACTGGATGGCCGGCTTGTCGACCACCGGCAGCATTTCCTTCGGCGTCGCCTTGGTCGCGGGCAGGAACCTGGTGCCCAGGCCGGCCGCGGGAATCACGGCCTTGGTCACATCACCCATGTCAGAACAGTAGCGAATCCCCGGCGCAGTGTTGGTCTCGCCCGCTCTGCCTCCGGCGCGCTCTGTTGTCCTGCTCGCCTCCGGGCGCTCTTGACGCGCCTCCTTCCCTCGTCGCTCCTTCGTCGCTCCTCGGTCCGGTCGGCGCCGCGCCCTTTGGCTCGCGGGGGAGTCCAGTCGATGTCGGCGCCCTTTGGCTCGCGGGGAGTCCAGGCAGTGCCGCGCCCGTTGGCTCGCGGTACGGTGGCGACGTGTCCGAGGTTCGGCAGGACAAGGCTGACCTGCGCGCACGGCTGCTGGCGGCCAGGTCCGGCCTCGCCGCCGATCAGCGCCGCGACGCCGGGCGGCTGATCAGGGACGCGCTGCTGTCCCTGCCCGCGCTGCAGATGGCCGGGACCGTGGCCGCGTACTACTCGGTGGGCGCCGAGCCGGACACCCGCGGGCTGGTCTACGCGCTGTGGAAGCGCGGCACGTACGTGCTGCTGCCGCTGCTGCGCCCGGATGGGGACCTGGACTGGGCCTCCTACGAGGGCCCGGATTCGCTCGTCCCCGGGCCCCGCGGGCTGCGCGAACCGGAGGAGCCGCCGCGCGGGGTGCAGGCGGTGGCCCGGGCCGACGTGGTACTGGCTCCCGCGCTGGCCGTGGACCGCGCGGGCAACCGGCTGGGGCGCGGCGGGGGCAGCTACGATCGCGCGCTGGCCCGGGTCGGGCCGCTGATCCCGGTGATCGCGCTGCTGTACGACGACGAACTCCTCGGCCACGTGCCGGCCGAACCGCACGACACGCCGGTCCGCGCGGCGGTCCGCCCTGGGCCGGGGATCACCTGGCTGCCGTCCCAGGCCGGCAGTTCTCCTCCTTCCCCGCCCCGCTCCGGCTCTCCTTCCCCGCCCCGCTCCGGCCCTTCTTCCCGCCCCGCTCCGGGCGCGGAATCTAGGACGTGCCTGCGTGGTTGGATATGCTTAGCAGTCGATAACCGCGAGTGCTAACCTGAGGCCCGCGTGAAGGAGGGTCCGTGCCCACATATCAGTACACCTGCACCGACTGTGGTGACCAGCTCGAGGCGGTGCAGAAGTTCACCGACGAGCCGCTGAGCATGTGCGCCGCCTGCGGCGGCCGGCTCCGGAAGGTGTTCTCCCCGGTCGGGATTGTGTTCAAGGGATCGGGCTTCTACCGCACGGACAGCCGGAACGGCTCTATCTCGGCCTCGGACGCCAAGAAGGACAAGCAGCCCAGCGAGTCGGCGTCCACCTCGGGCAGCAACGGGTCGGCGGACAAGACGGCCGCCAAGAAGTCCGAGACCTCGGGGAGCTCGGCCAAGTCCAGCGAGAAGGTCGCCTGATCGGCATGGCCGACCTGGCCAGTATCGCGGTCGTGGGCGGCTCGGGCTTCTACGAGTTCCTGGACGACGCCGAAGAGGTCAAGATCGACACCCCGTTCGGCCCGCCCAGCGACCCGATCACGGTGGGGGAGGTGGCCGGGAAGCGGGTCGCGTTCCTGCCCCGGCACGGCCGTGACCACCGGTTCCCGCCGCACAAGATCCCCTACCGCGCGAACATGTGGGCGCTGCGCTCAGTCGGCGTGCGGCGGGTGCTCGCACCCAGCGCGGTGGGTTCGCTGACCCCCTCCTACGGGCCGGGCACCCTGGTCATCCCCGATCAGCTGGTGGACCGCACCAGGAGCCGCGAGCAGACCTATTTCGACGAGGGCGCCTGCCACGTTCCGTTCGCCGATCCCTATTGCCCGTCCCTGCGCCCGGTCGCGATCGAGACCGCCCGGGACTACGGCTGGATTCCCGCCGGCTCCGGGACGCTGGTGGTCATCGAGGGGCCGAGGTTCTCCACCCGCGCCGAATCGCTGTGGTTCGCCGCCCAGGGCTGGACCCTGGTCGGGATGACCGGCCACCCCGAAGCGGTCCTGGCCCGCGAGCTGGCGCTCTGCTACGTGCCGCTGGCCCTGGTCACCGACACCGACGCCGGAGTGGAGGAAGGCGAGGGCGTCACCCAGGCCGAGGTGTTCGAGGTGTTCGCCGCCAACATCAAGCGCCTGCGCGATCTGGTGGCCAGGATCATCGCCGCGCTCCCGGCCGACCGTGAAGACGATCTGTGCGCGCACGCCCTGGACGGCCTGCCCCTCCCGTTCGGCCTCCCCTAGATGAGTAAGGTCAGCTTCGTGACTGACCTGAACATCGCGCCGGGCGGATCCGCCTCGCTATACGTGCTGCACGAGGGATACGTCGGCCGCGACGGCGACGACGAGCGGGTGGCCGGCACGGTCACCCTGATCATGGACGGCGACGCGGTCATCGTCGTCGACCCGGGCATGGTGGCCTCCCGCGACGCCCTGCTCGCCGCGCTGGCCGAGCACGGCCCGGCCGCCGGGGACGTGACCGACGTGGTGTTCAGCCACCACCATCCCGATCACACCGTCAACGCCGCCCTGTTCCCCGCGGCCAGGATCCACGATCACTGGGCCATGTACGTAGGCGACCGCTGGGTCGACCGCGACGCCGACGGCCTGGAACTCGCCCCCTCGGTCCGGCTGCTGCGCACCCCCGGCCACACCAACGAGGACATCTCCACCGTGGCCTCCACCGCCACCGATGTGGTCGTGTGCACGCACGCCTGGTGGGGCGCGGATGGTCCCCCCGAGGACCCGCTCGGCACCGACGCCGCCGCGCTGCACGCCAGCCGGTCCCGCCTGCTGTCCTTCGCCACGCTCATCGTGCCCGGTCACGGCCCCGCGTTCCGCCCGGACCAGAGCACGCCGCGCTAGCCCGGCCCGCCAGACGCCAGGGTCCGCGCGAATAAGGCTGCAGGGTTGCCTTATCGACGCGGACCCTTCGACGTCGTCCGCGCGGCCGCGGCAGGGACGCTGGCCACGCACAGAGCAAGGACTCTGCTATAGATCATGCCCGGCCAGTTACTAGGACCTGTCCTTGAAGACGTTCAGGTCTGACTAAGGTTTGCGCCCGGTTCGCTCTAGTCGCCGGCGCGACGTCGGCCTCGTCCAGATCCCTTGTCCGCTACGTGGCCGAAGTCGTGACCCGGCCGGCCGGGCCGGACGACCTGGTGAGGGCTGCGATCGGCCTTGATCGCCGGTAGGCTGACGTCGGGCCCCGATAGCTCAGCGGATAGAGCGACTGCCTCCTAAGCAGTAGGTCCCGCGTTCGAGTCGCGGTCGGGGCGCAGGTCATAGGCCTAGAACCTATTCGGGCGGAGTGGCTGGGGAGCCAAACTGGGAGCCAAAGTGTTTACGCTCCCGCTATGTCCGAGATCACAGTTCGCCGCCGCGGGCACGGCGAGGACGGCATCTACTTCGACCCTGCCAGGAACCGGTACATGGGTGCCGTCTCGCTCGGCCATGGCCCCGGTGGGAAACGCATCCGGCGGAAGGTCTCCGGCAAGACCAAGCAAGAGGTCCGTGCCAAGCTCAATGCGCTGCACCAAGAACTGAACGCGGGGGTCAAGTCATCGCGTACCTACACAGTGCGGCAGACCGTCGAAGACTGGCTGGGCGAGGGGCTGGATGGCACCTCCGAGCGGACCCGCACCCTCTACGAGGGCTTGCTCGAGCCGGTGCTGGAGATGATCGGCGCCAGGCCGTTGCGTGACCTGTCTGCGGGCGATGTCCGGTCCGCGCTTGGCGAGCTGGTGACCCGCTATTCCACTCGCTCGCTCCAGATCACCCGTAACTCGCTGGAGCGGGCCATCCGGCACGCTGAGGCCGACGATCTTGTCGGGCGTAACGTAGCGGCCCTGGTGAAGTCTCCTCGAGGCCGCAGCGGGCGGCCGTCCAAGAGCTTCACGCTCGGCCAGGCCAAGGCCTTGCTGGCCGCGGCAGAGCCCACTCGGTGGCACGCGTACGTCGCGCTGAGCCTGCTGGTCGGCATCCGCACCGAGGAAGCCCGCGCGCTGCGCTGGGATCACGTAGTGACCTGGGTAGATGATGCGACCGGATGGCAGCCCGTCACCACGGCCCGATTCGATGCCGCCAGAGCGGGAGATGACCGCTACGCGGTCTACGTCTGGCGCTCCGAGCGGCATGGCGGGGACACCAAGACCCAGAAGTCACGGCGAACGCTGGCGCTGCCGCAACGATGCGTCGAGGCGTTGCGGCAGCACCATGTGCTTCAGGCCAGGGACCGGCTGAGGGCTGGAGAACTCTGGCGGGGCCGCAGCGGACGGCCGTCCAAGAGCTTCACCCTGGACCAGGCGAAGGCCCTGCTAGCCGCGGCAGAGCCGACGCGCTGGCACGCCTACGTCGCGCTGAGCCTGCTGGTCGGTATCCGCACCGAAGAAGCCCGCGCGCTGCGCTGGGATCACGTGGTGACCTGGGTAGACGATGCGACGGGATGGCAGCCCGTCACCACCGCCGGATTCGAGGCTGCCGGGATCGGGTGACGACCGCTACGCAATCTACGTCTGGCGCGCCGAGCGGGATGGCGGCGATACCAAGACCGAGAAGTCACGGCGAACCCTGGCGTTGCCGCAGCGATGCGTCGAGGCGTTGCGGCAGCAGCAGAAGCTTCAGGCCAGGGACCGGCTCAGGGCCGGAGAAATCTGGCAGGACCACGGCCTGATCTTCGCCTCCAGGATCGGCACCCCCCTGACCGCGAACAACGTGATCCGCGCCTTCCGGATAATCACCAAGAACGCAGGCCTCGGCGAAGACTGGGTGCCCCGGGAGATGAGGCACACCTTCGTGTCGGTCCTGTCCGCGACCGGCGTCCCCGTGGAGAACATCGCCCTGCTAGTCGGTCACGATCGCACGGCCACGACCGAGTCGGTCTACCGCCACGAGATCCGTCCCGCGCTCACCCAGGGCGCAGAGGTAATGGACAAGATCTTCGGCTAAGCGTTGCGTCAATCGGCGTTCACGCTGCGGCACCGCCAACCTGCGGCCCAAGATGGTATCACTCGCCAGCGTCGGAATATGAAAGGCTGAGCATCCGCTTTTCAGGAGGTCTATCATCCCGAGAGCACTTACCTGGAAAAGGCCCCGACAGCCCAGCTCACGCGCATCAACGCTGCTGACCGGCTGTTTTCCGTACCTTTAACACGCATAACAAGTGTACCGGAGTGTGCCGTTTCGTCCGTGGGATTCCTGTGGGGATCGGCCGCCGCGTCGCGGACTTGTGGGGTTTCTGTGGGGCTCGCCGAGGCCTCTGGCTGGGTCGGCCGACCGCCGTGGAGTACCCAGGTACCGCGGTTTCCGAACCCCGATGACCACTTTCCTGGTAACTCAGCGTCACCGGTGTCTACCTGCCCGCCTGTGACAATTCCGCGCCGAAC
>CAWDEB010000005.1:0-30717 GCA_963801155.1 uncultured Actinomycetes bacterium
CGCAGCAGCGCGGCGGCCGGCTCTCCGGCCAGCGGGCCGGCACGGTCGGGCAGTTGCACGACGATCGCGTCCTGGTGCACGGCGGCCCATACCAGGCCGTCGTCCAACGGCACCTCCACGCCGGTATCGGAGTCGTCGACCAGGAACTCGGTCGGACGGCCGCCGATCCGGTAGCTGGAGCCCACTGCGGCGTCCCGGGCCACGTCGGCCGAGACCAGCAGCACGGCGACCTGCTGCTCGGCCAGCTGCTGCGCGACGGCCTTGATGCCGCGGACCGCGGCCGGGCTCGACCCCTCGGCGCGTGAGGCCACCAGGTTCCCGACCGCGCCGATGGCCGCGCCGGTGATCTCGTCGAGGGCGGCGCTGATACCCGCGCTGAGATGGTCGTCGAGGCCGTCAGCCGCGCGGCCGCCCGCGATCGCCGTCACCGGCCCGACCGCCTCGGGCAGGTGAGCCGCGATGGCATCGAGGATGTGCCCATCGCCAGCGCCGAGCACGATGTGCGCCCCCACGCTGTCCGCGGCCTCGGCCACTCGTGCGGCGATGAACTCGGCGTTGCGCTGGCCGCCGCCTTCCGGCTCGCTATCGGTCGGCGTGCCGCTCGCCGTGATGCTGCGCGGGCGGCCGGTCCGGATGAGGATCGTGCTGCGCGCCGGGGCGGTCACCGACCTCGAACCGGCGGGCCGGAATCTGGTCGCCGACCACGTGCGCGACGATGTCGGTGCCGTCACGGTCAGCCAGCACCACCACGTAGGCCGGCCGCCGTGCCGCGGCGTCCGCCACCTCCTGCAGGTGGGGAAGCGGCCCGACCCGTACCGAGCTCACGCCGGCGCCGGGCGGAAGCCGCCAGGTCAGCACCGCCTCGCCGTTCGCCGCGACCACGACCTGGGCGTCGCCGCCCGTAACCGCCCCCGCGCCACGTTCCAGCGCCTGGGCCGTAGCCGGATCGGCGCCGAGCTGACTGGCTTCGCGGACAGCGTCGGCCCAGGCCACGTCCCATGCGTAGGACCGGCTGACCGGCGCGTCCGGCACCGCGACCGTGGCCGTCACCACCAGCCCGGACTCGGCCGAACCCGGCGGGAGTCCGTGCAGTCCCGGCCCGAGCGCGAGCCGACCGAGCCGCAGGAGCGGATGCGTGATTATCGGGCTATCCGGCATAGTCCTATCCCAGCCGGCCGCCCCCGCCCTAGGCAACCCCGCCCCCCGGCAACCATGCGCCACACTTGGATCATGACCGCGACCTCTGACGTCACGCCGCCGCGGAAGGTGAGCTTCGCCGCCGCGGCTCGCATCCTGGCCGAGCGGGATCCCGTCATCGCCGGGCTGCTCGAGCAGACCGGTCCGCCGAGGCTCAGCCGCCCGTCGGAGTCGCACTTCGGCACCCTCGTCCGGGCCATCGTCTACCAGCAGCTGGCCGGGCGGGCGGCGGCCGCCATCCACGGCAGGCTGGTCGCCGCGCTCGGCGGTGACGTGCAGCCCGAGGCGCTGATCGCGCTGTCCGATGGGACGCTCCGCGCGGTCGGCTTGTCCCGGGCCAAGGTCGCGTCGCTGCGGGACCTGGCGGCCAAGGTGCTGGACGGGACGGTGGTCTTGTCCCCGCGCGGCCTGGCCAGGGAGAGCGACGAGGAGATCATCTCCCGCCTGTCGGCCGTCCGCGGCATCGGCACCTGGACAGCCGAGATGTTCCTCCTCTTCCAGCTCCGCCGCCTGGACGTCTGGCCGGTCGGCGACCTCGGCATCCGCCGCGGCTACGGGCTGGCCTGGCAGGTCCCGACGCCGACCGCGCGGGAACTCCAGCCGCTCGGCGATCCGTACCGTCCCTACCGGTCGGTGCTGGCCTGGTGCTGCTGGCGGGCTGCGGAACTGTACGCCCGGGCCGCCGAGAGCGCCCTGACTCGCTGAGCAGACCGATCCCCGGCCCTAACCTGACGCCGCGACCGGCCGGTGCACCAGGCGCGGCGCGTGCAGTCGGCCTTTCCGGATGGCCAGCGCCCGCTCGCGGACATCGTGCCGGGCCAGCCAGCTCAGCGTCGGGAGGTCCGCGAGCCCGCCGACGTCGACGAGCCGCACGTCGAGCCGCAGGGCGGGATCGAGCTCGCGGCCCATGGCCCGGGCCGCTCCCCACAGCAGCGTCTCCTGCGGGGCCCGGACGTCGAGGGTGGCGCCGCAGGTGATGATCGTCAGGCGGCATGGGCACGCCTGCTCCTTCCGGGCTGCGGCCAGGGCCCGGAGGAGGGCCAGGAAACGGGTGACGGGCTGCACACCCAGGGGATCGCGGCCGGATTCGCCGGCAGGCCCGCGGAAGTCGCCGAAGAAATCGATCGCGCGCAGCGCCCTCATCTCCTGCTGGGCCTGGCCGGACCACAGCCAGCCGACGCCTCCAGGCCGGAGAGCAAGCCTTCGGGCGTTCCTGGCGGCCTGGTCGGCCCACAGGTCACCGAGGGATCCCTCACCGGCGATCACCCAGCGCGGGCCGGCGAGATCGGCAGCTTCGTCGTCGAACAGCCCGGGCGGTGCGGCCCACAGCGCGCCGTGCGGCCCGGCGCCCACCTTCGACCAGCCCGGCCCCGGGTGCGCGAATCCGGGATCGGGGTGCCGGACCAGGACCAGTCCACCCGGCAGCAGCAGTCGCCGGAGCAGAACCCATGAGGCGGCGGTGAGCGCGGTCGTCCGGGCGTCGACGACGACGAGATCGCAGGCGCATGCGCTCAGCGGACCGCGGCCGAGATCAATCGCATCCGGACCGGACAGATCCGCCGTCGCGAAGCGCGTGGCCGCGCCAACCTGCCCAAACGCCTCGGTCAGCCGCCTGGTCTGCTCGGCAGACGCCCCGAGCAGCCAGAACTCCGCCGGGCCGCCGTCCGGCATACGGCGCAGGTAGTCGGCCACCGCGGTCCGCCGAGGGTCCGCGGCCTGAGTGAACTCCGCGACGCGGTACGAGCGCGGGGCGCCGGGCGTCGGCTGCCGCTCCAGCGCGCCGACCAGCCCGGTCAGGTCGAGGCCATCGTCGGGCAGCGAGGAGGTCAGGGCGGACGCGTTATGGGCGGACTTCGGCTGCCACCGGACCTCGTACTTGCCGCCACCGCACGCGTCCCGCTTCTGGGCGGTGCGGATATTCCCCGGCATCCGGAACCCGGGCTCGACGATGGCCTGGTACCCCATGAGTTAACCTCCGCTGACTGTTGAGCTCAGATCTCGGACCGCCCGCGCCGGGCGGAAGCTGGACGGAATCGTCGTTGGCCGCCGTTAATTGGCGAGTGAGCCTGTGCTGACGCCCGGTTGAGCCCGGGCTGTCCGCTTAAGGGTCCGCGCGGCTGAGGACCGCGGCTTGCCCTCAGCTAGTCAGGCGGCGCGCTGGCTGCCGTAGCAGGCCAGAGCGGGGGAGCTGATCGGCATCTCGCGGACCAGCTGACGGACCCATCGCATGCGGTGCATGGCTGCTTCTGGATGGTCACCGAACTCCTGGGCCATCCGGCCCTCGCAACCGCGGACGCCGAACCGCAGTACCGTCCGCTGCACGGCCTCGGCGACCGCGTAGCCGGTCGGGGCGTCCGATTGCTGCAGCTCCGACACGAAGAGCGCCGCGCATCGCGCGTCGATCACGTTCAGCTTGGTCATGGTGACCTCCCCGCCTCCCTCACCGGGTCATCGCCCGGCTGGCCCACAGATGACTGTCGTCTCCCGCCAGCCGCCTCTCGGACGGCCGGGGCACGGTATGCTGCGGAAGCCCGCTCCCGCCTCTACGGTCGCCGCGCGGGCGGGGTGTTCCGCTGGGGGAGTGGGGGGAATCTCGGGGGGATTCACCGGGGGAGAGCGAGTGCTCACCACGGATTCGGTGGCCGATCACCTCCTGCGCCACGGATTCGGTGGCCGATCGGGAGTACCGCAATCAAGTCGCACCTAAGCTGGGCAGGGTCGCCCGCCCGCCCCAGCCTGGTGGCGGCCGGCTCCCGGGAGGCCCCGATGGACATGGCGCCTATGGACATGGCGACCGCGCTCGCTGCGCTCGGTATCACCGAATCCACCCTGGACGCGGAGACCGCCGACCGGCTCGACCGTGACGGCTACGCGCCACTGCCCGGCATCCTGGACGGCGGGCAGATGGAGGCGATCCGGGCCCAGCTGGCCGAGCTGCTGGCCGCCGAGGGCGACCAGGCTGGGATCGAGGTCCATCAGGAGACGGGCACCGACCGGCTGGCCAACCTGGTCAACAAGGGCGAGATGTTCCGGCCCTGCTTCACCCATCCCCGGGTGCTGGCCTGCGTGGCCCACGTGCTGGGCGACTTCAAGCTCTCCTCGCTGAACTTCCGCGCCGCGCTGCCCGGCCGGGGCCGCCAGAACCTGCACGGCGACTGGGTCGGCCCGGTCGAGCCCGGCGACTACCAGGTCTGTAACTCGATCTGGCTGCTGGACGACTTCACTGGCAGCAACGGCGCCACCCGGATTGTGCCCGGGTCGCACCGGTTCGGTACCGTGCCGCGCCTAGCACTGGCCGATCCAGCCGCCCCCCACCCCGACGAGGTACTGCTCACCGGCCCGGCCGGCACGGTCGTCGTGTTCAACAGCCACCTGTGGCACAGCGGTACCCAGAACCGCAGCGACCGGCCGCGCCGTGCTCTGCACTCCTACTTCACCCGCCGTGGTCACGGTCAGCAGCTGGACCAGAAGAAGTACATCCGCCCGCAGACCCTGGCCGGCCTGAGCCCGGCCGTTCGGTTCATCCTGGACGTCTAGCGACGGCGCAGTTCACGGTCAGGCCGGGCGCGGCGGCCGACGCGCGGGCGATGGCCGAGCTCTTCCAGGTCGGCGCCCCACGCCGCTGCTGCCGTGCCCCCTCGGTACCACGAAAACGCCAGCGCCCCAGCAACACGGAGGATTAGGCCTCGGCGGAGGGTCCGGGCAGCTGCCAAATGCTCCTTATAAGCCATATCCTCCGCGTTAATGACGGCCAGCTCGTATTTTTGTCCGAAAAGGGAGGCTGGTGGGCCGGTTGGGCCGGTGGGCCGGCTGAGCCGTTAGGCCGGTCAGGCGCCGTCGACCAGCTCCCGGAGACGGCGCAGCCGGTCCGGCCGCGAAGCGGCGAACCGCTCCAGCGCGGCCAGGATGTACGCCTCGTCCAGGTGCGCCTCCTCGATGACCTCGGCGACCGAGCCACCGGTCCGCCACCGGTCGTCCCAGTCCGAGGACAGCGAGTACTCCCGGGCCAGCGGCCCGTCGGTCCACTCCCGCATCAGCTTGAACGCGCCGTTGGTGATGACCATGGCATCCAGCCGGTCCGAGGGCCCGGCCACCGACTCCCGGTACGCCAACGGCTGCCGCGCGAACAGCTGCGGGCTCAAGGCGGCCACGATCTTCACGTTGAGGCCACGGTCGGACAGCGACGGCAGCACGTTGACCACGTTCCGGATCGGCATGGTGCCGCGGACGAAGACTGTCCCGCCGCGCGGCTGATCCGATCGGTAGTCGCGCAGCACGTACGCGCCGCGCGCCGCGGCCAGGTGGGACGGTATGCCCAGCGCCTCCCGGTCGGGTATCTCCACCGGCGGCCGGGTCAGGTGCAGCGCCACGATCGGCACGTCGAGCCCGAACGCCGCGCCGAGCATGACCGGCACCTCGTTGTACTCCCACGGGTGCAGGTCGATCACGTGCCCCTCGGGGAACAGCTGGGTGACGCCGATGGCGAAAATGCCGAAGTGGGTGCGGGAGTCCTCGGCCGTCTCCGGGCCCGAATGCCCGGCGATCCACAGCAGCTTGCCCACCTTCAGCTCGCTGTCCTGGGCCAGCTGGCTGAACAGGCGCATCGGCCCGTACTTCAGGTACGAGAACGAGCCGTAGGTCGAGCATGCCCCCCAGAACCCGTCGAACTCATCGAAGGGGTCAGCAGAAAGATTCACCGTGGCCAGCCCCGCCACCAGCCCGGCGTTGGTGAACTCGGTGATCTCCGTGGGCAGCAGCGCCCCGAACGGATTCGACGAGCGCTCGTACCAGCCGCTGCCCGGCAAACCGCCGAAGTCCTGGCCGAACCCGGCGATATTGGTCGATTCGGCCAGGTCGGCCGAGGCCGCGATGAACAGGGGCCGGCCGTAGTCACGCAGCGCGAGCGTGTTCACGTACGCGCCCCAGGCGCCCAGCCCCGCCCGGTTCGGCGCCTTCTCACCCGGCTTCTTCCACATGCTGTCGGGATACGACGACACGTCGAAGATGCGCCGGTCGGAGAAGACCTCGGGCCGGCCGAGCCGGAACCCGTCAACAGAACCCGGGACCGTCGAGGCGATCGCCAGCAGCCGGTCCGACAGCCAGGTCACCAGGTCCTCGTCCCGGCGCAGCACGCTCATCGCGATGCCCAGGTTGGCGGCGGCCTGCGCCTGCACGGCGTCCGGGTCGGCCGGAGCGGGGGAGTCCACGCCCTCGTAGGTCACGCCGTACCGCTCCATGAACCGCTTGCGGACATCCCAGAACTGCGAGGCGTTCATCGGCCAGGCCGTGCCGTGGCTGGCCGCGTCGACCTTGCCGTAGCCGCGGCCCTTCTGCGTGACGAACCAGGCCATCGTGGGCGTATCGACCGGACCCGCAGGACGCCGCCGAAAGCACCGTCCGGGTGACCGGTCCCCACTGCATGCCGTGCTCGGTGCCGGTCACCCGCCAGCCGTAGGGCGCGAACCAGTCCACCGGCGTGCCGGCCACCACGCTGGAGGCCGGCCGCGGGTCGATGCCGAAGTCGTTCCAGTCGACCAGGAAGACCAGGTTGTCCAGGCCGAGCCCCCACGCGGTGTTCTTGGTCTCGTGCGCCGAGCCGGGCGTGAGCCCCCCCTCGCCCTCGAACACGAAGACCTTCACCTCGCCCGCTCCGGCCAGGCGGAGCGCCAGCGCCTCCCCGGCGGCGGGCGGCATACCGTGCCCCGAGGGCCCGGTGTTGAACTTCAGGAACAGCGTCCGGCCTTCCATCTCGGCGTGGCCGGGCAGCCCGCCGTGCCGGCGCAGCCGCAGCAGCCACTCCCAGGTCAGCGCCCAGCGGCCGTCATCGGGGAACGCAAAATCAGGCGACCCGGACAGCGCGTACCGGGCCCGTACCGCCTCGTTCAGCACCGCCAGCGTGGCATACACCAACGGCACCGTGTGACCCGCGGACAGCACGAAGCGGTCGCCGAACCGGTGCCATGGCCGCAGCAGGTCCCAGCGCATGGCGCCGGACAGCAGCAGCGCGACCAGCATGTGCACCTTGGACCGGGAGCCACCGGGGTGCCCGCTTTGGCGGTAGTTCAGGGACAGGTCGATGCACTCGTCGATCAGGTCCTTGACCACCTCGTACCGGGCGAAATCAGCCTCCGCGGCGGCATACAACTGCCTAGCGTCCGACCGTGCCACGGGCCCATCGCCCATTCCCGCACCTCCTTGTGCAGCACCGACCTCTAGAGTGACGTGCCGGCCGGGCTACGGACAAGATCGCGGAGATCGCGACACTCCTGACTCTTATCACCAAACAGCCTCAGACTTATCATCAGGCCATGACAGACTTCCGGCTGGCAGACCGCATGGCCAGACTCGGCACCGAGTCAGCCTTCGAAGTCCTCGCCCGGGCCAAGGCCATGGAGGCCGCCGGCCACAAGATCATCCACCTGGAGATCGGCGAGCCTGACTTCCCGACCGCGAGCCACATCGTCGAGGCCGCCGCCGAGGCGCTGCGGGCCGGGCACACCCACTACGTGCCCGCACCTGGCATCCCCGCGCTGCGCGAGGCCGTGGCCGCCTTCCTCGAGCGGACCGGCCGGATGCGTACCACGCCGGATCGGGTCGTCGTGACGCCCGGAGCCAAGCCGATCATGTTCTTCACGATCCTCGCCCTGGCCAACGAGGGCGACGAGGTCCTCTACCCGGATCCCGGCTTCCCGATGTACGAGTCGATCACCTCGTTCGCGGGAGCGGTACCCGTCCCGGTCCCGCTGCGCGAGCGCAACGGCTTCCGCATCGACACCGACGAACTCGCCCGGCTGGTCACCGACCGGTCCAGGCTGCTCATCATCAACTCACCGCACAACCCGTGCGGCAGCGCGCTGACCCGCGAGGACTGCGAGGCGATCGCGGAGATCGCGATGCGGCACGACCTGACCGTCCTCACCGACGAGGTGTACTGGGCCATCCGCTACGGCCCGGAGCACGCGAGCGTCCTGGACGTGGACGGCATGGCCGACCGCACGATCCTGCTCGACGGCTGGTCCAAGACCTTCGCCATGACCGGCTGGCGGCTCGGGTTCGGCGTTTTCCCGCCCGCCCTGGTCGAGCCGATCACCCGGCTGGCCATCAACTCGGTGTCCTGCACGTCGGCGTTCAGCCAGGACGCGGCGATCGCGGCCCTGGAGGGCCCGTGGCAGCCGGTCGACGACATGGTCGCGGAGTTCCGCCGCCGCCGGGACATCATCGTCGCGGGCCTGAACGACATCCCCGGCATCAGCTGCCTGGAGCCGCAGGGCGCCTTCTATGTCTTTCCCAACATCACCGGCACCGGACAGACTGCGGCGCAACTCCAGGCACGGCTGCTAGCCGAGGCCGGAGTGGCCGCCCTGGGCGGCACCGCGTTCGGCCCGTACGGCGAGGGTTTCCTGCGGTTCTCCTACGCCAACTCGGTCGAGAACATCAGGGCCGCCCTGGAGGCGATCCGGGCCCAGCTGAGCTAGGCGTCGTGTCTTATGCGAAAAGTTCGCGTTATGCAAAGAACCCGCGGTGGTTGCTGGCCGCTCACCCGCACCGATCGCTCGCGCAGGCCCAAAAGGCCTGCACTCGCGACCGGTATTGCATAACGCTCCTCAGGTCGTCTCTTCGTCCTCGTCCTCCTCCGCCAGGAGGAACTCCTGGGCGGCCGCACCCATCGACAGGTCACCGGGCTGAATGGTGTCCCCGATGCCGGAGACGGCATCGGGGTTGATTTTGACGTACGGCGGTAGTTTCGGCTCGGACCATACGACCTTCTTGCGCTGCCCAGCAACCCAGCGCCTCATCCTGACCATGGTGGGCTACCTACCCAGGACATCGTCCCTAACCGTCGCCAGACGACCCGGTTCTTGCTCCTGCGGCCGCTGGATGTCGCGGCGGGTCACGGACAGGTAGCCGACCAGGACGGCCACGATGAGCGTGGTGATCACGGCCACGGTGGCGTCGCCGTAGTTGGCGCCGCTGAGCGAGTGCGGCTTGCTGAAGTAGTCGGCGAACGAGGCGCCGAGCGGCCGGGTGATCACGTAGGCGAACCAGAACGCCACCACCGCGTTGAGCCCGAAGCGCCACCAGAACAGCGCGGGGATCAAGATGACGACGAAGAACAGGATCCCGGAGGCCAGATAGCCCAGGTGCAAGGCCGTGGCCGTGAAGTCGCCCAGGGCGGTGCCCAGCGCGAAGGTGGCGAACACCACGCACCAGTAGTAGATCTCGCGCCGCCGGGTGAAGATGCTGTGGATCGACAGGGTGTGCTCGCTGCGGTACCAGAGCCAGAAGACGAGCGCGAGCACCACGGCCCACAAGATCGTGGTGCCCGCGTACGGGATGCCGACGAACAGGTGCATGGCGTCGGCCACGCCGGTGCCGAAGATGGCGATGGCGTAGGCCAGCAGCCAGTAGGCCGCCGCGACGTAGCGCCGCGTCCGGAACTGCCACACCAGGGCGACCACGAAGATACCGGCCTCTATACAGCCCGCCTCGAGCCGGCTGCCCAGGTCCAGGGCCAGGTAATCCGATGTCGCCTCGCCGCCCGCCGTGGTGAGGATCTTGATCACCCAGAACAGGAGGGTGATCTCCGGCACCTTAGCGGCGACGGGTTCGGGAAAGAACCTCCGGTTGCGGCCGGGCATAACCTCAGCTCCCGCGTTTGACGAAACGATCTGGGTCGGAGGTAGGCGGCCTCGCGTGCGAGCCAGCGGCTGGCTCCACCCTGGCGATGTGCACCAGGCAGTTATAGGTGATCAGGGCGATGGCCAGGTGCATCACTATCAGGACCGCGACCGCGCGACCCGGCGCGCCCCGGAACAGGATATAGAGATCCGGCAGCCACAGGACCAGGGTTACCGCGATGGCCATCCGGAAGAACAGCCAGCGTGGCGCCGAGCTGATCCTGGTCACGACCGGCCAGGCCACACACGCTATGACCACGCCGATGATCGTCAGCTTGGCGTAGTCGGAGAACTGGAAGTGGCCGTACCCCTTGGTCGAGGGGAAGACCGCCGTACCGATCGCCACCAGGAGCGCGTCGGCCGCCAGCGACGCCACCACCGATACGATCAGCGCGACGATCACCCGCGTTCCCGTCGGCTGGCGGTGGCGCGGCGCGAAATCCACCCGCGCCAGGCGAAGCGCCCGGTCGAGCAGTGGTGGCAGGTCAGCAGGCAACGTCCCCTCCCGGCGTCGCGGCGATGACCCGAACCTATGCGGTGCCAGTACGCCCGCGGGATAGCCCGCAGGACGAAATCCCCTGGTCCCGCCTCATCCTCAGGTCGGACAACGACCCAAGCAAATCCCACGTGACCAGCGGCGATGCCGTATAGTCGGCCGACCGGACACGCGCGCAGGCGGTACGCTGCCGGTAAGTGACCACGAAGGATGCACATTTGGGCACGACCACCGAACTCCCGCCGGGACTGCAGCCGCCGGACGAGATCACCCGCAGCCTGTTCGGCCAGGGCCGCCGCATCGCGCACGCGCACCCGCTGGCCATCGACGCGCTGGTCGCGGCGGTGCTCCTGCCCGTGTGCACCGTCTGGCTGGCGCAGTCGGACTTTGCCAGCCTCCGCGCGGGCCTGGTGCAGGCCGCGCTGATCGCCGTGATCGCCGTCCGCCGCGTCTGGCCCGCGGGGGTGTTCCTGGCGGCCAGCGCCATCGGGTTCGCCCAGTGGCTGCTCGGCTTCCCGCTCCTGGGCGACGTGGCCCTGCTGATCGCGCTGTACACGGTGGCGGCCCACCAGTCCCGGACCAGGGCGCTGCTCGCCGCCGGGGTGCTGGAAGTCGGCGCCGTCATGGCCGCGGCCCGGTGGGAGCCGGCCGGGACGCTGCCGCGCTCGCTGCTGTTCCTCACCGCCACCGTGGTCGCCGCCCTGTTCGCCGGGCTGACGGCCGCCTCGGGCAGCCGCTACCTGGCCTGGATGGACGAGCGCGCCCGGCGGCTGGAGATCGAGCGGGATCAGCAGGCCGCGATCGCGGCGGCCGCCGAACGGACCCGTATCGCCCGGGAACTCCACGACATCGTGTCGCACAGCCTGTCGGTCGTGATCACCCTGGCCGACGCCGCGGCGCTGGTCAGCCGGGCCGATCCCGGCCAGGGCGCCGAGGCGATGGCCGAAGTCTCCGAGGTCGGCCGCCACGCGCTCTCGGACATGCGGGCCATGCTCGGCGTGCTGCGGACCGACGAGCCGCCGACCGCCCGGCCCCGAAGGGCTCCCCAGCCCCCGCAGCCCGGCGTCGGGCAGCTCGGCGCGCTGATGGAGCGGATCCGGGCCACGGGGCTGGACGTCAGCCTGTCGGTCGAGGGCACGCCGTTCCCGGTCGGTGCCGCAGCGGAGCTGACCGCCTACCGCATCGTCCAGGAGGCGCTGACCAACACGCTGCGCCACGCCGGGGCCCGGCACGCGTGGGTCACGATCAGCTACGACGAGCCCAAGGTGCGGATCCGGGTGTCCGACGACGGCATCCTGCCGATTGCAGCGGGTGCGCCAGGGGGTCACGGCATCGACGGCATGCGCGAACGAGCCGCCCTCCACCACGGCGCGCTGCACGCGGGCCCGGCCGACGGCGGCGGCTGGCTGGTCGAGGCGACCCTCCGGCCCAGGGTCAACGGGGCCAACGGGATGGTGCCGGTATGAGCATCTCCGTACTGCTCGCCGATGACCAGCCGCTGCTGCGACGCGGCTTCCGGATGATCCTGGAGGCCGAGGATGACCTGACCGTGGTGGCCGAGGCCGGCGACGGCAAGGAGGCCGCCGACCAGGCGCTTCGTCACGCGCCGGACGTCGTGCTGATGGACATCCGGATGCCGGGCACCGACGGCATCGAGGCGGCCAGGTGCATCACCGCGGCGGACGCCCGGGTGCGGGTGCTCGTGCTGACCACCTTCGACCTGGACGAGTACGCCTTCGGGGCGCTGCGGGCCGGGGCCAGCGGCTTCCTGCTGAAAGACGTGCGCCCCGCCGAGCTCGTCGCGGCCATCCGGACCGTCGCCGCCGGCGACGCGGTCGTGTCGCCCCGGGTCACCCGTCGCCTGCTCGAGGAGTATGCCCAGGTCCTCCCGCTATCCCCGGCCCAGCGGGAACAGGCCTATCCCCGGCTGTCCACGTTGACCGAACGCGAACGCGAGGTTCTCGTCGCGGTCGCCCAGGGGCTGTCGAACGCCGAGATCGCCGCCACCTTCTACGTGTCCGAGGCGACGGTGAAGTCCCACGTCGGCCGGATCCTGGCCAAGCTCGGGCTGCGCGACCGGGTCCAGGTGGTGGTTCTCGCCTACGAGACCGGCCTGGTCCGCCCGGGCGCCCGCCCCGCCCCCGGCCCGCGCCCCGGACCCGCCGTACGTCCCGCTCGCCCCTGACCCTCGACAAGATCCTTTTATGACGGAACGGGCCGTGGTGCTCGCGGCCGACAGAACTGGGAGGCGGAGACGGGAATCGAACCCGTGTACAGGGCTTTGCAGGCCCTTGCCTAAGCCACTCGGCCACTCCGCCACAAAGGCCATGCCGCAAGGGCATAGGGACCCTCGGAGCGGACGACGGGATTCGAACCCGCGACCCTCACCTTGGCAAGGTGATGCTCTACCAACTGAGCCACGTCCGCGCACACCTGGGGTGCGTTCAGAACTGTAGCCGATCCTGCGGCCGGCGCAAACTCGGATCCGCGTTTCGCTCAGCTGGACCATGCTTCGATCCGGGTCGAAACACGGTTGGGCTACCGTCGGAACATGACCGTACCGGCCCAGCATGACCTGGCGCCTGCGGCGCGGGCCGTCCCATACGACAGCGACATCGCCCAGCCCGCCGCCCTGATCGCGGACCCGACCCGGGCCGCGATGCTGCGCGCGCTGCTGTCCGACCGTCCGCTGGCGGCGGGGGAACTGGCCCGGCTGGCCGGGGTCAGCGCCGCGACGGCCAGCTTCCACCTGGCCAAGCTCCTGGAAGGGAACATGATCGAGGTGGCCAGGCAGGGCCGGCACCGGTACTACCGGCTGGCCGGCCACGAGGTCGCGTCCGCGATCGAGGCGATCGGCCTGATCAGCCCGGCGCTGCCGGTCCGCACCCTGCGGCAGTCCCGCGAGGCCGCCGCGCTGGCCGAGGCCCGCACCTGCTACGACCACCTGGCGGGCCGCGCCGGGGTCAAGCTGCTCGATACCCTGCTCGGCCTGGGCCTGCTGGCCAGGGACTCCGTCCGCACTCGCTTCGCAGTAACAGGGGCCGGAGCGAGAACGCTGGCTTCGTTCGGCATAAATATCTCCGACGTACGGCGGTCCCGCCGGCACTTCGCGGGAGAGTGCATCGACTGGACCCAGCGCCGCGGGCACCTGAACGGCGCCCTGGCCGCCGCGATCACTGCCCGGCTGTTCGAGCTCGAGTGGATCGTCCGCGCCCCCAAGAGCCTCGAGGGGGCACACCGCCGCAGCGTGCTCATCACCGCGGCGGGCGTGCAGGGCCTGGCGGACACGTTCGGACAGTGCTGGCCACGGGGGGACGACCCCGCATAACCCCCCGGGCACCCCCCGTTAGACCTTACGAACCATCGGCGCCACCGGGACGTGGGAAGCTACCGATCATGCGAGAAGTCGTGGTGGACGGAAGCGCGCTGACGATCGACGATGTCGTGGCGGTGGCGCGCGGGCAAGCACGGGCCAGCCTCGGTCCCGACGTGGCGGCGCGGATGGAGGTGAGCCGTTCGGTCGTCGTGGAGGCGCTGCGCGGCGGCGCGCCCGTGTACGGCGTGAACACCGGGTTCGGCGCACTGGTCGACACCCCGATCGGGGAGGCCGACCTGACCACCCTGCAGGGCGCGATCGTGCGCTCGCACGCGGCCGCGATCGGCGTACCCCTGGACGACCAGACGGTGCGGGCCATTCTCCTGCTGCGGGCCCGGACGCTCGCGGCCGGCTACTCCGGCGTGCGGGTCGAGCTGCCCGCCCGGCTGCTCGAGCTGCTGTCGCTGGACCTGCTGCCGGTCATCCCCGGCAAGGGCTCGGTGGGCGCCTCCGGCGACCTGGCCCAGCTCGCGCACCTGGCTCAGCCGCTGATCGGCGAGGGACGGCTGCGGGCCCCCGGCGGGCCGGGCGACGGCCGCCCGGCCGCCGAGGTGCTGGAGGAGCACGGGCTCGTGCCGCTGACCCTGGCTCCGAAGGAGGGGCTGTCGCTGGTCAACGGGACCGAGCCGATGCAGGCACTGCTCGCGTTCTCCGTCCACGACGCCGGGATGCTGGTCCAGGCGGCCGACATGGCCTGCGCGCTGTCGATCGAGGCGCTGCTCGGCACCGACCGGCCCTACGACGAGCGGGTCCAGGCGCTGCGGCCGCATCCCGGTCAGCTGGTCAGCGCGGCCAACCTGCGCGGGCTGCTGGCCGGGTCGCCGCTGCTGGCCAGCCACCGGCACAGCCGGCACGCGGTGCAGGACGCGTACTGCCTGCGCTGCGCGCCGCAGGTGCACGGGGCGGTCCGGGACGTGCTCGGGTTTGCCAGGCAGGTGCTCACCACCGAGCTCGGGGCCGTGGTCGACAACCCGGTCATCGTGTCCGACGGCGAGGTCATGACCACGGGCAACTTCCACGGCGAGCCGCTCGCGTTCGCCGCCGACATGCTGGCCATGGCCCTGGCCGAACTGGCCTCCATCAGCGAGCGGCGGGTAGACCGGATGCTCGACCCGGCGTTCTCCCGCGGCCTGCCGCCGTTCCTGGCCCCCGCGGCCGGGACCAACTCCGGCTTCATGCTGGCCCAGTACACCGCGGCCTCGCTGGTCAGCGAGAACAAGGTGCTCGCCCACCCGGCCAGCGTGGATACCATCCCGACCTCGGGTAAGCAGGAAGATCACGTGTCGATGGGCTGGACCTCGGTGCGCAAGCTGCGCGACGTGGTGGCCAACGTGCGCGCGTGCCTGGCGGTGGAGATCTGCTGCGCCACCCAGGGGATCGACCTGCGGGCCGGGATCGCGGTGCCCAGCGAGCCGCTGCGGGCCGTGCACGACGCGGTTCGCGCATCTGTGCCGAGGATGGACATCGACCGTGAGGTGGCCGGGCAGATCGCCGTCGTGGACGCGCTGCTGCCGCAGCTGTGCCGCGTGGCGGCCGACGGTTTCCCGTCATTCCGGTAGCTGCGCGGTTTACCCCCCGAAGCTCCTGGTAGATGACGTCCGTGAGCCTGGTCCTTAGCGATGAGCGGTGACGCCTTCGCACCACAGCCCGGCAGCGGAGCAGGCCGGGCCATGCAGGCGAGCGCCCGCCCCCCGATCCTGGACCAGGAGTTCGACTCGGGCACGCTGTACGCGCTGCGGGCCGCCGTGCAGGCTCACGCCGACCGGGCCGGCCTGCCCGAGGACCGGGCCAGCGAAGTGGTCCTGGCCGTGCACGAGCTGGCCGCCAACGCCATCACGCACGGCGCCGGGCACGGCCGCCTCCGGATGTGGGACCTGACCGGCGCGCTGAGCTGCGAGGTCGTAGACGTAGGCCGCGCCGGTCGCCCTGCCCGAGTCCGCGGTCCCGATGCGGTCGGCGGTCCCGATGCGGTCCCCGGTCCCGATGCGGTCCCCGGTCCCGATGCGGTCCGCGGTTCCTGGACCGTGATGGACCCATGGCCCGCCGAAGACGGCCACGGCCTGTGGCTGGTAAGGCAGGTGGCCGACCAGCTGGACGTCCGGTCAGGACCCCGCGGCACCCGGGCCGTAGTCACCTTCGCGCTTCCTCGGCCGGCATGATCACCTCGGCGTGCCCCGCATGCTCGGCCAGCAGACGCGGGTCCGCGCCGCACCGGCGCATCGGGGTGCGGGTCAGGCCTGGCGGAGCAGGTCGTTGAGCTCGGCCTCGATGTCGACGTAGTCGCCTTCCTGGCCGGCGGGGACGATCTGATAGGTCCGGTCGAGGAAGGCCGACATGGCCTGGGCCGGAGCCTCGAAGTGCGCCTGACCGAACGGGGATGACAGCTCGATGTTCAGCACCGTGCCCTCGGTGTCAGCCGCTCCGATCACGTCCAGGCCGTCGGTTTCGGCGCAGGACTGAGCCGAGGGCCAGACCTGCACGTCACCCTCGCCCTGCCGCGACTCGATCCCCGCGGACAGCAAATCCCTGGCGAAGATCCACTCAACCGGTTCATCGGTACCCACATGGAACGCCATTCGCACCGCATACGGATCCCGGCCGCTGTAGTACAGACTGGCCACAAGCGGGACAATCGTTTGCTGTGGGACAACAAGCCTGAGACCCAGCTCGGCTGAGATCGTAGTGCTGCTGCTTCTGTTCATCTGCGTCCCGCTCCTACCTAACCGGCTCCCAGACAACGGGGCTCCGTCCATAAGACGCGGTCGGCTGGTAACTGGAGCGCATACGGAGTGTGAAGATTTCCCAGGTGACCTGCATCCCGTTTTGCGCCTTTCGTACCGACCCGGAAGACGAGCCCTCATCGCCGTGCTGACCTGGACAAACACCCTCCAGCGCAGTCAGCGGTGTTGCAGCAGTTTAGTGTTTCCGCGCGTCGATTGCATAGCCTGTCGCGCTTATCTCATACCGTAATCTACAAAGTGTTTGGATAGCAATACTGAGCGTAATTAAGACCTGTCCGATGCGCACGATTGCAGGAGTTTGTCATTACGAAGCGTTACCGGCAATATGAGGAGAAGTCGCGGCGGCCGCGAGACGCCGCGGCGGCGCCCAGGGAAACGCGGCATAGCTCCCGTGGGACGCCGTCCCTGACGCTGCGTAGGCACCGGCGCGGCGCTGGTCTCCCGGCCCTGCCGTGACAGCCTGCGTGCCGTGACCCGGGAAGATGCGCTACCCTATGGGAGCGCCGGGACGAGGCTGCCGCGGGTCCGACCCTAGCGGACAGCGCCGGACCAGCGGCGGGCGATTGGCTCAGCGGGAGAGCGCCTCGTTCACACCGAGGAGGTCACTGGTTCGATCCCAGTATCGCCCACCAGGTCAGAGGCTATGTGGTTCTCCATCAAGCTCACGATGGGAGCCATTCCTGTAGCCAAGTGGTCAGCGAGCCGGTGCGCTGCCGGCCATGGCGGGCAGGCGTGGCTGGGGCGAAGACAGCATTTACTTCGATCACTCGGGGGAGTGCCGCGACCCTGAGAGCCCATCGGCATTGTCCGGGCCGCTGGCGTGGCGTTGTCGGTCTCAAGCCCGGCCCTGACGGTCAGCGGCGGCGCAAGAAGGTCTCGGGCAAGAACAAGACCGAGGTCCGGGCCAAGCTCGCGGAGCTGCACGACGAGCTGAACGACGGAGTAGTCACCAACGCTGCCTACACCGTGGCGCAGGCGATCAAGGACTGGCTGGCCGATGGTCTTGCTGGCCGGGCACCGAAGACGGTCAGCACCCAGCGGGAAGTCCTGGAGCCGCTGATCGACATCATCGGGGCAGTGCCGCTGCGTGAGCTTTCAGCGCCAACCGTCCGGTCGGCTCTGAAAGACCTGGCGGCCACCCGCGCCACACGGACGGTGGGCATGACGCACGCCGGGCTCACCCGGGCCATCAGGTACGCCGAGGCCAACGACAAAGTGCGCCGCAATGTCGCCACGCTTGTGGACACACCCGCCGGCCAGGAAGGCCGTCCGTCGAAGTCCCTGACATTCGGGCAGGCCGTTGCCCTGATCCGGGCGGCACAGCCGTACGGCCTGTACGCCTACGTTGTCTTGAGTCTCCTGGTAGGCGTCCGGACCGAGGAGGCGCGTGCGCTGCGGTGGGATCATGTCGACCTGGAGGGCGACCCCGACGCCGACCCGCCGATACCTCCCCATGTCGACGTATGGCGCTCGGTACGCGCTCATGGGGACACCAAGACGAAGAAGTCCCGGCGCTCTCTGGGAATGCCCAGGATGGCCGTCGAAGTGCTCCGTGAGCATCTGGAGCGGCAGGCAGTCGCGCGGCGGCGGGCAGGTGTTCTATGGGAGGACAACGGGCTGGTCTTCACCACAGCGCTCGGGACACGGCTCGATGCGGCCGATGTGCGCCGGTCGCTCCGGACGATCTGCATGAAAGCGGGCATCGGCAAGGAGTGGACGCCGCGGGAACTGCGACACACCTTTGTCTCTCTACTGTCGGACAACGGCATGGCGATCGAGGAGATCAGCCGTCTGATGGGCCACAGTTCGTCGAACGTTACTGAGACGGTCTATCGCCACCAGATCCGGCCGGTCATCACCACCGGGGCCGAGGCGATGGACAAGATCTTCGCCATCGAGCGGTGATCTCCTACGCGGCCTAGGTGCTAGGAAGCGCTGTCCGCCTGCACGTCGATTCCCGGGGGTCTGGGGCTGATCTCGGCAGGTGACGGCGAACAGCGCAAGCTGCTTGCGTTGGTTTTACCCAAGCTCAGCAGGCATTGCGCTCCGGTCAGCGGAGCTACGCGGTCCGGGCGGTCCTGCCGTGAACCTGCTCGACTGCGCGGAGGATCTTCGGCGTGGCGCGCTGGATGGACCGGCTCACCAGGTGCCCGGGGCCGTAGCGATCATGTATCTCGGCGAGCCGCCTGTCGACCGGGACGAGCTCGCCGTCCGGGCTGGTTGTCATGTCGGAGAAGGTCAGCAAGCTGGAAAGCGCGTACGGAGCAGGCTCGAACTCGAGGCTCAGGACGTCGGCAAGCCCGCGTTCCTCGGCTTCTACGATGGCGCAGGAGTGATGGGCGACCAGTCGGCACAGCATGGCGTCGGCCTGCTGGGCGTCGCGTAGGTAGCGGGCGCCGTCGAGTGCGTGCAGGCCCGTCGCGGCCAGGCCGGGCGTGTAGCCGATGTCGTGCAGCCAGGCGGCGGCTTGCAGGAGATCGGCGTCCGGGCCTAGACCGGGTGCCAGGCTGCATGCCCGCGCAGCGACGCCCTGCACGTGCGTCCAGTGGCGGGGGAGGGGCACCTGCAGGAGCGCCTCGGCGAGATCTTCGGCCCATGAAGCCAGCGTGTTCCTGCGGCCAAGGCTAGACAGTCGGCTGGGGACGTTCACGGACCTGGCATGCCATCTGAAGACGTCTTGCCAAGAAGTGGAGGGCCGTCGCGCCTGCTCGGCTGGAAGCGGGTGTCTGAGCCCCGGCACGAGGCTATATAGGGCATCAAACCCACTGATAAGTTGAGCTGTGAATCGACAGGGCCTGGTCCCCGGCACCGATCATCCGTGCACGTCACGATGATCATTGACTCGTGGCAGCCGGTCCGGGCATGATCGTTTAGATGTTCGCTCCTCTGTTCGAGAGCGAGCCTGAATCCTGTTTGTTCGGTCACCAGCTGTGGCCCAGCAAGGCGCGGGCGAGCTGGACGCCGTGCCTATGCGAGCCGACCCGAGAGGCTGCAGGGCGCGGCCGCGGCATGGGACACCTCCGCGTCGCGTGCAACAGCTGCCACGACCAGCTCCGGCAGACGGCGTTCTTCGAACCGCCGCACGACAGTGGGGCCGGGTCAAATTCAGCCGCCGTTGACACGCGGAGGCTGCGTCGGCGTTGGCAGGCGTGCGGGGCGTTAATTGTCGCGACCGGTTCGGCAGGAACGTGCGACTGGATAGCCCATAGAACTCATGCATTCGTCTCGGATTGGCGGGTGCAGCGAGAACCGGTAGATGCCCCTGGAACCAGCGACGCAGAGGACAGATCCTGTGGGGAACCAGGCGCAGGCCGCAGTGGTGCCGTCGACCCGTAGTGCAGTTACACTTTCGTCGCTCGCTCCGTCGGCGGACCAGGTCCGCACCGTGCGATCGTTGCCGGCGGTGGCCAGCCAGGTTCCGTCCGGGGAGATCGCCACCGCGCTCACCCAGTCCGCGTGGCCGGTGAAGATGGCGCGGGGGGTGCCGTCGGCGGCCCAGGTCCGCACCGTGCGGTCGTTACCGGTGGTGGCCAGCCAGGTTCCGTCCGGGGAGATCGCCACCGCGTGCCTCGCTGATCAGCGCGGCATGCACGGCACTAGCCCGAATCTGGCCCAGACGCGCCGCCGCGTAGTCCCGGATGACGTCATGCATCATCATCACCCGCGCCCGCCCGGCCCATGCCAGGGAAACCAGCGACAGGCCGTCCAGCCGCTCGCACAACGCCGTCGCCTCGGCCTCGTCCAGGCCCGCGGTGCCCCGCCACAGCAGGGCAACCACGGCGAGAGGGATCTCGGCCTCCTCGGCGAATATCCCCAATTCACAAAACCGGTCCTGGTCGGCCGCACTGAGTGTCTCCAGGCTGTAGCCAATCGTGGCGGCCACAGCCATCTGCCGGCTCCTCTCATCGGCGACATCCAGCGCCGCCGGGCCTGCCTGGCGCAGCCTGGCAGCCGCGTGCGCAGCCGCCACGTCCACTGCGGCGCCGCAGTCCAGGTCATCAGCGAGCCGACGGTTGATCAGGCTCAGCAACAGCGGCCACCCGCCGGCCAAGCCGAGCAATTCATGCTCCTGCCGTAGCGCCATCCACGGCAGGCCCCGGCCCAGCAGCAGCCGGGCCACCTCACCGGTCACCGCGTCGACCTCGATCCGCCGTGCTACGGTAGCGTCGAGCACCCGCGGGCGACGCGTCGTGACCAGCAGTCGGCCTGCATGTCTGGCCGTCGCGAACCGTTTCAGCTGCTGCCTGGCCGCCGCGAACGGCTTCAGCTGTCCGGCCGCTGCGAACGGCTCGAGCTGCCTGGCTGTCCATACATCATCAGCCACCAGTAGCGTCCGTCTCCGCCGCACCCTCAGCGCTTCCGCCAGCGCCTGTCCCGCCTGCTCCAGGCTCGTGAACGCTGGCCCTTCCCCGCCAAGAATCCTGATCTCCTCGCTGATCCGGGCCGCCAGTCCCGCCTCGTCCACGTCCCGGCCCACCGTCACCCACACGATCCCGCCCCGGAACCGCCGCCGCACTGCTCGGTCCCGGCACGCCTGGGCCGCGAGCATCGTCTTACCGAAACCTCCCGCCCCCACCAGCCCTGTCGTCAGTGCCACGACCCCGTCACTCTTGGTAGTTAGCGCCGAGACAACCTCTCTCAACTCCGCCCGCTCCACCCATCCCACCACGGGCGGCACCTGCCCGAGGAGTGCAGGCCGGGCTCCGGCATCCAGTCGCCGCGACAGCAGGGTCAGCGCCGCAACGACCGCGATGCCGCCAGCTAGGAACCCGATCCACACCAGCCGGTGCCCGGTCACTGCAGCCGGGAAATAGCTGCTGACCACATTCAGCGGAATGCCGATCACAATCACCAGCGCTGCCACCAGCCCGCCAGCAAGGCGTCCCTCCCGACCGCGCATCCGATCACTCCAGAAATGGCTAGCACACCGCTGCAAGCACGATAGCAACATCCGCCGCTTGGAAACGGTCAAACACTCGGCAAGCAGCCCAGCCGGTGAGAAGTCCGAAAAGATCTGCCAGACAGTGGTCCCGAATTTCACAGGGCAGGAGGCGAGATATGCGAGTGACACCGTGAGGGCGGGAATTTCCGTACCCGTACCCGATCCGGCGTTACGCCGGGGTGATCGAAGATAACCTAGCCCTTTGCACCGTGTAACGTGTCGCTCTATAGAGCGAACAATGTGTGTCCATTCACGGGTGGCGCGCGATCGGGCGTCAGGCCAGTGCGGGGAGTGGCGGTAGCCAGGGTTTTCCTTTGAGTGCGGCGCGGATGGCTCGAGGGCGCGCAGGCCGTGGTTCTTGGCGGAGTCGAGGTAGCTGCGGATGCGGCACCAGCGGGCGAGGGTGCGGTGGGTGTGCCTGCCCGGAGGGCGGCCGTAGCACTCTGAAATAGATCAGGTTGACAAAGCCAACTGGCCGAACATGAACCAGCAGCAGGCGCGCGCTGCGACGCCGGGCCTCCCCGACCGCCCAGGCCAGCGCCCACCAGCTCGCCCGTGAGCGGCTGATGCCACGACCACGCGCGGGACCCGCCCGGTTTCGGCGTTCACCGTGCGGCTTCTCCCGCAGCCTGACAGATATCGTTCGCCGTGCTGGTCATACTTGATGTTCGGCGGCCCGGCTGCGGTGAGGTAGGGCCGTTTTTCCTCACGTCCGCAGGCCTTTCGGGCAGTCCGGCAGCGCCCTTGGCGTGATCCATGCCCGTACCGGGCACGGATGCAATCAGCCGCAGGCATGCGTCCCTGGACAGGCACGTCAGCGCCGAGCCCCCGGACGCCGCCAATGTCAAGGACGATCGCCCGGCCCGGCCCGCGGCGCGCCGCCGCTGATCTCAATGCTGCGCAGCCGCCGGTTCTGCTACCGCGAGCAGCCAGGTACGGAGCACCTCAACCTGATGTGCCCTATAGCCGGTACGGCTTCGGCCAGTTGGCAGCATGACAGTTGCCGGTGATTACCGCTGCCCGGCCACCGGCAGCGCTGTTCCCCGGCGGCAGTTCTCGGGACCACCGGCCCTACCGCTGCGCCTCAGCTCCCGGTGCGGTAAGCCTTGAAACCAGCATGGGAGGTGGACCGGCATGGGACCGACATGGGTAGCTGAGGATCTGTCCCTCAGCTTCGCCCGCGATGACGGCGAGCGGCGCCTGGAGTTCGGCCGCCAGCTCGCCGGCTATGTCCGCGGTCACCGCGAGCGGTGGGATGTCACCGCTGTGCTGGAGCCGGTCCAGCTCCTCGGGTCCAAGACCGGTGAAGTTAACGTGCATCTGCACCGCAGCGCGCCGGGACAGCTGGAAGTCACGATCCAGTTCCAGCTCGAGCCCTGCCGGGTCGCAGACGGCAGCATGCGGGCCAGCGAGCAAGCGCCCGAAGTCCCTTCCGGGTATCCCGCGCTGACGAGAGGCTAGCGCCAGATGGCATCGCCACTCCTTTCACCCGTTCCGTACCTCGCCGCAGGCCGGCTCCCCGAGGCCGAGGTCCGGGCCGCCATGACCGCGGGCTGCGCCTGCCTCAGACCACGGCGGACCCGTCGCCGGGCAGCACGAGAAGCGGGCCGCCCGGACCAGCGGAGCCGCCGCCGGTGCCGCATCCGCAACCTCCGCCGCGACCGCGGCCGCCGCACCCGGCGCCGCCGCCATGGCCGCCGCCCAGACCACAACCAGAGCCGCCGGCACCACCGCCGGGACCCCGGCGGCGACGGCCGTTGCCCCCGCCGGAACCCGAACCAGAGCCAGAGCCCATACCGCCACCTGAGCCGCCCCCCGAGCCCTGCCGAAGGGACCGGCGAGGCCCGGCTCAATCCCGCCGACCAGGATGTCTGGACGATCGGCGCGCAGATCGCCGTTGCGCGCCTTGTCGGACCTGGCCGGCAAGCTCCTCCACACCGCTGCCACCGGCATCGAGAAGATCACTCACGAGCGGGCGCATCTGCACCTATGACTCACGGCGGTACCGAGGAGGCGCGTCGTGCCGGGCGGGCTGCTGACTGATCTGTACGAGCTGAACATGGCGGCGAGCTACCTGCGCCGGTCCATGACCGGTAGGGCGACGTTCAGCTTGTTCGTCCGGGCGCTGCCGCCTGGGCGCGGCTTCCTGGTTGCCGCCGGGCTGGCGGACTGCCTGCGGTTCCTGCAGGATTTCTCGTTCACCGAGGACGATCTCAGCTACCTGCGTCAGGCCCAGGGGTACGGCGAGGACATCCTGCGCGCGTTCGCGGAACTGCGTTTTACCGGCGACGTGTGGGCTGTACCTGAAGGACGTGTCGTCTTCGCCGGTGAACCTCTCCTCGAGGTGACTGCGCCGGTCGCCGAGGCGCAGTTGGCGGAGACGGTACTGCTCAACCATGTGACGTTCCAGACCGCCGTGGCGAGCAAGGCGGCCCGCTGCGTGCTGGCCGCAGGCGGCGCGCAGCTGGTCGACTTCGCGTTCCGCCGCACCCAGGGCATCGACGCGAGCCTGGCCGTGGCCCGTGTATCGGCGATCGCCGGTTTCACCGCCACGAGCAACGTGGCGGCGGCGCGCCGCTACGGGCTGGCCGCCGCCGGCACCATGGCACACTCCTTTGTCGAGGCGTTCGGCGATGAGGAGCGGGCATTCGCTGCGTTCGCCGAAGACTTTCCCGGCAAGACGACCTTCCTGGTCGACACCTATGACACCGGCCGTGGCGTACGGGCCGCCATCGAGGTGACCCGGAGGCTGCGGCTCCCCGGGCCGGTCGGGGTACGGCTGGACTCTGGTGACCTCGCCGAGCTGGCCCGGCTGGCGCGTACGCTCCTCGACGAGGCCGGGCTGCGTGATGCCAGGATCTTCGCTAGCGGCGGCCTCGACGAGTACGCGATCGCCCGGCTGGCCGCCTCCGGCGCGCCGATCGACGCCTACGGCGTGGGCACCAAGATGGGGGTCAGCGCCGACGCGCCGTACCTGGACAGCGCCTACAAGCTGGTCGCTTACGCTGGCCGGCCGGTGATGAAGCTGTCTGCGGGGAAGACCAGTGCGCCGGGCGCCAAGCAGGTGTACCGCAGCGCGGACGGCGATGTCCTCGCCCTGCGGGACGAGCCCGCGCCGCCCGGCCACGAAGCCCTCCTGCTGCCGGTGATGCGGGACGGCCGGCCGCTCGGCGACCCGGAGCCCCTGGCCGCCATGCAGCGGCGGTGCCGCGCCGAACTGGCCTTGCTCCCCCCGGCGGCCCGGGCTCTGCAAGACCCCGAACCGGTACCGGTCCGGATCAGTGACCAGCTCAAGAGCCTCCAGGATCGGACCGCACGCGAGATCATGCGGCGCACTGCCGAAGCACCAGGATCTCCGCGCCCTTAACGGCATCGCTCCGCACCACCGCGACCCGGTAGGCGGGACAGCGATGGATGGCCAGCAGCCCACACCGCGGCGGCGCCGCCTTGAGCCAGAACGCCGGTGCGGCCACCCGGCATGGTCAGGCGGACCGCAGCTGGCGCTGACCCGAGGCCGGGCAGCTCATCATCGCAGCCTCCCTCGCCCCCACTGAGGGGCCGCGGCTGCCGCTTGCCTACCCGTCGTGGCGCCCCGGCTTAGCCAGGAGCAGCAGCTCATGGGCCCGCCTGGCCGCTTCCCTGGCTGCGTGGTTTTGAGGTTCGGCCATCGGGCTGCCCTCAAGCCCGCGGGCAAGCACCTCGACGGCCTCGGCGAGCGCGTCCACCCGGGCCTCGAGCCGACGCAGCCCATCCAGCGCCTTCGCAGCCGGATCTGACTCTGGCTTCCTCATGGCCGTCAGGCTGCCCCGGCCCGATGCGGGCAGCCAGGGACCTTCGTCACCCCGCAGGTACTCCGAAGTCCCGTCGCTGACTTCTCATTCCTCACTGACCGGTTACGGGCTGGGTGCGATGGCTGGACCGGGCGACCTTCTCGCTGGCCACCTCGATCTGGCTGAGCATCCCGATCACCAGGCCACCTGTCCAGCCCAGCAGGCTCGCGTACTCCACCCGCAGCTCGTCCGCCGTGGGCGCAGTGGCCTGGCCCTGGGGGATGAGGTGGCGCAGCTCGCCGGCCAGCGCGGGGGACACCGATCGCTCCAGCTCCCCGGTGAGGGCATCGAGCTGCCGCTGCAGCCGCGGTGCCGCCGCGGGCGGCAGGCTGACCTGATGCAGCTCATAGTCGGCGTCGTTGAGCAGGCCCCAGATCCGCAGCACGCGGTCTGGTTCATCCACCCGGCAGATGCGGCCGGCGTCGGCCGGTCGGCCCAGCACCACGGCCAGGCGTGGCGGCGTAACAGCCTGGCCGCCGGGCTGCTTGCCGGATCCGGCTTCGTCTGCGCCCATGCCTGTGCCCCTGTCGCGTGATCCGCGGGCCGCCTGCGCCTACGGTCTACTTGCAGACTCGCCGCCCGGGCCGTCGTCGGCCAGGGACCGAAGTCCCCTGGCAAGAGCAACAGGTCCGGTCTCGCAGGCCGACGGGCCCGCATGTGAATCACGCACAGCGCCACCACCCGGCCAGGATGTGCGACAGCGGCAGGAACAGCAGAACCGAGCCCAGGGTCAGCACACGCTCACCGATGCCAGTCCTGTCGTTTTCGTAGCGTCATCCGGGCGGAGCAGCAAGCCTGATCCGGAGGCTGTCACCGCGATACGTTCGGAATGAAGCATTTATGCCGTATCCGGCCCGCAGATTTGATTAGTCAGGACCATGGTCCCTGGTACGTGGACCGCCTGCTCGATGGGATAAGAGGGTTGAAGATCTAAGGACGCTCGACTGCGATGACTGCCGCGAGGGATTACAGCATCATCAGGCGCGCTGCCAGCCGTACCTGCTCAGGCTGGGGACCTGAGCAGGCCAGATTGGTGCGCACCTAGATGCTGGTGGATGCGGTCGAGGGCGTCGTGGAGGTCGTCGGGTAGGGGTCTGCGGCGGTGAGCGTGTATGCGCCGGGTGCGGATCTCGGTGGTTGGGTAGCGGGCGATCGTGTCGAGGTGCGCATCTATGTCACAGCCTGCACCGGTCACACCAGATTCTCCGGCAGCCCTGATCAACCGGGAGCTGAGCTGGCTCAGCTTCGCCCGCCGGGTGCTGGCCCTGGCCGAAGACCCGGGGCAGCCTCTTCTGGAGCGGGTCAAGTTCGCCGGGATCATGGGCATGATCTACGACGAGTTCGCGATGAAACGGATCGGCGGCCTGTTCCGGCAGGTCCGAAGGAACGGGACCAAGGGCGGCCCTGATGGCCTGACCCCGGCCGAGGTGCTCGGGGCCTGCCGCGCTGAGCTGGGGTCCCAGCAGCAGCTGGTGGCCAGCCTCGTGGAGGAGCAGTTGCGCCCTGCTCTGCGCGACCTCGGCATCCCGATCCTGGATGTCAGGGATCTCGGCCCGTCCCAGCGGGACTTCCTCGCCCAGTACTTCGCGGACTGCGTCGAGCCGATCCTCACCCCGCTGGCCGCGGACGCCGCACATCCGTTCCCGTTCATCAGCAACCTCGGCCTCAACCTAGCGGTACTGGTCACCGAACCGGGTCGCCGGAACCGCCGTTTCGTACGGATCAAGGTGCCGCCCAACTCGCCGCGATGGGTGCCGCTGCCGGACCAGGCCGGCTGGGTGCCGCTGGAGCAGGTGATCGCCGCCAACCTGGGCGCGCTGTTCCCGCGCGCGCCGGAACTGGCTTGCTTCTTCTTCCGGGTCACCCGCGGGGCGAAGGATGATCCGTGGACAGACCAGGCCGGGGACCAGGACGCGGACCTCTCGCCCGGTGCGATCATCGGGATGGTCACCGCCGAGCTGACCGCCCGGAGGTACGCGGGTGTGGTGCGGCTGGAGGTCAGCGCGGGCATGCCCGAGGGCCTGCGGGGCTGGCTCGCGACTCAGCTCGGCGCCGACCCTGCCGACGTCATCGCGACTCCTGGGCTGCTGAGCCTGGGGGACCTGATGGAGCTGCCGGTGCAGGGCCATCCGGGGCAGCGTGACCCTCCGCACGAGCCGGTGACCCATCCGCGGCTGCGGGATCTGGACTCCGCCGACCCGTCCGCGATCTTCGGCGAGATCCGTCGCGGGGACATCCTGGTGCACCTGCCGTACCACAGCTTCGACACCTCGATCCTGCGGTTCTTGCAGAGCGCCGCCGCGGATCCCGCCGTTCTCGCGGTCAAGCTCACGATCTACCGCACTGGCTGCCGCTCCCCGATCATCCAGGCGCTCAAAGAGGCGGCCCGCCGCGGCAAGCAGGTGGCGGTCCTGGTCGAGATCACCGCACGCTTCGACGAGGTGCCCAACATCAGCTGGGGCAAGGAGCTGGAGAAGGCGGGAGCTCATGTCGCGTACGGCGTGGAGCGGGTCAAGACGCATGTCAAGCTGGCGCTGGTGGTGCGTGAGGAGCCGGATGGCATCCGCCGGTACGTCCACGTCGGCACGGGAAACTACCACGAGGGGACGGCCCGGCTATATGAGGACCTGGGGCTGCTCAGCGCGGATCCCGAGCTGGCCGCCCACGCGGCGGCGGTCTTCAACGAGCTGACCGCCGGCATCCCGGCCCCGACCCCGGGCAAGCTCCTGGTGGCGCCGCACGACCTGCGCGAGCGGTTCACCGCACTGATCCGGCGCGAGGCCGGGCACGCCCGTGCCGGACGCCCCTGCGGCATCCGGGCCAAGATGAACCAGCTCCAGGACGCTCAGATGATCCGGGAGCTGTATGAGGCCAGCCTGGCTGGCGTCCCCATCGTCCTCAACGTCCGCGGCCTGTGCTGCCTGCGGGCAGGGGTCCCGGGGCTGTCACCGACGATCGGTGTCTCCAGCACCCTCGGCAGGTTCCTCGAGCACAGCCGGATCTACCGCTTCGAGAACGGCGGCGCGCCCGAGTTCTTCATCGGCTCGGCCGACTTGATGACCCGCAACCTCTCCCGGCGGATGGAGGCTGTCGCTCCCGTCTGCGATCCGGTCATCAAGGCCGAGCTGGAGACCATCCTGCGCACGTACGAGGAGGACAACTGCTCGGCGTGGGACATGCAGCCCGACGGCGAGTACGTCCGCCGGCACCCGGCCTCGGGCCAGGCCCGGCGGGGTGCCCAGCAGGTGTTCATCGAGCGCTCCGCGTCGTGCTAACCCTCCGGAGCTGGAATTCCCCGCCCGGCCAGCCGCAGCGCGGTTCCGTCCGGGATGCCGCGCGGGATACGGACGGTGACCTTGTCCTGCCCGATCGCCTCGCAGCGCTTGCCGCTGCCAGCTGCCGCGGCTCGCGGGCGGGACCGCACTTCCGAACCCGGGCGCAAGGGGCTCGTCGCTTCGTCCCGTAGCAGCAGGCTGATGCAGGCCAGGCCCTGCGGCGGCGCGCACAAGGCGCCGCGGCCCGTGGTACCTGGACAGGCACTGTCTGGGCCGCGGCGGGCGGGGACAGCGGGTCAGGCACCGGGCCGGCCTTGGGCGGGCGCCGGGTTGGCGGCGCCGGGTTGGCGGCGGCGGGGGATCCGGGGACCGGGACCTTCGGGCCGGCTACCAGGCGGCGGCCGCGCAGGTAGACGGCGGCCGGCCAGGTCAGCACGTCAGTCAAGGCCATCATGACCAGCGCGGCCTGGCGCGAGATAACGGCTGCGTCGCTGGTGCGGCCTGCCGCGGCCGGCATCAAGGGGATCAAGGCCACCGGCGCGCCGCGGCATAATGCGGTTCACTAAACTTATCCCACGGGCAATGTGTGTGCTTGTCCTCGGCGCTGTTCCTGGAAACGGATACGGTGTCAGTGGCCACCGTGCACCCTGCTGCGGTGCCGCACGTCCTCGATCCAGATTGTCCGCCGAATGTCGTCAACGGCGAACAAGACGCGGCAGTGGCCCTCCCGGAGCCGGGAGACGCCAGGCAGGCCGATAACAGGCTTCACGCCTGGTGGCCGGGGGTTCTCGGCAAGGTCATTTACGACGTCGGCGATGCGTTTCTTAGCCGGCTTGTCGAGCGGGCGGAAATGCTTGCTTGCCTTCTCGCTCCAGGTGACCCGGTAGTTCACGCTTGCTTCAGCCTCGAGCTGCTCCCACGCAACCCCGGCGCCGGGCTCGGCGCGTGACTCCAGCACGCCTGCCCGATCGGCAAGATCCTCCATCAGCCCGGCCGCGCCGGCCAGCCCGGCCAGTTCGGCAGCGGCAGCCAGCTGATCAAGCTCGTCACTGGTAAGCCTGTCCAGGATCGCGGCTAGCTCCACCGGCACGATACCGGCCACACGGTTCCCGTGCTCGGTGATGTAAACGACCTGCCCGCGGGCAGCTTCATATGCCGCCGCCGCAACATCGGGGACACTCTCGACGGCTAGATTGCTCATGGTTCCGCGCCTCCCGGCTGCCAGCTCACTGGACCCCGGCCAGTATGGCGCAGCCGAACCGAAACCAACCTTGTCGTATTGTCCCTTCCGCCTGGAATGCTGCCCCGGACAGCCGTCACAACAGCGCCCGCGAACCAGCTGACTCCACCACCGCCAGGCACCGCGGCTCCGTGGCCCGGCGTGGCTGGCTCGCGGTTGGCATGGGACCTTCGGCCCTATTCCGCGGTCTGGTCCTGGCCAGATTGGAGAGGGGGGCAAGCACTTGTGGAGGGATGCCTGATGAGGTTCAGCATGCGCATCAGGGCCGCGGGCATCGTCATAGCATGTACGGCGGTCGCGGTGTCGGTGCCGGCATTGGCCGCGTCGGCGGTATCGGCCGCGCCTGCCGCGGTGCACAAGTGCACGGCCACCATCCCGTGGATCGGCATCGGCGCGGACGGCGGGTTCGCGGGCGGCCAGGGGTACGTGCTGGAATTCAGCAACACCGGCAAGACCGCCTGCACGATCAAGGGCGCTCCGCGGGTGATCGCACTCTGGCGCGGCCAGCAGGTCGGCCATGCCGCGAGGGCGGCGTCCGGTGGCACCACCGTCACGCTCGGGCCAGGCGCGACCGCGCACGCGCTACTGCTGGTCCACGACGCATCGGCCGCGTGCCCCGGGCACGTGGTCCCGAGCTCGTCTCTGCTGGTCACCCCGCCGGGCGGCGCGGGCAACGGCGGAGGCAACATCGGGTTTGGCGTCGGCGGCATGTGCCGCGGCAAGTCGACCATGTTTGTCGGCGCGATCGAGGCCGGCACCGGCGTACCGGGCTGATCCCCCGGGACCGGGCAGCCGGGCGCTGGAGGCAGGACGCCCGATGAGTTACGGTCCGTGATCGGTGCCAGTTACCTCTTCACAATCCGTATCCGCCGCTATGCGCGGTTGTGCCAGGTTATGGCAGCGGGAGCCTGGCAAGGTCAGGTGAGAGATACTCCAGACCGC
>CAWDEB010000006.1:0-32752 GCA_963801155.1 uncultured Actinomycetes bacterium
CGGGCCGCCCGCCCGCCCGTCCACGCCGACCTCGACCGCCTCCCGCCCAGCAAGGCCGTCCGGCACCTGCGCAAGATCCTCGTCGCGGGCGGCATCCTGCCCGCCCGGGACGAGCGCCTCGCCGAGCTCGAACGGTGGGTCACGCAGAAGACCAGCCAGATCGGGGACCCCGCCGAACGCCGGGCCGTGCGCAGCTTCGCCACCTGGCATCACCTGCGGCGGCTGCGCGGCGAGTCCGCCCGGCACCACATCACCGCCGAGCAGGCCGACTACGTGCACAACGAGGTCCGGGCAGCGGTCACCCTGATCACCTGGCTACGGGAGCACGGCACCAGCCTCGCCTCGTGCAGCCAGCGCGACATAGACGACTGGCTCGCCGGCGGCCCCGGCACCTGCTTCCACGCCCGCACCTTCGTGACCTGGGCAAGCAGCCGCGGCCACGCCGGCGACGCGGAGATCCCCCGGCCCGCACGCAACGAGACGCTGGCCCAGCTCGAAGAGGACCGCCGGTGGGAACTGGTCCGCAGCCTGCTCCACGACGACGCCCACGCCATCGAGGACCGCGTGGCCGGACTGCTCGTCCTGCTCTACGGACAGCCGCTGGCCCGCATCGCCCGACTCACCCGCGACCAGATCACCGATTCACCGGACGGCGTCACGCTCCTGCTCGGCACCATGCCGGTCGAGCTGCCAGCCCCCCTCCACGGCCTCGTCCGCCAGCTCCTCGCCCGCCGCCACGGGCGTGCTGCCGTCGGCCGCACCACCGACCACCCGTGGCTGTTCCCCGGAGGAGCACCAGCGCAGCCGATATCCACTGCTCATCTCAAGACACGGCTCGCTGCCGTCAGCATCCACGGCCGGTCCGGACGCAACACCGCCCTGATGGACCTGGCCGTCAAGCTCCCCCCGGTCGCGCTCGCCCGCCTGCTCGGGATCCACATCAGCACCGCAGGAACCTGGGCCGAACGGGCAGGCGGCTCGCACGCTGCCTATGCCGCGCAGATTTCCCGCCGCGCATTCAGCACGTTCTGATATCGCGGGTTACCAATACCGGCGACGGCGTCTACCGCGGCCTGCTGTTCTGCCCGCAGCGTGCCGGTGAACTCGATCTCCAGCTTGGCCGGTGCGCTGCGCAGATCGGTGATCGCCAGGCGGCTGCCCGCTTTCTCGATCAACTTCGCGGCACGGTCGCCGACGCCGCGTGGCAGGAACAGCCGGTCCAGGGACTCCGAGTAACAGCGCAGCATCCGCGGCGCGCCCCAGACGCTCAGCCCGATCTGCTGCCGGCTGTAGAACTCGGGATTGTGGACTGATGCCAGGTGCTTCAGCGACGACAGCAGACTCGGCGGCAGCCCGGCCCGGCGGATCGCCAGCATGCCGCTCAGCTCAGCTTTGATGACGTCCGGCGGCGCAGGCTCAGCCGCCAGCGGAGATCTGTGCAGTCGCACCGCAGGACCGACCGTCGGCGGCTGAAGCTCCTCTGCGCGCTCCACTACGTCGCGGCGGGTCATGCGCTCAAGCGACGACAAGTACGCGAACTGATCCTGGTACGGCTCGAACGTCGCCGGATCGACGAACAACGTCGTGCGACTCTGACGGCACCTGCCCTCCAGCGGCAGCGCGATCAGGTTCCCGAAGCCGCGCCGCGGCAGATAATCCTGCGCAGGGAAGAGGCGGTCGTAGCTCTCTATGTCCATCTCGCCGCGGATCGCCATCGCCTCGTATAGCAGCGCGGCACCCATGGCACGCGCGTCGGCGGCAGCTACCGGCTCCGAGAAGAAGGTCCATACATGTGCGCCGTCGCCCGACCGGGAGATCTCGACAGCGGCGGGCACGCCGGCCCAGGCAGCCGCTTCCGCGTACGCAGCGGCGTCGAGCCGCCAGGTGGCCTTGGCCGAAATCAGCCGGGCCGCTACAACCGCATAAGGGGCAGACTGCGCCGCGACGCCACTCGCGGCTAGCATGAACACGTGACTTACGAACGCATCACCACCGACCCGGCTATCATGGGCGGGCTGCCTTGCATCCGGGGGCTGCGCTTTCCGGTCGCCACGGTCGTGGCGATGGTCGCGGACGGGATGACGACCGACGAGATCCTCGCCGAGCACCCGGACCTGACTCCGGCAGACATCCACGAATCCCTCCTGTACGCTGCCGAGGCACTCCAGGAACGGGAGCTGCCGCTTCGGCGGACGGCGTGAGGTTCCTCATCGACAACAACTTGTCGCTGCTCCTGGCCGACGCGTTGAAAGCGGCCGGACATGACGCGGTCCACCTGCGGGATCTCGGGATGTAGGCAGCGACGGACCACGTTGTGCTAGAGCACGCCAGGGCTGACGAGCGTATCGTGGTCTCGGCTGACACCGATTTCGGCGGCCTGCTCGCTCGGTCCGGTGCCAGCACGCCATCAGTGATCCTGATCCGGCGGCTGGCCGGGCGACGCGCAGCCGAACAAGCGGCAATCATCCTCGCCAATCTGGACCAGGTGGCCGAAGACCTCACTGCCGGGGCCATCGTCGTCCTCCACGAGGACTCACTCCGTGTGCGCCGCCTTCCGATGCCCGGCTAACCGCGATTCCTGATCAGATAATTGAGTTGAGGTGCTTTCGCGGCGTCACCGTGCGGGGAGGTCGTAGTGGAGGATGCCTCTGCCCCATCACGAGATGGGCCGCTGGAGTTCGGCGCCCCCGGCGTCGATGAAGGCGGGGCGTAGAACTCTTCGTTGGCGGGAAGCAGTACGTCCCAAAGAACCTGGCAGACTCTCTCAGCGTCGCCAAGAAGATGACTGTCTACGGGCACCCGGCGCTGCGGGACCTTGCCAAGGCGATCGTCGCGTCCGGCGGCCTGGGCTGCGAGCAGGAGACCCTCTACGACCTGGTCCCTCCCACGCTCGCCAGGGAACTGGCGAAGCTGGAGTAGTCCCGGACGCGGCATGATCACCGCCCGGGCCATCGGCTCACACCTTCGTCAGACGGCAGCGCTCCCGAGAACCCAACTACATAGCCTCCGACCTGCGAACTCGCGGAAACGAGCGCGCCTTGGTACCGACCAGGTCATGGCCTCTATAAGCGGCGAGGTGCTCGTAGCCAGAGCGTCTCCGAGGGGAGATCCGTTTTCTCGATAGGCGGCAAACCGTCGTCGAGTTCGCGCAGTCGCCTGTACGTATCGCGCATGGTCGACTGGTCGGGCAGATGCTCGGTGCCCGCCGCTCGCCCCAGGACCGTAAGCGTGCTCGCCAGCGTTATGGATCCCACGGATCGTCCGCTGGTACCCAGCCGCTGCAATCGCCTGATTTCGGATGTGGCAATCTTGGCGCCGGGCCCGTCATCGATGAGTACTGTCACGGGCTGCCCGGATTCGGCTGCTACGACAGCGTGGGCGATGACCATGATCTCGCCCAGGTCCTTCGTGTGCCTCATGCGTTCGGCCATCGGTAGCCCGCTGATTCTCTGGACCACGGTGGCTAGTTCCGGCGTCACGTCATCGGGCAGCATCTGGATCCAGCGGTCGGTCAGCTTGCGCCACACTGTTGCGGCAGCGCGGAAGCGGTCGTCCTGCCGGGACTTGCGGAACACCTCGTCCCGGACAGTCTCAGGTGCGCTGAGCGGCCCGAGAACCGCGATAAGGAGACGTTCCTTGTTGATGGACAGGAAGTTCGGGGCAGGACCGGCATCAATGATCGGCCTGACGCTCATTGAATGTTTCTCGGCGCTGCCGTGTCCTGGCCATCGTTATCGTCGGCTGCGGCGAGGTCGGCGTCCAGCGCAGCGAGGTCAACATCAGCGTCGGGCAGCTCGCCCGGATCTGCCCACGCGACCGGCCATTCAGCCGGAGTCACGCCTGCTTCGCTGAGTTCCTCCATAAGGGTTTCCACGCTGATCCCGCGCAAGGTGGCGATGGCCTGTGCGGGCAGCACGCCTTCCACGTAACCCGCTATGGCCCGGGCGAGCAGCCGCTGCGGCGCTCGGCGCCGGTCAGAGCTGGCCTGTAGTACCTGATACTGGTCTGCCCAGCCGAATCTGGCCGCCAGCTGCGGCGTGGTCAGCGTCATCCAGTCCTGCTTGGTGGCCTCTTCGATATACCCGGCTTGGCACAGCGCGATCGCGGCGATCGGAGGCGAAATCAGAAACCGCTGCACTACACCCGACAAGGTGGATACCCCGACCGAGGACTGGTCCCCGATGAAGTCGCGTAGTCCTTCGGCGGGAACGAGCAGATGCCGCGCGAACGCGTCAGCGCGGATCTCTGCCGGGTCACGGTCGCTCCAGTCGCCCGCATCACTGCCTGCCCAGTCCTCGAACAGGACGTGACCGAGCTCGTGAGCAAGTGTGCTGCGCTGCCGCATGGGGTTCCGGGTCCGCGCGACACCGATGAAAATGGTCCTGCGGACCGGATCCCGCATGGTCAGCCCATGCTCGTCCGGGCCGACGTCAAGCACGGCCACGTCGATCCCGGTCGCCTGTTCGATGACCGCCACGAGATCACCGAGCGGCTGCACTCCGAGATGATGATCACGACGGAACTGCGCAGCAGACACGCAGCCTTCCCTCTCGGCAGTCAACGTTCTCCTCCCGGTAAGACCGTCGCCGGGATCGCTTGGCCGGACAGGTAATCATCCAGCTCAAGGAAATGCAGCAGCGCCTCGCGCATGCCATCCATGTCCGCGTGGTTCGTGGCACGCGCCGCGCCCTCGGCCCGCTCAGCCACCGTCCCCGTCCCAGCCAGCTCCGCCACCGTGACTCCCGTCGCCCACCCGATAGCCATCAGCTCAGGTACCTTCGCTGCCCGCTGCCCGGAGATGACCCGGGACAAGGTCGACTGCGAAATGCCGGTCACGTCCGCGAGCGCCCGCTGGCTCAAGCCCGCCGCCACCCGCGCACGCTCGACCCTCGCACCGACATCAGTTTCAGTCACTGCAGCATCAACCCCCTGAATCATGATCGCCATACATGATTCAGTGTAAGCGAAGACCGGTCACGCCGCCACCCCAACCCGCACCGTTCCGTGAGCGGCGCTCTTTCAAGTGCGGTGAGTTCCAGCCACTCCGGGACGCATACAGCCTGCCGATTATTGATCGAGCCACATGTTCAAAGGTGCAGTTGTCCAGTCAGCATCGCGCCGAAGCCACCGCCTCGCGGGTATGGCAGGACGCCAGCATCGCCCTGGAAGCGGGGACCGGGAATGAGGAACCGGACGGACATTCAAGCTGCCCGTCCCGGACCAGCCAGGTTCAGCTCGCCCCCGGCCGTGCACAGCCAGCACGAGCAATGTCCCGGCCAGGACGGGCACCCCGACGATGACGGCGAGGCAGGCCTGGATGCCTACATCGCCCGGCTAGCCGCCGCCGCTCCGCCGCTGTCCAGCCAGCAGCGGGACACCCTCGCGCTGCTCCTGCGCCGCCCGCGCCGCAGGTGACCAGCACCACACGCCACGTCCCCGGCACGACGACCAGGGACTGGGCCAGCTGGCCGGCCTCAGGCGGGGTCCGGCTGGTTCCAGGCCACCTGGACCGTGGCCGGGTCAAACGCGCGGGGCGCTCCCTTGCCCGGGGAATACAGCGTGACCGACATCAGCGTCTTGATCACCGCCCGCTTGCGGCTGATATCCAGCCCCGCCCACACTGCGGCGGCGTTCTCGGCCGCCACCAGCGGGGCCAGCACGTTCTCCCGCGCCGCGCCGTCCAGCTCCGCGCCGATCGCCTCCAGCCGGGCATTGCCCGCCGCGGTGGCCTTGAGCATCTGGACGCGGCTGATCCGGCCCAGAGCACAGTCCCCGGCCATCTCCTCCAGATTCCGGCGGATCGCCGCCGCCTCTTCCCGCAATCCCGCCACGTCGATACCAGCCTCCTCGACACTCACCAGATCGGCGGCATCAGCCCGGGACAGCCTCGCCACGACAAGCTTCTCCACGAACATCTCCACCGGCTCGGCCTGCCGGGCTACATGTCCGCCGGTATAACCGCGGTTGCGGGTGGCCGGAGTGCACCGGTAGATGTGATGCCCGGTGTGAGACAGCATGCCGGTGACCACGTTCCCGCACGGGCACAACCCCAGCCCGCCCAGCAGCGTCCGCACCCCGCGCGGCGGCTTGCGCGCCGGGTCATCCAGGATCCCCCGCACCGCCCGCCAGGTCTCCTCGCTCACCAGCGGCTCCCAGTCTCCCTGCCCGACGATCTGCCCAAGGTAGGCCGACAGGCCCGCGATCCGAGGGTTCAGCAGGATCATCCGGATGCTGGTCCGGTTCCACGTGGTGGTGCCGCGCTGGGCGTGCTGCGGCGGCGTGAGGCCCAGGATGGTCCACTCCCGGCGGATCCCGCTGATCGTCCCGCCGCCCAGCAGCGCGACGCACGCCTCGGCGACCGCGGGGCCCTCGACCGGGTGGGCGGTTACGTGGTCGTCCTGGTAGCCGAACGGGCGCGGGCAGCCGGTGAACCGCTTGCCGTTGATCGCCGCCTGCTCGAAGGCCAGCTTCTGCCGCTCGGCCTTGCGTTCCTGCTCGGCCTTGGCCACCGCGATCATGATCCGGGCATGCAGCCGCCCCGAATCGGTGCCCAGGTCGATGCTCCCGTCCACCTCGGCGAACCGCACCCCGGCCTTGTCGAACCGGGGGATCAGGTACTCCAGGTCCAGCGGCTCGCGGATGAACCGGTCCCACTTAAAGCACAGCACCGCATCCACCATGCGCGCATCGACCAGCCGCATCGCCTCTTCGTACCCCGGCCGGTACTTCCCCGGCCTGGTCGGGTCCTTCCGTGTCACCCCGATGTCGTTATCCGACAGCCGGTACACCACCGTCCAGCCCCGCTCGGCGGCTTTGTGCTCCAGCTTGGCCATCTGGTTGGCCACACCGTGCTCGTCGTGTTTGTCGTCCAGGCTGATCCGCACGTAGATCAGGCAGCGGATGACACCGTCCGGCGGCCTGGCCGCCTCCATCAGCTGTATTGCGTCGCGTATCGTCATATGTGTTATTATAACGGACAAAGGCCGCCTTGCCTTCGCCATCATCGCTGCAAGCAGGCCGAAGGGTGGCACCTCGAGCAGCCCGAGCCAGGCATCCTGATCTGGCGCACCCCTCCGGCCGCAGCTACGCCCCCAGTCCCACCCGCTACCCGAATTAGCGCCCGTCTACCGGAGCCGGAAGCTCGCCGAGGGCGGCGGGTGCTGTTTCGCGATCGGGGCACGCGGAAGTCTCGAGGCAGGTGAGGCGGGTATTGCCAGAGTGCCACATGTCGGCCCGCAGCGGATTGGGGCTGAGGTCGAGAGTGTGGCCGTGGAGGACCACGATGCTCCATTTTCCAGAGCCACAACATATTACGGAATTGAAATGTGGTCGCCGGGCGCCCGTGACCGTCGCAGCCGGTGGCTAGCATGACGAATGGTCAATTTATCCGAGCGTTATCTGCGGGGACGCTCACGAAGTGTTTCGCGTACGGCCACAATTCGGGCTGCCCTTCGCGGGAGGTTACGATGAAGATCCGCAGCTTCCGTCTCGTGCCGGTCACCGTATCGGTGATCATGGCCCTGGCCGCCGGATGCGGTACGACGAGCGGCACCACGTCGTCCCCCGCGCGGCCCGATCCCGGACAGGCGGACATCACGGTCGCCGCCCTGCCGGCCGCCGATCTGGCCGGCCTGTACATCGCGCTGGACCAAGGGCTGTTTACCCAGCAGGGGCTGCGCGTGATGCTCGAGCCGATAGCCAGCAGCCAGGCGATCATCACGGCCCAGCTGAGGGGTCAGGTCGACATCAGCGCAGGCAGCTACATTCCGTACATCGCGGCGCAGGCGGCGGGGGCCAGGTTCCGCGTCCTGGCCGAGGCCTCGACGCTGCGCCCGGACACCCGCGTGCTGGTCACCACGGCGAACTCGCCCATCGTGACCGTCGCCGGGCTGGCCGGAAGGAAGATTGGAGTCAACGGGACCAACAGCATCGGCACCCTGCTGATCAGCGTGCTGCTTTCCGACCACGGGATCTCGCCCGCGAGGGTGCGCCTCGTCACCGACCAGCAAGGCTTCCCCGCGATGCCCGCGCGACTGCAGGCCGGCGCGTGGAGCGCGGCGTTCCTCGCCGAGCCCTACATCACCTTCGCGGGAGCGAAGTACGGCGACCGGGTGCTGGCTGACCTGGATCAAGGCTCGGCCGTGAATTTCCCCATCGACGGGTACGTCGCCACCACGGCGTGGGCGCAAAAGTACCCGAACACGGCGGCCGCGTTTGTGCGGGCGATCGAAGCAGGACAACTGATGGCCGACACCGACCCAGCGGCGGCCCAAGCCGCCATCGCGAAATACGACAACCTGGGCCCCCTGGTAACGACGTCGATGGCGCTGTCCGGTTACCCGGTCGGTCCGGTGAACGAGGCCCGCGTCCAGCGCGTCGCCACGGCCATGCTCCAGTTCGGCCTCCTGGGCCAGCAATATGCCCCCGAGGTTGAACACGGCACCCTGGTCGAATCGATGGTCCGGTCCGCGTCCTGAACCGGCCGCACCCAGCGGGCTGCTGACCCGGCCGGCCCGGACCCAGCGGGCTGCTGACCCGGCTCGGGTAACGTAGTGCTGCGCACGATGACGGTCCTGATCGGGCTGCTGAACCTGACCCTGACCGCGGCGACCGCGGTGCTGGTCCTGCTCGTCAGGCAGCGCCTTCACCTGGGCCCGGTCGGCTACGGCACGCTGTTCACGTGCCTGGCGGCCGGTGCCCTCCTGGGGTCTGCCTCGGGTGACTGGCTCATCCGGCGGGTCACGGCGACGTGGACGATCCGGGTCGGCCTGCTGGTCGAGACGGGATTGCACCTGGTCCTGGCCACCTCACGCAGCGCGTACCTGGTCGGCTCCATGCTGTTCGCGTTCGGCGTGCACGGAGCGCTGTGGACCATCGTGGGCAGTTCGCTGCGGCAGCGGCTGACGCCGCCGGAGATGCTCGGCCGGGGTGGCCAGCACCGGCTTGTTCATCGCGGCCGGCGGCAACTGCGTCGGCGCCATGCTCGGCGGCCTGATCGCGGCCAGGTTCGGCATCACCGCGCCCTACTGGGCCGGGTTCGTGGTCGCGGTCCTCGTGTCCGCCGGCACCTGGCGGGTGTTCAACCGGGCCACCGTGGCCGAGGCCTACGCCGAGCCCGCCCTGGCCGGAACGGCCCGCTGAGCCGGCCCGCGGCAGTACCCGCACGCCAGCTGACCGGATTACGCTGTGGATAGAGGTAGGAGGCGCCGGTGGGACCAGAGCCGGGAGCCCAGGCGGTAGCCGGCCTGCGGGCCTCACGCGCGGACCGTGAGCGGGTGATCGACCTGCTCAAGGCCGCGTTCGTGCAGGACCGGCTGGCCCGGGACGAATTCGACGCGCGGGTCGGCCAGGCGCTCGCGTCCCGCACCTACGCGGAGCTGGCCGCCGTCACCGCCGACCTCCCGGCCGAGCTCATCGGGGCCCTGCCGCGTCGCCCGCCTGCCCGGACCCGGGGCCGGCTCTCCATGAACACCGCCGTCACCGGGGGCGCGTGCGTGATGGCGGCGGCGAACGTGGGCATGATCGCCGCTCTGCTCACCGGCAGCTGGGTGGCCGTCATCCTGGTCGCCGCGTTCACTGTCATCGGGGCGATCCTGGCCATCCGCGCCATGATCGTCGCGCCCTAGTGGCCGGCCTGCTGTCCGGGGCGTCAGCCGCCGGTCAGCATCGAATTGATGTTGAACGACGACTCGAAGCCGAGGAACTGCTCCATGACGTCGACCACCCGCTGCAGCCGGACCTTGTCCACGCTGCCGAGCTGGCCGCCGTTGAACGGGTAGTTGTCCAGCGCCATGACCGCCGCAATCTGCTTGGACACCCCCAGCGGCACCGGCGTCATCGGCAGGTCCTCCATGGCCCGCTCGACCGCGGCCCGGTTGCTGTCGGCGATCTGCTGGCCCTGTTCCAGCGCAGCGTTGAACGCCGCCAGCGTGTGCGGGTACATCTCGGCCCACCGCTTGGTCACCACGTAGCCTTCGACCGGGAAGTTCGTGGTCGCGCCCTGGTTCAGGTCGACCAGCGGCACCGCCCCATCCGCCTGTTCCGCGATGCTGGCGAACGGCTCGGGCAGCACCGCGGCGTCGATCTTGTCGGCCTTGAGCGCGGCGGGCATCGCGGGGAACGGGATATTGGTGACGAACTTCACCGAGTCCGGGGAGATCCCGTGCTCGGCCAGGACCGAGGCGGTCAACAGGTACAGGATGTTCTTCGGCGCGTTGATCGCCACCGTGCGTCCGTGCAGGTCGGCGAGCGACTTGATCGGCGAGTTCGGCATGACGTAGATGCCCTGGGTGCCTGGTTCCATCACCGATCCCTCGGCGAAGATGTCCAGGTTGGCCTGGCCCGCGGCCTGGGCCTGGATATAGGAGACGTAGTTGCCGCCGGTGATGTCGTACTGGCCCTTGACCTGTGCGCTGATCACGGTGTCGCTGCTGGTGGCTGGGGTGAAGTGGACGTGCAGCCCCTCCTTGGCGAACAGCCCTCCGTACAGCGCGACGAAGAAGCCCGCGGAGTCCAGGGCCGGCACCACGGCCACGTTCAGGTCGGGCTTTTCCACCCCGGGCGGAGCTCCCGTGCTCCCGCTGCCTGAGCATCCGCTCGCGAACACCAGCGTCGCGGCCGCGGCCAGCAGCGCCGTGCTGCGCACACGTCTGGCGGTCATCGCTCACCCTCCTCGCGCGGAAGGAGAGCAGCGCCGACAGCGATCCTCCCTACCGTGGGTCCGTGAGCAGCATAAATCAGCCCGGCCGACGCCCTCATGAATTTGCCCAAACTCAGACTTTCCTCATCATCAGGTATGGGGACGGGCAATGAGCGCAGCAGCACACGATCCGGGCACCCGCCGGCCGGCCGATGTCTAAGGACACCGTCGATCTGACAAAATAGGCGGCCTGACCACAAAGCCAGTCCAGGAAGACCTGACCGGGAGAGCCGGGCGGGAACGGAGCACGCAATGGCTGACCCGGATACCGACGCCAAGCCCGTCGACCAGGAGACGCTGGTGGCGGACATCGACCGCACCCGTACGGAATTGGCGCGCACCATCGACGCCATCTCCGACCGGGTGAGCCCCGCAAGAACGTCCAGCGGGCCGCGGACCGGCTCCGCGAGCGGGTCAGCCAGGTCGATCCCGTCATGGCCGGTGCGGCCGCGGCCGCGGTCGTCGTCGGCGTGACCGTCCTTATCCTGCTGCGCCGCCGCAAGCGCTAGCCGCGCCGCCGCGAGCGCTAGCTGGCCCTAGCCGGCGCTCTTGGTCAGTTCCTCGTACTCGCCTGCGGACAGCAGGTCGGGCGGCAGGGCCGCGTCCCCGTTGCCGTCCTGCGCCACCCGGACCCGGAACATCCATCCGGCCGTGTAGGGCTCGGCGTTGACCAGCGACGGGTCATCGTCCAGCTCGGTGTTGACCTCGGTCACCTCGCCATCCACCGGCGAATACAGATCGCTGACCGACTTGACCGACTCCACCTCACCGCAGGGCTCACCGGCCGTGACGGCCGAGCCGACCGACGGTAGGGACACGTAGACCACGTCACCGAGCTGCTGGGCCGCGTACTCGGTGATGCCGACCGAGGCCAAATCGCCCTCGACGGATACCCATTCGTGCTCTTGGGTGTAGCGCAGTTCGGCTGGGATGCTCATCGTTATCGACTCCTGGAGTAAAACGGCAATTCCGTCAGCTGGGCCGGGACGGCCTCGCCCCGGATGCCGACAGTAAGTACAGCATCACGTGCGCCGGTGCCGGCCGTCAGGTACGCCATGGCGATCGGCTGGCCCAGGGTGGGAGACGGGGCGCCGCTGGTGACCGTGCCGGCCTCCTCGCCATCTGCCATAACTGGATAGCCGTGCCTGGCCACCCGGCGGGACCGGAGCGTCAGGCCGACCAGCTCCAGGCGCGGACCAGCGGAAGCCCGGGCGGCCAGCGCCGGACGCCCGACGAAGTCACCCGGCTTGTCGAACCTCACCACCCGGCCCAGGCCCGCCTCGAACGGGGTCAGGTCCGGGCCGAGCTCGTTGCCGTACAGCGGCATGCCGGCCTCGAGCCGGAGCGTGTCGCGGGCGGCCAGGCCCGCCGGGAGCAGCCCCGCCGACGCTCCCGCCGAAGCCAGCGTCTCCCAGACATGGACCGCGTCCGAGGGCCGGCCGAACACCTCGAAGCCGTCCTCGCCGGTGTACCCGGTCCGGGCCACCCAGGCCGGGCGGCCCGCGACGTCCCCGAACGTCCCCGTGTAGTACTTCATGGCGCCCAGGTCCATCGATACCAATGGGCCGAGGATCCCGGCCGCGGCGGGTCCCTGGATCGCGATCAGCGCGTAGTCCGGCGTGGCGTCCGACACCACCGCGTCGTAACCCGCGGACCGGGAGCGCAGCTCGCCGTAGACCACCGCCGTGTTGGCGGCGTTGGCGATGACCAGGAACTCCTGCTCGCCCTGCCGGTACACGACCAGGTCGTCGAGCACGCCGCCGTCCGGCGCGCAGATCATCGTGTACCGGGCCCGGCCGGGCCGCAGCGCCGACAGGTACCCGGTCAGCGCGTAGTCCAGCGCCGCCCCGGCGCCGGGCCCGGTCAGCCGGATCTCCCCCATGTGCGAGAGGTCGAACAGCCCGGCCGCGTGCCGCACCGCCTGGTGCTCGGCCGTCTCGCTGCCGTAGCGCAGCGGCATCTGCCACCCTGCGAAGGAGGTCATGACCGCGCCGAGCCGCGCGTGCACCTGTTCCAGCGGAGTCTGCCTCGATGAGGTCACCTGGGAATGGTATGCCGGAACCATGGAACTTCTCACCGACGCCCAGATCACGGCCGAGCTCGCCGCCGTCCCCGCCTGGACCCGCGACGGCAACTCGATCACCACCGTCACCCACCGCGCCGACTTCCGCGACGCCCTGCTGTACGTCGGAGCCGTCGCCTACCTGGCCGAAAGCGCCAATCACCATCCCGACGTCGCGATCGCGTGGAACAAGGTGACCTTGACGCTGAGCACCCACTCCGCGGGCGGCCTGACCGCGAACGACTTCGCCCTGGCCCGCCAGATCTCGGCCCTGTCCTGACGCTCGGCCCTGTCCTGACGCCGGCCCTTCTGCCTCGGCCACGCTCGGCCCCGTCCTGACGCTCGGCCGCGTTCCAGATCAGCCGATCCCGCGGCCGGGCCGCAGACGTTCGCCTGCCAGGCGATCATCAGGTCGGCCGCGCTCCTGGCGCATGCCGCCTGATCCCCGGGGCGACCGGTAGCGGACAATGGGGCGGTGACTCACTCCGGCCAGCCGCGCGACGTGGTGATCCTGGGCTCGACCGGCTCGATCGGGACCCAGGCGCTCGACATCATCAGGCGCAACCCCGGCCGCTTCCGGGTGGCCGCGCTCGCGGCGGGCGGCGGGAACGTGGACCTGCTGGCCCGGCAGGCGGCCGAGTTCGGCGCGGCGGCGGTCGCCGTGGCCACCCCGGCCGCCGCGGCGCAGCTACAGGCCGCACTACGCCATTATTTCGGCCGAACGGGTCGTGGTGCGCCCGCCGCGATCCCCGACGTGCTGGCCGGCCCGGACGCGATCTGCGAGGTCGCCGCGTGGCCGTGTGACGTCGTGCTCAACGGCGTGACCGGGGCGGCGGGACTGCAGGCCACGCTGGCCGTGCTCGACGCCGGACGGACCCTGGCCCTGGCCAACAAGGAGTCGCTGATCATCGGCGGGCCTTTGGTCACGCGAGCGGCCAAGCCCGGGCAGATCGTGCCGGTGGACTCCGAGCACTCCACCATCGCGCAGTGCCTGCGGGCCGGGTGGCGCGCCGAGGTGCGGCGGCTGGTGCTGACCGCGAGCGGGGGCCCGTTCCGCGGCTGGAGCCGGGACCGCGCTGGCGGACGTCACGCCGGAGCAGGCCCTCGCCCACCCCACCTGGAAGATGGGGCCGCTGGTCACGGTGAACTCCGCCACGCTGGTGAACAAGGGCCTGGAGGTGATCGAGGCGCACCTGCTGTTCGGCTTCGGGCTGGACCGGATCGACGTGGTGGTGCACCCGCAGTCGATCGTGCACTCGATGGTGGAGTTCGCCGACGGCGCGACGGTGATCATGGCCTCCCCGCCGGACATGCGGCTGCCGATCTCGCTGAGCCTGGCCTGGCCGGACCGGGTGCCCGACGCCGCGCCCGGGCTGGACTGGTCGGCCGCGGCGGCCTGGACCTTCGAGCCGCTGGACGACGCGGCGTTCCCCGCGGTCGCGCTGGCCCGGGAGGCGGCCGCGGCCGGCGGCACCATGCCTGCCGTGTACAACGCCGCGAACGAGGCCTGCGTGGCCGCCTTCCTGGCGGGAAGCATCGGCTTCACCCGGATTGTTGACACCGTGGCCCGGATACTCTCGGAGCATGACGCCGCGCGCGCGAAGCGTCACCAGCGTGGCGGACGTGCTGGCTGCCGACGAGTGGGCCCGGCGGCGGGCACGGGAGCTGAACTGCTAGGAGGACGACCGGATGGACCTGATCGGCTGGGCCATCTTCATCGTCGCCCTGCTCGTCTCCGTCATGCTGCACGAGACCGGCCACTTCGTGCTGGCCAAGAAGTTCGGCATGAAGGTCACCCGCTACTTCGTCGGCTTCGGGCCGACGATCTGGTCCACCTGGCGCGGCGAGACCGAGTACGGGATCAAGGCCCTGCCCTTCGGGGGTTTCGTCAAGATCGTCGGCATGCACTCGCTGGACGATCCCGATGACCCGGCCGACGAGCCCCGGTCGTTCCGCAGCAAGCCGGCCTGGCAGCGGATCGCGGTGCTGTGCGCGGGCTCGGCCATGCACTTCCTGCTGGCCCTGGTGCTGATCGTCGGGCTGGCTCTCGGCGTCGGCATCGCGAACAACAACGTCACCCAGCTCGGCACGATCAGCTCCTGCGTGCCCGCCAGCGTCAGCGCCTACGACAACGGCACCTGCAGCCGCGTCCGACCAGGCCGTCCCCGGCCAAGCTGGCCGGGCTGCGGGTCGGCGACATGGTGACCGCCTTCGACGGCCAGCCGGTGAGCAACTTCACCCAGCTCGGCAACGCGATCCGCGATACCCAGCCCGGGTCGCCGGTCACCATCACGGTCCGGCGCGACGGCCAGCTGGTGACGCTGCACACCACGCTGTCCAGCGTCAGCGGCCGCAGCGGCTCCTACCTGGGCGTCGCGCCTGCCGTGGTGTTCCAGGTGGCCAGCCCGCTGGGCGCCATCGAGTACGCGGGCACGACCTTCGGCCAGGTGCTGGCCGGCTCGGCGCAGGCCGTCGCGGCGCTGCCCGCGGGCGCTGCCGAAGCTGTTCGCCAAGAACCGGTCGAGCACGGCGGCGGGCCAGGTCATCAGCGTGGTCGGCGCGGCCGAGGCGACCGGCGACCGAGGTGGCCTCCAACGACGGGCTGGCAGTACAAGGTCAGCTTCGTGCTGCTGCTCATCGCCTCGCTGAACATCTTCGTCGGCGCCTTCAACTTGCTGCCGCTGCTGCCCCTGGACGGCGGCCACATCGCGGTGATCATCTACGAGCGGATCCGCGCCTGGCTGGCCCGCCTGCGCGGCCGGCCCGACCCCGGCCTGGCCGACATGGCCAAACTGCTGCCGGTCAGCTTCAGCCTGTTCGTGGTGCTGATGTTCTTCGCCTCGTCCTGGTCCGGCCGACATCGTGAACCCGGTAAACCTCACCGGCGGCTGACCCGCGGCTAAGATCATCGCGAGCCAGCCGGCCAACCCGACGCGCCCGTCAGCGTCGGTAACCTCCCGTTACCCGGGTGATGGTTCAATGGGGCGGGTCGAGGGATTCGGGGATGTGCCAATTGAACGGATGGGGCTCATGAGTATTGACCTCGGTATGCCGCAGATGCCGACACCCGCGCCGCTGGCCGAGCGGCGGCAGTCCCGCCAGATCATGGTGGGCCCGGTGCCGGTCGGCGGGGGAGCGCCGGTGACGGTGCAGTCGATGACCACCACGCTGACCGCCGACGTGAACGCCACGCTGCAGCAGATCGCCGAGCTGACCGCCTCCGGGTGCCAGATCGTCCGGGTCGCGGTCCCGTCCCAGGACGACGCCGACGCGCTGCCCGCCATCGCGCGCAAGTCCCAGATCCCGGTCATCGCCGACATCCACTTCCAGCCCAAGTACGTGTTCGCGGCGATCGAGGCGGGCTGCGCCGCGGTCCGGGTCAATCCCGGCAACATCAAGCAGTTCGACGACAAGGTGGCCGAGATCGCCAAGGCCGCGGGCGACGCCGGGATCCCGATCAGGATCGGCGTCAACGCCGGCTCGCTGGACAAGCGGTTGCTGGCCAAGTACGGCAAGGCCACCCCCGAGGCGCTGGTGGAGTCCGCGCTGTGGGAGTGCTCGCTGTTCGAGGAGCATGGGTTCACCGACATCAAGATCTCGGTCAAGCACCACGACCCGGTGGTGATGATCAACGCCTACCGGCTGCTCGCCCGCAAGTGCGATTATCCGCTGCACCTGGGCGTCACCGAGGCCGGGCCGACGTTCCAGGGCACGATCAAGTCCGCCGTGGCGTTCGGCGCGCTGCTGGCCGAAGGCATCGGCGACACGATCCGGGTCTCCCTGTCCGCGCCTCCGGTGGAGGAGGTCAAGGTCGGCATCTCGATCCTGGAATCGCTCGGGATGCGCCAGCGGCGCCTGGAGATCGTTTCCTGCCCGTCCTGCGGCCGGGCCCAGGTGGACGTGTACAAGCTGGCCGAGGAGGTGACCGCCGGGCTGGACGGCCTGGAGGTGCCGCTGCGGGTCGCGGTCATGGGCTGCGTGGTCAATGGCCCCGGCGAGGCCCGCGAGGCGGACCTCGGCGTCGCCTCGGGCAACGGCAAGGGCCAGATCTTCGTCCGCGGCCAGGTCATCGCGACCGTCCCGGAGTCGGCCATCGTGGAGACCCTGATCGAGGAGGCCATGCGCCTGGCCGAGCAGGGCATCCGCCGAAGGCGGCGACGAGGCGGGCCCGGGCAGGCCCGTCGTCACCGCCTACTGACCCGCAGGCGCCCGCCGCCGGCCCGCCAGCCGGCGCCACCGCCGCCCGGCAGCCTCACCGGTGGCACCGCAGCCCCGCAGCGCGTAAGCCCGCGGTGGCCTACCCCGCCTGCCGGTGCGTGTGGCTGGCCGTCATGCTCTCGGCGAGGACCAGCTCGCCGACCTGCTCCGCGGCCACGGCCCGCGCGTCGGCGGGCAGCATGTCGTCGGTGATGAGCACGTCGACCTCGCTCAGCCGTGCGAACGAGCTCAGGCTCACCAGGCCCCACTTGGTGTGGTCGGCCAGCACCACGACCTGGCGTGCCACCCGGATGAAGGTCCGGTTGGTCTCGGCCTCGGCCAGGTTGGGCGTGGTGAGCCCGGCGTCGGAGTCGAAGCCGTGGCAGCCGAGGAAGAGCACGTCGAAGTGGAGCGAGCGGATGGTCAGGTCGGCGATCGGGCCGACCAGCGCGTCTGACGGGGTGCGGACGCCGCCGGTCAGCACCACCGAGTCGGCCGTGCCGTCCAGCCCGCCTCGCATCCCGCCGAACACGTTCGTCACGCGCAGCGAGTTGGTCACGATGGTGAGCCCCGGCACGTCGAGCAGGCACTGCGCCAGCGCGAACGTGGTGGTCCCGGCGGCCAGGGCGATCGCCGTACCGGGCGTGACCATCCTCGCCGCCGCGCGGGCGATCGCGGTCTTCTCCGGCCGCTCCAGCACGAGCTTCGCCTCGAAGCCCGGCTCATGACTCGAGGGCGTGCCCGGCAGCACCGCGCCGCCGTGCACCTTCTCCACCAGCCCGTCACGGGCGAGCACCTCAAGATCTCTGCGGATGGTCATGTCCGAGACGCCGAGCCGCTGAGTGAGATCACTGACCCGGGCGCTGCCATCGCTCCTGACGGCCTGCAGGATGAGCGACTGGCGGTGTCTGGCTAGCATCCGACCTTTCCCTCCTTGTTGCGGGGGATGGCGCCCGGGCCCGTGCGGTGGCCCTCGATAGCGTCATCCGTCCCAAGTGAGACGTTTCCCACCCGTGTTCGGTTCCGGGGATGGATGTCGGAAGCGGGAGGATTTCTGTGTCTCAGGATGCCATGCGAGCCTGGCGTGGTCCGCGGGACCCGGCCGCCGGATGGGCCGCTGGATGCGGCCGCTGGCCCGGGGAACTCGCCCGTCCGGTGCGGCGAGCGCGCCGCGGGCCGGGGATAGACCCGGGGATAACCCCGGCCGGTCAATCCCCGGACCGTCCGTAGTCATCCTCGCGCCGCGAGTAAGCATTCCGGGCGGTCCGCGTTGCGGCCGGGCCCGGAAGACTCGGGCAGCGTATCGATGGTGTTTCGCGTTTGTTGCCGTATAGTGACTTGTTAGCGTTAACATCATCGGGGCGGCGAGGGGAGGGCATGTCAGACCGAGGCTCATAGCAGCGATTGCGCATTTTGCTGACCGGACGTGTGGACGCTCGTGCCGGGCCTGATATCGAAACGGGCTCGGTCTTCTATCGGGCCTGCGTGGTGCCTTGACAGGTCATCATGAGCGGATTTAGCGTCTACCGCGGTTCGTCAGGGCGCTGAATATCGGTCGCATTCGAGATATTGCGGGTTACTCCAGATGAACCGCCGGAACAGACATCAAAATAAGCGTGTCTTAGCGTTATCTCTCTCGCGACGAAGTTAACGGGACTCGCCGCGCGGCCGCGGGCTCGGGCCCGGGAGAGTATCCCGTCCCGGGAAATTCCATGGAGGTCCTAGATGAAGAAAAAGGTCGACCCGGTAGTCGACGAAGCGATTGAGACCCTGAACATGAAGGACGGGCCCACTCGCCGTCGGCTGATCGAGGGAGCAGGGCTGTTCAGCGCCACGGCGGCTGCCTCCGCGCTCATCGCGGCGTGCTCCTCGTCCAGCTCGAGCAGCGCGTCGTCGACGGCCACGTCGGCGTCGGCGTCGGCGACGGCGGCCGCGGCCGGGAACTTCCCGAAGACCCCGGCGTGGCAGTTCTGGTTCGTCAACCACGTCTACACCAACACGTTCTTCGTCCCCACCCAGTACGGGTTCGCCGACGCCGCCGCGCTGCTGGACATCCCGGTGCCCAAGTGGGGCGGCTCCGCGTCGACGTCGAGCGTCTCGCAGATGGTGAGCTTCCTGCAGACCGCGATCTCGGCCAAGGCGAACGGCATCGCGACCACGGTCATCAACGCCACCGGCTTCACCACGCCGGTCATGGACGCCATGAACGCCGGCATCCCGGTGGTCACCTACAACGCCGACGGGGTCTACAACCCCAACGGCACCGCGAACATCGGCACGAACCGGCTGTGCTACGTCGGGCAGGCGCTGTACCTGTCCGGGCAGCAGCTCGGCGAGCAAATCAAGTCCCTGGTCACCACGCCCGGGGAGGTCGTCATCTTCATCGCGACGCCCGGCACGGGCAACATCCAGCCGCGCTTCGACGGGGCCGCGTCGGTGCTCAAGCCGCGGGGTACACGGTGAACGAGATCGCCACCGGCGCGGCGACCTCGGTCGAGCTCGCGGCGGAGAAGGCGTACCTGCTCGGCCACAAGAGCATCAAGGGCGCGTTCGCGGTCGACGCCGGGTCGACGGAGTTCCTCGCCCAGGCGCTGGCCGGAGCCGGCCTGACGAACCTGCCGGCCGGCGGGTTCGACCTCACGCCGGTGACGCTCAGCGCGATCCAGGCCGGGTCGCATCAACTTCACCATCAACCAGAACCCGTACCTGCAGGGCTTCCTGCCGACCCTGTACCTGTACATGTTCAACCTGTCCGGCGGACTGGTCCCCCCGCCGGACACCGACACCGGGCTGAGCTTCATGACGAAGACCAACGTCGGCCCGTACCTGAACAACACCAGCCGGTTCGAGGGCTCGTCCACCGCCCAGAAGGTCATCCCGCTGCCGTCCGGGGCTATCCAGAACCCGATGGCCACCACCAGCACCTGACCAGGCCCCGCCGCTGGGCATGCACGCCGACGGCAGGTACCGGATCCGCGCTCGCGCCCGGTGCCGGCCGTCGGCGTCGGCGGGTCCGGGCACGCACCAGCGGCCCGGTTGTTGCTCATGGCAGGGCGGGAGCGGAGACTGAAGTTACGCGTTTGAGGTACGCGCTCAGACCGCGGGCAGGCAGAGCGAGAACGCACAGAACGGGACAATGACGTGAGCGATACCGCTGAGCGCACGGCGGGCGTGACCGGCCCGCCGCCGGAGGCCAGCCGCGGCCAGGCAGCAGGCGGCAACGGCTTCTTGCGGACGCTGAGACACGGCCTCGGCGCCTTCCTGCGGCAGCGGGAGGCCACCGTGCTGACCGTCGTCGTCGCCTTGGGCATCTACTTCACGATCGACTCGCCGGACTTCCTGACCCACCCGAACCTGGCCAACATGCTGTCCGGGTACGCGGCGCCGTACATCATCCTGACCATCGGCGAGGTGCTGCTGCTGATCTGCGGCGAGATCGACCTGTCGGTCGGGCTACGTGTTCACCATGGCGCCGTTCCTGATGTACTTCCTGATCACCGACGACGGGTTCCCGGCCATCCTGGCCATCATCGTCTCGCCTGGTCTTCGGCCTGTTCGTGGGCTTCGTCAACGGGTTCCTCGTCGTGACGCTGCGGCTGCCGTCGTTCATCGCCACCCTCGGGACCGCGTTCGTGCTGTACGGCATGGTGCTGACCACCTCGCACGGGGAGCCGGTCAACATACCGACCTCGGCCGAGCACATCGGGAAGTTCTTCGGCAACGAGGGCAACAGCGCCTGGGGGTGGTCCGCGTTCATCTGGGCGGTGGTGCTGACGATCATCTTCCAGATCGTGCTCACCCAGACCCGCTGGGGCCTGCACACGGTCGCGGCGGGCGGGAACATGCTCGGCGCGCGGGAGGCCGGCATCAGCGTGGCCCGGATCAAGTACGGGAACTTCATGATCACCGGCTTGCTCGGCGCGCTGGTCGGCATCCAGGTGGCCTTCTACGACAACACGATCGACCCGAGCGCCGGCGGGTTCACCTACGTGTTCTACGCGGTCGCCGCCGCGGTTCTCGGCGGGACGGCCATGCTGGGCGGCTCGGGCACGATCATCGGCGGCGTTCTTCGGCGCGATCCTGCTGGCCATCTTCAAGACGGGTTCGCGATCATCGGGGTCAGCGCCAACCCGCTGTACATCGTGTTCGGCGCCGCGATGCTGGTGGCAATGATCGCGAACGTGCAACTCGGGCGGCTACGTGAGGCGGAGGACGGCTATGACGACCAGACACCGGACGCGGCCGCTCTGCCGGACCCGGACGGCGACGTCCTGCAGGTCGAGCACATATCCAAGAAGTACGGCGCAGTCACCGCGCTGGTCGACATCAACATGCACCTGCGGCGGGGCGAGGTGCTCGGCCTGATTGGCGACAACGGCGCGGGCAAGTCCACCCTGCTCAAGATCCTCTGCGGGTTCCAGCCGCCGACCAGCGGGCGGATCATCCTGGAGGGCCAGGAGGTCACGATCAAGTCGGTCGACCACGCCCGCTCGCTCGGCATCGACGCCGTGTACCAGGACCTCGCGCTGGTCAACCAGCTCACCGTCTACCACAACATGTTCCTGAACCGGGAGCCGGTGCGCTGGCCGATACTGCGCAACAAGGTCATGAAGAAGCAGGCCAAGGAGCACCTCGACGACATGGGGGTCGAGCATCCCGTCGGTGGATGCCCAGGTCGCCAAGCTGTCCGGCGGGCAGCGCCAGGCCATCGCGGTCGCCCGCTCGGTCTATTCCGAAGCCAAGATCCTGCTGCTCGACGAGCCGCTGGCCGCCATGGGCGTGAAGGAAGGCGCCATCATCCTGGATCTGGTCAACAAGCTCAAGACACAGGGCAACGTCTCGATCATCATCATCGCGCACAACTACGGCCAGGTGCTCGAGGTGTGCGACCGGGTGAACCTGCTCCAGGGCGGCCGGATAACCCTGGACAAGCTCAGCTCGGAGACATCGGCGCAGGAACTGACCGACCTGGTGGTGGCGGAGTACCGCAAGGCCCTCGAGGAACGCCACCGCGCCGAGGGCCAGCGCTCCGCGTAGCAGCTGTAACCCACTCGGTCCGGAGCAGCACGAGGCGTTACGAACCGGCAGCGTGTTCCCGGTGCCTTGGCCAGCCGGTCATCATGCGCTGGGCGCGAGCCTGATCGGGTCGGGCCTTAGGGCATTATGGGGGGATGTCGATGCCTCGCCCGAGCGGGCGGACGGCGCGGGGTCGCGGGGTCAACGCGGTGGCGCTGACCATCGGTGCGGCCGCCCTGCTCGCGGTGACCGCCTGCACCTCGTCCGGCTCCACGCCGGGTCCTGCCAGCAGCACACCCTCGGGACTGGCCACGGATAGCGGCCAGAATGCTGGGCCGATCGTCCCGGCGGACAGCACGCTCCAGTGGCACTCCTGCGCCGGATTGCTCGCCGAGCTGGGCATCCACGACTGCACCATGCTGAGCGTGCCGCTGAACTACGCCGACCCCGGCGGCAGGCACATCAGCCTCGCGCTCGATATGGTCCCCGCCACCGCGCCGCCGAGCCAGCAGCAGGGGATCCTGCTGGTCAACCCGGGCGGTCCGGGGGCCAGCGGGCTGTCCCTGGCCGCCGAGGTGGCCGGCGGGCTCACCCGGAGCGTGGCCAGGGACTACGACATCGTGGGCTTCGACCCGCGCGGCGTGGGGTCGTCGGTGCCCCAGCTGAGCTGCGATCCGGGCTTCTTCGCCGGCCCGCGCCCGAACTACATCCCGGCCAGCGCCGCCGCCGAGCAGGTCTTGATAGCCCGGGCGAAAACGTACGCCGATGACTGCGAGCAGAAATTCGGCTGGCTGCTTCCCTCTATGACCACCGAGAACATGGCCCGCGACATGGATTCCATCCGCGCGGCATTCGGCGTGGCGAAGATCAATTATTACGGCTTCTCCTACGGCACCTATCTCGGCCAGGTTTACGCGACGATGTTCCCCTCCCGCCTCCGGCGCATGGTCCTGGACAGCACTGTCGATCCCACCGGGGCCTGGTACACCGACAATGTCGACCAGGATTACGCCTTCCAGGGCCGCATGAACGCGTTCTACTCCTGGGTGGCCGGCTACGACAGCGTCTACCAACTCGGCAGCACCGCGGCCCAGGTGCGGGCCGCATGGTACCGGGCCCGTAACCAACTGCTGGCCCACCCGGTCAACGGAGTGATCGGGCCCGACGAGTTCGACGACACGTACGTGGCAGGCGGCTACCAGGATCAGTACTGGCCGGGCCTGGCCCAGGCGCTCTCGTCGTACCTGAACTCGGGGAACGCCACCGACCTGATCGGCCAGTACCAGGCCTATGGCATCCAGAACGAGAACGAGTTCGCCGTCTACAACGCGGTGGAGTGCGCGGACACCAGCTGGCCGCGCAGCTTCGCCTACTGGACGTCCGACACCGAGATGGTCTACAAGACCGCTCCCTTCTATGCCTGGGGCAACGCCTGGTTCAACGCCGCCTGCGCGTTCTGGCCGGTGCACGGGCCGGCCGAGCCGCCGCAGATCAACGGCACCGGACTGCCCGGCATCTTGATGCTGCAGGGCACGCTAGATCCCGCCACCCCGTACGCGGGCGCCCAGGACGCACACCGGCTGCTGCCTTCGGCCCGGATGGTGGTGGTGGAGGGCGGCGGCAACCACGGGCAGTCCTTCGAGCAGCCGTCGGACGCCTGCGTCCAGGGCTACGTGAACGCCTATCTCGCCTCCGGTGCCCTGCCGCAGGGGGATCAGGGTTCCGCTCTGGTCAATGCCACCTGCCCGGCTGTGCCTGATCCCACGCCAGGCAGCTAGAGCCCTTACCCGTGTAGGCTGGGCTATATGTTGCGGGTAAGGCCACCGTCGTCCGCGGTGCGGCTGCTCGATGAACGGGATCGGGGCGCGGTGCTTGCCATCTGCGATCGCGACCCGGTGACGAACGTCTTCGTCAGTTCCCGCGTCCGAGCGCTCGGCCTGGAACCCGGCAGGCTCGGCGCCCAGATGTGGGGCCACGGGCCCGGTGGTCGGCTGGAATCGCTGTGCTATTCCGGCGCGAACCTGGTCCCCGTCGCGGCCACGCCGGATGCGGTGGCGGCCTTCGCGGATCGGGCGCTGCGGCAAGGACGGCGGTGCTCGTCGGTGGTCGGGCCGGCCGGGGAGGTCCAGGCGCTGTGGGCCCTGCTGCGACCGCGGTGGGGGCCGGCCCGGGACGTCCGTGCCGTGCAGCCGGTCATGGTCATCAGCGGGCCGCCGCTGGTGCCGCCCGATCCGCAGGTCCGCCGGGTCCGCATGCACGAGCTCGATATCCTCTGGCCGGCCTGTGTGGCGATGTTCACCGAGGAGGTGGGCATCTCACCCACCATCGGGGATGGCGGCGCCTCCTACCGGGCCCGCCTGGAGCAGCTGATCCGCGGCGGCCGGGCCTTCGCCCGGATCGAGGGCGGAAAGGTGATCTTCAAGGCCGAGATCGGGGCGGTGACCCCGCAGGCCTGCCAGGTCCAGGGCGTATGGGTGCGGCCGGAGTACCGCGGCCGGGGGCTGGCCGCCCCCGGCATGGCCGCGGTCGTGGTCGAGGCGGCCCGGTCGATCGCGCCGGTGGTCTCGCTCTACGTCAACGATTACAACCTGCCGGCCCGCGCGGCATACCGGCGGGCCGGATTCGCCGAGACCGGCCGGTTCATGTCGGTGCTGTTCTAGTCGCGGTCGCGGATCTTGCGCAGGTAGTCGACGATCGGCTGGAAGGTGGACCGGATCTCCTCCAGCTGCTGCGGCGTCAGGCGATCGATGTAGTGGCGGCGGACGTTCTCCACGTGGTGCGGTGCGACGAGCTCGATGGTCTCGAATCCCGCCTTGGTCAGCACGGCGAACGTACCGCGCTTGTCGCCCTCGCAGCCGTCACGCCGGACCAGGCCACGCTTTTCCATGCGCGAGATCTGGTGCGACAGCCGGCTCCGTGACTGGCTGGTGGCATCGGCGAGGTCGGTCATCCGCAGTCGGTGCTCCGGCGCCTCGGACAACTCGACCAGGATCTCGTAGTCACGGCCGTTCAGCCCGTGCGCGATCAGGTCGCGGTCGAGCTGACGCAGGAGCAGCTGGCTCAACTGCACGGTAGCTCGCCAGGCCTGCTGTTCCTCATCGGTCAGCCAGCGGGGCTGTCCGTCCGTATCGGGCATATGTCGAATTTACCTCGTTGCGGGCGGCGCTGGTGCTTACGCAGCCGCCCTCCCCAGGTAAACGCACCTGCGTCAGCTCGGCCTGACAGGCGGCCAGCTGGTCCTGCGCGAGGCTGAAGTGCCTGGCCAGCCCCAGCTCGCGCAGCAGCGGCAGGCATGCTTCCAGGTAACCGATGGCGTTCCACGGCTCGTGCAGCGACAGGTAATTGTCGGCCGTCTTGAGCAGGCACAAGGCGTACGAGCAGAGCGCTCCGGCCGTCCGCAGCTCCTGCGCGGCCTGCCGGTAGGCCTCGACGGCCGCCTCGTGGCGGCCGAGGCCGCCCAGGCTGTCGCCGAGCAGGTCAAGGAAGTGGGCCCTGTCCTGCCGCTGCCGGGTGGCAGCTTCCTCCCCCAGGGCCCTCGAGCCCTCCTGCATTATCATGCAGCCCTTCTGCCGGTCCTGATGCTCCCGTCATCGGCCGGCGCATGTCATTGATTTCCCACCCATGTGACCTCGCCTCGTCCGCGAGATCAGTCGTACCATAGCTGACGAATGTCGCGCTTAGTTCTCACGGACGAGGGGACCGTGGCCGAGGTGATGGCTCCAGATTCGACCCTGCCAACTGGTGCGCAGGCCGCTGCGGCATACATGCGCGAGTTGCTGCTGCGCCCGGGCCGGTATCGGCGGAAGTGGGAGCAGTACGCCGAGCGCAGCAGGGCCGGACAGGTCAACCAGCTCGCGGTGGCCGAGGTGCTCGCCCATTATCTGTGGCAGCATCCGCGGGCAAAAGGCGACCTCGACGTGCTGCCCCGCCAGCTCAAGGACACCGCCTCACGCGCCCTATCGGGCAAGCTGCTCAGTAAGGCCACGCTTTTCCTTTTCATGGACGCTTTCGGGTTCGGGGCGCTGGAGCGGGAGCAGCTTCTCAAGTTGTGGGAAGGATCCGCGCACGTCCGTGTGCTGTCCGGCCCGCGGGCGATCCGTGACGATAAGGCGAGCCTGCTCGGGCGCCGGCGGGTCAAGACGCTCTCCCTGCACGATCATCATTATCTCGGCCCCGACGGAATGCCGGCCAGGCACCGCGTCATCCAGGTAATCGAGGCGATCGCGGATAACGTAGACCGTATTCCGATTCGCGCGGATACGAATGCCGTCACCGTTGAGGTCGGGCAGGGATTCAGCGGGCTGGCCGGTTCGGTATATCAGCCCATCGCGGAAGTCTTCGTGGTGGATATGCTCTTGGCCAAGCCGCTGGCGGCGGGGGAAACGGCGACACTGGAGTACTGGGTGAGCTTCCACTACGCGGCGCCTCCGCCGCCCGAGTTCCGTCGGGTGGTGCAATTCTTCGTCGAGAACCTCGATATGCGCGTCGAGTTTCATCCGGATAAGCTGCCGAGTAACGTCGAATGGGCGGTCTGGGACGGGCTGGAAGGGGCCATCGTGGAGCGCGAACCCGTCGCCCTGGATACCCAGTTCGCGGTGCATCGCTACCTGCGCCTGGCCGAGAAGACGGCGGTCGGCTTCCATTGGGACTGGTAGCCGGGCGCGGTCCGCACGCGGGGGCCGGGCATGGCACGATCGTAGGTGTGCGGAAGGACGAGGGCGCGGCGACCACGAGTGCCGAGTTGCGCGCACACAATCTCGCGCGGCTGCTGCGCGCCATCCATGACGGCGGCGGCCAGCTCACCAGGGCCGAACTCACCAGGCAGCTGAGCCTGGCCCGGGGGACCGCCACCGTGCTGGTCCGGGACCTGGCCGGGCGCCGGCTGATCGAGGAGCTCACCGGCCCGGTCGACGCGACGGTGCAGCGCGCCAGGGGACGCCCGACCGGGGTGCCGTCGGCGCACGTCGAGGGCCCGGTGGCGCTCGCCGTTGACCTGCGGGACGACTCCTTCACCGTGGCCGCCTTCGAACTGACCGGGCGCTGCACGGTGCTCGACCGCGAGGAACGGGACACCGGCTCGGGCACCGGGATGCTGAACGATGTGGCGGACCGGCTGAAGATCCGCAGCCGCCAGTTCGGCGACCGCGTGGTCGGCGTGGGCGTCGCGGTCCCGTCCCCGGTCCGGGGCAGCACGATGGTCCAGCCGACCCTGACCGAATGGCAGGACGTGGACGTGACCGCGGCGCTCGGACCCTCGCCGGCTGCCTGCCCGGTCCTGGCGGGCAACGACGCGACGCTGGCCGGGCTGGCGGAGGCCCGCCGGGGCGTGCTCCGGGGCGTGCAGGTCGCCCTGCACCTGCACGTCGCGACCGGCATCGGCGGGGTCCTGCTGTCGGACGGCCTGCCGGTGACCGGCGCACACGGCTCGGCCGGCGAGTTCGGGCACATGCCCCTGACCGGAAGCGACGAGCCGTGCCGGTGCGGATCGATCGGCTGCTGGGAACTGGACGCCGGGGCCCGCGGTCTGCTCCGCGCGGCCGGGAAGCCCGAGGAGGGGGACCGGATGCTCCAGGCCGAGCAGGTCATCGCGGCGGCCGGCGCCGATCCGCGCTGCGGCCGGGCCCTCGGCGTGGTGGCCAGGGCCTTCGGCCGGGGCATCGGCGCGCTGGTCAACGCGCAGGACCCCGCGGCCGTCGGGCCTGTCCGGCCTGGCCGCCTCGCTGTACCTGGCCGACCCGGGCGCGGTCAAGGCCGGATACCTGACCACCCTGATGCGGTTCCGCCGGGCCGATCCGCCCGCCCTGCTGCCGTCCACGCTCGGCGACCTGGGCGCGCTGACCGGCGCGTCCGAGCTCGTCTTCGACGCCTTCCTCACCCCGCGCGGCCTGTCCGCCTGGCCCGCGCCGGGAGCACGCGCAGAAAACCGCGTGACTTCGGCGCTGTCTGCTGGTAAGTTTCCGACCTTGTGCCCGAAAATCTTTCTGCCGAACGGGCCGTGGCTGACCCTGTCCTGACCACGGAACGCGAGCAGTTGCGGCGCTCGCGGGAGTATCTGCACCTGATGCGGGAGGACGTCCTCTCGCTCAAGGCCATGGCCGGCGACCGGGTCTCCGAGGAGTACCTCAAGGCCGACCTGTACCACCGGGCCGAAGCCCTCAAGGACATCCCCGACGCCCCCCTGTTCTTCGGCCGGCTCGACTACGCCCCCCACCCCGGAAAGCCCGAGGCCGGAATATCCGAAACCGGAATATCCGAAACCGGAATATCTGGGACCGGGCAATCCGACGCCGGGGATGACGGTGTGGCGGGGCACAGCTTCCACATCGGCCGCAGGCACGTGCACGCCCCGGACGGCACGCCCGCCGTGATCGACTGGCGGGCCCCGGTGTCCCGGCCGTTCTACCGGGCCAGCGGCGCGGACCCGATGAACCTCGAGCTGCGGCGCCGCTTCGGCTTCTCCGGCGGCGAGCTGACCGCCTATGAGGACGAGCTGTTCGCCACGGACCGTTCGGCCGAATACAGCGCCAGCCCGGGGGGACGACCCCCGGAACCCCCGGGACCAGAAGCCGAGCCAGATCCTGATCGATGAGATCGAGCGGCCGCGGTCCGGGCCGATGCGGGACATCGTGGCGACCATCCAGCCCGACCAGGACGACATCGTGCGGGCCGGCGCCGCGCAGACCGTCTGCGTGCAGGGCGCGCCGGGCACCGGGAAGACCGCCGTCGGGCTGCACCGGGTCGCCTACCTGCTCTACGCCTACCGGGAGCAGGTCCGGCGGCGCGGCGTGGTCATGATCGGGCCGAACCAGGCCTTCCTCTCCTACATCCGCAACGTCCTGCCCGCCCTGGGCGAGCTCGACGTCGCCCAGACCACCGTCGGCGAGCTGGTCAAGTCCTTGGGGCCGGTGCCGGTGCGCGGATCGGACGCCGACGCGGCCGCGGTCGTCAAGGGCGACGCGCGGATGGCCGAGGTGCTGCGGCGGGCGCTGTGGTCGTCGGTGCGGCGGCCGTCCGAGGCCGTGGTGCTGGCCCGCGGGGCCAGGCGCTGGCGGGTGGCCGCCTACGAGCTCGAGGAACTTACCCACGAGCTGCGTCATCGCGGCGTGCGGTACGGCGCGGCCCGCGAGCTGCTCGAGCACCGGATCGCGCACGTGATCCTGACCCGGATGGAGGCGGCCGGGGAGGCCTGCGACGACCGCACGCACGAGGCGGTGCGGCGGTCCCGGCCGGTGCGTTCGGCGGTCGAGGCGATCTGGCCGAAGGTGGATCCGGTCCGGCTGGTGTTCGGGCTCCTGTCGTCCGCCGAACTGCTGGCCGCGGCGGCCGACGACATCCTCACGCCGGACGAACAGGCCGCGATCGTGTGGCCGGCGGTGCCCCGCTCGCCGGGGTCGGCGCGCTGGTCGCCGGCCGACGCGGTGCTCATCGACGAGGCGCGCGACCTGATCACCCGGACCCCCAGCCTGGCCCACGTGGTGATCGACGAGGCGCAGGACCTGTCGCCGATGGAGTGCCGCGCCCTGGGCCGGCGGTGCTCCACCGGCGCGGCCACCGTGCTCGGCGACCTCGCCCAGGGCACCACGCCGTGGGCGGCGTCCTCCTGGGCCGCGCTGCTGTCCAACCTGGGCAAGCCGGATACCGACGTGCGCGAGCTGTCGGTGGGCTACCGCGTACCGCGGCAGATCCTGGACTACGCCTCGTCGCTGCTGGCCGTCATCGCCCCCGAGCTGCGGCCGGCTTCCTCGCTGCGGGCAGACCCCGGCGCGCTGGATGTCGTCCAGGTGCCGCCCGCCGCGCTGGACCGCGAGGTGGTGGCGGCCTGCGCGCAGGCCTGCACCCGGCCCGGGTCAGTCGCGGTCATCGCCGCCGACCCGCAGGTGCGCATCCTGGCCAGCGCGCTGGACGCGGCCGGGATAGAGCACGGCGCGCCCGGCTCGGACGCCCGGCTGACGCTGGTGCCGGTCACCTTGGCCAAGGGCCTGGAGTTCGATCACGTCATCGTGGTCGAGCCCGCCCGGATCGCCCGGGCCGAGGCCAGGGGCCTGCAGCGGCTCTACGTCGCGCTCACCCGGGCCGTGTCGCGGCTGACCGTCCTGTACGCCGAGCCGCTGCCTGCCCCGCTGCCGGCCGCCGTAGCCACCGGCCCTGCCCGACCGCCGCCGGGACGTTCGTCCGGTTCAATGGATCGTTCGTGAACCGATCCGCAGCCCGGCGCGTCTGCATGAGTAGGGGAAAATGCGGCCGTGCCCGCCGATTTCCTGAGCTGCGACTTTATCCATGTGCGTTGCGCGGCCGCCAGCGCGGCGGCATCCTGGATATGCGGCGACATTTAGTTTTCGGTTGACTCCTAAAGGTTACGACGGTGATGACGGTGGAAGCCAACAGGACCCGCGACCCGGATCAGATTCAGGCTGTCTATCTTGAGAAGCTCGCCGACGAGCTGTCCCATCGGGGGCTGGAGGCGTGGCTGATGGCGCCGCCGGGGCGCGTCCCCAGCTTGTACGTGGTGAACCCGGCCGCGCGGGCGCTCGAGGAGAACGTCTACGTCAACTGCGGTAGGGACGGCATGTGGTGGTTCTGGTGGTCCTGGGCGGAGCGGATCGCCGTGGCCGACGACCTTGACCTGGCGGCCAGCACGATCGTGCGGGTGCTCGCCTCGCTGCGCCGCGACGACTGAGCGCTGATCCCGTCCTCTGGTGGTCCGTCGGTGGACCTGTGCGCCACGCCCGCGGTCGACCTGGCCCGGATGATCCGGTCCCGGGAGCTGTCCGCCACCGAGTTGCTCGACGCCGTGCTGGCCCGGATCGAGGCGGTCAATCCGTCGGTCAACGCGATCGTCACACTCGCCGCCGAGCAGGCCCGGGCCACGGCGGCGGACCTGGATGCGCGGGCGGCCCGCGGCTCGTTCGCCGGCCCGCTGCACGGGCTGCCCATCGCGATCAAGGACCTGGCCGAGACGGCCGGGATCAGGACCACGTACGGATCGCCGATCTTCGCCTCCCATATCCCCACCTTTGACGCGCCGCATGTGGCGCTGCTCAAGGCGGCCGGCGCGGTGGTGATCGGAAAGACCAACACCCCGGAGTTCGGCGCCGGGTCGCAGACGTTCAACCCGGTCTTCGGCCCGACCCGCAACCCGTACGACACCCGGCTGACTCCGGGCGGCAGCAGCGGCGGCGCGGCGGCGGCCGTCGCCGCCGGGATGATCCCGTTCGCGGACGGCTCCGACCTCGCGGCCAGCGTCAGGAACCCGGCGGCCTTCTGCGGGCTGGTCGGGCTGCGGACCACGCCCGGCCTGGTCCCTGCCGATGTGTTCGATCCGCTGGCCGTGGTCGGTCCCATCGCCCGCACCGCGCCGGACGCCGCGCTGCTGCTGGCCGGGATGTGCGGCCCGGATCCCGGCCTGCCGCTGGCCCGGCCCGACCGGGCCGAAGGCTTCCTCGACCTGCGGCCGGCGTCCCTGCGCGGGCTGCGGATGGCGTGGACGTCCGACCTGGGCGACCTGCCGGTGCAGCCCGAGGTGCGTTCGGTGCTCGGCTCGGCCCGCGGCCGGCTCGAGCAGGCCGGATGCGAGATCGCCGACGAGGCGCCGGACCTGTCCGACGCCGACGAGGTGTTCCAGGTGCTGCGGGCCGCCCGGATGGCCGGGATGGCGCCGCTGCTGCGTGCCCACCGGGACCAGATCAAGGCCACCCTGGCCTGGAACATCGACAAGGGCATCGCGCTGACCGGCGAGCAGATCGCCGCCGCGCACGCCGGGCACGCCGCGATCTTCGGCCGGATGCGGTCGTTCCTCCGCGACGGGCGCTACGAGGTCCTCGCGCTGCCCACCGTGCAGGTGATCCCGTTCGACGTGGGAACCGAGTGGGTCCGCGAGATCAACGGCGAGCCCATGGTCACCTACATCGACTGGATGCGTTCCTGCTCCCGGATCACGGTGAGCGCGCACCCGGCGGTTTCCGTGCCGGCCGGCCTGACCGCCGCCGGTCTCCCGGTCGGCCTCCAGCTCGTCGGCCGCTACGGCGCCGACCGCCGCCTGCTCGAGATCGCCGCCGCGGTGATGTCCCTGCCCGGCTTCGCGCCCCCCGTGCCGCCACTCACGTAACACCACCCCCTCGGCACCGCCGCGCCCCGGCGAGCCCGGCCGATGGAACCGACGGATGTGACGCCGTGCCTAGAAGAGGGGTGCTGACCAGTCCCACATCACCCTGAGCTGTGTGGCGGGCTGAGGATCGAGGCGACATACTCGCTGTGATCCCTGGCCGGGGCTGCGGGGGACCGTGCCACGGTCGTTTTTCCATGATCGCGAAGACTTTTCAGTCCGCCGTGAGCATGCCGAATTAACGTGAGTTCGCGGCGCGTCGTGATGTGATACCCGTTATATCCCGTTTCGCCGCATTTGCCCGCCAGGCGGCCGCCTGCGCCGACATGGTCGATGGCACGTTGTACCAGCAAGAACAGGTACGTTGGCACATCGACCAGGTCGCTGGGAGACGCTGCCGACGCCGGTAAGCCGCAAAACGGGTACGACATCCGCCTATCGCCGGCTGCGGACCCGCAGCCGGCCGCTAAGTCACCTCACGGTCCCGCGACACGCGGAAACTCACCTAATTTGAGGACGTGTCCCCCAGACTGAAAAGTCTTCGTGATCATCAAGGCACCCACCGGGCGCGGGCGGCTGAGGCTGCCGGGGCAGACGGGGTTACCCACCCATCCGCTGATACGGCACCCAACCCGGTAGAACCGTCACGATGTCACATCCGTCGAGTCGCCGAGCC
>CAWDEB010000007.1:0-127691 GCA_963801155.1 uncultured Actinomycetes bacterium
CGCGAGGGTCCGGCCGCCCGGGTCGTGCTCGGTGATGCCGACCGACCGGATCAGCAGGTCGAAGCCCCGGCGCTGGGCCGCCGTCTCGATACCGCGGTTGATCAGGTCCGGGTACTGCAGGCTCTCGGCCTCGTCCGCGAACAGGTCCTCGTCCATAGCCGTCGCCGGCCACGGCCGGCGCACGATCACGCCGACGACTTCCTTGAGCCGCGCGCTCAGCGCCCGCGCCGCCCCGTCCGGCGCGAAGCCGAGCTCGGCCACCGCCGCCAGGACCCGCTCCCGGGTCTCCTGGCGCGGGTTGCGCTGTCCGTTGAGCACCCGGGACACCGAGGCGATAGAGACCCCCGCGGCCCGTGCCACGTCGTAGATCGTCGGCGGTGCCTCGGCGTCCGCGGCCAGAGCGGCGACCTCGGCGTCCGCGGCCAGAGCGCCGGCAGGGATGTCGCCCCCGCCGACCTCAGCGTCCTCGCCAAGTGCCACCGCACGCTCCTCACCCTCGCGGTAAGCGCTTTCCGCAGTCGCCCGAATAAAGGTGCCGCCTGTGACGGCACCGACCACTCGAAGCCCTTCGGAGATCCGGACCTTGCGGTAAGCGCTTACCGGACCTGTATGTCAGCAGAGTACGACTATCGGGTGATTTATCTCAAGAGCGACCGTCTCCACTGTTACGGGAACGTGACACGGGCGGAAGTCCCGGCTCGACGGGACTTCCGGCCTGTACCCGGGCGTACCGCCGCTGACCAGGTGATCAGCCGTGACACATCGAGGAAACCTCCGCCGCACTCGTTACCGCCCGCGTAACAACCGAGTAATACGGCGGAAACTCGCGCATGGGACACATGCCTTGCAGGTATACGGAGCGGCCGGGGTAGAGCCAGCGACGCGTTGGCCCCCAGAAGGCCCCGATAGCCCCTGGAGGCGTAGTGACTCCCTATCCTAGCTGGCTGAACGCCGGGGATAACTCCTGGCAGATGACAGCAGCCACGCTGGTCGGGTTGATGTCCATCCCGGCCCTGGCCGTGCTGTATGGCGGCCTCGTGCAGAAGAAGTGGGCGATGAACACCATCATGATGGTGTTCTGCACGTTCTGCCTCACGCTCATCACCTGGGTCCTGTGGGCCTTCAAGATGGGCTTCGGCACACCGCTGGTCCACACCTTCCTCGGCGACCCCCGGACCATCCTCGGGCACGTCGCCGAACAGGGCCAGGCGAACATTCCGCTCATACCGACCGGGGTCTCGATACCGGCCTTCCACTTCCCCACATCGTCGCTGGCCTACTTCCAGTTCGTGTTCGCGGCGATCACCCCGATCCTGTTCATCGGCAGCGTGATCGGCCGGATGAGCTTCAAGGCCTGGCTGGTCTTGGTGCCGCTGTGGATCACCTTCGTCTACTCGGTCAACGCGTTCCTGCTCTGGGGCGGCGGTTACTGGGCCGGCAAGGGCGCCCTGGACTTCTCCGGCGGTTACGTCATCCACCTGGCCGCGGGCGTGTCCGGGTTCACCGCCGCCGCGGTGATCGGGCCGCGGCTCAAGCGCGACCGCGAGCGGGCCATCCCGAACAACCTGCTCTTCGTCGCGGTCGGCGCCGGCATCCTGTGGCTCGGCTGGAACGGCTTCAACGGCGGTGACCCGTACTTCGCCAGCCAGGACGCATCGGCGGCGGTGCTCAACACCAACCTGGCCACGGCGGTCGCCATGATGACCTGGATCATCATGGACATGACGCTCAGCAGGGAGAAGAAGCCCACCTTCCTCGGCGGCGTCAACGGCATGATCTGCGGCCTGGTCGGCATCACCCCGGCGGCCGGTTACGTGAACGGCTTCGGCGCCATCGTGATCGGCCTGGTCTGCTCCGCGGTCGTCTGGGTGGCCTGGTACTACCTGCCGAAGTACGTCTGGCCGTTCAACAAGGTCGATGATGCGCTCGGGGTGGTGTACACCCACGGCATCGCCGGGTTGCTCGGCGGCCTGCTGGTCGGCTGCCTGGCCGACCCGAACATGATCGAGTACCTCGGGCTCGGCAAGACCTCCTCGGTCTACGGGCACGGCCTGTTCTACGGCAACCCGCACCAGCTCCTCGTCCAGGCCGAGGCGGCGCTCACCATCATCATCTGGGACTCGGTGGTCACGTTCCTCATCCTCATGGTCATCAGGCACGTGTTCCGGATGAAGCTGCGCCTGTCCGACGCAGAACTTGAGATCGGCGATGTGGCGGTGCACGGCGAGGAGGCGTACCCGTCCGACGAACTGGTCGGCGTGAGCGCCTCCAGGGCCGACGAGGCGCCGATGCCAATCGCCGGGAAGGTGCCGGAGAAGGCGGCCTCGGCCCCGACGGACGACGGCTAGCGTGCGCTACGTGCGGCCGTAGCGTAACCAGGTACGCGCCCGGGCACCCCCGCGGGGGCCCGGGCGCGTACCCGTATCAGTGCCCCCGGAAGGCCTCCTCCAGCCACCACGAGCCATGGGCGGACGTGACCTTGGCGTCGATCAGCAGCGGCCGCTCCCCTGGCCCGTCCAGCCAGCCGCGGACCGCGTCGAGGTCGCCGGCCGTCCGCACGGTGACGCCCTCGAAGCCGAAGCCCCGCCCGATCGCGGCGATGTCGGCCGGCGGGAACCGGACCGTATCCAGCGGATCACCGTCCGGCCCGAAGTGGTGCACCTCGGCGCCGTACGCCTCGTCGTCGTAGACCACGACGACCATCGGGATGCCCAGCCGGACCACCGTCTCCAGCTCGCTGACTCCCATCAGCGCGCCCCCGTCGCCGAGCGCGGCGACCGCCAGCCGGTCCGGCCGGGCGACCGCGGCCCCGATGGCCGAGGCCAGGCCCAGCCCGATCGACTGGAACGCCTGGGTGAAGCAGAAACCGGCCTCGTCCGGGACGGACAGGTACATGCTCGGGTAGCCCATGAAGTTCCCGGAGTCCACTGCCACGGTGCGCTCTGCGGGCAGCAGGTCGTCGAGCGCGGTGGACAGCGCCCGCGGATCGATCCGCTGCCCGTCGCTCTCGTCCTGGAACGGCACGTCCCGCCACCGCACCTCCCGCGCGATCCGCTCGCGCAGCGCAGGTGACCGGTATCCCGCAGGCGACCCGCCGTTATCTTTCTTATTCCGAACGGAGCGTGGCTCACCGCCCCGGTCATCTTCCTCGCGTCCCAGCAGTGCGTCGGCCACGGCGCGCGCGGTCTCGGCCACGTCGCCGAGCACCCCCAGGTGGACCGGGCGGTGCGCGCCGAGGGCGCCGGGGTCGTCGTCGACCTGGATCAGCGTGGTGCCCGTCCCGATCAGCTTGCCGTGCCGCATTGTCCACATGTTGAGCGAGCAGCCCCAGCCGATGATGACGTCCGCGCCGGCGATCAGCTCGGCCGCCAGCGGTGACGCGAACCCGCCGCTCACGTCCAGGTTCCAGGGGTTCCCCCGGAACAGCCCCTTGGCCACGGCCGAGGTGGCCAGCAGCGCACCGCACGCGTCGGCGAGCCGCTCGAGTTCCGCGCGCGCCGAAGCCCGGCCCGCCTGCCCGCGCGCTCCCCGGCCCGCGATGAACACCGGTTGGGTGGCGCCGCGCAGCACGGCCGCGACCGCCGTCACCGCCTCCGGGCCGGCGCGGGCGGGTAGGTGCGCGGGGCGGCCGGTATGGTGGCGGTCTGAAAAGCCGCGGCCTGGACGTTCAGCGGCAGAGCGAGGATCACGGTCCGGCGGCCGAGCGCGGTCTGGTAGGCCCGGTGCGCGTCGGCCAGCGCCGAGGCGGGGGAGTAGAGCCGCTCGGGGACCGCTCCCACCGCCGCGGCCAGCCCGGCCACGTCCACGTGGAAGTTGGACCTGATCTCCGGGGCCTCCGGGGCGAGCACCAGCAGCGGGGTGCGGCTCTTGGCCGCCTCGGCGATGCCGGTCATGGCGTTGGTCAGTCCCGGCCCCTGATGCACGGACACGACGCCCGGGCGGCCGGCGGTCCTGGCCCAGGCGTCGGCCATCACGGTCGCGCCGCCCTCGTGCCGGGCCGCCACGAACCGCGCCCCGCCGGCGATCAGCGCGTTCGTAACATGGAAGTTACCGCTGCCGACCACACCGAACACGGTGTCGGCCCCGAGCTTGGCCAGCCCCCGCCCAACCGCGTCAGCGACGCGCATGCCCCCCGTCATAAAGACCCGGCGCGCTCGACCAAGGCCAGCGCGCGGCACGGCGAACCCGAGCCGCCGACAATCGGCAGCGGGCCGGTGATCACGACCGCGCCGGTGGCGGGCAGCCGGGCCAGGTTCTGCAGCTGGGTGAGCCCGTACTTGCCCGCCCCGAGCAGGGAGGAATGACACGGGAACGGCGGGTCGAAGGAGTGCGCGGCCCCGGCGTCGGTACCGACGGTCTCGGTGCCGAGCCCGATGATCGGCGCCTCCTCGGCCAGCCAGGTCGCGCAGGACACGCTGATCCCCGGGGTGTGCGGGCCGGTGTCGTTCGCGTTGAGGAACTCGCCCTGGTCGTGTGAGCGGACATCCCATCCCGTGCGGTACAGCATCCAGCCGCCCTCGGGCAGCGGCCCGTTGGCCGCCTCCCACTGCTTGATGTGGTCGATCTCGAGGAGGAAGTCCGGGTCGGCGGCCGCTTCGGCGCTGAAGTCGAGTACGACCCCCGGGGCGACCAGCCGCGGCACCGGGACCTGGGCCACGTCCGCGCCGTTCTTGCCGGTGACCCAGTGCACCGGAGCGTCGAAGTGCGTGCCCGTGTGCTCGCCGGTCACGATGTCGTTCCAGTACCAGGCGGGCCCGCGCTCGTCGTAGTGACTGATCTCGGTCAGCCCGAACCTGGTCGTGTTACCGAACGGCGGGGGCAACTGGATGATCGGCGTGCTCGCGGACAGCGGCGCGGTGAGGTCGATCACCTCCACCGAGCCGTCACGGATCGCGTCGGTCAGGGCGCTCAGCACGGACATAATGCTCCTTCGTTCGGCGGCTACCGGTAGCTTTCCCCATCGGCAGCCTCATCCGCTAGTGGGTCCTGTGTGATGACGTGACCACGGCTTACTGCGCTGAGCGACGGACGATCCCCGCGTATGAGATTGATACCGTCCCTGATGTGGTTATCACTGACAAAGCCCGCCAGGCCACGGCGGGCACGGCGCGCGGAGCGAATGGATGATCAAGCCGGTTGTCACGGCAACAACCCTGGTCACGGAGGACGGCGTGCCGATCGACGCCATCCACCTGCCTGGCCCGGGGGACCTCGCGATCATCGTCGCGCACGGGTTCACGCTGTCCTGGCAGCGCCCCAGTGTCTGGCGGATCGCCACGCGGCTCAACCAGATGGCCGGCGTCATCACCTTCGATTTCCGCGGCCACGGCCGATCCGGCGGGCTGTCCACGCTCGGTGACCGCGAGATCCATGACCTGGACGTGGCCGTCGCCTGGGCGCGCGAACTCGGCTATCAGCGGATCGCCACGGTCGGGTTCTCGATGGGCGCGTCGGTCGTGCTCCGGCACGCCGGCCTGCTCGGCGGGCTCGACGCGGTCGTGTCGGTCAGCGGCCCCGGCCGGTGGTACTACCGGGGCACCGAGCGGATGCGATGGGTGCACCGGGCTGTCGAGCGCCGGGCGGGACGCTACGTGACCAGGTGGTGGCTGAAGACCCGGGTCAGCCCGGAAGGCTGGAAGCTGATCCCGGTCCCGCCAGCCGAAGCCGCGGCGAGGATCGCGCCGGTCCCGCTGCTGATCGTGCACGGCGACGGGGACCTCTACTTCCCGCCCGAGCACGCGCGCCAGCTGTACATGGCGGCCCGGGAGCCCAGGGAACTCTGGCTCCTGCCCGGGATGGGCCACGCCGAGTCCGCGTGCAGCCCGGAACTCGTCGACCGCATCGGCGGCTGGGTCGACGAGGCCACCCGGGACCCGGCCGCCCGTGGCGCGGTGCGCCGGCCCAGGACGCGCACCAGAGTAACAGACCCCACGCGGCCAGCAGCGCCCCGGAGGCGCCGCTGCCTGACGGTTTGCAGGTCCTCTTCCGCATCGGCGAAATGTAAGCCATGAACAATTGTCGACACGCCCCGTTAACGGATTATTGACGGCGCCGCAATGATGTTTACGGCGCATTAACAGTCGCGCCGCTAGGTTAAGGCCCGTGCCATTACCGGTAATCCAGCGCAAAGCGATCATGAATCGGCGGCCGCTATCGCCGCATGCTCGTGAGCTGCACAGATGTGTCTTCTTCACGGCCCGCAATGGTCATCAGGGCCGGCTTTCCATCCCGCAATGCGCCCGGGAACGGTATCGGACAAACAACCAGGGGGAGCCGGAAAGGAAGGAAGCGATCATGCACGAAACCAGACAGCCTCCCTCTTACGCCGGGGCTATGTCATGAACAGGATCATCCAGCGGCTCTGACCGCCCGCTCGACGTCCCGGCGGGCCCTCCGCCGCGGCGGCGGCGGTGCTCGTCGGCGCCTGGCTCGCCGCCGGCCCGGCGGCTCCCGCCGCGGTCGCCGCGGTCGCCGCGGTCGCCGCGCCGGCCGTGCCCGCAACCGTCGCGGCGCCGTCGACCACGGGCGGGAACTTCGGGCCGAACGTCTACGTCTTCAGCCCCAGCATGTCGCAGGCGTCGATCCAGAGACACGCTCGACTCGATCGCCAGCGAGCAGGTCTCCAACCAGTTCGGGGCCCAGCGCTTCGCCCTGTTCTTCGAGCCCGGCACCTACGGATCGTCCGCCGACCCGCTGATCTTCCAGGTCGGTTACTACACCACCGTCGCGGGCCTCGGGCTAAACCCGGCGGATGTCGTCATAAACGGCCAGATCAACGTCTACAACCAGTGCTCCGGCACGCAACTGCATCGCGCTCGACAACTTCTGGCGCTCGCTTTCGAACCTCACGATCAACGTGACCGGCAATAAGCCCGGCGGGACCAGCTGCTCCGCGAGCACGGACTTCTGGGCGGTGTCGCAGGCCTCGCCGCTGCGGCGCGTCCACATCAACGGCCTGCTGTCCCTGATGGATTACTGCGACGGCTCTCCGGACTACGCCAGCGGCGGGTTCATCGCCGATTCAGAGTTCACCGGCGCATCGGTCACCAACGGTTCCCAGCAGCAGTGGGTGACGAGGAACAGCAGCCTGGACGGATGGAGCAACGGAGTCTGGAACCAGGTCTTCTGCGGGGATAACGGCGCTCCCGCGCAGAATTTCGGCAACGGAGGCGTTTACACCACGCTCGCCACCTGCCCGGTGACCGAGGAAGAGCCGTTCCTCTACACCGACTCGCAGGGCGATTACAACGTCTTCGTCCCCGCGGTCCAGCACAATTCGTCCGGGCCAGCCTGGGCCAGCGGCACGGAGGCCGGGCACCTCCATTCCGCTGTCGAAGTTCTTCGTGGCCAGCCCGGGCACGTCGGGCGCGGCCATGACCGCCGCGATGGCCCGGGGCCTGAATCTCATCCTGACCCCGGGCGTCTATGACCTGGATCAGCCCATCGTGGTCCCCCATCCCGACACCGTCGTGCTGGGCCTGGGGATGGCGACCCTCGTCCCGCAGCAGGGCAACGCGGCCATGATCGTCGTCCCGAACAGCGGGGTGAAGCTGTCCGGCCTCATCATCGACGCGGGCCCGGTCAATTCACCGGTCCTGCTGTCGGTCGGGACCCCCGGGCCGGGCAGCGCCAGCGACCCGGACCTGATCCAGGACGTCTTCTTCCGCATCGGCGGCGCCGAGACCACGCCGGTCAGTGCCACGGTGAGCCTGCTGGACAACGCCAGCAACTCGATCATCGACAACATCTGGGCCTGGCGCGCTGACCACGGCAACGCGGTGGGCTGGACGGTCAACAAGGCCGACACCGGCGTGATCGTCACCGGAAACAACGTCACCGCCTACGGCCTGGCCGTGGAGCACTACCAGAAGGACGAGGTGATCTGGAGCGGCCAGGGCGGAACGGACGTCTTCTTCCAGAACGAGATGCCCTACGACCCGCCCAGCCAGTCGGCCTGGATGGGCGGCCCGACTCAGGACGGTTACCCCGCCTTCCTGGTCACCGGCAACGTCAAGACCTTCCAGGGCTACGGGATGGGCAGCTACGTCGTGTTCATCCAGACCTCGGCGACGCTGTTCGCCGACGAGGCCTTCCAGGCCCCCAAGACGCCGGGTGTGCAGTTCCACAGCCTCCTGGCCGTCTATCTCGGCGGCTCCGGCGGCGACAAGTCGATCATCAACGGCGTCGGCGGCCCGGTGACCTCTGCCAGTAATCCTGGAGTGGGAACACCGGTCAACCTGGTCAGCTACCCGTAACGCTTCCCCGGCCACATCGCGGACAGTTACCCCTGGAATCCGCCAGGGGTAACTGTCCGCAGCGGCGCCGGGCTGGTCAGCCTTTCACGCGCTGGCCGTGGCCGGCCCATTCCTTTTCGCGCAGCATGAATTTCTGGATCTTTCCCGTGGAGGTCTTGGGCAGATCCACGATGATGACGACCTCGCGGGGCGCCTTATAGCCGGCGATCTTGGTCTTCACGTGCGCGAGAAGCTCCTGCTGGGTCGCGGCTGGTGCCGGGACGCAGCACCACGAATGCCTTCGGGCGCTCACCCCACTTGTCGTCCGGAACCCCGACCACCGCCGCCTCCAGGACGTCCGGGTGACTCATCAGCGCCTGTTCCACCTCGACCGTGGAAATGTTCTCCCCGCCGGAGATCACGATGTCCTTGGCGCGGTCGCGCAGCTCGATGTACCCGTCGGGGTACATGACGCCGAGATCGCCGCTGTGGAACCAGCCGCCGCGGAACGCCTCGGCGGTGGCCTCCGGATCCAGGTAGTAGCCCGCCATGACGGTATTGCCGCGCATGACGATCTCGCCCATCGTCTGGCCGTCGGCCGGTACGTCGGCCATCTCCTCGTCGACGACGCGCACCCCGCCGGATGTGACCATGCCGACGCCCTGGCGTGCTTGCAGCGCGGCGCGCTGCTCGATGGTCAGGTCAGCCCACTGCGGCTGGAACTGGCAGAAGGTGATCGGGCCGTAGGTCTCGGTCAGCCCGTAGACGTGGACGACCGTGAACCCCATGCGCTCCATCTCGGCGATCGTCGTGGGGCTGGGCGGCGCGCCGGCGGTGGTGATGAGAACCGGCCGCGGCACGGGCCCGGCCGTGTCCGCGTTCAGGATCGTGCTCACCACGGTGGGCGCCGCGTTCAGGTGCGTGACGCCGTGCTCGCGCAGCTGCTGCCAGATCGCATCGCCGCGCACCTCGCGCAGGCACACGTGCGTGCCGCCGATCGCGGTCACCGCCCACGGGGTGCACCAGCCGTTGCAGTGGAACATCGGCAGCGTCCACAGATAGACGCTGTTCTCGTCGTGCCGGGAATGGATGATCTGCGCATACGAGTTCAGGTAGGCGCCGCGGTGGGTGTAGATCACGCCCTTCGGGCTGCCCGGTGGTGCCGGAGGTGTAGTTGATCGTGATGGGGGTCAGCTCGTCCGGGACCGACCAGGGCAGCGGATCGGCCGCCTGGCGGGCGACAAACTCGGGGTAGCTCACCAGCCCGGGCCGGGCCGTCAGATCCGGATCAGCGGATCCGGCTTCGGCATCCGTGGCCACGACCAGGGTAGCTACCGTGCCGTTGCCGTCCGCGGCGGCCAGGGCCACCGGGAGCAGGGCGGCGTCGGCCACCAGGACCTTCGCCCCCGAGTGGCGCAGGATGTACGACACTTCCTCGCCCGTGAGGCGGGTATTGATCGCGACCAGCACCCCGCCGGCCAGCGGCACCGCGAAATGGGCGATGAGCATCTCGGGCAGGTTCGGCATCAGGTAGGCAACGCGGTCGCCGGGTTCGACGCCGCTGGCCCGCAGCGCCCTCGCCACCCGCACCGCCTCCGCCGCGAACTCGGCGTAGGTGAGACGCCGGCCGCCGTAGATCACGGCCACCTTGTCCGGCCACACGCGAGCCGATCGCTCCAGGAACGACAGCGGTGTCTGCGCCGCATACGATACTTCGCCCATGTGACCTCCCAGGGACCAGCCGGGGCTCCGGGTCCGCTCGGCCCTTTGCTTATCTCACGTGGCGAGGCTGGTCCGGGAAAGAGGCGAAGGTCCCGCCCGCGAAGGTCCTCCGCTTCCGGCGGGCCCCGCGGCGGGCTGCCATACTCGGTCCTCTGACCTAGGGCATCGGCCCTTGAGGCACCGGCCATGAGGGACGTCGCGCGCGGCGAGCCGCCGCGATGCCCGGGCCCGGGGGGAGGGCGGATGACGGGTGGGCCACGTATCCGGAGCCAGGCCGTCGCGGCCAAGGTGATGTCGGCGGAGGACGCCGCGGCGTTCATCGCGCCCGGCAACCGCGTCGGGATGAGCGGCTTCACCGGGTTCGGACACCCCAAGGCGGTGCCGGCCGCGCTTGTCCGCCGTGCCGCCGATGCGGCCGCGCGCGGGGATCACTTCGCGGTCAGCGTCTGGACCGGTTCGTCCACCGCCCCTGATCTGGACGGTGCGCTGGCGGCCGTGGACGGAATCGACCTGCGCATGCCCTACCAGTCCGACCCGGTGACCCGGGCCAAGATCAACGCCGGCACGCTGGAGTACCTGGACGTGCATCTGTCGCACGTCGCGCAGATGGTCGCGGAGGGCGTCTTCGGTCACCTCGACATCGCGCTGATCGAGGTGACCGGCGTGACCGCGGACGGCGCGCTGATCCCGTCCTCCTCGGTCGGGAGCAACAACACGTGGCTCGACCAGGCCAACCGGGTCATCCTCGAGGTGAACGCCTGGCAGCCCGCCGAACTGGACGGCATGCACGACATCTACTACGGCACCGTCCTGCCCCCGGATCGCACGCCGATCCCGATCCTGCGGGCCGGTGACCGGATCGGCGTGCCTCACCTGCGCTGCCCGCCGGAAAAGATCGTCGCCGTCGTCCCGACCGACCACCCGGATTACCCCTCGCCGTCCCGGCCGGCCGACGGCGATTCCCAGCTGATCGCCGGCCACGTCCTGGACTTCCTGGCGCACGAGGTCAGGCACGGGCGGCTGCCGGCCAGGCTGCTGCCGCTTCAGTCCGGCGTGGGAAACGTCACCAACGCCGTACTCGGCGGGCTCGACGGCGGCCCGTTCGCGCCGCTGACCGCCTACACCGAGGTGGTCCAGGACGGCATGCTGGCGATGCTGCGCTCGGGCACCCTGACCGTGGCGTCGGCCACGGCCTTTTCCCTCAGCGAAGACGGCCTGGCCGACCTGCGCGCGAACATCGCGGCCTACCGCGACAAGATCGTCCTTCGCCCGCAGGAGATCAGCAACCACCCGGAAGTGGTACGCCGGCTCGGCTGCCTGGCGATGAACGGCATGATCGAGGCGGACATCTACGGCAACGTCAACTCCACCCATCTCATGGGCTCGAGCATGTGCAACGGCATCGGCGGGTCCGGCGACTTCGCCCGCAACGCCTACGTGGCGATGTTCCTGTCGCCGTCGACGGCCAAGAACGGGGCGATCTCGTGCATCGTGCCGATGGTCAGCCATGTCGATCACACCGAGCACGACGTGCACGTCATCATCACCGAGCAGGGCGTCGCCGACCTGCGCGGCTTGCCGCCGCGACGCCGCGCCCGCAAGGTCATCGACTGCTGCGCACACCCCGGCTACCGCGCCGCGCTGCACGACTACCTCGACCGCGCCACCGCCACCGGGCCTGGCCGGCACACTCCCCACCTGCTGGACGAGGCATTGTCATGGCATGTGCGGTACCTGAAGGAAGGGACCATGCGACGATGAGCGGCCCGCGAGGACTAATCGACTAATCAGGCCCGGCCGGGCTCGGAGTGGACGACGACCCAGATCGCGTGCACCGGCTCGCCGGTCTTGTTCAGGTACTCGTGCGGCGTCGAGGAGTCAAAGGCGATCGAGTCGCCCGGGCCGAGCTCGTAGCTCTCGAAGCCCACGTTGGCCTGCAGCCTGCCGCTGATGACCAGGCCGTACTCGCGGCCGTCGTGCCGCAGCGGGCGGCGCTCGTCGGTGGAGTGGCCGCCGGGGGAGTAGATCACCTCGAGGAAGTCGGTCATGGCGTCCGCGCCGGGAGTGAGCCGCTCCCAGCGCACGCCGCTGGCCAGGTCGATGATGTTCCGGCCGCCCGCCCGCTGCACGATGCCCGGCCCGGGCTCCGGCTCGCGGGCCGTCGGCTCGCTGACCGGGGCCGGCCGCCGCTGGTCCGCGCCGAACAGCAGGTGGTCGAGTGAGCTGTCCAGCTCGGTGGCCAGCGAGTACAGGACGCCGACCGAAGGGACCGAGACTCCCCGCTCTATCTGCGAGATCAGGCTGGCCGAACACCCGATTCTGCGGGCCAGCTCACGCACGGACAACTGCCGTTGCTCGCGGGCCAGGCGCAGCCGGGGGCCAAGCCCGGTCCCCGGATCGAAGCCAGCCGACATAATGTAAACGTACACTGCACGCTGCCCGCCGCAAATCTTGACAGTCCCACTGCACACGTCATTGGATGGTTGGTGCAAGCGCCCGGTGCACGAGCAGCAGGAGTTCCCATGGCCGTACCTGCACTTCCCCTTGCCCCCGCGCCCGGCCGGATGAACGTCGACTTCGAGGAGAGGCTCGACTTCGGCCGGCTGCGCGCCTACCGGCTGGACCGCGCCCGCCAAGCCATGGAGAACGCCGGGCTGGGCGCGCTGCTGGTCTTCGACAACAACAACATCAGGTACCTGACCGGCGTCGCCATCGGCGAGTGGACCAGGGACAAGCTGTGCCGGTACGCGCTGTACACCCGCACCGGCGAACTGGTGCTGTGGGACTTCGGCTCGGCCGCGGTGCACCACCGGATGTACTGCCCGTGGCTGAAGCCGGAGAACTGCATCGCCTCCTACACCACCATGCGCGGTGCCGCCCCGCCCGCCTCCGGGCTCACCGCAGCAAGCAGGTCGCCGAGATCAAGGACCGGCTCAGCCAAGCCGGCATAAATAACGAACCCATCGGCGTGGACTGGGCCGAGGTCCCCACCTTCTTCGAGCTGCAGCGACAGCAGGTGGACGTCAGGGACGGCCAGCAGGTGATGCTGGACGCGCGGGAGATCAAGTCAAGGGACGAGATCGCGCTGCTGGCCACCGCGGCCGCCATGGTCGACGGCACCTACCAGGACATAGCGGAGGCGCTAAAGCCCGGCATCAGGGAGAACGAGATCGTCGCGCTGGCCGCCAAACGCCTGTACGACATGGGCTCCGACGATGTGGAAAGCATCAACGCGGTGTCCGGCGAGCGGTGCAACCCGCATCCGCATAACTTCTCCGACCGCATGATCCGGCCCGGCGAGCAGGCCTTCTTCGACATCATGCACTCCTACAACGGCTACCGGACCTGCTACTACCGCTGCTTCGCGGTCGGCTGGGCCACCGAGCCGCAGAAGGACGCGTACAAGCGGGCCCGCGAGTGGATCGACGTCGCCATCGACATGATCAAGCCCGGCGTGTCCACCGACCAGGTGGCCCGGCTGTGGCCGGCCGCGCAGGAGATCGGGCTGGCCGACGAGAAGACCGCCTTCGGCCTGGAGTTCGGGCACGGTCTCGGGCTGGCTCTGCACGAACGCCCCATCATCTCCCGGCTCACCTCGCTCGACGCGCCCCTGGAGATCAAGGAAGGCATGGTGTTCGCCCTGGAGACCTACTGCCCGGCCACCGACGGGCACTCGGCGGCCAGGATCGAGGAAGAGGTGGTGGTCGGCCCGAACGGGGTCGACGTCCTGACCAAGTTCCCGGCGCAGGACCTCTACGTCACCAATCCCTACTGACGCCGGAAAGAGACAAGGCGATCACGTGCCGGAAATAGACACTGCGATACCCGAGGCCCCGGAAATGGGCATCGCGCTCGAGATGTACCGGAAGATGACCGAGATCCGGCAGTTCGAGAAGCGCGCGCACGACCTGTTCCTGCAGAACCTGGTCAAGGGGACGACGCACCTCGGCACCGGCCAGGAGGCGGTCGCGGCCGGTGTGTCGCAGGCGATGAACCACGACGACTACATGTTCACCACCTACCGCGGCCACAACCACGTGCTGGCCCGCGGCACCCCGATGACCCCGGTGATGGCCGAACTGCTGGGCCGGGAGAACGGCCTCATGCACGGCAAGGGCGGCTCGATGCACCTGCTGGACGTTTCCCGCGGCATCCTCGGCGCCTACGCCATCATCGGCGCGCAGCTCGTCATCGCCAACGGCGCGGCCTGGTCGGCCCTGTACCGGGGCACCAAGCAGGTCACGGTCTGCTTCTTCGGTGACGGGGCGACCAACATCGGTGCCTTCCACGAGGCGCTCAACCTGGCCGTGGTCTGGCACCTGCCGGTGATCTTCATCTGCGAGAACAACCAGTACATGGAGTACACGGCGATCGGCATGGTGACCGCCGTGCCCAGGCCGCCGCCGACCGCGCCGCCTCCTACGGGCTGGACCCGGTGGTGGTGGACGGCAACGACGTGGAGGCGGTCTACGAGGTGGCCCAGGCCGCGATCGGCCGGGCCAGGGACGGCGGCGGCCCGGCCCTCATCGAGGCGCTCACCTACCGGCACGGCGGCCACTCCCGCGCCGACCCCGGCAAGTACCGGCCCGACGAGGAGGTCAAGGCGTGGCTGGCCCGGGATCCGTTGCCCGCCTACCGCCAGGTCCTCATCGGCCGCGGCGTGGACGAGGCGACCCTGGACGCGATCGACAAGAACGCGCGGGACGCGGTGGATCGCGCCACCGAGGAGGCCAAGGCCGGGCCCGAGCCCAGCGTCGAGGTCGGCGGCCACCAACGTATGGGCCGACGGCGGCCACGCCTGGAGGAACTGATGGCCGAAGTCGTCATGCCCCGGATGGGGGAGACCGTCGACGAGGGCACCGTCAACGAGTGGTTCAAGCAGGTCGGCGACCCGGTTACCGAAGGCGAGCCGCTGCTCGAGATCGGCACCGACAAGGTGGACACGGAGATACCCGCGCCCGCCACCGGCGTGCTCAGTGAGATCCGCGTGCAGCAGGGCGAGACGGTACCGGTGGCCACGATCATCGCCGTGATCACCTAGGACCAGGGAATTTATACCGAACGGAGCCGTGGTGGCAGTTATCACTTACCGCGAGGCAGTGGCCTGGGGTATCGCGCAGGAGATGCGCCGCGACCCCAACGTCGTATTCCTCGGCGAGGACGTGGCGGCGGCCGGCGGGGTGTTCAAGACGACGGTCGGCCTGCTCGAGGAGTTCGGCCCGGAGCGGGTCCGTGACACCCCGATCAGCGAGCAGGCCATCCTCGGCGCCGCGGTGGGCGCCGCGATGACCGGCCTGCGCCCGATCGCCGAGATCATGTTCAGCGACTTCTTCGCGGTCTGCTGGGACCTGATCGCCAACGAGATGGCCAAGATCAGGTACATGTCCGACGGCCAGCTGGCCTTGCCCCTGGTCGTCCGCTGCGCCAACGGGGCCGGGGTCCGGTTCGGGGCCCAGCACTCGCAGTCGGTGGAGAACTGGGCCATGGCGGTGCCGGGACTGAAGGTCGTCGCCCCGTCGAGCCCGCACGACGTGGTGGGGCTGCTCGCCGCGTCCGTCCGGGATCCCGATCCGGTGCTGTTCTTCGAGCACAAGGGCCTGTACGCGAGCAAGGGCGAGGTGCCGGAGGGCACCGAGGTGGTCGAGGAACTCGGCCGGGCCCGGGTGCTGCGGCGCGGCGGGGACGCGACGATCCTCGCGCTGGCCGCCATGGTGCCGCGGTCGCTGGCGGCGGCCGGGCGGCTGTCCGCCGAGCACGGCATCGAGGCCACGGTCGTCGACGTGCGGTCGCTGGTCCCCCTGGACACCCGGACGATCCTGGCCGAGGTGGCCAACACCGGCCGGCTGTTCACCGTGGAGGAGAATCCGCGGCTGTGCGGCTGGGGCGCGGAGATCGTCTCGATCGTGGCGGAGGAAGGGTACGGCACCCTCACCGGTCCCCCGATCCGCATCACCACCCCTCATATCCCCCTGCCGGCCGCGGATAAGCTCGAAGACTACGTACTGCCCTCGGCGGAAAGGATCACCGAGACGGTGCTGTGTTCTCTCGGGGGGACGGCCCCCCCAGACCCCCCCGCCCGGGGGAACCCATCCCCCCGGACTCCCCTTGGGGGGCCCAAGGGCCCCCGGACGCCCGGACCGCTGTAGGAGGAAGTAGTGAGCGGCAACACGGCCCAGCTGGTGGGCATCGAGGTACCCACGAGCCTGCTGATCGGCGGCGAATGGACCAGCGGGCGGGGCGGCGGCACGCTGCCGGTGATCGACCCTGCCACCGAGGACGCCGTGGCCGAGGTGGCCGACGGGACGGTGGAGGACGCGCTGGACGCGGTTACCGCGGCCCACGACGCGCTGGCTGGCTGGGCGGCGACCCCGCCCCGGCAGCGCGCGGAATGCCTGCGCCGGACCTTCGAGCTGATGACCAGGAACTCCGACGCGCTGGCCAAGCTGATGGTCATCGAGAACGGCAAGGCGCTGCGCGACGCCAAGGGCGAGGCGGCCTACGCGGCCGAGTTCTTCCGCTGGTACGCCGAAGAGGCAGTACGGATGGAAGGCGTGCTGATGCAGGCCCCCTCCGGAGCTAACAAGATCCTGGTCATGCGCCAGCCGGTCGGCGTCTCGGTACTGGTCACGCCGTGGAACTTCCCGGCCGCGATGGCTACCAGGAAGATCGGCCCGGCGCTGGCGGCAGGCTGCACGGTTGTGCTCAAGCCGGCCTCGGAGACGCCGCTGACCGCGCTGTACATCGCCGAGCTGCTGGGCGAGGCCGGCGTGCCCGACGGGGTGGTCAACGTGCTGACCTCACGGAAATCCGGCGCGGTGGTGTCGGCGATGCTGAACGACCCGCGGGTCCGCAAGCTGTCCTTCACCGGGTCGACCGAGGTGGGCCGGATCCTGCTGCGCGAGGCCGCCGATACGGTGGTGAACTGCTCGATGGAACTCGGCGGCAACGCGCCCTTCATCATCTTCGAGGACGCCGACATCGACGCCGCCGTCGAGGGAGCGCTGATCGCCAAGATGCGCAACGGCGGCGAGGCCTGCACCGCGGCCAACCGCTTCTACGTGCACGAGGCGGTCGCCGACGAGTTCAGCCGGACGTTCGCGGCCCGGCTGGACCGGATGGTCGTCGGGCCGGGCCTGGACGAGGGCACCGACGTGGGCCCGCTGGTCAACGAGCCGACCAGGACCAAGGTGGCCGAGCTCGTCGAGTCCGCCACGGCGGACGGCGGCAAGGTGGTCACCGGCGGGCGGGCACCGGACCGGCGCGGCTACTTCTACCAGCCGACGGTGATCGACCAGGTCCCGGCGAACGCGGGCATCCTCGGCACCGAGATCTTCGGCCCGGTGGCGCCCGTGGTCAGGTTCAACTCGGAAGCAGACGCCATCAACTGGGCCAACGACACCGAGTTCGGGCTCGTCTCCTACGTCTATACCCGGGACCTGAGCCGTGGCCTGCGGGTGTCGGAGGCCCTCGAAGCCGGCATGGTCGGCCTCAACCGCGGCCTGGTCTCGGACCCGGCCGCCCCGTTCGGCGGCGTGAAGCAGTCCGGCATCGGCCGCGAGGGCGCGCACGAAGGGCTCCTGGAGTTCACCGAGACCAAGTACATCGCGACCAACTGGTGAGCGGCTAAACTCCCCCTTCCATGGGGTCGCTCCGCGCGGGAACCGAGACCGAACCCCCGGCTGACGAGGCGGCCGGGCCCGGCGGCACGCGGTCCCCGCGGTCGCCCGCGCCGCCGCTGGATCGAGCTGGCCGCGTTCGCCCTGGCCGCGGCGGCCCTGTTCGCCGTATACCTCAGGCTGTCGCGGACCATGCCGGAGAACTCCGACCAGGCCAACATCCTGCTCATCGCGTCGGACATGCTGCACGGCAACCTGCTGCTGCACGGCTGGTACCTGACCGACGTGTCGTTCTACACCACCGAGCTGCCGCAGTACGCCCTGCTGGAGATCTTCTTCGGCGTGCACGCGAACACCGCTCATATCGCCGCGGCCATGACCTACACGCTGGCCGTACTGCTCGCGGTGCTGGTGGCCCGGGGCGGGTTCACCAGCCGGGCGGCGGTGGTCAGGATGCTGATCGCGGCCGGGATCATGCTCGCACCGCAGCTCGGCATCGGTGTCTCCGCCCTCATCCTGAGCGTCGGCCACATCGGGACCTCGGTCCTCCGGTCTGGCTGCTCCTGGACCGGGTTGGCCGGGGGGACGACTGGCCCGGGGGGGCGCCCAAACCCCCCCCGCTCCTGGGGGGAAACCTCCCCCCAGCGGCCCCCCGGACCCCCCTGGTACGTGCCGGTGCTGACCGCGCTGGGACTGGCGTGGGTCCTCGTCGCCGACCAGCTGGTGCTCCTGGTCGGGGTGGTACCGCTGGCCCTGGTATGCGCCCTCCGGGTCGCCGAGGCGGCGGTCCGGGAACGGAGCCTGTCCCGCGGCGTCGCCGCGCGCCGGTACGAGCTGTCCCTGATCGCGGCGGCGGGCGTCGCGGTGGGGCTCGCCTGGGTGGCAGAGCGGGTGCTCCGGGCCCTCGGCGGTTACGTCCTGAACCCGGTTCCGTTCAAGTTCACGCTGCACGACATCCCGGCTAAGCTGCACTCCCTGTGGGCCGTGCCGCAGATCTTCGGCGCCGATTACCGCGGGCTGGCCGGCTGGCCCTATTACACCGTGCTGCTCCACATGGTGAGCCTGGTCCTGGTCGGCCTGGCCCTGCTCGTGGCGGCTCGGCGGTTCTTCTGCGGCGCCGCCCTGGTGGACCAGCTCCTGGCCGTGGCCATCGCAGGGAACATCGTGCTGTTCGTGCTGACCAGCGCGGGCTCCGAGGGCCCGCACGAGATCGCCGTGGTCGCGCCGTTCGGGGCGGCGCTGGCCGCGCGGATGCTGGCCAGCCCGCAGGCCTCACGAGCGCGTACCGGCCAGCGCGCCGGCCCGCCGGGCGCGGGCCGTCGCGTACGGGGCGGGGCTGGTGGTCCTGCTCGGCTACCTGGGAGGTCTCGCGCACGAGGTGGTCCAGCCTGCCGCACCGCCGGACAACTCGCAGCTCGCGTCCTGGCTGGAAGCCCATCACCTGCGGTACGGCCTGGGCGGCTACTGGGAAAGCAGCATCGTCACCGTCGAGACCGGCGGCCAGGTCAAGGTCAGGGCCCTGCTGAAGAGCACCATGGGGCGGGACCTGTGGCAGGCCAAGCCCTCGTGGTATGACCCGGCGTCACAGCAGGCCAACTTCATCGTGCTGTCCAGCGCGCCCGGCTACCTGAACTGGGAGCCCCGCGCCCTCATAAAGAAGTACTTCGGCCGTCCGGCGCGGGAGTACCACGTCGGCCCCTACACCGTGATGGTGTGGGACAGGAACCTGCTGCCCAGCATCCCGCGCTAGGAGGCTCCGGAAGGCCGGTAGACCGAAACCCCATCCGCCCGGTAGGCGAACCTGAACCCGGTTCCTGACAGGTACTGGGACAAGGCGTGGCTGGGATTCGGCAGCCACACCAGCAGCCAGCCGACGTGCAGCGTCCGCAGGTCCGCCCGGGCCGCCGCGATCTGCGCCGGCGTTCTGGCGTAGCCGTGCTGGGCCTTGTTGAGCTGCCAGTAGAACGGATGGCTCTGAAGCGTCGCGAGCGTCTTCGTCGGCACCCACGACGAATAGCAGAACGCCCGGGGATGGCCGTCCGCGGTCGCCATGAGTATGGCCTGGGCGTCCGGGTTCTCGCCCCATTGCGGGACGACGTAGCAGCCGAACGGCACATCCACGACGATCGAGTTGGAGTGGTCGGCGGCGATCGGGCGGTCCAGCGCCGCCAGCGTAGTGGGCATGGACGGAACGCCTCCGGGGCTTCCTGGCCAGCCCGCCTCCAGCGCCCCGAGCACCGCCACCACGGCAATCACCGGCCAGAACCTGCGGTACTTCCTCCGGGGGGACGGCTCCCCCCGGACCCCCCTCGTCAGCCAGTCCACGGCCGCCCCGGCGAGCAGGGCCGCGCCGACCAGCCCGAGCAGGGCCATCCGGTCGGCCTCGCGGAAGGTGGACAGCCCGGGTACCCGGATGAACCAGGTGTACGGCATCAGCAGCGAGACCCGCACGCCGTGCCAGTACTGGGCCAGCGGCACGTAGGTATGCCGGCCGACCTTCAGCACCGGACCGAGCGCGAGCACGGCGCCGCCCAGCCACAGCAGCGCGAGCAGCCAGGCACTGCGTCGCCGCCAGCTAGCGATCAGGCCCAGCACCGCGAGCACGCTCAGCACCACTCCGAACGTATTGAGGTTCTCCAGATATGTCTGCCAGAAGAAAATGTGGCCCAGGCCCGCCAGCCCGGGATCATTGGCCAGCCGGGGCGACGGCGCGAACAGGTCCTTCGCGTTAGCCACCCACGTCGTGTAGCCCAGCCACGTCGGCATCGAGGTGGTCCCGCCCGCGCGGGTCTGCTGGATCATCGCGACCAGCTGGGGGCTGCCGACCACGACGCAGGCCGCCCCGGCGGCGGCCAGGGCCCTGAGCCGGGTCAGGGCCACCTCCCGGGTGCGTGAGCAGGCCAGCCAGGGAAGCAGCACCAGGGCGGCCAGGATCAGGGCCATCACCGCTGATTCCTGATTGACCAGCAGGCAGCCGGCCAGCACCACGCCCAGGATTACGCCCTGGCCGATCGCGGGGCGGCGGCGCAGCCGGACGGCCGCCTCCAGCGTCACCGGCAGGAACGCCGTGCCGTACGCGATATTGATGTGGTACCAGTCCTGGTAGGTCAGCATGCCCGACAGCCCGAAGAACGCGCCGGCCGCGATCGCGCCGGTCCGGGTCGGCAGCCACAGCCGGGCGACCCGGTACATGGCATAGCCGGACAGCCCCGGCAGGACGATGAGCAGCAGGTTGTAGGCGGCCGACGGGCCGAAGGCCAGCGTGACGGGCATCATCACCACGCCGAGCAGCGGTACCAGCGTGTGATACGCCAGCTGGAGGCCGACGGGCGCGGCCATATAGGTGGTGGACCACGGGTTGTGCAGGTGGATGATCTGGTGCGCGACCCACCACAAATCCCAGACGTAAATGCCCGCATCCCGGGTGGCAGGCAGCCTGCCGGTGATGTAGGTCGCCAGCGGCCAGGTCGCTGCGACCCCGGCGGCCAGGAACCCGGCCAGCACCGCCAGTTCCCGCGCCCACGGGCGCCCGGCAACGGCCCGCAGCCGCCGCCGAGGTCCGCCGGCCGCCTGCTCCTGCCGGTCGGCTACCCGCTCGTGCGTCATGACGGCAGCCTAGTGGGCCCCGCGGGATGCGGCCCTGTTCTTCAGCACTGGACCGGCCCGTGCATCGGCGCCGTGGTGAGCCGGCTCAGCAGGTTCTCGTGCCAGACGAGGACGAAGAAGCCGTCTACGTGGTAGGTGGCCGACGGCGGGCCGAATGTGGCCCGGGCGACGGCCTGCCATCCGGCCGGGGTGCCGGGCGAGCACACGTCAGCCGGTCCCGGGGTCACGAGGAAGGTGGCGTCGTGCTGGGCCGCGTCGTACCAGGAGTTCTTTGTCTCCCAGGGCCGGACCACGAGCTTGTCGCCGACCCGGCTGACGTACCTGACCTGGACCTGGTTTCCGCTGTCCAGCGTAATGGTGTTGGCGTTCCAGTAGTCGCCCAGCCCGTAACTGAGGTGATTGGCCGCCAGCCACGCCGCGATCTGCGCGTTGGGATCGGCCGGACGCTGCTGAACCGTGTTGTGCACCAAGATCCCGGTGTAGCAGACCAGCAGCAGCACCAGCGCCGGGATGAGCCGCCCGCGGATCAGCGGCCCGGCCAGCAGCCGTCCCGCCAGGACCGCTCCGATGGGCAGCACCCCGGCGATCTCGTGCGCGCTGCCCGCCACGTTCGGGTTCCCCCTGACCACGTAGGCCACCAGCAGCACGACTGCGGTCACGGCCAGGACCTGCACCACCAGGTCCTGCGTGCCGAACCGGCGTAGGGCCCGCCCGAAGGCCCACGCCGCCAGCGCAACGCCGGCCAGGTGCACCAGCGCGATGGCGGCGTGAGGACCGAGTTGCTCGCCAGAGAAATCCGCGCCGAACAGCAGCAGCACGCTCTCCACCGCGACCCACACGTTGGAGTACAGGGTGTCGATGACCGCGAAGGTCGCGGTCGGCGGCCGGACGACGAACCCGCCGAGATAGTGGATCAGCTTGAGCGCGGCCGACGCAGCGCCGACCGAGACGATGGCCCCGGCCGCGAGGGACAGCTCGTACCAGCTTTCCCGCAGCGTGCCGCGCCGCCGGTACACCCGGATCGCGCAGACCACCACCAGCGGTATGACCCCCTCGTACAGGACAAGGGGATCGGCGACCTGCACCCAGGCCAGCAGCACCGCCACCAGGGCCGGAACCCACCATGCCCTCGCGGGGGGGTCTGGGGGGGTCGGCCCCCCGGGCAAACGCGGCCGCGCCCGATCCAGGATCAGCCAGATCACCAGCATCGGGACCTGGGTGCCGGTGTGGTCGGAGTTCGACAGCAGCGTGGAGCTGCCCGTCCCGAGCGACGGCGCGAGCATGATCCCGGCGGCGACCAGCATCCGCACCGCGCCCTCGCGGCCGGCCGCGTGTCCCCGGGCCAGCAGCGCCGCGCCGAGCACGAGCAGCGTGTAGGTCATCGCCGCGGCGATGTGCACGACGTCGGCGTTCAGCCCGTGAGCGAGCTCCACCAGCGCGTACTGCGGGAGCTCGGTGGTGTAAAACGACAAGTCCGCGGTCGTCCAGCCCCGCAGCAGCACGTTGCCGTGCAGCATGTCCCAGGCCTGCAGCGCGAACGACCCGCCGTCCGCGATAACCGGGACGGTCTGCGCCTGCCGCAGGTAAGCGGCGAACAGGACCAGGCCCGCCGCGGCGAACATGACCGGCTGGGCCCAGCGGCGGCGCCATGGCGCGGCGGGCCGCGCGTGCGAGGCGGGCGCGGTCTCGGCTTGGGCGGCGGGAGTTTCCACCTCGGACCCACCCATCGTGTACTCCTCGTCTGCCCGCCGGACGTCTTTACTGTTGACCGAGCGTAGCAGCGGGGCAGTTCCGGCTAGCCTGGTACATCTCACTGGCTCGCCCGGGGCCCGGGCGAACGCCGGTTACGGAACTCTCGCGGCACCGGGTAGCGGTATGGTTGGGCGTCAAGCGGGTGCCGGGCGGCCCGGCAGGGGACAAATCGGAAGGCATGCGATGACGGGTACGTCGAAATCTGACCAGTTTGACCGCCAGGTCGTGGTGATCGGCGGCTGTGGACACGTCGGCTTGCCGCTCGCCATCGCCTTCGCGGACCGCGGTGCCCGGGTGGGCATCTACGACGTCAGCGAGGCTGCCGTCCAGACGGTGAACGCGGGCCGACTGCCGTTCTCGGAGCCGGGTGCGCGAGGAGGTCCTGCAGCGGGTGCTGGCCGCCGGGCGGCTGGAGGCGTCGACCGACCCGGCCATCGTGAGCACGGCCGAGCATGTGATGGTGGTGATCGGCACGCCGGTGGACGAGCACCTGAACCCGGACCAGGCAGCGATCCCGAACGCGCTCGGCGGCTGCACCGAGTACCTGCGGGACGGTCAGCTGCTGATCCTGCGCAGCACCGTCTACCCCGGCGTGACCGCCCTGGTGGAGAAGATGGTGGCCGGGTTCGGCGTCCAGATCGACGTCGCGTTCTGCCCCGAGCGGATCGCCGAGGGCAAGGCGATGACCGAGCTGTTCGAGCTGCCGCAGATCGTCTCCGCTCGCTCGCCGGCCGCGCTCGAGCGCGCCTCGAAGCTGTTCGGGATGCTGACCAGCAAGCTGGTACCCATGTCGCCCGAAGAGGCCGAGCTGGCCAAGCTGTTCACCAACACGTGGCGCTACATCAAGTTCGCCACCGCCAACCAGCTCTACATGATGGCGAACGACCGGGGCCTCGACTTCGAGCGGATCCGCCAGGGGCTCGCGGCGGATTACCCGCGGGCGGCGGACATGCCGGCGGCGGGTTTCGCGGCCGGGCCCTGCCTGTTCAAGGACACGATGCAGCTCGCGGCCTTCAACCACAACAACTTCGCCCTCGGCCACACCGCGATGGCGATCAACGAGGGGCTGCCCCTGTACGTGGTCCACCGGCTCGAGCAGCAGTACGACCTGGCCTCGATGACGGTGGGCATCCTGGGTATGGCGTTCAAGGGCGGCTCGGACGACATCAGGTCGAGCCTGTCGTACAAGCTCAAGCGGATCCTGGCGTTCAAGGCCGGAGCGGTACTGACCACCGACCCGTACGTGACCGTGGATCCCGCGCTGCGGCCGCTGGACGAGGTGATATCCCGGTCGGACCTGCTGGTGATCGGCGCGCCGCACCCCGAGTACCGCGCGCTGGCGACGGACAAGCCGATCGCCGACATCTGGAACGTGCTCGGTCAGGGTGTCAGGGTATGAGCGAGCCCTGGCCTGCAGGCGAGCGGGAGACACCGTGAACCCTGAGGTGCCACGGGTCTCGGTCGTGGTGCCCGCGTACAACGAGGGCGACCAGATCGTGCCTGTGCTTGACCGGCTATTCGAATCGGTCCGCCTGCAGTGCGAGGTTCTCGTCGTCGTCGACGACGAGAACGACACCACGGTCCCGGTGGTGACGGAGTACGCACTCAAGGAGCCGCGTATCCGGTGCCTGGTGAACACCCACGGGCCCGGGCCGGCCAACGCGATCAGGTTCGGCATCGACGCCGCCGCCGCGCCGGTCACGGTGGTGACGATGGCGGACGGCTGTGATGATCCGCGGCAGATCGACGATCTGGCCCGGCTGGTCGACCGCGGGGTGGCGGTCGCCGCCGCCTCCCGGTACATGGCCGGCGGTCAGCAGGTCGGCGGGCCTGTGTTCAAGGGCTTCCTGTCGCGGACGGCGGGCCGGTCGCTGCGGCTGCTCGCGCATACCGGCACACGGGACGCGACCAACTCGTTCAAGGCCTACTCCACGAGCTTCGTGCGGCAGGTCGGCATCGACTCGCGGGGCGGGTTCGAGATCGGCATCGAGCTGACCGCCAAGGCCAAGCGGATGGGCCTGCCGGTGGCTGAGATCCCCACCATCTGGCTGGACCGGCAGGTCGGGATATCCAACTTCCGGATGGCCAGCTGGATTCCGAGATACCTGCGCTGGTACCGGTTCGCATTCGGGCCGAGGCTGACCGCCGAGCAGATCCGGTCCCGAAGCGACGAGGACCGGGAAGAAATAGTGACGTGAAGGGACACTGATGCAGAAGGTTCTGGTCAGCGGCTCCGCGGGATTCATCGGCGGGTACGTCGTTGAGGAACTGCTCCGACGCGGGTACGCGGTGGTCGGACTGGACAACTTCTCCAAATACGGGAAGGTGCGCAAGTCCTACGACGATCACCCGAACTACCGGCTCGTCGAGGGCGACGCGCAGGACGTGGCGCTGATGACCCGGCTGCTGGCCGACTGTGATCACTTCATCGCGGGCGCGGCGATGATCGGGGGCATCTCGTACTTCCACACCTACGCCTATGACCTGCTCGCCACGAACGAGCGGATCATCGCGGCGTCCTGCGACGCCGCCATCGCCGCGCAGCGGGACGGGCACCTGCGCAAGGTGACCTACCTGTCCTCGTCGATGGTGTTCGAGAGCGCGGACGAGTGGCCCTCGTACGAGGGGCAGCAGCGGCAGATACCGCCGCCGCTGTCGTCCTACGGGTTCCAGAAGCTGGCCGTGGAGTACTTCGCCCGGGCCGCCTGGGACCAGTACGGCCTTCCGTACACCCTGCTCCGGCCGTTCAACTGCGTGGGAATCGGGGAGAGCCGGGCCCTGGGCGATCAGGAGATCCTGTCCGGGAACGTCCGGCTCGCGATGAGCCACGTGGTTCCCGACCTGGCGCAGAAGGTGCTGAAGGGCCAGGACCCGCTGCACATCCTCGGCTCGGGTGACCAGGTGCGGCACTACACCTACGGCGGTGACCTGGCCGTCGGCGTGGTGACCGCGATGGAGCACGAGGACGCCCTCAACGAGGACTTCAACCTGTCCACCTCGGAAGGCACGACGGTCCGGCAGCTGGCCGAGGCCATCTGGCGCAAGGTCAAGGGGGACGGGTCCCGCTGCGGCTCGTCCATGACGACCCGTTCGAATACGACGTTCAGCGGCGCGTCCCCGACACGGAGAAGGCCAAGAAGATCCTCGGCTTCGAGGCGGCCACCACGCTCGACGAGATGCTGGACGAGGTCATCCCCTGGATCGACGAGGCCATCAAGAACGGCACGATCTGAACGCTGGTTCAACGCGCCGGGGCGCAGCCGGCCTTCGACGTCCCCCGGTCGTTCCTGGTCTAGCCGGACCGTAGTCTTGGCCCTTGTGACCACCCAAGCCGCGGTGCGCACGCCGGGTACCGTGCGCAGGCGGGCGCGCGCGACCTGGCGGCCCGCCGTGGCCGTGCTGGCGGTGGCCGGCCTGTTCACCTTGTACTGGCGCCAGTCCGAGTCGGTGGCTTTGTCGTCCGATGGGGCGAGCATCGTGCTGCAGGCCCGGGCCGTGCTGCACGGGAACCTGCTGCTGCATAACTGGCGGGTGGCGGACGTGACCTTCTACACCACCGAGCTCCCGCAGTATGCGCTGATCGAGTCCGTCCTGGGACTGGGGGCCCGGGTGGTCCACCTCGGCGCGGCCATGACCTACACGCTGCTCGTGCTGCTGGCGGCCCTGCTCGCCCGGGGGGACGACCCCCCCAAACCCCCCCCGCTCACGGGGGGCTTCTGGCCCCCCCGTACCCCCCTCGCCCGTACCCCCCTCGCCCGTACCCCCCTCGCACGGGCGCTGCTGGCCGCGGGCATCATGATGGCGCCCCAGCTCAGCGCCACCCAGATCCTGCTCCTGTCACCGGACCACACCGGAACCGCCGTGCCGGTGCTGGTGACCTGGCTGGTGATCGACCGTGTTACGCCCGACCGCTGGAAGGCCGCGCGGTGGCTCGTACCGCTCGCGGTGTTCGTCCTTATGACCTGGACCATGATCGGCGACTCGATCGTGCTGCTCACCTGCATCGCGCCGCTGGTCCTGGTGGTCCTCATACGTTCCTGTCCGGGGCTGATCAGGCGCGGGGAGCGGCCGGCGTCGCGGTGGTACGAGCTGTCCCTGGCCGGGGCGGCCGCGGTGGCCGGCGGGCTCGGCTGGGCCGCCCCGCGGGTCATCTCCGCCCTGGGCGGATATCGGCAGGCGCCGGTCGAGTCGGATACGACCCTCGCCGCGCTGCACCATCAAGCCTGGGTGACGTTCCAGGCCGTGCTCGAGCTCTTCGGTGCGAACGTGTACAACGCCAGGCCGGGGATCGAAGCCGTCTTCGTCTGGCTGCACCTGGTGGGGGCGATCCTGGTCATCTGCGCCCTGATTCTCGCGCTGGGTCGGCTCTACCGCTTCCAGGACCTGGTGGTATCCGTGTTCGCGGTGGCCATCGTGATCAACGTGGGCACCTATATGTTCAGCTCGCACGCGCTGGACATCCTCGGCGCACGCGAGATCGCCGCCGTCCTTCCGCTGGGCGCGGTCCTGGCCGGACGGGTGCTGGCCGAGCCGCTGCTGAACATGGTCCAGGCGGCCGGGAGAGCGGAAATCTGGCTGTTGTCCGCGCTCGGGGTAGTGTCGCCGCCGGCTACCTGGGCACGCTCGCGTACGGCGCGGCGCAGCCTCCGGCCCCGCCCGCCAACCAGCCGCTGGCCAGCTGGCTGGTCGCGCACGGGCTCACCGACGGGCTGGCCGGCTACTGGCAGGCCAACAGCACCACGCTGGCCAGCGGCGGCCGGGTCCAGGTCAGCGGGGTGACCGTGGCGCCCGACGGCGAGTTCGTGCCGTACGAGTGGGAGACCGACGACGCGGACTACGACCCGTCGCTGCACGACGCGACCTTCGTGGTGGCCGACGGCCCGGGCCAGCTGGCCGGGGCGCAGTCTGCGGCGCTGCGCACCTTCGGCCCGCCGCGGCGGATCTACCGCTACGACGGCTACACCATCATGGTCTGGGACACCAACCTGCTGCGCCGGCTGGGCCACCCGGGGATCGCCTGACGGCGAACACCTACATGTACAGGATGCGGCGCCTGGCCACCACCAGCAGCGCCGGGATCACGCAGGCGGTGATCGGGCCGAGGTAGCGCCAGGAGAGGTACTGCCGCGGCGTGGCGAGCAGCAGGATCAGCGCCATCAGATAGGGCTCGATGAGCGACCGCCCCTCCCCGAAGGTGCTGGTCCAGATCTGGCTGGACAGCAGGCCGAGCTGGAGCACGAAGAACACGAAGGCCAGGCGCTCGTGCGCCGGCGCGGTGGTGACCAGCAGGACCGCCAGCCCGGCCAGGACGAAGATGCCCAGCGTGGCGTATTCGAGCAGGGCGATGTCGATCGGGCTCAGGTGAGCGGTGTTGATGTGCCTGATGTCGAACTTGAGCGCGTCGATCATGGCCGTGAACGGCAGGGCGAGGTTGCGGCCGCCGTTCGCCAGCAGCGGGAACTCGCCCTTGACCACGAAATGGACCGCGATCTCCAGCACGCCGTAGGCGAAGGCGGGCACGACCCAGGTCAGGTCGGCCAGGCCGGGCCGGGCCCGGCGGCGCGCGAAGGCCACCAGCCGGGTGACCGCGATCGCCGCCGGGGCGAGCAAGATGGTCTCCCTGGTGATGGCGCCCACCGCGAACAGGCAGGTGGCCAGCACGGGCTTGCTCCGGCGGTAGGCGAGCAGCCCGCCCAGCATGCACGCCTCGGCCAGCGGCTCGGCAGTATCCCGGCCCACGCTGATGACCAGGCCGAAGTAGGCCGCGAAGGCCAGCCCCCACAGGGCGTGGCGGCCGGATTCGCGGGCGAACATCCCGCCCAGGAAGGCCATGGCGGCCACGCCCAGCAGGTTGATCGCGACCAGGGCGACCGGCACGAGCTGGTGCTGGCCGAGCGAGACCAGCCCAGGCCAGGACCGGGTACCCGATCCTGGTGTACCGGTAGGACTGGTCCATGGTGATGCCGAACGCGGTCTTGTTCCAGTTGACCGGATCCAGCGCGAGCCGGTAATAGAACTGCCCGTCGTAACCCGCGGCATTCGGGTCGCCGATCATCACGCCCGCGCGGCAGCTGCTTCGCGTGCGTGAATCCGGTGCGCCCGAGCCCAGCAGGATGAACAGGGTCAGATGGCCCTTGGCCCAGATCTGCCAGGCGGGCCAGGGCAAAACCGAGCCAGCCGAGGAAGGCGATCACCGCCGGCACGAACGGCCGGTTCAGCCCCGGCCACGGTGACGGCGGGCGGTGCCGGAGAGACCTGTCTTCTTCCGACGTCGAAGTAAGCTGCAACCGCGAGCCTCCACCATGGCTGTCTGTGGGGAAGGGCCAAATTCTGGCAGGCGCGCAGCCTACCAGAGCGATGCCACACTACCCTGTGAGAATTATCCTCCGAAGCGGTTAGCGGATAGGACGTGATGGCTGCCGTGCCGAGAAGCGGAACGCCGGAGACGTCCGCCGCGCCTTCCCGCCCGGCCGATGAGGGGCAACCAGCGCCCCGGGCCGTCGTGCGCCGCCGCCTGCTGGCCACCGCGGCCATCGCGGTGGCCGCGGTGGTGCTGCTCTTCGTCGCCTACCTGCGGGTGTCCCGTACCTATCCGGAGAACTCCGACGAGGCGAACATCCTGCTCATGTCGTGGGACATGCTGCACGGCAACCTCCTGCTGCACGGCTGGTACCTGTCGGACGTCTCCTTCTACCCGACCGAGCTGCCGCAGTACGCGATGCTCGAGGGTCTCATCGGCCTGCACACCGACACCGCGCACGTCGCGGCGGCGATGACCTACACGCTGGCCGTGCTCTTCGCCGTCCTGCTGGCCCGGGGGCCCCGGGACTCGCCGGGCCGCCCGGGGCGGGCAGCGCCTGGCCGCCGATGGCCCTGACCGCCGGCCTCATGATCGCGCCGCAGCTCGGGGTGGGTGTCTTCGTCCTGCTGCTGTCCGTCGGGCACATCGGCACCGCCGTCCCGCTGATGCTGATCTGGCTGGTGATAGATCGTGCTAACCCGGGGGAGCGGCCCTCCCCCCGGGCCGTCCTCCCTCCGGTAGTCGTCGGCCTGCTGCTGACCTGGGTGCTGGTGGCCGACCCGCTCGTGCTCGTGGTGGGGATCGTCCCGCTGGTCGCGGTCTGCGCCGTGCGCGTCGTCCGCGCCGTGTGGACCGACCCGAAGACCCGGCCCGGCGACCGCGGGTCCGCCCTGCAGGCGCGCTGGTACGAGGTGTCCCTCGCCGCCGCGGCGATCCTCGCCTACGGCCTGGCCGCGGTGGTGAACCGGCTGCTGCGGGCCCGCGGCGGGTTCGTCCTGCACCCGCTGGGCTACCAGCTGGCCCCGGTGCACACCTGGCCGAAGCACGCGTGGGTGACCGGGGAGGGGCTGCTCGCGCTGTTCGGCGCCAAGCCGCAGGGGCCCGCGGCCGAGATGGCCTTCGCGCTGCTGCACCTGGCCGGGGTGGCCCTGGTGGCCTGGGCCATGTGGCGGGTGGCGCGGCGGTTCTTCAGCTGGCCCGACCTGATCAGCCAGGTCCTGCTCGTCGCGATGGTCCTCAACGTCCTGGTGTACGTGCCGAGCACGCTGGCCAACGCGACCGACCTGAACGCACGGGAGTTCGCGGTGGTGCTGCCGTTCGGCGCGGTGCTGGCCGGCCGGGTGCTGGCCAGCCGCTGGCCACCCGCTGGCGCGGCGGCGAACTCGGCATATTCAGCTGGCTCCGCGGCGCGCGCTGGCGCGCCGGGCTGGCGTCCGCGGTGGCGGCCGGCTATCTGGCCAGCCTCGGGTACGCCGCCGCTCAGCCGCCGGCGCCGCCGGCCAACGAGCAGCTGGCCACGTTCCTCGCCGCGCACCACCTGACCTACGGCGTGAGCGGGTACTGGCAGTCGAGCATCGTCACGGTCGACAGTGACGGCGCGGTCATGGTGCGGGCCGTGTGGGCGGACACGCTGCGGCCGTATCCCTGGGAAGCAAAGGCCTCCTGGTACGACCCGCGCTCGAACCGCGCGACCTTCCTGGTCACCGACAGCCAGCCCGGCTTCTTCAACTACTTCCAGCCCAGCCCCGCGGTCCTGGCCAGGTACGGTCCGCCCGCACGCACCTACCACGTCGGCCCCTACACGGTGTTCGTCTGGAACACGAATCTGCTCGCCGGATCCGGCTGAGCCGGCGGCGCAGCGGGCCCGGGATGCCGCTTACCCGCGCCCGGCCCCCGCCTTCTCCCTGATCCCGAGCACAAGGTATTGCTTGCCAAACACGCGCCACAGCGCGGGAACCCGAAGGTAGATCCGCGTCAGCGCGGGAGAAGGGGGAATCCGGCTGCGGAAGGAATAGGGCAGGAACCGCGGGAAAACGGCGGTGACCTTAAAGCCGGCCGCGTACAGGTGCTCGACCACCGCCACGTGGGTCAGCGCGAGCGTATGGTCGGCGCAGTCGAAATACTCGCTTGCGCAGTACCTGAAGTTCGGGCCGAGGACGGCAAGCGTCCCACCGGGTTCCATCGATGCGTGGAGCTTGGCGAGTACCGCGCCTATCGTGTCCTGGCTGGGTAGGTGCTCAAGGAAGTTGGAGACGAAGATACCGTCGAAATAGGCAGGCGGAAGCTCGGCGTCCAGGATATCGCTGATTATCACCTTGATATCGGAATGACGGAATTCATTGTGATCGACGGTGTCCACCGCCCACCGCTCCGCTGCGGGGACCGCGTTGATGAACTCGCAGCGGCCCGCGGCGGGGTCGAGTACCTTCGTCGGCGCGCCCATGCGCCGGTACAGGTCGGCGGCGATTTCATGCCAGACCGCCTGGCGGCTCCCCTGGTCGACGTCGCGGAAGCGGTACTCGTACAGGCGCTGGTAGTCGATCCCCATCGTCATCGTCACTTTCCTATTGCCGGCCCAGAAGCGGTCTGTGTGGCAAGACCAGGGACGTAAGGGGCTGGCTTATGACCTGGGCTTCCCCCGGGCAGCTGGGTGCCGGTTCTGTCGCGGTCTGACCGCTGACGGCCCCCGGCGGGGTCTGGGTGTCGAATCCAGCCCGTCCACGAGCCCTCGTGTCTGTGTCTTCATGTCTGCCCGCAGCCGATCTTACAAGCCGAATGCCGTCGGCAGGGCCGGCCGCTGATTTAGGTTCTGGGGCCCTGGGAGTCGCCCGGGCCGGCGAGCGGCACGCCCGGATGCTGTTGTCAGGGGTCGACGGGACGTAGCCTGGGCGTGTGGATCGGCGAATCTTCGGGGTGGAGAACGAGTACGGCGTCACCTGTACCTTCCGCGGGCAGCGGCGGCTGTCGCCCGACGAGGTGGCGCGGTACCTGTTCCGGCGCGTGGTGTCCTGGGGGCGGAGCAGTAACGTCTTCCTGCGCAACGGCGCCCGCCTCTACCTGGACGTAGGCAGTCATCCCGAGTACGCCACCCCCGAATGCGACAACGTCCTGGATCTCGTCGCCCATGACAAGGCGGGCGAGCGGATCCTGGAGGGGCTGCTGGTGGACGCGGACCGCCGGCTGCGCGAGGAAGGCATCGCCGGGGACATCTACCTGTTCAAGAACAACACGGACTCGGCCGGCAACTCCTACGGCTGCCACGAGAACTACCTGGTCGGCAGGCACGGCGAGTTCGGCAGGCTGGCCGACATCCTCATCCCGTTCCTGGTCACCCGGCAGGTCATCTGCGGCGCGGGCAAGGTGCTGCAGACGCCGCGCGGCGCGGTGTACTGCGTCAGCCAGCGCGCCGAGCACATCTGGGAGAGCGTGTCGTCGGCGACGACCAGGTCCCGGCCGATCATCAACACCCGGGATGAGCCGCACGCGGACGCCGAGCGGTTCCGGCGGCTGCATGTGATCGTCGGCGACTCCAACATGAGCGAGACGACCACGCTGCTCAAGGTGGGGGCGACCGACCTGGTGCTGAGGATGATCGAGGCCGGGGCGATGATGCGGGACCTGACCCTGGACAACGCGATCCGGGCCATCCGCGAGGTCAGCCACGACATGACCGGCCGCAGCCGGGTCCGGCTGGCGAACGGGCGTGAACTCGGCGCGCTCGACATCCAGTACGAGTACCTGAACCGGGCCAAGGACTTCACCGACAAGACCGGCGCCGACCCGGTGAGCAAGAGGGTCCTGGACATGTGGGAGCGGGCGCTCGGTGCGATCGAGACCGGCAACCTCGACCTGATCGCCCGGGAGATCGACTGGGTGACCAAGTACCAGCTGATCGAGCGGTACCGGGCCAAGCATGACCTGCCGCTGTCCTCGCCCCGGGTGGCCCAGCTGGACCTGGCCTATCACGACGTGCATCGCGGCCGTGGCCTGTATTACCTGCTGCAGCGGGCGGGCGCGGTGGAGCGGGCCGCCCGTGACATCGACATCTTCGAGGCCAAGTCGGTCCCGCCGCAGACCACCCGGGCCAAGCTGCGCGGCGAGTTCATCCGCCGGGCGCAGGAGAAGCGCCGTGACTTCACCGTCGACTGGGTGCACCTGAAGCTGAACGACCAGGCGCAGCGGACCGTGCTGTGCAAGGACCCGTTCCGTTCGGTGGACGAAAGGGTGGAGAAGCTTATTGCGGGCATGTGACCGTCCTTCGTGGGTCAGCACCTCCAGTAGGCTGGCTGCGCCTGCCATCCACCACTATTGAGGGTCTTCTCATGCGACGCCTTCTAGCGATCACCGTTATTCCCCTGCTGGTGTGCCTGGTCATCGCCGGCTGCGGCTCGTCGAAGCCGAGTGCGAGCGCAAGCTCGAGCGCGGCCGCCAACAACTCGAACGCGAATGCGTCCGTGAAGGTAACCGGGGTGTTCGGCACCACGCCGGCGGTGAGCATCCCGAAGCTCAAGGCGAACAGCAAGCTCACCGTCAAGACGGTGATCCAGGGCACGGGCTCCACCGTGACCAAGTCGGACGCCATGGCGGCGAACTTCGTCCTGTACTTCTGGGATGGAACCGGCAACTCGCTGAAGGCCAATACCTTCACCAGTAACCCCACGGTGATCGGCGGCACCATGCTGCCGGGCCTGGAGACCGCGCTGATCGGCCAGAAGGTCGGCAGCCGGGTCCTGGCCGTGATCCCGCCCGCGGACGGTTACGGTACCGCGGGGAACTCCCAGCTCGGCATCACCGGCACCACCACGCTGGTGTTCGTCATCGACGTGATCAAGTCCTACGCCGACACCGCGTCCGCGTCCGGCACCCAGGTGTCCAGCGGCGGCGGCAGCCTGCCGACGGTGACGGCCCATGCGGGCAGCGCACCGACGATCACGATCCCGCCGAACAGCCCGCCCTCCGGCCTGGTAACCAAGACGCTGATCAAGGGCACCGGCCCGAAGCTGGTCAAGGGCCAGTACGTCATCGCCCAGTACACCGGCTACATCTGGCGGACCAAGAAGGTCTTCGACTCCTCCTGGTCGTCGGGTTCCCCGTTCGGCTTCGTCATCGGCGCGTCGCCGGAGCAGGTGATCTCCGGCTGGGACACCGGCCTGGCGGGCCAGACCGTGGGCAGCCGGGTCATGCTCGTCATCCCGCCGAAGGACGCCTACGGCAGCACCGGGGCATCCCAGGCGGGCATCACGGGCACCGACACGCTGGTGTTCGTGGTCGACATCATCGACGTGATCAAGCCCGCGACTTAGGTTCCCCGCGCAGCAGGCGGCTGGCGTGCCAGGCCGGCCGCCGCCGCGGCGAGGAAGTACGGGAGATCCTCATCCGGCCCCCGGCCCATCGTCGACAGCGGGGCCGGGCTGCCTCGCAGCGCCGCCTCGAGGCCGTCGACGGGCACGGTGACGATCGCGTGGCGCGTGCCTAGCCCGGCCGCCTCGGCCGCGACCTGGGCGCCGAACCGGCCCGGCAGGCCGGGGACCACCACATCCGCCCGGGCCAGTGCCACCCGGCCGTAGGCCGTGAGACTGTGATGCGAGATGCCCCGGTGGCGCTCGCGCGGGTCGGCTTCGCTCACCCGCAGGCAGGCCACCGGGCGTCCGCCCAGCGCGGCGGCGGCGTTGACCGCCTCGCCCGCCGCCACCCCGGAAAAGCCCCAGCGGGTGCCGCTGCCGAGATTGCCCGGGCCCTGCGCGACGACCGCGATGTCGGCGGCGAGCACGTGCCGCGCGGCGAGCAGCCCGGTGTGCACGGTCACCGTCTCCAGGTCCCCGCCGAAAGCCTGCCCGGTGGTGACGGTGGCCGCCAGCCAGCCCGCGTCCCGCAGCGCCGCGCAGGTACGGGAGAACCAGGCCGGCAGCGCTCCGCCGTCCTGCATGACGTAGACCACCCGGACGCGATCACGGGAGCGGGAGCTGTCACCGCCGGCCCGTTCGGCATCATCGAAGACGCCGGCCAGCACGGCCGGGAGGGCCGAGTGCAGGTCGGCCACCACGACCGGCATCCCGCCGATGTCGTCCGCGTCGCGGAGCACGTCGTGATGCGGCGAACCCTGCTCATCCGCCCCGGCCACGGTCACCTGCAGGGGCGTGTAGCGCGCCTTGACCAGGTGGCCGGCCAGCGCGGGGTCTGGCGGCAGGCGGTCGGGGATCGCGACGACCAGGGCGTACCCGCCGGTGCCGAGCCCCAGATCGAGCGCGGTGGTGTTGAGCAGCACGCGGTCGCCGGCCCGGGGGAACCCGGTCAGCGCCGGATAGGCGAGCGCCCGCACCTGGGTCCCGTCCACCGCCACGTCGAGCTCGATCGCGCCGGGCCACTCGCGCCGCGTCCCGCTGACCGTGCCGTTCCGCCACGTGATCACCCCCGGCAGCCTACCGAGGCCCGCGCAGCACTCCCTGCGAGACAATAATCTGGAGCCACTCGCCGGGGTTTGGAGGGCTGATGTCGAAGCGCAAGACCGAGCGGCTGCTCGGCCTTGTGGTGTGTCTCCTGTCCACCAGGCGCTACCTGACCGCGGACCAGATCAGGCAGGCGGTACCCGGGTACCCGGAACAGGACGACCTGTTCAAGCGGATGTTCGAGCGGGACAAGGAGGACCTCCGCGACCTCGGCGTGCCGCTGGAGACCGGTCTCAACCACCCGTTCGACGACGATCTCGGCTACCGGATCAGGCAACAGGCCTACGAGCTGCCTGAACTGCGCCTCGAAGCGGACGAGGCGGCGGTGCTCGGCCTGGCCGCCCGGGTCTGGCAGCGGGCGGCGCTGGAGGGCGCGGCCGCGGGGGCGCTGCTGAAGTTGCGGGCGGCTGGCATGGAGGCCGGGGACGACCATCCCGCCCCGCAGGGCATCGAGCCCCGGCTCGGCACGCCCGAGCCCGCCTTCGGGCCGCTGTGGGAAGCGGTCAGGGACCGCCGTCCAGTTACCTTCAGTTACCGGGCGGCGGGCCGGAGCGAACCGCAGCGGCGTGAGCTCGAGCCGTGGGGCGTGGTGAACCGGCACGGCCGCTGGTACGTGGCGGGCCAGGACCGGGGCCGCGACGATACCCGGGTGTTCCGGCTCAGCCGGATCGCGGGCGCGGTGAAGTTCTGCGGGCCGCCGGGCAGCGTGACCGTTCCGGACGGCGCCGACGTGCGCGAACTGGTCCGGGACTGGGATTCCGCGCCCGCGCGCGAGCACTCCGCGCTCCTGCGGGTCCGGTCCGGCGCCGGTGTCGGCCTGCGCCAGCATGCCGTCTCGGTGCGCCCTGACGAGACGGGCCCGCCAGGATGGGACCTGGTGACCACCCGCTTCGCCGACGTGGGATCGTTCGCCGACTACGCCGCCTCGTTCGGCCCGGACGCCGTGGTCCTCGACCCGCCCGACCTCCGCGAAGCCGTGATCGCCCGCCTCAAGGGAGTGCTGGCATGAGCGCGGTCACCTCGACGGAGCGGCTGCAGCGGCTGCTCGCCCTGGTGCCGTACGTGGTGAGCAGGAAGGTGGTCGGGCTGGCCGAGACGGCGGCGGACTTCGGGATCAGCGAGCGGGAACTGGTCGATGACCTGAACCTGCTGTGGTGCGTCGAGCTGCGGGCGCCCGATCCCTACTGCCCGATCGACCTGTCGTACGAAGGCGGCGAGATCGTCGTCAGCCAGGCCGAATCCATGGGCCGCCCGTTGCGGCTCGCGGTCGACGAGGCGAGCGCGCTGCTCGTCGCGCTCCGGATGCTGGCCGAGCTGCCGGGACTGGAAGACCGGTCGGCCATGTCCAGGCTGATCGCCAAGCTCGAGGCCGCGGCGGGGGAGGCCGCCTCGGCCAGCGCGCAGGTCGCCGTGCAGGTCGACCTGCACGGCGACGGAACCGAGGGCCTGACCGCTCAGGTCAACGCCGCCATCTCGGCCCGGCGGCGGGTGCACCTGCGCTACTACGTGCCGGGCCGGGACGAGGCGACCGAACGTGACGTTGACCCGATGCGGCTGCTGGTAGTGGAGGGACGGCCGTACCTGGAGGGCTGGTGCCTGCGCGCCGAGGGAATGCGGCTGTTCCGGCTGGACCGGGTGCTCTCGCTGACCGTGCTCGACCAGGCGTCCGCGCCGCCGCCCGAGGCCACGCCGGTCGACGTGGACCAGGGCCTGTTCCGGCCGTCGCCCGAGGACGTGCTCGTCGAGCTGGAACTGTCCGCCGGCGGGCGGTGGGTGGCCGAGTACTACCCCTGCGAGTCGGTGTCCGACCTGCCCGACGGGCGGGTCCGGGTGGCGCTGCGCACCCCGGATACGGGATGGGTGCGGCGGCTGGCCCTGCGGCTCGGCGAGGACGGCCGGGTCATCTCGCCGCCCGGGCTGGTGGCCGAGATCCGCGACGCGGCCAGCGCGGCCCTCGCCAACTATGTCGTATTATCGGCAGCCACGCCCCGTTCGCCTGCGGAAACTGCCTCCGGCAGGACCGCCGTGTAGACTCTGGGCCACAAGGACGTCTCCGGCGCTAAAGAGGAACGGACATGATTGGTGACCTGTTCGACAGCCCATGGAAGATCCTGATCGTCGCCGTCGTGCTCATAGTGCTGTTCGGGTCGAAGAAGCTGCCCCATGCGGCTCGCTCGCTGGGCCAGTCGATGCGCATCTTGAAGCGTGAAGTGCAGGGCCTGCACGAGGACGAGACCGCACCTGGCGCCCCGGCTCAGGCGCAGGCCCCGGCCAGCTCGGCCACCGGGTTCCCGCAGGCCGAGCTCGCCGCCGTGCCGCAGCCGGACCAGCAGTCCCAGATCGACGCGCTGCAGCAGCAGATCCGCGACCTGCAGCGGGCCGCCGCGATGGATGCCGTCCCGGCCGATGCCCCGCGAACCCAGCAGCCCAGCCTAGGCCCGTCCTCCGGTAACTGCTGGCGGAAGGGGCGGTCATGGCGAAACTACCCGGCGCCATCCAGGGGGCCCGCATCGTCGGCGAGCGTTTCGTGCGCACGCAGCGGCAGGCGAACCCCGAGGGGCGCATGCCGCTGATGGACCACATCCGGGAGCTGCGCAACCGGGTGGTCAAGATGCTGCTGGCGCTGGGCGCGGGGATGATCGTCGGGTTCATCTTCTTCAACCCGGTGTGGAAGGTGATCGAGCGGCCGCTGTGCTCGGCGACGATCCGGGGGCAGACCGGGTGCAAGACGCTGGGCGTCAACATGCCATCCCTGGACGGGCCGCTGGACCCGTTCTACCTGCGGGTCAAGGTCGCGGTGATCGTCGGGGTGATCCTGTCCTCGCCGGTGTGGCTTTACCAGATCTGGGCCTTCATCGCGCCAGGCCTGTACGCGCGGGAGAAGCGCTGGGGTTACGTCTTCATTGGCACGGCCGTCCCGCTGTTCCTGGCCGGGGTGACGCTGGCGTACTGGTCGCTGGGCCGATCGATGCACTACCTGCTGGGGCTGACCCCGACCGGGGTGGCGAACATCCTCCAGGTGGACCAGTACATGAGCTTCGTGATGGCCATGGTGCTGGCCTTCGGGATCGCGTTCGAGGTGCCGCTGCTGATCGTCATGCTGAACCTGGCCGGGATCCTGACCCATGAGCGGTTCAAGAAGTGGCGCCGGGTGATGATCTTCGCGGTGTTCCTGGTCGCCGGGATGGCCAACCCGAGCCCGGACCCGACGACCATGCTGATCCTGGGCGGTGCCTGCGTTGCACTGGTCGAGGTGGCCGAGTTCATCGTCTGGTCCAACGACCGCCGCCGCGCCCGCCTGCACCCCGACCCCTACGCTGGCCTGGCCGACAACGAACTGTCCCCGATTGAGCTTCCCGACGACGCGGAGCCCCGCGGCAGATTTAACTGATGGCCCGGCTCCGGCCGCGACCTAGTCTGTAATCCATGACTACTCCGGCGGAACGGTACGCCGCGTCCCGCGAACGGCAGTCTTTCCCGGAGCTCGCGTCCTTCCGCGCGCTCTACGACTTCGACTTCGATGCTTTCCAGGTGGACGCGTGCCGTGCGCTGGGCGCGGGCCGCGGGGTGCTGGTCGCCGCGCCCACCGGATCGGGCAAGACCGTGGTCGGCGAGTTCGCGGTGCACCTGGCGCTCGCTCAGGGCCGTAAGTGCTTCTACACCACGCCGATCAAGGCGCTGTCGAACCAGAAGTACACCGACCTCGTGCGGCGGTACGACAACCAGACGGTGGGCCTGCTCACCGGGGACAACAGCATCAACGGAGACGCACCGGTGGTGGTGATGACCACCGAGGTGCTGCGGAACATGCTGTACACGGGCTCGCCGGCGCTGGCGGGCCTCGGCTACGTCGTCCTGGACGAGGTGCACTACCTGGCCGACTCCTCCCGCGGTGCGGTCTGGGAGGAAGTGATCATCCACCTGCCGGAGTCGGTGCAGGTGGCGGCGCTGTCCGCGACGGTGAGCAACGCCGAGGAGTTCGGCGAGTGGCTGGACCAGGTGCGCGGCGGGACCACGGTCATCGTCGACGAGCAGCGGCCGGTACCGCTGTGGCAGCACGTGCTGGTCGGCAACCGGCTGTACGACCTGTTCACCGACGATGAACACACCCGGGTCAATCCCGAGTTGCTCCGGGTGGCCGAGCGGGGGGTCAGGGGGGTCGTCCCCGGGCCAGCAGCGCGGGACACCTGGATCGAGCGCAAGGCGCCGCCTCGCCCGGGCCGGGGCGGCCGCCGCCCGCGCCGGTTCCCGCGGGCCTACCGCCCCGATGTGATCTCCCGGCTGGACGCCAGTGGACTGCTGCCCGCGATCACCTTCATCTTCAGCCGGGCCGGCTGCGACGCGGCGGTCCAGCAGTGCCTGGCCGCCGGACTGCGGCTGACCACGCCGGAAGAGGCCGGGGTGATCCAGCAGACCGCGGAGCGCCGCACAGCGGACATCCCGCCGGAGGACCTGATGGTCCTGGGCTACGGCGAATGGCTCGACGGGCTGCGGCGCGGGATCGCCGCCCACCACGCCGGGATGCTGCCCGCCTTCAAAGAAGTCGTGGAGGAGCTGTTCGCCGCCGGGCTGGTCCGCGCGGTGTTCGCGACCGAGACACTCGCGCTCGGCATCAACATGCCGGCCAGGACCGTGGTCATCGAGAAGCTCGACAAATGGAACGGGGAGACTCACGCGAACCTGACCGCGGGGGAGTACACCCAGCTGACCGGGCGCGCCGGGCGGCGCGGAATCGACGTGGAGGGGCACGCGGTCGTGCTGTGGCAACCGGGGATGGACCCCGGCGCGGTGGCCGGCCTGGCCAGCACCCGTACCTACCCGCTGAACTCCAGCTTCCGGCCCTCCTACAACATGGCCGTCAACCTGACCGGCTGGGCTGGGCGGGCCCGGGCCTCGGCTCTGCTCGAGTCCTCGTTCGCGCAGTTCCAGGCCGACCGCGGCGTCGTCGGCCTGGCCCGGCAGGTCCGCAGGAACCGTGAGGCGATGGCCGAGCTCGCCGCGTCGATGACCTGTAAGAAAGGCGATTTCGCCGAGTACGCGCAGCTCAGGAGATCGCTGTCGCAACGGGAGGGCGACCTGTCCCGCGCCCGGGCCACATCCCGGCGGGCCGAAGCGGCCAGGTCGCTGTCGCGGCTGCGCCCCGGTGACATCATCCGCGTGCCGGGCGGGCGCCGGGCCGGCCTGGCCGTCGTCCTGCAGCCCGGCCTGCATCCCACCGCCGGGAACGGGCGGCCCGACGGCCCGGGTCCGCTCGTGCTCACCGAAGGCCGGCAGGTCAAGCGGCTGGCCGTAGCCGACTTCCCGGTGCCAGCCGAGGTCATTGACAAGATACGGATTCCGGGATGGTTCAGCCCGCGGTCGCCGCAGCACCGCAAGGATCTCGCCGCCACCATGCGGAACCGGCTGGGCTCTGCTAGCCGGGGGGACGACCCCCCCAGACCCCCCCGCTCACGGGGGGAACCTTCCCCCGTTCCCCCCTTGGCGGGGGGCGATGCAGAGGTGGCCGAACTGCGGCGGCGGATACGGCGGCACCCGTGCCACGACTGCCCGGACCGCGAGGAACACGCCCGGTACGCGGAACGCTATCTGCGGCTCGCCCGCGAGACCGAGGCGCTCGAGCGCCGGGTAGCCGGCCGTTCGCACGTGATCGCCCGCACCTTCGACCGGGTGTGCCGCGTCCTGGAGCGACTGGGCTACCTGGCCGGGGACACGGTGACCGCGGACGGGCGGCGGCTGGCCCGCCTATATACCGAGCTTGATCTGCTGGCCTCCGAGTGCATGCGCCGTAGCCTGTGGGACGGTCTCTCCCCGGCCGAACTGGCCGCCTGCGTGTCGGCCCTCTCGTTCGAGTCGCGCCAGGCCGACGATACCCATCCGCCCCGGCTGCCGAAGGGCCCCGTGCCGGAGGTGCTGGCCGCGATGGTCCGGACCTGGAGCGAGCTCGATCAGCTGGAAAAGGACAATGACCTGTCGTTCCTTCGCGAGCCCGACCTCGGCTTCGCCTGGGCCGCGTACCGGTGGGCCCGCGGCGCGAAGCTGGAGAGCGTCCTGGAGGAATCGCCCGACCTGACCCCAGGCGACTTCGTCCGCGCGGTCAAGCAGCTCATCGACCTCCTGGACCAGATTGCCTCCGCCGCCCCCGCCCCCGATCCCGCCCCCGATCCCCCGCCCGCCGGACCCGCGCCCGCTCCCGGACCCGCGCCCGGGTTGGCGCCCGCGCCCGCCCGCGCTTGGCCGCCGCGCAGCCTGTCCACGACGGCCCGGGCCGCGATCGACGCGATGCGCCGCGGTGTGGTGGCCTACTCCGCCGTCGCCGACTAGCGCCACGGCAGCCGGGGGCACACACCCCACCGAAGGGGCATACAGCCCCGCTGGGCGCCGCCCAGCGCGACTGGTCGCGCTCTGACGGCTGCCGCCACGGCCGTTCGGAACAAAAGATGTTGAGCCCCGGCCTTGCCACGCGATCGATACCGATATATCGTTAACCTAACGACAAGGATCGAAAAGCGATCTAGAGAGTTAGAAGGAGTATCATAATGCACGAAGAAGGATGGGGAGATCCCCGAGAAGGCCGCCGCGGGCACGTGCGAGGGCGCGGCCGCATGCGCGGCGGCCCCGGACCGTGGGGTCCGGGTCCGTTCCAGTTCGAGATGCGCGGCGGGCCGTTCGGGCCGCCGAGGTTCCGGGGCCCCGGGGGCCGCGGTCCGCGCGTCCGGCGCGGTGACGTCCGCGCCGCGATCCTCGACCTGCTGGCTGAGGGCGGGGAAGAGGCACGGTCGTGGAACGGCTACCAGATCATCCAGGAGATCGGCGAGCGCACGCAGGGCGTGTGGCGGCCGAGCGCGGGGTCGGTATACCCGGCACTGCAGCAACTGGAGGACGAGGGCCTGATCACGGCGGCGGGTGAGGACCGCAGGCGGAACTACACCCTGACCGACGAGGGCCGGGCGTACGTCCAGGCCCACGCCGATGAGCTCAGGTCGTCCTGGGACGCCGTGACGGGCAGCGTCGATGACGCCGTGTTCCAGATCCACGGCCTGGCCAAGCAGGTCATGATGGCCACCGTGCAGGTCGCCCAGGCCGGCTCGCCGGCCCAGGTCCAGCAGGCCAGCAAGATCCTGGCCGACACCCGCAAGGCCCTGTACCGTATCCTCGCGGCAGACGACGAGGACGCGGAACAGGACGCATAGGTGTGACGGAGGCTATCTGGGTCAGCGCGCTGACCAAGAGGTACGGCGAGATCGAGGCCGTCCGCGGCATCGACTTCGAGGTCGCCGCCGGGGAGACGTTCGGGTTTCTCGGCCCGAACGGCGCCGGCAAGTCCACCACGATCAAGATCCTGTGCACCCTGGCGGATCCCACCTCGGGCTCTGCCAGGGTCGCAGGCCACGACGTGAGGCGGGAACGGGACACCGTGCGCCGTAACATCGGCCTGGTGTTCCAGGACACCACCCTGGACAACTACCTGACCGGGGAACAGAACCTGCGGTTCCACGCCGACCTGTACGGGGTGCCTAAGGCGGCGTTCGCGCCCCGGATGCGCCAGGTGCTCGAGATGGTCGGGCTGTGGGACCGGCGGAGCAGCGTGGTGGCCACCTACTCCGGCGGGATGCAGCGACGGCTGGAGATCGCCCGCGGCCTGCTGCACGCGCCGCGGGTGCTGTTCCTCGACGAGCCCACGGTGGGCCTCGACCCGCAGACGCGGGCGTCCATCTGGGAGTACATCAACGAGCTGAAGCAGCGCGAGGACATCACGATCTTCCTCACCACGCACTACATGGACGAGGCGGAGAACTGCGACCGGATCGCCATCATCGACCACGGCCAGATCGTGGCGATCGACACGCCGGAGGCGCTGAAGGCCTCGATCGGCAAGGACCGGATGCAGATCAGCACAGCCGATGACCAGGCGGCGATCCGCGCGCTGGACGAGGTGTTCGGCATCGACGCGGGCGTGCACGAAGGGCTGGTGACGTTCTCGGTTGAGTCCGGCGAGCAGTTCGTGCCCCAGTTGTTCGCGCGCCTGCCGATGGCCATCAAGTCGGTGAGCGTATCCCGCCCTTCCCTCGACGACGTGTTCATGTCGTACACGGGTAAGACGATCCGTGATGCCGAGGCCTCGATCGGTGACCGCAACCGCCGGATCGCGACCCGGTTCGGCCGGAGATAGGCCCGGAGATAGGCCCGGAGATAGACAGGGAGGCAGCACAGTGGCGACGAAAGACATCACGCTCCCCGAGGCCGGCGAACTGGCGCTCACCGAGGCGATCAGGGTCGCGGTACCCGAGCGCAGCGTCCGGCACGACCTGCGTGCGGTCAGCATCGTCTGGCGCCGCGAGCTGATCAGGTTCCGCAGCGACCGGCTGCGGGCGATCACGTCCCTGGTGCAGCCGGTCCTGTTCCTGTTCGTGCTCGGCACCGGCCTGTCCCGGCTCGCCTCCCGCGGCCTGCCCGTAGGGGTGGATTTCAGGACGTTCATCTACCCGGGCGTACTGGCCATGTCGGTCCTGTTCACCTCGATCTTCTCGGCCGCGTCGATCGTGTGGGACCGGGAGTTCGGGTTCCTCCGGGAGATGCTGGTCGCGCCGATACGGCGGTGGGCCATCGTGGTCGGCAAGACCCTGGGCGGCGCCACCGTAGCCACCTTCCAGGGCATCATCTTCCTGGCCCTGGCCGGGGTAGCCCACGTGCCATACGACCCGCTGCTGCTCCTCACCCTGGTCGGGGAACTGCTCCTGCTGTCGTTCACGCTGACCGCGTTCGGCGTCATGATGGCGGCCCGGATAAAGCAGATACAGGCGTTTATGGCGCTCACTCAGTTGTTCGTGTTGCCATTGTTTTTCCTGTCCGGCGCGCTCTACCCGCTGAACGGCCTGCCCGCCTGGCTGACCGTGCTGACCCGCCTGGACCCGCTGACCTATATCGTCGACCCGATGCGAGCCGCGGTGTTCGGCCACCTGTCGGTCAGCCCCCTGGCCGTGCAGGCGCTGAGTCCCGGCGTCACCTGGTTCGGCTGGGTTGTCCCGCTGGGACTATCCCTGGCCATGGTCGCCGCCATGGGACTCGCCATGCTCACCATAGCTATAGCCGAGTTCCGTAAGACCGAATAACGCCGCCGCCCACAATGTGGCATTACCGCGCCTCATTAGTAAGCGCCCGCTGATCATTACCCCCGATTTGCCTTCACCAATAACGAAAAGCGCCTCAACAAACCCTAAGAAACCCCGCTCAAAGCCCGCAGCCATTGCCGCCAGGCACCGCTGCATACATTATGCATTCAGAAGAACCCCAGAACCTTGCCCATCCCAGGCCCTCGCCCCAGGTGGCACACCCAGAAGTCCCGCTCCCGCGCCCCCCGCCAACTTGGCCAACCAACCCACCCCTGCGATTTAACTGCGACGCAGCCAGACCAGCCCAGACATCCCAAGATCAAAATGCACGTGCACAGACCCCCAAGCGAGAGACCCAAGACAGAGACCCAAGACCAGAGACCCAAGACAGAGAACCCAAGACAGAGACCCAAGACCAGAGACCCAAGACCAGAAGACCCAAGACCAGAGACCCAAGACCAGAGACCCAAGACCAGAGACCCAAGACCAGAGACCCAAGACCAGAGACCCAAGACCAGAGACCCAAGACCAGAGACCCAAGACCAGAGGCCCACCCCCCCCCACAGAACCAGGCCTGAGACAGAACCCCACCCCATAGGGGGCCACGCGGGGGGTCCGGGGGGTCGTCCCCCCGGAATAACACTGCGAGCCATAAGGCGAAGGCCTTGAAAAGGGCCGAGCATAGGGCGACGCCGGGTGGCTACGGGGGCAAACCACCCGGCGTCGCGATCATCGGCGTTCCGACGGGGGCCCGGAACGCCGGCAGCGGTGCCCCGACGGGGGACCAGAGCACCGATATGAATGCTACACGGAAACACCCCCTAGTGTGTCAAGACCCAATTACAACCGGATCTCGGGCGGAGGCTGAGCAGCGGAATCAGTTGTCGCTGCCGCCCGGTCCCGCGGGCCGATGGCCGTTTTCTGACGACGGCCCGACCGGGTTACGGGTGGCGGGCAGCTTGGGCTGGTACTCCATGAAGCCGCGGGTGTTGCCCGGCTCCCGGCCGCCGTTGGCGAGTACCACAGCGAAATACGGAATGAAGATAGCGCCGACGGCCGGGATCACGACGAGCCAGCCCAGGTGATTGACGAACATAAGCACGGCGATGACGAAGCAGACGGCCCGGATGCCCATCATCAGCAGGTACCTGCGCTGCCGGAAGCTGATGTCGTCGGACCGCGAGCGCTGTGCATGCGTCACGACGTGCACCCGTGACCGCCCGCGGCCAGCGTGAACCCCAAAGCCCAACCTCACCCTCCCAAGGTATGCCTCGCCGCCTAGCGTTCGCGACCCCTCAGCTGGCCTGGCTCACCGAGGACATGTTGAAGCCCTCGACCCGCACCGCCGGCATCGCGGCGCGGTTGAAGTAGTCGCCCCATTCGCGTGGCAGCGTCGGCACGGTGGCGCCGACCTCCAGCAGCCGCCCGAGCATGCCCACCGGCGACTCGTTGAACCTGAAGTTGTTCACCGCTCCCACGACCTCGCCGTCTTCCACCAGGTAGACGCCGTCCCGGGTGAGGCCGGTGAGCAGCATCACTTGCGGATCGACCTCGCGGATGTACCACAGGCAGGTCAGCAGCAGCGCGCGGCCGGTGGACGCGATCATCTCCTCCATCGTCGGTGCTCCGGCCCCGGAAGTGTCCACAGCGAGGATCAGGTTGTCGATGGCGGGGGTGACCGGCAGCCCGGCCAGTCCGGCGGAGTGCCGACAGGAGTGCAAGGCGGCCAGCGCGCCATCGGCGATCCACGCGGTCGAGCGCATCGGCAGCCCGTTGTCGAAGACCGAGGAGTCGGGCCCGGACGCGTGCGCGATGACGAACGGCGCGCACCGCAGCCCAGCGGCCAGCGGATCGCTGGACAGCGTGACGGGCTGCGTCGTCAGCTGCTCGCCGACCCGGGTCCCGCCGCCGGCCTTGCTGAACACCGTCCGCCCGTCCGCCGCGTCCCTGGCCCCGGCCGACCAGTACAGGTAGATCATCAGGTCGGATACGGCGGTCGGCGGCAGCAGCGTCTCATACCGTCCGGCGGGCAGCGAGATCGAGCGCTTGGCCCAGTCGAGGCGCTCGCTGAGCCCGGCGTCGAGGCCGGCGATGTCCACATCGGTGAAGTCGCGGGTGGCCGCCCCGGTCCAGGCCGAACGCGTCATGTCAGCGGATTTCGCGTTCAGCTCGACCCGCCCGGTCGGCTGGTCGTGCCGCAGCCGCAGCCCGCCCGAGGTACCCAGGAACGTGCTGACCAGGTTGTGCTCGGCGAACCCGTACAGCTTCCGGTCCGCGGCCAGCGGCCTCGCGCAGCGTCTCACCGAGCGCGGCCGCGAAGTCGCGCAGCACGCCGATCTCGGTCCGGCCAGGCGGGGAGCCCCAGTGTCCTTCGCCATTTTCTATGCCGAACGAACCGTCCGTTCCCGCTCCGGGCAACGGTTCGGCATCCTCGGCGGGTGCCGCCTCGGCCGCCGCGTGCTCCGCTTCCCGGACCACCTCCTCGATCTGCTCCGGGCGGACGCCGGCCCGGGAGACGATGCCGGCCGAAGCCCCCTCGGCGCGCCGGCCGATGGCGATGACGGTGAGCTGGCGCGAGCTGGACACGCCGTTGGTGGTGAGCGTGTTGCCCGCCCAGCGCAGGTTGGCGCCGGAGGTCTCCTCGGCGATCACCACGCAGTCGTCGGACCGGCTGGCGGCCAGGGCCCGCTCGACGGCTTCCTGCGGCGAGCACCCGCTGACCGCGTTCACTGGGCCTCCTCGACCGTGTTGAGGATCCGTATCCCGCGCAGCAGCGCGGCCGGGCAGCCGTGGCTGACCGGGGCGACCTGGCCGGGCTGGCCCTTGCCGCAGTTGAACGCCCCGCCGAGCACGTAGGTCTGCGGTCCGCCGACGGCCTCCATGGAACCCCAGAAATCGGTGGTGGTGGCCTGATACGCGACGTCCCGCAGCTGCCCAGCCAGCTTCCCGCTCTTGATCTTGAAGAACCGCTGGCCGGTGAACTGGAAGTTGTAGCGCTGCATGTCGATGGACCAGCTCTTGTCGCCGATGACGTAGATGCCGTCCTCCACGCCGGAGATGAGATCGTCGGTCGATGGGCCGCCCGCCGGGGCGGGCTGCAAAGACACGTTCGCCATCCGCTGCAGCGGGATATGGTTCGGGCCGTCGGAGAAGGCGCAGCCGTTGGAGCGCCCGAAGCCGCAGCGTTGCGCCATCCGCCGGTCAAGCTGGTAGCCGGTCAGGACGCCGCCGCTGATCAGGTCCCAGGACTGGCCGGCCACGCCCTCGTCGTCGTAGCCGATGCTGGCCAGGCCGTGCTCGGCGGTGCGGTCGCCGGTGACGTGCATGACGCCCTGATCCGTATTTGAGGCTGCCGAGCTTGTCCGGCGTCGCGAACGAGGTCCCGGCGTAAGCGGCTTCGTAGCCGAGCGCCCGGTCGAGTTCGGTGGCGTGGCCGATCGACTCGTGAATGGTGAGCCACAGGTTGGACGGGTCGATCACCAGGTCGTAGTGCCCGGCCTGGACCGTGGGGGCGATCAGCTTGGCCGCGAGCAGATCAGGCAGTTCGGCCAGCTCGGCGTCGAAGTCCCAGCCGGTGCCGGTGAGGTACTCATACCCGCGCGCGGCCGGCGGGGCGAGCGTCCGCATGGTGTCGAACCTGCCGTCGTCGGCGACCGCGACCGCGGTGAGCACTGGGGACAGCCGGACCCGTTGCTGGGTCGCGGTGGTCGCGCCGTCGGCGTAGAACTTGCACTCCCTGACCTGCTGCAGCGAGGCGTCCACGTGGCTGACCGCGTCGTGCCGGAGCAGGGCCGTGCTCCACTCGGTCAGCAGGGCCACCTTGTCCGCGACGCTGACCGTGAACGGGTCGGTCTGGTACGCCGATACCCAGCTCACGTCGCCGTAGCCGGGCTCGGGGGCGAGCTCGATGGGCTCGGTGTTCATGGCCGCCGCCACCTTGGCGACCTCGACGGCCTGCCGCGCCGCGTGCGCGGCGGCGTCCGTGGTCAGGTCGACGGCCGACGCGAAGCCCCAGGTGCCGTCCACGATGACGCGGACGGCCAGGCCGATGTCGTCGGCGTCGAACAGGGTCTGCAGGGCCCCGTCGGACAACCCGATCCGCTGGCCCCGCAGCCGCTCGGCCCGGAAGTCGGCATGCTGGGCCCCGAGCGTCTTGGCCTGGGTGAGCGCCGCGTCCGCCAGATCGCGCAGCGGCAGGGCGGTGAACTCGGGGTCAATTCCCGGCTCTTGATCAGTCACGAGACCAAAACCTATCTCACCAGCCTTATCGCCTACGTCCCAGCGTTCCCGCCCGGCGCCTTGCCCCTCTCCCGCCGCCCCGCCGCTGGTGAAACCCGGGACCGGTCGGCTCCTGCGGTACCCTCAGTGAGCCGAGAAAAGAGGTGAACATGGGGCGTTCGGTGCTGGTGACGGGCGGGAACCGGGGTATCGGGCTGGCCATCGCCCGGCGGCTCGCGGCCGGCGGCGACAGCGTCACGGTGACCTCGCGCTCCGGCGACCCGGTGGACGAGCTCGAGGTGGTCCGCTGCGACGTGCGCGACGCGGCGTCGGTCGATGCGGCGTTCGGGGAAGTGGAGAAGGCCCAGGGCCCGGTCGAGGTGCTGGTCGCGAACGCCGGCGTGACCCGGGACCAGCTGCTCGCGCTCATGAGCGAAGACGACTTCGGCCAGGTGCTCGACACGAACCTGGCCGGCGCGTACCGGGTGGCCAAGCGGGCGGTGCGGGGCATGATGAAGATGCGGCGCGGGCGGCTCATCTTCATCTCCTCCGTCGTCGGCCTGTACGGCTCGGCCGGCCAGGCCAACTACGCGGCGTCCAAGGCCGGGCTGGTCGGCATGGCCCGGTCCCTGGCCCGCGAGCTCGGCTCCCGCGGCATCACCTCCAACGTGATCGCCCCCGGCTTCGTGGACAGCGACATGACGGCCGGCCTGTCGCAGGACAGGAAGGCGGCCATCCTGGCCGCCGTCCCGCTGGCCAGGTTCGCGTCCGCGGACGAGGTCGCCGCGGCGGTGGCGTTCCTGGCCGGGCCGGACGCGGCCTACATCACCGGCGCCGTCATCCCGGTTGACGGCGGGCTCGGTATGGGGCACTGACCGAGGGGCCCTGGGGGAAAGGCTTCCCCCCAGGATCGGGGGATCCCGGGCGGGTCGTCCGCCCCGGGGCAATACGAGTAAGGCTGTGACGGGAATCCTGGCGGGCAAGCGGATCCTGGTTACCGGGGTCATCACGGATGCCTCGATCGCGTTCCACGTGGCCCGGGTGGCCCAGCAGGAGGGCGCGAGCGTGGTGCTGACCGGGTTCGGCAGGCTGAGCCTGGTAGAGCGGATCGCCAAGCGGCTGCCTTCCCCGCCACCGGTCCTCGAGCTCGACGTGACCAGCGAGGACCACCTCGACTCGCTCGCCGAGCGGGCCGCCGCGCATGTGGACGGCCTGGACGGCGTGCTCCACGCGATCGCGTACGCCAATCCGGAAGAAGCGCTCGGCGGGAACTTCCTGCGCACCAGCTGGGCCGACGTGGCTACCGCGTTGCAGGTCTCCGCGTACTCGCTGAAGGCGGTCACGATGGCCGCGCTGCCGCTGATGGGCGGCGGCGGTTCGGTCGTGGGCCTGGACTTCGACGCGAGCGTGGCCTGGCCGGGCTACGACTGGATGGGCGTGGCCAAGGCCGGGCTCGAGTCGTGCGCCCGGTACCTCGCCCGTGACCTCGGCCCGAAGGGAGTGCGGGTCAATCTGGTGGCGGCCGGGCCGCTGCGGACCATGGCCGCCAAATCGATCCCGGGCTTCGACCGGTTCGAGGGCGTGTGGGGCGATCGAGCTCCGCTCGGCTGGGACATCACCGACCCGGAACCGGTCGCGCGTGCGTGCGTGGCCCTGCTGTCCGACTGGTTCCCCGCGACGACCGGCGAGATCGTCCACGTCGACGGTGGCGTGCACGCGGTAGGCGCCTGATGCCCGCCGCGGCAAGCGGCCAGGCCAGCAGAGCCGCGGCAAGCGGCCAGGCCAGCAGAGCCGCGGCAAGCGGCCAGGCCAGCAGAGCCGCGGCAAGCGGCCAGGCCAGCAGAGCCGCGGCAGGCGGCCAGGCCAGCAACGAGTACGTCCTCACGTTGTCGTGCCCGGACCGCGTCGGCATCGTGCACGCGGTCGCCGCCTATCTGCACCAGGCCGGCTGCAACGTGCTGGACAGCCAGCAGTTCGGCGACCGGACCGTTGAAGGGTCGAGCCAGTTCTTCATGCGGGTGCACGTCGAGAGCCTGCGGCCGACTCCCACGACCCACCGGGACCTGTACTCCGGATTCGTCCCGGTGGCCGCCGAGTTCGCCATGGAGTGGGAACTGCACGACACCGCCGTCCAGCCGCGGGTGCTGATCATGGTGTCCAAGGCGGGTCACTGCCTGAACGACCTGCTCTACCGGCGGGCGGCCGAGTCGCTGCGGATCGACGTGCCGCTGGTGGTCGGCAACCATCCCGACCTGGCCTCGCTCGCGGCGGCGCACGGCGTCGCCTTCGAGCACGTGCCCGCCGACCCGCGCGACCCGATGTCCGGGCAGCGGGCCGAGGGCCGGCTGCTGGACCTGGTCAGCGAGCTGAGCATCGACTTTGTGGTGCTGGCCCGCTACATGCGCATCCTGTCCCCCGAGCTGTGCGCCAAGCTGCCGGGCCGGATCATCAACATCCACCATTCTTTCCTGCCGAGCTTCAAGGGTGCGCGGCCCTACCGCCAGGCGCACGCGCACGGCGTGAAGCTGATCGGCGCGACCGCGCACTACGTCACCGCCGACCTGGACGAGGGGCCGATCATCGAGCAGGAAGTGGCGCGGGTCGACCACACCAGCAGCCCGGAGGACCTCGCGGCCATCGGCCGCGACGCCGAGCGGGTCGCGCTGGCCCGCGCCGTGCGCTGGCATGCCGAGCACCGTGTCCTGCTGCACGGCCGCCGCACGGTTATCTTCCGCTGAATCCCGGTCACGGACGGGCGGCAGGTGAGCTTGAATACATAGTGCAGCCAATCCGTCGACTCATAGCTGAAAACAGTTACGCTTAGTAGTCGCCGGTGGAAGGCCGTCACCGGCCGACCCAGGGGTGACGAGAGTGAGCGGTTTCGCTGACGTTCTTGGCGGAGGCAGCGGCTGCGGGCGGAGATTCTGCGGTGAGACGGCGCTTCTACGGCAAGGCTTCACGCGGCCGAGGTCCCTTGCGTCGGTTGGGGCTAAAGTTAACATGATTGGCTAGATCCGGAAATGTCCGAATGCTACCGGAGGCGGCGGGAGGCTGTTCCCCAGGGATTGATGGCAAGTTGTGACGTTTTTGCCTGGAGATCGATGCAATATGGAACCTACGCTTCCGCTAACTCATAACACCGGTAACTGACCGGCCGCCTCGTCGTGGGCAACAACGGGTGCCCACGGCGGTGCGGACGTGCCGGGGAGACGGGCCGTACCGGTTTCGGGGGGATTGCGACCCAGTGACCCCGCGACGGTGCGGAGCGGATCACCGGCGAACTGCGAGAGAGAAGGGCGACAAGCTGATGACCCCAGGACGGACCAGTGGCGCGAACAGCGCAGAGGAGGGAGGGGCGATGACCAGATTCGGTAAGAAGCGCATCGGCGGGCTTGCCCTCGCGGTGGCGAGCGTTACCGCCCTCGCCGCCTGCAGCAGCAGTAGCAGTAGCAGCACCAGCAGCACTACGACAACCACCCCCGGGGCGGTGACGCAGCCCGGCTCGATCGGCGCGATCCCAGCCGCCGGTACGCCCAGCGGGACCGCCGCCTCGATCACCTACGGGTACCTGTCGGCTGACGCGCCGAACTGGATCTTCCCGATTACGACCGCCGCGGCCAACACGGTCTACAACAGCTTCGTCTTCGACTGGCAGATGTGGCGGCCGCTGTACTTCTACCCGCAGGGTACGACTATCACCGTCGACCAGCAGCTGAGCCCGGCGGACCCGCCCGTGTGGTCCAACGGCGACAAGACGATGTCGATCACGCTGAAGCCCTGGAAGTGGTCGAACGGCCAGACGCTCACCTCGAAGGACCTGCTGTTCACGATCGATGAGATCACGGCCGCGGTCAAGGCATCGCCGGCGAACTGGGCGGACTACGTGCCCACCTTCTTCCCGAGCACGATCACCAGCATGTCGACGCCGAACGCCAGCACGCTGGTGGTCAACATGAAGAGCGCGGTCAACCCGACCTGGATGGAAGACGACATCCTCTCGGGCATCATGCTCATGCCCGCCGCCGAGTGGGCGAAGGATTCCGCGAGCGGGCCGACCCTCGACTTCACCCAGCCGGCCAACGCGCTGAAGATCTTCAACTACCTCACCGCGCAGGCCAAGTCGGTGAACACCTACGCGACGAACCCGCTCTGGCAGACCGTTTACGGGCCGTACAAGCTGACCTCGTTCAACGCCACCACGGGCGCGTTCACCATGGTGCCGAACACCGCCTACAGCGGGCCGCACGCGACTCCCCAGTCCAGCTTCGTCGGGGTGCCGTTCACCTCCGACGCCGCTCAGTTCAACGCCATCAAGAGCGGTTCGGTCGATGTCGCAGCCGTCCCGCCGGAAGACGCGCCGGAGATCCCGACGCTGAAGGGGATCGGTTACAACTACTTCGGCATACCGGCCTTCGGCGACTACTTCGTGGCCTACAACTTCATGGACAAGACCGGCGACTTCAACAACATCGTCGCCCAGCTGTACTTCCGGCAGGCGATGCAGCACCTGGAGGACCAGGAAGGCCAGATCAAGGCCTACCTCAACGGGGACGGCCAGCCGGGCTACACCACGATCTCGGTCTACCCGCAGAGCCCGTTCCTGCCCTCCAACGCGACGACGAACCCGTACCCGTTCAGCGTGTCCACCGCGGAGAGCGTGCTCAAGGCGAACGGCTGGAACGTCGTCCCCAACGGCACCGACACCTGCGCGCACGCCGGGACGGCCGCGGGCGACTGCGGGGCCGGCATTCCGGCCGGCACCAAGCTGGCCTTCAACCTGATCTACAACACCACCTCGCCGATCACCCAGGAAGTCGAGGACCTGGCCTCCAACGCCAAGCAGGCCGGCATCCAGATCACCCTGTCGGGCAGCAACTTCAACTACATGGTCACGAACTACAACGACGCGGCGTCGCCCGCGAACGCCGAACAAGTGGGCCACGGAGGACTTCGGCGGGGAGGGCTTTTCCCCTATCCCACCGCGTTCGGGTTCCTGAACACCGGCGGGTCCGGGCAGATCGGCAACTACAGCAACTCGACCGCGGACTCGCTGATCGACGCCTCCATCACCAGCCCCAACCCGCAGGCGGTCACGAACGAGCTGTCGTTCATGGCGACGAACCTGCCGGTGATGTGGCAGCCGTTGCGCGACCACACCTTCACCTGGAAGACGAACATCTCGGCGACCACGCCGCAAGCGTTCGAGAACCTGACCCAGTACACCGTCACGCCGGAATTCTGGTACCTGACCAAGTAGCGGTAGCCGGTACGCGAATCGCTGGCTGGACTGGCCTGCCTCCCGGTGGTAAACCGGGAGGCAGGCCACCAGCCTGGAAGGGAGGGTCCCCCCGGTGACCGCCTACCTGCTCCGCCGGCTCGGGACGTCCATCATCGTCCTGATCGGCATCTCCATCTTCATCTTCCTGCTGCTGCACGCGATCTTCCCGTCGCCGGCCAGGGTGGTGCTCGGCCTGCGGGCCAGCGGCGCGGCGGTCGCCGCCTGGAACAAGCAGCACGGGTTCGACGACCCGGTGATCGTGCAGTACCTGAGGTACATGAACGGCCTGCTGCACGGTAACCTGCGGCTACTCCTACGCGGAGAACCAGACCGTGGCGGCGCTGTTCGCCGAGCGGCTGGCCCGCAGCATCTGGTTGTCCGGCATCTCGCTGCTGCTCGCGATCCTGATCGCCTTGCCGCTGGGGATATTCCAGGCCGTGAAGCGGAACTCGCTTCGGTGACAACATCGCCACCAGCGCGGCGTTCATCCTGTACTCGATGCCGGTGTTCTTCCTCGGGCTGATCCTCATCCAGGTGTTCGCGCTCTCGTTCCCCATCTTCAACTTCGAGGCCAGCCAGTCCACCAACGTCTTTGTGGTGATGGGCGACTGGCACTCCATGTTCCTGCCCGTCCTGACCCTCGTGCTGATCACCGTGGCCAACTTCTCCCGGTACATGCGGTCCTCGTCAATTGACGTGCTCGCCCAGGACTACATCAAGGTGGCGCGGGCCAAGGGCCTGCCCGAGCGCCTGGTGCTGACGCGGCACATGGTGCGGAATGCCTCGCTGCCGATGATCACCCTGATCGGGTTGTTCCTCCCCGCCCTGCTCGCCGGGAACCTGATCGTCGAGACCCTGTTCAACTACCAGGGCCTCGGCCTGCTGTTCTACAACAGCCTGGGGAAGGAGGATTATCCGGTGTTGCTGGCCTACACGCTCCTCGGCGCCGTATTCGTGCTCCTGGGCAACTTCGTCGCGGACATCGCGCTGACCGTGGCGGACCCGCGTATCCGGCTGGCCTGACCGGGGCAGCAAGGAGGCCATCGTGGCACACCAGCAGGCATCGCTTCCGCCGCTCGACGTGACCCGTGCCCCCGAGGGCGGCGAAATCGGCCCGATCCAGAGCGGGTGGCGGCTCGCGCTGCGCGAGTTCGTGAGGAACAGGCTGGCCGTCGTCGGCGTCGCCATCCTCTTGTTCTTCGTGGTCTTCTGCTTCCTCGGACCGATCTTCTACCACGGGGACGTGCTGCAGGTAAGCCTGATCAACTCCCACGACCCGCCGGGCGCCGGGCACCCGCTCGGCACGGACGAAAACGGCTTCGATGTTCTCGGCCAGCTGATGAAGGGCGGCCAGGCCGCACTGGAGATCGGCTTCTTCGCGGCCTTCGTCGCGATCACCATCGGCGCGCTGGTCGGCGCGGTCGCCGGCCTCGTCGGCGGCATCGTCGACTCCGCGCTGATGCGCGTGGTGGACGTGTTCCTGTCGGTACCGTTCCTGTTCGTGGTGCTCATCCTGGCGGTCAGGTACGGTGCGACGGTGCTGTCGCTGTCGCTGGTCATCGGCGGGTTCTCCTGGCAGGTTCCGGCCCGGCTGGTGCGCGGTGAGGTGCTGACGATCAGGGAACGCGACTTCGTCCGGCCGCGCGGACGGCAGGGTCCGGCAACTGGCGGCTGATCGGCAGGCACCTGCTCCCGAACGCGCTCGGCGTGATGATCGTCAACGTGACGTTCCAGGTGGCCGACGCCATCCTGGCCGTCTCCTACGTCGGCTTCCTCGGCTTCGGGTTGCACTACCCCAACCTGGACTGGGGCGACATGATCTCCGACGGCATGGGGTACATGCAGGACGGATACTGGTGGCTCATCTATCCGGTCGGCGTCTGCATCGTGCTGACCGTGATGGCGCTCAACTTCATCGGCGATGCGCTCCGTGACTCCTTGGACGTCCGGTTGAGACGCCGTTAGCAGCCAGCGTCCGTCGGGTAGCATGCCTGACCAGCCATCACGAACGAGAGGTAGCGGCCACATGGCCCCCGTCCTGACATCCAAGACCTGTCGACGCACATCAAGCTGACCAGCTCGGTCGTGCAGGCCGTCGGCAACGTCGACATGACGATCGACGCCGGAGAGACCCTCGGCGTCGTCGGCGAATCCGGCTGCGGCAAGTCCATGACCGGACTGTCGATCATGGGATTGCTGCCGCCCGGCGGGTCGATCGTCGGCGGTTCGATCAAGCTCGACGGCCGCGAACTGGTCGGCCTGAAGCAGGAAGAGCTGCGGCAGGTCCGGGGTAACGACATCGCGATGATCTTCCAGGATCCGCTGACCTCGCTCGACCCGACCAAGACCGTCGGCTACCAGGTGGCCGAGCCGGTCCGGCTGCACCGGGGCGCGACGCAAGGCCGAGGCGCTCCACCGGGCGGTCGAGGTGCTGAGCCTGGTCGGGCTGCCCCGGCCGAAGGAGCGGCTCGAGGACTACCCGCACCAGCTGTCCGGCGGCCTGCGGCAGCGCGTGATGATCGCCATGGCGCTGGCCAACGAGCCCAAGCTGCTCATCGCCGACGAGCCGACGACCGCGCTCGACGTCACCATCCAGGCGCAGATCCTCGCCTTGCTCAGGGACCTGAAGGACCGGCTGGGCATGGCGATGCTGCTGATCACGCACGACATGGGCGTGATCGCCGGGCACGCCGACCGGGTCAACGTCATGTACGCGGGCCGGGTGGTGGAGACCGCCGACGTGCGCGAGCTCTTCAACCACATGCACCACCCGTACACCCAGGCCCTGCTCGCCTCCATCCCGCAGCTCGATCAGGACGCCAACAAGGCGCTCCATGCCATTCCCGGGTTGCCGCCCGACTTGTCCCACCCACCCCAGGGCTGCCGGTTCGCGGCCCGGTGCAGCCGGGCCACGGACAAGTGCCGCGCCGAGGAACCGCCGCTGTCCGGTAAGACGTACGAGCACAGGTCCTCCTGCTGGCATCCGGTCGATGGACCGCTCGTCCTGGCCGTGATCGGCGAGGCCGGGCCGGACGCCGCGAGCACCGGCCTGGTCTCATCGGACGCCGAGAGCGTGGCCGAGGCTGCTCGTCCCACCGACAAGGCCGGGTACACGCCCGAATTCGTGGCCGACGCCGTGCTGGCCGACGCCACGGCAGCCGGACCGCCGGCGGCCGAGGCGCGAGCGTCCGAGGTTGGGGCGTTCGGCGCGACTACCGCGGCCGAGGAATCCCCCGCCGCCTCGGAGGCCGTCGTGGTGGCGGCCGGCCTGGAGGTGACGGCCGACGGACGCCTCGAGGTGGCCGAGCGCACGGTCGAGGTGACCGCGGCGAACGGGGATGGGGTGGTGGCCCCGCTGCTCGAGATCACCAACCTGGTGAAGGAATTTCCCATCACCTCGGGTGTGCTGCAGCGCAAGGTGGGGGCCGTCCACGCCGTGTCGGATGTGTCCTTCTCGGTGCCGGCCGGGACCACCTTCGGCCTGGTCGGGGAGTCCGGGTGCGGGAAGACCACGATCGGCAAGGTGATCGTGGCGCTGGAGAAGCCGAATTCCGGCGCGGTCACCCTCGGCGGCATGAACGTGTCCAAGCTGCGCGGCGGCGAGCTCCGGCGCAAGCGCCGTGACCTGCAGCTCATGTTCCAGGACCCGCAGTCCTCGCTCGATCCGAGGATGCGGGTGGGCGCGATCATCGGCGAGCCGCTCGCGGTGCAGCACCTCGGCAGCAGGCGGGCGCAGCGGGACCGGGTCTTCGAGCTGCTCGGCGAGGTCGGGCTGCCGCAGAACGCCGTGGAACGCTACCCGCACGAGTTCTCCGGCGGCCAGCGGCAGCGCATCGGCCTGGCCCGGGCGCTCACCCTGAACCCCAGGCTCATCGTGGCGGACGAGCCGGTGAGCGCGCTCGACGTCTCGATCCGGGCGCAGGTGCTGAACCTGATGAAGCGGCTGCAGGCCTCGCACGGCCTGACGTACGTGGTGATCTCGCACGACCTGGCGGTGGTCAAGTACATGGCCGACCGGATTGGCGTCATGTACCTGGGCAAGCTGGTCGAGCTCGGCTCCGGGCAGGACATCTACGAGCGCGCCGCGCATCCGTACACGGCCGGCCTGATCGCCACCATCCCGGTGCCCAAGCCGTCGCTGGAGCGGGCCAAGAAGGGCGTCGGCATCCGGGGTGAGCTGCCCAGCCCGGTGAACCCGCCCTCCGGGTGCAGGTTCCGTACCAGGTGCCCGTTCGCCCAGGAGCTTTGTGCCGCCGAGGAACCCGTGCTGCGATCGTTCGGTCCGGGCCATGTGGCCGCCTGCCACTTCCCGCTGCAGACCCCGGACGGGTCGGACGTGAGTACGCCCGCCATGACCACCGCCTGAGGCCCGGGCGGCAGGCAGATATCCGCGGCTTTCCCTTGCCCCGGACGCGGATGATGTCGATACTCCATTCATGGGAGGGTCGGCGGCGGACACGCCCGCAACGCCCGAGTATCTGCGCGCCTCCGACGAGGAGCGCGATCGTGCCATTAGCGCACTGCGGCAGGAGTTCGTCGAGGGCCGGCTCTCACACGAGACGTTCATGTTCCGCATGCAGAGCGCCCTCGGCGCGCGGCACCGCGGTCAGCTGACCGGGTTGTTCACCGACCTGCCGCCCCGGCGGGCCAGGCTGCTGGACCGTGTCCGGGCGGCCTTCCACCGCCGGGATCCGGAGGGCACCGAGGCGGACTGGTACCGCGGACCGCAACCGCCCCCGGGTACGTGGGCGCCCCCCAGCGCGGCTGACCTCGGCGGATGGCTGCCGCAGCCAGCGCGCTGGACCGGCCCCGGTGACCCTGGACGGCCGGCGCCGATGGTCTTCCCGCCGGGCAGCGGCACGAGCTTCACCATCGGGCGGACGCAGGAGTGCGATCTCCGCATCGCCGACCTGTCGGTGTCGCGCCGTCATGCCCGGCTGGACCGCGGCCAGGACGGATGGCTGCTCAGCGACCTGGGCTCCCATAACGGCACTCGGGTGAACGGCTGGCTCGTCCGCGAGCCCGTCCCGGTCCGGCCCGGCGACGTGCTTCAGTTCGGTTCGGCCATGTTCGTCATCCAGGACCCGGAGGAGCGGGCGGCCGTCTCGTAAAGGGGCACGTTCGCCGTGACGTCGATACGTGGTTCCCGGGATTGATGGCAAGTTGTGACATTCCCGTTTTCCGCATTGATGCGGTACGGAACCTACGCTACCGCTAATACGGTGGCTCACCGGTCGGCTGGTCGTGCGCCGACCGCGATATAACCCGCGTTACGAACCGTCACCGGCCGCGGTACCGCGACCCGGTGTCCCGTGACGGTGCGGAGCGGATCACGGGCGGAACTGGGAGAGAGGGGCGACAAGCTGATGACCCAGCACCGACCAGGATCTCGGATCGCGACGCTTAACATCACTCCGGAAGACTGGTATTTCGTCAAATAAGGGCTGCCGGGTGACCGCCTGGTCAGCTGACGTACGATGCGGGAGTGCCGGGCAACCCCCCGCATTCCTGGGCGCATAGGAAAGAAGGAGACAGGTGGCACTGTTCATAGTGCGCCGGCTGCTTCAGGCGATCGTGGTCCTCCTGTTGGTGACCCTGATCACCTTCGCGTTGCTACGGGCGATCCCGGGCAACGTCGCCGCCGCCGTCATGGGGCCTAGCGTGTACCGTGACCCCGCCGCGATCAAGCTGTTCGACCAGACCTACGGCTTCGACAAGCCGTGGTACTCCCAGTACCTGCTGTGGCTGGGTCACGTGGCCCAGGGCAACCTGGGCTACTCGTGGAACCTCAACCAGAGCGTGGCCTCGCTGCTGGCCGAGCGGATCCCCAAGACGGTCGTGCTGGTCGGCATCTCCGTCATCCTGGCCGTGGTCATCGCGGTCCCGCTCGGCATGCTGCAGGCGGTGCGGCGCAACAAGTTCGTCGACCACTTCTTCAACACCTTCTCGACGATCTTCTACGCGATGCCGGTGTTCCTGCTCGGCTTGCTGCTGATCCTGGTGTTCGCGATCAAGTTCCCGATCTTCCCCGCCGAGGCGCCGCAGGGTGAGACGCTGGGCGTGATCTTCTCGAACTTCAACGCGATGGTCCTGCCGATCGCGACGCTCACGCTGGTCACGCTCGCCTTGTTCAGCAGGTACATGCGCTCCTCGGTGCTGGACAACCTGACCGAGGACTACGTGCGGACCGCGAAGGCCAAGGGCGCCAGCGAGCGGCGGATCCTGTTCCGCCACGTGCTGCGCAATTCGCTGATCCCGATCGCCACCCTGCTCGGGCTGCAGCTGCCCGGCAATCCTCGCCGGGGCGCTGATCACCGAGTCGGTGTTCAACTACCCGGGGATGGGCCTGCTGTTCTACCAGCAGGCACAGAAGTCGGATTACCCGACCCTGCTGGGTATCCTCATCGTGGTGGCGCTGGCGACGGTGATCGGCTCGCTGCTCGCCGATATCGCGTACGCGATGCTCGACCCCCGGGTGAGGTACTCGTCATGAGCATGCCAGGAGGCGTCCCGCCGGAATCGCCGGACCCGGCGATCCGCGACGCGAGCTACATCTCGGAGATCGCGGACGTGGCCACCGTGGCCGAGCCGCAGCCGGACGAGGCGGTCCCCTACCTGACGCTGCCGGCGACCAAGCCGCGCAGCGCGTTCCGCCGCGGCCTGGAGGTGTTCCTCGAGAACAAGCTCGCGGTCGCTGGCGTCGCCATCATCGTGGTGATGGTGGTGTTCTGCTTCATCGGGCCGCTGTTTTACCACGGCAATACGACCGTGGTGGACTTCGCCAACGAGACGCTGCCCCCGGGCGCCGGCCATCCGCTCGGCACCGACTCGAACGGGAACGACGTGCTCGCCCGGCTGATGACTTCCGGCCAGATCTCCCTGGAGGTCGGCATCTCCGCCGCGATACTGGCCACCGTGATCGGCGTGCTGTGGGGATCGGTGGCCGGCTACTTCGGCGGGTTCCTCGACGCGGCGATGATGCGAATCGTGGACGCGGTGCTGTCGATCCCGGTGCTGTTCCTGGCGCTGGTGATCGTGGCCATGGTCACCCCGACCGAGCCGATCCTGATCGGGGTGATCGCGATCACCTCGTGGCTGACCACCTCCCGGCTGGTCCGCGGCGAGGCGCTGTCGCTGCGGGTCCGGGAGTACGTCCAGGCGATGCGGGTGATGGGCGGCAGCAGCGCCCGGGCCGTGCTGCGGCACATCGCGCCGAACGCCATCGGCACCATCGTGGTCAACCTCAGCTTCCAGGTGGCGGACGCGATCGCGCTCGTCGTCGCGCTCAGCTACCTCGGGCTGGGCATCCGCCCGCCGGAGGAGGACTGGGGCGCGATGCTCAGCAACGGCGTCACCTACGTCTCCGACGGGTACTGGTGGCTGATCGTCCCCGCGGGGGTGTGCATCGTGATCGTGATCACCGCGTTCATCTGGATCGGCGAGGGCCTCCGCAACGCCGTCGAGGTCCGGCTGCAACGCCGCTAGGCCAGCGCCCGCGGCATTCCCTACAAGAGTTGCGAGGACGCATGGCACCCTTGCTCCAGGTCGAGGACCTGCAGACCGAGATCCGGCTCCGCAGCGCAACGGTCTACGCGCTCGACGGCGTGAACTTCACCCTCGAGGCCGGCGAGTGCCTCGGCATCGTGGGCGAGTCCGGCAGCGGGAAGACGATCAGCGCGCTGTCGATCATGCAGCTGCTGCCCCCGGGCGGGCGCATCACCGGCGGCCGGATCCTGCTGGGCGGCAAGGTGATCTCCACGCTGGACGACGAGGGGATGCGCCAGGTCCGCGGCAACGAGATCGGCATGGTCTTCCAGGACCCGATGACCTCGCTGAACCCGACGATGACGATCGGCGACCAGATCGCCGAGACGGTCCGGCTGCACCGCGGGGCGGACCGGCAGACCGCGCTGGCCCGGGCGGTCGAGGTGCTCGGCCTGGTCGGCATGCCCCGGCCGGCCGAGCGGATCAAGGCCTACCCGCATCACCTCTCCGGCGGGATGCGCCAGCGGGTGATGATCGCCATGGCGCTCGCCGCCGAGCCACGGCTGCTGATCGCCGACGAGCCGACGACGGCGCTGGACGTGACGATCCAGAAGCAGATCCTGGAGCTGATCGACGACCTGCGCAAGCGGCTGGGCATGGCGGTGATCCTGGTGACCCACGACCTGGGCGTCATCGCCGGCCGCGCCGACCGCGCGGTCGTCATGTACGCGGGCCGGGTCATGGAGGAGACCAGCACGGCGCGGCTGTTCGGCAACCCGCGGCACCCGTACACCGAGGCGCTGTTCGAGGCGCTGCCGGAGAAGGCCGCCGCGGTTTCCGGCCGGCTGTACAACATCCCGGGCCAGCCGCCCGACCTGACCAGGCCGCCGGCCGGGTGCAAGTTCGCGGCGCGGTGCCGCTACGCGCAGGACACGTGCCGGGAGACCGAGCCGTCGCTAGAGGGAAACGGCTGGGACCACCGCTACCGGTGCTACTTCCCGGTCGGCCGGGAGAAGGACGACGCCGCCGCGCTGGTCACCGCGGAGTCCGGAGCGCAAGTTCGGGAGCGGGCCGCCAAGGTCGCGGCGGCCGACGGCCAGCCGCTGCTGACCATCGAGCATCTGGTGAAGAACTTCAGCGTCACCTCCGGCGGGCTGCTGCAGCGCAAGATCGGCGCGGTCAGCGCCGTGGCCGACGTCAACTTCTCGATCAAGCCCGGCCATACCTTCGGCATGGTCGGCGAGTCCGGCTGCGGCAAGACCACGGTCGGCCGGCTGATCGTCGGCCTGGAACGGGCCGACAGCGGCGCCATCGTGCTTGACGGCACGGACCTGGCCAGGCTGAGCATCCGGGAGCGGCGGCGGCGCGGAGCCAAGGTCCAGCTCATGTTCCAGGACTCCTACGCCTCCATGGATCCGAGGATGCGGGTCGGACCGATCCTGCGCGAGCCGCTGGCCATCCAGCGCGTCGGCAGCCGGCGGGAGCAGCAGGCCAGGATCGACGCGATGCTGGACGAGGTCGGACTGCCCCGGGCCGCGGTCGAGCGGTACCCGCATGAATTCTCCGGCGGGCAGCGGCAGCGGCTCGGGCTGGCCCGCGCCCTGATCCTGAGACCCGAAGCTGCTGGTGGCCGACGAGCCGGTGTCCGCGCTGGACGTGTCCATCCAGGCGCAGATCCTCAACCTAATGCAGGACCTGCAGCGCGACCTCGGCCTGACCTACCTGTTCATCTCCCATGACCTGGGTGTGGTCCGGTACATGTCGGAGACGATCGGCGTGATGTACCTGGGCAAGCTCGTCGAGGTGGGTCCCGCCAACGACGTCTACTACCGGCCGGTCCACCCGTACACCAAGGGCCTGATCGACGCCATCCCGGTCGCGGACCCGCGAGTGGAGCGCGACACGCGGCAGAAGGGCGTGGCCGGGGAGCTTCCGTCGAGCATCCACCCGCCGTCCGGCTGCCGGTTCCGTACTCGCTGCCCGCTGGCGGAGGACGTGTGCGCCGAGCAGGAGCCGCCGTTGCGGCCCTTCACCGCCGGCGGGCACCTCGCCGCCTGCCACTTCCCGCTGCGGGCGCCGGAGCCGGCCGTGGCATCCGAACCCGCGGTGAATCCCGCCCAGCCCGCTTAGGGCGGTACCGGGCATCTCCCGCTGAAGGATGGGCACAACGCCGCGTGAAATTGGTCCGGATTGATGGCGACTTGTGACCTTCTCGCTGAGAGATCGATGCCGGGGGAACTTAGGCTTCCAGAAACTAGCACGTCGGTGGCTGGCCGCAGCATGCGCCGGAACGGATGTGCCGGGGCACGGACCGTCATCGACGGGGTTTACCGACCCGGTGCCCCGCGACGGCGCGGGGCGGGTCACTTGAACTGGGAGAGAGAGGCGACAAGCTGATGACCTCAGCACGGAGCAGAAGCGCCAACGGCGCGGGAAGGGAGGGCCGATGAAATTCCGGAGCAAAACCTTCGGCGGCCTGGCGGTCGCGGTGGCGAGCGTCATCGCGCTCGGCGCGTGCAGCAGTTCCAGCAGCAGCAGCAGTTCCTCGGCCGCCGGCACCCCGGTCAGCGGGGGCACCGCGACGTTCGCCGAGCTGCCCGCCGACACGCCGAACTACATCTTCCCGTTCACCAGCAGCGCCTACATCAGCGTCTCCAACCTGAACCTGTTCCAGTACCTGCTGTACCGGCCGCTGTACTGGTTCGGCACCGGGAACCAGCCGACGGTGAACACGACCAAGAGCCTGGCGAACCTTCCGGTGTGGAGCAACGACGGCAAGACCGTGACGATCACGCTCAAGCACTTCATGTGGTCCAACGGCCAGCCGGTGACCGCGCAGAACATCGCGTTCTGGCTGAACATGGAGCAGGCGGTCGGCGACGTGGACTACGGCGCCTACACCGGGTTCCCGAACACGGTGGTCAGCAGCATGAAGGTGGCCAGCCCCACCACGCTGGTGCTGAACGCTGAACAAGGCCTACAACCAGCAGTGGTTCCTGTACAACGAGCTGGCCCAGGTTACGCCGATGCCGGAGGCCTGGGATGCCACCGCGTCCGGGCCGAGCCACTGCTCGACCACGGTCAGTGACTGCGCGGCGGTGTACAAGTACCTGGATGCCCAGTCGCGGAACCTGAGCGGGTACGTGTCCTCGCCGGTATGGTCGATCGTGGACGGGCCGTGGAAGCTGAGCGCGTTCAGCTCCGACGGGAACCTGACCATGGTGCCGAACAAGTCGTACTCCGGCTCGGACAAGCCGAAGCTGTCGGAGTTCCAGGAGCTGCCGTTCACCACCGACGCGGCCGAGTATGACGTGCTGCGGTCGCCGAGTTCCAGCAGCAAGATCGACGTCGGCTATATCCCGAGCGAGGACCTGCCGGCCAAGCCGGCCAACGCGGCGGTGGGCACCAACCCGCTGGCCGGCTACACGCTGGGCCCGTGGAACGACTGGGGGATCAGCTACTACACGGTCAACGAGCAGTCCACGAACTCCGACCACGCGGCCGTCTTCAAGCAGCTGTACTTCCGGCAGGCGCTGGCCTACCTGATGAACGGGCAGGCGGTGATCCAGGGCCCGCTGAAGGGTTACGGCAGCCTCACGACCGGGCCGGTGGCGAGCGATCCGGTGACCTCGTGGCTGTCCCCCCAGCAAAAGAACAACGCGTTCCCCTACAACCCGACCAAGGCCAAGAGCCTGCTGACCAGCCACGGCTGGAGCGTGGCCCCGGGCGGCACGACAACCTGTTCCAACGCGAGCCTGTGCGGTTCGGGGATCAGCGCGGGTACCGCGCTGAGCTTCACCTTCGCCTACGCGACCGGACAGGCGTGGATCCAGGCCGAGCTGACGCAGCTGCAGTCGAACGCGGCGACGCTGGGCATCAAGCTGAACCTCAAGCCCGAGCCGTTCAACACGGTGGTCGCGGCGTCCGCGGGCAACTGCGTGGTGGCCAAGATCCCGTGCAACTGGGACATGGCCGACTGGGGCCTGGGCTGGTCGTTCTACCCGGACGTCCTGCCGACCGGGGAGACGCTGTTCATGTGCGGCGCGATCGCCAACTCCGGCGGGTACTGCGACAAGACCAACGACTCGCTGATCGACCAGACGCTGGCCAGCAGCAACCTGACCTACATGTACAACTGGCAGAACTACCTGCAGACGCAGGTGCCGGTGGAATGGCAGCCGAACGCCCCCTACCAGATCACCGAGGTCGTCAACAACCTCAAGGGTGTGCTGCCGCAGTCGCCCACGCTCATGCTCGACCCGGAGGATTGGTACTACACAAGTTGAGCACCGGCGGCTGACCGGCCCGGTCAGCCGCCATCCGATCCGGGAGTGCCGGGCTCGCCCGGTACTCCCGGATTCATGTGTACGACGCGGGCACCCGGGACGGCTTGAACCAGCAGGTGCGTTACAGTCGGAAGGCGTGACGACCGTTCTGCTCGTGCGACATGGGCTCACCGCGACCACCGGTCACGTGCTGACCGGCTGGATGCCCGGCATCCCGCTCGATGATCGCGGCCAGGCTCAGGCCGCCTCGCTGGCGGCCCGGCTCGCCCCGCTCCGGCTGGATGCCATGGTCAGCAGTCCGCTGGAACGCTGCCTGCAGACCGCGGCGGCGATCGCGGCAGGCCGCGACGGTCAGCAGGTCGTCACCGATGAGCGGGTGGGGGAGTGCCGCTACGGAGACTGGACCGGTCGGCCGCTGAAGAAGCTCGCGGCCGAGAAGCTCTGGCGCGTGGTGCAGGCACACCCCAGCGCGGTGACCTTCCCCGGCCCCGAAGGGGAATCCATGCCGGACATGCAGCACCGGGCGGTGGCCGCGGTCCGGGACTGGAACGCCAGGCTCGGCCAGGACGCCACGTACCTTATCTGCTCCCACGGCGATGTCATCAAGGCGATCGTGGCCGATAGCCTGGGATTGCACCTCGACCAGTGCCAGCGGATCCAAGCCGATCCCTGCTCACTGACCGTGATCAGGTATACGCCGCTACGGCCTTTCCTGGTCCGGATGAACGACAGAGGGGGTGGGGTCGATGACCTCATGCCACACGCCCGGGGACACGGCCCAGGGGCGCGCGGCATCGCGGCCAGTGACGCGGCGGTCGGGGGCGGTTCTGGCGGTGCCGACCACATGAACGGCCGCCGAACGCCCCCTCGGTTCCCGCTACCTTCTCAATATCTGATAGTCGTCAAGAGTCGGCGGACACGCGAGGATAGAACTATGCCGGTCTACTTCTATGATCCGCCGGACAGGTTCGTGGCCGGCGCGGTGGGGCAGCCAGGAGAACGGATCTTCTACCTGCAGGCGACCGCCAGCGGTCGGGTGACTAGCGTGGTCCTGGAGAAGTTCCAGGTCAGCCTGCTGGCCGAACGCCTCGACGAGCTCCTGGACGAGGTGCTCAGGCGTACTGGCGGGTCGCCCGAGGTGCCGGCCGCCGCACCCGCCGCGCTGGCGGATGACGCTCCGCTCGACCTGCCGCTGCTGGAGGATTTCCGGGTCGGTGCGATCGCCCTGGCCTGGGACGGCGAAGGCGGCATGGTCGTCATCGAAGCGCAGGAAGAATCAGACGAGCCGGTCGAGCCGTTGGCCGACGACCTTCCCCCCGACGGACCGGGGGTGCTGCGGGTGCGTATCACGCCCGGTGCCGCGCGCGCCTTCGCCCAGCGGGCCGCCAAGGTCGTCGCCGCGGGCCGCCCGCCGTGCCCGCTGTGCGGCCTGCCGCTTGACACCGACGGACATATCTGCCCGAGGCAGAACGGTCACCGCATCAGCCATGTTTGACAGGGATTCCTCGGGGGGGCGACCCCCCCCGACCCCCCCGCGCCCGGGGGGACCCATCCCCCCGGACCCCCCTTGGGGGGGACTACCCGTTCCCCCGTCCCCCCCTGGCCCCCCGGGGGGTGAGCAGGCCACGCTTGACCTGCTCACCCGCGGCACGCTGGAAATCGAGGGCCGGCTGGTAGATGCGTCCAACGCCACCCTGTACTGCACGATCACGACCGGCAGGAACCCCAAGACCGCCAAGAACCCTAGGCGCCAGCAGGCCAGTGTCGCGTGCGTCTACAAGCCGATCGCGGGTGAGCGGCCGCTGTGGGACTTCCCGGCGGGGACCCTGGCCGGCCGGGAAGTGGCCGCCTACGCCGTGTCCCGCGCGGCCGGCTGGGACGTGGTTCCGCCGACGGTCATGCGGGACGGTCCGTTTGGGCCCGGTATGTGCCAGCTCTGGATCGACCACGACACCGGCGTGGACCTGATCGCCCTGTCCCGCCGCACCGATCACGCGGGCCTGCGCGACATGGCCGTGTTCGACGCGGTGGTGAACAACGCGGACCGGAAGATAGGTCATCTGCTGCCCGTGGCCGACGGGCACCTGTACGGCTGCGACCACGGGGTCTGCTTCGCAGAAGACTACAAACTGCGCACCGTCCTGTGGCAATGGCGGGGCAAGAGCCTGCCCCGGCGCTCGGTGGAGGCGCTGCGCCGCCTGAACGCGGAACTCACCGAGGGCACCCTGGCCGCCGAGCTATCCGGACTGCTGACCGCGAGCGAGATCGACGCCACCAAGATCAGGGTAGAGACCCTGCTCAAACACCGCGTCCACCCGTATCCGCCGGCGGACTGGCCTGCCGTGCCCTGGCCCCCGATCTAGGGGTTCGACTCCCCGGCACCGCCGCGCCGCCTGAAATACCGTTCGAACTCGCGGGCGATGGCGTCCCCGCTCGCCTCGGGCAGGTCCATCGCGTCCTTGGCTTCCTCGAGCGTCCGGACGTAGTCGGCCACCTCGGAATCCTGCTGGGCGAGTTCGTCCACCCCCCGCTCCCACGCGCGGGCCTCCTCGGGCAGATCGGCCAGCGGCAGCGGCGCGTCCAGGATGTCCTCGACGCCGCGCAGCAGCGCGAGGGTGGCCTTCGGGCTGGGCGGCTGCGCCACGTAATGCGGCACCTGCGCCCACAGCGAGACCGTGAGCAGGCCCGCGCCGGTGCAGGTGTGCTGGAGCACCCCGAGGATCCCGGTCGGGCCCTTGTAGTCCGCCCGGCTGACTCCGCCGGCCACCTCGGTGGCCAGCTTCGCGTTCGACGAGCCGACCGATACGGGCACCGGGCGGGTATGCGGAGCGTCGGCCAGCAGCGCGCCGAGCAGGATGACCAGCTCTACGCCCAGGCCTTCCAGACTGTGCACGAGGTCCTCGCTGAACGCCCGCCAGCGCATGTTCGGCTCGATGCCGTGCACCAGGATCACGTCCCGGGAAAGCCCGGTGGGCGGCACCGAGCCCAACATCCCGTCGGCGTCGTGTGCCCGCGCGAGCGAGAGCCTGGTCGTAGGCCAGATGAGGCGCTTGGTGTGGCCGTCCTCGATCTCTATCACCGGCCGGTTGACCTGGAAGTCGTAGAACTCCTCGGGATCGATGGCGCCGATCGGGGTCGCCTGCCAGGCGATACCCAGATGGTTGACCACTCCGCTGGCTGCCTCGCCCGCGTCGTTCCAGCCTTCGAACCCGGCGATGGCGACCGGAGAGGTGAGTTCGCCGATGTCGTTGAACTCGATGACTCTCCACCTCCCCGGCACCGTGTAAGCCGTCCCCCCAAGACTACGTGGTTGGCCTGACTCGTTGTGTGACCTCTGGCGTGTCCCGCGCGAGGCAACTGGGCCGGGCGGGCCTGAGGGGAAGATAGGGTGGGCTGGGGAAAAACAGGGATCTTCGGGTTATCCCTTGATGGGGGGTCAATGAGTCGAGCTCTGCGGCTCCGGGCAGATGCAGCTGACGGCGTCCGCCGACGCGAACGGCGTCACCACCCGGGAGCGAAGGGGGTCTGTGGGGGATCCGGTCCCCGAGGAAGCACCGCGGTGCTGTTCGACATGGACGGGCTGATGATCGACTCCGAGCCGCTCTGGCTGGAGGCCGAGACGGCGATCATGGCCAGGCTCGGGGCCGACTGGACCGAGAAAGACCAGGCCGCGCTGCTCGGCGGCAGCCTGGAACGCTCGGTGCGTTACCTGCTGGCGAAGGCCACCCGGCGTGCGCCGCCGGAGCTGGTCGGTGAATGGCTCATGTCCGACATCACCGAGCGCGTCCGCCGCGACGGCGTGCCGGTCCGGCCCGGCGCGCGCGAACTGCTGGCCTCGGTCCAGCGTGCCGGCCTGCCGCACGCGCTGGTGACCTCGTCTGAGCGCGGCTTCATGGAAGCCGTGCTGGCCAGCACCGGAATGCGGTTCGACGTGCTGGTATGCGCCGAGGACGTCACCGCCACCAAACCCGACCCCGAACCGTACCTGCTCGCAGCCAAGCTGGTCGGCGTGCCCCCCGGCGGCTGCTCCGCGCTCGAGGACTCGCCCAACGGCGTGGCGTCGGCGGAGGCGGCCGGCTGCCAGGTGTTCGCCGTGCCGTCGATGGTCCCGATCCCGCCTGCCCCGGGCCGGATCGTGGTGCACTCCCTGCACGACCTGACGGTCGGCGCCGACGGCATAGCCGTGCGGAAGAACGTCGGCCAATCGGGGGGATAGCCTCAGCGACTCCGCGCGGATCACCGCCTAGACTTCTCCTAGAAACCGCGGGGAGGTGCGCGTGTCCACCTATGACAAGATCGCCTGGCTGCCACTGTGCGGGGGACTGACCGGGCTCGGCTTGGTGCTGAGCTACATCGCCATGCGCCGCCGCGGCCTCGGAGCGGGCCTGCGCGGGGCGGCCTGGTCGCTGCTGCCGCTGGCCGCGTACCTGACCGGCGCGATCGAGATGTTCTGGAAGATGGGGGCCGCGATCGGGGACTTCGCGAAGGGCTTCGTGTTCTCGGCTCAGGTCTGGTCCGGAATCGCGGTCGCCGGGGTGGCCGCTGTGCTGTTCGTGGTGTCCGGGCCGCTGCGGCGGCGCCGGGTGAAGCAGGGCCAGGACCAGCAGGCCGTCGGCGCGAAGGCCGCCGCCCCCGGACGGGAACTCGCCCCCAGGACCGCTCCTGTCGCCACCACGGCGCCGGCCGGGACTCCGGTCAAGGCGCGCAAGGGCAAGAACGCGGCCGACGATGACGACGACCTCGGGGACGTCGAGGACATCCTGCGCCGCCACGGCATCACCTGACCCGGCGCTACGTCCTGCGAGGGGAGCGGGGGAGGGGTGCCGCCGAACTCGGGGCAGAGCGCCTTGTGGTTGCACCAGTCGCACAGCCTGCTCGGCCTCGGCCGCCAGTCGCCCGCGGTCCGGGCCCGCTCGATGGCCTGCCACAGGGCGCCGATCTTGCGCTCGGTGGCGAGCAGGTCGGATTCGTCCGGCGCGTACCGCAGTATCTCGCCCTCGGCGAGGTACATGAGCTGGAGCAGCCTCGGCACCTGGCCGCGGAGGCGCCAGATCACCAGCGCGTAGAACTTCATCTGGAACAGCGCGCTGGCCTCGTAGGCCTCCCGGGGCGCGCGGCCGGTCTTGTAGTCCACGATCCTGATCTCGCCGCCGGGCGCGACATCCAGCCGGTCGATGTAGCCGCGCAGCCGCAACCCGGAATCGAGCGTGGTCTCCACGTAGCTCTCCCGCTCGGCGGGTTCGAGCCTGCGGGGATCCTCGAGCGTGAAGTACGCGTCCATGATCGCGACGGCGGACTGCAGCCAGCTGGCCCGGGTCGGCCTCATCCGGAAACAGCGCGGCCAGGCCCGGCTCCTCGGCGGCCAGCCGGTCCCACTCCGGGACCAGCAGCGCTCGTCCGGCCTCCGGGGTCCGCTCGGCGGCGGGCAGGTCGAACAGTCGCTCCAGCGCGGCGTGCACGAGCGTCCCGCGCGCAGTGGCTGCCGTGGGCGGCTCGGGCAGCCGGTCGATCACCCGGAACCGGTACAGCAGCGGGCACGTCATGAAATCCGCCGCGCGCGACGGCGACAGCGCCGGCCCCGGCGCGCTCGCTGGCCGACGGTTCCGTCTCCGCCGCGCCAGGCAACACGTCAAGGACCGCTGCTACTTCGTCCACCCTTGAACCGTAGGGCACGGCACCGACATTCGGGGGGATCTCCGGCCGCGGGTCGTCGCCCCCGGGTCAACCCAGGCACGTAGCATCGGTATCGTGCCCGTGCCGCAGAACGAGAGGCAGCCCCAGCGCCGCGACGCCGGTCCCGGGATCGTCCTCGCGCGCCCGTTCGGCATCCCGGTCTACGTCTCGCCGTACTGGTTCGTGATCGCCGGGATCTTCATCTTCGTCTACGCCAAGGACCTGGCCGCTACCATGCACGGGTCCACCAGGTTCGTGGTCGCGGCCGCGTTCGTCGTGCTGCTGTACCTGTCCGTCCTGGTGCACGAGCTGAGCCACTCGGTGGTGGCGCTCGGATACGGGCTGCCGGTGCGCCGCATCCTGCTGTACCCGCTGGGCGGCTTCTCCGAGATCGAGCGCGAACCGCAGACGCCCGCCCGGGAGTTCCTGGTCTCGGCGGCCGGGCCAGCGTTGTCGCTGGTGCTGGCGGCCGGCGGCTACGGCCTGACGCATGTCGTCCCGGCGGGGACCATCGGTGGCACGCTGGTCTCGCAGCTCATGTGGGCCAACCTGGTCGTCGGGGTCTTCAACCTGCTGCCCGGCCTGCCGCTGGACGGCGGGCGGATGCTGCGCGCCGCGATCTGGAAGGTGACCGGGCGTCCCGCGACGGCCACCATCGCCGCCGCCTGGGCCGGCCGCGTGCTCGCCGTCGGCGTGTTCGTCCTGGTGCTGGCCCCGCCGGTGAGGGCCAGGACCGGCGGGGACATATACCTCATGGTGTGGCTGGCGGTGATCGCCGCCTTCATGTGGACCGGAGCCAGCCAGGCCATCAAGGCGACCAGGTTCCGCGAGCGCCTGCCCGCGCTGCAGGCCCGCCGGCTGGCCCGCAAGGCGGTGTCGGTCTCCGCCGACACCCCGCTGGCCGAGGCGATCAGGCGCGCAGACGAGAACCAGGCCCGGGCGGTCGTGGTCGTCGACTATGACGACAAACCGATCGCGATCCTCAACGAGACGGCCGTGATGGCCACGCCGCCGCAGCGGCGGCCGTGGATCGAGGCGGGCTCGCTGGCCAGGACGCTCGAGCCGAACCTGGTGCTGCCCGCCGACCTGTCCGGCATGGCCCTGCTGGACGCGATCCGCCAGGCCCCCGCCTCGGAATACCTGCTGGTGGAGCCCTCCGGGCAGGTCTACGGCGTGCTGGCCGCCCGCGACGTCGACCTGGCCTTCGCCGGCGTCTGAGCCCAGGCCCCACTAGTCTGAGCTGCATGACCAAACCGCGGCACGGGCCGTTGATGGCCGGGGAGCCGGTGCAGCTGACCGACCCCAAGGGCCGCAGCCACATCATCACCCTGCGAGCCGGGGCGTCCTTCCACACTCACCGGGGCACGCTGAGCCACGACGACATCATCGGCGGCCCCGACGGGAACGTGGTCCGGTCCGGCGGCGGTACGCCCTATGTGGTCTTCCGTCCGCTGCTGGCCGACTACACCCTCACCATGAAACGCGGCGCGGCCGTGGTGTACCCCAAGGACGCCGCCCAGATCGTGGCGTTCGCCGACGTGTTTCCCGGCGCGCGGGTGCTGGAGGCCGGAGCGGGCTCCGGCGCTCTGGCCTGCTGGCTGCTGCGCGCCGTCGGCGATCAGGGCACCCTGGTCTCGTTCGAGCGCCGGCCCGACTTCGCCGAGATCGCCCGGCGCAACGTCGAGCAGTTCTTCGGCGGGCCGCCACCGGCCTGGCAGCTGGTGGTCGGAGAGTTCGGCCGCCCCGGGGACGAGCACGGGCTGGCCGAGCCCAACTGCTTCGACCGGGTGATCCTCGACCTGCTGGCACCGTGGGATTGCGTCGACGCCGCCGCCGGCGTACTCGCGCCCGGCGGCCTGGCCTGCTGTTACGTGGCCACCACCACACAGCTGTCCCGCACCGTCGAAGCCCTGCGCGGGCACGGCGGCTTCGACGAGCCGGCCGCCTGGGAGAGCCTGGTCCGCGGGTGGCATGTGGAAGGCCTGGCCGTGCGCCCGGAGCACCGCATGGTGGGACACACCGGCTTCCTGGTCACCGCGCGGCGGCTGGCGCCGGGCGTGGTTCCCCCGCCCCGCAGGCGCCGTCCTTCCGGAGGGGGCCGAGGGGGTCTGGGGGAAAGGCTTCCCCCCAGGAGCAGGGGGGGTCTGGGGGGGATCGTCCCCCCGAGGAGTAACAGCCCCGCGTGAACGGTAACGCTTAGCGATGCTGGTGTGACTCGTTGATGATCGTGATCCGCGGCAAGACGGCATCGAAACGGTCTGGCGAGGTTAGGGAACGCCGGTGTATAGGTAATGTCTTATTAGCGCTTCAGGAGGAGGTGAGGGGCGTGGCTACCAGAGACGAAAGCGGGCGTGGTGCCGGAAGGCACGACGACGAGGTGAAGAGCCTTACCGCACAGATCTCCTTCCTCGATGAGGAGATTGCCGTGCTCCGGCGCCGGCTGGCGGATTCGCCACGGCAGGTCAGGCTGCTCGAGGACAGGCTGCGCGAGACCGAGAGCAGCCTCAACGGGGTCACCACCCAGAACGAGCGGCTAGCCGCGACGCTGCGCGAGGCGCGTGACCAGATCGTGGCGCTGAAGGAGGAAGTGGACCGGCTGGCCCAGCCGCCGTCCGGGTTCGGCGTCTTCCTGAACGCGTGCGATGACGACACGGCCGACGTCTTCACCGGTGGCCGCAAGATGCGCGTGAACGTCTCGCCGAACATCGAGTTGTCCGAGCTGCGCCCGGGCCAGGAAGTGGTCCTGAACGAGGCGCTCAACGTGGTCATCGCCCAGGGTTACGAGAAGGTGGGCGAGGTCGTCATGCTCAAGGAGCTGCTCGCCGACGGCGCACGCGCCCTGGTCATCTCCCAGGCCGACGAGGAGCGCGTGGTCCGGCTGGCCGAGCCGCTGCTGCACCAGCCGCTGCGGGCCGGCGACTCGCTGCTGCTGGAGTCCCGGTCGGGATACGTGTACGAGCGGATTCCCAAGGCCGAGGTGGAGGAGCTCATCCTGGAGGAAGTGCCGGACATCTCCTACAAGGACATCGGCGGCCTGGCCGGGCAGATCGAGCAGATCAGGGACGCGATCGAACTGCCCTACCTGCACGCCGACCTGTTCAAGGAACACCAGCTCAAGCCCCCGAAGGGGGTCCTGCTCTACGGGCCGCCCGGCTGCGGCAAGACGCTGATCGCCAAGGCGGTCGCGAACTCGCTGGCCAAGCAGGTCGCGGCCAAGACCGCGGCCGACGAGGGGGCCAAGGAGGGGAAGAGCTTCTTCCTCAACATCAAGGGCCCCGAACTGCTGAACAAGTACGTGGGCGAGACCGAGCGGCACATCCGGCTGGTCTTCCAGCGGGCCCGGGAGAAGGCCAGCGAGGGCATGCCGGTCATCGTGTTCTTCGACGAGATGGACTCGATCTTCCGCACCCGCGGCTCGGGCGTGTCGTCCGACGTGGAGAACACGATCGTGCCGCAGCTGCTGTCCGAGATCGACGGGGTGGAGGGCCTGGAGAACGTCATCGTCATCGGCGCCTCGAACCGCGAGGACATGATCGACCCGGCCATCCTGCGGCCGGGCCGGCTCGACGTCAAGATCAAGATCGAACGGCCGGATGCCGAGGCGGCCAGGGACATCTTCTCCAAGTACGTGCTCAAGGAACTGCCGCTGCACCCCGATGACCTGGCCGAGCACCAGAACTCGCCGCAGGCCACCGTCGAGGCGATGATCCAGCGCACGGTCGAGCGGATGTACACCGAGTCCGAGGAGAACCGGTTCCTCGAGGTCACCTACGCCAACGGCGACAAGGAAGTCCTGTACTTCAAGGACTTCAACTCCGGCGCGATGATCGAGAACATCGTGGCCCGGGCCAAGAAGATGGCCATCAAGGAGTTCCTGGAGACCGGGCAGAAGGGCATGCGGGTGAGTCACCTGCTGGCCGCGTGCGTCGATGAGTTCAGCGAGAACGAGGACCTGCCCAACACCACCAACCCGGACGACTGGGCCCGCATCTCCGGCAAGAAGGGCGAGCGCATCGTCTACATCAGGACCCTGGTCTCCGGCAAGACCGGCACCGAGGCGGGTCGCTCGATCGACACCGTGGCGAACACCGGGCAGTACCTGTGATGGCTGCCGAGGGGGCCGAGGGGGTTTGGGGGGAAAGGTTTCCCCCCAAGACCGGGGGGGTCACCGGGGGGGTCGCCCCCGGGGGAAAAACCGGGTCAGCATGTCTGCTTCGCCCGTAACGGCATTAGGCTTGCAAGGGTGAGTGAGCTGGAGGCGTCCCGGAAACGCGCGAGGGACACACTATGAGCGTTCTTCGCGTGATGGGCACCGAGACCGAATACGGCATCTCCGTGCCCGGTCAGCCCGGTGCCAACGCGATGGTGACCTCTTCGCAGATCGTCAACGCCTACCAGGCGGCCACCGCCGCCCGGGCCCGGCGGGCCCGGTGGGACTTCGAGGAGGAGAACCCGCTCCGGGACGCCCGCGGGTTCGACCTCACCCGTGAGGCGGCGGACTCCTCCCAGCTGACCGACGAGGATCTGGGCCTGGCCAACGTCATCCTCACCAACGGCGGCCGGCTGTACGTCGACCACGCCCACCCGGAGTACTCATCGCCCGAGTGCACCAACCCGCTGTCGGTCGTCATCTGGGACAAGGCAGGCGAGCGGGTCATGGCGGAGGCCGCGGCCAAGGCCGCGACCGTACCGGGCAGCGCGCCGATCCAGCTGTACAAGAACAACACCGACAACAAGGGCGCCTCCTACGGCTCGCACGAGAACTACCTGATGCGAAGGGCGACACCGTTCGCCGACATCGTCAAGTTCCTCGTCCCGTTCTTCGTGTCCCGCCAGGTGATCTGCGGGGCCGGGCGGGTCGGTATCGGGGCCGACGGCCGGGGCTCGGGCTTCCAGATCAGCCAGCGGGCCGACTTCTTCGAGGTCGAGGTGGGCCTGGAGACCACGCTGAAGCGGCCGATCATCAACACCAGGGACGAGCCGCACGCCGACCCGGAGAAGTACCGGCGGCTGCACGTGATCATCGGCGACGCCAACATGAGCGAGGTGAGCACCTACCTCAAGGTCGGCACTACCTCGCTGGTGCTCTCGATGATCGAGGACAAGTTCCTCGGCTCCGATCTGTCCGTCGAGGCACCCGTGGCCGAGCTCCGCGCGATCTCGCACGATCCCGCCTGCCGCCGTCTGGTCACGCTCAAGGACGGCCGGAAGATGACCGCCGTTCAGCTCCAGGCGGAATACCTCGAGCTGGCCCGCAAGTACACCGAAGACCGGTACGGGGCCGACGTCGACGACATCACCACCGACGTCCTGGACCGGTGGGAGTCGGTGCTGAACCGGCTGGCCGAGGATCCCATGCTGCTGGCCAGGGAGCTCGACTGGGTGGCCAAGCTGGAGCTGCTCGAGGGATACCGGACCCGGGACGGCCTGAGCTGGGATCATCCCAAGCTGCAGCTGTTCGACCTGCAGTATTCCGACGTGCGGCAGGACCGCGGCCTGTACAACCGGCTGGCCGCCCGGGGCCGGATGGTACGGCTCACCGATGACGCGACCGTGGACCGGGCCATCGAGAATCCGCCCGAGGACACCCGAGCCTACTTCCGCGGCCGCTGCCTGCGGCAGTATCCCGAGTCGGTGGCCGCAGCCTCCTGGGACTCCGTCATCTTCGACATCCCCGGCCGGGAGTCGCTGCAGCGCGTCCCGACCCTCGAGCCGCTGCGCGGCACCAAGGCGCACGTGGGCGAGCTGCTGAACCGCTGCCGGACCGCAGCCGAGCTGGTGGCCGCGTTGACCGGTCAGGACTAGCGTCTCTATTGTTCCCCCACGCTCACCCTGTTCTTCCCTCACACCCACCCTCGCGACGGATCGCGAGTTCGTACCGATTTCAGCCAGGCGGGATTGGGCGGGACTGCTACGGGTGACGATAGCGTTGGGACAGACGGAGGTAGCAAACATGGCAGGAACGAAGGACACAGGCGGTCAGCGGCAGACCACTAGGCGCGCCGACGAGACCGAGGAGGCCGAGACCGGGACTACCGAGGAGGTCCGGGAGCGGCACGAGAAGCTCTCCGACGACGTCGACGCGATCCTCGACGAGATCGACGAGGTCCTCGAGGAGAACGCGGAGGAGTTCGTCCGGTCGTACGTACAGAAGGGCGGCCAGTAACAGGCGCTGGTTCGCCGTAGGCGGACACGCCGACGGCTTCGGCGTGCTGTCTCGCTCAGGCGCGGCAGTAGGGTCTGTTGAGGGCACTGGTGTGCTGACCACCTCGGGAGGAGGTTCGCGTTGGGCTCGTACTTCGACGGCAGTGCACATTTCCGGCAGTCCGGCCCGTTCGCCGGGGGAGAAGGGGATCCCGGGCGGATGCGGGTCAGGCCCGCATCTGGCTTTATGGACCGGGCGACCTCATCGTTCGCGGATTTCCTCGCTTCCTACTCACCGGACCTGCTGCCTGGCCGGGTACCTGCCGTGAGCCCGGTCGCGGACTCCCCGGCGTTGCGGGACCTGCCGCACGCCACGACGATCGTCGCCGCTGGTCTGCCACCACGGCGTGGTGCTGGCGGGCGACCGCCGGGCCACCGCCGGGAGCATGATCGCCAAGCGGGACGTGGAGAAGGTATTCCGCAGCGATGAGTTCTCCGCTATCGGCTACGCGGGCACCGGCAGCGTGGGGATCGAGTTCGTCCGCCTGTTCCAGGTCGAGCTCGAGCACTACGAGAAGATGGAAGGCCGCCCGCTGTCGCTGGAGGGCAAGGCCAACCGGCTCGCCTGGATGATCAGGGGCAACCTGGCCGCGGCCATGCAGGGCCTCATCGTCGTGCCGCTGTTCGTCGGCTACGACGAGGACGCCGGGCAGGGGCGCATCTTCAGCTACGACGTGGCCGGCGGCCCGTACGAGGAGCAGAGGTTCCACTCCATCGGCTCCGGGTCGGTGTTCGCCCGCGGCGCGCTGAAGAAGCTGTACGCCGACGACATGCCGGTGGGCGAAGCCGTACTGGCCGGCGTCCAGGCGCTGTACGACGCCGCCGACGACGATTCGGCGACCGGCGGCCCGGACCTGCCCCGGCGGATCTTCCCGGTCATCGCCACGGTGACGGCCGACGGCTTCCGCAAGCTGCCCGAGGCCGAGTCCGAACAGTACGCCCAGCAGGTGGTGCAGGAGCGGATGAGCGCGCCCGACGGCCCGCTCGCCCCGCTGCACGTGGCCAGCTAGCCTGTGCCGTCCCCCTCCTAGGTAAAGGAAGCGCTCGCGGTGTCCATGCCGTTCGGTTACGTCTCACCCGCACAGGCCATGCGGGACAAGGCCGAATACGCGCGTCAGGGAATCGCGCGCGGCCGCAGCTGCGTCACGCTGCAGTACGAGGGCGGGATCTTGCTGATGGCGCCCAACCCGTCGAGCGCGCTGCACAAGATCAGCGAGATCTACGACCGGATCGCGTTCGCCGCGGTGGGCCGCTACAACGAATACGAGACCCTGCGTAAGGCCGGGATCACCTACGCGGACGTCACCGGGTACCAGTTCGACCGGCACGACGTGACGGCGCGCGGCATCGCCAACTACTACGCCCAGAACCTGGGCACGATCTTCACCGAGAACCTCAAGCCGTTCGAGGTGGAGATCGTCGTCGCCGAGGTCGGCACGCAGCCGGAGGCCGACCAGATCTACCGGATCACGTTCGACGGGTCGGTCACCGACGAGCCGGGCTTCGTCGCCTTCGGCGGGCAGGCCGACCAGGTCTCCGCGGTGCTGAAGGAACGTTACTCCCCCGGGATGTCCCTCACCGAGGCGTTCGCCGCCGCGCTGGACGCGCTGTCCACCAGCGGCAACGGCGAGCGCACCGAGCTGGCGGCGACCCAGCTGGAAGCGGCCATCCTGGACCGCACCCGGGATCACCGCACGTTCCGCCGCGTCCGCGCGGCCCGGCTCGAGGAGCTGATCAGCGAGAGCCGCTCAGATGGCCCGAAGGCTGACCGGAGCCCCGGAAGCGCCGTCAGGGACCCGGACCGGCCACGGGCCCCGACGCGGGCAGCACCGACCGTGGCGGCGGCCTGGGCGGCGGGGACAGCACCCCGTCCAGACCCTGATCCCTAACCGGTACCGCTCACAGCGGGATATTGGCGTGCGTGCCCTTGAGCTGCGGCGCCTCGGCGATGGCCCGGGCCAGCTCGCGCCGCGTCCGGCCGGGTTCGATGATCGCGTCGATGACGCCGATCTCCACCGCGCGGTGCAGGCCGCCGGCGGTGGCCTCGTGCTCGGCGGCCAGTTCCGCCTCGGCCTCGTGCAGCCGCTCGGGCGGCACCGAGGCCAGCGTGCGCCGGTGCAGGATGCGCACGGCCGCGACCGCGCCCATGACGGCCACCTCGGCGCCCGGCCAGGCGAAGACCCGGGTCGCGCCGAGCGACCGGGAGTTCATCGCGATATAGGCCCCGCCGATCGCCTTGCGGATCACCAGCGTCACCCGGGGAACGGACGCCTCGGCGAAGGCGTGCAGCAGCTTGGCGCCGCGGCGGACTACGCCGTCCCACTCCTGGCCGACCCCGGGAAGGTAGCCCGGCACGTCCACCAGCACCACGAGCGGCACGCCGAACGCGTCGCACATCCGCACGAAACGCGCCGCCTTCTCCGCCGCCGCGGCGTCCAGGCAGCCGCCGAGCCGCATCGGGTTGCTGGCCACCACGCCGACCGTACGCCCGGCCAGGCGGCCCAGGATCGTGACGATGTTCGGCGCCCACCGGGGATGCAGCTCCACGCCCGGCGAATCGAGCAGCCTGCCGGTCAGCACGTGCACGTCGTAGGCGCGGCGAGCCGAATCGGGCAGCAGGCCGGACAGGTCACGGTCCTCGGCGTCTTCGGCGATCTTCCCCTGGTCACTGAACAGCTCCGCGAGCTGGCGGGCCCCCTGCAGCGCCTCGGCGTCGTTCTCGGTCACCATGTGCACCACGCCGGAGCGGCGGCTGTGCGGCTCGGGCCCGCCGAGCCGCTCCATGTCCACGTCCTCGCCCGTCACCGAGCGCACCACGTCCGGGCCGGTGACGAAGATGCGGCCCTGGCCGGACAGGATCACGATGTCGGTCAGCGCCGGGCCGTATGCGGCGCCGCCCGCGGCCGGGCCGAGCACCACGGAGATCTGCAGCACCCGCCCGGAGGCGGCGGTCATCGCCGCGAAGACCGTTCCCACCGCGTGCAGGCTGGCCACGCCCTCGGCGAGCCGGGCGCCGCCCGAATGCCACAGCCCGACGATCGGAACTCCCCGGGTGATCGCCTCCGCGTACGCCCCGACGATCGCGGCGCAGCCCGCGGTGCCCATCGCGCCCCCCTGCACCCGCGGGTCGGAGGCAAACGCCACCGCGCCCGCCCCGTGCACCAGCCCGACGCCCGCGACCACCCCGCTCCGTTCCCCTTCCCCCTTCTCTGGCGGCAGCAGCTCCAGCGTGCCGGGGTCGAACAGCGCCGCCAGCCGCTCCCCGGATCGCGCGGCAGCCCAGCAGGCGCCACGGCGGCCGGGCTCGAATCCAGGGTGGTAGTCAACTCAGGTCTCCTTGGTGAACACCAGCGACACGTTGTGGCCGCCGAACCCGAACGCGTTGTTCAGCACCGCGATCGGCTCGGTGCCGCGCTTGGCCAGCGGCCTCGGCTCGCGGGCGACGTCGACGGGCACATCGTCGTCGAGTTCTTCGAGGTTGATCGTGGGCGGGGCCACCAGGTCGCGCAGCGCGAGGATGGCGGCCACCGACTCGATGGCGCCCGCGCCGCCGAGCAGGTGCCCGGTCATCGACTTGGTGGACGAGACGATCACGCCGTCGGCCGCCGATCCCAGCGCCTTGACCAGGGCCTGCGCCTCGAGCGGGTCGCCCTCCGGGGTGGAGGTGGCGTGCGCGTTCACGTGCACCACCTGATCCGGGTCGACCCGTGCGTCGGCCAGCGCCCGGCCGATCGCGGCGGCCACTCCGGCTCCGTCGGGCGCCGGGTGAGCGATGTGATAAGCGTCCGAGGAGTAGCCGGCCCCGGCCGCGACGGCGTACACGTGGGCCCCGCGCCGCCGTGCGTGCGACAGCGACTCCAGCACCAGCATGCCGGCCCCCTCGCCGAGCACGAACCCGTCCCGGGCCTTGTCGAACGGCCGTGAGGCCCGTTCCGGCTCGTCGTTGCGGGTGGACATGGCCCGCATGACGGCGAACGCGCCGATGTTCAGCGCCATGATCGCCGCCTCCGTGCCGCCGGCCACCACCACGTCGGCCCGACCGTAACGGATCATGTCGATGCCGTACCCGATCGCCTCCGCGCCGGACGCACACGCGCTGACCAGCGAGTGCGCTCCGGCGTGCGCCCCGAGCTCCATGCTGATCCAGCCGGCCGAGCCGTTGGGCATGAGCATCGGCACCGTATACGGCGAGATGCGCTGCCAGCCCTTCTCCTTGAGCGTGTCGTACCCGGCCAGCGTCGACCCGATGCCGCCGATACCGCTGGTGACCGCCACCCCGAGCCGTTCCGGGTCCAGCTCCGGCGCGCCCGCGTCGGCCCATGCCTCGCGCGAGGCCACGAGCGCGAACTGCTCGCAGCGGTCCATCCGGCGGGCCTGCACGCGGCCCACGATCTCCGCCGGGTCGGCGGCTGCCGATGCGGCGATACGCACCGGCAGCTGCTCGGCCCACGGTTCGGTCAGGCGCCGCACGCCGCTGCGCCCGGCCAGCATCGCCGCCCAGGTCGACGCGACGTCCCCGCCGAGCGGGGTGGTCGCGCCGAGCCCGGTGACGACGACGGTTTCGCGGTCCACCGTCACGCCGATCCCGCGGCGTTCTTGGCCACGTAGTTCACCACGTCCTGGACGGTGGTGAGGTCCTTCAGCTGGTCGTCGGGGATCTCGACGCCGAACTTGTCCTGGGCCGCGACGGCGATCTCGACCATGGACAGCGAGTCGATGTCCAGGTCGTCGACGAAGCTCTTGTTCGGGGTCACCTCGTCCGCGGGTACGCCGGCGATCTCCTCGACGATTTCGCCCAGCCCGGCGAGGATCTCCTGCTCTGTCATGGTCCATGCTCCTTGTCGTGAGTGTCGTATGTCGTCCGCAGCCCGCGACGTCCCGCAGGGCGCCTAGCGGGCGCGGTCAGGGTACCGTGATCACCTGCGCCGCGTAGCACATCCCGGCGCCGAAGCCGAGCAGCAGTGCCGGGGAACCCGCCTTGAGGTCCCCGCGCTCGGCCATCCGGGCCAGCGCCAGCGGAATCGACGCCGAGGACGTGTTGCCCGCGTGCACGATGTCGTCCGCCAAGCGCTCCCGCGGTACCCCCAGCCTGCGCGCGATGGCCTCGATGATCCGCAGGTTGGCCTGGTGCGGCACGAACGCGGTCAGGTCGCTCACCGCGACGCCGGCCCGCGCGCAGGCCTGGGCCGCGATGGGATGCCATGGCGGTGGTGGCCCACCGGAACACCGCCTGGCCCTCCTGGTACATGTACGAGTGGCGGTTCGGGATCGCGATCTTCTCGGCCATGTCGCCGGCGCTGCCCCATACCACCGGCCCGATGCCCGGCGCCTCGCCGTCCGCGACCGGCCCGACCACCGCGGCGCCCGCCCCGTCGGCGAAGATGATGCAGGTGGAGCGGTCGTCAGGGTCGATCCACGCGGTCATCTTCTCCGCTCCGATGACCAGTACGTGCCGGGCCGTGCCGACCCGCACCGCGTCGGAGGCGTTCGCCAGCGCGTAGCAGAACCCGGCGCACGCGGCGTTGAGGTCGTAGGCGCCGGGCGCGACGATGCCGAGCCGGTAGGCGACCGCCGCGGACGTGTTCGGTATCGGGGCCTCGGTGCTGCAGGTGGCCACGATGACCAGGTCGATGTCGGCGGGGGACAGGCCGCTGCCGGCCAGCGCCTTGCCGCCGGCCACCACCGCCATGTCGGTCACGGTCTCGTCAGGTCCGGCGTAACGGCGGCTGACGATGCCAACCCGGCTGCGGATCCACTCATCACTCGTGTCGACCCGGGCCGCGAGGTCGTTGTTGGTCACCACGTTGCCGGGCTGGTACCCGCCGAACGCCATGATCCGCGCTCCCGCGGCGGGCGGGAACGGGGTGAACGATGTCATGACCTGTCACTCTCGGGGGGAGCGATCCCCCCAGACCCCGGCCTGGGGTTGAACCCTGACCAGGGGCTGACCTTCGCTGACCGGATCCCCGTCTTCGACTAGCCATTCGATGATCTCGGCGGCCACGGCGCGGCGAGCGGGCGCTCCCCGCCACGCGCGACGACGGCGCCGAGTTCCGTGGTCAGCGCGACCGTGGCGCCGGTGGCTGCCGCGTCGGAACGTCCGGCCGGGGAGCGGAACATACCCGAGGTCGGCGCCACGATCAGCCGCCACTCCGGCAGGTGGCCGTGGCCGTGCCCGTCGGGCATGAAGGGGCAAGTCGGACAGGTGCTCGTCGATCAGGTCACGCGCGGCCGCGAGCTGATCCGGGGTCTTGATGGCCAGCTGGGCGACGCCGGGCAGTGCCCGCCGCGCCAGGCCGGTCAGCGTGCCCGCCGGCGGCAGCTCGATGAGCGCGGTCACGCCCAGGTCCGCCATCGTCCGCATGCACAGGTCCCAGCGCACCGGCGCGGCGACCTGGGCCACGATGCGCTCCAGCCACTCCTTACCCGTGGTGGCCGCGGCGCCGTCGGCGTCGCACAGCAGCGTGAGGTGCGGATCGATGACCGCGACCTGCGCGGCCGCGTCGCGCAGCGCCGCGACCGCCGGCGCCATGTACCGGGTGTGGAAGGCTCCGGCCACCTGCAGCGGGCGCAGCCGCGCGCCGGCCGGCGGATCGGCCGCGAAGGACTCCAGGTCCGCGATGGCCCCGGCGGCCACGATCTGCCCCGCGCCGTTGACGTTGGCCGGGGTCAGGCCGTGGCGGGCGATGGCCGCCAGTACCGTCTCCTCGTCGCCGCCCAGGACGGCGGTCATCCCGGTCGGCTCCGCCGCCGCGGCGGCCGCCATGGCCGCGCCGCGCACCCGACCAGGCGCAAGGCGTCGTCCGCGCTCAGCACCCCGGCCAGGACCCCGGCGGCCAGCTCCCCGACGCTGTGCCCGGCGGCCGCGTCAGCGTAGACGTCCGCCGGCGGACCCGGCCGCCCAGCTCCGGGCCGCCCGCCAGCGCTCCCGCCGCCGCCAGCGCGGCGGCGACCAGCAGCGGCTGCGCGATCGCCGTGTCCTTGATCTCATCCGCGCCGGCCGTGGTGCCGTACCTGATCAGGTCGCAGCCCGCCAGCTCGGAGGCGGCGCCGAGACGCTCGGCGACACCGGGTACCTCGAGCCAGGGCGCGAGGAAACCCGGCGTCTGCGCGCCTTGCCCGGGTGCGGTGATAATAAGCATCCCTTTAGGTTGCCCTGTAGGACTCCGCCACATGAATGTCGAACAGTACGAAGTTGGCCCAAGTAATTCTGTCGCATTCCTACAATTAATGTTCACGCTAACGTTACCGGAGCGTTACCCCGCGCGTCTCCGTGTCTCAGTCGTCTCCGGCTAGTGGCTGGCCGCCAGGCGACCCAGCGCGACCGCGACCCACAGGGTGAAACCGTCCCGCCCGGCCGAGGGGGTGTACTCGGTGAGCTCGGCGACCCGCCGCAGCCGGTAGCGCACGGTGTTCGGGTGCACGAACAGCAGCCGCGCGGTGGCCTCCAGCGATGAGCCCTGGTCCAGGTAGGTCGTGAGCGTGTCGAGCAGGGCGTGCCCGCCGCCCAGCAGCGGCTCGTAGACATCGCTGATCAGAGCGGTACGGGCGTCGGGGTCGCCGTCCAGCGCGCGCTCGGGCAGCAGGTCGTCGGCGCCCGCGGGCCGGGGCGCGTCCGGCCAGGCCGGGGCCGCGCGCAGCGCGGCCAGCGCCGCACGCGCCGAGACCCACGCGGCGCGCAGGTCGCGGACCAGCGGCCCGGCGATCACCGGTCCCGGCCCGAACCGCCCGGCGAACCGCTCGGCGGCGGCGATGGGATCGTCGCAGCCCCCCACGACCAGGATGAGGCGGTTGCCGTGCACGCCGGCCAGCAGGTCCAGCCGGGCTCGCCTGGCCTGCGCCCGCAGCTCCTCGATCAGCGGCTCTACCCCGGCGGGGGAACCCGTCTTGGGCTCATCGTCCCCGATGGTGCCGACCACCACGGTGACGGGGGAGGACGACCAGTTCAGCGCCGAGGCCCAGGAGTGCAGCGAGTCCTCGGTCTCGCCGCGTACCAGGGAGTCGACCACCAGCGCCTCCAGCCGCGCGTCCCACGCGCCGCGCGCCTCCGCGGTCCGCGCGTACACCAGCGCCGCGCTGAAGGCGATCTCCCGGGCGTACGTCAGCACCGCCTCCCGCAGCTCGGCCTCGTCGCCCGGCGCGGCCAGCTCGTCGACCTGCGCTTCCACCGCGTCGATGATGACCCGCACCATCTCGACCGCGTGCTGCAGGCTGACCGCCCGGGCCAGCTCGCGCGGCGCGGTGCCGAACACCTCGGTCACCGCGGGCCGGTTCCGCTCCGGGTGCCTGATCCAGTCCAGGAACGCCGCGATCCCGGCCTGCGCGACCAGCCCGAGCCAGGACCGGTTCTCGGCCGACATGTTCCGGTACCACGGCAGCCGCTCGTCCATGGCGGAGATCGCGGCCGTGCCGAGCGCCCCCGTGGCCCGCTCCATCCGCCGCACGGTCTCCGCGTTAACCCGCGGCCCGCCGCCCCGGGCCCGCTGCTCCGCCGCCATCCCTACAGCGTAATCAAACACGCACCTACGACAGCGCCTCGCTGACCGGCAGGTCGAGGCGGTACCGGGCGATGGCCTGGGCCGGGAACCCGGCGTCGACCGCGCCGCTGCGGGCCAGCTCCCACAGCACCGCTACGGTGATCGACTCCGCGTCCACGTGGAAGAACCGCCGGGCCGCCGGGCGCGTGTCGGAGAACCCGAACCCGTCGGTGCCCAGCGAGGTGAACGTCCCGGGCACCCAGCGGGCGATCTGGTCCGGCACCGCCTTGATCCAGTCCGATACCGCCACGATCGGCCCGTCGGCATCAGAAAGCACCGACGTCACGTACGGCACGTGAGGCTCCGAAGCCGGGTTCAGCATGTTCCACGACTCGCAGGCCAGCGCCTCGCGGCGCAGTTCGGTCCAGGACGTGGCCGACCAGACGTCGGCCGACACGCCCCAGTCGCTAGCCAGCATCTCCTGCGCCGCGAGCGCCTGCCGCAGCGCGACCCCGGAGGCCAGGATCTGGGCCCGGGGCACGGGTACCACGTCCCGTTCGGAAGAAGCAGAAGAAGCAGAGGCCTCCGACCATCCCGTGGGCCAGTCCCGCACGGCCGGACCGGGGGCCGGACCGGAGCCGGGACCGGAGGCCGCCGAAGCGTCAGAGCCGAGCGCGGGCGCGTACAGGTACAGGCCCCGCAGGATGCCCCGTTCCAGCGCCGCGGGCCCGCCCGGGATCGACGAAGGCTCCGGCGGCTGCGGGTAGGGCTCGTTGTACACGGTGAGGTAGTAGAAGATGTTCTCGCCGTCCGGGTGCTCCGGCGTGGCGTCGTACATCCGGCGCAGCGCGTCCCGCACGACGTAGGCCAGCTCGAAGGCCCAGCCGCAGTCATAGGACACGCACGCCTCGCTGACCGAGGCCAGCAGCAGCGAGTGCCCGTCGTTGTGCTGCAGGCCCTCGCCGGCCAGCGTGGTCCGGCCGGCCGTGGCGCCCAGCAGGAAACCCCGCCCGAGCTGGTCGCCGAGCGCCCACATCTGGTCGCCGGTCCGCTGCCAGCCGAACATCGAGTAGAACACGTACACCGGGATCATGTGCGTGGCGTGCGTGGCGTACGAGGTCCCGGCCGCGATCACCGAGCCCATCGCGCCGGCCTCGCTGATGCCCTCGTGCAGGATCTGGCCCTTCTCGGACTCCTTGTAGGACAGCAGCAGGTTGCGGTCCACCGCCTCGTAGGTCTGCCCGTGCGGGGAGTAGATCTTGGCCGTGGGGAACAGCGAGTCCATGCCGAACGTCCGGGCTTCGTCCGGGATGATCGGCGCGAACCGCTCTCCGATCTCGGGGTCTTTCATCAGCTCCTTGAGCAGCCGGACGAAGGCCATCGTGGTGGCCACCGCCTGCTTGCCCGAGCCCTTCCGCAGCTCGTCGTAGATCGAGTCCGGCGGCTGCGGCAGCGGCTTGGCCCGGACCACCCGCCGCGGCAGCACCCCGCCGAGGGCGGCCCGCCGCTCGCGCATGTACTGGATCTCGTCGGAGTCCTCGCCCGGGTGGTAGTAGGGCGGGAGCTCGGCTTCCAGGGCCGAGTCCGGGATCGGCAGGTAGAGCCGGTCCCGGAACTCCTTCAGCTCGGCCACGGTGAGCTTCTTCATCTGGTGCGTGGCGTTGCGGGCCTCGAAGTCCTTGCCCAGCGTCCAGCCCTTGATCGTGTGAGCCAGGATCACCGTCGGCTGCCCGGTGTGCTCGCGGGCCGCCTTGAACGCCGCGTACACCTTGCGGTAGTCGTGCCCCCCGCGGGACAGGTTCCGCAGCTCGTCGTCGGACAGGTGCGCCACCATCGCGCGCAGCCGCGGGTCGTCGCCGAAGAAGTGCTCCCGGATGTACGCGCCGGACTCCACGCTGTAGGTCTGGAACTGGCCGTCCGGCGTGGTGTTCATCTGGTTGACCAGCACGCCGTCGGTGTCCTGGGCCAGCAGCGGGTCCCAGTCGCGGCCCCAGATGACCTTGATCACGTTCCAGCCCGCGCCGCGGAAGAACGCCTCGAGCTCCTGGATGATCTTCCCGTTGCCGCGCACCGGGCCGTCCAGCCGCTGCAGGTTGCAGTTGATGACGAAGGTGAGGTTGTCGAGTTCCTCCCGGGCGGCCAGGCCGATCGCCCCGAGCGCCTCCGGCTCGTCCATCTCGCCGTCGCCCAGGAACGCCCACACGTGCGACCGCGAGGTGTCGTGGATCTCGCGGGCCAGCAGGTACCGGTTGAACCGGGCCTGGTAGATCGAGTTCAGTGCGCCCAGCCCCATCGACACCGTGGGGAACTCCCAGAACTCCGGCATCAGCCGCGGATGCGGATAAGACGGCAGGCCCCCGCCCGGATGCGACAGCTCCTGCCGGAACCCGTTCAGCTGGTCCTCGGTCAGCCGGCCCTCCAGGAACGCCCGCGCGTAGATGCCCGGCGCCGCGTGCCCCTGGATGAACACCTGATCGCCGGACTCGCCGTGGTCCTTGCCGCGGAAGAAATGGTTGAACCCGACCTCATACAACGACGCCGCCGAGGCATACGTCGCGATGTGCCCGCCTACCCCCATGCCGGGACGGTTGGCCCGGGACACCATCACCGCGGCGTTCCACCGGATGTAGGCCCTGATCCGCCGCTCGACATGCTCGTCGCCCGGGAACCACGGCTCCCGCTCCGGCGGGATCGTGTTGATGTAGTCGGTGCTGCGCAGTCCGGGCACCCCGACCTGCTGCTCGCGCGCCCGCTCCAGCAGCCGGAGCATGACGTATCTGGCGCGCGCCCGGCCCCTGGTCCAGACGACGGTATCGAACGACTCGATCCATTCGCGTGTCTCGTCCGGATCGATATCGGGCAGCTGTGTCGGCAGCCCGTCGCTGATGATGGGGAATCGCTGGCGTCCGGAAGCCACGGGGTAGCCTCGCCTTCCGCAGTAGATCGGGCGGCTGTGCGGCCGCGGGTTACAGTTCTTGATGTGTTGTCCAGACCAATCGTCGTACGAACTGGCCCCGAGCGCATCTCTACTTGACGGTAACCGCCGTGCGGGGGAGGCGGCGAACCGTCCGGGCCGGTAAGACCCGGCCGGGGGACCAGTTTCGCGGAGAGCGGACTAGCTATTACTCTACGTGCTCGGAGCCGTGCTGCGTAGCCAGCCAACGGATCAGGCAGATCAATTTATGGCGGCGGTTTACCCGGCCGGGGCGATTGCCACTTGCGCGCCGGGCCGACCCAGTGTGAACTGTCCCAACAAGAAGTGCTGACGCGTCACCGCCGGAAGGCGCGCCGACGCGGGGAGGGATTCAGGGAGGACGTCAGTGAGCGCGACCGCGGGCCAGGCCCAGGATGAACGCGGCCAGGCCGAGCGGCTCGGTATCAAGCCGGGCCAGGTGGTGCAGGAGATCGGCTACGACGATGATTGCGACGAGCAGCTGCGCGACGCGATCACACAGGTAAACAGCGTGGAACTGGTCGACGAGGACTACGACAACGTGGTCAACGTGGTCCTGCTGTGGTGGCGCGACGGGGACGGCAACCTCGTCGACGCGCTGGTCGACGCCCTCACGCCGCTGGCCGACGGGGGGTACATCTGGCTGCTCACGCCGAAGGCGGGCAGGTCAGGCCACGTGGAGCCGAGCGACATCGGCGAGGCCGCGCCGACGGCGGGTCTGTCCCAGACCTCGAGCGTGAGCGCGGCCCGCGACTGGTCAGGCACGCGCCTAGTCGCGCCGAAGGCGCGCCGATAAGCACAGGTGCCGAAGGCGCGCCGTAAGCAGCGTCGCGGGCGCGCTGACCGTCCGTTCGTCTTGATTTTTATGCCGAACGGAACGTGGCCCCACGCTCGCCGAAAAGGTGGCAGACTTGGGTGGTACGGGCATTGCTAGCCTGGCCGCCTGCGGCGGCGGGCCCTCGATCCAGCGAAAGGACCAGGCATGGCGGTTGAGGTTGGCGATCAGGCGCCTGATTTCGAGCTGAGGGACCAGCACGGCACGCCCGTGCGGCTGTCCAGCTTCCGCGGCGTCAAGAACGTCGTGCTGGTCTTCTACCCGCTGGCGTTCAGCAGCGTGTGCACCAGCGAGCTGTGCGCGATCCGCGACGAGTTCCCCGAGGTGACCAGGGACGACGTGGAGCTGCTCACCGTGTCGGTGGACTCCACGTACACCCACCGGGCCTGGTCCGACGCGGAGCACTTCGGTTTCGAGCTGCTGTCGGACTTCTGGCCGCACGGAGAGGTGGCCAAGCTGTACGGTGTGTTCGACTCCGAGCGCGGCATCGCGACCCGGGGCACGTTCATCATCGACAAGGACGGCGTCGTGCGGTGGAAGGTGGTCAACCCCATCCCGCAGGCGCGCGATCTGGCGGAGTACTCCAAGGCGCTCGCCGCACTCGGCTAGCTCCGCTGTGTGACGTCAGGGGAGGCCTGAGACACAGTGCCGTGTTACCGCTGCGGCATGCGGCAGACGGACCCGGAACGGGGAAAGAGTCCCTGGCGGCGCGGGGTGGTGCACGACCAGCTGGTGCTCATCTGCCCGGCCTGCCAGGAATCGGCCGACTGGACTGCCGAGCTCGAGCGCTGCGCCAAGTGCCGCAGCGCTCACCTGATCAGGCGGCTGGGCCAGGTCGAGTGCCTGGACTGCGGCCTGGTGCGGGAGCCCGAGGCCCTGGTCCCCGTCCGGCGGACCGGACCCCGCGGGCCGCCCGTCCTCCCCCGATACCGCCCTGGCCGACGAGGTGAGCCGCGCGCTGGACCGCCTCCTCGGCCGGGCGTGACCCTGACCCCTCGCCTCCGTTTAGGTCCGGTCCCGGCTGGTAGCGCACAAGTACGGGATCAACCGAACCACGACGTGGAGGAAGTCATGAACGCCAAGGTGCGTGATGTGATGACCCCGGGCCCCATCGGGGTGGACTACTACCAGTCGATCGGCGACGCCGCGCGGACCATGCGGGACTGGGGAGTGGGCGCCGTCCTTGTGGTCCACGACCAGGCCCTGCGCGGCCTGGTGACCGACCGTGACCTCGTGGTCAGGGCCGTGGCGGAGTCGAGGACGCCGGACGAGCCGGTGGGCCCGCTCAGCAGCGGCGACCTGATCGGGGTCAACGCGGACGACGACGCGGCCGTCGCGGTGCGGCTGATGCGCGAGCACGCGGTGCGCAGGCTGCCGGTCATCGACGACGGGCAGGTCGCCGGCGTGGTCTCGCTGGGTGACCTGGACCCCTTGGCCCTGCAGGACGACCCGGGAGTGCAGCGTGACAGAGGAAATCACCGCCGGTGACATCGCCGTGCGGATCCCGAACGCCGGGAAGGTGCTGTTCCCCGACGACGGGATCACCAAGGAGGACCTGGCCCGCTACTACGCGGATGCCGCGGGCCGGATGCTGCCGTGGCTCCGCGACCGGCCGGTCACGATGATGCGCTACCCGGACGGCCTCACCGGCCCGCGGATCGTGCAGAAGAACGTCCCGGCGTACTTCCCGGACTGGATCCGCCGGGTCGAGGTGCCCAAGGAGGGCGGCGTGGTCGAGCAGGCGGTCTGCGGCAAGCCCGCGGATCTGGTCTACCTGGCCAGCCAGGCCTGCATCGAGGTGCACGCCTTCACCAGCCGGGCCGACAAGCTCGACGCGCCGGACCAGCTGGTCTTCGACTTCGATCCGCCTGACGACGAGCATTTCGCCGAAGTGCGGAGCGCCGCGCTGTGGACCCGTGAGCTCCTCGACGGCGAGCTGGGCCTGACCAGCTACGTCCGGACCACCGGGGGCCGTGGTCTCCACGTGCACGTGGCGCTCGACCGGCGGGCCGGCTTCGATCGGTGCGCGAGTTCACGCACCGCGCGGCCGCCCTGCTGGCCGCCAGGCACCCCGACGTGATCACCACCGAGCAGCGTAAGGACAAGCGGGGCGAGCGGGTCTACGCCGACGTCATGCGCAACGCCTACGCGCAGCTGGTCGTGGCGCCGTACGCCGTCCGCGCCCGCCCCGGCGCGCCGGTGTCCACGCCGCTGAGCTGGTCGGAGGTGGAGGACGACGGGCTGGAGCCCGGCCGGTTCACCATCTCGACCATCCGGGCCCGGCTGAAGAGCGCCGACGACCCGTGGGCAGGCCTCACCCGCGCCAGGTACGGTCTCGGCCGGGCCTCCAAACGCCTCGCCGAGCTGGCCGGCGACTAGCATCGCGGGAGGTGACTGAACAGCACCGAACAGTTCCTGACGTAATCGTGCCTGGCCGAGTCGGGCGAGTAACCGAGCCGGTAAGCTGCCACTAATGCCGTTTGTGGCCAGAAGGCGGGGGTAGGCGAGAGTTCCGCCCCGCCGTCCGTCCTGGTGCTAGGAGCTTTGCGTGACCCTGCCTGCCGCCCAGCAACGTGTTCTTGACCGCATGGAAGGCACGTTGCAGGCCAGCGAGCCCCAGCTCGCTTCGATGTTCGCCATGTTCACCCGTCTCAACGCCGAAGAGCCGGTCGGCGCGGAACCGCTGGCCCGGCCGCGGCCGCGGCGGGTTCGCTGGCTGCGCGCGGGCACGACCATCTACGCGTTCGTCCTGGTCCCCGTCATGTTCGCGATGATCACCATCGGGGCGCTGCTCAGCAGCCGAGCACACGGCGTGGCAACCTGCGAAACCGGCTACTCCGCGGGAGGCGGTTCGCCCTGGGCCACCCGGCCCTGGTGCCAGATGACCATCCAGAAGACGACGGCCTCGGGGGCGCGCCTGGCATCATGCGCCGCGCGCATCCCCGCCATCCGCTTCGTCACCCGGTCCGGCGGCGATCCCGTCGCCCCGCCCGTGCCGGTGCAGGCGGCCCCGGCGGGCCCGCCCGCCACCTGCTGACACGAGCTTGCTGAGACGAGCTTGCTGAGACGAGCTTGCTGGCACGAGCTTGCTGGCACGAGCTTGCTGACACGAGCCAGGGAGGGCCCGTTGCCCATTGAGCATCTCGGGCACGAGGCGGCCGAACTGCTCAGCCTCACCAACGGGGGAGAGGCCAGGTCGCTTAACAGGCTCGCCGAGCTGGCCGCCTGGGAGGTGCCGGCCTGCGCCGGAGCGCACGCGGCGGTCTGGCTCGACGGCGAGGTGGCCGCCGCCGCGGCGACTCACCCGGACCTGGCCGAGCTCGCCGACCTGCAGCTGAGCAGCGGGCGCGGTCCGCTGATCGCGGCCGCGGACGAGGGCGTCCCGGTCAGCTGCCCGGACATGCTGGATGAGGCCCGCTGGCCCGAGTATGCGGAAGCGGCGCTGCGCCTCGGCGTGCGCTGCTCGGTTCACCTGGTACGGGAACTCCCGCGCGGAGCCCTGGTCCTGTCCCTGTTCGGGGTGCGGCCCGGCGTGCTGGACGCGGAGTCCAGCCCCATGGCGGGCACCCTGGCCGCCTTCGGCGGGGCGATGCTGGCCAACGCGACGGCCTACGGCCAGGCGCAGCGTACGGCCAGCCAGCTGAAGGACGCCGTGGTGGCCCGCTCGGTGGTGGACCAGGCCAAGGGAATCTTGATGCACGCGCTCGGCTGCGACGCCGACGACGCGCTCCGGCGGCTGCGCCAGGAATCGCAGCGCCGCCACGTCAAGGTCACCGAGGTGGCCGCCCAGATCGTGGCCGGGGCCAAAGGTTCGCGTTCCGCCTGAGCCACTGCGCAACGCTGGGAGTAACTCGCCGCCGGCCGGGTAGTGGAGCAACTCCAGCGTCGCCCGGAAATGGACACAGAAAGGACTCGCCCTCCGGTGGACACGGACAAGCTCCAGGCCGTTCTGGCCGAGAAGGTCGACGGCGAGGTCAGGTTCGACGCGGGCAGCCGCGGTGCCTACGCACACGACGGGTCGAACTACCGCCAGCCCCCGCTGGGCGTGGTGGTGCCGAGAACGCCCGAGGCCGCGGTGGCCGCCGTGGGCGTCTGCGCCGAGTTCGGCGCGCCGGTCGTGTCCCGCGGCGGCGGCACCAGCCTGGCCGGGCAGTGCTGCAACACCGCGGTGGTGATCGACTGGACCAAGTACTGCCACCAGGTAGTCTCGAGTCGATCCGGGCGGCCGCACGGCGGTCGCGTCCAGCCCGGCATCGCGCTGGACAAGCTCAACGACGCGGCCGAGGTACGGGCTGATGGTTCGGGGCCGAAGCCATCGACCCACGTACGCTGCACGATCGGCGGCATGATCGGCAACAACTCGTGCGGCTCCACCGCCGCAGGCCTACGGCAAGATGGCCGACTCGGTCCGGCGCCTGGAGATCCTCACCTACGACGGCCTGCGCACGTGGACGGGCCGACCAGCGACGCGGACTGCGAGCAGATCGTGGCCGCAGGCGGCCGCAAGGCCGACATCTACCGCAGGCTGCGCGCCATCCGTGACAACTACCTGGCGCCTGATCAGGACCCGCTACCCGGACATCCCGCGCCGGGTGTCCGGCTACAACCTGGACGACCTGCTGCCGGAGAAGGGTTCAACGTCGCCCGCGCGCTGGTCGGCACCGAGAGCACCTGGTGACGGTCCTGACCGCGGAGATGCAGCCTGGTGACGATACCGCGTTCGGCTCCCTGGTCGTGCTCGGCTACCCCGACATCGCGCAGGCGGCCAATCACGTCCCGCATCGTCAACTGCCACCAGCCGCTGGCCTCGAGGGCCTGGACGACGTGCTCATCTCGCTGGAACGCGAGGAGCACCTCGGCGGCGCCGCGCTCGACAAGCTGCCCGAGGGATCCGGCTGGCTGATGATCCAGTTCGGCGGCGACACCGAGGAGGAGGCCAAGGAACGGGCGCAGTCACTGATCGACGTCGTCGCAGTCCGAGCGGCGATGCACCCCAGGCCGCACGTCGCCTACCTCGAGGACCCGGCGGTCGAGGACAACCTGTGGTCGATCCGCGAGCTGGGCCTGGGCGCCACCGCCTACCCGCCGGACCGGCACGAGACCCACGAGGGCTGGGAGGACTCGGCGGTGCCGCCGGAACGGCTCGGCGACTACCTGCGCGACTTCCGCACGCTGCTGGCCCGGCACGACTACCACGGCGCGTCCTGTACGGCCATTCGGCCAGGGCTGCGTCCACAGCCGCATCCAGCTTCGAGCTGCGCACCGCGACGGGCATCGCGAACTACCGGTCGTTCTCGAGGAGGCGGCCGACTCGTGGTCTCCTACGGCGGCTCGCTGTCCGGCGAGCACGGCGACGGCCAGTCCCGGGCCGAGCTGCTGCCGAAGATGTTCGGCCCGGAACTGATCCGGGCGTTCGGCGAGTTCAAGGACGTCTGGGACCCGGACAAGATGAATCCCGGCAAGGTGGTCGACGCCGTACCGGCTGGACGAGAACCTGCGCCTGGCGCGGCTAGAACCCGCCGCGAGCCGCAGACGTCAATTCCACTACCCGACGACGGCGGCACGTTCGCGCCGGCGCCGCCTCGCGCTGCGTCGGCGTCGGCAAGTGCCGCGGCGACGAGGGCGGAGTCGATGTGCCCGAGCTACCGGGTCACCCGGGAGGAGGAGCACTCCACCAGGGGCCGGGCCCGGCTGCTGTTGGAGATGCTCCACGGCGAGGTGATCACCGGCGGCTGGCAGATCGACCGAGGTCCACGACGCCCTCGACCTGTGCCTGGCCTGCAAGGGCTGCACGAAGGAGTGCCCGGTCAACGTGGACATGGCCACCTACAAGGCGGAGTTCCTGTCCCACCACTACGAGGGCCGGATCAGGCCCGCGGCCCACTACTCGATGGGCTGGCTGCCGGTGCTGGCCCGCCTGGTGACCGCCGTGCCCGGCCTGGCCGCAATGGTGAACCTGTCCGGCCGTACTCCGGGTCTTTCTTCTTTGGCCAAACGGGCCGGGGGAATTGATTCCCAGAGAGATCTCCCGCGCTTCGCGGGGCAGCGCTTCACCACCTGGTACGCCGCCCGACGCCGCAGCCAGCAGCGTCCCGGCCGCCGCGTAATCCTGTGGCCCGACACGTTCAGCAACAACTTCCACCCAGAGGTCGCCCGGGACGCGGTGACCGTGCTGGAGCGGGCCGGGTTCACGGTCGACGTGCCAGCCAAGCCGGTATGCTGCGGTCTGACCTGGATCTCCACCGGCCAGCTCGGCGTGGCCCAGCACATGCTGCGCCGCACCATCAAGACCCTGCTCCCCGACCTGCGAGCCCGGCGTCCCCGTGGTGGTCCTGGAGCCGAGCTGCGCCGCGGTGTTCCGCGCCGACGCGGCCGAACTCCTCGGCAGCGACGATGCCCGCCTGCTCGCCAAGCAGACCCGGACCCTGGCCGAGCTGCTGGTGGAGTCGGGCTGGCCCGGGGGGTCGGCCCCCCAGGGCCAACACAGCCGGGCCATCGCCCAGGTGCACTGTCACCAGCACGCCATCATGGGCTTCGACGCCGACACCGAGGTCCTGCGCCGCGCCGGCGTGGATGTCAACGTTCTCGACACCGGCTGCTGCGGCCTGGCCGGCAACTTCGGCTTCGAGCGCGGGCACTACGACGTCTCGGCGGCCTGCGCGGAGCGCGGCCTGTGGCCCGCGGCGCGCGAGGCGGGCCCGGACACTGCCATCCTGGCCGACGGGTTCTCCTGCCGCACCCAGCTAGCAGCAGGCCGCACCGGCCGGAAGGGCCTGCACCTGGCCCAGCTGCTGGCCCGGGTCACGCCTAGGAGTCTCCGGCGGAGCCTTGACCCTCGCGACCAGGATGGTCAGGTCGTCGCGCAGTTCGTCCTGGGCGAAGCTGGAGACCAGGCTCTGCACCATCCTGGCCGTCTCGGCCGCCGAGCGGCCCGCCAGGCCGGCCAGCTCGTCGGCGAGGCTGTCCTCGAAGTAGCGCATGTCCGGGCTGCGCGCGTCCGTCAGCCCGTCGGAGTCGAAGAAGAGCAGGTCGTCCTCGCCGAGCTCGAGTTCCTCGGTCTGCGGGTCGGCGTCGGGGAACAGGCCGAGCGGCAGGCCCCCGCCGCTCAGCACGTCGACCCGGCCGTCCGGCCGCACCAGCGCCGGGCCCGGGTGCCCGGCGCTGGCCAGCGTCACGCGGAGCCGCCGGCCTCCCAGCGCAGGTACGCGAGCTTGGCGGTCACGAAGCGGTCCTCGTAGTCGCCGGCCAGCATGACCTCGTTCACCTTGGCCAGCACGTCCGCCGGATCCGGATCCCAGTGCGCGAGAACCCGGATCGCGTGCCTCGCGGCGGCGGTCATGGCGGCCGCCTCCTGCCCCTTGCCGCAGACGTCCCCGACCGTGATGGCCCAGCCGCCGGTGACCGGGAACACGTCATAGAAGTCGCCGCTGACCTCCAGCCCCTCGCTGGCCGGCTGGTAGGCCGCGAACAGGTCGAGCCCCGGAACATCCGGCAGCGTCGCGGGCAGCAGGCTGCCCTGCAGCGCCTCGGCGACGGCCGAACGGTGCCGGAACATGCGGTCCACCCGGATGGCGACGCCGAGGTGCTGGCCGAGCTCCTCGGCCAGGCCCAGGTCGGCGATCTCGAAGCGGCCCTCGCCGGGCGCCCGGGCCAGGGTGAGCGCGCCGTAGCTGGTCACGCCGTCGGTGATCGGCACGCTGAGCAGCGAGGTCGCGCCGAGCAGCATGAGCAGCGGTGTGTCGTCCGGGGCGACGCCCAGAACGCCGGCGTCGTCGGCGTGGGCCACGAGAACGGACGTGGCCGCGGCGTGCACCTGGGCCGGCGCCGAGCCGGGTTGCGGATCGAGGGCGCGTACCTTCCTGGCCAGTTCCTGCGACGGACCGTCAGGCGGGCCGATCACGAACTGGCGCCGCAGCACGCCCGCCCGCTCGATGTCGACGATCACCCAGCTGGCGATGTCGCCTGCCAGCAGCCGGGCGCAGCGCTGCAGCGTGACCGCTTCGCTGAACGTGCTGTTGTCCAGCAGCAGCCTGGTGACCGCGGTGATCATGTCCATCCGCCGCGTCATGGCAGCGATCGGTCGCGGCCGGTAGTCCGCCCCAGAGCCGCCCGTCCGGCACGCTCGGCCCGACGCCTGGGCGGACCCCCGGGCGGCCGCTGCCACCACCAGCAGGCGGGTGCCGTCCTGCAGCGTGATGACGTCCGCGGCCAGGGTCGCGGTCACGGGGCCGTCCGGGCCGAGCAGCCGGCACTCCACCAGCCGGGCCTTCCCGGTCCGCGCGGCCGCGGCCAGCTGGCTCTTGACCGCGGCGCGGGACGGCAGATCCACGAACGCCGTCAGCGCCTTGCCGGTCGCGTACCCGGGCGGCGCGCCGATCAGGTCCCCGGCCCTGCCGTTCGCGCGCCGCACCGTGGCATCCGCCTCGAGCACGAACAAGGGCACCGGCGCGTGGGCGAACACGGCCCGAAGCAGAGCTCGTTCCGCGCTGAGCGAGTCCGCCGGAGCCGCGGCGGCCGGTTCTCCGGCGGCGGCTTCGGCCAGCTTGGCCAGCGCCTCGACGGCGGCATCGAGCTCGGCGAAGGAGGCGTCGAGCAGGGCTCGCGGATCGGCGCCGGGCATCGCCGCGGCCTGGCGCAGCGCGTCGCGCCGCTCCGCCAGGCCAACGAGGTCGGCGTAGGAGCCATTCGCCCAGGTGTCTTGCGGCATTTATCCTGACCGTTGTCCCTGGTGAACGTCACCAGCGCCGATGCTCACGGCAGCCGCAGCCGACTCAATAGTACTGGCGGCAATCCGCACTAATACACGAAAGATCCGCCGGGACGAGCGTCCCGGCGGATCCTGCGGTCTGCGGACTGCTGCCGCCGCCTGGGGGCGCCGGGCTACCAGCGCCAGCGAACGGACCTGCGGCGGCTGCGGTACCGGCCGTAGCCACGCGTGGTGAACGCGCTGACCAGCAGCGCCGCCGCGACCAGCGCGACAATGAAGGTGATCACGGTATGCCCCGCGCCAATGATGGCGGTGGTGATGATCCCGCCCAGCAGCGCGGCCACAATGCCGATGAGGATCGTCAGTATCAGCCCGATGTGCTGACGGCCCGGGACGAGCAGCCGGGCCAGCCCGCCGATCACCAGCCCGATGAGGAGCCAGGCGATGATGAGGGAAGCGGTGATGGTCATGACCTCTCCTAGGTCTCAGTCTTCGTAGACGTCTTCCACGATCTCGGTCTCGCCCGGGCGCGGCTCCCTGGTGGGATCCGTCGACAGGTCACGGGTGGCGTCGATGTGGGTGGTCGCGTGCTGGCTGCCGAGCGCGCCCGGGGCGGGCAGGCCGGCCTGCACCCGGGTGTTGGCCGGATTGCGGTTGACGTAGGTGGGGTAGACGACCTCTTCGACCCGGTTCCTCGGCCGCCAGCGAGCCTGCCGCACGAACAGCCGCCGGCCGACCCAGGCGTACCCGCGCCGCGGGATCGCCAGCCCGATGACGCCGATGATCATGAGCACCCAGCCGGCGGTGTTCAGGTTGAAGACGGAGGTATTCGCCGTCACGGCGAAGGCGAGGATCGCCCCGACGGCGACCACCGCGAGTCCCGTACCGGTTTTCATGACAGTCCTTCCGCTGTTCTGTTCCGCACGAGGTCGTCAGGCGATCCCGGCAGACCGGATCCGTCGTCTCCCTCGAGCAGCTTGCTCCGCAGGTGGGCCAGGGCCCGGGTGAGGAGCCTGGAGACGTGCATCTGCGAGATGCCGAGCCGGTCGCCGATCTCCGTCTGGGTGAGATTGCCGTAAAAGCGCATCACCAGGATGCGCTGCTCGCGTTCGGGCAGTTCGTCCCAGTGCGCGTTGACGGCCTCCATGTCGATCGTGTGCGCGACCGCCGGGTCGTCGCCGCCGAGCAGGTCCGCGAGCAGCGCCGGGTCCTCCCGGTCGGACAGCGGGGCGTCCAGCGAGTATGTGCTGAACATCAGGTCCGCCTGGCGGGCCTCCTGCATGTCGTCCTCGCTGACCCCGAGCCGCTCGGCCAGCTCGTCCTCGCCCGGCGCCCGGCCGAGCTGCTGGGTGAGTTCCTCGTTGGCCTTGCGCAGCTCCAGCAGCAGCTCCTGAGCCGACCGGCGGACGTGAATCTGCCACCGCTTATCCCGGAAGTGGCGCTTGATCTCGCCGCTCACGCAGGGCTGGGCGTACGCCGACAGGCTGGTGCCGAACTCGGGATCGTAGTTGTTGATCGCCTTGAGCAGGCCGACGTATCCGACCTGCATCAGGTCCTCGGTGGGCTCGGGGCTGCCGCGGTACTGCCGGACGCACGAGCGCACCAGCTTGCCGTAGCGGTCCACGAGGATCTCGCAGGCGGCGGCGCGCAGCTCGCTGTCCCGCGGCAGCGCGCGGACCCTGGCCAGCAGGTCGCCGTCGGGTAGCTCTTTCAGTTCTGCGCGCGAACCGGGGCGGATGCTGGCGTCAGGGAGGTCAGCGGCCGAACCGGCGGCGTCGGGCCGGCGGCTGGAGCGTTCCCTTCGTCACGGTGTCTCCCTGGGACCTTCGGAATTACGGACGAGTAGGGTGTGCCCGGCCCGAGGCGGATAAACGTGATGTGATGTGATGATCGTCACATCCGGCCCGCGTGCTTGACGCGGAGGTGTAGGGGAGGGGCCGCAGGGAAGCAGAGGGCCACTGCCAGCGCCGTTACGCGTGCAGCACCAGCTCAGACCTTCGTGAGGACAGTGATGACCGCGACAGGGAGCGCCGCCAACTGGCGGGCGGCAGGCGCGTGCCTATCAGCCGACCCCGACCTCTTCTTCCCGATATCGGCGAAGGGCCCGGCTGACAAGCAGATCGCCCGGGCCAAGACGATCTGCGCCGGATGCCGGGTGAGGCGGGAGTGCCTGGAGTTCGCGCAGACCCACGAACTGACGTACGGAATCTGGGGCGGCACCACTCCGGAGGATCGCCAGCGGGAGCGCCGTCGCAGGCGGCGCGCGGCGGCCGCGGCGGCCGCCGCCGCGGCCGGCGTGGTACTCGCCGGCCGGGCCCGCCGCCGGTGAGCTGGCTCAGCACCCGCCGGTTACCGGCGGGTGAGCCAGCGCTCCATGCAGGCCAGCAGCTCATCGGTGTCGACGGGCTTGGTCACGTAGTCGCTGGCGCCCGCCGCGATGCTCTTCTCCCTGTCACCCGGCATGGCGCGTGCGGTCACCGCGATGATGGGCAGGGTGGCAAACGCGGGCATCTGCCGGATCTCGTGCATTGTCGCGTATCCGTCCAGCTCCGGCATCATGACGTCCATCAGGATGAGGTCGGGGTCGTGGGGCTCCTGGCGGTCCAGCAGCGTCTCGATGCCCTTCCGCCCGTCGGGTGCCTGGGTGACCGTCATGCCGTGCAACTCGAGGGTGCTCGTTATGGCGAAGACGTTGCGCGCGTCGTCGTCGATGACCAGGACCCTCCGGCCGCGCAGCGCCTCGTGCCCGGAGGCCTCCGTCGGGACACGAGGCGCCGGCGTCGGCCGCCGTCTCGCTGATCAGCGCCGGAACGTGCTCGGGTTGAGCCGCGGACAGGTGCAACGTAATGCGTTCGCGCAGGTCATCGAGCGACGGCAGGAGCTCGAGCGGCTGGGAGCCGAAGCGCAGCCGGGCCAGCCGGGCCTGAGCGCTGTCGAGCTTGTCCCTGGTGTGCGCGAGCACGGGGACGTCGCGCAGTTCCGGCTCTTCCCGCAGGCGCTCGAGGAAGGCGAAGGCCGAAGCGTCCGGGAGGCCGAGATCGAGGACGATGCATTGATGCGGCGCGGCGCTGAGGGCCTCGATGCCCTGCTCGGGACTGATCGCCGTCTGCACCTGCACGGGCCCGTCGATGCCGGTGAGGTCCGAGACCGCGCTGTAGGCGAGCAGGGTCAGCAGGCCGCCTCGCGTGCCCTCGAGAACCAGCAGCCGCCTGCCGCCCGCCAACCCGTCGTCCGGCAGCGCCGGCTGCAGCTGAAGGGCCTGCGTCGCGTCCGCCTGCCCGTCGCCGTTGGGCGTGACGGTCACGCCGTCGAACTGGGAGCCGTCGGCGCCGGCGGCTGCACCCGGCAGCTCGCACGGCAGGTACAGGGTGAAGGTGCTGCCCTGGCTGAGCTCGCTCTCCGCGGTGATCTCGCCGCCGAGCAGCGCGCCGACCTCGCGGACGATGGACAGGCCGAGCCCGGTCCCGCCGTACCGGCGGCTGAGCGTGCCATCGCCCTGCTGGAAGGCTCCGAAGATCGTGGTCAGGTTCTCCGGCGCGATGCCGATGCCGGTGTCGGTCACGGAGAACGCCAGGATGTCGCCCCCGTCAGGGGTGCGCCGGCCAGTCAGGCCGACGCGGAGGCCGACGTGGCCGTGCTCGGTGAACTTGACCGCGTTGGACAGCAGGTTTCCGAGCACCTGTCGGAGCCGCTGCCGGTCGGTGAACAGCTCCGGCGGGGCACCGGGATCGGTCTCGACCGCGAAATCCAGCCCCTTTTCCGCGGTGAGCGGCTGGAAAGTGGCCTGGATGTCCTCCAGCAGCGCGCTGAGCGGGAATCGCTCGGCGCGGAAGTCCATCCGCCCCGCCTCGACCTTGGACAGGTCGAGGATGTCGTTGATGAGCTGCAGCAGGTCCGAGCCGGCCGAGTGGATGACGTTGGCGTACTCGACCTGCTTGGCGGACAGGTTCCGCCCGGGGTTCTGCGCCAGCAGCCGGGCCAGGATGAGCAGGCTGTTCAGGGGGGTACGCAGCTCGTGGGACATGTTGGCCAGGAACTGCGACTTGTACTTCGATGCCAGCGCAAGCTGCTGCGCGCGTTCCTCGATCTCCTGCCTGGCCTGCTCGATCTCGGCGTTCTTCGTCTCGATGTCGCGGTTCTGCGCGGCCAGCAGGGCCGCCTTGTCTTCCAGGTCAGCGTTGGACCGCTGCAGCTCGACCTGCTGGGCCTGCAGCTCCTCCGATCTCGCCTGCAGTTCCGAGGCGAGCCGCTGCGACTCCTCGAGCAGCGCGTCGGTCCGCGCGTTGGCGATGATCGTGTTGAAGTTGACCCCGAGTGTCTCGGTCAGCTGCTCGAGGAAATCGGTCTGTACCTGGCTGAACGCGGTGAACGAGGCCAGCTCGATCACCCCGAGGACCTGGTCCTCGAACAGGATGGGCACGATCGCCAGGTTGGCCGGCGGCGCGTCGCCCAGCCCGGAGGAGATCTTCACATAGCGCTCGGGCAGGTTGGCGACGACGACGGATCGCTTGCTGCGCGCCACCTGGCCGATCAGGGACTGGCCGAGCTGGTACTGGATGAGCGCCGCCTTGCCCGCCCGCAGCCCGTAACCGGCGATGAGCCGGAGCCGGGTTTCGCCGCCGGGCCCCGACTCGGCCAGGAAGAACGTGCCGTGCTGCGCGCCGACCAGCGGGGCGAGCTCGTCCATGATCAGCTCGGCGACAACGGCGAGGTCCCGGTGGCCCTGCATCATGCCGGCGATGCGGGCCAGGTTGGTCTTCAGCCAGTCCTGCTGCTGGTTGGCCCGGATGGTCTCGCGCAGTGACTGCACCATCGCGTTGATGTTGTCCTTGAGCTCGGCCACCTCGCCCTGCGCCTCGACCGAAATGGACCTGGTCAGGTCGCCGGAGGCCACCGCGCTGGTCACCTCGGCGATCGCGCGGACCTGCCTGGTCAGGTTCCCGGCCAGTTCGTTCACGTTCTCGGTCAGCCGCTTCCAGGTGCCGGACACGCCCTCGACCTCGGCCTGGCCGCCCAGCCGGCCTTGGCTGCCGACCTCCCGGGCGACGCGGGTGACCTCGGCGGCGAACGAGGACAGCTGGTCGACCATGGTGTTGATGGTGGTCTTGAGCTCGAGGATCTCACCCCGGGCGTCCACGTCGATCTTCTTCGACAGGTCGCCCTGCGCGACGGCGGTGGTGACCTGGGCGATGTTACGGACCTGGCTGGTCAGGTTGTTCGCCATCGAGTTGACGTTGTCGGTCAGGTCCTTCCAGGTGCCCGCGACGCCCTTGACGTCGGCCTGCCCGCCCAGCCGTCCCTCCGTGCCCACGTCGCGGGCCACCCGGGTGACCTCGTCGGCGAACGCGGACAGCGTGCCGACCATCCGGTTGATCGTCTGAGCGAGCGCGGCGACCTCGCCCTTGGCCTCGACCGTGATCTGCTGGCTCAGGTCGCCGCGTTCCACCGCCGTCGCCACCTGTGCGATGGAGCGCACCTGGGCGGTCAGGTTGGACGCCATCACGTTGACGTTGTCGGTCAGGTCCTTCCAGGTGCCCGACACGCCGCGGACCACGGCCTGTCCGCCCAGGTTGCCCTGGGTGCCGACCTCCCGGGCCACCCGGGTCACCTCGTCGGCAAACGCCGAGAGCTGATCGACCATGGTGTTGATGGTCTCTTTCAGCTCCAGGATCTCGCCGCGGGCGTCGACCCGGATCTTCTGGCTCAGGTCGCCCTTGGCCACGGCCGTCGTGACTTCGGCGATGGAGCGCACCTGGTCGGTCAGGTTGGCCGCCATGACATTGACGGATTCGGTCAGGTCCTTCCAGGTGCCGGAGACACCCTTGACGTCGGCCTGGCCGCCCAGGCGGCCCTCCGTGCCGACCTCCCGGGCCACCCGGGTCACCTCGTCGGCGAAGGACGACAGCTGATCGACCATGGTGTTGAGGGTGGACTTCAGCTCCAGGATCTCGCCCCGCGCGTCCACGTCGATCTTCTGGCTCAGGTCCCCCTTGGCCACCGCGGTTGCCACCTGGGCGATGTTGCGCACTTGCCCGGTGAGGTTGCCCGCCATCGCGTTGACCGAGTCGGTCAGATCCTTCCAGGTGCCGGACACCCCGGGAACGGAGGCCTGGCCGCCAAGCTTTCCTTCGGTACCCACCTCGCGGGCCACGCGGGTCACCTCGGAGGTGAACTGGTCGAGCTGGTCCGCCATCCCGTTGAACACGGTGGCGATCTCGTCCATCAGCGGGTCGCCCGTCTTGGCCAGGCGCGTGCTGAAGTCGCCGCCCCGGACGGCTGTCAGTCCTTCGAGCAGCTGCTCGAGACCGGACCTGTCGAGCCGCGGACCCGACTGCACGGTGTCAGTCACCAGGGTCCTCCCCTCGTTAGCGATCTGTACGAATCGTAGTCGGGGAAGTAATTATCATGAGCCGAACGGGCCTTTGTGACAGTGCTGAGAATCCTGTGAGGCTCACGGGGCAGGCTGCTGGCCTGGGCATTACTTGGATCGGCACGTTGCTTGTTATCTCGGAGCGGCCCGCGTTACGGCGAGCGGAGAGGTTTACGATCGTGCCTGACAGCGATGAGGACGTGACGCGGTTGATCGCGGTCATCGAACGTCAGCGGCGTGAGCTTGACCGCATCCGCGCCGCGGCCGCCGACCAGTCCCTCATCGCGATGGCGCGAGGGGCGCTGATGGAGCGGCTCGGCTTGTCCTCGGCCGAGGCTTCCGGCCAGCTCGCGAACCTGTCCGCCGCGACCGGGATGTCGCCCGGCGAGATGGCGGCCGCGGTCCTTGCCCGGGACGAGCCCGGCCCGGCTGCCGACGGGGAAGGTTCTCGTGGTGCCGGAAGGCCGAGCGCGAGCGTCGGCGCCTCCGGGCCGAGTTCGCTCCGGGCCGAGACCGCCGCCGAACTGGCCGCCGATGGCACTGAGCTCGTGGGCGCGCTGGCCGCGCAGGTGCTGGCCCCGCTGGGCGCGGCGGCGGTCGTGCTCTGGCTGCTGGAACCCGACGGCGCCCTGGCCCTGCTCGGCGAGACCGGCCTGTCCAGCGGGGAGGCGAGCGGCTGGCGGCACGTTCCGCCGCAGCCGGACTTCCCCGCGCAGCGGGTCGCCCGCGGCGGCCCTGACCTGTGGTGGCCCGCCGGCCGCCCGGACCAGGGGCCGGTCATCGGTCCGCCGGGCGGGGCGTGCGCCGTGCTGGCGCTGCGGGAACGGAACGCGGAGCTGCTCGGGGTGATGTCGGTCATCTGGCCGGGACCGCTCGCGGAATTCAGCACCGACGTCCGGCAGCACCTGTCTGCCGTGGCCGCAGGGTGCGCGCGCGTCCTGGGCTCTCGTCTGGCGCGCGGTGACCTGGCCGCCACGCAGCCGAAGGCGGTCTTGTGCTCCCTGCTCGACGACCTGGCCGAGTCGGTGCTGGTGCTGGGAGCCATCCGCGACACCGAGGGGCAGGTGACCGACTTCAGCGTCGAGCACGTCAGCCCGGGCTACCAGGATCCTGAGGGCAGAACGGGCGCGGACCTCACCGGGCTGACCCTGCTGGAGGCCTACCCGGCGAGCGTATCCGGACAGGGCCTGTTCGCCCGGGCCGTGCAGGTTCTCGCCGACGGCACGCCCCAGCACGTCCCCGGGCCGCTGGGGGATCTGCGCCTGGCCAGGTTCTACGACGGCGTGGCCGTCACCTGGCATCACGAGGGTTCCGCCCGGACCATGCTCCTCGATCACGCGCAGCGGGTCGGGCGGCTGGGCGGATGGGAGGAAAACCTCGTCACCGGCACGGTGCGCTGGACCGATTCGGCGTTCGGCCTGTTCGGCCTCACGCCGCGGCCCGGAGCGGAAATCCCGCTCGCGGATCTGCCCAGCTACGTGATGGCGGCCGACAGGCCCGAGGTAAAGCGATTCCGGCAGCGCCTGCTGGAACGCCGGGAAGCCGCGACCGCCACCTGCCGCGTCGTCCACCCCGACGACCGGAGCATCCGGCAGATACGGGTCTTCGCCGAACCGGTGATCGACGCGGGCGGCAGCGTGGTCGCACTGCGCGGCGCCTTCCAGGACGTCTCGGCCCACTACCACACTCAAGTCGCCCTGGCCGCCACCCGTGACCTGCTCGCGGAGGAGCATCTGCTGGCGATGCGGCTGCAGCAGGCCATCATGCCGCCGGACGCGCTGCCCGTGGAGGCCGCCGGAATAGACGTCGCGGTCCGCTACCGGCCAGCCGGCCAGGGCAACCTGGTCGGCGGTGACTGGTATGACACGCTGCTGCTCCCCGACAACGATGTGCTGCTGGTCCTGGGTGACGTGGCCGGGCATGGCATCGACGCGGTGACCGGCATGGTCGCGGCCCGCAACTCCCTGCGCGGCCTGGCCATCACCGGTGCCGGGCCAGCCGACCTGCTTCGCATGCTCAACGGCGTGATGTGCCACCTCACCTCGGGCGTGGTAGGCACCGTCGTGTGCGGCCTGTACAACCCCGAGACACGTGTGCTGCGCTGGGCCCGGGCCGGTCACCTGCCGCCCGTGCTGATGCGCGGCGGGGCCGCGCGCGAACTTCCGCTGCCCGGAGGGGTGCTGCTCGGCATGGACCCGGACGCCTGCTACGAGGAAGCGATCCAGCCGCTGGAGCCCGGCGATACCGTGCTGCTTTTCACCGACGGGCTGATCGAGCGGCGCGGCGAGTCCATCGAGGAAGTACTCGGCGAGTTCGTCGCCACCGTAGCCGCCGGGGCCAAAGCCGCCGGGCCTGACGCCAGCGAGTCGGCCGCCGCGGCCCAGGCCGACCGCATACTGGCCAGCGCGGCTTCCGACACGGGCGACGACGCCTGCCTGGTCGTGGTGCGGCTGCGTTAGCCTCGCGCTTGACATCCCGTAGGGGGTGCGGCCTTCGGATCGCTGCGGGAGTGGGTAGGTTCAAGGCGCATGGTGACCAGGTTCCCGGACAGGTAGAACTCGCCGGTCGCCGCGGATGGTCCAGTGCCGCGCCGCCCAGGTCGCGATCGTCCCGCGTGTCGCAGGTCAGGATGGCGTCGCCGGCGGCCAGCCATCGTTCACCCGCTCATCAGGTACTGTGGCTGGATCGGCTCCCGGTCGCGATGTCTTCCAGCGCGGTCATGTGCTTGCGCCAGGTGCCCATCTCCTTCTGGTACTTGTTCAGGAAGCGAGAGTGTCCGACTCGCCGCTTGAGCAGCGGCAGCGAGGCCGTGCAGCCCCTCGCTGGGCGTCGCCGACCACCGGCACCTCGGTCGCGATTCTGGCCCCGGCCCGGGTTGGGTCGGCTTCGATCTGGGCGACCGCTGCGCTCCCGGCTCGGGCAGGTGCTTGGTGTACGGGAAGTTGGTACCGACCATGAACAGCGTGTCGCATCTCGTCCATCAGACTCCTCGGAGAAGGCTTGGTGCCCAGCAGCCCGATCCCGCCGGTGGTGTACGGCGAAGTCGTCCGGGACGGTCGCCTTGCCCGGCAGCGTCTTGACGATAGGGCGCGGCCAGCGTCTCGGCCAGCGCCAGCAGTTCCTCGCGCGCGTGCAGCGCCCCGGCGCCGGCCAGGATGGCGATCTTGTCGCCGTCGTTGAGGAAGTCGGCGAGCGCGCTGCAGGTCCGCGTCGTTCGGCTTGCCCGGCGAGCGACAGGTACACCGCGGCGGTCTGGGCAGCGACGGCTGGCGCGACGTGCTGCCACGGGTCGGCGTCCGCGTCCGCGACCTGGATGTCGTTCGGCACGGTGAGGTGGGCGACGCCGCGGCGGGCGTAGGCGAGTGCGGATGGCGATGTCTACGACGGCCGGGAAGCTGGACCGGGTTGTAGATCATCTGGTCGTACTCGGCCACGTCGGCGTACAGCTTGTCGAGCGCGACTTCCTGCTGGTAACCGGTGCCGAGCAACCGACGTTTCCTGCATGCCGGTGATCGCGAGCAGCGGGCATGTGATCGAGCTTGGCGGCGTACAGGCGCCGCCGCGACCGCGGCCCGGTCGTAGACGGCGAGCGTTTCCGACGCGATGCGGCCCCACGAGTAACGGGACCTCGCCCGGTCGGCCGCCGCGACTCCGTATGCCTCCAGGAGCATGGGGTGCGCGAGCAGCTGCCGGATTCGCTGGGCCAGCAGGGCTGGCCGTCCCGGCGGGATCAAGATGCCGGTCGTCCCGTCCACCACGGCGTCCGCGTGACCGGCCACCGGGGGAGCGATGACCGGCGTCCCGCACGCCATGGCCTGCAGCGAGGTCATCCCTGAGGGTTCGTACTGGCAGGTGCTGACGACCAGGTCGGCCGACCGCAGCAGGGCGGGCATCGCGTCGCGGGCGACCTTGCCGGTGAAGATGACGCGGTCCGAGATGCCGAGCGCGCCGGCGAACCTGGCCAGGCTGACGTACGCGGCGTCGGAGCGCAGCTCGGCGCGGGCCGGGCCGCCGACGACCATGAGCTCGGCGCCCGGCACCCGGGTCAGGGCCCGCAGCAGCGTCTCGAGCGCCGCCCGCTCGTTCAGGTCGGCGGCGGTCACCAGCCTCGGCCGGCCGTTCCGCCTCGCCACCGGGCCCTCGGGCGTAAACATGCCGGTGTCGACGCCCCACGGGACGACCCGGATCGAGGACCGGTGCACGCCCAGGCTGGCCAGGTCCGATACCTCGGCCGAATGGGTGGCGACCACCGCGGCGGCGCTGCGCCCGATCGCGGGCTCCAGCCTGATCCGCGCGGCGTCCGCCCCTGCGGCCCGCACCCGGTCGCGGCGTTCGGTGACACTGAGCGAGCTGAACTCCTGCACGACCGGTATCCGGTAGTCGCGGGCGGCGGCCAGCGCGGCCAGGCCGCTCGTCCAGCGCAGCGCGTGAACGACGTCTGGGCGCTCGCGCTCCCAGCAGCTGCGCAGCGGCCCGCTGAAGGCGGGAACCCGGTCCAGCAGGCCGGCATCGTCCTGCTTGCCTGGGGCGGGGGTGGCCGGGACCGGCCCGGCGTCGATGTGCTCGACGTGCACTCCGTCGTGGAGTTCGGCCCGGTCGGGCACGTCGGGCTGTTGCTTCTGAGCGTAGATGGTCACCTGGTGACCATGGTCGGCGAGCTGACGGGTGAGCTCGCCGAGCCCGATGTCATCGCTGTCTGGTCCAGAGCCGGCCTGCGGGCGCAGTGGCGTGGCGTGCTGAGCTACCAGGGCGATCTTCATCCCGGATGCCTCCTAGCTGACGAGCCTGGGTCACGGTGTCGTCAGGGGAAGCGGAAAAGTGGCACCTGATCCGCACGCTCCGCGTAACACCGTGTCGCGTTGGAGCGTGCCTGCGTCGTAGGCACCACTGGGACAGAGCGTATCCCAGCGCGGCGAGTCCCAAACACGCGGATCACCGATGAGCTTTCCCCGCAGCTCATCCAGCCGCGGCGTCGGCCACGCTGGCGAAGACCGGGATCAGCCGGTCGGCGGTGGTCAGCCGCAGGATCTTGGCCACCGCGGGCTGCGGGGACACCAGGGCGAGGACCCCGCCCTGCCGGTCCAGCGACCGGCTGGCCCGCAGCAGCGTGTGGAGGGCCGAGGAGTCCATGAAACGCAGGCCGGACAGGTCGATGATCATGGTTCGTGGCTGCTGCGACACCTCGTCGTCCAGCAGGCGACGCAACTCGTCTGTATTCGTCACGTCCGCCTCGCCAGCGATCTCCACCAGGGTGTAGGGCTCACCAGCGGACTCCCGGGCCGTCACAGAGACCGTCAGCAGATCCACGCCCTTGTTGTACCACACGGCCGATTCCAGCGGGATAGTCGTCACCTGGCCCTAGGAGCCGGGCCGCAGCCGCGGCAGCTTCATGTGCAGCCGGATCGTGGTGCCGGTCTCGTCCGAGTACATTTCGACGTCGTCGCAGACCTGGTGGACGATCCATAGCCCGTGCCCGCCCATGGCGTCCATCGAGGGCTTACGCCGCCCGGCCAGGGGGTCGTGGATGGTGCCTTCGTCCTGGATCTGGCAGACGATCTCCTGGGCGTCGTACCAGATGTTCAGCGACCCCGGAGACTTGGCGTGGCGGACGGTGTTGGCGGCTACCTCGCTGACCGCCAGCACCAGGTCGATCGCCCGGTGCTCGGGCAACCCGGCCTGCTTGGCGTAGCGGTACACGACGGCTCGGACCGCGGCCAGGTCAGTTGTGTAGCCGTACGACATGTCACCAGGTGGGGCGGGACGCAGCGGGTCTCCACCAGGCCCGGTGGAGGAAGCGCCGCCCGGAGCCTGGTGCGCCGCCGACGCGGCCGAGGTCTTCGCATCCCAGGCCATCGGCAGTAACAATACACCGGCGCTCGGGACGGCCAGCCGGATAGGCGCCCGTGCCACGAGATGCGCCGTACGGCGCATAATGGATCCCTTCCAGACGGATAACCGCCGCCGCCGGGGTAGACGAAAGGGCGACCCGAATCCGCGGCTCTTTCCATCGGCAGGAACGGCCCGTCTTCTGGAGGTACATATGCGAGTCGGAGGTCTGATCGTGCTGATCTGGCTGATCATCGGACTCATCGCGGCCGGTCAGCGCGGCTATTACGGCTCGTCCGCCGAGAGTTGTGCCCATGCCGGAACGATCATAGCCACCATAGCGGCAGGCCCGCTTAACTATGTAGGCGTGAATCCGAAGGTCTCCTGCCATTTGCCGTCTCCCAGCAGCTAGGCCATGAGCGGCCACAAATCCGCAGGCTTTCGCAGGTCTTCCCCGAACGGGCGGTGGCGGCAGCGCTGAGGGCAATGGCACGCGTGCCCGGGTACCCGGGGACCCGCCGCCTAAACCGGACCCCGGGTATCCCTCGGCGGCGAGGACCGGTCATACCAGCGCTCGCGGTAAGGATCCCGTGCCTCGAATGGAGTGCGTGTGCCCCCGGCCCGCTCTCCGGGGCCTGTGTGCCACGGGGCCCGGCCCGTGGGCCCGTGCGCCTGCCGCCGACGTCCCGTCTGGATCCCGCTTCTCCGTGAATCATCCTCCGGGGGTGATGGGCCGTTCTCGTCGTACCTGGAAACTTGTGACCGTGGCGCTCCGCGGATGCCGGGGCCCGAAGGGAGACATGCCATGGCCATCGGCCCGGTGGAGTACCTGATTCTCGGTTTCCCCGGCAACAACTTCACCGGTCAGATCGTGCCGGAACTCGCCAAGCTCCTGGACAGCGGACTGGTCAGGATCATCGACCTCACCTTCATCACGAAAGATGCCGACGGCGTTGTGGACGTCGTCGAGTACGACGCTGTCGAGGAGCTGGCCGGGTTCGCGGGCCTCGACGCCGAGGTGGGCGGGATTCTCAGCGACGAAGACATCGCCTACGCCGCTCTGAGCCTCGAGCCGAACACCTCAGCAGCGCTGCTCATCTGGGAGGACACCTGGGCGGCCCCGTTCGCAGAAGCGGTGCGCAATGCGAACGGGGTAATCCTCGAGGGCGCACGAATCCCGCGCGAGATCATCGAACAGGTAATGGGCGCCTTGGCCGACGCTCTCGACTGAGGTCGGCAAGCCCACATCATTCGCGCCGAATGGCCCCCGCCGACGGCACCAAAACAACAGGAGGCGATTGACATGCCGTTGCGACGACGTCGACCCGTTGCACGACTGGCGACGACCGCGGTCGTGGCCGGGACTGCAGCCAACATGGGAGCAAAGTCCGCACAGAGGAACGCCGCGGCCGCTCAGGCCCAGGATGCCCCGCCTGCCCCTGCTCCAGAGAATGAACCCGCCGCACCCGAAGCCGGTGAGAGCGCGCAAATCGAACAGCTCAAGCAGTTTGCCGCCCTCAAGGATCAGGGCATCCTCACCGAGGAGGAGTTCGCCGCCAAGAAGGCACAGATCCTGGGGCTCTGACCCCGCGGCTGGGGGCGATGCGTCCCGCTTATCGTGAACGTGTGGAGGAGCTGGCCGACTCCGCGGCCCTGGTGAGTGACCCGGATGGGCTGCGCCGACACCTGGCCGCGGACGGGTATCTGTTCTTCCGTGGCCTGCTGCCCGTCGGCGAGGTCCAGGCGGCCGGGCGGGCCGTCCTGGCCCGGTTGCGGGCCGGCGGATGGGTCGACGACCGGGGCATCCCGTCGATCCAGCCCCGCGCGGTCAACTCGATGGACGCGCTGGCCGACCCGGCCTTCCGGGCCGCGATGACGAGCGCCGAGTTCAACCGCCTCCCCTACCTCCCGCCGCTGCGGGCGGTGGTCCGCGCCATCCTCGGGCCGGCCGCGTTCTCCTACCCGGTGAAGGTGCTGCGCGCCGTCTACCCCGAACGTCCGCAGGCCCGCCCGCGCGGCCGCTACATCCACTACGACTACGGGGTGTCCGGCGTCCAGGACATGCTGACGAGCTGGATCCCGCTGACGGACATCCCGGTCCGGATCGGCGGCCTGGCCGTCCGGCCCGGCGGCCACCTCGGCCCGCCCCGGCCGCCGCGCCCGCTCGGGACGGCCGAGCCCGGCTGGGCCACCACCAGCTACGAGCCGGGCGACGTGATCATCTTCCACTGCCTCACCCCGCACGCCGCCCTGCCCAACACAGGCTCGTCCCTGCGGATCTCCGGTGATTTCCGCTGGCAACGGCCGGACCAGCCGACCCCGGCCGAACTCATTCTCGGGCCCCGGGCCGGCCGCCCGAGCTGTTCAGCCGGCTGTTCTCCCGCGAGCGCTGGTGGGAGCCGGTTCCCGCCGGGCTGGTGCTGCATCCCCGGGCGGAGCTGGTCGGCCTTCCGCCCGGCCCCTCGCGGCTGGTCGCCGTGCACCGCGGCTGGAAGCACTGGCGCCCGCCGCCCGCGGCGGTGCACTGACCGCCGCGCTTCCCCCGGGCCGAGCCGGGCACGCGCGGCTAGTGGTTCCGGGCGCAGGGCCGCGCTGACCGACGCGCTGACCGAGGCCACGTTCGCCGCAGTGGTCAGCCGCGGCGGTAGCGTTCCGCATCGGAGTCCCGCAGCGTCAAGCCGAGGCCCGGCTGGCCCGGGTCGGGTGTGAGCATCCCGCCATCGGGGTCGAGGACGCCGTCGAAGAACAACCGCGAGACGCCCCGCTGGCAGTGGGTCAGCCCGGGCGGCCTCGTGGGCACGGCCATCTTCCTGCTCGCCTCGCTCGGCTTCTCGTTCTACGTGGCCAAGTTCGGCTCGTACGGCAAGACCTACGGCGCGTTCGCCGGCGTGGTGATCCTCATCTTCTGGCTGTACCTGACGGGGCTGGCGATACTGATCGGAGCCGAGCTGAACGCCGAAACCGAACGCGAGGCGGCCGCGCAGGCCCGCCATCCGGCGGCGCAGGCCAGCGCGGCGGACCTGAACTCGGCTTAGCGCTAGCGGTCCTTGCCGCCCTTGGCCAGCTCCCGCCAGTCGGATTCGGAGACCTCTACGTCGTAGCGTTTCGCGGCCGCCAGGATCCGCTTCCACGCCTGGTCGCGCTCGGCGTCGCTGACCCCCTCCACCTGGTCGAAACGCGCGATCGCGTTGCGCACGTGCCGCGCGTCGGTCAGCGGCTCCTTGCGCTCCTTGGGGAAGGCGAACTCCTGGTCCTCCAGCCTGTCCTTCTCGGCGGTGCTCAGGCCCTCGTCACTGCGGGGCACCTCCTCGCCGTGCGCCCGGGCGCTTTGCGCCTCCCGGGCCTTGACGATGTTCTGCCGGGCAGCTTCCTTTTGCCGGTCGGTAGCCATCACGCTTCCTCTCGACTCGCGTTTCGGCCGGTTAATCGCACGGCATACCCGTGATCGGCGGTCCCAATCGGCCGCCGGGGCGTTCCACCAGGCCGTCGGTGAAGAAGCACAGCAGCGCCCCCGGCGGGATCTTCACCGTGCTCACCGGCTGCTGCGAAACGGACCAGGGCCTTCAGCTCCGCCAACCTGTTTACGCGTACGTGAGGAGGGTCAGTTCCTTGAACCGGAGCACGCCCTCCGCATCGTCGTGCTTGTTGAACGCGAGCACGGTCACGGTGATCTCGCCGGTCCCGTCGGGCAGGGCGCCGAGCGAATCGGTTATCTCCAGTGTCGCGTTGAACGGGATCAGCGGGTGGGGCGGGCGCCGGTCAAACGCGCTGACCGGCTCGGGGATGTCGCAGTGGCCCACGTCGCCCCAGCAGTCGCCGTGGGCGAACACGGTCAGGTACCCGGCGTAGCGCTGCTCGGGCGTGCGTGGGGTGGCCTCGTCCGCGTCGGGGTGGTTGAGGAAGACGTGCATCACGAAGGACGCGCCATCATGCTCGACGCCCTCGAATTCCAGATCAGCCCGCTGCCAGCTGGTCCGCGGGGGCACGGCCAGAGCCTGGGAGGTCCAGCGCTGCATCATGCGCTCCCGGGAACGGTCGATTGCGTCCCAGCGTATTCGTACCCGAGCTGACGAACGTCAAGCGTCGCCTGCACCTTCATGGCCGGATCGGTCTGCAGCGACTCGTCGAGGATGTTGGCCGGGGGATTGGCCCCCGGGTGGGCCGCCTGCCAGATCCGCCACGCCCGGTCCACGTTGGCGTGGTGGGCGAAGAAAAGCGGGTCGTAGGCGGCCCAGTCGACCTGGCCAAAGGTGCCGCCGACCCAGACGTGGACGGTGTCGTGCACGGTCCAGATCCGCTGGCTGAAGTCCGTATAGGTCGTCGCCTTCATCGCGTAGGCCCACTCCTGCTGGTACGGCGGGCCCGGCGTCTGCGGTACTTCGCCCGGCGCGCGCGACGTTTCGGTCGGCCAGCCGGATTTGTGCGCGGTATTGAATGCGTTGATCGGAGCCTTCGCGAGCGCGTTCTCTTCACCGTCCGCCTGCGCGCTGGAATACGCGGACGGAATTGTCGCGTCCTTCGACCAATCCCACCACGGCAGCGTCACACCGGGAACCTCTGACTGGAGCGCGAGTTCCAGCCAGTAAAGGTAAGCCCGGTGCCACGGCAGGAAAAGCGGATCGTGATGCTGGCACCAGCCGAACGGCACACCATGCCAACTGGCGAAATAATCGAAGCCACGCTTATCATTCAGCGTCAGGGCCTGCTTGACCGCCCGGCGGAAATCGGCAAGTTCCTGCGCACTGAGGGAATCGATGCTCTTGCGGACCTTGAGGCGGGCGGGCGCGGCATTCGGCGCGGGCCGTGCGGTAATGCTCAATGGCTGCTCCTAGCGGCTCCCGGCAGCAATCCCTGCCGGATATAATAGAGCAAGGCCCCCTCCATGTATGAGATGGAGGGGGCCTTGCCTGGCCGCGCTGCGCCTAGTCAGCCAGTTGCCTGGCCTGCCGGACCCCGCGGGCCGCCCGCTGGTGCCGTGTACCCGCGGTAGATATCGGTTTCCCGATCCCTGCCACGTCCCCTGAGTTACCTCCGGAGCGGTACCCGTTTCCAAACGGTGAAAGTATTTCTACACGCGCCGGCGGGTGTCCCGCAAGGGTTTAGGGCAGATTCATGACAGGTTTTTTCTGTCCACACTCTATCCACAGAAAATGGGTGGTTGTCCGCAGTTACCGAAGGTTATCCACCAGTTTATGCACAACCTTTCCACAGATCACCGGCGGTAACTCGCGGAATACCATTTCAGGCGCCCAGGTTCCGGGCGGGCGCGAGCGGCGCGGTCAGGTCGGCGGCTCGGCCGCGTTCCGGCGAGGATCACCGGTCTGGCGGTAAGTGTAGTAAGCCCTCCGTTTAGACGAAACTGGATCTAGCCGCGGACCCCGGCGGCGAGGAAGATGACCACCATGGCGGATCTCATCGGCAAGTGTGACGATCGGTTCGAGGGCGTACGCGACGCGCTGGCCCGGAACCTCGATTCGGGCGAGGAACTCGGTGCCTCGCTGGTGCTGGACATCGACGGCGACATCGTGGTCGACCTGTGGGGCGGCTTCTGCGACGAGGCCCGGACGGTCCCGTGGTCCGAGCACACCATCACCAACGTCTGGTCATCGACCAAGACGGTGACCAGCCTCGCGGCGCTGATGCTGGTCGACCGCCGCGTGACGATCTCCTACATGATGAACAAGATGGGACCCGGCATCGTCGGCTCCGAACGCAGCGCCGAGTACGGCCAGGCCATCTACGACGCCCTGGCCAGCTGAGGATGGCCGGCTGGGTGGGCCGACCGGCCACCGAGATCGCGGCCGCGGTCCGGTCGGGAACGGTCACGGCGGCCGAGGTGGTGGCCGGCCACCTGGACCGGATCGCGAAGGTCAACGCGGAGCTGGGTGCGTTCGTCCGGGTCCGGTCGGCCGAGGCGGCCCGGGAGGCCGCCGAGGTCGACGCGAGGGCCGACCGTGCGGACCTGCCGCTGGCCGGGGTCCCGGTCGCGATCAAGGATGCCGTCCCGGTCGCCGGGGAGCCGATGCGGATGGGCAGCGCGGCGGCGTCCGCCGCGGCGCAGGAGAAGGATCACCCGGTCGTGGCCCGCCTCCGCCAGGCCGGCGCGGTCGTGGTGGGCCTGACGAACCTGCCCGAGCTGTCGATTTACCCGTTCACCGACAGTGCGTTCGGGATCGCCCGCAACCCGTGGGATCGGCGCCGCACGCCGGGCGGGTCGTCCGGGGGGTCGGCGGCGGCCGTGGCCTCGGCGATGGTCCCGATCGCGCACGGTACCGACGGGCTGGGCTCGGTCCGGATCCCCGCCGCCGCCTGCGGCCTGTTCGGCCTCAAACCCGGTCCCGGTGTCGTGCCCGCCCAGGTGGGCGCGGACAGCTGGGGCGGCCTGCTGGAGAACGGGCCGCTGGCCGCCACCGTGGCCGACGCCGCCCTGGTGCTGGAGGCGATGGCCGGCGCCCGCTTCGACCTGGCCGAGCCGTCGTCGCTGCGCGTCGCCGCGTCGATACGGCCTCCGGGCCTGGGCATCGTGGTCCACCGGTCGTGCAGGGCGGCGGTACGCCAGTGTGCCGACCTGCTGGCCTCGCTGGGCCACACCGTGGAAACGGACGATCCCGCCTACCCGCTCTGGGCGACGCCCGCGCTGATCGCGACCTGGTTCGCCGCCCCGGTCGGCGACGCTCACCCGTACCTGGCCGGCTCCGGCCTGGAACGACGTACCCGCCGCCACGTCCGCGCGGGCCAGCTGGTGCGGCGCGTGCGCCCGCCCCGCGACGGTGACCGGGACCGGCTGCGCGCGGCGTTCGAGCCGTTCTTCGACCGCCATGACATCCTGGTCATGCCGTCGCTGGCCTGGCCGTGCCCGCCGGCGCGCCGCTGGGGAGAGCGGTCGTGGCTGCGCAGCGTGGTCGCCTCGCTCAGGTTCGCCCCGATGACCGGGGTCTGGAACATGGCCGGCTTCCCGGCCGCCAGCGTGCCGTGCCCGCCCGCCGCCGGCCTGCCCGGGTCGGTCCAGCTGGTGGCCGCACCCGGCGGCGAGTCCCTGCTGCTCGCCGTGGCCGCCCAGCTCGAACGCGCCCGCCCGTGGCCCCGCCACGCCCCGGCCTACTCCTGAAGTTCCGTGCTTGCCGAGTTCCGCGGTCCCGCTGCTCCTGCCGCGGATGCGCCGGGCCGCGACGGGCGGTCTGGCGGCCGAGCAGGCTCGCGAACTGGACATGGTGCACTGACACCAAAACGGTCACGGGCCCGGATCCTCGCGCTGGCCGCCAGGATCCGGGCCCGAGGCGTAACCGCTCGGCGACCGGGTCGAGTACCGGCTCCACCCGCCCGGCGTACCGCAGGCACCCGGCCCTGATCTGGCCCGCGTCGATCGCGGCCTGCTCGGCGGCTGTGTCGGCGTCCGGCAGGTCGGGGAAGTAGTACGGTCCGGCGCTCAGGTGGGTCACGGCGAACCTGGCGTCGAGCGCCTGGCGGATGGCCGCGGCCGCGTGCAGGCCGTGCTCGTCCAGCCAGGCCCGGAAGAAGGCGTCCCACCCGAGCCCGGACGCGGTCCATCCGGCGTACAGGCCGCCCAGCCACGCGCCCGGTTCGGCCTGGTCGCGGACCTGATACCGGAAGCACCACCGCGCGGTCGCCTCGTCGAAGTCCTCCGAGATCCACTCCACCACGACCACAACGCCGTCCGGTGCCAGGATCTCGGCGGTGTGGTCCACCGCGGCGGCCGGATCGTCCACGTGGTGCAGGGAGACCGACGCGACGACCGCGTCGGCCGGATCGTCCGGACGGTACTCCTCGAACGTGGCCCGTACGTACTTCGGACCCTCAGGCGCTTCGGGATCTACTCCGGTCGCGTCGTATCCGGCCCGGATCAGCGCCGGGACGTGCCCGCCGAGCGGACCACAGCCTAGTTCGATCACCCGCGCCGGCGGTGGCGGCAACTGGCCGCGGACGAACGGCCACGTTGCCGCGAGCCAGAGGCCGTCCGCGGAGCCGCCGCCGCCCGTGTGTTCGTGACCCTGGTGACCGCTCGCGCTGGTTTCAGCCATTCTGCATGCTAAGCCAGGCCGTCTGCGGGGTGATGGGCGCCGCCCAGGCGGCCTGGCCCCTGGCGGTGGTGCCGTCCTGCTGCCTCCCCGTCAGAGCACCCGTCCCGGCCCGGGGCGCTAACCAGACCAGCACGGTGTAGGCCAGCCCGGCCGCCCCCGCGCCCAGCACCGCACCGGCCACGACCTGGGCCACGGTGTGATCCTTCACCGCCACCCGGGACCAGCAGAGCAGCCCGACGAGCGCGTAGGCGGGCAGCACCAGCGGCCCGAACGTGAAGGCCAGGATGGCCACCGAACCGGACGCCACGGCACAGTGGATCGAGATCTTCCACACCGTGGTGATGACCGCGAGCACCGCCACGCTGGCCAGCATGAAGGCCAGGTAGCCGATCAGCAGCCGGGGTGCCCCGAAGGCCAGGAGCACGATCAGCCCGGCCGCGACCGACGCGGTGATGAAGGCCAGCACCACGAGCCGCGGGCGCCTGGCCCCGACGTTCCGGTCGCTCCACCGGCCGTGGCGGACGCCGGAGGAGATGAACAAGGCCGGCAGCACCGCGGTGAACAACGCGGCCAGCACTCCCCAGAGCAGGCCTGCGCGCCCGTCGGCGTACCAGCCGATCGCGATCACGGTCACGATCAGCCAGTTCTTCGGCTCCAGCCAGTAGGTGCACCGCCGGGCCCACCCTTGACGAACGCCCATGGGCAGACGGTACCGTCCCGCATATGGCGGCGCGAAGCGGCAGGCAGTTCCTCGAGCGGCTGTCCGCCGCTCGCGTGCACGTCGAGGTCCAGGGCGAGACCGTCACCCGCAACATCCCCGATCATCCCGCCTTCCGCAACGTCATCCGCAGCTACGCCGAGCTCTATGACATGCAGCACGACCCCGCCTACCGGGACGTGCTCACCTATCCCTCGCCCGCGACGGGGGATCCGGTCGCCACGTCGTTCCTGGCCCCGCGGACACCGGAGGACCTGGCCAAACGCGGCCAGGCGTTCAAGGTCTGGGCCGGCCGTTCGCTCGGCATGCTGGGCCGGACCCCCGACTACCTGAACAGCGCGCTGATGGCCCTGGCCACGGCCGCTGACTGGTTCGCCCAGGCTGACCCGCAGTTCGGCCACAACATCAGGAATTTTTACCGAACGGTCCGTGAGGACGACCTGCTGTGCACCCACACACTGGTCCCGCCGCAGGCCAACCGGGCGGTGGCCGCCAGCCAGCAGGCCGGGGGCTCGCTGATGGCGCACGTGGTGCGCGAAGGCGACGACGGCATCGTCGTGCGTGGCGCCCGGCTGCTGGCCACCATCGGCCCGTTCGCCGACGAACTGCTCGTGTTCCCCTCGACCCTGCTCCGCAACACGCCCGAGGACAAGCGGTACTCCTTCGCCTGCGCGATCCCGAACGACGCTCCCGGACTGCGCTACCTCGCCCGGGAACCGCTCGACTACGGTCGCCCCCGTCACGATCACCCGCTGGGGTCCCGGTTCGAGGAGCCCGACGCCGTTGTCATTTTCGACGACGTGCACGTGCCCTACGAGCGCTGCTTCGTCCTCGGCGACCCCGAGCTGTGCAACGGCTTCTACACCCGGACCTCAGCCGTCGTGCACATGACCCACCAGGTGATCGCCCGCACCACGGCCAAGACCGAGTACATCCTCGGCCTGGTCAGCCTGCTCACCGAGGCCATCGGCATCGAGCAGTTCGGCCACGTCCAGGCCGACGTCGCGGAGGTCATCACCACGCTGGAGATGCTCCGCGCCTTCGGCCGCGCGGCGGAGGCCGACGCCGAGCCGAACGAATTCGGGGTGCTCACCCCGGCGTGGGCCCCGCTGAACGCGGCCCGCAACCTGTACCCCCGGCTCTACCAGCGGTTTCCCGAGATCTTGCGTAAGCTCGGCGCGTCCGGCCTGATGGCCACGCCCACGCAGGCCGACGTGACCGGTCCCGCCGCGGCCGACATCGAGACCTACCTGCAGGCCGCCGCGCTGGGCGGGGCCGAGCGGGTCAAGCTGTTCCGGCTGGTCTGGGACACCTGCATCTCGGCGTTCTCCGGGCGCCAGGCGCTGTACGAGTACTACTTCTTCGGCGACCCGGTCCGGATGGCCGGCGCGTACGTCAACAGCTACGACCGCGAGCCGTACAAGGCCGCCGTCCGCGCCTTCCTGGAACGGTCCTGAACGGCGCGCCGTCGGCCTCAGGCGCTGCGCGCGAGCTACTATCACAGCAGGCGTATTGCCGGGTTTGTGCCCGTGGCGGGCGGAGGAGTTTATGGGTAAGGGGACGTTGATCCTGTTCATCTGGCTCATCATCGGAGCCGCCGCCGCCGGCCGGCGTGGCTAGTTCAGCAGCCCTAACTTCGGCTGCACCCAAGGCGCGACGATCGCGCTGACCGTCGCCGCAGGCCCGTTGAACTACGTCGGCCTGAACCCCTCGATGTCCTGCTCAGCCCCTAAACCCACCGGCTGAGCTTCCCTTTCTGGCCGGCCGCGCACGCCTTCCTCCTCAGCGATGAGTTGCCCGCAGCTTCTCCTCGGCCAGCTGCCGTAGCCGGTAGCGCTGGGTCTTCCCGCTGATGGTCTTGGGCAGCTCGGCCACGAACTCGACGACCCGCGGGTACTTGTACGGCGCGATGGACTGCTTGGCGAACTCCTGCAGTTCGGCGGCCTTGTCCTGGCTCGCGGACGCTGGATCGCGAAGCACCACGTACGCCTGGACGATCATGCCCCGGTCGGCGTCCCGCGCACCGATCACGGCCACCTCGAGCACGTCCGGGTGGCCCAGCAGCGCCTCTTCGACCTCCGGCCCGGCGATGTTGTAGCCGGCCGAGATGATCATGTCGTCGCTGCGGGCCTGGTACCAGTAGTAGCCGTCGGTGTCGCGGATGTAGGTGTCGCCAGTGAGATTCCAGCCGTGCTGCACGTAGGTCCGCTGCCGCGGGTCCGACAGGTAGCGGCAGCCGGTCGGGCCCTTGACCGCGAGCCGGCCGGGCTGCCCGTCGGGGACCTCGGCACCGTCCTGGTCCAGGATCGTCGCCTGGTATCCCGGCACGGCCTTCCCCGTCGCGCCCGGCCGGATGTCACCGTCCGCCGCGCCGATGAAGATGTGCAGCATCTCGGTCGAGCCGATGCCGTCGATGATCGCGACGCCGGTGGCCTCGCGGAAGTCCTCCCAGACCGACTTGGGCAGGTGCTCGCCGGCCGAGATGCAGCGCCGCAGGTTCTTCAGCGACGTTGCCTTCCCCGCGGCCAGCATGGCCCGGTAGGCGGTGGGGGCAGTGCTCAGCACGGTGACGCCGTGGGCCGCGATCGCGTCGGCCAGTTCGGGGGGCGTGGCCCGCTCGATGAGCAGCGCGGACGCGCCCGCGCGGAGGGGGAACAGCAGCAGGCTGCCCAGCCCGAAGGTGAAGCCGAGCGGGGGAGTGCCGGTGAACACGTCGTCGCGGTGCGGCTTGATCAGGTAGTGGGAGAACGTGTCACAAGTGGCCAGCACGTCGCGGTGGAAGTGCATGGCCACCTTGGGCTGCCCGGTGGTGCCCGAGGTGGACGCGAGCATGGCCACGTCGTCGGCCGCGGTGAGCACCGGGGTGAACGCGCCGTCCTTGGCCGCGCAGCGGGCGGCCAGGCCCGCAGGGTCGTCGGACCCGGCGCCGTAGCACAGCGTGGCCAGCCCTGGCGCGCCGGCGGCCAGGTCGGGGGCGAAACGCTGGTCGCAGAGGCCAAGGCTCGGCTCGGTCAGCCCCACGATGGTGGCGATCTCCTTGGGACGCAGCAGGGCCATGGTGGTGACCGCCACCCCGCCGGCCTTGACCACGGCCAGCCAGGCCGCGGCGAGCCAGGGATTGTTCGGGCCGCGGAGCAGGACCCGGTTACCCGGCTGCAGGCCGAAGTCCTCGGTCAGCACTTGGGCCAGCTGGTTCGTCCGCCGCACCGTCTGGCCGTACGTCCAGGTCCCGGCGGGGGAGCGCAGGCAGGGCCGGTCCTCGCCCTCCCGGGCGGCGGTCACGTCGAGCAGTTCCGCCGCGCAGTTCAGCCGCTCCGGGTACCTGAGCTGGGGGAGGTCGAACCTGAACTCCGGCCACTGGTCCTGCGGGGGGAGCCGGTCACGGCAGAAGGTGTCGACATGCGCCGAAGGGGAGAGCCACATCTGGCCGCACTTCCTTGTGTCCCGTACGGTGGATCACCAATATTTATATTTACCTTTTGTGACGGCAGTCAAGAGATCGCCATACCCAGGGAGCCCGAGATGAGCGCGTTCCGTGCATCTGCCCCGCTGACCAGCCAGTGGCAGCACTTCCGGTTCTCGGTGGACGACGGCGTGGCCACCGTGACCCTCGACCGTCCGGACAAGCTCAACGCGCTCACCTTCGAAGCGTACGCTGACCTGCGCGACCTGCTCGCCGAGCTCCCGCAGCGCGGCGACGCGCGGGTCCTGGTCCTGCGGGGCAGCGGCCGGGCGTTCTGCTCGGGCGGGGATGTCAACGAGATCATCGGCGCCACCCTGTCCATGCCGCCGGATCAGCTGCTGGCCTTCACCCGGATGACCGGGGACGTGATCCGGCTCATGCGCGAGTGCCCGACGCCGATCATCGCGGCCGTGCACGGCATGGCAGCCGGGGCCGGCGCGGTGCTCGCGCTCGCCGCCGACTTCCGCGTCTGCACCCCGGCGGCGCGGTTCGCGTTCCTGTTCACCAAGGTGGGGCTGTCCGGCGCGGACATGGGCGCGGCCTACCTGCTGCCCCGGCTGGTCGGGCTGGGCCACGCGACCCGGCTGCTGATGCTCGGCGACACGATCGGCGCCGACGAGGCGTACCGGATCGGGCTGATCTCCGAGCTAGCCGGGACGGACGCGTTCGAGGAGGCCGTGACCGGGCTGGCGCGCCGGCTCGCCTCCGGGCCAGCCCAGGCCTACGCGCAGACCAAGGCGCTGCTGACCAGAGAGCAGGACATGAGCCTGTCGGCCGCGGTCGAGCTGGAGGCGATGACCCAGGCGCTGCTGATGAAGGGCCAGGATTACGCCGAGTTCCACGCCGCGTTCACCTCCGGCCGAACGCCGCGCTGGCAGGGGAAGTAGCGCGTGCCGACCAATCAGTTCCGTTCGGTCAGGACGGGACGCAGCGCGTCGAGGACCGCGGGGTCCTCGATGGTGGACGGCACCGCCTCGTCCCGGCCGTCGGCAATGCCCCGCATGGTCTTGCGGAGGATCTTGCCCGACCTGGTCTTGGGCAGGCCGGCGATCACGTCCACCCGCCGCAGCGCGGCGACCGGCCCAATCTGATCCCGGACGAGCTGGACGAGCTCGGCGGACAGGACGTCCGGATCGGTGCTGACGCCCGCCTTGAGCACCACGAACCCGCGCGGGATCTGGCCCTTGAAGTCGTCGTCCACCCCGATGACCGCGCACTCGGCCACCGCGGGATGGCCGGCCAGCACCTCCTCCATCTGCCCGGTAGACAGCCGGTGCCCGGCCACGTTGATCACGTCGTCGATGCGGCCCATCACGTACAGATAGCCGTCGCGGTCGCGGTACCCGCCGTCGCCGGTGATGTAGAAGCCGGGGTGCTGAGACAGGTAGGAGCTGACGAACCGCTCGTCGTCGCCCCACAAGGTGGGCAGGCATCCCGGCGGCAGCGGCAGCCGTACCACGATCTCGCCGGTCTGGCCGGCCTCCATCTCGGTCCCGTCGGGGTCGACGATGCGCACGTCGTAGCCGGGCACCGGCATGGTGGGCGAGCCGGGCTTGGTCGGCAGCGCCTCCAGGCCCATCAGGTCGGCGGCGATGGCCCAGCCGGTCTCGGTCTGCCACCAGTGGTCGATGACCGGGATGCCGAGCAGCTCGCCGGCCCACCGGTAGGTCTCGGGGTCGAGCCGTTCGCCGGCCAGGAACAGGTACTTGAACCCGGACAGGTCATACTCCTGGAGCAGCTTGCCCTCCGGGTCCTCCTTCTTGATCGCGCGGAACGCGGTCGGCGCGGTGAACAGCGTCTTGACCTTGTGCTCGGCGATGACCCGCCAGAACGCGCCCGCGTCCGGGGTGCCCACCGGCTTGCCCTCGTACAGCACGGTCGTGCACCCGGTCAGCAGCGGGGCGTAGACGATGTAGGAGTGCCCGACCACCCAGCCCACGTCGGACGCCGCCCAGTACACCTCGCCCGGCTTGGTGTCGTAGAGGTTGGCCATGGTCCAGCGCAGCGCGACCGCGTGGCCGCCGTTGTCGCGGACCACGCCCTTGGGCTTGGCCGTGGTGCCGGAGGTGTACAGGATGTACAGCGGGTCGGTCGCCGCGACGGGGACGCAGTCCGCGGGTTCGGCCTCGGCCGCCGCCTGGCTCCAGTCCAGGTCGCGCCCGGCGGTCAGTTCGGCGACCGCCTGCGGCCGCTGCAGGATCACGCAGCGCCCCGGCTTGTTGCGCGCCAGGTTGATGGCGCGGTCCAGGATCGGCTTGTACTCGATGATGCGGCTGGTCTCGATGCCGCACGAGGCCGAGACCATGACCTTCGGTGCGGCGTCGTCGATGCGCGTCGCGAGCTCGGCCGCCGCGAAGCCGCCGAACACCACCGAGTGCACCGCGCCGATCCGCGCGCACGCCAGCATCGCGATCAGGGCCTCGGGGATCATCGGCATGTAGACGATGACCCGGTCGCCCTTGTCCACGCCCAGGCTGCGCAGCACTCCCGCGAACCGGGCCACCTCGTCCAGCAGCTCGGTGTAGGTGTACGTCCGCTGGGTGCCGGTGACCGGGCTGTCGTAGATCAGCGCGGCCTGGCCGCCCCGGCCGTCGCGGACGTGCCGGTCCAGCGCGTTGAAGCAGGTGTTCAGCACCCCGTCGGGGAACCAGCGGGAGAATGACGGGTTCGAGTTGTCCAGCACCGTGGTGGGTGCCCGGTACCAGTCGATCGCCCGGGCTGCCTCACCCCAGAAACCGTCGGGATCGGCCAGGCTCCGTTGGAACTCCTCCGCGTAACGACCCATGACAAACTCCTTCTCCACATCGTCACCTGCTCTGAACGGAGGATGCGGTGATATTCCGATTTCGTTTAGCGCCGAAGGTCCCGACCAGAGCCGCCGAAGGCCCCTGACGGGCGAACTGGCCCGGCCCTACGCTTTCAAGTATGGCGGGATCTGGCAGTGTGTACATGGCCCCAAGCGACGCATTTTCCTGGTACATGGAACGCGACCCCATCCTCCGGTCGACCGTGGTCGCCGTCGTCTGGCTGGACCGCACGCCCGAGTGGGAGGTGCTGGTCGGCCGCATCGACCGGCTGTCCCGGGTGATGCCCTCGCTGCGGCAGCACGTCGTCGAGCCCCCGTTCCGTCTGGCCGCCCCGCGATGGACCTGTGATCCGGACTTCGACCTGTCCTGGCACGTACGCCGGATCGCCGCCCCCGCGCCCTGCACCCGCGACATGGTGCTTGAACTGGCCCGGTGGGCGGCGACGGAACCGTTCGACCGGAGCCGCCCGCTGTGGCAGGTAACCCTGGTCGAGGGCCTGGAGGGCGGCGCGGCGGCGCTCGTGCTCAAGTTCCACCACAGCCTGTCGGATGGCGTGGGCGGGATGCGGGCGCTGGCGATCCTGGCCGACCTGCAGCGTGAACCCGCCGACCTGGGCGAGATGCCGCCGACGCCGCCAGGTGAAACGCTGGACTCGCTCGCCCTGGTCACCGAGGCCGTCACCACGACGATGCAGAACTACGTCCGCGTGGCCTGGCGCGGAACCGGAGCGGCGATCCCGGCCCTGATACGCTGCGCGTGCGACCCCGTCGGCCAGGCCCGGGGCGCCGCCGAGATGGCCCGGTCCGTCTACCGGACGGCCGCGCCGAGTGCCAGCACCCTGTCGCCCGTCATGCGGGAGCGGGCCATGACACGCCGCCTCGCCATGATCGAGCTTCCGCTGGACGACCTGAAGAAAGCGGCCAAGTCCGTCGGCATGACGGTGAACGACGCCTTCCTGGCGGCCGTGACGGGCGGGCTGCGCAGGTACCACGAGCGTCACGGGCAAGCCGTCGAGTCCTTGCGGGTCGTCATGCCGATCAGCCTCCGTACCGGGCCCGACCTGGACTGGGGTAACAAGATCACCCTGCTGCGGCTGACCGTGCCAGCGGGGGAGCGGAACCTGGTCACCCGGATGCGCCTGATAGACCGCGTGACCCAGGCGGCGCGCAGGGAGCCGTCGCTCCCGGTCACTGGCGCGATCGCCGGGGCCCTCAACCTGCTGCCGGTCGGCTACGTGGGCGGGATCCTCAAGCACGCCGACTTCCTGGCCAGCAACGTGCCGGGCATGCCCGTGCCGGTCTACGTCGCCGGGAGCAAGGTCACGGGTTTCTTCGCCTTCGGGCCCACCATCGGCAGCGCCCTCAACACCACCCTGTTCTCCTACGCCGGCCGCGGCCACATCGGCGTCAACATCGACACCGCCGCGGTGCCGGATCCGGACCTCATGCTCGCCTCCCTCCGGGAGGGTTTCGCCGAGATCACGGCCATGGCCGAAGACATGGCGACGGCGGCCTAGCCGCAGCCACGCCGCAGCGCGAACGCGGTCACGGGGCGCTGTCCTCAGG
>CAWDEB010000008.1:0-143202 GCA_963801155.1 uncultured Actinomycetes bacterium
GCGCTGCGGCCTTCCCGCAGGCGGCCGTCCGGCACTCGGAGGGGCACCACGACCCGGGTCTTGCCGTCGGCCGGGCTAGCAGCACGGCCGGGGCCAGCCTTGTCTGGTATGCGGCCTGGGCTGTCGGGGCTGGGAGTCCCATACGGGGCGGGACGTTGGTCCCTGGCGCGCGCGCCTGCGGCAAGATGAGATGATAGTGACAGAGGACCCGGGAACGACGCGGAGTCACGGACCAGGCCCGCAGACCGCGTAATCGAGATCCGCGAGAGGCGGAGGCGGGTCCTCTCGTCGTGCCGTACCGGTCGCCGAGCCGACACCGATCCACGCCGGGAACGGACCGGACTCGGTGTGCCTGGCAGTGAGTCGACGTCCGTTCAATTGGGCGGGAGTGCCCGCGGTCGTGCGAGGACTCGGTTGCGGTCCGTATTTACCTCATCCCATGACTGCGGTGATGAAGTTGCCCAGCAGGGCCTCGGTTGTTCCGCGATTATTTATCCAAGACACCGTTGTGCGGCCAAGAAGCTGCCGGTAGTGCCGTTCCTCGCGCAGCTTGTCATCTTCCTTCGTCAGGATCAGTGACCCATTAAAGAACGCCTCATGATGGTGAATCAGACCCGCCTCACCCTCGCTCTCGAGCGCCCTTATCGCCTCACCTCCCCGGCCGGGCGGCAACCAGTCCGCGGGCTCCCGCACAACCACGGCCACATGCTCCACCACCGTCGCCGAGGTGCTCCATGCCGTCCCGTAAACACTTTCCGGCGACACCAGCATCCGGGCAGCCTGATCCCGCTCGGACAGATCACGCGAATACGAGCCCGCCGACGCACTCGTGAAGAATCCGGGACGAAGGGCCAACACGCTGCCCGTCTTCATGTGCAGCATCCGTTCTCCAGTGCCCACCGAATCCCCGCGACTCAGCGAAATGGCACCCCAGTCGTCGTTCAGCACCGCTGCTGAATACTCCGGATGCCGCAGCAGCCCCGCCACCAGCGTGGTCTTCCCCGCCCCGGAACTCCCCGTGATAACCACGCCCCGCCTGCCGGCCCCGCACCGACCGACAATGCGCATCCGTGCACGAACAATATGTCGTCCCCGCTCACGGCAGAGCAAATGCCCCGGACGCACACCTTGGCCAGCCGGTAGGAGCCGACTCCGAAGACCACCATCATCTTGTTATCCCGCGACCACCACCGCGCCCCGTCCCACCTTCCATCAAGCCCGTAGCCGCGGGCCGGCCGGGCCAGCGCATACAGCACGGCGTCCGGCTCGGCATCCGTCCCCGCCTGAGCCCAGTTGGCCGCGAACATGCCACTGAGCCGGGCACTATCAGAAACGAAGGCCAGAACGATCCGGCCCGCAGGCACACAGATCGACGCGAGCACCCGGTAGGGAAGCCGGACACCGGCCACCACGCTCCGCAGGCCGACCTCGGGCTCACGTACCGGCACCAGCGCGTCGTAATAGCTGATACCCATCGCCTCGCACCCCTCACCCGCAGTATGGGGACCGGACCGGAGCCCCGGCAGCGGCGTTCGCCCGTCATACCCCGGGTCCTCGGTCCTCCCGGCAGGAGCCCAAGGACCCTTCCGTGGCTCCCGAACAGCCCCTGGCATTCGATGGCGAAGCACAGCGCCGCTGAAGAAGCTCCACGAAGAAGCTGATGGCCGGGTCGTACTCGCTGACCACGACGGCAATCAGGCAGAGATGCACGACGCCAGCACAGGAGACCCTGCCTTACTCCGGCTCCAAGGACATACCAGCCGCGACGGTCAGCAACCCGGCTGGCCCGCTGCGGCAAACAGTGCATCCGTCAGGTTCGAAGTGGCGACGGATGCCGGGGCTCGTAGACGGGAAACTCCGAGCCGTCTGGCAGGCGGATTACTGCGAGAAGCCCCCAGCCCTGATCGGAGACATCCCGGGCCACTTCGGCTCCCTTGCCCCTCAACTCGGCGAGGGTGGCCTGAATGTCATCACACATGAGGTACAGCTCGTGATGGCCCGCACCTTCAGCAGGGTGAACAGCAAGCTCGGCCGGAGGCAGAGCGAAAATGAGCCAGCCTCCGCCCGCGTCTACCGAGGGCATGCCCACCACGTCTGCGAAGAACGCGCGGACCTTCTCAGCCTCCGGAGAGAACACGATCGCATGTATCCCGGTAATCACGCCGCGATCATAGCTGCCGACCGTGCGAATCCAGGTGACGCCGGTGGGCGTTGCCACCGGCGCCGCGCTTGATCACGTGCTGGATGTCATGATCAACGCAGCTTGTGACCGCTGACTGGAACTACGCCGCTATCAGCGGCGGAGGATGTCGCGGAGGTGCCGGACGGGCCAGCGCCGGTCGAACAGTGTCGGGTCATCGCGGTCCTCGGCGCGAAGGTGCTCGATCAGGGTCACATAGTCGTCGAGGTCAAGCGTCCTGATCAGGGTGAGCAGGTCGGCCGCCTCGCCAGTGACGGGGGCGACCGGTGCGACGAGCCGGTCGTAGAGTTCCACGACCTGGTGAACCATGGCCAGGTGGCGCGACCCGGGGGTGACGGAGGGGAAGTTCGTCGCGGCGAAGTCCTCGGTGAAGACGATCGGCTCGACGGCCAGGGCCGCCGATCCGTAATGCTGGGCAAGATGGATGAGCAACTCGACGTCGAAGGTCTCGTTGAAGGAAGCCATCTGCCCGAGGACCGGCACGAGCGCGGCGGCGTCGAAGACCTTGAAGCCGGCCTGGGTGTCGAGCACCTGGGCCAGCGATGGGATGAGCAGGGCCCGGACGAAATGGCGGAACAAAATGATGATCTTGTCCGGCTTACCGCCGGTGCTGTGCGGCTCGGTAACCGGGCCGTCGGCCCGGACCAGCACCGCCCCCTCGATCCCGTACCGCTGGCCGAGCGCGCCGGCAACCTCGTCCCCGGCCACCACCGCCGCCGCCAGCGAGCCCAGCTGAGCCAGGTTCGCGGACAGATCCGCGTCGGTAAAGCAGACCACATGCCGGCCGGCGCCGTCCGCCCACGCCGGGCCGGCCCCGACCGCGGTAGCCAGCCCAGCCAGTATCGACCCGCCCTTACGGGACTGCTCCGTCGAGGTCAGCCGGTCAAATGCCGGGCTGATCGAGAAGCCGCCCCCGATCATTTCAGCCAGCCGCAGCACCCTCACGCCGTGGTGACCGTCTCGCGGGTAACCCTCGGCCGCCACGATGTCCGTCATCAGATCGGCACTGCAGGGCCGGTCCGGGCACCCGTCGTCGCAGGCGATGATGCTCCACGTGACGCCGGGCAGCCCCCCGGTCAGCCATTCGAGCTGACGGACCTTGACCCGCACGAAGTCCTCCCCGTGCGGATGCACCGCACGGGGAACCATACGGCCCGTCTCACCGTACATCGCCCACACCACGGTCAGGTGGACCGGCCCGGCCAGCTCGTCGGACAGCTGCCGCCGCGACCGAGCCGCAGCAGCCGCTTCGGCCGCCACCGCCGGACCATGGCTGGCCGCGGCATCTCCCGCCGCGACCCGGCCCTCCGCCAAGGCGGAAGCCACGTCGAGCACCGCCTGGTTCTGATCAGAATCCGTGAGATCACGCACCGGCACCAACACCTTGTCCATAGCCCCAGGATGCCAGAACGCCTGGCTCCCAAGCCCCCGGAACCAGCCGCGCCCCGCCCGAACCTCGTCGAGCAGGCCCACCACCCGGGCCAGCTCACGGTCGCGGCCAAAGAACCGAACGGCCGCCGTCCCCTCCTCCGGACCAGCCACAGCGACAGACTAGCCCCCGAGCCCACCCGACCCCGGCAGCAAAGCCGACCTCGAGGTACCGCGCAGCCCTCGACGATCTTGGACCCTCAGTAGATGGTCAGGACCGGCCCGGTCTTCACGATGGTGCCGTGGCTACCGCCGATGAACGCGTGGACCTTCAGGTGCGCGGTGTAGAGGATGAACGTATTCGTAACGCAACTGGTATTGCCGGGCCCGGTCAGGATGGTGGCGCCGATGTTCTGGCTGGCGCCGCTGGCGGCATAGACGAGCGCGATCGCTCCTACCGAGAACGCGGTCCCGGTCTGCTTCGCGCACATGTCCACCTTCACCCGCGCGGTACCTATCTTGGTGTATGAACCCCAGGCGGTGACGACGTTCTCGCCGGGGATGGCGGGCACCGTGAAATCGTGCGTCCCGGTACTCGTACCCGTCGGGGAAGTTGTCGCGTGCGGGGAGCTCTTGGGATGCGCGGAAGCCGTGGCGGTGGCGGCAGGATCGGTGGCAGCGGAATGCGTGTGTGCCTGCGACGTCGCCGGTGCCGGGGATGACGCAGGTGCGCCCGTAAGCGCGGATGTCGGCGACGCCCCGGGCGTGGTGGCCAGAGCCGACGCCGATCCGCCCGTGGCCGCCGACGACGCGACGGCGGAAGGATTCGGCCCGCTCGCCGCGCACGCTGTCAGGACAGCTCCGCCGATGACGGCAGCGATGATCACAGCCGGAACCCGGGACATCCTCATACTCCTACCTCCGGAGAGCAACCAGACGTTACAGAAAGTGACAACGGCGATTCAAATGTAACGATAGGTGATTGGCCCTGGGTCACGCGGCGGTCTTAACCAGAAACAGAGCACTTCAGCCGCGGCCCGTATGCCCGAGGTTCCGCGACCCTGTCCACGGTCTGCGGCCCGTAACGGGGACAAGGTCAAGGTCAGTAGCCCGGGTGGGTCTCCGGGAGCGCGGTCAGCCCCCTTCCAGGGCGGTCCAGAATGCGCAGTTATGCGTGTTCGCGAAGTCAGTCTCGGTCTGCGCTACGGATGGTGCCGGGTGCGTGCCCGCCGGCGACCAGGCAATCGAGGCGGCCGAACCGATCCAGCGTCGCCCGCATGGCGCTGGCCACGTTGTCCTCGTCGCTGACGTCGCGCTGGACACCGATCGCCGTGGCGCCCAGCCTCTCCAGCTCGGCGACCGCCTCGGCGTTGCGCTCGGCGCGGCGCGACCAGATCGCGACGGAGGCGCCGGCCCGGGCGACGCCGCGGGCGATACCGAGCCCGATACCGCTGTTGCCGCCCGTGACGATGACCACACGGCCGGAGAGATCGATCACAAGAACACCTCCGAACGGATATCCGGCCGAGCGCCGCGGCTGGCCGCCGCGGCCAGCTTACGCGTGTGCCCGGGACCCGCTGATAGGTTGGCGACGGCCGTCAGAGGAGGGCGGATGAGCGATGTCGTCGTGGTCGGCGCCGGGCTGGCCGGACTGGGTCGACGCCGAGTGCGCTCCCGGTGGAACGGCTACATGGAGGGCGCCGTCCGGAGCGGCGAAGCCACCGCGGAGGCGGTCGCCGCGCTCTGACCGCCGATGCCAGCGTAAACAGGTGCGGCCCCAAATCCCCGGACTCCCACCCGGGTGGTTTGGGGCCTCACCTCATGGCCTCCGGTTCCCGGCGGGCTTTCCTCCGGTTTCCCGTTTGCCCGCCGGGTTCTTTCCCTTGGCCCGCCTTCCTCCGGTTTCCCTTCGGCCGGCGGTCTCCGGGATCGATCCCTTCAGCCGTCGCCCGGTTCCGGTTCCCCTTCGGTTTCCCTCCGGTTTCCCTTTCCCTTGCGCAATCTTTACCTTAGCGCTGCCGCGCGGCGGTGCCCCGGGCGTTGGTCCCGGGCGGCAGGGACCAACGTCACCAGTAGCACCCGGGCTCGGGGGAGGTAGTCCGGGCCCTTATCGCCGTTCCGTGGCGCACGAACCGACGATCCGTTCGGAATAAATATGATCTAGCCGGTGCCGGTGGAGGCGGATCGCAGGTCAGGCGCGTTCCAGGCCCTGGAGGCCGTCGGCCATCGAGCGGAACAGCGGGTCGGTGAAGGTGGTCAGGGCGGCATACACCTTGTTGATCTGCTGGTAGGCGCGGACGGCTCTGGCGTCCGGAGCGAACTTATCGCCCGCGCTGACCATCGCGGCTGTGGCTCGGTCCCAGTCCGGGTAGATGCCGTGGCCGACGGCGGCGCAGATAGCCGCGCCAAGGCCGGCGGCGTCGTTGACGGTGGTGCGGCGAGCGGGGCGGTCGAAGACGTCGGCGACGATCTGCATCATCAGGTCCGAGCGGGATCCGCCCCCGGACACCAGGACCGGCGAGAGCCGGCGTCCCAGCGCGTGCTCCATCGCCGCGGTGTGATTCGCCATGGTCAAGGCGATGCCCTCGAGGATGGACCGGTAGATGTGGGCGCGGCCCTGGCTGCCGTCGAAGCCCAGCAGCGCGCCGCGCCGCCAGACCGCGTGGCCGGGCGCGAGCCAGTCCGGCAGCGTCAGCAGCCCGTTGCTGCCCGGCGCAAGCTGGCTGGCCGCCGCGTTGAGGGCGTCCTCCAGACGTGCCGTTCCGGGCGGCGGCTCCTCGCCATGCGATCCCTCCAGCACGGTGCGGTACCAGCCGACCATCCACATGCCGCGGCGGATCCCGGTGCTCTCGTACAGGTATTTCCCGGGCCGCGCCGCAAAATTGGCCCAGTAGCTCTCGTCCGCGCTCCTGGCGGAGGAGCCGATCGTCATCGCCGCGATGTAAGTACCCAGCGACAGCAGTACGGTGCCGTCTTCGTCCAGGCCACTGCCCAGCGCCTCGACGGCCTTGTCGTTGGCCGTGGCGTACACCGGCATCCCGGCCGGGATACCCGTGGCCTGCGCCGCCGCGAGGGTCACCTCGCCGAGCCGGCCGCCCGGGGGGACGAGGTCGAAGAGCATGTCGCGCGGCATGCCGGTGGCGGCGTAGGCGGCAGGATCACTCGACCAGGTCGCCGTGTCATGGTCGATAGGCCACACACCCTCGTAATTGGCCGCGGTGTCCACGAACCGGCCGGTCAGCCGGTGGGTGATGTAACCGGAGGAGGTGGTGACATAGCGGGTCAGGGGGTTGCTCGCCTGATAGGCGCGCGAGACCCGCTCGTCCATCCAGCTCAGCACCGGCTCGGCCAGGCTGCCGTCCGCGGCCAGCAGAGCCCGGCAGAACCGGATGGTGCACAGACCGACGGCCACGATGTCCGTAGGGTCGCCGGAGAACCGGGCCATGGCGTCGCGGCACGCGCCCTGGATGGAGTCCCAGATGTCGTCACCGGGATGGACGGCATGGCCGGGCACCGAGGTGTCGTAGGGCTCCAGCCGCCTGCTGGCCGAGGCATGAGCACGACCGCGGGAGTCGAAGATCGTCACCTTGGTGCTCTGCGACCCGTTGTCGATGGCCAGCAGGTACGGCCTCACGGACGGCCCGCGGATCCGCCGGCCGCCGGCTCGAGCGGGAAGATCGTGCCCGCGTTCATCACGCCCTCCGGGTCGAACGCGTGCTTGAGGGTCGACAGCAGGTAGTAGGCACTGCCGTGCTCCTGCCGCACCCAGGGCGTCCGGTACTTGCCGATCCCGTGATGGTGCACCATCGACCCGCCCATCCGCAGGGCCTCCTCGACGATTATCGCGTTCAGCGGCTTGTGGTAAACCTCGATCTCCTCACGAGGACTGCACTTGATCGTGTAGTCGTACACGAAGTACAGGTTGGTCCCGGTCTGGTAGCTGTGCGAGGAGTGCGCGCCGAGCATGGTCAGGTCACCGGCCCGCGGGAACTCGCCGCGGATCCGGCCCATGACGGCGTCGAACAGGTCGCTGGCCCGTGACCAGCCGACTGACACTTCGGTGGTGTACCCGAGACGGGAGTTCTCGAGCATGTCGGCCTTCTCGGCGTCGATCTCGTCCTGGCCCCAGTTCAGGTTCTCGAACCATTGCCGGATCCGCGCTGAATCGACACGCTCGTGGAGGCGGCCGGCGAACAGTTCCTCGATCGCCTCCGCCGTGGCGTTCGCGAGGCGCTCCGGGCCCTCGGCGACGAGCACGACGACGTTCTTGCCCCGGCAGAAGCCGGCGAAGTGCTGCCCGGCGTCCTCGGGCGAGTACACCCGGCACACCGAGGGCCGGTACCCCGCCGTGATCAGCTCGCGGAGGGCGTCGATGCCGTCCGCGAAGTCGTCGACCAGGAAGCCGAAGTACCGGTTGTTCTCCGGCTGGTAGCGGAAGAGCTTGAGGGTCACTTCGGTGATGAAGCACAGCGCGCCTTCGCTGCCGATGACGACGTGGCGGATGTCCGGGCCCGCGGCCCGGCGGGGCACGTTCTTGATCCGGGTGACCGTCCCGCCGGGGAAGACGCTTTCCAGGCCGACGACCAGATCCTCAATGCCGCCGTACAGCGTGGAGAACTGGCCGATCGATCGGGTCGCGACCAGGCCGCCCAGCTGGGCGAGCGGCTTGGACTGGGGTGAGTGTCCGGTGGTGAGGCCCTGGGCCCGCAGGGTGTCCTCCAGGTCCTGCAGGCCGACGCCGCACTGTGCGGTGGCCATCATGTTGACCGGGTCGATCGACACGATGGCGTTCATCCGGGACCCGTCTACCACCAGGCTGTCCTCCACCACGGTCTCCAGGCCGCCCTCGGTGGCGGTCCGCCCGGTGCGGGGAACGACGTTGACGAGGTTCTCCTCGGCGAATCGCAGGACGGCCGCCACGTCCGCGGTTGACTCGGGGTAGACGATCGCCGCGGGGATCGGCCCGTCGTAGATGCCGTGGACGGCGGTGTACTTCCTGAAGCGGTCGACGCTGGCCTCCTTCAGCTGCTCATCGCCGGTCTCGACGGCGTGGGGCCCGAGCAGTTCGGTCATCGCCTCGACGATCGACCGACGGTTCAGCGGAGATCGGGATGGGGCCATGGTCGGTTCTGCACTCCCTGCGTGGCTTCCTGCGTGGCTTCGGAACCTGGATCAGCGGACGAGATAGCCGCCGTCGACGACCAGGACATGGCCGTTGACGTAATCTGAGGCCCGGCTGGCCAGGAAGACGGTGGCTCCCATCAGGTCGGCGGTCTCACCCCACCGGGCCGCGGGAATGTGCTCGACGATGCGGCGACCGGTGTCGGGATCGGCCCGGGCCGCTTCGGTGATCGCGGTCTTGAAGTATCCCGGAGCGATGGCATTGACCTGGATGTTGTGGCTGGCCAACTCGTCGCAGTAGGCCTTGGTGAAGCCCGCGATCCCGGCTTTGGTCGCCGCATAGGCAGGCGAGCGCCTGCCGCCGAGGAAGGAGAACAGCGAGGCGATATTGATGATCTTGCCGGATCGCTGCTCGATCATGAGCTTGCTGGCCTCGTGGGCGAGTTCGAAGGCGGCGGTCAGGTTGACTGCCACCATGGGGTCCCACAGGTCACGGCCGAACTCCTCCACGTCGGACAGCAGGGCGATGCCGGCCGAGTTGACCAGGATGTCGACCGAGCCCAGCGTTTCGACGCAGCGGCCGACGATGGCGGCCGGAACGCCCGGTTGCGTGATGTCGGCTACCACGAACTCCATCCGGCGCCCGGCCTGCTCGATCAGCCGGCGGGTGGTCCCGCCGTCCCCCGCCAGGCCGACAGCGAACACGTCAGCGCCGGCCTTGGCCAGGGCGAGAGAGAAGGCCCGGCCCAGGCCGGTGTTGCCGCCGGTGACGAGAGCGTTGCGCCCGGCGAGAGAGAACAGGTCGAGGCTGAAGTCGGCGATGTCCATGGGTCAGCTGCCATCCGAGGTGGGAGGTGAGGTCACGTGCTGGTATCAGGCAGACGCGCTTCTCCGGCGATCCGAGCAGCACCCGTTCAGGCTACGCGTCGCGGCAGGTCCCCGGCATGACGTGCTGCGGGCGCCAGGCCGGAGAGGGCGCGGACATCCCAGAGGAGAACTCCCGGGACCTGCCGCGCCGGCTGCCCGGTCAGCTGGTTGAGGACGTACCGCAGCTGGGCATGGTGCGGGGCGTCCGGGCCGAGCATCACGATCGCGGTGCGCCAGTACCGCAGGTCGGCCCGGAAGGCGGCCCGCTGCGTTCCGGTGATGTGGCTGCTTGCGCCGTAGTACACGATATCGACGAGCAGCTCGAAGGTCGGGCGGTCCGGAGGGCCGTAGTTGCCCTGGCCGTTCTCTTGCGGCCCGAGGAAGTAGCCGCCGACCATCCGGTAGTCCTGCCCGGTCGCGTCGTCCCAGCCCATCGTGGTGAACGAACCGACCCAGAAGACGGCGTCCACGGCGAAAACCGACTGGTCATCGTGCACGTACTGGCGCCACTGCCCGCTGGTGAAGAACGCCGGTACCGGTAGGGCCCGCTCTACCAGCACAGGTGTGGGCGCGATCGGCAGCAGCGCGGCGGCCAGGACCAGCGTCCAGCCGTACCGGAGCCAGGCCTGGGATGTGGTCGCGGCGGCGCTGACCGAGAACGCGAGCAGGATCGCGATGACCGGGATCAGGGCCAGGCCGAACCGGGTGGGGACCACGCTGTCGAACAGCCCCAGGTGATCCAGCAGGCTCATCGGGCCGTGCTGAATCACGGTATGGCCACCGATCACGACGGTCCTGCCCAGCGACAGCACCGCGAAGACGAGCGCGACAGCGGTCAGCGCCCGTACCGCCACCCGCCGCCACAGCCAGACCACGATCAACCCGACGGCGATGAGCAGCGGGGCGCCGAAGAACGTATTCTCCTCCGGCGGGGCCCCGTAGGTGCTGTGCGAGGCGCCGTGCCGGACCAGCGACAATTGGGAGAACGCCGCAAAGGCCCGCAGGTCGGTTCCGTAACCGAGCACCGAGTCGGGCAGGCCCCGGTAGCTCTGCGGGCCGAAGTACTGAAACCACAGCGGGTACGCCAGGAGCACGCCGGCCGTCAGCACGGCCGGCCACAGCCCGGCCAGGAACGGTCCTGCCCGCGCCCGTATCTCGGCCGGGCGGAAGGCCGCGTACGCCGCCACGAAGACCACGACAGCCAGCCCGGCCTGGAACAGCAGTTCCTCGTTGAGGAACGCCTGCCAGGTGAGCAGTAGCCCGAGCACGACACCATCGCGTGCGGTACGCAGCGAGATGAGGCGCCAGACGATGAACGGGATCAGGAACTGGTTGACCAGGTCCGGGTGGCCGTTCACGTGGTTGACCATGCCGGGTGCGAAGCCGGCGAACAGCCCGCCCACGAGGGCCGCCGGCCAGTAGCCGACGATGTGCCGGGAGAGCACGTGATACCAGGCCCACGCGGTTGCGGTCAGTCCCCCGGTGAGCATGACCGTGAGGGCGACGGCGGGCCCGAACAGAAGGGTCACCGGTGCCAGCGGCACGGTCAGGCCGAGCAGCCCGGTGTTGGCCATCAGGTTCACGCCATCCGGCGCGTTCAACTGCGGGGTGAAGAACGGGTTCTCGCCGTGCGTGAAGATCCGGGTGGCGTGGATCAGGGCCCACTCGAAGAAGTGAACGTCGGAACCGCCGTTCACGAGGGCAAGCGCGCCGGTGCTACGCCACAATCGAAAGGTCACCCAGAAGGCGAGCGCGAGGTACAACGCCACGGCGGCACCATCGGCCCATCGAGGCATGGGCCGGTCGGCGGACCGCACCGGCGCGGTCCGCCCGTCGACGGCCTCCGCGGCACTCGACGCGCCCACTCAGCCCAGCCTATAAGGCGAGGACCCCGCGCCAATTGAGTTCTGCCGTTCGCTACGGTTTCCAGGGTTCGCCAATTACAACAGCCGTATCATTGCTGTTTCGTCGTCCGACGGCAGTAAACTGCCTAGCCTGGAGTGGCAGATGACCCGAATCAACGGAGATCAGCGCGTGCAATCCGAGGTCCTCGAGGGCCTCGCAACAGCCGTGAACCACCGCCGCTGGTTCGTAGAGCTGGCCATACCGTTCCTCGGCGAGGACCCGATCGAGATCGGCAGCGGTCTAGGCGACTACGCGCTGGAGTGGGCCCCGCACTTCAGCCGCTTCACCGCGACGGAAGCCGATCCCGATCGTCTGGTGGCGCTCAAGGAGCGGCTCGAAGGGCACGGCAGGGTGGATATCCGGCAGATGCTGCTGCCGACCGATGAGGTGAGCACGTACTCCGGTGCGGTCTCGTATAACGTGCTCGAGCACATCGAGGACCACGTCGCCGCGCTGCGGAGCATGGCCCGGCTGGTACGGCCGGGCGGCCGGATCGTGCTGATCGTGCCGGCGTTCCCGTTCGCCATGAGCCCGGTGGACATCGCCACCGGCCACGTGCGGCGGTACACGAAGAAGAGCATGCGGGGGGCGCTGACCGAGGCCGGGCTGACCATCGAGCGCCTGCACTACGCCAACGCGCTCGGTCTCATCGGGTACTACCTGGCCACCAGCGTGTTCCGGCTGACGCCGAAGGAAGGGCCGATGGTCAAGCTTTACGACCGGCTCGTCCTCCCGGTGACCCGCGCCGCCGAGCGCCTGATGCGCCCGCCCTTCGGCCAATCCGTGTTCGCGGTCGCACGCGTACCCGAATAGCTGTCACGCGCGGATTGACGTCACGTAGGCGTGCGGGGCCCGGCCGGGGGGGAGGGCCGGGCCCCGCACTGGAAGAGACCTACAACTACCTAAGCGTCCGACGGGCCGGGCGTGTTACACGCCAGCCGCCGTCAGGAGCGCCCCAGCCAGGGCGCCGCCCGGTCCCGGTCCAGTCGCTCCGGCGCACGCAGTGTGGCGATCATGAGCTGGACCGCGTCCTGCACATCCCTGGTCAGCTGGAAGCACTCCGCCGCCGACCGGCACCCGGCCGGTCCGAACTGCCGCGCCGTCGCCACCACGGTGCTGGCCAGGCCGGGGAGTTCCGCGGCGTCCCCAGGATCGAGTGGCCAGCCCGACCCGCCGGCTCCCCCGGCCGCAGTTCCCAGGCTGGTGATCTGATCACCCAGCCAGGCCCATGGGTCGGCGCTCAAGGCGGCATCCCAGAACCGGGGAGACGGCTCGTTGCCCGTGAAGTGCGGATGGTAGTGCGCAGCGGAGAAGCTGCCGGGAGGATCCGCGAGCCGGTCGAACAGGTCAGCCCGCCACAGCGGGCGATCGACGATGGTGAGCTGCGACGCCGACTCGCTGCCGCGACGCGGATGTGGGGCGAGCTCCCGGATCTCGATCCGGGCCCCGTGCTCCATCGAGGCGTCGTCCAGGTTGATCTCGAACCAGTGCCGGATGGTGACGGCCGACCGGGAAAGAGCCAGGATGTGCTGCACGGCGCCCCGTTGGGTGGATCCGGGTTGGGTGAATCTGGACGGTGAGGCCCAGTATGCGGCTGGTGAGCAGCGCGGTCAACGCGAGAGCCGCTACTTAGAGCCGTTACTTAGCGGCTGCTTGCTTGGCGGCTGATGCCGAACGGCGCACCCGGTACTGGACCGCTTCGAGCTCCTCGCCGAGCCGATCGCTCGTAGTCCTCACCGAGCCGGGTCCGCATCCACTCCCCTTCGATCCAACCCGGTGCGACCGCGTTCACCCGGACGAACATCAGCAGGCCCTCCGACATGCCGAAGTTCTCCTGGACCGTCACGTTGCGGAACACCTTCTGGGTGCGCTGCCGGGTCTCGGGCTGTAGCCGCTGCCCGCCGCTCTGGATTACGCGCACCGAGCCGAGGTCATAAGCCGAGGTGGCGGGATCGTTCAGCCACCGGATCAGCAGGGCCGGCACCACGTGGATGTGGGTGATCCGGTGCCGCTCGATGACGGCGAAAACCTCCGGGGCGCGCGCCGAGCCCGCCAGGTACACGGACCCGGTAAGTCGAAGGGCGCCGGGCGCCTGGCGGACCGACGAGTAACGGTCCGCGGCCGCCGCTGGCTCGGGACTGAGCGGACGGTGATGCCGCGGCACCCCGCCGGCATCGGGGGGAGAGGGATGCGGCGGGGTGCACTCGGGCGCGTTCCTGGTGCTGTCCTGAAGGATGGCACCGGAGGCAGCCATAAAGAATGATGGGCGATTAACCTGAACTCTGCCTAGAATCTACCTGCAGGTAACCTGATTATTCATCATCGTAAATCTGAAGATTAACCTCAGGAAAGCTGATTATTTGCTGTAGATGGGCAGGGTCGCGGGCGGTAAACCTCGCTACCAGACCTGATGGGCCACCTCGGCGACCAGTTCGAGCTTGCGTTCCTGGGTCTCCTCGCTGATGAGGTTCCCGCCGATCGACACCGGCGAGAACCCGCACTGGGTAGACAGCGCGAGCCGCTCGCGGCCGACGTAGCGGGCCGCCTCGTCGATGCGGGCGATGAGGCTGCCGACCGGCTCGACCTCGGCGAGCTTGCTCGACACCAGGCCGAGCACGACCACCTTGTCGTCAGGCACGTTGGCCAGCGGCTCGAAGGAGCCCGAACGCTCGTCGTCGTACTCCAGCAGGAACACGTCGAAGTTGCCCGAACGGCTGAACACCTTGTCCGCGGTGAACTCGTAGCCTCCGGTCGCGATCCACTTGCTCTCGTAGTTCCCTTTGCAGATATGCAGGCCGAACGTGACTCCGGGCACGTCGGCCACGGAGTTGATGATGTCGACGCCCTCGGTGAGGGTGCGCTCGGTATCCATGCCCAGGCCCTCGCGCAGCGCACGGTTCTCCGGGTCCACCAGCGTGCCGAGGTCGGGCGAGTCGATCTGGATGTAGGTGCAGCCGAGTCGGGCCAGTTCGCGCGCTTCCGCGCGGATGATGTCGGCGGCGTCGACGAATAGCTCGAACGGATCAGAGTAGGCCGGGCGGGAAAGCTCTGGTGACCACGCGCCGTACATGACCAGTGGGCTCGGCATGGTGATCTTCACCGGCACGCGGGCCCGGCCGCGCGCGTAGCTGAATTCCTCGATGGTCATCATCGGCCCCTTGGGCCGGATCCGGCCGGTCACCGTGAACGGCGGATGCCAGTCCCAGTCCTGTGCGGGATCCTTGGCGTGGAAATGCACCGGCGCTCCGGGCATGTTGGCGACCCCCTCCATGTCGCCGAGCAGGTGATCGAGGAACGAGAAACGGCGCAGTTCCCCGTCGTTGACCACATCGAGCCCGACGCCTTCCTGCATCGCGATCGCCTGGTCGACCGCGCGGTCCTCGATCCGCTTGAATTCCTCGTTGCTCATCCGGCCGTCAGTCAGCGCGGCACGCGCCTCCGAGAGGTAACGCGGGCGCAGCAGCGAACCGATCACGTCGGCGTGGTACGGCATCGTCATCCTCCTGTTGTGCTCGAAAACCCTAGGTACCGGACTACACGCGGCGGGGGCGGCGGGAAAGAGCCACGCGGCATCCGCCCGGCGGCATTGGCGGTGGCCACAACCATCCCGGTCCGGCACCTCGCGCCGAGCACAACCGGGCGCCGCTTACCGGGAGACACGGCGGGACGTCGGCCGTGCCGGTCGCGTAGTTCATTCGCGGCCGGGTCGCCCGGTCAGCTGAACGGGTGAATCCGGTCAGCGCCACGGGGTGAATACCGGGGTGCACCACGGGGCCCTCCGTTCGCCCTGGTCAGCGCCCGCGCTGCGCCCGCGCCTGGTACCTCCCGCCCCCTTTCCGGCTCTTCCCCCGCCTCATCTTCCCCGCCTCATCCTCTTTCCGGCTCTTCCCCCGACCTCCTCCCTTTCCGGCCCCTACCCGGCCCGGCCCCTTCCCCCGCCCCTTTTGCGGTCCTTTCCCCCCGGCCCGGCGCCACACCGGCCAACCCCCCGCCACCACCATCCAGCAGTACAACCAGCAAGCAACTTTCCCGCTAACCACACCGCAACCCCCCCTGCCGAAACTGAAAGTGAAAGGCAAACAAATGAATACCGGATAACCCGCCCGGGAAAACGTCACAAGCCAAAAAATGGCAGCCCGACCTAATTCCGGAAGCACCGCTCAAAGGAATTGGTCATGAAACTGAACCGCATCGCCGCCGCCGCAGCCACCACCGCCGCCGCCATCGCCCTCATCTCCGGAGCAGCGGTAACCCACCACAGTTCAGCCCCCGTGACCCTCACCGCTGACTCGCACTCCCTCACCGCCCACCCCGCCCACTCACCCGCCCACCCCGCCACCTCGCACACCACCGCCTCGCACACCACCGCCCGCACCACCCCCGCCGACCGGTCGCTGGCCTGGCTGGAATCACCCGGCGGACAGGCCCAGGTCACCTTCAACACCGACGTCGACACCCTGGCCGCCGACCTCCAGATCGAAAGCCACGCACCCACCGCCGCCAACCACCTGGCCTTCGAAGCCGACGCCCGCACCGTCCGGGCCCAGGCCGAGAAGATCCTCACCACCCGCGCCCTGCTGCCCACCCACCACCGGGCGGCCTACCAGCAGATGCTCAAGGACTTCATCACCGTGGCCAACCTGCTCCAGCCCGGCCCCGGCTACGGCACCACCCCCCAGGACTACACCGCCTGGAACACCGCCCTGAACGCCTCCAACATCACCATCTGGTAACACCACCGCCACCACCCAGAACACGCCACACACCCGGGCCGGCCAGGAACCCCCTGGCCGGCCCGCAGCATGCCGGTGCTGCCCGTCGTCGTTCCTGGCCGGGAGGCTCGCGGCCCCGGTCACGCACCGCACCTCGGCCACGGGCCCCCGGACCCCAGCCGGCTACGGCCGGTCAGCCCGCAGCGGGACCGGCTCGAGCACGACGACGACCGGGATGGAGCTCGCGTCCTCACCTACCCCCTAGAGGCCCAAAGACCTCCGAACCGAGATCCGCAGACCCCACGCAGTTGAGTACACAGAGTAGCGAAATTGCACATAGCGAGTAGACTGGTAACAGGACGTGAGGGATTGATCACAGAAAAGGCGAGCACGATGAGTGAGACCGCCGCTACCGAGACCACCGAGATCGCCATACCTCCGGCGCGCAGGCGCAGCCCGAACCGCACCACCCGCGCAGCCGACAAGGCTGACGCGACCACTACCCCGGACTACAGTGCGGCAGCAGACGCCAGCGTGCTGAACGGGACCAGGACCACCGAGACCCGCACCACCGGCCAGGCCCCAGCTCGGCCCGCGCGCAAGCCCAGCACCGCTCCGGCCGCGCTGAAGGCAGCCGCGGGACGCAGGGCGGGGAACCCCGGGCCGGTAGCGGTCATCCCGCCCCAGGTCAGCCAGCACCACCCCGGCCCCGGGCCGAGCACCATGAGGCCGACCGCTGGGTAGCCGCCTCGGCGATCTGGCTGGACATTCCCCCGGTCGCGCACGACGCCATCTTCGCGAACGTGAAGAACCTCACCCTGCTCACCAAGCTCGACCTGTAGGTCAAGACCTGCGGCGCGCCGCCGGGTAGGGCGACACGGACGGCCCGGCCGCTTCCGCCGCCTCCAGCCCGTCGCCGTTGTCGCCGGCTGTGTCATCAGGCCTGATCAGGGTCACGTTCATGGACCGGCCGACGGCGGCCAGGACCTCGGCCGGGACCGGGCCGGGCAGGACCACCACGGTGCTGGCGTTGCGCCGCATGATCAGGACCCTTGGGAGTCTTAGGGGTCTTGGGGTCGGAAGGCGTAGAAAATGGCGGCCATGTCCTCCTCACCGTGCCCGGCGTCGGCGGCCTTGCGGTACTGGGCCGCGAGGGCCTCCATGAGCGCGGCGTCGGTGCCGCTCTCCCGCATCGCGGCGGCGATGAGCCCGGCGTCCTTGACCGCTCCCTCCACCGCGAACGACGGTGCGAACTGGCCGGCGATGATCGCCTCGCCCTTGATGTGCAGATAGGGGGCGTCCACCGCGCCGCCCTTCATCATGTCCAGGAATACCCGCGGATCCACGCCGAGGCCCTGGGCGAGCGCGATCGACTGGGCGGTGGCGGCCACGATGGTGGCCACCCAGGAGTTGGCGACCAGCTTGAGGCGGGTACCGTCGCCGGGCTGCTCGCTGACCCATACGGTGCGGGCGCCGATGGCGCCGAACACGGGCGTGACCGGATCGCGCAGCGGCTCGGGGGCGGCGGCCAGGACGGTGAGCCGGCCTTCCTCGGCGGGCTGGCGGGTCCCCAGCACCGGGGCGTCTATGTACCGGGCGCCGCACCCGTCAGCCAGGGAGGGCAGCAGGTCACTGGCGTCGTGCAGGCTGACCGTGCTGGTCTGAGCCCACAACACCCCGTCCGGCGCGGCCGGCAGCGCGTCGGCCATCACGTCGGCCACCGAGTTGCCGTCCCACAGCATCGTGATTATCACGTCCGCGTCGGCGACCGCCTCGGGGGGCGAGCCCGCCACGTCCGCGCCGTCCGCGGCCAGGGGCGCGGACCGGCCGGGATGCCGGTTCCACACCGTGACCTCCAGACCGGACCTCAGCAGGCTGCGGGCCATGCCCGAACCCATGATTCCGGTTCCCAGCACCGCGACGCGCATTGTCGATGTCACATGGGCATGCTACGCGCGGCGGAATTTCCGCCTGCCGCCCGAGCTTGAGGAAGCCGTGGGAGCGCGCATCACCCAGAAGGTGGCGGTCGGCGTGGTCTTCGTCGCCGCCATGTTCATGAGCATCATGGATGCGACGATCGTCAACGTCGCCCTGCCCACCATCGGCCGGGACTTCAAGGTGAGCGCCACGGCGGTCGACACGATCTCGATCGCCTACCTGGTCAGCCTGGCCGTGTTCATCCCGGCCTCCGGCTGGCTCGGCGACCGGCTGGGCGGCAAACGGGTGCTGCTCGCGGCCATCGCGGTGTTCACCGCGGCCTCGGCGCTGTGCGGGCTGGCCTCCAGCCTGGGCGAGCTGGTCGCGTTCCGGATCCTGCAGGGGGCCGGCGGCGGCATGCTCGCGCCGGTCGGGATGGCGATGCTGTACCGCGCGTTCCCGCCCGCGGAACGGATCCGGGCCTCGGCGATCCTGACGGTGCCCACCACGTTCGCGCCGGCCCTCGGCCCGGTCCTGGGCGGGCTGCTGGTCACCGACCTGTCCTGGCGGTGGGTGTTCCTCGTCAACCTGCCCATCGGCCTGGCGACGTTCGCCTTCGGCGCTGTATTCCTGCAACAGCAGAAGCAAGCGCAGCCCGGCCGGTTCGACCTGGCCGGCTTCCTGCTGTCCGGGCTCGGGCTGGGCCTGCTGATGTACGGCGTCTCGGAAGGACCCAACCTGGGCTGGCGCCACGCCCAGGTGCTGGCCCCGATCGCGGCCGGGGCGGTACTGCTGGCCGCCATGGTGGTCGTCGAGCTGAGGTCGGACGCGCCAATGGTGGACCTGCGGCTGCTGAGCAACCGGCTGTTCCGGTCGGGCAACGAGGTGATGGTTCTCGCGTCGGTGGCGTTTCTGGGCACCCTGTATGCGATCTCGCTGTACTACCAGGACGGCCGTGGCCTGAGCGCGCTGGGTTCCGGGCTGAGCACGTTCCCCGAGGCGCTGGGGGTCATGGGCGGGGCGCAGCTGGCCAGCCGGGTGCTGTACCCGCGGCTGGGCCCGCGGCGCCACATCACGATCGGCCTGACCGGGACCGCGGCGTCAATCGGGCTGCTGGCGCTGATGGGACCGCAGACCAGCCTGTGGTGGGCGCGGCTGCTCATGCTCACGCTGGGGCTGTCCATGGCCCAGGTGTTCGTCCCGGTCCAGGCGGCGTCGTTCGCCACGATCACGCCCGCGGCCACCGGCCGGGCCTCTACCATGTTCAACGCGATCCGGCAGCTCGGCGGCGCGATCGGCGTGGCCGTGCTGACCACCGCCATCGTGCTGGTCGGCCCGGTGCACCTGGTCGCCGGGCATCCGGTGCCCAACCTCACCGCGTATCGTGTGGCGTTCCTGGTCGCGGCCGCGGTCTGCCTGTGCGCGGTGCCGTGCTCGCTGTCCATCCGCGACGCCGACGCCGCCGCCACAATCCCCGCCCGGCGCGGGCGGCAGGAACCGGAGGCGGCTCCCGAACCCCGGGCGGCATGAGGGCGGCTCGGGGCCCAGGTGTGGCTGGCCATGCGCACCACCGCGGCGGTGCCGGAGGGTTAGCGTTAGTTTTGTGGGCTTCGTTCCTGACGACTTCGTGGTGCCGCGGTCACTGGTGACCGACGCGTTCTGGCTGGAGCCGCTGAAGCCGGAGCATAACGAGGGCGACTACCGGGCCTGGACCTCAAGCATTTCGCATATCCGGGCCACCCCCGGGTTCGAGGGACGGCCGTGGCCCCGGTCCGACATGACGCTGGCGGAGAACCTGGGTGACCTGCAGCGGCATGCGTCGGATTTCGCAAGCCGGTCGGGGTTCACGTATACGGTGCGGGCTTTGGGCAGCGACGAGATCATCGGCTGCGTCTACATTTATCCTGCTGTTGGCGGCGCGGGCGGGGTTTCCGGGGCTTCCGGGGCCGAGGTCCGGTCCTGGGTCAGTGCGGACCGGGCCTCGCTGGACGTTGTCTTGTATGACGCCGTGTCCGAGTGGCTGCGTTTCGCCTGGCCGTTCACCGCGGTTCGGTACGCCCCGCGCTAGCCGGGCCGGACTCCTCGGCCGGGGTGACCGGATGGGTGGGTGGCCCCGCAGGCACCCCTATGGTGCCGCACCGATTCCGTAGCGGAGATAATGCCCGGGTGGCCGACACAGCTGCCGACGTGGTGCGCCGGATCGCGATCAAGCTTGCCGCGCTGGCCCAAGATGGGCTGACCTTCGCCGCTGGCGACTACGACCTGGACCGGTACCGGCAGGTGAGCCAGCTGGCAACCGAGTTGCTCGCGACGATCAGCGGCCGCCCGGCGGCCGAGCTCACGCTCGAGCTGGGCCGGGATTCCGGATACGCCACGCCGAAGGTCGACGTGCGCGGAGCGGTCTTCGACGAACGCGAACGCGTGTTGCTCATGCGGGAGAAGATCGACGGCCGGTGGTCCCTGCCCGGCGGGTGGGCTGATCCCGGGGACGCCCCCTCGACGGCCGTGACCAGGGAGATCCTCGAGGAGACGGGCTATCACAGCTCGGCGGTGAAGCTGATCGCCTGCTGGGACCGCGACCGGCAGGGTAACCCGCCGCCGCTTCCGGTGCACGTCTACAAGCTGTTCTTCCTGTGCCGCCGCGACGGCGCCGTGCAGCCGCCAGCCGAACTGGAAACCCTCGAGATCGGCTGGTTCGGTCTGGGTGAGCTGCCGCCGCTGTCCCTCGGCCGGGTCAACCACCGCCAGCTCGAGCGCGCGCTGGCGCACCACCGGGATCCCTCGCTCCCCACCGAGTTCGACTAGCCGCTCGGCTCCAGGGTCACCTTGACTCTGACGTCCACATGCTGGCCGTCAACGATCTCGGCGGCGTTGGCCTCGATCAGCCGGGCCTTGCGTGACGCGTCGTCCATGCTCATCTCCCTGTCTCCCTGTTCTCCTGTCTTCCCGCCGTCGCCCTTGACATCCTCGCGAGTCACGTTATTCTCAAATTAAGAATGTCTCAGGATGAGAAAGACTTGATGGACGATCGGGAGTTCCTGGCCAGCTATGACCCGCGGTCCTTCAACCCGGTCGCGGTCACGGTGGACGTGGTGACGCTGACCATCCGGGACGGCGCGCTGGACGCGCTGCTGGTGCAGCGCGGCGTTCCGCCGTTCGAGGGCCAGTGGGCGCTGCCGGGCGGCTTCGTGAAGCCCCGGCCCGACGCGGCGGGTCCGCGCGCCGAGGAGGATCTGGACGAGGCGGCGGTCCGGGAACTGGCCGAGGAGACCGGGCAGCGCCTGGGCCGGATCCACCTGGAGCAGCTCGCCACCTACGGGACGCCGGGGCGTGACCCGCGGATGCGGGTGATCTCGGTGGCCTACCTGGTCTTCGCCCCCGAACTAGCCGAACCACAGGCGGGCAGCGATGCCCGGGCCGCGGCGTGGGTACCGGTCGAGACGCTCGGGCTGGCCGAGGGCGGCGGCGGGCAGCGGCCGGGCTCGACCCGCAAGCTCGCGTTCGATCACGCGCGGATTCTGGCCGACGGGCTGGAACGAGCACGCTCCAAGCTCGAGTACACGCCGCTGGCGACCGCGTTCGTGGCCGAGGAGTTCACGATCTCGGAGCTGCGCGCGGTCTATGAGACGGTCTGGGGGGAGCGGCTGCACGCCGGGAACTTCCACCGCAAGGTGCTGTCGGTGCCGGGGTTCGTGGAGAGCATTGGCGAGACCACCGAGACCGGCGGTCCACGAGGTGGCCCGCGTGCCCGGCTGTACCGGCGGGGGGACGCGCGGCTGCTGCATCCGGCCCTGCTGAGGCCCGGGCGGGAGCAGGCGGTCCGGTGACCAGCGCTCCGGTGACCAGCGCTCCGGTGACCAGCGCTCCGTCGACTAGCGCTCCGTCGACTAGCGCTCCGTCGACTAGCGCAGAGGCGATCACGCGATCAGATAGCGAGGAAATCAGATGCGGCTCATATATATCGCGCACCGGACGCAACAGTACGATTCCCCGATGGGAGCGAATAACCCGGACCCGGGAGCCACTGTCGTCCTTGAGAGCCGGTCGCAGATCGGCACCCTGTTCGCTTTCCTGATAGTGGCCTGCGCCGCGGCGCTGGTCCGAGGCTTGCCCGCTGCGCAGACCACGTCCGGGCGGACGGCCGTCGCGGTTATCTTCGGCGGCCTGCTGGTAGTCCTTATCGCCGGCTGGATCGTGATGATCCGGCGTCCGCGCCGCCTGGAGATCACCGAAGACGCCGTCAGCTACGTGCAACGCAACGGCCAGGTGGCCTCCCTGTCCCGCCGGCAGGGAGATGAGCTGCGTTTCGTCAAACAGCTCCGGGGCAGGACTTGGCGGCTGGGGCTGACCATCGTGGGCACGGACACGATCATGCTCGTGGGCACTTTCTCCCGTAAGTCGGTGCGGCAGGCGTGCGTGGCCCGCGGCTGGCGCTTCGATGACCAAGCCGTCGTCCGGCGGTGACACTCCTCGGTCGTGCCCGACGGCCGGGAGCTAACTTATGGATAGAACAGGGCCGCAAACCCCGAGAACGGAGCGTCATGACCGCGATACCCCTAAGCTGGCGGGCATGCCGCAGACACCGGACGGGATGCTGAGCGCCGTGACCGAGTCGCTGGCCGCGCGGACCGGGCGGTCGCTGGAGTGCACCTGCTGCGCGTGGCCTACGAGCAGAACCCCTGGCCGGAAAATCCCGCACCAATGACCGATGGCCGCGATAGGTAAATTGCTCGCTAACAATGACTTAGGATTGGTCGTAGTTCTGACGAAAGAGGCTATCGCCCGGTGGCGGCCGACGGCCGGTACCAGCGCTTAGCAGAACGGTTACGCATGCGGCGGGAAAGCATCGTGCAATGTTTGCCTGATTCTCGGGTTGCGGAAGTACCCGCACCACCTGGCGCCATTCATACTGATCCTGCCGCGCTGGTTCTAGCCGAATGGGGTCGTGCGTCAGGTGAAGGCGTCACAGAGCACACACGTCATGGCCGAGGGCGGGATGGCCGTCGAGGCTCCCCGGCCTGACGCGTCCAGGCCACTCCTGGACACCCCGCAGACGCTGACTGCGGGCATCGCGATGTGGGTAGCCGTCCTGCTCCCCCTGGTCGGGCTGGCGGTCGCCGTCCCGGTCGGCTGGGGCTGGGGCCTGTCCGTCCTGGACCTGTCCATGGCCGCGATCGCCTACGTGGTGACGGGACTGGCCATTACGGTCGGATACCACCGCGGCTTCACCCACCGTTCGTTCAAGGCCCGGCGGGGCGTGCGCATCGCGCTGGCCATCGGCGGCTTGCTCGCGGTGGAGGGGTCACCGGTCCAGTGGGTGGCCAACCACCGACGCCACCACGCGTTCTCCGACCGGGAAGGCGACCCGCACTCGCCCTGGCGGTACGGGACGGACACCCGGGCGCTGCTGAAGGGCATGATCTACGCCCACGTCGGCTGGATGCTCAGGCGCGAACTGAGCAACCGGGCCAGGTTCGCCCCGGATATCCTGGCCGACCGTGACCTGCAGGCCATCGGGCGTTTCTCCGGGGCGCTGGTGGCCGTGTCACTGCTCGTGCCGGCGGCTATCGGGGGGCTGGTCTCGGGCACCTGGTCCGGTGCCGTAGCCGGGTTCTTCTGGGCCGGGCTGGTCCGCGTGGCGCTCTTGCACCATGTCACCTGGTCGGTGAATTCCGTGTGCCACGTGGTGGGCAAACGCCCGTTCTCCTGCCGGGACCGGGCGACCAATTTCTGGCCGCTGGCCATCTTGTCGATGGGTGAGAGCTGGCACAATTCCCATCACGCCGACCCGACCGCGGCGCGGCACGGGACGCTGCCCGGGCAGATCGATCCGAGCGCCCGCTTTATCTGGCTGCTCGAGAAGCTGAACCTGGTCTACGACGTGCGCTGGCCCGATCCGCAGCGTATGGCGGCCAAACTGGCCGGCTTAGGGTCACCTGGTCCGGGTGATGGGCCGGCGAATCGGCGCGAGAGTTGTTGGCGGTTCGGCGTCGGCCGACTCTTACCGGTGAGCGAGCGGGCGGGCCGACCCGCAGACGCAACCGGCCGGAGGCGAGGAAGACCGCCATGCGGGCGCACAGGACAGGGCCGGGCCGGAAGATGGCCAGGCCGGGAGGGGTAGCGGGAACCTGGATCTGCGGGCCGAGTCCGGTGACGTGTAACGGGGCGGGCCGGGACGCCGACCACGCGGTGACCGCACTTTACCTGACCCACTACCGGCCGCTGGTCAGGATAGCGGCGCTGCTGGTGCGGGACATGGCCACGGCCGAGGAGATCGTGCAGGACTCGTTCGTGGCCGTGCACGCCGCGTGGCGGAGGCTGCCCGACGCCGACCACGCGCTGTCCTACCTGCGCAGGTCGGTCGTCGACCGCTCCCGGTCGGCCCTGCGGCAGCAAGTGGTGGTGGACAAGCTGGCGCCCCGGCTCGCGCCTGACCTGCCCAGCGGTCATCACGAGGCGAGCATCGAGGTCGAGCGGTCCGCCTTCATCTCGGCGCTGTGGACCCTGCCCGCCCGGCAGCGGGAGGTCGTGGTCCTGCGGTACTTCGCCGATCTGCCCGAGACCCAGGTCGCCTCGGCCACCCGGATCAGCGAAGCGGCGGTCAGGGCCCACGCGGACCGGGCCATGTCCTCGCTGCGGGCGGAGCTGCGCCAGGCCGGGGACTGACCGGCCGGCTAGAGGAGATCGGCGAGCGTCAACATCTGGGACGTCACCGAGGCGATCCAGGCCATCGTGCGCGGTGGACGCGGGCAGGCTCGCCGACCCTAACGTTCCCCTGGAGGAGTTCGGTCAGGGCGCAGGCGGCGCCAGCGCCGGGGGCGCGGGGAAGGCACGGGTGCCGGGGATGGCGGCGGCGGTCCTGGCGGCTGCCCTTCCCGCCATCGGCTGACCAGCGTGTCCGCATCCACCAGCGGCAGGTATACCGGCGGGCCCTCCGGGATCCTGCGCCACTCGATGATCCGCCGGTTGAGGTCCGCGACGGCGTCCCGGACCTCCTGCTCGCTGCGCAGTTCGCCGACTGTCCCGGTTAGCTGCTCGATCTCCTTGCGCAACCTCAGCGGAGTGGGCAGGAGTTCCTCGGCCGGCACGCCCTCCCGGCGGAGGTAGTCGCGCAGCCAGGCCTGGGCAGCATCGGCGTCGGTCCGCTTGGGCAGCGGCTTGCCCGCGCCCGGCAGGTTGTCGAAGGCACCCCGCTCCGCCGCCTCGTTGATCTGCCGGTCGATCCACGAGGTGAAGCTGAGGTCCGGGGGCTTGCGTTCGGTCATCGTCGAGGTCCGTTATCACTTTACCTTGGTCCTGCGCGGCTTCGCCGACGCGCAGACCCGGCGCGAGCTCAAGCCGCTGGTCGGGCAGCTCTTCGCCGACGAGAGCCTGGTGACCCGGCAGCTGGTCGACGACCTGCTCGCCTACAAGCGCCTGGACGGAGTGGACGAAGCCCTGCACGTCCTGCTCGGCGCGCTGCTGGACGGCGACGTCCAGGCCACCGATTCCGCCGTGCCGCTGGCCACGATCGGCGACGCGGTGCCGGTCAGCGTGGTCTGGGGCGCCGCGGACCGTGTTATCCCACCGGCCCAGGCCGAGTCGGTGACCGGAGCCGTCCGCTACCTGGTCGACGGGGCCGGGCACATGCCGCACATGGAGCGGCCCGGGGAGGTCCAGGCCGCCATCGAGGAGACCATGGCCAGGGTCAGGTGAGCAGTTCGGAGATCTCGGCGATGGCCTGCGCGTTGTCCCGGTAGCGGATCGCGCCCAGGCCCGCCTCACGGGCCCCGGCGACGCAGGCGTCGGCGTCGTCGACGAACACCACCTCCTGCGGGCGGACGTCCAGGCGAGCGCAGGCCAGGGCGTAGTTCCGGGAATCGGGCTTGCTCGTCCTGGCCTCGTGAGAGTACACGATCTGGTCCACCAGGTCCCCGCCGGGCGCGGCGCCCGGCGGGAACCATGCTGCGGCCTCCCCCACGGTCAAGGTCAAATGCCGGGACCTCCCGGGCACGCTGAACATGGCGGAGGGCACGCACCTGGGCTGGGGCACGAATTGCGGCCCGTTCGGTCAATCAATGATGATGGATGATCACCGGAGGCGGGGCCTGCGGCGCGCAGGCGGGGCTGGCGTCGTTGGCCGCCTCGGCCAGATCGAAGTCGCCGTAGCCGTTGAGCACGCCGTTCCCGCCGGACCATTGCCACAGCAGGTCGCAGGCGGCCGGCTCGCTGGAAAACCACTGCGCGCTGGCGTGGGAGCCGGAGAACCCGGACGGGGGGTCCAGCTGGGACTGCTCGTTGGTGAAGGTCCATTCGGCGGTGCTGCTCAGCTTCTCGTTGCCGAAGATGCCTTCCCATGACCCGTACCAGGTGCCGCCGGAGGAATAGACGCCCGCCAGGTACGGCGAGTGATTATCGATGTAGCCGGCGAATCCCGCCCAGGTGGCGAAGTCGACGTTCGCGGGGATGTACCCGGCCCTGACGGTGTTGCCGCAGGGACCGTTCCAGACCGTGTTCCAGCCGTCCCCGTCCGGCGGCACGCCGTTGTTCTCGATGTCCATGAAGATGTAGCGGAAGTCGAAGACCTTGCCGCCCAGGTCCGAGAGGGCCTGCTGCGCCTGCTCCTGGCCCCAGGTCTCGGCCTCGGCGGCGGTGCCGTTGTAGTGCGGGTCACGGCCGGGGCCGGCCGCGAACCAGTAGGCGGCGGCGCCGAGGCCGGTGCCGAAGTCGACGACGTTGTCGGTGGCCATGTTGTAGTTGGCCTGCACCCAGGCGAGCCCGGCCGTCGTGCAGCCCTGCCAGTTCATGAACGAGCCCACCTCGCCCATGTACTCCCCGTACGGGCCGGCCGTGTGGCTGCAGCTGCCGACCGGCTCGGTGTAGGGGCCCTTGCCGCAGGCCTGCGGGGCGGCGCTGTCGGTCCCGTAGTAGAAGCCGGTCCTGCCTCCGGACTGGGCTGGCTCGGACTTCGCGGTGGCGAGGGCGTCACGGGCGATGGCCATGGCCCGGTCGCCGGGGCCGCTCGGGACGAACGACAGGACCCGGGGCGCGCCGCAGATGCGCACCGGTGTGGCCAGCGGGGCCGTGCGGCCCGCGCCGCGGACAGCCCCGGTCGGGTAGACCACCAGCGAGGCGACGCGCTGGCAGGCCCGCGGGCCGGATCCCGCCGCGAACAGCGCGACCGACACCGAGCCGCCGTGCTGCAGGGTCAGCGCGGTGCTCTGCGCGGTGCCGTGCACGTAAGTGGTGAGCAGCTTCCGCCCGGCCTGGACGGCCGCGGTGTCGGGGAAGATCTTGGCCACCTGGCTGGCGCCGCCCGTCATCTGCAGCTTGACCGTGGGCCAGCCCTCGGGCAGCACGCACGCGCGGCCCGCATTGCTGAGCCGGAGCTCGATGATGGACCCGTCGCGAAAGTCCGCGACCGAGGTGACGCCGGCCCGCAGCGCCGCGGCGGTGCAGGTGGCCGGCTCCGCGCCGGTATCGGCCGTGAAGGGCGGCGGCGCGGCCGAGGTGCCCAGGGCCTTGATCTCGCGGGTCAGGGTCTGCTCGGCGTAGAAGGGACTCAGCCGCAACTGCCCGCCCACGCACGGGGCGAAGGAACCGGCCGGCTCACCGACCGTCACCGGGCTGGACCCGTTTACCGCGCCCGGCAGGTTCAGCCGCAGGGTCCACCCGGCGACGCATCCGGCAGGGCCGGTCGCGGACAGGGCCGTGACGATGGCGCTCTGCCCGCGCGCCAGGATGACCTCGGTGTCCGGGACCACGGCGAGGTTGCTGTAATTCACGTCGCTGACCGACGTGGCGACGGGCTTCCCGCCGGTCGCGCGGACCGCGATCCGCGGCCAGCCGCGCAGCGAGCACGCGGCCTTGGAAGTATTGCGGAACACGATGTTCCAGGCCCGTTTTCCCATTCCCTCGTCCGGGTCGCCCGCGATGGCGGCGGGCACGCTGATACCCAGGTCAGCGGCCTGGCATCCGGCCGTAGCCGAGGCTGCTCCGGTGCTCGCGGCCGGGTCCGGCCGAGCCGACGCGGGGCTCGCGGTAAGTAGGGCGACGACCGCGGCAGCCGTAATCGCCCGCAGAACCGCGGGCGCGTTGAGCGTGCTTCGGGCCATGGTCGCTGTCCGGTTTCCTATAGGTGAAAGGGGGCACTGTAACGATCACGCCGGTGCTGACGCTTAGTTAATTCTGAGGATCTGGTCGGGTTATTCTGCCGGGCCTGGCAGCTGGTCCAGTTCTACCGTGGTGTTTCCTTCCCGGTCGAGACGACACGCCGGGGACCTGGCTATTTGCGGAAATAGGTGGACCTGGGCCGGACATTCACGGTGAGTGATAGGCCAATTGCAGCCCTTTACCCCGCTAAACCGAAGCCTGTCGGTGCCGCGCCGCCCGCGGGTGCCGCCGTCCCGCGGGTGCCTGCGCTAATGAGCGACCCTATCCGGGTTGGCCGGATAAGCGACGCCGGTAGACGGCTGAGCGATGGCGGATGTCGAGGACGATAACGGCGTGCTTGGCTTCGTCGATCTCATACAGCACTCGCCATTCACGGGCCAGGCGAGCGCTGTAGATGCCGGCCAGCTCGGCACCGAGCGGCTTGCCGACGCGCCGCAGCTCACGAAGGAGCGGCCCGGTGATGAACTCGGCGGCCGCGGCAGCCGCGTCCACCGGCAGCAGCGTGGCAAGAGCCCGCCGAGCGGGGGGCGCCGTGCCCAGCTCGTAGGCCTCGGTCACGACACTTGACGTCTGTTCAGCAGATCGCGCACCGCGTCGGTGCCATAGACGACGTCACCTTCCTGGACGGCCTGCCTGGCCTCGGCCAGCGCGCGTAGCGCCTCGGGATCCGCCTTGACCTCGGCCGTCTCCCGCAGAGCCAGGTAGGTCTCGATGGCGAGCACGATGGTCTGATGCACGCTGCGGTGATCTTCCTCGGCGGCTAGGCGCAGCTCCGCATCGAGCCGCGGGTCGAGCCGGATCGTCATAGCCATACCACAATGGTATCAAGTGCCATCCTTATGGTATAGCGCCTTCATGGCTGAGCAGCCACTGCTTGCGCTCTACTCCCCCGGCGTAGCCGCGCATCAGGCCGTCGGCGCCGAGGGACGGGGGGCGTTGCGCTGGCACCGACGTCAGGGTTACGGGGCTCACGGGGCCCGCACCGGCCGGGGTTTCCTCGCCGACCAGGAGCAGCTCGCCCACCGGGCTGTCCAGGGTCGTGTAAGTGGTCATGCCTCGAAGCTATGGGCGCGGGCCGGGTCAAGCTGGCGGGTTTCGGACATAGCGTTTGGCCACGGGATCCGACGCAGGTGCCGGGGGGTGGAACCGCGATTCGTTCGGCATAATTTGTTTCTATGCCACAGACCAACCGCCAGGTCCGCCTGGCCGCCCGCCCGTCCGGGCTCCCCCGGCGCACCGACTGGGAGTTCACGACCGAGGCGGTACCCGCGCCCGGTCGCGGGGAGTTCGTGGTGGCGATCTCGCACCTGTCCGTCGACCCGGCCATGCGGGGCTGGATGAGCCCGCGCCCGTCCTACATGGCGCCCGTCGAGATCGGGGCCGTCATGCGGGCAGGCGGGATCGGCCAGGTTATCGCCTCGGAGCATCCCGGGTTCGCCGTCGGCGAGCATGTGTACGGGACGTTCGGCGTGCAGGAGTACGCGACCTCGGACGGGCGGGGGGTGATCAAGGTCGACACGTCGCTGGCCGAGCCGCCGCTGTACCTGGGCGTGCTGGGGATGACCGGGCTGACCGCCTACTTCGCCCTGCTGGACGTGGGCAAGCCCAGGGAGGGCGACACGGTGGTCGTGTCCGGCGCGGCCGGCGCGGTGGGCAGCGTGGCTGGGCAGATCGCCAAGATCAAGGGCTGCCGGGTCATCGGCATCGCGGGCGGCCCGGAGAAGTGCCGCGTGGTGACCGAGGAGTTCGGGTTCGACGCCGCGATCGACTACCGGCTGCCGGGCCTTCGTAGCAGATTGCGCGAGCTCGCGCCGGACGGGGTCGACGTGTACTTCGACAACGTGGGCGGCGAGATCCTGGATGACGTGCTGACCTGCATCGCCCGCGGAGCCAGGATCATCATCTGCGGCGCGATCTCGCAGTACAACGAGAACGAGGTGCGGGGCCCGGCCAACTACATGATGCTGCTGGTGGCCCGGGCGTCCATGACCGGCATGCTGGTGTTCGACTACTTCGACCGGTATCCCGAGGCCATGGCCGAGCTGGCCGAGTGGTACGGGGCCGGGCGGCTCGTCGCACACGAGACCGTCGTGCGCGGGAGCGTCGAGGACTTTCCCGAGACGCTGCTGATGCTGTTCGAAGGGGCGAACACCGGCAAGCTGATCCTCGCGCTCAACGGAGGCTAGCGCGATTCACCAGATCGAGCCCGCGGAGCAGGGCCTCGATGACCGTGACGGCGCGGCCGATGTCGGGGGCACGGTCGGCGATCACGTCGGAATAGAGGAAACCCTCGCTGACCCGGACGACGGCGAAGGCCAGCGTGGGAGTATCCAGGCTGGCGTCGAACGCGCCGCGGCTGCGCTCGAGGTCGATGAGGTTCTCCAGCGCTTCGGCCATCCCCCGATGCACGGTGCTGCGGGTGCCGGTCAGGATGCGCAGCGCGGTCTCCGGGTCGGACTCCAGGAACATCCGCACCGGACGGTCGGCTCCGATGGCACGCAGCACCCCGCCGATCACCGCGGTGAGCCGATCCGCCCCGCTCAGGTAAGCGGAGGCCCGCACCTGGTCGGCGAGCAGGCGGCGGGCCCGCCACCACAGCACCTGATCCAGCAGCTGCTCCCGGTTGCCCACCTGGCGGTACAGGGTGGCTCGGGCCACCCCGATCCGCCGCGCGAGCGACCGCATGTCCAGCCGCTGCCCGGCCACGAAGGTGTCCACGGCCGCCGCAAAGATCGGGCCCGTGACCATGGGCGGCGGCTGGGTTCCCTGCGGGAGGACGTCGTAGACGTCGTTGGTCATGGCTCTGTCTGCTCGGTGGCGCGCTTCTCGGCGGCCTCGGTGAGCAAAGCGAGCTCGTCGACCAGGTAGCCCGCCAGAACGTCGATGTCCGGGACCAGCTCGCGGCAGGCCACCAGGCCGAAGTGCAGCTGGCCGAGGTACCCGACCAAGGTGATGTTCAGGCCCTGGCCGTCGGTGACCACCGACACCGGGTAGTGCGCGATCAGCTTGGCCCCGCACAGATAGACCGGGACGTTCGGGCCGGGGACGTTGGAGATCGTGAGGTTGAACGGCGGCAGCCGGTGCAGCAGGCCGGTGGCGAACACGACGCGGGCCGCGCGCGCGGTCAGCGCCGGCGGGGCGAAGTCGCTGATCTGGTCGACCAGGCCCTGCGGGATCGCCGCCTGCTGGGCCTTGGCGATCCGGGTCGCGGCGTGCATGATCTCCACCCGGAGGCCGGGCTCGCTGACGTTGGTGGGCAGCGCGGCCAGCATGGCCGACACCTTGTTGCCCAGCGCTCCCTTGCCTTCCGGGTCGCGGACCGAGACCGGGATCATCGCGACGAGCGGCTGGGACGGCAGTGCCTCGCGGTCGGCCAGCCAGCGGCGCAGGGCACCGGCGCACATCGCCATCACCACGTCGTTGACCGAGACCCCGAAGGCGTTCTTGACATCTTGACCGAGTCCAGGTCGACGCTGCGGAAGGCGAACCTGCGGTGCGGGGTGATCGGCTTGTTGAACGGCGTGGCGGGGGCGCGGCCCGGGACGGTGGCGATGACCTCGCCGTCACCGCGGTTCAGCCCGAGCATGCCGCCGACCACCGTGCTCACCACCGGGGCCAGGGTGGGCAGCACCTTGACCAGCTCGTTGGTCAGCTGGACGGTCTGGACCGGACGCCAGGCCGCCTTCGCGACCGCCTTGGCGGCCAGCGCGGGCCAACTCGGGGGCCGTTCCGGGCGGAATGGTTTTGCTGGTGGCAGCTCCCGGCCTGCGGGCGTGAGATCGAGCAGGACGGTGAGGAGCTCGGCTCCGGACGCGCCGTCGATCGCCGCGTGGTGGATCTTGGTGTAGACCGCGACGCGGCGGCGGGCCAGGCCGGTGATCAGGTAGATCTCCCACAGCGGCCGGCTGCGGTCCAGCGGCCGGGCGTGCAGCCGACTGACCTGCTCGGTCAGCTGAGCGTCCGACCCCGGGCGCGGGAGCGCGAGTTCGCGGACGTGGTATTCGATGTCGAAGTCCGGATCGTCGATCCAGTACGGCTGATCCAGGCCGAGCGGGACGTTCAGCAGCTTGCGCCGGAGGACGGGCACGAGCGGGATGCGCTGGGCCAGGACCTCGGTCAGCCGGGCCAGGGTCAGCGGCTTGGGCGCGCCGCTGGGGTCCAGCACGGCCAGCCCGCCGACGTGGCCGGTGGTGTTGGCGGTCTCGAGCGCGAGAAAGGAGGCATCAAGGCCGGTCAGCTGCTGCATGGTTCGGTCCTAAGGTGGCGTGCCGGTCCAGCCAGTCCCGGATCGTGCCGGCGACGGCGTCGGGGACCTCGAGCTGCGGGGTGTGCCCGACTCCGGGGAGCATAACGGACTCCCATTGCGGGTTCCGCGCGGCGGCCTGGCGCATGGCCGCCACCGGCACCAGCCGGTCGGCTTCGCCGCCGATGAGCAGGACCGGGACGTCGATACCGGCCATCATCGCGTTGTAGGTACCGGCGGCGGCTAAGGACCCGCAGCAGCGAGCGGGCGGCGGCGAGGAATATCCGGGCGCGGGCCGACGCCTGGGCGGGCGTGGCCGGGTGGCGCCGGGCGACCAGCGCGACCTCGGCCTTGGTCATCTCGGGGTCGGCCCGTGACGGGTCGGCGAAGCAGAGCTGGACGAGCTGCCGGACGGCTTCTTCCGGTGAGACGCTCGACATCAGCCTCGCCACGGCCAGCGGGCCGAGGCCGGGCAGGGCGTAGAGCAGGAACTGGCCGCTCACCTGCCAGTCGGGTTTCTGCCGGGGCAGCGGGAGGGCGGGGTCGATCAGCACTACGCCCCTGATCGCACTCGGGTTGGCGGCCGTCTCGAGGACGGAGATCAGGCCGCCCATGGAGTTGCCGACCAGGATCACCGGCGTGCCGATGACCTCGTTTATGAACCGGTCCAGGAGGCGGGCGTTGGCCTGCACGGTGGAATTAACGCGCAGGCCCGGGGTGAGGCCGAACCCGTGCAGGTCGAGCGCGACCACGCGGCGGCCGGCCGTCAGCTGCGGCCCGAGCAGGCACCAGTTCAGGTGCGAGCCGCCCAGGCCGTGCACGAACACGATCGGCGGCTGGCTCTCGCCCTCGCTGGCTTCCGGGCTGAACTCGATCCAGTGGACGGGGCCGTCCAGGTCGGTGACGTAGCCGCGCGCGCCCCAGGGGGCGGCGTAATCCCACGGCACGGGGCGGGTGGCGGGGACTGGTCCCGGGCGGGCCGGGTCGGAGCTGTTCATCGGCGGTCCGGATAGATCGGAGCTGTTCATCGGCGGTCCGGATAGAGCGGCCGCAGCAGCGGCGGTGGGCGGAAGGGGCGATGCTGGCCGGGCGGGACGGCCAGCCGGTCGGCGATCAGCCACAGCGTGGCCGGGTCGAAGCCGAAGCCGATGTGACTGCAGCGGACCTCGACGTTCTGGTGCCGTTCGGTTTCCGGCTCCACGCAGGCCTGCCAGGGCACGACGCCGTCCAGGCGGGAGTACACCGCGGTCGACGGCACGCCGATGGGCCTCGCGCGCTCTTCGGGGGTGGGCACCTGGGCGGCTGTCCGCGTGCAGGTGACTGAAGCGCTGGAAGGGACCGTGGGCGCGGTTCTGCCGCGGATCATGCCGGGCGAAGGGACTGCCGAGGGTGATGACCTGCCGGATCTGCCGGGGATGGCGGCGGACCAGTTCCCTGGCGTAGATGCCGCCCAGGCTCCAGCCCACCAGCGACACCGGGCGCCCGGTCCGCTCGGCGTGGGCCAGGAGAGCCTCGGGCATCCCGGCCAGTACCTTCTCCGTGGGCCCGCGATTACGCCCGAGATCCCAGCCGCGCACGTCGTAGCCGAGCCAGCTGAGGAAGCGGCGTAGCGCCAGCGTGCTGGTGTCGGAGGCGAGCAGCCCGGGCAGCGCCAGCACGCCGTGGCCGTCGCCGCGCGGAGCGGTCGCCAGCCAGGGCGCGGCCACCAGCAGCGCGGCCAGGTCGACCAGCCCGCGGGCGGGCTCGGTCAGGAACAGCGCGGCCGATGGTCGCGCCGGATGCGGCCCGGCCTGATGCGGATGCGGCCCGGCCGTTCCGCTTGCCGGTCTCGCTGTCGATCTTCCGACGAAGGAGATCAATGCCCGCTCCGCTCACTCGGCCGCGACCTAGGCACGGTGGTGATACACCTTTAATATATGTCTCACCCGCAAGGTTGTGGGGCATGAGTCAAAACTTGGCGACGGTCGTGACGAGAGGGCTGGCCGAGACGGCCCTGGCCACGCGGGCGGCGGACCAGGTACCCGCGCGAGATCGGGCTCAGCCACGCCCATCACTGGACCGCTTCAGCCACGCACATCACTGAGGGCCGGGACCGGTGCACCGTCGACGCCCGGACATGTCGACGCCCGGACATAAGGAATCACGCGCCTAGGACGGGGTGAGGCGTGGTCCTAGAAGCAGCGACGGACGGGGAACAGGGCTCCAGGAGGCTTCGGCAGCATGCCGCCGTCCGCGACGGTCGCCGGGCCAGAGCTGTCCGTGCGGGTCAGTGGATATCGCGCGTTTCGATGCTTGACCGCCATGGCCGCGCGTTGGCGGTAGCTGCCCACCTGAACGCTGCTGATGCCATGACTCGAGCATTATCGCCCCGATCATGAGCACGATCCCGAACCAGAGGAAGGTGAAGGACATGGCCAGCGCGCCTACTACCTGGTTATCGGTATTGCTGAGCAATGCGCCCGCCCATACGCCCCCCGTCAGCATGGTTGTCGCAGCGATCACGCGGGCGCCGTTCCTGACCGTTCTGTTCTCCGGCCGCCTCTCCGGCCGCCGCGGACGTGCCGGGATGGGCTGGCGCGGCCGCTTGGCTGGGGCCGGCCCCGCGGGGAGATCGGCAGTGAGCGCGGCCAGGTCGGCGTATGTCCGCGACGCGAGCACGTCGCCTACCCGCGAATCGAACTCGTCTCTGGTCAACCGGCCCTGCACGAACGCGTCCTTGAGCGTGTCGATGACCTGCTCGCGGTCGGCGCGCGAGGCTCGCAGGCGGCCACGGCCCGCGGGCTGGACCGCCCTGTCGTCTCCCAGTCCGGACATCGCCAGCACCTCCTAGGTGCGATGTACCAAGGGTATTCGATCGTCCCTGCGACCGTCATCGGCGAACGGTCACATCGGATGCACAGTCGGTGTGGTGACGTAGGTCCGGCCGGCGGGGGGGTGCGCCAGACTAGGAGGCCCCGGTTCGGGTTACGCGAGCTGCCAGCCCTGCCTCTGCTTGACGCGATGGTGGTGGCGATATAGAGGACTGTGGCCGCATTGGCAGATATGGCGTTGAGCTGGGAAACAGTCAGAGGCTAGATGGGTGATTCCCTTGACCGAGGCGTCCCGGGGCGACGGGCCCCGGGCGCGGGCGCGGTATGCGAGATTGCCGGTGGCTTGAATGTCCCGTGGGGCACGTCAGTCCCGCTGGTCACATTTGCGCGGAACATCCGGCTTACGCGGAAACTTCTGGCAACTATAACAGCCCTTTTTCTCCGTTAAGGCCGGATCTTCCGCGATAACTTCCGGATGGTGGAACTGGTACTCGAATACTGATGCTGGCGACACCTGCGTGAACCGCGGGACGGCAACTGTTCACCAATCATGGTTCCAGCCCAGGAAAGCCAGCATGTGTGTAGTTATCGTTTGCATGATGGACTATGACCGCATTCGGAGAAATAGCCGTTGAGCTGGGGAAACAATTTGTTTGCGATGCTTTCCCTGAACTTCGCCGCGTGTGGGGGTCGTAGCGAGTGGCGCACGCGGCGTGCCTGCTGCTCGTGGCATGCAGAGCGGGGGATAATTGTCCGCATGGAGGCTGGTGCTCTGCCGCGCGCTGGGGTGCGTATGCGCGCCGCTTGCCGTCGTCTCTGGAAGACCTGAGGGGACCTGCTGCGGGCGAGGTTGAGCTGCCGCTGCATGTGGCCTGGTCGGGGCGCCGTGTGTACGACGTGGGCCAGGAAGATCAGCGCCTGGTCCTGTATGCATTGCTCCTTGCGGAGGCACAGCGAGAGGATCTTGAGCGGTTCGTGCACCGCGAATCGCTGGTCAGCATATGGCCCCGGTTGCGGCGGCTGCTGGGTCCGCACGCCCGCCGGGAGTGGGAGCGGCAGCTCATTACGCCGGCTTCACGGTGAGCCTGGACGGGCTGCCTGCCGCTCACCTGCGGGTCCTGCTGGATGGTTTGCCTGTCTTCGAACGAGACGGCCTGCTGCTGGCCGGAGGGTACGCGTTCAGGGCCCATGAGATCCTGCACCGTCCGTCTCAGGACCTGGACTTTGCCGCCAGGGACGACACCCCGCTGCCGGAGATCGCCGCGCATGTCCAGCGTGCGTTCCAGCGCGCAGGCTATAGCGTGCGGCTGGTCGAAGCGACCAGCCTCAGGTATGCACGCCTGGTACTGCAGCTTCCCGGTTCCGATGAGGAACTCGAGATGGATCTCCTCAAAGAGGCGCTAGAACCCAGGTGGGTAACGGTTCAGATAACACCTGCGGCAAGCGTGCGGGCGGTGTCGCTTGAAGACACCGTGGGCCTGAAGGCGCGTGCCTGGCACGACCGGTTCGTGATCCGCGACATCATCGACCTTCATGCCGTCGCCGGTACCTTCTCATATGCCGACCTTGAGAACCTCGCCCGCCGTCATGATCCGGAGCTCGACCTGGAGGCAATCCGGGACCATCTCGCCGGGGTCAGCGTCTTCGCCGACGAAGATTTCGCTGAATACGGGCTTGACGAGGCGACGGATCGCGGAGCTGCGCAGCTGGGTCACGGGCTGGGACAGTTCCTCGGTCGGCAAGCTAATATACATAAGAATATGATATAAATAACTTATGGAAATTTCGAAGGAGCGCGGTGAGGCGCGGGCGGAAGCACCGGAGGAGCGCGAGGAGCTGGCGGAGGAGGCACTGGCGACGGGGGTCTCGGCGGCGATCGAGCGGCTGGTCGGGCTGCTGCGGTCGCTGAGCCCGGCGAGCGGGCTGTCGCTCACGGCGGCCGCCACGCTGGCGACCCTGGAGCGATCCGGCCCGGGCCGGCTGACCTGGCTCGCGGTCCGGGAAGGCGTGACCCAGCCGGCCATGACCCAGCTGATCGCCCGGCTGGAGGACGCGGGCTTGGTCGAGCGGGCTGCGGACCCCGCCGACGGGCGGGTCGTACAGGTCCGGATCACCGCCGACGGCCGGGCCATGCTGACCCGGCGGCGGGCGGTACGGGCCAGCCGGCTGGCCGGGCTGCTGGAGCGGCTCAGCCCGGACGAACGGAGTGCGCTGGCTGCGGCCCTGCCCGCCATGGACGCCCTGGTCAACGCCCAGCGTGCCGTCGCTACCGGGATCGGAGCACGCTGATGAGTGGTTCGGTGGCGAGCCCGTTCCGGCAGCCGAAGGCCGTCTTCGCCGTCGCGTTCGCCTGCGTCGTGTCGTTCATGGGGATCGGCCTGGTGGACCCGATCCTGCCGTCCATCTCCCATGAGCTGCACGCCTCGCCGAGCGAGGTGACGCTTCTGTTCACCAGCTACCTGGTGGTCACGGCGGTGGCGATGCTGATCACCAACTGGGTGTCGAGCCGGATAGGGGCCAAGAGGACGCTGATCGCGGGCCTGATCCTGATCGTGGTGTTCAGCGCGCTGGCCGGGGCCTCCCCCACCATCAACGAGATCATCGGCTTCCGGGCCGGCTGGGGCGTGGGCAACGCGCTGTTCATCGCCACCTCGCTGGCGGTGATTGTGGCTTCGGCCAGCGGCGGCTTTGCCGGCGCCATCGTCCTGTACGAGACCGCGCTGGGCGTCGGCATCGCGGTCGGCCCGTTGCTCGGCGGCACCCTGGGCGAGATCAGCTGGCGGGGCCCGTTCTACGGGGTCGCGGCCCTGATGGCCATCGCGCTGATCGCGACCGTCGTGCTGGTCGAGCCCACCCCGAAGCCCGCGCGGAAAACCGGCCTGTCGGCGCCGCTGCGCGCGCTGCGGCACCGCGGTTTGCTCACCCTGTCGCTCACCGCGCTGTGCTACAACTGGGGCTTCTTCACCGTCCTGGGGTACGCGCCGTTCCCGATGGACCTGAGCCCGATCCGGCTTGGGCTGGTCTTCACTGGCTGGGGCATCTTCGTCGCCATCTTCGCGGTGTTCGGCGCTCCCCGGCTGCAAGCCAGCCTGGGCATCGCCCGGACCATGTACCTCAACCTGGCCGCCTTCGCCGTCGTGGTGCTGGTCATCGCCATCTGGACGACGGACCGCGCGGTGCTGATCCCGGCCGTCATCGTGTCGGGGATCTTCATCGGGGTCAACAACACGGTCACCACCCAGGCCGTGATGACCGTATCCCCGGTCGAGAAGCCGGTGGCCTCGGCGGCCTACAGCTTCGTCCGCTTCATCGGCGGCGGCCTGGCCCCCTACGTGGCCTGGCTGGTGGTCCTGGCGCTCGACATCCACGTGCCGTTCTTCATCGCGGCGGGGGTCATCGTGGTGGGCATCGCCATCTTGTCCACTGCACACGGCCTGCTGACCGAGGCCGGACGGGTCCAGGCCGAGCAGGTCACCGCCCCGGCGCCCGCCTGCCCGGCCCTGGTGCCGGTGACGGGCAACATGATCGCCCCGGAGAACGCCGCGGGCATTATCCTCGCGGCCGTCGACGGCTCGCCCATGGCCGCCCTGGTGACCGAGATTGCGGCCCGGCTGGCCTCGGCCGACGGCCGCGCGGTGTACGTGGTCCACGCCCAGGAAGACGTCACCGCGGGTGGAACCGCGGCGGACGGGGAAGACCTGACAGACGCCCGGACGGTGGTCAGGAACCAGCTGGACCTGCTGACCGTCCACCGGGTGCCGGCCCAGGGCCAGGTCCTGCGGCACGCCCCCGGTCACGGCGTGGCCGGACGGATGGTCGCCGAGTACGCCAACGCCATCGGGGCCAGCACGATCGTGATCGGCCCGCCCTCCCACGGCGGCCTGCCCGCGCTGATGGACGACAGCGCGAGCCAGGAGCTATGGCGGCACGCTCGCAGCAACATCCTCATCGTCAACCCGGACGCCCCCGGAACCCTGCCCGCCGCGGATGAGTGGAGCGAGCTCGCCTCGTTATGCCTCGCGGGCCTCGTTATGCCTCGCGAGCGTCGCGGTCCTCGCGGTCCTCGCGGGCCTGCTGGCCGCGGCTGCGGCGGACCGCGGCCCGCAGGTCCTCGGCGAGGTGCTCCAGTGCGGGCAGCGCGGCGACCAGGGCGTCGGCCTGCTCGGGGGGCAGGTCCGCGACGCGTTCGGAGAGGATCGCGGCTCGCTGCGCGGCGATGCGCTGATACGCCTGCTTCCCCTCGGCCGTGACCTCGACCCGGGCGGCGCGGAAATCGTCCGGGTCGCGCAGCCGCCGGATCAGGCCGAACGAATCGAGCTTGCCGACGACCCGGGACAGCATGGTCGGGTTGAGGCCCTCGATCTCGGTGAGTTCGGTAAGGCCGAGCGGGCCGCGGTGAGTGACGATGCCGAGCACGGACGCCTGGGTCGGGGTCAGCCCCTCCCCCACCGAGGCCGCGTTCAGCTGCCGCGCGAGCCGCAAGATGACCCGCCGCAGGCGGATGACGGTCTCGTCGTCCATGCGTCCTGCCCACCTCCCTGCCGCGCTGCGCTCAGGGTAATCATCGCAGTCCGCGGGCGTTAACTACAGGCGGTCGGCCAGCCAGGCGTGCACCTCAGGGATGCGGTTGGCCAGCAGGGTCAGGTGGCCGTCATGATCGAGCAGCCGGGCCTCGACGCCGGGGATGCGCGCGGCGAGCCACTCGCCGTGGCCGAACGGCACGAACTGGTCCTGGCGGCCGTGCATCAGCAGCACCGGAATCGAAATCCCGGACAGCTCGAAGCCCCACCCGGTGCCGAGCGCCACGCTGTCATCCCACCAACCCTGGCCGCCCGGGGCCAGGCCCTCGTGATGGCAGTAGACGAGGAAGTCCACCAGCGCGTCCTTCAGCACCGCCGCGTCCGTGGGCGAAAGCAGCGTCCGCAGGCCGCTGACCACCTCGGCCGGCGACGCGGCCAGAATCTCCTCGCGGTCGGACTCCAGCTTGGCCCGGGCGGCCTCCCGGTCACGCAGGAACAGCTGGATGTCGTCGGCGTTGAGCTCGCCCATGCCGGCGAAGTAGTCGAGCCCTTCGGCGTCCATCGGGGCCGGCGAGGCGAGCGAGGCGGCGGCGGTGACGAGATCGGGCAGCAGCGCCGCGCAGGCCAGGACGTGCGGCCCGCCGCCGGAGATGCCCCACATGGCCAGGCGGCTGATGCCGAGTTCCGCGCAGATGGCCCGGACGTCGGCCGCGCAGTCGGCGACGCTGCGTCCCGGCTGCGGGGAGGAGCCGCCGTAACCGGGCCGGTCGTAGCTGATCAGGCGCAGGCCGCGGGAGGCGGCGTCGATCGCGACCGGCGGGTACAGGTGCCGGGAGTTCGGCGTGCCCTCGTGGACTAGGACCGGGTGGCCGTCCAGGTCGCCGGCTTCTTCGACGGCCAGGGTGCGGCCGTCCGGGGTTCGGGTCGTCCGCTGCATGCGTCAGTCGGTGGCGAGGATGACGTCCGAGGCCTTGATCACGGCGGTGACCTGGCTGCCTTCGGTCAGGCCGAGCTGCTGGACCGCTTCGACGGTGATCGAGGCCACCAGGCGGGTGCCGTCGGCGTCGAGCTCGACGTTGGCGATGGCCTCTCCGGTGTTGATGCTGGTCACCCGGGCCGGGATCTGGTTGCGCGCGCTCAGCCGCATGACTGGGGCTCCTAGTCGGTGGTGGTGTCTCGGGTCTACGTTAGCCCGCCGGGGCTGTGCTCGGGGGGCTAATGGGTGCTCGGCGTGGGCTATCAGGTCGGCGACCTGAGCCTCCAGCGGCGCGGCCGCAGAGAGGCGGTTGTCGACCGTGAAGTGCGGGGCGGCGGGCTCGGCACCGAGCCGGATCCGGTCGGTGAACTCCCCGAAGCTGGCCAGCTTGGCCGCGTCGCGCTCCAGCCCGCGGGCGGTCAGCCGGTGGCGTACGGTGGCCGGGTCCGACCTGACCCAGACCAGGTGCACGGTCCCGCCGCCCAGTTCGGCCACCCAGGAGCTCCAGCGGGCCGCGTCGTGGATCTGGCCGGTGAACGGGCCGGACAGCAGGACGGGGCAGCCGTGCGAGCGGATCTCCCGGGCGGTGGCCGTCATCCCGGCGTACTCGTGCACCTTGACGTGCTCGTCGTACCACGGCCCTTCGCGCTCCCCGGGCGGGCGGCCGCTGGCGGCCAGGACCGCCGCGACGAACGACCCGTACATGGTGTCCTTGTCCAGCAGCGCCGGGGCCGGCACAAGCGAGGCGAGCAGCAGCCCGGCGACGGTGCTCTTGCCGGCCCGGGCGGGCCTGCCACCACCCACGCCGGTGCGGGGACGCTCATACCCAGCGAGGATACGGGTGCCGTCCCCGGCGGGTGCGGCGCGGCTCTCCCCGGGTGATTGCCTCGGCCGCAGCGCACTCGCCGCGCTGTACCTGCGAGTTCCCAAGCCAATCTCGCCTCACCAGCAACATCTTTCGCACAACAGTACCAGTGCCTGTGTGATTAACGCGGAGGATATGGCTTATGCGGAGCATTTTGGCAACAATAGCTGCCCGGATCCTCGGCGTGATGGCCGGATCCTCCGTGATATTGGGAAACGGGCGCACTAGCGGGGACCGCGGGACGACGGCACCCGCAGGCGGGGTGCGGCCAGGGCGGCGGTAGAGCGCAAACAGCAGACGGTTGCGGCGGGCGCCGGTCTCGGCTTCGGCCTGGCGGGAGGCGGCGAAGACGGCGTATCCGTGCTTGCCATCTGCTAGCTCTAGAGGCCGATCGCCGCGATGAGGCCAGGCGCCGGCGCAGACGAGAAGCCGGCGCCAGGGGTTACGAGGACGGTGTTAGGGACGATGAGGCCTGCGCCGGTCGCGGCGGTCAGGTGCGGCTGAGCAGCGCGGCGTCGCGCAGGGCGGTGTTCGCCATGAACCGCCGCGGGCTCACCGCGCTGATGGCCTCTGCCCAGCAGGGTGACCCGCTCGCCGGCCAGGTGCGATGCCGGTGGAGATGCGCATCCGCACGCCGAACGTCTCGTCGAGTCGGCCATAGCGTGCAGGGCGCGCAGGCCGGGTGCCAGTCTGATCAGCTGGTGCGACGTTGAGTGCCGCCATCCCTATTCCAGTGATCCAGCTGCTCGTCCGGCACGCCGAACTCCCTGCGCTCTCCGGTCACGCCCCACATCAGATAGTCGTACGCGGGGTGACATACCGCACCCCTCGGGTGGCTCGCGGAAGCGCACCGGGCCGACCGCCATGCCGATGACGGCCGCCGACGACGGCGGTGAACCCTCCTCGAGCGCACGAAGGTAGCCGCTCAGCGTGACTAGGTTACGCAGCGGTGTCTTGCCGTAGATGCATCGCGCGCCGGTATCGTCTGGCTCGGCGTCGGGTAGGTATTGCCGGCGGACTGCGTAATGCACGCCGTCGGCGCCGACCAGCACGTCCGCGTCGGTCTCACGCGCCGTCGACGAAATGCACCCGCACGCCGCCGCCGTCGGTGTGGTACCGCGTTACCGCATGGCCGAACGCGATCCGCGTCGTGCAGCCCTGCGGCCAGCACTTCCCGCGAGCGTCAGGCGGTTAACCGACGTGGACAACGTGGCTGGTGCGTACGGGTCGGCATTGGGGTCGCCGGCGTACTCTATTCGTTCAGGCACCCGCAGCTGTCTCGGTCATGACGGTCAGGCGCTGGGCGCCGCCGGGCGTGACCGGCGTGATCGCCGAAAGGATCGAGGCGCAGCACTGCAGGGCCGCCGGGGGCCGCGGGTGACTGCAGCCGCTACCTACGACCTGGCCAAGCTGGTTCCGCAAAGGTGAGCGGCGCTGGCGCCGGAAGCCTGGGCCAGACTGTCTTCCGTGGCCGCGCCGGCACCGTCATCGCGGAGAGTGTCAGTCGTGCTACCTAGACCATCCGACATGGTGTTTGTGTTGTGGTGAGGTTCCGGCAGGTCGTGACAGGTGGGTTGGTTATTAACCATGTGCCAGTTCTGCGATGTCTTGATGATGTGGAACAAATTATCTGATGAGGTAGTTGACGTCTGGTATGAGCGGGATGTCGAGGACGGGCCGGGGGCGGGGCCGGGCGCGGGCGGAGATCGCGGTGGTCCGGGTGCTGGAGAAGCGGCTGGGCGCGCTGCCGGTGGTGGCGCAGTTCGGGCGGCGGCTGCGGATCGCGGAGGTGGTCGATGAGCTGTGCCCGGTCCGGCAGGTGGCGCCGATCTCGCACGGTGAGGTGATCGAGGCGCTGGTGGCAACCGGCTGACCGCGCCGGCGCCGCTGGTGCAGGTGGAGGCGTGGGCGGCGGCGATGGCGGTGGACGAGGCGTATGGCATCGAGCCGCACCTGCTCAACGATGACCGGCTCGGCCGTGCCCTGGACGCGGTCGCCCCGCATCTGGAAGAGGTCATCGGCTCGGTCGGCGCGGCGGCGATCAGCGAGTTCGTGGTGGACGTGGCCCGGCTGCACTGGGACATGACCTCGATCTCGCTGTACGGCGCCTACCCGGCGCCGGACGAGGAGTACCCGGCGCCGCGGTGGGGGCATCCCAAGGACCGCCGCCCGGATCTGAAGCAGATCCAGGCCGGGCTGGCGGTAGCCGGCGACGGCGGGATCCCGGTCTTCCACCGCGCCTACGACGGCGGGGCCGGGGAGGTGGCCCAGGTCACCGGGGCGATGACCGCGCTGAAGAAGATCGCCGGGCCGCGCACGTTCCTGCTGGTGGGCGACTCCAAGCTGATCTCCTATGCGAACGCGGCGGCGATGGCCGCCGGCAGGTCGCCTTCGTCGCGCCGCTGGCCGCCGCGCGGGTGCCGGCCGGGCTGTTCGCCGCCCTGCCGGCCGGGGCGGGCACCGAGGTGGACTACATCGCCGCGCGGGACGCGGGCAAGCCCGCCGCCGCGCGGGCCAGCTACCGGGTGGCTGGAGGACGACGGGATGGACCTGCGCGGCCCCCGCAAGAGCGATCCGGTGGTGCACCTGCGCCGGATCCTGGTGTACTCCTCGGCGAACGCCGCCGGCCAGGCCAAGGCCAGGGCGCTGAAGCTGGCCAAGGCCGCCGCGGAACTGGACAAGCTGGTGCGCACCGCCGGGACCCGGTTCCACCCCAGCCGAGATGCCGTGGCCGCCCGCGTCCAGGCGATCGCCGCCAAACGCCGCGCCGGGAAGTACCTGCGCACCGCCATCACCGCCGGCCCGGCCGGCAAACCCGTCCTGGCCTGGCACTTCGACCAGGAGCGATCGACGCCGAAGCCGCCGCGGGCGGCTGGTACGCGCTGCTGACCAACCTGGCGCCCGGCCAGGCCGGCCCGGAGCAGGTCTTCCGCCGCTACAAGGGCCAGCACGTCGTCGAACGCCGCTACGGCGAGTTCAAAGGCCCCCTCGCCGTCGCCCCGATCTTCCTGGAGACTCAACCGGCGCATCACCGCCCTGATCACCGTGATCTGCCTGGCCCTGCTGATCTTCTGCCTGGTCGAGCGGCAGGTCCGCCAGGCGCTGGCCCCGCACGGCGAGATGATGACCGGCCTGCCCGGCTACGGCCCCGCCCCCGCCCGCCCCACCGGCAGGACCATCTTCCAGCGCCCTGGCCGACCTGCGCCTGATCCCCGCCCACGACGGCAACCCCGCCACCATCCCCAAACCCGCCGGCGTCCAAGCCCGGCTCCTGGACCTCCTCAACATCGATATCAGCCGACCCCGCTGGCTCACCCCGTAAAACCCCATGTGCGAAGAACAGGGCCTAAGAATGTATCGGTGATGAGGCTGGCCATGAACTGCGCGATGCGCTGATGGCCTCGAAGGCAGAGGGAGGCAGTTTATGGTTGGTGCGTGTTGAGTGCCGTCATCACAATTCCAGTGTTCCGGCTGCTGCATGTAATGGCGCAGTCGCGCTGATCTCGGTGCTGGCCGTCGTCATCGCCGCGGACGCGGGACCTGCCCGACCTGTACGCACTGGCCGCGGCTGTCCGCGGCGCTGAAGGTGGTCGCCGTCCCGCTGATGCTGCGCCGCCTGCTCCCCGCGACCTCGGGCGACGAGGAGCCAGCCGGGGTGGCCGGCAGTCACGCGCTGAGCCCGGCCACCGCGGTGCTGGCCGGGATCGTGCTGGCCGCGTTCGGCTTCTTCTGCTTCGGCGCGCTGAGGATCCACGGCCCGGCTGCCCCGGCGACCGCGCTGGCCATCGCGGCCGCGATGATGCTGGTGGCGTTCGGCCTGATGATCGTGCGCCAGGACGTGGCGTCCCAGGCGATCGGGTTCTTCTCGCTGGAGAACGCGGTCTCGCTGGCCGCGCTGGTGGTGGCGGCCGGGCTGCCGCTGATCCTGGAGACCGCGTTCCTGTTCGACCTGCTGGTGGCGGTGGTGGTGTTCGGGATGCTGATCCGCACGCACCACACCAGGGCAGAGTCGCTGTCTACCGCCGACCTGACCCGGCTGCAGGGGTGAGCCGGTGATCGGAGTCGTCCTGGCCCTGCTGATCGTCCCGCTGGCCGCGGGCCTTATTTGTGCGGTCCTGCCGGCCCGGATCGTCCGGGTGGCTGCCGCGGTCACCGTGGCCTCCGGTATCGGGTGCTTCGCCCTGGTCCTGGCGCTGATCCCGGCGACCGCGCACCATGATCTCAGTTACCTGTCCTACCTGCGGGTCGACGCGGTGAGCGCGATCTTCCTGCTGGCCACCGGCTTCCTGTACGCGGCCGTGGCGGTCTACGCGGTCGGGTACCTCAGGCGGCACGAGGAACTGTACGCCCGGCGGTTCTACGCCGGGCTGAACCTGTTCGCCTGGTCGATGCTGGCCGCGCCGCTGATGAGCAGCCTGGCCCTGCTGTGGATCGCGGTGGAGGTGACCACGATCATCTCGGCGTTGCTGGTCGCGATCGAGGACACCGACGGCGCCGCCGAAGCGGCCTGGAAATACGTGCTGATCGCCAGTTCGGGCCTGAGCCTGGCCCTGCTCGGCACGGTGTTCGCGTACTACGCCGGATCCCAGGTCCTCGGCGAGCACTACAACCTGGCCATCGAGCCGCTCATCCTGGCCGGCCTGCACCTGCCGGCCACCCCGGTCCGGCTCGCCTTCCTACTCGCGCTGCTGGGCTACGGCACCAAGGTCGGCCTGTTCCCGGTGCACACCTGGCTGCCGGACGCGCACTCCGAAGCGCCCACGCCGGTGTCCGCGCTGCTGTCCGGGTCGCTGCTCGCGGTGAGCTTCTACGCGATCCTGCGGTTCTACCAGGTCGCCGCGGCGACGCTGGGCACCGGGTTCCCGCGGGACGCGCTGCTGGCCTTCGGGGTGGCCTCGCTGCTGCTCGCCGCGCTGTACGTGTTCGGGCAGCGGGACATCAAGCGGCTGCTGGCCTACTCCAGCGTGGAGCACATGGGCATCCTGGCCATCGGGGTCAGCTTCGGCGCCCCGGCGGCGCTGGCCGGAGTAATGCTGCACGTGCTCGCGCACGCGGCCGCCAAGGGGAATGCGTTCATGGGCGCGGGCGTGCTGGTGGCGAAGTTCGGCAGCAAACAGATCTCCGCCATCCGCGGCGGGCTTGACCTGCTGCCGTGGAGCGGGCCGCTGTTCCTGCTGGCGGTGTTCGCGCTGTCGGCGATGCCGCCGTCGGGCATCTTCCGCAGCGAGTTCCAGATCGTCTACGGCGGCTTCGCCTCGGGTAACTTCGCCGCCGCGGCCGCCTTGATCGTGCTGGTCACCGTGGCGTTCTTCGGCCTGAGCGCCTCGGCCACGCGGATGCTGTTCTCCCCGGCTCCGCTGCGGGCCCGGCCGGCCAATCCCGGCCAGCACTGCGCCGCGGCGAGCCGTCGGCCTGGATGGTGATCCCGGTCCTCGCCGGGGTCGCGGTCCTGTTCATCCTCGGCCTGCATCCCCCCGCGGAACTCACCGGCCTGATCTCCCGCGCCGTGACCCAGCTGGGAACGACGCGATGACCACGACCCAGGCCGACGTCGGCACCCTGTGGGACGAACTCGCCGCCCGGACCGGGGCCGGGGACCGGTTCGCCGGGCTGTTCGCGGCCAAGGCCGGCAGCGGCCCGCTGGTCCTGTCCGCGCACGTCGCGGTGAAGGGGGAGGGGGAGGCGGGCGGGGGCATCGACACGCTCGAAGCACCGCTGCCGCCCGGCGCGGTGAGCTATCCCGCGCTCACCCCGAGGCTCGGCGCGGCGTTCTGGTACGAACGGGTCATCCACGACCGCTTCGGCGTCATCCCCGAAGGGCACCCACGGCTGGCGCCCCTCATCCGGCCCGGCTCGCCGGAGGAGCACGCGCTGCCCCGGCAGGTCGAGGGTTACGGAATCTTCACGATCCCGCACGGCCCGGTCCGCTCCGGGGTGCTGGAGTCGATCGAGTACCTGGTCGAGACGCCGGGCGAGGCGATCCCGCACCTGAACATGCGCGTGTTCTACAAGTACCGCGGCGTAACGGACCGGTTCGCCGGGATGACGCCGGCCGACGGTGTGCTGCTGGCCGAACGCACCGAGGGCATCGCCTCGGTCGCCCACGCCCTGGCCTGCTGCCACGCGATCGAGGCCATCGCGGGCTGCCAGCCGCCTCCAGCCGCGGGCCTGGTCCGGGTGCTGTACGCCGAGCTCGAGCGGATCGCGAACCACCTCGACGTGGCCGTCCGGCTGGCCGACGCGGCCGGGCTGGCCGTGGCCACCGCCCGGTTCGCGCTGCACAAGGAGCGGGTGCTGCGGCTGGTGAGCCGGATGTGCGGCAGCCGGTTCGGCCGCGGCGTGGTCGTGCCGGGCGGGGTCAGCGCGCTGCCCCAGCTATCCCCCGCCGAGATCCGGGACGAGACGGGCCTGCTCCGCCAGCAGATTGCCGGGGACGCCGCCGCGCTGATGGCCACCTCCTCGTTCCTGGACCGGCTGCGCGGCACCGGCCCGCTGACGCCGGCGCGCGCCCGCCAGCATGGGGCGCTCGGCCCGGTCGGCAAGGCGGCCGGGTACGCCGACGACGCGCGGCTCACCCGCCCCTACGACGGGTACCCGTCGCTGGCCGTGCCTGCCTCCCCCGCGCACGTCGCCGGTGACGCGCTGGCCCGCCTGCGGGTCCGGTGGGAGGAGGTGGACCAGGCTTTCGGCCTGATCCGGCAAGCCGCCGGTCAATTGGCCGAACGGGCCGCCGATCTGCCCCGGGTCTCCTGCGAGCCGGTCCGTGGCCGCGCGGCCGGCTGGGCCGAAGCTCCGCAAGGCGAGGTTCTCTACGACCTCACGCTGGATGCGGGCAGGATCGTCTGCTGCCACCCGAGGTCGGCCTCGTTCCACAACCTGGTGCTCATGCACGAGGTCTTCGCCGGGGACATCCTGACCGACTTCCCGTTTATCGAGGCCAGCTTCGGCCTGTCCGTCGCGGGGGTGGCCCTGTGATTCCCGGGGAGGCGGAACAGTGAGCATCTGGGTGCTGCGCGGCCTGCGCGACGGCGTGGTCACCACCCGCTGGCCGGCCGGCCGGATCCCTACGCCGACGGCTGGCGCGGTCCGGCACGCGCCCTCGGTCCCACCGATTCCGCCGACCCGGCGCTCTGCCCGGCCGGAGCCATTTCCGCGCGGGGCGTCGACCAGGGACGGTGCATTCTGTGCGGCCGGTGCGTAGCCGAGCGGCCCGACCTGTTCGCCTGGTCCCGGGGCGCCACTGGTCCGGCCGCGGCCGCGCTGAGGCGGGAGGCACTCGTCGTCCCCGAGGTTCCCGAGACCGACGAGGCTGTTCAAGCGGCCCGGACCCGGCTGCGGGAGCGCACCACCGCGCTGCGCCGCAGCGTGCACGTCCGGCACGTGGACGCCGGGTCCGACGGGAGCGAGGAGTGGGAGATCCAGGCCCTGCTCGGCCCGGTCTACGACATCCACCGCCTGGGCGTGTTCTTCACCGCCAGCCCGCGCCACGCCGACGTGCTGCTGGTCACCGGGGCCGGGGCCCGCGGCATGTCCGGCCCGCTGCGCGTCACCTACGACGGGATGCCCGAGCCGAAGGTCGTCATCGCGGTCGGCACCGACGCGGTCAGCGGCGGGCTGCTGAGCCAGAGCGAGGCTGTCACCGCGGGCATCGCCGCCACGGTACCGGTCGATGTCTGGCTGCCGGGCTCCCCGCCCAGTCCGTTCGGCATCCTGAGTGCCCTGCTGATCGCGGTCGGCCAGCTGGCCGGCGGCGGGAGGAGGACGCGGTGAGTGGCCTGTTCGCGGCCGGGCTGATCCTGCTGGCCCTGGCTGGCCTGGCCGACTTCGTAGGCGGCCGGTTCCTGCGGTGCGGCCCGCTGTACCTGGTCGGCGCGGCCGGCTCGGCGTGCCTGGCCGTGCTGGGCGGTTTCGCCCTGGCGGGCCGGGACGTCCAGCTCGGTATCGCCGGCTGGCTCGGGGACCCGGTGCCCGGACAGCAGGCCGCGGGTTTGGCCGCCGACAAGCTGTCCGGGATGTTCCTGGCCCTGACCTTCGGCGCGGCGGTCCCGGTCTCGGTCGCGTTCGCGAGCTGGGCGCGCTGGTCGAAGTCAGCCGCCCGCCGGGGGCTGGGCGGGAGCTACGCGCTGGCGCTCGGAGCGGTCGCGGTGATCATGACCGCGCGGGACGCGTTCACCGCGCTGTTCGGCTGGGAGACGCTGACCCTCGCCTTCTACCTGCTCGTGGGCTCCGAGCGCAACAAGCCGGGCCGGGCCGCCGCGGCTCAGATCACGTTCGCGTTCGGCAAGGTCAGCGGGGCCGCGCTGCTGGCCGGCCTGCTGCTCCTCGCCTCGCATTCGCACTCCATCATGCTGGCCTCGTTCACCCACGTCCCGGGCGGCGCAGTCCGCACCACCGCCGAGGCGCTGCTGCTGGCCGGGTTCGCCGTCAAGGCCGGCCTGGTGCCGTTCCAGGTCTGGCTACCGCGCGGTTACGCCGCCGCTCCTGGCCCGGCCCGTGCGATCATCGCCGGTGTCTGCGTCAACGTGGCCTTCTACGGCATGTGGCGCACGCTCGCGCTGGTGGGCCGGGCCCCCGGCTGGCTGACCGGGGTGCTGCTGGTGCTAGGCGCGCTGAGCGCCCTGCTGGGCATCGCCCACGCGGCGGTGCAGAACCGGCTGTCCCGGGTGATCGCCTACTCCAGCATCGAGAACACCGGGCTCATCGTCACCGGCTTCGGCGTCGCGCTGACCGGCGCGGCGGTCGGCGACCCGCGGCTGGCCGCGGCCGGCCTGCTGGCCGCCACCCTGCAGGTGGTGACGCACACCGCGGCCAAGTCGCTGCTGTTCACCTCGTCCGCCGGGATCGAGGCCGCCACGGGCCACGACGACCTGGAGGAACTCGCCAGGAGTGTAGGGGGCAGGGGAGGTGGGTGGGAGACCCGGTGGAGCGGGTTCGGGCTGGCCGTGGGCTCGGTGACCCTGGCCGGGCTGCCGCCCACGATCGGATTCGTGTCCGAGTGGTTCCTGCTGGAATCGCTGATGCAGCAGTTCCGGGTGCCCGGCCTCGGTTACCGCCTGGTGCTCGCCCTGGCCGGCGCCGCGGTCGCCCTCACCGTCGGCTTCGCCGGCGTCACGTTCGTCCGCATTGTCGGCCTGATCGTACTGGGCCGCGGCACCGAGTCCGGGTCGGCCCGGGGCGAGTACGGATGGGCCGGAAGGGCCGCGGTGGCGGTGCTGGCGGTGTGCTGCCTCGCGACCGCGGCGATCACGCCGCTGGAGATCCGGGTGATCGCGGCCGGGCTGTCGCCCGTCGTCCCAGGCTCACTGACGATGGGCGCGCTGAAGTCCCCGTGGATCCTGCAGCCGGTATTCGCCGGGTTCTCCATCCTGTCGCCGTCCTGGCTGTGGGTCGAGATGCCGCTGATGCTGCTGCTGACCGTGCTGTTCGCCTGGGCGGTCTCAGGCCGGCGGCTGCTGCGGGTACGCCGGGTCCCGGCCTGGCGTTCGGCGACGATCGGCGTCGAGGGCGCCGACTCCTACACCGCGTTCGGCTACGCCAACCCCACTCGCCGGGTGCTGGCCGGCGTCCTGCACACCCGCGCCGAGGTGCGCGAGGTCATGATGGAAGACGACGTCAGCGACGACGGGTCCGGTCCCCCCGATCGCGCCGATCCCGGCTGGGAAGAGGCCGCCGCGCATCTGCGGTACGCCTCCGACGTCATAGAGGTGGTCGAGACCTATGTGTACCGGCCCGCGTTCGGGTCCTTCATGGCGGTCGTAACGGCCGCCAAGCGCTTGCAGTCGGGCCGCCTGGACGCCTACCTGCTGTACATGCTCATCGCGCTGGTCGCCGTCATCGCGGTGGTCACCGCCCTGGCATGACGTGCTGATCCTCGGGAGCAGGTTATCCTGGCCAGAGCGCGGCGGAGGGGCTCGCCGCGCTGGCACCCGCACCATCGGCGGGTCACGCGAACGCGGCGGCGCCGCCAACGGTCCCTACCGGGCGTATCAGGTGACGCGGGTAGGAGGATGGCGCCGATGCCGAGCAGCGAGAGCACACTGGTCAGCGCGCTGGGCGAGCTGACATCGCTGGGAACGGAACGGGACCGGGAGCAGCTGGCGGCGCTGCTGGACCGGCTGGATGCGGCGCGGCTGCGGGTCCTGGTGGTCGGCGAGGCCAAGCGAGGCAAGAGCACGCTGGTCGACGCGCTGCTGGGCCGGGACGTGCTGCCGTCCGGGGTGACTCCGCTGACCGCCGTCACGACGACCGTCCGGTATGGCGACGACGAGCGGGCGGAGGTGCGGTTTCTCGACGGGCACGACGAGAAGCATCCCCTGGCCCTGCTCTCTGATCTGGTGACCGAGCGGGGAAATCCCGGCAACCGCCGCCGGATCGCGGGCGTGACCGTGTACGTCGCCGCACCCGTGCTGGCGGACGGGGTGGAGCTAGTCGATACCCCGGGCACCGGGTCGGTGTTCGAATGGGACACGCGGGCGGCCCATGAGGCGCTGCGGTCGATGGACGCGGCGGTGTTCGTGCTGACCGCCGACCCGCCCGTGTCGGCCAGCGAGCGGGACCTGCTCGAGCAGGTCGCCCGGCTGTCGGTGACGACGTTCGTGGTGCTGAACAAGGCCGATCACCTCGAGGAGCCGGGGCTGGCCGAGGCGCTGGAGTTCACCCAGCGGGTGCTCGGCGCGGCGGGCCATCCGGGCACGGTATACCCGATGTCGGCGCGCGCCGCCCTCGGCGGCGCGGATGCGGGGTTCGCCGCGTTCGAGGCCGACTTCACCGCGTACCTGTCGGCCCGGGGGAAATCCGACCTGCAGGCGTCGGCGATCGCGCAGGCCCGGCGGATCGCCGGGTCCCTGCTGGATGAGGTGGCGGTGACCCGCCGGGTGGCCGGGATGCGGGCCGGGGACGCGGCCGACCGGGTGCGGCGGTTCGGCGAGCGGCTGGCTGAGGTCACCGTGCACGGCCGCGACGCCGTGACCGTGGTCAACGCCGAGTCCGGCCGGCTGCTGTTCGCGCTCAACGACGCCGCCGAACAAGACGGGCCGCGGCTGGCCCGCGAGGTCGGCCAGCAGCTCGACGAGCTGTTCGGCGGCTCGCTGCGGGAGGCCCCGGCGGGCGAGATCGAGCGGCGGGGCCGCGAACGGCTGGGCGCGTTCGCCGTGGCGGCCGCGGAGGCGTGGCGCCAGCGGCGGCGGGAGGCCATCGAGCAGGGCCTGGCCGCGGTGGATGCCCGGCTGGCCGAACAGCTCAGAGCCGAGCTCGAGCGTGCTCCGTGAGTCCGCCGCAGAACTGCTCGGTCTGGACCTGGCCGTCCCCGAGCCGGAGGGCCGGCTGGCCGAGAGCCGACGATTCTTCTACATCACCGGGGAGGACATCGGCCAGACCGAGCTGCTGGCCGGTGCCGTCCGGCGGCGGCTGCCCGGGGAGTTCGGCCGGCGGACGGCCCGGGATCACCTGCGCCGCGAGGTCCCCGACCTGGTGGGCATGCAGGTCGGCCGGGCGCGGGGGGACCTGCAGTACCGGCTGGCGGAGGCGACGCGCGCGCTGGCCCGGGTAGTCGAGCAGCGCTACACCGACGGGACCAGCCGGATCCGGTCCGCGCTGGCGGCCGCGGCCGAGCTGCGCGACGCCTCCGCCGCGGAGGCGGCGGCGAAGGAAAGGGAACTGGCCGGACGCGAAGCAGCGGTGCGTCATGTCACGGACCTGCTGGACCAGGCCGCGGCGCCGGGGTAGACCTTCCCCCGTCTCAACCTAACCCCATTGCGCCGGCGGCGTCGTGGTGCAGCAGGGTGACCGTGACCGGGACCGCGACCAGCAGGAAGCAGACGGCGAGGTTGACGGCTTTGTAACTGAGGAAGACGGCGGCGAACTCGCGCAGGGTGGCGCTCGGCCAGTAGTAACCGGCGGTGCGCGCGCCGGTCACCTGGCCGCGGATGCCGATGCGGCGGGCGATCATCGCCGTGCGGAACACGTGGTAGCTGCTGGTCACGATGACGCATGTGGCACCGGGCCGGAGCCGGTCCATGATCGCCTTGCTGTAGGCCAGGTTCTCTTCGGTGTTCGCCGAGTGGTCCTCACGCTGGATCCGGTCCGCGGGAAAGCCGCGCGCGGTCAGGTAGCGCGCCATCGCCTCGGCCTCGGAGACCCGCTCGTCACTGCCCTTGCCGCCGGAGACGATCAGCACCGGGTCGTTGCCGCGCGCCGCTAGTCCACGGAACACAGCATCGCCCCGGTCCAGCCTGCTGGCCAGCAGCGGCGGGACCCGCCCGCCGTCGAGCAGCCCGGCGCCGAGCACCACGACGAAGTCGGCGTGGCGCGGCACGGACAGCCGGCCATACAAGAAGGCGTACAGCACGAACGACACGCACTGGAACGAGACGTAGGCGAACAGCAGCATGAGGATCGTGGCCGACAGGGCCAGTTCGTCCGAGCCGGTCAGCGGCGTCGCAAGCCTGAACCCGATGATCGTGAGGATGCCGACGCCGGCCAGCAGTGACAGCAGGTTGGCCGGCCGCCGTATGCTTTCCCGGCGCATCATCGTCACGCCGTTCACCACCAGGTACGCGGCGACGAGGAACGGGACGACGGCCACCAGCGCGAACACAGCCAGCAGCACGAGCCTGCTCAGCGCGTCATCCGCCCTGGCCAGCCGCTCTGCGGTCCCCAGCGCGAGCAGCGCGAGCCCTAGGCCGAGCAGGACCGCATTGGCGAAGCTGCGGCGATCGTGCAGTACCCCTGCGGCGAACAGGGCCAGGACCAGGACGGCGGCCTTGAAGGCGAACACGGGTCCGATCCTCTCAGCGGTCGCCTGGTCCGGCGTTGCGGGCGGTGCCCCAGGTTAACTCGGCTGCCCGTCAGGACATTCCGTAGCGGAGGGAGGGCTCCGCGGCGGCGATCTCCATCAGCCGGTTGTACTTGGCCACCCGTTCGCCGCGGGCGGGAGCGCCGGTCTTGAGGTGGCCGCAGCCGGTGCCGACCGCCAGGTCGGCGATGAAGTGGTCCTCGGTTTCCCCGGAGCGGTGCGAGACGAACTGCCGGTATCCTGCCTGGCGGCAAATGGCCATGGCCTGCAGCGTCTCGGTGACGGTGCCGATCTGGTTGAGCTTGATCAGTGAGGAGTTGCCGATGCCGCGGGCGATGGCGCGGGTGATGATGGCCGGGTTGGTGCAGAAGATGTCGTCGCCGACCAGTTCCGTGGTGCCGCCGAGGCGGGCGGTCAGCGCGATCCAGCCGTCATCGTCGTCCTCGCCGAGGCCGTCCTCGATCAGGTGCACCGGGAACTGGGCGGTCATGCGCGCGTAACGGTCGATCATGTCGTTGCTGGACAGCAGTTGGCCGGCGACCCGGTAACGACCGTCGGACTGGCGGAACTCCGAGGAGGCCGGGTCCAGCGCGATCGAGACCCCGTCGGCGCCGGGCTTGTACCCGGCGTCGGAGATGGCCTGCACCAGCAGTGCCAGCACCTCCTCGGGCTCGGCGATCTCCGGGGCGAAGCCGCCCTCGTCGCCCAGGCCGGTCGACAGCTTGCGGGCGGACAACTCGCGGCGCAGCGCGCTGTAGACCTCGGCGCCGGCGCGGACCGCCTCGGCCATCGACGGGGCGCCCAGCGGGGCGATCATGAACTCCTGGAAGTCCAGCTCGTTCGGCGCGTGCACGCCGCCGTTGAGCACGTTGAAGTGCGGCACCGGCAGCGACGCGGTGACTCCTTCCGGCCGCAGCCACTGCCACAGCGGCACCCCGGCCGAGGCGGCCAGCGCCCGGGCCAGCGCCATCGAGGTTCCCACCGTGGCATTGGCGCCCAGCCTGGCCTTGTTCGCGGTCCCGTCCAGGTCGATCATGGCTTGGTCCACCTCGGCCAGCGAGGCCCACGGCCGCCCGCGCAGCAGGTCGGCCAGCTCGCCGTTGACCGATGCGACCGCCCCGAGCACGCCCTTGCCCTCGTACCGGGCGGGGTCGCCGTCGCGCCGTTCGACCGCCTCCCGCGACCCGGTCGACGCCCCCGACGGAACCCCGGCCCGCGCGGCCGTCCCGTCCGCCAGCCGCACCGACACCGCCAGCGTCGGCCGGCCCCGCGAATCCAGGATCTCCAGCGCCGACAGATCCGCTACCTCGAACGCCGCCATCGTCTGCTCCTATCCCGGGCCGCCTGCACGGCCGCCCCTGGTGTTATCAGCCTGTGTTTGTCTGGATGATCTCGTTCTCCGGCGCCGTGACGGCAGAGGCTAAGGACCCTGATTCGTCCGGCAGGAATGTGGAGGTAGTTACGGCCCGCGAGGCGCGATCCTGAATTGTAGCCCCGGGCCGGCCGCCGAGCCCCGCGCGCCCATGCCGCCTCCCGGAAACCTCGGTCCTGAGAGGCCATCAGCCGGGTCGGCGGTTCTGGAGCTTGGCGCGCTCCTGCCGGAGCCTCTTCCGGCCAGGTCAGTCTAGCGTGACGGGGTAGCCCATGGTCATCCCGTGAAGCCTACGAGCGTAGGCAGCAGCTGCGTTCGCTGTAGCGTAGGCCCCGAGGCGGAGGGGCCCGCCTGATGCCGCGGAGATGCCGCCAACGGTCCCTGCCCATACGGCGTAGGAGGCCGCTGTGGCCAAGGTGAGCGAAGATGAGGTCCTGCTGCTGTGGCGGGCGCTGATGGCGTTCCGCTCCGGTAAGCGTCCGGCATGCCAGGCGACGGGGAAGCCGCCGCGCAGCCCGTGCCCGCTGTATCACCAGTGTCCCCGCTGGGACGGGCCGGACGACTACTACGCGGTGATGGAGGAAACCCCGGAGCAGACCGAGCAACGGCGCTCCGCCTGGCCGTGCAACAGGCTCGCGGGCCTGCTGTCTCCGGAGCTGCGGCACATCGGACCCGGCTGAGCGGATGGCTCATCCAGTGCGCGGCGCGTCCGGTGGCCCGGCAGCGATCCCGCTGGCTTGCCGGGCCGGGCTGTCTTGGTCCACTTCGCCGTCCGGGGCTGCTCCTACGGCAGCCGGGGTGAAGGTTTCATCCTCTTCCAGCCAGGCGCCGAGCCGGTAGTAGAGGTCTTCCCCGAAGCTGGTCGGGAGGGGTCCCTTCACTGCGAGCTTGTAGTTGCGGCGCCCGTCGGGCCCGCGCTCGGCTCGCAGGAAAAGGGTGGAGCGTGCGTCCCGGCGGTGGAAGCGATCGGCGAAGTCGAAGCGGTGGGTAACGAAGAACACCTTGATCTGCGCGTCCAGCAAGGCGCGGACGACCTGGTGGCCGATCTCGGATCCTTCGCGCTCGTTGGTCCCGGCGAAGGACTCGTTGAACAACATGAGGCAGTGCGGGCCGATATGGTCGGCGATGGCGCTCATGCGCCACAGCTCGTTGTCCAGCCGCCCGCTGGTCATGCCGGGGTCTTCTTCCCGGATGAAGTGGGTGAAGATCCCGCGGGCCGCATCCGCCCGGTAGGACCCGGCCGTCACGAACAACCCGCACTGCATCATGAGCTGGGCCACGCCGACACTGCGCAGGAACGTGGATTTCCCTCCCGAGTTGGCGCCGGTGATGATGACCAGCGATTTCCCGTCGGCTTGCACGTCGTTGCCCACTACCGGGTCCGGTGACTGCAGCTCCAGGCAGGCATCGCGCAGGTCCGTGCACGAGAACGTGGGCGTTGACGGCTGCGCCGGGTCGGGGACCGTGACGGGTACTTCTTTGGCCGCCAGCCGGTCAGCGAGGTTGAGGCAGCTCACGTAGAAGCCCAGCTCGGCCCGCAGCATGGTGAAGTAGCTGCCGATGTGGTCTGCCGACTGGGCGGCCGCGTTGGCGACCAGGTTGATGCCCCGGCCGGTGAGGTCCTCCAGGATCTGGCCCCCGGCATCGTCGCGGGGCGCGAGGGTGAAGGAGTAGGTGGTACGCGGTCCGATCCCCAGCCGCTCGGTCCACCGTCGCCGGGCCTCCCCGGGGGCGCGCAGCGCGAAGTTGATCCCGCTGTTGTCCCGGTCAAGTTCGGCGCTGATCAGCACGCCCGCGCGGAAGCGCAGCTGCTTCAGGTGGTAGCTGATCTCCTCGAAATACCCGTCGTCCAGCTCGCGCTGCAGCGTGGCGAACAGCGTCCGCATCCCGTCGGAGCGGAAGTTCCCGGCGTGGTCGTCGGCGATCTTCCGCAGTTGCCGCAGCCGGGCCACGTAGGCTTCCAGATGCCTGACCGCGCCCGAGAGGTTCGACGAGGGAGTCTGGTACGAGCCGCCGTAACCCCACAGGTGCCGCTTGTCCTCCAGGGCCCCGACCGCGACCGCGTACATCTCCCGGATGACATCGGGCTGGGCGAGGCAGTCGGCCAGGACCCGCTGGCGGTAACGGATGGCTTCCGGATCGTGCAGGCTGGCGAGCAGCGCCTTCGCGGACACCTCGAAGAGGAACTTGTCACCGGCGGCCATCGCGCGCAGCAGCGTGTTCAGCTCCAGGTCCTGGATCAGGTCCTGGTGGCCGGGAGGCAGGCCGGCCCCGGAGTCGAAGTCCCGGTCCTGGTAGAGGAGGTAGACCTTCATAGCCCGAGTCGCTCCCGCAGCCGCTCGTAGGTGACGTCGTGTTTCTCGGCGAGGGCCAGCGCATAAGCCAGGCCGTCGGCTGGCTTCCTGACCACCTTGTAGGTGCGCTCGGCCGGGTTGTCCGGGACGGTCATGCTCATCATGCTGACGACCTGCTCGCCGAGCGAGGCCAGCTCGTCCACGAACGTGACGTAGACGCACAGGGCGTCCAGCCGCATGACCTTCGTCAGCAGCTTCGTTCCCAGGAAGCGGGCATCGTGCAAGGTGGTGGAGGCGAAGATCTCGTTCAGGATCACGATGCTGCGAGGGGTGGCCGCCCGCAGGATCTTACCGATCCTGGCCAGGTCGTCCTCCAGCTTCCCGCTCATCTTGGTGAGGTCCTCCTCTCGTGCGAAATGCGTGAAGAGGCGGTCGAAGAGGAACAGCCGGGCGGCGCTGCCTGGGACGGGGCAGCCGGCGCTGGCCAGTTGGTGGAGCTGGCCGAAAGTCCGGGCAAAGGTGGTCTTTCCCCCCTGGTTGGGCCCGGTGACGACGAAGATCCGCTCGGGGCCTGTCAGACGGAAGTCGTTGGTGATCACCGGCTTGCGCCCGTCGGTGAGCTTGTGCGCCAGAGCCAGGTCGAAGGTGCCGACGGCGAGGACTTCCTTGGAGTCGGCGGAGACCTCGGGATAGCAGAACCGCAGCCCGGCGGCACGAAGCGGCCTGATGTATTCCAGGTAGGCCAGATAGAACTGGAGCTCCTGGTGGGCGCGCTGGACTCCCTCATCAAGGAACGCGGCGTGCTGGCGGCCGTATTCATCCAGGGCGGCGAACTCCTCCGGGAACAGCCGGGCCACCAGGTCGACGATCTGGGCTGCGACATGGTTCATCCCCGGCCACGTCCGGTAGCGGACCTGGTAGTCCTTGGGCGCGCCCTGCTTGAACCGCTCGAAGGTGGCGAGCACCGTGGCGCTGTAGTCGGCTTCCTCCTCATAGCGGCTCACCTCCACCCGGTCGCCCCGGATGCGGGTGCAGTAGCGGATCTGCCCGAGGGCGTCCTTCCGGCTCCGTGTATCGCTTACCAGGGCAGTGAACCCGGCCGACGCCACATAGGAAGCCAGGTACTCCCGGAAGGCCAGCAGGGCGCGGGATCTGATCTGCGCCGAGGCCAGGTGCCCCGCCAGGGACTGCACCGCGTCGCAGTAGACGGCCGCCGCGTCCAGGAGCCAGCCCTCCCGGTGATAGCGGTATTCCATCTTCGCCAGCTGACGCAGGTGGGCGCGCACCTCCTGCATGAGCCCGGCGAAGCGCTGGACTTCATCGAACAGGGCAGGGTGGTCCAGGTCCCGGAAAACATCCTGGCGGTAGTGCACGGCGTCGGCATCGTGCAGCGGGCCGAACAGCACCTTCGTGATGAGGTCACGCTCCTCGCGATCACCGGCGATCGCGGTTACGATCTGGTCGAGGTTCAGGTCCGGCGCAAAGGAACGATCCGCGTCCTGCTCGCCGGCGGCCCCGGCCGACGACGCCTCGTGGAACAGCAGGCCGGGAAAATGACCGCCACCTTCCGATGGCTCAGCATCCGGCCGTGGCTGGCGATAGGACGAGCCGCCCTCTTGGCCGTCAGGGAGGGCGGGACTGTCGCCGCCCGCCGGCGAGTCCCCGGCCAGCCGCGGCTGGTGCGTCATGCCGTTCCCTCCTGTGTTTCCGGCCGCTACGCGGTCAACAGGAGCCATCAGCCACCAGGGCGGGTCCGGCGAGCTCCATCGCCGTGATCTGATTTTACGGCCACGCTGGGCGCGTCCGGCCGGCAGGACAGGGTTCATCGACGTCGGTCATGCGCGGTGACGATGCCCTCGATGTAATCCGTTACCGGTCTGGCGGTGCCTGTGCCTCGACCCACGGGCGGAATCCGGGGTGCAGCCTCAGCGCCTTCATCTGGCTGATCGTGAACCAGCCAGTGCCGGCGGTTTCTCTATGCGTATACGCGGTGAAGGGCTCGTCGATATCAGCGTGGACGATGTGAAATTTCCAGCCGCCGCCACAGTCCTGCACCTCAGTGCCGGTGACCCGGTAGGCAGGGACGGGCCAGATTTCCTCGGTGGCCTCGCGGTGCGCCGCTGCTTGCGGCGACTCGCCGTCATGTATGGCGCCGCCGGGCATGCTCCAGGTGCCGCCTTCATCGACCTGCCGGGACCGTTCGGTGAGAAGGTACTCAGGCTCACCGTTCCGTGGGACGTGCCGCAGCAGCAGTCCTGCTCCGCCGTGGGCGCCCCAGTGAATGTGGCCCAGGCCGCAGAAGGTCCAGCGATCCGGGCTGCCTGGCGTCGTCATCCGCTGAAGGCGTCCGAGATGATCATCGCGGATCACGATCCGGCTTTGCCCGTGTCGTAGCCAGGTCGCGGGGGGTCACGAAGGTGGTCAGCCGTGCCGATCCGGGGGCTAGCTGATCCCAGTTTCCGCCGAACCGCAGGACCGCTATGGCCGCGGTGGGGAACTTGGCTCGCATGCGGTCGAACGCGGCAGCTGGTGCGGCGCCGCTCCCGCCCTCCGCGTCGCCAGCCGGGGCAGTTGCCGCCAGCATAAGCGCCAGTTCCGGGACTGCCGGATCGTGCCCCACGACCAGTAGGGTCCGCGCCGCCGAAGGCGCCCCGCGGATCAGGTCTAGAAGTTGCACCGCCGAGCCCAGGTACAGGTCGTCGTCAAAGCTGACCGGCGGCGTTGCCCCGAGCCCGTCCTGCGCGAACTGCCACGTCTGGCGGGCCCGGCGGGCGGTGGAGCACAGGACCTGGTCGGGCACGTGGCCGGCGCCGCGCAGCCAACGTCCCATGACGGGTGCATCCCGCCGGCCGCGGCGGGCGAGCGGCCGCTGATGGTCTGGCACGTCGGGCCAGGCCGACTTGGCGTGCCGAAACAGCACCAGCTCCCGGCCCACACCATCCTGCATGGTCATAGCCTCGCACGTCGCAACAGAACCCATCGGCCGTACGGGAGAGCGCGGCGTACCGCGTCGTACAATTGCCGATCACGATGCTGCCGAGCACCCAGGCGGTGCCGTAGATGCCGGTGAACAGGCGGTAGGCGGAGGCCCGGCGGTCCGGGGAAACCATTGGGGCTACGGCGGCCGGGATGAGCGATTGCTGGACGCCCATCCCCAGGCCCGTCAGCGCATCATGATCATGAGGTAGATTCGTAACAAGGTGATGAAGCTCGCCTGAACCGCCGGAATGGCTGATGGCTTCTGCGGCGCGACGTGCTGGTGGAGGCGGCCTTGACCACTACGACGGCGCCATTCAGGAGCATCCTGTTCGAGCGTCCTGCGGATGCTGCGGCACGCGCGGATCCGTCGGTATTCGCCGACCTGAACCTTGATCAGGTGTTCGCCGCGGTGACGGCCGCGCGGGACGAATATGATCTGACACCGTTTTTCAGTGCCCCGCTGCATGACGTCCAAGCGGTGGATTACCGGCATCAGATCCTGCGGGACATGGAGGACGGGGCCCTTTCCAGGGCGCTGGCCGAATTCGCGGACCGGATGCGTGACATGCGCAAACATCTCGCGCAGTCCAAAAAACTCCGTTACCGCTACCAGAAGGAGAGCTGGTTCCTGGACGCGACGCGTGTCTATTGCCAGGCGGTCAGCGCGCTGGCCGACGCGCTCACCACGGTCAACCCGAGCTCACGGGGCTTCACCGCGTTCCGGGAGTATCTCGCGGACTACACCACGTCGCAGGCGTTCACCGGCCTGACCGCCGGCATCGAGAGGGTGACGGACGCCCTGGCCTCGGTCCGGTACTGCATCACTATCAGGGGCACCCGGGTCAAGGTCACCAGGTATGAGGGCGAGGAGGACTACGGCGAGCAAGTGCAGCGGACCTTCGCCAAGTTCGCCCAGCGCGCCGTCAAGGATTACCGGGCCGGGTTCCGCAACGTGGCGGACATGAACCACGTGGAGGAACGGGTCCTGGACCTGGTCGCCCGGCTGTACCCCGACGTGTTCGCCATGCTGGATGAATTCTGCGTCCGGCACGCCTCCTATCTCGACCAGACGATCCGCGTGTTCGACCGGGAGGTGCAGTTCTACGCCGCGTACCGGGCCTTCATCGCGCCGATGAGGAAGGCCGGGCTGGAATTCTGTTATCCGGACATCTCCGCCGAATCGAAACAGATCAGCGTGCGAGAGTCTTTCGACCTGGCCCTGGCGGCCAAGCTCAGGCCCGATGCCGCGGGCGTGGTCCGCAACGACTTCCACCTCGCCGGCCGTGAGCGCATCTTCGTGGTGACCGGGCCGAACCATGGCGGCAAGACGACGTTCGCGCGGAGCTTCGGGCAGCTGCACTACCTGGCCAGTCTTGGCTACCCGATCCCGGCCAGGGAGGCGGCCCTGTTCCTGCCCGACCGGGTCTTCACCCATTTCGAGCGGGAGGAGGACCTGGCCACGCTGCGCGGCAAGTTCGCGGACGAACTGGTGAGGATCCGCGATGTGCTCGACCAGGCGACCGGAAACAGTGTCGTCGTCATGAACGAGAGCTTCGCCTCCACCACGCTCCAGGACGCGGCCAGGGTCGGCGAGCGCGTCCTGGACCGGATGACCAGGCTGGGACTGCTCGGCGTGTACGTCACGTTCGTCGACGAACTGGCCTCGATCAGCGAGGCCTGCGTCAGCATGGTGGCCACCGTGGTCCCGGACAACCCCGCCGACCGGACGTTCAAGCTCGTCCGCAAGCCCGCCGACGGCCTGGCCTATGCGGCGGCGATCGCCGGCAAGTACGGCCTGACCTACCGGCAGCTGAAGGAACGGCTGGCGACGTGAAGACCTTTCTGATGTATCCCGGGCGGGACTTCGACACCGAACGGGAGCTGCCGGTCAACGAGCCGGACCTGAGCAGCGACCTCGAGCTGGACGTCCTGCTGGGGGTGATGGCCGCCGGGGATGCGTTCCTGTTCGAGGTGGCCAGGCAGGGAATTCATTCCTGCCTGGCCAGCCCCGGGGACATCACGTACCGGCAGCATGTCCTGGCGGACTGCATCGCCCAGCCCGGCGTGATCCGCGACCTGTACGACGTCGCGGTGGCGGCCATCACCGCGGAGAGGCAGGTCCTCGCCTGGATCTTCCGGGACTCGCCGGACACCCTCGTGCACCGGACTCGCCAGGTGATGCAGATCTACGTGCACGTGTTCCGCCGGCTGAGGGGCATCGCCGACGCCCACGCCGCGGATTTCCGCTCGGATGGTTTCGCCCGGTTCTTCGCCATGATCGTGGCGGAGCTGGACGACGACTACTTCGCCGAGATGGAGGCTCACCTGTCCGAGCTGGCCTTCCGCCGGGGAACGCTGATCAGCGCCGGGCTCGGGAAGGGCCTCAAGGGCACGGGTTACGTCCTGCGGCGGCACCTGGAGCAGACCTGGCGGGACCGCGTCCCGGGGATGAACAGGTCCGGCTACAGCTTCGTCATCGCGGAGCGGGACGACGCCGGCATGCGGGCCCTCTCGGAGCTGAACAGCCGGGGCCTCAACACGACGGCGAACGCGCTGGCCCAGTCGGCCGACCACATCAAGGACTTCTTCAAGATGCTCCGCGCCGAGCTCGGTTTCTACCTCGGCTGCCTGAACCTGAGGGACCGGCTGACGGCCAAGGGCGAGCCGGTCTGCTTCCCCGTCCCGGCCAGCCTCGTCCCTGCCAGTCCCGTCGCGGGTAGCGCCGAGCCAGCCAGCCTGTCCGCCCGCGGCCTGTATGACGCCTGTCTGTCGCTGAGCACCGACGCCAGGGCCGTCGGCAACGACGTCGACGCGGACGGCAGGCAGCTGGTCATGATCACCGGCGCGAACCAGGGCGGCAAGTCGACCTTCCTGCGCAGCGTCGGCCTCGCGCAGCTGATGATGCAGGCCGGGATGTTCGTGGCGGCCGAGTCGTTCACCGCCAGCGTCAGCGCGGGTATCTTCACCCACTTCAAACGCGAGGAAGACGCCGCGATGGAGAAGGGCAAGCTGGACGAGGAACTGGCCAGGATGAGCGCCATCACCAGCCAGATCAGGCCCGGCTGCCTGCTGCTGTACAACGAGTCGTTCGCCTCAACGAACGAGCGCGAAGGCTCCGAAATCGCCCGTCAGGTCATCCGCGCGCTGACCGAGTCGGGCGTCCGGATCGTGTTCGTCACCCACATGTACGACCTGGCCGGGCGCTACTACGCGGAGCAGGATCCGGGGACGCTGTTCCTTCGCGCCGAACGGCGCGACGACGGGCAGCGGACCTTCCGCCTGCTGCCGGGCGAGCCCCTGCCCACCAGCTACGGCGAAGACCTCTCCCGGGAGGTGTTCGGCTCGGCGGGCGCGGACCGGATCGATGGCGCGGGAGCCACGGCCCGTTCGGAATAAAAAAACGGTGAGAACCGGGACGGCGGCTGGCCAGGTCCGGCCGGCGGGGCAGTTCGCTAGCCTGGATGGCATGCTGCGCTTCCGGGATGACCGTACCGGCTCGCTGGTCGAGCTTGCCCTGGACCCATCGGTCCCGCTGCGGGTGTGCGTGGACGGGACTTCGTGCGGGGCGGAGTTCGGTCTGCGTACGGTGCGGCTCCTGCTGGTGGCCGACGTGCTGTTCAGGATCGCCGAGCTCAGCGGCCTGCAGGTGGTCACCGTCCTGACCACGGCGGGCCCGCCTCCCCCGGCGCTCGGGCAGGCCGTCGCCGCGCTTGGCCTGCACCCGCTGGCCGTAGCCGGCAGCGCCGGGGAAGCAGGCGCATTGCTGGGCGGGCGGGCCCACGTGCGGGTCGCGGCGAGCGGGGCCGGACGCGGTGTCCGCGGGGACGAGGTGCTCATCGGCGTGGGCCCGGCCGACGACCTGACACCGGATGGTCGCGCGGCACAGCCGGGCGCCTACGGCGGCGCCGCGGGTGACCCGCTCGCCCTGCGGCTGGCCCTGCTCCGGTGTCCGTACCGCCAGAGGGTCGAGCTCACCGAAGCCGCGCTGGCCGAGGCCGAGGAAACGGCCAGCCGGTGGCGGCACGCGGTGGCCAAGTGGGCCGCGGAGCCGTCCAGGCCCATACCCGCCGAGACAGCCCACCGCATCAGCGTCGCCTTCGACAATGATCTCGATACGGTGGCGGCCCTGGATGTCCTGGTCAACCTGGAGCCGGACGGCGAGGCGCCGGCGGGCGCGAAGTTCGAGACGTTCGCCTTTGCGGATCGTGTCCTGGGCCTCGAGCTGGTCCGGGAGATCGGCCGCTGAGGTTCTGAACCGCCGGAGTCAGCTGGCTATCGCGTCGGAGACGGCGGGGATGACCATCTCGAACGTCGAGCCCTCGCCGCTGGCGCTGCGGACCCGGATCGAGCCGTGGTGGGCTTCGGCGATGGCCTGCACGATGGGCAGGCCGAGCCCGAACCCGCCGGCCTCCCGGCTGCGGCCTGGCTGGGCGCGGGTGAACCGGCGGAAGATGCGGTCCAGTTCGGTGGGCGGGATGCCGCAGCCCGAGTCGGTCACGGCCAGGACCGCGTTCCCGCCCTCGAGCCGGACGGTTACCTCGATGGTGTCCCCCGGTTCGGTGTGCGCGACGGCGTTCTCCAGCAGGGCGTCCAGCGCGGCGACGAGCCGGTCGCCGTCGCCGAGCACGGTCGCCTCGGCGACCTCCCCCAGCCGCCAGCGGCGCGGGATGTTGCCCCAGCGTTCCAGCGCGTCGAGGACCAGGGAGTCGGCGGACACCGGGGCCAGGTGCAGGAAGTCCGGGGTCCCGGCCGAGGCCAGCAGCAGCAGCCGGTTGGTCAGCCGGCGCAGCCGGGCCAGTTCGCCGGTGACCACCCGGGCGTCCGCGGCCACCGCCTGATCGGTGGCGGCCCGCTCGATCAGCTCCGCGTGGCCGAGGGCCACGGTGATCGGGGTGCCCAGCTCGTGCGAGGCGTCCTGCAGGAACTGGCGCTGCTGCTCCAGCAGGCGCAGGTTCTCCTGGGAGATCCGCTGCACCTGTTCCATGGCCGTCAGCTGTTCCTGGGTGGCGGCCAGCCGCCGGCGGCCGTGCCACACCATGACCAGGAACATCAGCGCGATCAGCGGGACTTCGGCCAGGTAGTCGGCGTCCTGCTGGCCCTTGAGGACCTGGACGAAGATGATGCCGCCGGTGGCCAGGGTCACTGCGGCCCAGGTCAGGATCGTGGGCTGCAGGCGCCACAGCCGGAACCCGTAGACCACCGTCAGGCTGACCCAGATGGCCAGGAACGGCACCGTCTGCCAGTTCGACAGCAGCCGCATGGCGGCCAGGTTGAGGCCGACGAACACGGCCCAGGCGATATCCGGCGCCATCGGACGGAGACGCTGCAGCCTGATCCGCACCGGGGGCGCCGGGCGTGGGCCGCGGGGGGCGAGGAGTGCGGGTTCCGCTGGCGGGCGGTGGACAAGACCCGGCGTCCGCACGATCTTCTCCCGGTTCTCGGAGGGTCTGACCTAGTTTGGTGGGGTACATCCTAGGCCAGCCGGGCCGCAGCGCCACTGACGTCGGCCTCACGCTTCGGCGGAAAGGGCGAGTTTTCAGCCCAGGCCCGGGTCGATCTCGGTGGGCCCACGTGCTACGAGACGAGGTCCAGGGCGGCGCGGATGATGCTGTCGGTGTCGATGCCGTGGTACCGGTACAGCTCCTCGATCGACCCGGACTGCCCGAACTGGGCGACGCCGAGCGCGGCGTGCGGGACGTGGTTGACGGTGGCCAGGAAGGCCAGCGTGTGCGGGTGCCCATCCAGGACGGTCACCAGCGGCGTGGCCCGGGCCGCGGGGAACGCCTGGTCCAGGATCCAGGTATCCCGGCCGGACTCGAGCCCCTGCCGGGCCCGCAGCGCCCGGAACAGCAGGCCCGGGCTGGTGACCACCACGACGTCGGCGGGCGCCCCGAGCTCGGACAGCCGCTCCGCGGCAGCCAGCGCCTCCGGCACGACCGCGCCCATGGCCGCGATGGTCACCAGCGGCCCGCCGGCGGCGCGGCGCAGCGGATAGGCGCCCGCCACCACCTGGCGGCGGCGCCGTTCCCTGGCCGCGGGATCGGCGGGCACGCCAGCCAGCTTCTGGCTGACCGGCCGGGTGGACAGGCGCAGGTAGGCCGAACTGCCGTCGGGGCGGCCGAGCCGGGCCAGGCTGGCCAGCAGGCACCACTCGGTGTCGACGGCGAAGGCCGGCTCGTAGCTGACGCAGCCCGGCTGCTCGGTCCCGATGGACGGGGTGGTGATCGACTGATGCGCGCCGCCCTCAGGCGCGAGCGAAACGCCGGACGGCGTGCCGACCAGGATCGACTGACCGCCCGCGTAGATCCCGAACGACCACGGCTCCAGCGCCCGCTCCACGAACGGGTCATACAGCACCCCGATCGGCAGCAGCGGCTGGCCCCACCGGCTCCAGGTCGCGCCGAGCTCCCCGATCAGGCCGACCAGGTTGGTCTCGGCGATGCCGAGCTCGATGTGCTGCCCGGTCGGCTTCTCCCGCCAGTGCAGGATCGTCTCGGCGTCGTCGGCGAACCAGTCCGTCCGCTCGCGGGGCGACCACACCCCGACCTTGTTCACCCACCCGCCGAGGTTGGTGCTCGAGCTGACGTCCGGGCTGACGGTCACCACCCGCGCGGCCGTCTCCGGCGCGTCGCGGCTGAGGTCGAGCAGCGTCCGGCCCAGCGCCGCCTGGGTGGTGGCCATCCCGGTCGGGGTGCGGCCGAGGTCCTTGGGCACCTCGGGCGGAGCGTGCTGTGCGGCCGGCGGCCGCTCGAGCCGCCGGGCCGTCTGCGCGCATAGCCGGGCCGCTGCGCTGTCGTCGGCGGGGCGCCGCCACGGCTGGTCGGCATCGAAGCCAAGGTGACCCGCGAGCTCCTGGATCTGACCGGCGGTCAGCAGCGCGGAGTGGTTCTGCGGATGCCCCTCGATGGGCAGGCCCCAGCCCTTGATCGTGTAGGCCAGGATCAGCGTGGGCCGGTCGTCCTCGATGGCCCGGTACGCCTCGTCGAGCGATCGCAGGTCATGCCCGCCGAGGTTACGGATCGCGGCGGCCAGCGCCGCGTCGTCCAGGCCGGCGATGAGCGCGGCGATCGACTCGTCGCCGCCCGGCAGCCGCCGGCGCAGCTCGCCGGCGTCGCAGCGGAGCAGCCGCTGGTACTCGGGATTGGGCATGGCGTCGATCCGGTGCCGCAGCGCCTCCCCGCCGGGCCGGGCGAACAGCTCCTCCAGCAGCCGGCCGTACTTCAGCGTGATGACCTGCCAGCCGGCCGCGGTGAACATGCCGCGCAGCCGGTCGGTGGCGATCAGCGGCACCACGCGGTCCAGCGACTGCCGGTTCACGTCCACGACCCAGACGACCTCGCCCAGCTCGGCCACGCCGGGATCGACGATGGCCTCCCACACCGCGCCCTCGTCGAGTTCGGCGTCGCCGAGCAGCGAGTACTGGCGGCCAGCGGGCTCCCCAGTCGCCGCCGTCGAACCGGTTGGCCAGGTACCGGCGGGCGATCGCGCCCCAGATCGGCGCGGTCGCGCCGATGCCCACCGAGCCGGTCGAGTAGTCCACCGGATCGGGATCCTTGACCCGGCTGGGGTAGCTCTGCAGGCCGCGATAAGCGCGCAGCGTCGGCAGGTACGACTCGTCCAGCTCCCCCAGCAGGTAGTTGATGGCGTGCAGCACGGGCGAGGCGTGCGGCTTGACCGACACCCGGTCCTGCGCCCGCAGGTGCCCGAACCACAGCGAGGTCATGATCGAGACCATCGACGCGGACGAGGCCTGGTGCCCGCCGACCTTCATCCCGCTGGGATTGGGCCGGACCCGGTTCGCGTGGTGGACGATCGCCGTGGACAGCCACAGCACCTGGCGCTCGATCTCGCCCAGCGCGTGAATCGCTTCGGCCTGCGGCGGGGACGCGGACTGGATGTCGGCCATGGCTGCATGACAGCACGCCCGCGGCGGGGGCACAACTCCCGGGTATCAAGACGCGGCGCGGTAACGATCCCGGAACGTTCGGTGCATACGGTGGCGTTCGTGGGCGAAACGCGATGGTCGCGGACGGCGGCGGTGGCCGGCGTGGTGATGCTCGCGCAGTGGGTCTGGATCAGCGGCGTGGACCTGGCGTCAGCTGACCGGGAGCCAGTAGCAGCGTTCCTCGCCGTAGTCGGCGAACCCGGCCCGGAGCAGGATGGGCCCGGAGCTCAGGACGCGGCCCTTGACCAGGGCCAGGGTCGCGCCGTGCTCACGGGCCAGGCGGAGCCGCTCGGCGAGCACGGCCCGGTAGCTGCCGCGGCCCCGGGACGCCGGTAGCGTGATCGAGCCCCACAGCTGGGCCACCTCGCCGGCCAGGGTGCAGCCGCCAGTGCAAACCGGCACGTCGCCGACCAGGGCCACCACCCGGAAGCTGGACCAGCTCGCGAGGTTGGCCAGGGTCTCCTCGAACTGGCGGGCGAGCTCGGCCTCGTCCGGCTCGATCTTCCCCCAGCCCTGGACGCTGACCGCCGAGGATGCGCGGAAGGTGTGCTCGTCGCGGACCAGCTCGACCACTACGTCGTCGGGGACATCCAGCTCCGGCAGCCCGCCGCCCAGCTCGCGGGCCAGCACTTGGACGGCGTCGATCAGCTCGGCGTCGCGGGCGCGCAGCACGTGCTCGGTCCCGGCCGGCTCGGTCGCGGCCGAGACCCACCAGGCCACCCCGGGCACACCCCAGACGCGGGCGTACGCGGCGATCTCCCCGATGACCTCCTCCAGCGGCCGCTTCGTCCGCGACCAGGTGACCTGCGCGGCGCGGAAGGTGGGATCGAGCACCACGTCCGGGTACCGGATGAGCCGGTAGTCGTCGGTGCGCAGCTCGATGGCGCCGCCGGGGACCCATTCCATCGCCGCCGCCGCGTCCAGCACGCGCTGTGGAGTCCAAGAGCTCACGCCTGACCACCTCTTCCTCAGAGCCGGGCAGCCAAGGTATCGCTCCGCCGCGGTTCCGTCACTTATTTGGGCCGAACGGATCGTGGTGCGCGCTGAGGGCAGCGGCGGCCGCGGCCGCGGCGGCCAGCCCCATCGCGACGAGGGGCCGCCCGGAGGCGAACCCGGCCAGGGCGGCCCCGCCCGCCGCGCCGCCGTTCATGATCGAGTTGACCCAGGCCTGGGTCTCGGTGCCGGTACCCGGCGGCGCCGCGCGGGCCGCCGCGCCGAACAGCGCGGCCAGGGTGGGCCCGAGGCACAGGCCGGCCAGCGGCGCGGCCACGGCCAGCAGCGGCGGGTACAGCCCGGCCGCGGTCAGCACCGCGAGCCCGCCGGCGTACCCGGCCAGCAGCCGGCGTAGCCGGTAGCCGCTGGTTTCCGAGGAACAAGCTGCCTATGATGCTGCCGATCGAGACCTCGGCCAGCAGCGGGCCCGACGCCCAGAGGGCATGGTGGTGCCGGACGTAGGCGATGAGCGCGACCTCGGTCGCGCTGAGCGCGACGTTGGTGAGCGCCGCGGTGACGAGCAGCCCGCGCAGCGCGGCAGACCGCAGCGGGCTTCGCCGGGACCTGCTGGCGGGCGCGGGCTCCCGCTTCCCGTTTCCGAGGCGGCGCGACGGCGTGACGATGGTGATCACCGCCGCGCCGGTCAGCGCCAGCAGGACGGCCACGGCCGCCGCCGGGGCCAGGCCGGTCGCCAGCACGCCGGCCAGCACCGGGCCGGTGATGTAGGCCAGGTCGAACACGGCGGCGTCCAGCGCGAACGCGGTCTGCGTGAGCCGCGGGCCGGCGGCCTTGGACCACAGGCTGCGCATGCCCGGACTGAGCGGCGGATTGACCAGTCCGGCCACTGTCGCGGTGCCGATGATCAGCCCGGCCGGGGCTCTGGCCAGCGAGGTGGCCAGCAGGGTTATGAGAGCCGCCGCGTAGGCCGCGGCGCAGACGGCGGCGACCGGGACCAGCCCGCGGCGGTCCGCCAGCCGGCCCCGCACCGGCCCGGTCGCGGCCTGGCCGAGCGTGTAGCCGGCCACGACCAGGCCCGCCACGGTCATCGAGGCGTGCTGCGCCGCCACCAGCAGCAGCGTGATGCTGACCATGCCCTGCGGCAGCCGGGCGCAGACGTCCGCGACGGCGAGCCTGCGCAGCACCGGCTGGGCGAACAGCTCCCGGTAAGACGCGGCGTTATGCGACGCTGGGCCAGCGGTCATCTGGTGCACGACGGTGACAAGCTAGCACTTCCGGCTAGCACTTCCGGCCGGGAGGCGTCCCCGGCTAAACTGCATACAGTTTCGCACGCTACAGAGGGCGGTCATGGATCAGCAGACGCGAGAGGATCTCGCCGAGATGCTGCTCGGGGCGTACTCGAGCCGCAAACCGGTCGAGCCGCTGACCGGGCAGTACGACCTGACTACGGAGGACGCGTACGAGATCCAGCTGCTGCAGGTGGCGCGGTGGAGCGGCGGGCGCCCGGGTCAAGGGGCACAAGGTCGGCCTGAAGGTCATCGACAGCCGGTACCGGGACTTCCGGTTCACCCTGCCCGACGTGGTGGCCGACAACGCCTCGTCGGGCTGCTTCGTCACCGGTCCGCTGGCCGCGTCACCACGGTCGCTGGACCTCGGGCTCGAGGCGTGCGTGCTGGAGCTGAACGGGCAGGCGGTGGACTCGGCCACCGGCGCGGCCGTGCAGGGCCACCCGGCCGAGGCCCTCGCCCTGGCCGCCAACGACCTGGGCCGGCGCGGCCTGGCCATCGAGCCGGGCTGGATCGTGCTCACCGGAGGCATGACCGACGCGGTGGCCGTCCCGCCCGGCGCGGTCCTGGCCGCCCACTTCACCCACCTCGGCTCGCTGTTCCTGCCTTAGCGCACAAACCGGGAACACCCGGACATGTCGGGACGGGACAATCGCGGCTTTCCGCATTCGGTGCGCCCTTGCCTCTGGCCGCGGCCGGCGGATCTGCAGAACGGGTGACAATCCCATAAGGACACCCCACGCGGCGGCGGCAACAACCAGCCCGGTTAGACCGATGACGCTGTCCTCGTTCCAGCCGCCCGGGCTCGGCGGACCGTGCTCGCCAGCTGACCTGGTGAGGGGCGCAAGCACAGCCAGTGCTCACGCTATCAACGGGAGGCTACAGCGGGGTGAGGTCCTTGCCCTTGCTGCGGCCACGGCGGAAACGGATGAGCGGCTCGCCTCGCCGCTGCTGAAAGCGCATTTTCTCCTGCGCCCGGCGGATCTTCACTTCCTCGGTCGCGGGCACGAACGCGATGATGAGGATGCCGATCACCGAGAGCAGCAGCCCCAGCAGGAGACCCAGGAGGAGACGTCCCTTGCGGTTCCCGATGCCGAGCCCGATCAGCCCGGTGAGGATGCCCGCCGAAACAACTAGTCCGACCATCCCGACCCCCTCTCTATCCGCAGTTCCCGGCAGTGATCGCGAGCCGGTCAGCCTGGCCGCCCTGCTGATCCGCCCACGAGATTGCATTGGCCGCGTGCGCAGGGGCGTTGTTCCCGGCAGCGACCGCCGCAGACGGGCCGCGACGCGGAACAGAGACGCGGAACAGAGTAGCGCGGCCGCTCCCCCGGTGACCATCCCGCAGGCTCGCCACGATCGACCGCGCGGCCGTGGCGAGCCCGGGGTACCTGCTGAGGTGGATTCGGCGGCTGGCGTGAGCGATCCAAAATAAGGCGAGTTTGAGGCGTGTCCGGGGTCCGCGATGTGGTGTGATGGCTTCGCGCCCGACTTCGTGCCGGTGGCGGTGCCGCACGCGGTGGCCCTCATCGACCGCCGGCCGCCGATGGCGCTGCGCCTGACCGGGGCGGGCTGAGCGCACGCTGAGCGGCGGGCGGACCGGGGCGGGCTGAGCGCACGCTGAGCGGCGGGCGGACCGGGGCGTGGCCCGGCCTATAGTCGATCTCGGGAGACTGAGCATGGGTCCGGTCCGCGTCGCGCTCGCCGCCGCCATCGCCGTCGTGGCGGCGGCGGTCACCGCGTGTTCGGGGCCTGCTCCCCCGGCGGGATCACACGTCGGATCGGCCCCGGCCACTTACTACCTGGCCCTGGGCGACTCGCTGTCCCAGGGAGTCCAGCCGGACGCCGCGGGCACCAGCGTCGAGACCGGTGAGGGCTATCCCGATCAGCTGTACGCGGTGCTGCGCCGCAGCCAGCCCGCCCTGCAGCTGGTGAAGCTCGGCTGCCCGGGCGAGACGACCGCCACCATGATTCACGGCGGGATCTGCCGGTACCGCGGCGGTTCCCAGCTGGCCGCCGCGGTCGCGTTCCTGAGTGCCCACCGCGGCCACGTGGCCCTGGTCACCATCGACATCGGCGCCAACGATCCCGAGGACTGCGGTACCTCGGCGAGCCTGCGCGCGGTCACCGACTGCCTCGGGACGGATCTCCCGGACGTGACCGGCAACCTGGGCACCATCTTGTCCCGGCTACGGGCGGCCGCGGGACCCGGGGTCGATATGGTCGGGATGAGCTACTACCTGCCCGCGCTGGCCGAATGGCGCAACGGCCTCACCGGCCAGGCCGTCGCGTGGGTGAGCGAGCGGCTGGCCGCCGGGTACAACGACCTGCTCGACCGCGCCTACGCGAACTCGGGCGTCCGGGTGGCGAATGTGTTCGGCGCCTTCGAGACCTCGGACTTCGGCAACCGGGTGACGGTGCCGGGATTCGGCAGCGTCCCGCGTAACGTCGCCCGGATCTGCCAGTGGACCTGGGCATGCACGAGCGCGCCGCGCGGGCCGAACCAGCACGCCAACCAGGCCGGGTACGGCGTCATCGCCCAGGCGTTCCTCAGCGCGGCGGGTCTTTAGGAGCCTGGGCCGAGAGATCGCCTCATGGCGTGCCGTCGGCGACGAACTGCTCCCCCGGCTCGGGCAGCACCTGCGCCGCCGGTGACCGTGCCGGGCGGGCGGCCGCCAGCGTCAGGCCCAGCACGACGACCACCGGGGTCCACCAGACCCATGGATTGCGCCACGAGACCTGCGCGAGGAAGGTGAGCACGACGGCCGTGGCGGTGGCCGGGATCAGGCGGATCCAGTCCCGCGACGCCGCGACCAGCGCCACCGCCAGCGGCGGCCAGACGTAGTAGGACACCATCACGGGCTCGAACACCGTGCGCAGCGCCAGCGCCACCGCGATCCACCACAGCAGGGCGGCCAGGTCCTCCGGGCGCCACCGCCGGCCAGCCGCGCCGTCTGCCACCGTCGTTTGGTCCATAGGGCGCATCCGCAGGCCACCAGGATGGCCAGGGCCCGGGCCGGACCGGCGGCGACCGATCCGCCGCTCATGTGCGGGGCCATGAAGGCCAGGTAGATCCAGGGCGTGGGGTGGTCGATGCTCGGCGCGTTGGGCTGGTTGGTCACCGCGTGGATGGTGGCCGTCCAGTTCGCCGCGGCGGCGGCGGCCAGGAGGACGAGTGCGGAGTGGCCGCGCGGGCCACAAAGCCGGGCAGCCGCCTCGGTTCTACCGCCGCTATTGCGACCAGGGGGAACGCGAGCAGCGCGAGCGGCTGGACCGCTACCCCGGCCCCGGCCAGCCAGGCGGCCCGGTCCGGTCGCCCGTTCGACAGCGCGAGGACGCCGTAGAGCAGGAGCCCCATCGCCACCGCGTCTTCCGGGTGACCCCAGCGCACCGAAACGTTCCACAGCGCGGTCGCGCTCGCGGCGGCGAGCAGGAACCGCTTGAGCAGGCTCACCCCCAGACGCTGGGCGAGCGCGTCCGCGGCGAACAGCGCTGTGGCTGCGAGGAGAGTCTCCAGCGGCCCGGCGACCAGCCAGCCCGCCGGGTGAACGCCCTGGCGGCCCGCATTGATCGGGATTCCGGCCGCGTCCATGATCGCCGCGACCGGGACCAGGATCACCGCGGCGCCCGGGAAGCTGACCAGGTTGGTGGGTGCGGTGTACAGGCCGGCCAGGTCCAGGTGCAGGAGCCGCTGGGCCGCCACCAGGGTGGCCCACAGGTCGTCGGGCACCGCCCAGGTCGTCTGGCCGTAGTACACCGGTCCCCAGATCGTGCCGGCCATCCCGATGCAGATCATCACCACGACCGCGATCAGCGGGAACGCCCGCCTGACCGGCCACGGCGCCGAGGGGTCGGCCGGGCTGGTCACCGGGGCCCGCTCACGCGTCGCGCAGCCCGAGGACGAGCCCGCCGGCCACAGCGCGGCCGCGGACCACGCGGCCAGCACGCCGAGGCCGGCCCACGGGCTGATGGGCAGGCTGGACAGATCGGTGGTGGCCTGGATGGCCAGTCCGGCGGTCATCGGCCCGACCTGCTCGAGGTGTCGGTTCCACTGTGCATCGCCCACCACGTTAGCGATGATCGGGAAAAGGTACAGCAGACCGAGCACGATCCCGATGGCCACCGCGGAATCCCGCACCGCGGTCGCGACGCCGAGGCTGAGCAGGGCGATCAGCACAAGATAGAGGACCGATCCGGCGGCAGCGCGCAGCACTGATGGGGAACCGGGGGACAGCAGCTCATAGCCGTCGGCCGGAGTGAACCCGTGGCCGGACAGGATGAGCCGCCCGGCCAGGACGGACGCGAGCACCGCGATAGTTCCCGCGGCCAGCGCCAGGCCGGCCAGGATGGCGGCCTTGGCCGCCAGGACGACGGTGCGCCGCGGCACGGCGGACAGGGTGATACGGATCATGCCGGTGCTGTACTCGTTGCTGATCGCCAGCACGGCCGCGATGGCCACGACCGCCTGGCCGAGGTCGATCCCGGTGAGGCTGACCTTGGCCGGGTCGACCTGGCAGACGGTGCCGGACGGGCAGCCGGTGGCCGCGGCCGCCGCCGCGCCGACGGCCACGGTCAGCGCGATGGCGGCCAGCAGCAGCCATCCGGTGCTGGCTATGGTGCGGGTCTTGGTCCACTCCGCGTGCAGCGCTAGCGCACCACCCGGCCAGGCGCCGAGGCGGACGGGTTGGTGTGCAGAGGGGGAGGCTCATGCGTCCCTGCGCCGCAGCAGGACCAGAGCGATGGCCACGGCGAGGGCGGCCCAGCCGCACAGCACGGCGAAGCCGGCCCAGGGCGCCAGCGGGAAGTAGCATCCGCGCCCCCCGGTGAGTACAGGGCGGTGACCTGCGCGTACTGCGGCACCGCCTGCTGGACGGCGAAGGCGGCGGCCGGGGTGATCCGCAGCACCCAGTCCGCGGCGCCGGCCGGCAGGACGGGACGACGCCCAGCAGGTACGGCAGGACGATCACCACGATGACGACGGTGACCGCGGCGGCGCTGCGGCGCATGATGGTGCCGACGGCGAGGGCGAGGACCGCCGCGACGGCGAGCAGCGCCGCGGTGCCGACGACCATCCGCAGCTCGGTCAGCCACGGCACCGGGAAGACGTACACCCGGCCGCGCGCCAGCTGGGCACCGAGGATCACCGCGGCGGCGGCGGCGACCAGCCCGGTCACGAAGGCGACCGAGCCGATCACGATGGCCTTGGCGGCCAGCACCCGGCCCCGGCGCGGGCTCGCGGCCAGCGTGGTGCGGATCAGGCCCCGCCGGTACTCGGCGGTGATGAACATCGTCGCGACCACGATCACCACGATCAGCCCGGCGAACGTGCCGATGAGGAGGACCGTGATGGTCAGGTCCTCGCCGCCGGCCTGTCCCGGGCACGGCCGGCGCGATGTCGCCGGACCCGGTCACGGTGAACCGGCCGTCGGCCTGGTGGTACCCGCCGATCCCCGACCCGTAGGCGGCTCCGATAGTCCCCGGTCCACGCGCCGGCCTGCCAGGCCCGACAGGCTGACGTGGTCGAAGACGGCGGTGGCCTGGGTCGGGCCGAAGGTCCCGTTTTCCCCGCCGCCAAAGCTCGTGGTGAGCGCCCGGTACGCCGGGGAGGCGGCGAACAGCCCGGCCTGCACGGTCGACGGCAGCCCGGCCAGGGCAACGGTGCCGACCTGGGTCCAGTGCGTGCCGTCGGCCGAGTCGTAGCCGGTGATCGTGTCGCCGGAGCGGGTCAGCCGCAGCCAGCGCGGGTCGACGCCGAGACGGCGCCGGGCTGGCCCGCCGTGTCGCCGGTGAAGTTGTCCTGCATCCGGACCCCGTGGTCCGCGGTGACCATCATCGCCGCGTACGCCGAGCCCTGCTTGGTGCTCTCCTTGATGATGATCCCGGCCTTGGCCCACGGCACGCAGGCCGGATTGCGTGCCGAGGACGGGGCCGTTCCCGGCCGGGATCAGGCCGGTCAGCGAGGTGACCCGGACGGTGATGCTGCCGTTGCCGGTGAGCGGCTGGCGCACGAAGTAGAAGCTGTCGTTCACCGCCTCGCCGCCCGGACCCACCGGGAGCGCGGAAGGTGGAGCAGCCCTGACCGGACCGGGCCGGGCTGCCGGGCCCGGCGGACGTGCTCTGGCACGAGCTGCTGCTGCCCCCGGCGCCGAACAGCCCGAGCCCGAGCATCACCAGGACGGCGACGACCATGCCGATGACCCAGCCGCGCACGGTCCTGAACTTGGTCCACTCCGCGCGCAGGAGCTGCGCGAAGCCGTCCCGCCCGGTCTGCTGGCCCGGCCGGTACGGCGTAACGGTGCCGGCGGTCATCGCGCCGCCTCCCCGGCCGCCGCGGTGGCGCGGAACTCGACCGCGTCCCTGGTGAGCTCCATGTAGGCCTCCTCCAGGGTCGCGCGGTGCGCGGACACCTCGGAGAACGGCACCCCGCTCTCGCCGAGCAGCGCCACGATCCTCTCCGCCGCCAGCCCGGAGATGGTGAGCGTGTCCCGGCCGGTGACGGCGACGGTGGCCCCCGCGTGCGCCAGCACCGTCATCGCCTCGGTCCGCGCGGTGGTGCGCACCATGACCCGGCCGCCGGAAGCGGTGGCGATCAGGTCCGCCACGCTCGTGTCCGCGATGACCCGGCCGCGGCCGGCGACCACCAGGTGGTCCGCGGTGTCCTGCAGTTCGCTCATCAGGTGGCTGGACACCAGCACGGCCCGGCCCTGCGCGGCCAGCGACCGCAGGAAACCCTTCATCCACACGATGCCCTCGGGATCCATGCCGTTGAACGGCTCGTCGAGCATCAGCACCGGCGGGTCGCCGAGCAGCGCCGCGGCGATGCCCAGCCGCTGCCGCATGCCCAGGGAGTAGCCGCCGGCTTTGCGCCGGATCGCCGGCCTGCAGCCGGCCTGCTCGATCACCTCATCGACCCGGCGGGCCCCCAGCCCCTGGGAGTGGGCCAGCCACAGCAGGTGGTTGCGGGCGGACCGGCTCGGCTGCAGGGCGCCGGCGTCCAGCAGTGACCCGACGTGGCTCAGCGGGTGCCGCAGGCTCGCATAGGGCTGGCCGCCGATCAGCGCGCTGCCCCCGTCGGCGGAGTCCAGGCCGAGGATGACCCGCATCGTGGTGGACTTCCCCGCGCCGTTCGGCCCGACGAAGCCGGTGACCTGGCCGGGAAGGACGGCGAAGGTCATCCCGTCCAGGGCCAGCGGCGGCCCGAATCGCTTGCGCAGGCCACTGACTTCGATAGTTGCTTCCATAACAGCTAAGGCTAGGGACGGGAGGTGGCGCGGTCGTCACGCCAGGGAGTGCTCTTCGCCGTCACTGCCACGAGGGACCCCGGCCGTGCCTCCCTCCGCCGGGGGATGGCGCCCTCCCCGGCCGGGGTGACGCAATCTACTGGCTGAGCGGCGACAATGAGCACGTGGCACAATTGGTTACCGGCAGGGCGGATGGGCGGACACGGCCGTCGGATCGCCGCGGTCCCGCACCCGGCCGCGGTGGCCGGAGCCTTGCTCGGGCTGGCGGCGGTGACCGAGGCGCTGGCGCGCGGGGTGGACACCGGGACCGGTGCGCTCAGCCTGGTCGCCGTGTCTGCGCTGGCCTTGTTCACCACGGTGCCGCTGGCGTTCCTCGGCCCGGCCGCGGCCGCCGTGACCATCGCCGCGGCGAACGTGCTGTCGCTCGCGGTCTTCCACCAGCTGACCGTGGCGGGCCTATCGCGCAGGTCATCGTCCTTTATCAGCTGGGGGGCCGGTGACCGGGAGAGCATCGCGCGAGGTCCGAGCACAACTCCTGGCGCCTGGCCTGGCGGCGCCGTTCGTGGTGATCGCAGTGGCCGGGGCCCGTTCGGTGGATTCTGAAGAAAGCGTGCTGATCGTCTGCTGGCCGCGCTGGCCCCGGCGGCGGCCCTGGCCGGGATCGCCCGGCGGGCGCGCTTGCAGGCGCAAGCGGCCAGCGCCGCCCGGCAGGTCATCGCCGACTCGCTGTTCGACCACATGGCCCGCGGGGAGCGGGCCCGGATCGCCCGCGAGCTGCATGATGTCGTCGCCCACCACATATCCATGATCGCCGTGCAGGCGGAGACGGCGCGACTGGCCACCCCCGGGATGCCGCGGCCGGCGCGGCGCGGCTGCTGGGATCGGCAATACGGCGCCGCCGGCCTGACCGAGATGCGGCGGCTGCTCGGCGTGCTGCGCGAGGACGCCCGCGCCGCCAGCCCTGACCAGCTCGGCGCGGACCGGCTCAGCGTGGGCGGGCTCGGCGCGGACCGGCATCCTCAGCCGGGGCTGGGACAGCTCGGCGAGCTGATCGACGAGGCCAGGGAGGCCTCGGGCACGGGCACCAGGTTCATCGTTTCGGGGGCGCCGGTTACCCTTGATCCCGGCGTGGAGCTGGCCGCTTACCGCGTCGTGCAGGAGGCCCTGACCAACGCCCGCCGGCACGCCCGGGTGCGGCCGTCGACGTGGAGCTGCGCTTCACCGACGACGCGCTGCGGCTGCGTATCCGGGACAACGGGCCCGGTCCGCCGCCGGGCGGGTCCGCGGTTCCGGTCGCGGCGGAGGCCACGGGCGGCCACGGGCTGCCCGGCATGTGCGAGCGGGCCGCCGCGGGGCGGCGAGCTGCGCACCGGTGCCGCACCGGGCGGCGGCTTCCTGATCGAGGCCACGCTGCCCGCCAAGGCGGAGGTGGGCTGATGAGTGCTCCGGCCGGCCGTTCGGATCATTGTCGCCGATGACCATCATGTGGTGCGGACCGGTTTCGCGGCCCTGCTGGCCACCCAGCCGGATTTCACGGTCGTGGGCACGGCCTGTGACGGGACCGAGGCGGTACGGATCTGCCGCGCGCTCTCCCCCGACGTCGCCCTGATGGACGTGCGGATGCCGGTCATGGACGGCATCGAAGCCACCCGGCAGCTGGCCAGGCCAGCGGGCCGCGGATCCTGATCCTGACCACCTTCGACCTTGACCACTACGTCTACGACGCGCTGTGCGCCGGCGCCAGCGGCTTCCTGCTCAAGGATGTCACCGCCGAGCGGCTGTTCAACGCCGTCCAGGTCATCGCGGCGGGCGAGGCGCTGCTCGCACCCGCCGTCACCCGCCGCCTGATCAGCGAGTTCACCCGGATCCGCCCCAAACCCGAGGTTCCCGGCCGCGGCCGCGCTGGCACCCTCACCCCGCGCGAGACGCAGGTCCTGCGCCTGGTCGCCGAGGGCCTATCCAACCCGGAGATCGCCGCCCGCCTGGTGGTCACCGAGGAGACCGTCAAAACCCACGTCAGCCGGATGCTGAGCAAGCTCGGGCTGCGGGACCGGACCCAGGCGGTGGTCATGGCGTACGAGCCGGGACTGGTCGTTCCCGGATCGAGGGATCCGGCCCCTCTCCCGGCTTATCAGCTCGCCGGCCCCCCCCCCTCCTCCCGCTCCCTTCCCCCTCCCCCTCAGCGCTTGCTGTATCTCCAGCGCGCACAAGACGGCCTGCTTCGCACTCGCGAACGCCACGAAGAACGCGTCACCTTGGGTGTCTATCTCGTGGCCGGACTGCCTGGCGATGGCCTTGCGGACCAGGCTCCGGTGTTCCGCCAGTACTTGTGCGTAGCGTTCCCGCAGGGCCTTTACCAGCCGGGTCGAACCCTCGATATCGCTGAAGAGGAAGGTGACCGCCCCGCGCGGAAGTTCCGTCACGCCGTGACCTCGCGGCAGGCGGACGGCCGGCCCGTCTTCGCGCGGGCATAGCCAGCCAACGTAAGCACACCCCCCACAGAGGAAAGTGTCCTCGCTGCGGCCAGCAATGTCGATATCGGGCCCGGTGTATTTCTACCAGGGAAAGGTCGGCATGGTGCCGGTGGTTATTGCCTGTTTTCCTGGCCACCGGCCAGCGCGACACCTTTGCTGCCGGGGAAATGCCCGCGACTTGATGTCTGCTCGGTCACGCTGGGCTCACCGAGGACCAGCAGAACGTCGTCGGCAGCCGGCCGCCCGCATGCTCGAGGAGCAGGCTGACCACCTGGCGGACGGCGGCCTCCAGGTCGGGCTCGGCCAGCGCCTTTGCCACCGCGGGCCAGCTGAGTTCGAAGAACCGGCCCTTGCGATCGCGGGTCTCGACCAGGCCGTCGGTATAGAACAGCAGCCGGTCGCCCGGCCTCAGCGCAATGTCCTGGCGGGCCGGGCGGGGCTGCAGGCCCAGCGGCGGGGACGGCTGCCCGGGTGCCATCAGCTGCAATTCCGCCGAATCGGCGGCCATCTTCGCCGGCGGGTGGTGGCCGCAGTTGACGATGCGGACTTCACCCGGCGCGAACTCGGCCAGGATGACCGTCACGAAGTCCTCGATCTCCAGGTCTCTGGATACGTGGGCATCCATTTCGGCGGCCAGGTTGACCAGATCCGGCTCGGCGAAGGCTAGCTCGCGGAAGGCGGCCAGCACGGCGGCGCACCGGCCCACCGCGTCCAGCCCCTTTCCCTTCACGTCGCCGATGATGAAACGCGGCCCGTATTGCGTCATGGCGATGTCATAAAGATCACCGCCGACCAATGCCTGCTTTGTCGCCGACTGATAATGAGAGGCAAGGGCCACGCCGCCGAATTCGGCCGGCAACGGCCGCAGGATCGCCCGCTGGACCCGATCGTTGATGCGGATAAGCGTGCCTTCCCGGCGGCCGCGAATCACGGCCACGAAGACCGCCACCACGCCCGCGACAATAACCATGATGAATCGGTAAGTGGCCATCATATTTCCGGCCGCCCCGCTGGCAGCCGTCACGATCGCACACAGCGCGATTGCGTACGCGGCGACCAGCGCGGTGGCCCGGCCGCCGCATCGCGCGCACGCCAGCAGCGGGCCCGCCGCCAGCAAGCCGAGAAGGCCCGAGCCATGTCCCACGAAAATCCCCGTCACGGCGATCGCGGCGTCCAGGACGAGGACCATCCCGAGCCAAACTGGTGGCCGACCTATTGCCCCGGTTGCACGTCGCAGTAGCACGCTCACGCATCCCATCCCGGACTACCCCCGTGCTGATAGGCACCAACTTACTGGAGCGGTGAGGGGTCCGGTGGGCAGGAAGCGCGGTCCGTTCGGAATCTTAAAGATCATTTTTACCTAACGAGCCCGTGTTGCAGCGGCAATGACACGTTTCTCGCGCGATGGGAACTTTCCGCCGCCGATCTTGGCGGCCCGGCCGCGGTGACCAGATGGCTGCGGAGGTGCCTGTAGTCATCGCTTATCCTGCAATGTTGTCCGGTATTGGCGACAATCCAGTCGGTGCACGTGCGGCCCAGATCCTCGGCTCCCCGCTGACTGGCATGACCAAGACCACGCGGGCCGCGCGAGCTGGCCGTGCGCGGCCTGGCCGCTGCCTGGCCGGCTTCGCGGCCGCTGCCTTCCATTAGGGCACTTGATGAGCATGGACCCGCTCGCCGCCATTGACCCGCGAGTGATCCCGATGGGAAACTCTAAGTAATCATTTGAATACTTAACGTAATAATATTGTGTCTGAATCTGGGGTTTGCCTGTCATGAAACATGGGTCATCCGGGCGTCAGCACGAGCTGTCGTATCAGCCGCCCACGGATGCCGGCCAGGACCGGCCGCGGCGTGATGGCGGTCGGCACCGGCCGCAACGTGATGGTGGCCGGCAGCAGCCGCCGACATTCGCCGCGCCACGCCAGGCGAAAGGTGACGCCGCGCTGCACCGGCCGGCCACGCACGTGGTGCCCCGCCAGCAGCGGTCGGGTGGCCCGCCGCCGGGTGGGCTGAATGCGCCGCCGCCGGGTGGGGTGCCGCCGGGTGGGGTGCCGCCGGGTGGGGTGCCGCCGGGTGGGGTGCCGCCGGGTGGGGTGGCGTCGGGGGGGGTGGCGTCGGGGGGGTTGCCGCCGGGGGTGGTGCGGTATGGCCCGGTGGGCCGGGCGGGGGCAGAGGGTGTGGGCGGACCGGGCAGCGGGCTGGGCCGGGTGTGCGGTGGGGTGGGCTGGGCCGGGTGCGGCGGGTGGCGGGTGCGGCGGTGACGGTGGTGCTGCTGGCCGCGGCCGGGGTGGTGGTGTGGCTGCGGTTTTTCGATCACCCGCCGCTGCGGGTGACGGGGGTGAGGATCATCCAGCAGGCCGCGGCCGGGTGCACGGTCGATGTGACCGGGCGGATCAGCACCAACGGGTCGGCCGGGACGGTGTCCTACCAGTGGGTGTTCCGGCCGCAGACCCAGGCACCCCAGCCGCTGAACCAGTCCGTGGCGGCGGCCAGCGCGCGGTCTACGTCACGGTCGCGGTCGAGGGCCAGGGCCACGGCACGGCGTCCCAGGCCGTCACCTTGGATGTGCTGGGCCCGGGCACCGGCACCGCATCCGGGACGTGACCATAATGTGACCGGCTGCTGACTCATGAGGGGGCCGATCGGCGTGGCGGGCTGGGATGTTCCCGGGTTCACCGGGCTGCGGACGCTGGGCTCGGGAGGGTTCGGCGAGGTGGTGGTGGCCCGGGACGACGCCTCGGGCACCTTGGTGGCGATCAAGTACCTGCGGCAGAACCTGCTGTCCGACGCCGGGTTCACCAGCCTGTTCCGCAGCGAGGCAGCCGCGCTGGCCGCCATGGATGACCCGAACGTGGTCCGGCTGCATGAGTACGTCGAATCCCCCCGCGGCGCGGCCATCGTCATGGAACTCATCAACGGCGTCTCGCTTCGCGACATCCTGGCCCACCAGGGTAAGACCACCGCGCAGGCGGCACTGGCAGTGCTGCAGGGCTCGCTGCTGGGACTGGCCGCCGCCCACCAGCACGGGGTCGTGCACCGCGACTACAAGCCGGAGAACGTCCTGATCAACGGCGACGGCGACAGCAAACTGACCGACTTCGGCATCGCCGCCCGCACCGGCGACAGGCCCGCTCCCGGCGGCACTATGGTCTACGCCCCGCCCGAACAGTTCAGCGGATCCCCGGCCAGCCCCGCCGGAGACGTCTACGGCGCCACCGCCACCTTCTACGAGTGCCTGGCCGGACGGCCGCCCTTTACCGGCGACACCGCCGAACGGCTGCTCTACCAGCACCTCGCCGAACCAGTACTACTGGACCCGGTACCCCGGCCACTGCGCCCGCTGATCACCGCCGGGCTGGCCAAAAACCCGGCCGACCGCCCCGCCGACGCCGCCACCCTCCTCACCCAGCTCACCGCCATCGCCGGAGCCACCTACGGCCCCCACTGGCACCAGCACGGCCGCACCCACCTCGGCCAAACAGCACTCCTGCTCGCAGCCCTATGGCCAACCAGCACACCGCCCGCACTCCAGGACACCACCACCGAACAGATCAACCTGTCCCGGCGGATCACAGGACTCCGGGCGGCCGTTGCGGTCGGCGCCGTAGCCCTGGTCGCGGCGGCAAGCACCGCCCTGGCTGTGAGCAGGCCGGGAACCCGCACCGCAGCCCATTCCATAGCCGCGGCGCAGCGGATCTCGCTTCAGCCGTCCTCGCCGTGGCCCTCGTCCAGAACCGCCGTTTCCTCATCGTCACCGGCCGCGCTGATCACGGCCACACCGCCGGCGCTGTGGCCGGCGCCATCACAGTCACCGTCCTCACCGCAACCGTCGCCGGAGCCCGGTCCTTCCAAGAAGCCGTCGCCATCGCTGTCACCGCCACCGCCCATTACGCTGCATCTGCCGTCGCCTCCGTCGTCACCTGCGCCGTCGTCGTCCTCACCGTCGTCGCCTGCGCCGTCGTCGCCTGCGCCGTCGTCGCCTGCGCCGTCGTCACCTGCGCCGTCATCGCCTGCGCCGTCATCACCCAAGCCGTCGTCGCCTGCGCCGTCATCACCCGCGCCGTCATCACCCAAGCCGTCGTCACCTTCGCCGTCGTCACCCAAGCCGTCATAGCCCCGGCCGTCATCGCCGACGGCTGCACGTAGCGTGGCCGGCCGCCACCGGACTTGCCCTGCGAAGGACCCATTGACCTGCAAATAGCCGCGGTGTGACACTTGACTTCGCCAGTAGCGCCCAGGCCCAGTTGCGTATCACCGCTAGAACTTCCCCCGTCCGGATAGGGAGAAGTGCTTCACCACTTGACCGGAAGAAGGCCAGATGGGGCAAGGGTCATCGGGGTCCGTTCCCACGCTGCCGCCTAGTGAAGGTAACAGCGAGACTAAGCACGTCCTCTCGGGTCCTGAACCGGCCACCCAGCCCCTGCCGACGAACCCGGTTCAGCCGTCGTATCATCCGGTCACGGAGGCCGGGCCGCTGCCTACGAGGCTGGATACGCCGGATCAGCCGGCGACGATCGTGCGGCCGCGCCCGCCGAGGGCTGCTGGGGTGGCGCAGGAACCGCCGCCGGGTGGGCTGAATGCCGCGCCGCCGCCGGGTGGGTTGCCGCCGGGCGGGGTGCCGCCGGGTGGGGTGCCGCCGGGTGGGGTGCCGCCGGAGGTGGTGCGGTATGGCCCGGGGGTTCCGGTGGGCCGGGCGGGGGCAGAGGGTGTGTGGCGGACCGGGCAGCGGGCTGGGCCGGGTGTGCGGCGGGGTGGGCTGGGCCGGGTGCGGCGGGTGGCGGGTGCGGCGGTGACGGTGGTGCTGCTGGCCGCGGCCGGGGTGGTGGTGTGGCTGCGGTTTTTCGATCACCCGCCGCTGCGGGTGACGGGGGTGAGGATCATCCAGCAGGCCGCGGCCGGGTGCACGGTCGATGTGACCGGGCGGATCAGCACCAACGGGTCGGCCGGGACAGTGTCCTACCAGTGGGTGTTCCGGCCGCAGACCCACGCACCCCAGCCGCTGAACCAGTCCGTGGCGGCCGGCCAGCGCGCGGTCTACGTCACGGTCGCGGTCCAGGGCCAGGGCCACGGCACGGCATCCCAGGCCGTCACCTTGGATGTGCTGGGCCCGGGCACAGGCACCGCATCCGGGGACCTGACCATCAGCTGCTGACCCCTCGCCGTCGCCGTCGCCGTCATCCTCATCGCCGGTACGGCGCCGGGATAGGCTGTCCGCCCGCGCGCTGAGTGGCTAGGCGGGGCGAGCGCCGAAGCGGGTGACGACCAAGGCGGCGATCCGCGCGGCGAACTCTGCCGCGCTGACCAGGTCGGTGGTCTGCGCGTCCGGGCCGCTCGCGAGCCACCGGCTCATGAATGCACCGCAGAACGCGTCGCCCGCGCCGGTGGTGTCCCTCGCCTCTTGGACGGCTAGGGCCGCGACACGGACCGGGGGGTCGGCCGGCCGCCGCCAGCAAGCACCCCGCAGCGCCCAGCTTCAGCGCCACGACGCCATAGTGCCTGGTGAGGCGGGTTGCCATCGTGACCGGGTCCGCCTCGCCGACCAGAACGGCGGCCTCGTCGCGGTTCGGAAAGCAGACCGCGGCACCGTCGGTCCAGCGCAGGAACGCCCCGGGTTCCATCCGGGCCAGGAAGGCGGCCGAGCCAGGATCGACGGTGACGGCCAGGCCGCGGGACCGGGCCTGGCCGAGGAGCCAGAGCGCCACCTCGAGCAGCGGCGGCTCGCAGAACGAGTAGCCGGTCAGATGCAGCACGTCCGCATCGTCCAGCAGGCTGGCCGGGAGATCCTCCTTCTGGAGATTGTGGTTCGCTCCCCGGTCGGTGAACATGGTCCGCTCGCCGTCCGGGGCGACCATGATCACGATCGAGCCGGTGTCCGCCTCCAGGTCGACGGCCAGGCACGCGCGGACGCCGACCTTGGTCAGCTCCTGCCGGTGATAGCCGACGTCACGGGCGCCGACCCGCCCGGCGAAGGTGACCGTGACGCCGAGATGGGCCATCCAGGCGGCTTGGTTGGCCGCGGCGCCGCCCGGGCAGGCGCGGATCGCCGCCGGGGTGTCACTGCCCGGCGTGACCCCGTCCAGCGGCTTGACCAGTAGGTCATTGATTACGTCACCGCAGACCAGGATCCGTCGGCTGGCGATCAGCGGGCCTCACCGGTCCGGGCGGCCCACGACGTCGCGATCTGGCCCGCAAGCTCGATGTTGCCGCGCGCAATGGTCAGGTTCACCCCGACGCTGGCCCCGTCGGTCACCTGCCGGATATGGTCGAGCAGGAAGGGGCTTACGGCCTTGCCGCGGATGCCCTGGTCGGCCGCGAGCGCCAGGGCCTCTCTCAATGCGCCGTCGAGCACGCCGGGGTCCAGCTGCAGCGCGGTCGGCAGCGGGTTGGCCACGAGCAGGGCGGACGGCTCGCCGAATGCGTCCTTGGCCGCCATGATGTCGGCGATCTCCTCCGGGGAGTCAACGCGCCAGTCCAGGTCATAACCGGAATCCGAGAGCCAGAAGGCAGGGAAGCGCGAGGTGCGGTAGCCGACGACGGCGACGCCGAGCGTCTCGAGCCGCTCCAGCGTGGCCGGGATGTCCAGGATGGACTTCACCCCGGCGGAAACGACCGTGATCGGCGTCCGCGACAGGACAGTCAGGTCCGCGGACTCATCGAAGGTCTCGGCCGCACCGCGATGCACGCCGCCCAGGCCGCCGGTGGCGAAGACCCGAAGGCCAGCCCGCGCGGCCAGCAGGGAGGTAGCCGCGACCGTGGTACCGCCGGTTACCTTGCGGGCCATCGCGATCGCGATGTCCCGGCTGCCGACCTTGACCACGGACTCATCGGCCGCGATGCGCTCCAGGTCTTGCGACGACAGGCCAACCTTGGGCGTGCCGTCGATGACCGCGATGGTGGCCGGGGTCACCCCCTGGTTTTCGAGTACCTCCTCGAACTTCTTCGCGGCGACGTGGTTGTCCGGACACGGCAGGCCGTGCGAGATGATCGTGGACTCCAGCGCGACCACCGGTTCGCCGGCCGCGAGCGCGGCGCTGACCCTCGGGGATACCTCGACCAGGGATGTCGGCACGCACCGATTGTCTCACCGCCGGGCGGTCATCCGATCGGGCAGGCCGCCCATCGCCGGGACCTAGCCCGCCTCGGGAAGCCACACCTTGATCGCTCTCGCGGTCGTCACGACCGCGACGCTGCTCCGGCCTTACCGGGCCGTAGCCAGGTACGACTGGCTCCGCTGCCACGACTCGGGGATGTGATCGCCTGGGTCCGGCGCGGCCGGGCCGATGATGACCACGGGGCACGGCGCAGACCGCAGGCACGCCCGGATGACGGGGCCGGTCCCGCGGTACGGGTCCGGATCGTGAGCGGTGCGGCCGAGGACCAGCATGTCGGCCGCGCGCGCATGGTCAAGCAGGACACGTGCGGCGAGCCCTTCGGTAATGTCGGTGCGTACGCTGACATCGGGATAGAGGCTGACCGCCTCGGTGACCGATCGGCGCAGTACCTCACGGGCGGCGCCCCAGCTCCCGCCCGAGCCCCGCGGGGCTGGCACCGCGTAGCTTGCGACCTGATGACATGCGGACTCCAGGGCGAGAACCGCATGGACGTCAGCGGCGCGCAGGCTGGCTTCCCGGCACGCCCATCTCAGAGCGGCCACGGACTCGGCCGAGCCGTCGACACCGACCACGATGCGCCGAACACCGGGATCTATTGCCATGACGAATTCCTATTCCTAACCCGCTCGTCACCTCTGACACTCCAGTCCGTCCCGCCCTACAGCCGTACCGTCAGAGTTTTTTCCAAGTCTTGACTGACAGTTTCCGATCGTAAACCGCGCGAACGCCCCTGACGAGAGGTGGCAGTCGGCTTTTAACAGGAATGTGGTCCCAGCCTGAGACCGGAGGGTCACCGTATCGTTATTAGAGATGCCACGGGCGAAATAAGCCTAATGACCGTTTCGGTGGCGACGATGACCCGCTTCGGGATGTGATGAACGGGTTCGGGGGCTACGACCGGTTCCGGGGGCTACGACCGGTTCCGGGGGCTACGACCGGTTCCGGGGGCGATGAACGGTTCCGGGGGCGGTGAACGGTTCCGGGGGCGATGAACGGTTCCGGGGGGTGCCTGGCAGGCTCAGCCGAGCATCGAGCTGACGTGGAACGGCTGGGACAGCATGTGGAACTGGTACATGGCGTCGGCGACACGCTGGACGCGGGAAAGGTCGATGTTGGGTGCCACGCTCAGCGGGTAGTTCTCCAGCGACATGACGGCCGCGATGGCCGGCGGAACGGCATAGGGCTTGGGCAGCTTCACCATGGCCTGCTCGACCGCGGACCGGTCGGTGTCGGCGATCTCCTGGCCTTGCTGCAGGGCGTCGAGGAACGCCGCGAGCGTCCCAGGGTACTTCTTGGCCCACGCCTTGGTGACCACATACCAGCCGACAGGGAAGCTCGTGGTCGCGCCCTGGTCGAGGTCGGCCAGTTCCTGGAGGCCGTATTCCATCGCGTCCGCGCTGCCGAACGGCTCGGGCAGCCAGGCCACGTCGATCTGGTGCCGTTCGAGCGCCTGGGCCATGCCGGGGAACCCGTTCGGGATGGCCACGAACTGGACGTGGCCGAGCGGCACCCCGTGCTCCTCGAGGACGGAGCTGATCAGCAGCGTGCCGATGTTGTTCGTCACGTTGACGCCGATCCGGGCGTGGGCGAGGTCGGTGATGCTGGTGAGCGAGGATCCGGGCAGGGTGTACAGGGCCTGGTTGTTCGGCTGCATCAGCGAGCCTTCGGCCACGATCTCCAGGTTCGACTGGTGCGTCACCTGATCCTGGATGTAGGAGACCGAGTTGCCCGCGGTGATGTCGAACGTGCCGTCGTTCTGTTTCTGCGTCGCGACCGCGCTGCTCACGATGGGCACGATCTTGACGTCGAGGCCTACGTCCTTGAACAGGTTCTCGTCTTCGGCGATGAACAGGCCGGCCTCGTCGGCGACGGGCACGGCACCGACCGTTAGCGTCGTCTTCTCCAGGCCGGTCGGGGCACCGTTGCCGGCCGTGCTTCCGCACCCGGCGCCAAGTACGACCATAAGCCCGACACCCGTCAGGCTGACCGCACGCAAAAACGACCGTCCCATGAAGCCCTCCGGGTCACGAGTGTAGGAGAAGGCGCGCGGCATTTCAGGGAGTTTGTATCAGGTACAGGGAGTTTGGGCCAGATAGCTGCCGGAGTGGCCCTTGTGCACGCGGATCTGCGCCGGGATGCGCTGCTTCAGCTCGGCCACGTGGCTGACGATGCCGACCATCCTGCCTCCCTCGCGCAGGCCGTCGAGCACAGTCATCACCTCGTCCAGGGTCTGCTCGTCCAGGCTGCCGAAGCCCTCGTCGACGAACAGCGCCTCGATCCTGGTCCCGCCCGCCTCGGCGGTGACGACGTCGGCGAGGCCGAGGGCGAGGGCCAGGCTGGCCAGGAAGGTCTCACCGCCGGACAGCGTGCTGGTGTCACGGTCCACGCCGGTCCAGGCGTCGCAGGCCAGCAGGCCGAGCCCGGAACGGCCCGCGCCGCGGCGCGCGTCGGTGTGGGTCAGCGAGTACCGGCCCGAGGTCATCGCGAGCAGCCGCTCGCTGGCCGCGGCCGCGACCTCCTCCAGGCGGGCGGCGAGCACGAAGGCGGACAGGGTCATCCGCAGCGTGTTGGCTCCTAGTCCGGCGGCCAGGTCGGCGAGCGTACGGGCCTCGGCGGCCCGGGCGGCCAGCGGCTCCAGCTCGTCAAGGCGGCCGCTGAGCTGGGGGGCGAGATCGGCCAGCTGCTCGGCCCGGTGCCGGGCGCGGTCGTGCGCGGCCAGCGCGTCCTCGTAGGCCTTGCGGGCCGCCTCCACTGCGGCCAGGGCTCCGGCGACGTCGGCGGGCGGGTCGGCCGGTACGTCGAGGTCGGGGTCGGCCAGGAGCTCGGCGTTGGCCTTGACCGAAGCCTCGTGGGCCCTGATGTCCCGATCGGCCGCGGCGCGCCAGTCGGCGGGACGCTGCGCATCGCGGGCCGCGTCCAGGTCCGCGAATCCGGCGGCGGTCGCGGCCGCCACCGCCCGGTCCCGCGCGCTGCGGGCCGCCTGCTCGGCGCGGGCGTAACCGTCGGCCGCGTCGGCGGCGGCGATGTGCACGTGAGCCGCCTCGCGGGCGGCGCGGCGGGCAGTGTCCAGGTCGGGCAGGCCGTCCAGCTGGGCCGCCAGTGACTCGCGGTGCCGGGCCGCCCGCTGATCTGCCTCGGCGGCCTGGCGGAGCTCCGCGTCGCGCTGCTCGGTGAGCTCGGCCAGGAGCATCCCGGTGCCGGCGATGTCCTGGTCGAGTGCGTCGAGTGCCGCCTCGACCTTGCTCAGCCGGGCCGCGGCGGCGGTCAGCTGGGCCGACTTGGCGGCCAGCTCGTCCGCGCGGACGGCCAGCCTGCCCGCCTCGGCCTCGAGCGTGACCAGATCCGCCGGAGCGGTGAATCCGGCACCTTCCAGCCGGGCGGTCAGGTCGGCGACGAGGATGTCCGCGGCGGCCAGCCTCGCACCGATCATCTCGGCCCGGTCCGCCGCGGCGGCCGCTTCGGCGTCCGCGGTCTCTTCCTGCTCGCGGGTCACCCGCTCGCCGCGGAGCTCGCACAGCTCCGGGTGGTCGAGCGAGCCGCAGACCGGGCAGGGTGCGCCGTCGACCAAGGTGGCCGCGAGCTCGGCGCGCATGCCGTCGATTCGCGCCTCGCGCAACCGTGACGCGCTGTCGCGCAGATCTGAGGTTCTCAGTCTCGCCTGGAAGTACGCGTCCTCCTGACGGCGCGCGTCGGCCCGGGCCGTGACCAGAGCGCCGGCGTCGTCCGCGGCCCGGCGGCAGGCGTCGGCCGCTGCGGCATGAGCGGGCAGTTCCTGGCCGGCCTGGCGAGCCTGCTCGCGCTCGGCGAGGAGCGCCGGGCGCTGCTGCTGCCGGGCGGTGAGCATCGCTCCGGCTTCGGCGAGCCGGGCGGCCAGCGTGTCCGCGGCCGCCCGGGCGGCGGCCGCGTTGTCGTCCTCGTCGGCCGCTTGCTGGTCCAGGGCCCGCAGCGCGTCCAGACGGCCGAGCCTCGCGAGGTATTCCTGGCCGACCGCCCGCAGCTCGGCGGCGGTCGCCGTGTGATCGGCGCCGGCGAGGACCTCGACCTGGGCCCGGGCCTGGTCCTGTTCGGCCCGGGCCTGGGCCAGCGTATCGCCGGCGCGTTCGGCCTCGCCGAGCGCCCCGGCGGCCTCGGCGGCGCGGGTGGCGGCGGCGAGCTCTCGGTGCAGCGCGTCGAGGGCGGGCTCGGCCGCGGCCAGCGCGTCGCGGGCGCGAAGGGCCTCGGCGCGCCGGCGCTGCCGGTCGGCCAGCCGCTCGGCGTCCTGCTGCCGGTGCTGGGCCTGATCAAGCTCCGCGCGGAGCGCGCGGACCCGGGCCTGGCTGGCCTCGGCCTCGGCTGCGGCGATCCCGGCCAGCCGCGGGGCCCAGGCGGGGTCGGGCAGCGCGGCGGGATCGGCGGGGCGCGGCGGGATCGGGCAGCGCGGCGGGATCGGGCAGCGCGGCGGGATCGCGGCGGGATCGGCAGGCGGCGGGGGACGCGGCGGGATCGGGCGGACGCGGCGGGATCGGAACCGGCGACCTGGGCGACGCGGGCGACTAGCTCCCGGACAGCCTGCTCGGCCTTATCGACTTCGCGGGCAGTGAAGCGGCGGCGTTCGGCGAGCCAGTCCTCGACCTTGCCGAACCGGTCGGTGGCGAACAGCTTTTCCAGCAGCTCGGCCCGCTTGTCCGCGGCGGCGTGCAGGAACTGCGCGAACTGGCCCTGGGGCAGCAGGACGACCTGGTAGAACTGCTCGGCGGACATGCCCATGAGGTCTTTGATCTCGTCATCGGCCTCGCCGGCCCGGGTGGAGACGGCCCGCCATGTACTATCGGTCTCCTCCTCGAGCAGGATCTTGGCCTGCTCGGTGGTGGTCCCGCCGCCGCGGCGCTTCGGGCGCTGCTGCTCGGGCTTGCGGGTGATCCGCATCCGGCGGCCGCCCATGGTCGCCTCGAGCTGGACCTCGGTCGACGTGCCGGACGCCGCGTGATCCGAGCGCAGCCGCCGGGCCTTGCCGCGCTCGCCGGGGACCCGGCCGTAGAGGGCGAACCCGATGGCGTCCAGCAGCGTGGTCTTGCCCGCGCCGGTCTCACCGTGCAGCAGGAACAGGCCCGCGCTGGCCAGGTCATCGAAGCACACCTCGACGGTGCCGCCGAACGCACCGAACGCGGTCACACGCAGCCGGTGCGGGCGCATCAGCCTGCCTCTTCCGAGCGGGCGGCCTGGAACGCCTCGGTGAGCAGCCGCCGCTCGCCGTCGGTGGCCGGGGCGTTCCTGACGTGCTGGACGAACTCCTCCGCGATGGCCTGATCGTCGCGGCCGGCCACCCGGGCCTGGTAGCTATGGGCGTCGGGCCCTTGGGACGGTGTGGGCTCGAAGGTGAGCACGAGGATGTGCGGGAACCGGGCCCTCAGCGCGTCCATCGGGCCCTCGGGACGGCGCGGGTCGGTCAGCGTGACCGACACGAAGTCTTGCTCGTACTGGGTATAAATGGCCGAGCCGAGCAGGTCCGCGAGCCGTCCGCGGAGCAGGCTCAGCCGGCGGTAGGCGGGCGCGGGCACGCGTTCGGCCCGTTTGGTGCCGTTGGCGTCCAGTTCGACCAGCCAGCTGCCCTTGCGGTGGGTGGCCTCGGAGAAGGAGTAGGGCAACGGCGAGCCGCTGTACCGGAGGTGCCCGGCGAGCGTCTGCTGGCCGTGCAGGTGGCCGAGCGCGACGTAGCTGAACCCGGCGAAGATGCCCGCGGGCACCTGCCCGACCCCGCCGACCGTGATGTCGCGCTCGGATTCGCTGGCCGCTCCCCCGGTGACCCACCCGTGGGCCATGACCACCCGTCGGCGCACGCCGCGGGCGTCCGCGTCGGCTTTGATCCTTTGGACCGCGTGGCCGAGCACCCCGGCGTGCCCCGTGACCTGCAGGGGGAGCTCGCCGCGCACCGCGTCGGGTTCGGCGTAGGGCACGCCGTAGACGGCGACCGGCCCGTGCGCGTCCTCGAGCAGGACCGGCCGGGCCAGTTCGGCGACTTGGGTGCGCAGGTGCACGCCGGTCAGCTCCAGCAGGCCGCTGCCGAAGCCCAGCCGGCGCGCGGAGTCGTGATTGCCGTTGATCAGCACGATCCTCGCCCCGGTGGCGTGCAGCCGAAGCAGGGCGTCCTCGCACAGCTCGACGGCGTCCACCGGGGGGACGGCCCGGTCGTAGACGTCCCCCGCGACCAGCACCACGTCCACCTTCTCCGCGCGGACCGTGGACACGAGGTGATCAAGGAAGGCGGCCTGCGCCGCGCGGAGATCGGCCCGGTGCAGCGACCGGCCCAGGTGCCAGTCGGACGTGTGCAACATGAGCATGGCCCGGACCCTAGCGTGCGGGACCGACATTACGGCCCGGTACGACGCCACTCCGCGTACCCTTGCTCACCATGAGCCTGGGCAACAAGGCCCGAGCCGCGGCCATGGCGCTGGCGGCGATGCTGGCTGGCGGGCTGCTGAACGCGTGCAGCTCGTCGCCGCAGCCGCAGACGACGGCAAGCGCCTACTTCGCCGCCTGGGCCAAGCAGGACTGGGCCGCGATGCAGCAGCTGGTCTCGCAGCCGCCGGCCGACTTCACCGCGGTGAACCAGACGGCGTTCACCGACCTCGGCGTGCATCAGGCCACCTTCACCCCGGGCACTTTGGGCGCTAATGGGTCTTCGGCCACGCAGCCGTTCACCGAGCGGCTCGCCCTGTCCGGCGTGGGCACCGTCACCATCAAGTCCACCCTGCACCTGGTGCAGGTCCAGGGCCACTGGCTGGTCAGCTGGTCGCCCGCCACGATCGCGCCGCCGCTGCGGGCCGGCGATCAGCTGTCGGTGCAGAAAACCTGGCCGGCCCGCGCGGCCATCCTCGGACAGGGCGCGGCGCCCTTGGTAACTACGGGCAACGTGGTCACGATCGGCGTGGAGGGCGCCCGGATCAAGGACGCCAAGGCCGTGCGGTCCGCGCTGGTCGCCGCCGGTGCTTCCGTTACGCAGGCGAGCAGCGCGATCGCCGCGGCCAAGCTCCACCCGACGTACTTCGAGCCGGTCTTCACCGTGTCCCGGGACCGCTACAGCCAGCTGGAACCGACCATCTACCCGATCCCGGGCACCGTGTTCCAGTCGGGCAGCGCGCGCAGCGCCATCACGCCCGGCCTGGCCGCCGGCGTGGTCGGGACGGTAGGGCCGATCACCGCCCAGGAACTCAGCCAGCTCGGCGCGCCCTACACCGCGACGAGCATCGTGGGCCAGACCGGGCTGGAGCAGGCGGACGAGCGGCAGCTGGCCGGCCAGCCGGGCGCCACGGTGACGGTGGTCAGCAAGAGCGGGACAAACGTGGCGATGCTGGCCACGCTGCCGCCGCATCCGGGCACTCCGGTCACCACCACGATCGATCCGGCCGTGCAGACAGCGGCCGAAGCGGCGCTGTCCGGCGAGAAGAAGAGTGCCGCGCTGGTCGCGGTCAACGCCTCCACCGGGAACGTACTGGCCGCGGTCTCGGTCAACTCCGGCGGCTTCGACCAGGCCATCGACGGCCGCTTCCCGCCCGGCTCGACGTTCAAGGTGATCACCTCGACCGCGCTGATCACCCACGGGCTCACCCCGAGATCGGCGGCGAGCTGCCCGGGCACCGCCACCGTGGACGGCGAGGTGTTCCATAACGCCGAAGGCGAGGCGCCGGTCAGCACCTTGCTGCAGGCCTTCACCGAGTCGTGCAACACCGCCTTCATCCGGCTGGCCACCGGCCACCTGACGGCGCCGGACTTCCCGGCCGCCGCGACCATGTTCGGGCTGGGCCGCAGCCTGCACCTCGGGCTGTTCTCCTTCGACGGCTCGGTCCCGCAGCCGTCCGACGAGGCCGACCTGGCCGCCACCTCGATCGGGCAGGGCCGGGTGCTGATGTCACCGCTGTCCATGGCCATGGTCGCCGCGGCCGCCGACACCGGGACCGTGCGGCCGCCGCAGCTGATCGTGGGCGCGTCCGGGAGCGGCGCGGCGGCGACGGCGACGGCGACGGCCACCAGCCAGCTGCCGCCGGACGTGGTCAGCGACCTGCACGAGATGATGGCGTCCGTGGTGGCCAGCGGCACGGCGGCGGGCCAGGGCCTGCCGGCCGGCACCTACGCCAAGACCGGGACCGCCCAGTACGGGACGACCACCCCGCTGAAGACCGACGCCTGGCTGATGGGCTTCAAGGGCGACGTCGCGTTCGCCTGCCTGGTGGTTGATGCTAGTGGGAACGGCGGTCCCACCTGCGGCCCGATCGTGGCCCGGTTCCTCGACAACCTGCCCTAGCCAGAGATTCTGCCGCACGCGCCACGGACCGTTCGGTAAAAAGACTTTCGTCATGTCACCGGGCGCCGGGAAGGTAAATCTCGTTGGCCCGGTTCGAACTGTTAAGAGTAGTTTCGTGGCGGGGGTGCTGACGGGGTGTCGGGAGGTTTCATGTCACAGTACAACGGGGCAGGTGAGCGGCCTGCGATCCTCGTGGAGGGCTTGACCAAGTCGTTCGGGGAGGTTCACGCGCTGCGCGGTATCGACCTGTCCGTGCCGCGCGGGACGGTGCTCGGCGTGCTCGGGCCCAACGGCGCGGGCAAGACCACCGCGGTTCGCATCTTGACCACCTTGCTCCTCCCGGACGGAGGGCGGGCGGTGGTCGAGGGCCATGACGTGGTCCGGGAGGCGGCCGCGGTCCGCCGTTCGATCGGGCTGGCCGGGCAGTCGGCCGCCATCCAGGAAGAGCTGACCGGCCGGGAGAACCTGGAGATCATCGGGCGGCTGTACCACCTGAGCCGGCCGGAGACCCGCCGCCGGGCCGCCGAGCTGCTGGAGCAGTTCGGGCTGGCCGACGCGGCCAACCGGACCGCGAAGACCTACTCCGGCGGCATGCAGCGGCGCCTGGACCTGGCCGCGAGCCTGGTCGGCCGGCCGCGGGTGCTGTTCCTGGACGAACCGACCACCGGCCTGGACCCGCGGGCGCGGCTGGGGATGTGGGACATCATCAGGTCGCTGGTGGCCGGGGGAACCACGCTGCTGCTGACCACCCAGTACCTCGACGAAGCCGACGAACTGGCGAACGAGATCGTGGTCATCGACCACGGCCTGGTCATCGCCGCGGGCACGTCCGAGGAGCTGAAGAACCGGGTCGGCGGGGATGTGATCGAGTTCACGGTGCCCGACCGCGGCCGGATCGCCGACGCGGTGGCGGCGATCAAGCCGATCGGCGAGGGCGAGCCGCACGCCGACGCTGAGACCGGCGTGGTTGGCGTGGGTGTCGGGTCTCGCGGGTCCGACGCGCTGATCGAGGTGGTGCGCGCTCTGGATGCCGCGGACATAGCAAGCCACGGGCTGGCGCTGCGCCGGCCATCACTCGATGACGTGTTCCTGACGCTGACCGGGCACGCCGCAGAGGATGAGGAAATGAAGGGGGATGGGGAGGCGGGTGGGGGCCGTCGGCGCGGATCGCGTGGCCGCCGGCGAGCCGACGATAGTGGGCGGGGGGTCGGGGGGCAGTCCTCCCGGGATAAGACTGCGAGGGCGGCATCATGACGGCGATAACGGGCTCGGCCTGGGCTCCGGGCCTGGGCTACCGGATCCGCTGGGGGGTGAGCGACACGCTCACCCTGACCAAGCGCAGCCTCCTAGTGTGGTTCCGCGTACCCGCTTACATCTGTCTTCACCGTGATCCAGCCGGTGATCTTCGTGCTGCTGTTCCGGTTCGTCTTCGGCGGCGCGATCCCGGTCGACGTCCCGGGCGGCTACGTCAACTTCCTGATGCCGGGCATCATCGCGCAGACCGCGGCGTTCGCGACGTTCGGCACCGCCATCGTGCTCGCGCAGGAGCTGAAGAAGGGCGTCATCGACCGGCTGAAGTCCATGCCGATCGCGCGGTCGGCGGTGCTCACCGGGCGGCTCGTCGCGGACACCGGCCGGATGCTCATCACCATCTTGATCATCGTCGGCGTGGGCTACGCGGTCGGGTTCCGGTTCCTCAACGGCGCCGGCCCGGCCGTCGCCATGGTCGTGCTGGCCACGGTGTTCGGCGTGGCGATCGCGTGCATCTCCGCCTTCACCGGGCTGGCCATCGGGGACGAGGAATCGGTGCAGTCGTTCGGGTTGATCTGGCTGTTCCCGCTCACGTTCGTGTCCTCGGCGTTCGTGCCGATCGCGACCATGCCGGGCTGGCTGCAGGCCTTCGCCAACCACCAGCCGGTCACGTACGTGGTCAACACCATGCGCGCGATGGCTCTGGGCGGCCCGCTCGAGCCGACTCTGTGGCCAAACCTGTGGCGGAGCCTGATCTGGCTGGCCGGGATCTTCATCGTGTTCGTGCCGCTGGCGGTACGGGCCTACCGGCGGGCTGCGTGACGCTTTCGCGGTTTCAGCCGTGGCGGGAGCGGCCCGGGGCAGGCTGCGTCCCGCCGGGGTCGCGAGGGGCTGGTGTTTCCGGCGTGCACCACGGCCCGTTCGGAGAAATGATCTCTCTCAGGCTCGGGCGGGGGGCCGCTGCCGTAGGGGCGGGTGAGAATCTCCAGCAGGTGCCCGTCGGGGTCCTCGAAGTACAGGCCGCGGCCGCCGTCGCGGTGGTTGATGACCTGGCGCTGGGTGCGGCCGGGATCGGCCCAGTACGGCAGGTCCTGCTCGCGGAGGCGGTCGAAGGCGGCGTCGAACTCTTGCTCGCTGACCAGGAACGCATAGTGCTGCGGGGTGATCTGGCCGCTGGTCTCGGCGAAATCGAGGGAGACGCTGTTGTCGGCCTCGACCACGAGGAACCGCCCGAATCGGGTGGCCGGCCGCAGGCCGAGGATGCCGGTGAGGAAGGCCGCCGAGCGCTGCTGGTCACGGCAGGAGACGATGGTGTGGTTCAGCTGGATGCTCATGCCTGGCCGTCCATGAGCTGGCCTTGCATCAGCTCGACCAGTTTGGTCAGGCCGCGCATCGGCCGGACCATCACGGTGAAGCTGACCAGCCGGTCATCGTCGTTCCAGCGCAGCATGTCCACGCCGTGGACGTACATGCCGTCGAGTTCGGCCTCGAACTCCAGCACCGCGCTGGACGGGCCGTACCACTCGCCGATGTAGCGCAGGGACGGACCCAGCACCGCCATCGCGCCGCGCAGGTAGCGCGCCGTGAGGTCCTTGCCGGGCTGCGGGGCGAACACGGCGGGCGACCGGAACACCACGTCATCGGCCAGCAGGTCGTCCAGCAGGGCCGGGTCTCCCGACTCGACGACGGCGTGCCAGGCCTTGACGACGTTCGGTTGCTCGGACATGGCTGTACTCAACCTGAGGCGAGGCGGATGCGCAAGACGGCCCGGCTCACGGATCAGTTCGGGCATGCTCGCCAGTATCCCGCGGCTTCGGTCTAGCGTGGTCAGCGGTGGCCGCGCAGAGCGGCCGTGAGGGAGGAAGCCGCCATGGCCCCGCGGGTGAACAGTGAACTGCTCCTGGTCGGGAGCCTGCCTGCGGGCTCGGCAGATTCGGCCTTGCGCGCCGCGGCCGGGTTCTTCGGTGACCTGGTGTTCGCGCTGCCGGACGGCGAGACCGGCCCCCGCGCGGCGTGGGTCGGCTACGAGCGGGAACGGCTCGTCCGGCCCAATCCGGGCGTCGTCGTGGTGCAGGAGACGGAGTCGCCGACCGGGATCCCGCGGCACGCGTACGAACACCCGTGTTCGGCATCGCTCCCGGCGTCACCGAACTGCACTGGGATTCCTGGCCGCGTATCGATGACGCGATCGCCGGATACCAGGTGTTCCGCGCGCTGCGGGCCGAGGGGGTGATCCCCGCGCGCCTGCGGTTCCAGGTCGGGCTTCCGTCCCGTCCAGCGCGCTGAACGGGTTCAAGGCCGACTTCGCCGCCGACTACCCGGTCGCGGAGCGGGCGTTCGAGGATCTGGTGGCGCGCGAGCTGAGGCGGCTGACCGCGGTCCATCCCAGCCGCCGACCTGGCGATCCAGTGGGATCTGGCCTATGAGACGCAGGACCTCGAGGGCGTGCTCGCGTGGACCTCGGAAGGCGCGTGGGACCGGTTCGCCGGGCCCGTCACCCGGCTGACCCGGCTGATCCCGGGCGAAGTCCTGGTCGGCTACCACCTGTGCTACGGGACGTTCCCGGAGTGGCCGATGTACGAGGCGCGCGACATGGGGTTGCTGGTGCGGATGGCGAACTTCGCGGTCGCGAACTCCGGACGCGCGGTTGACTGGCTGCACCTGGCCGGTCCGCGATACCTGCGCAGCGAGGACCGCAGCTTCTTCCGTCCGCTGGTTGACCTGGAGCCCGGCGACGCCCGCGTCTTCCTGGGCATCGTGCTGCCCATCGACGGGGCCGCCGGGCTGCGGCGCAGGCACGTCACCGCCTCGCGCTACAGGTCCGACTTCGGCGTCGCGATGTACTGCGGGTTCGGTCGCCAGCCCGGCGCTGATGGCGCCGAGACCATGCGGGAGCACGGGCACGTGGTCCGGACCGTTCGGCCCTTGGAGCAGTGACCCTAGGCCGCCGCGGCGGTGACGACCGGCGCGGGACGCTCGATGACCAGGGCGGCTCCGGTGCGGGGCTGCGGGATCAGCGTGACCGAACCGGTGTGCTGGTCCGGCCGCTGGCAGGATATCGGCTCGCCAACGGGGCGGGGGCTGGCGAGAATCAAGGTGTGGAGCATCTGTCACGCGAACGTCTGGAGGCTGGGCTCGACCACATCCGCGAGTCCCCGCACAACCACGGCCGACTGGTACTGGTTGTCCGCCGCCCGCAGATCGGCGGGCGGGAGCTGCCGGAGGAGGCGATCCTCAACCGGGTCACCGGGCTGGCCGGGGACAACTGGCTCACCAGGGGGAGCATCAGCATGCCGGATGGATCGGCCAACCCGCGCAAGCAGGTGACGGTGATGAACGCGCGGGTGGCCGAGCTCGTCGCCGGGGGAACCGACCGGATGCCGCTGGCTGGCGATCAGCTCTATGTCGACCTGGATCTCAGTGTGGACAACCTCCCGGCTGGCAGCCTGCTGGCGCTGGGCGAGGCCGTGCTGGAGGTCAGCGAGGACCCCCATCTGGGTTGCGCCAAGTTCATCGAGCGCTTCGGGGCTGAGGCCATGAGGTTCGTCAACTCCCGCACCGGCCGTCAGCTGAGGCTGCGCGGGATGAATACCCGCATCGTGGTCGCCGGGAACCGTCCGGCTGGGTGACGTGGCCGTGAAGGCCGACGCGCCATCAGCCGATCAAGGCGGCAACGATGTCGCGAACCTGAGCGGACGACAGGGACCGGGTGGCATCGCCGACGGATAGCTCGACCCGCTGCACGGCAGGATCGCCGGTGGTCATGGCGGTCGGCCAGGTCCAGATGCGCCGCTCGACCGCCAGCCGACGGGCCGCCCCGGCGAAGCGCTCCGGCGTGGTGCTCAGCAGCAGGTGCATCATGGAGACCTGCGGCGGGTCCGGCACGACCCGTACCCCGGCCAGGCCGCGCAGCGCAGCCGCGATCTCACGGGCGTGACTGAGGTACCCGGGCATCAGCGGCAGCCGGCGCCGCAGGCAGCTCAGCGCGGAGGCGGCATTCGGCCAGAGCCCGAACAGCGTGCCGCCCATGCGGTGCCGCCACTCCCGCACCTCGGCGAGGACGTCCACGGCCGGCCACACAGCAGCCGGCCAGCGCGCCGAGGCCCTTGTAGAAGGAGACGTAGACGGTGTCGAAGGGGTCTGCGATCTCACGAAGCGGCCTGCCGTATCCGGCGGCTGACTCCCACAGCCGGGCGCCATCCAGGTGGACGGCGGCGCCCCGGCCGCGGGCCCAGCCGATCTGAGCCTGGAGGTCTGCCCAGTCCGGTTGCTGGCCGCCGAGGTCGCGCTGCGGCAGCTCGATGAGCAGCGCCGCGGGTGGCTCGGCGATCGCGGTCAGGTCGCCGATGCTCAGCAGGCGGTCCGGGTCGCCCGCCGGGCGCCCGGTCAGGTCGTGCAGGCGCTCGAAGGCCTGCCCTTCCCGCCGGTGCAGGTGACACGTCGGGTGGAAGACGACGGTCCGGCGCTGCCGCCGGTCGGCGTGCACCCGAAGCACCGACTGCTGGGCCATCGTTCCGCTGGGCAGGAAGACGGCCGCGGGTTTGCCCAGCAGCCCGGCGATCTCGGCCTCCAGCTCGGCGACGACGCCGCCGTCGCCGTAGCGGTCGACGGCCGTATCGGCCGGGATGCTGGCCAGCAGCCGGGCCGCGCTCACCGGCCCGTGGCCGGCCAGGAACGTCGTGCACTGACTGCGCAACGCGGCCTGCTCGCCGAGGGACGGCTCATCGGCGGCGGGCACGGAGTGACTAGGCGTGGACGGTTCCCCGGCTGTCGAAGGCCATGGCGCGCTGCAGGGCCGCGGCCCGCAGTTCCGGCGGGATCTCGACCGGGCCGCCCAGCCCCTGGGAATTCAGGCCAGCCTGGGCCGCCTCCTCGACGACGCTGCCGGTCAGGATGGCGAGATCCGGAGTGCGGTGGAAGACCAGCACTCCATGGTTGGCCAGCAGTACGGCCGGTACGCCCGGGATCACGGCGCCGCGGATGTTGGCCACCGCCTCGGCCGACCCGCGCGGTCCGTAGCCCGCCACGGGCACGCCGTCCGCCAGCCCGAACATGGCCATGGCCTCGATCCAGCATCCGATGCGGCGCTGGGCCACCGCGTAGGCCGTGGCGTACGGCGAGTGGGTATGCAGGACGCAGCCGACCTCGGGGTGATCTTCATACATGGCCGTGTGCATGGCCACCACGGCGGCCTGGATCGGCGGCAGGTCACCCTCGAGCAGGGTCCCGTCCAGCCCGACCCGCGCCACGGCCGAAGCGGGGTGGCCGCGCAGCGAGGGACCCGCGGTGAAGTACATCTCCTCCGCGCCGGGTACCCGGACGCTGACGTTGCCGTGCCCGTTGGCCGAGATCGCCCCGCTGGCGACCACCCGGTGGGCGATGTCGGCTACCTGCTCGGCCAGATCCTTATCCATGACGCATCATTCCCCCCACGGCTCGTGTTTCGGGTGATCGTAACCCGCCGGGTCCCGGCCGGGCCACCCGGGCGAGCGTTACCGCTCCGCCGGCCGGACGCTGGCCGCGTGACGCCGGGCCAGGTCCCGGTAGAGGTCGGGATTGGTTTGCACCCACTGCCTGGCTTCGCCGGTAACCTCCGCGACGATCCGCGCCGGGACCCCCACGGCGAGCATGCCATCGGGGATGATCATCCCCGGCGGCACGGTGGCGCCCGCCGCGACCAGCGCGCCGCGGCCGACGATCGCGCCGTCGAGCACGGTGGCCCCGTTTCCCACCAGCGCTTCTTCCCCGATGACCGCACCGTGGACCACGCACAGGTGACCGATGGTCGCCCCCTCCCCCACCTCGGTCACCGGGTCATCGCCGCCATGCAGCACCGACCCGTCCTGGATGTTCGCGCCCCGCCGCACGAGGATCGGCCCGAAATCGGCGCGCAGCACGGCGCCGTACCAGACCGATGCCTCGGCCTCCACGCGAACGTCCCCGACCAGGGTGGCCGTCGGCGCGATCCACGCCGCCGGGCTGACCTCAGGCCGGCGGCCCTCGAACTCGAACAGTGGCATCCGCCCATCATGCCCGGTAGGTGGGAGGCGGCGGTCAGGGGGCCTCAGGGGGCTCCCGGCCACCACCACCCGGGCGGCGGGGAGGGCGGAGCCACGCCGGTCCCGGGCGAGGACGGGTAGTACGACGGCCGGATGGTCCGGGGCGTCGGCCAAGGGGATGACGTGACCGGGGAAGCATGCGGAGACGCTGCGGGCGTCGTCTCGGGCTGGGGCACGTCTGCCGCGGCCGGGACCGGTTCGGGCGCTGCCTGGCTGGGCGAGGCGCTGGCCGACGGCGAGGGCACCGCCGGGGCCGATGGCAGCGGGGCCGCCGAGGTGGGGGTGGTACTCGCGGGCGCCGCACGCGGCGCCGCGACGGCGCCGTGGCCGCCCCCCAGCGTGAGCGTGAGCGCGATGCCCAGCCCGGTGACGGCCAGCACCGCGGCGAAGACAGCGACGCCCGACCGGAAGCTGATCTCCTCCATGCGGGCGTAGATCGCGCGCCTGAGCTTGCTCCCCTCGCTCACGACAAAGCACGATACACGGTGATCAGCGGCTTTCGTGGGAAGCCGCTGAGGCGAAGCGGCGGTAGGCCTGCTCGGCCAGGGGGCTGGCGGGCACGACGGCTTCGGTATTCCGGTCCGAACGGACCACGGTGCTCGCGTCCGGGACAAGCCCTGTCGCGGCGGCGGCGAGCAGCGCGGCACCACGGGCGGTGAGCCATCCGTCGCCGGCCGGGTAGAGCGGCACGGCGAGGGCGTCGGCCAGCAGCTGGCGCCAGGCCGGGGCCGGCTGCCGCCCCCGGCGAGCTGGATCGCGGCCAGGCTCGGCGTACGGTGGGCCCGGCCCCGATCCAGCTCGTCGAGCTTGCCGCGGAGCAGGAACGCGACCCCCTCGAGAGCGCTGCGCAGCAGGTCCTCGCGCCGGTGAGCCAGGGTCAGGCCGGTCCAGACGCCCCCGGTGTCGCGGTGATCCCAGCGCTCGCCGGCCAGGTAGGGCAGGAAGACCGGGGTGTCCGCTCGCCAGGGGCGGGCGGCGGTGTCATAGAGCTCGTCCCAGCCGGCGCCGAGCGTCCGCCGTACCCAGTCGAGGGTCACGCCGACGTTCTGGGCCGCGGCCAGCCGGTAGGTCCCGCCGTCCACGGACCGGAACAGGTTAATGGCGCCACCCGGATCCGGATTATCCGGAAATGGAATATCCGAGTCGGGGGTGGCGGGGACGGGGATGATGAGCTGGCCGCCAGTGCCCAGGGTAAGCAGGCCCCATCCGGGCGGGAGGTGCGCGGCGTGCAGGGAGGCGGCGGTGTCGGCGGCGCCGATCGCGACCGGCAGGCCGGGGCGGAGGCCGAGGTGTTCCGCGGCGGCGGGCAGCAGGGGGCCGGCGATCTCGGCTGGCGGCCGGATGGCGGGCAGGAGGTCGATGCGCAGCCCGAGGGCCCGGGCGAGGTCCGTGGCCCATTCGCAGCGTGCCAGGTCGAACAGCAGGGTTCCCGAGGCGTCGGTCGGGTCGGTGGCGGCCTGCCCGGTCAGGCGCAGCCGAAGCCAGTCCTTGGGCTGGAGCATCCAGGCGGGCCTGCCAGTACGTGTCGGGTTCGTGCCGGGACAGCCAGAGCAGGATCGGGCCGGCCATGCCGGGCGACGGGGCGTTGCCGAGCCGGGCGAGCAGGTCCCCAGGCAGCCGCTGGTAGTCCTCCGCCTCGGCTTCCGCCCGGCGATCAAGCCAGGTGATGGCGGGGCGGAGAGCCACGGCCCGTTCGGTACAAAGAATGGCGCCGTGCATCTGCCCGGCGACCGCCAGGCCCGCGACCTCAGCCGACGCGGGACCTACCGCCGCCCGGACCGCGGTGCACGCGGCCTGCCACCAGTGCTCGGGGCTGACCTCGGCCCAGCCGGGCCGCGGCGCGGCGACCTCGTAGCCGGCCGTGCCCTGGCCGAGCGCGGTGCCGTCGGGCGCGCACAGCAGGGCCTTGACCTGGCTGGTGCCCAGGTCGAGCCCGAGTACCGCGCGCGGCCGGGCTCAGCTGGCCTCCGCGGGGCTGCATTTCATCGGCTACCTCCCGGATCCATCACTACCACGACGAACGGGGCTGGCCGGGATGGACCTAGAGGTCAACGTCGAGCATCATCGGGGCGGTGGGGTGCGCGGTGCCGCCGGCGGGTTCGGCGGTCAGCGCGAGGTGGTCCCCCTGGCGCAGGCCGGAGGCGATGACCGGACCGGTCATGCCGTGGCTGCCCGCGGGCAGCATGGCGACCGGGCGGGTTCCGGCCGGCCCGATCAGCCACAGCTCGTAGCCCCGGGAGGCGGGCAGCGCGCGCAGGCCCTGGGCGGTGAACACCAGCGCGTGCCGGGCGTGGGACATGACGATGGTGGCGGTTCCGCCGCCGCTGACCGGCCCGCTCGTCATCGCGGCGTCCTGCGCGGTCAGCACCGCGGCGATCTGCTGGCTGCTGGCCTGGGCCTGGTCGAGCTGCTGGCGCATGCTGCCGTTGGTGACGCCGAACACCACCGCGAGCACGAGCACGGCGGCGGCGGTGGCGGCGCCCGCGGCCAGTGCCAGGCGGCCCGGCCAGGCCAGCGAGCGCGGCCATATACCCCGGGCGTTCGGCTTCGCCTGCGCCTCGTCGGCGGGCGGCTGCTGCCGGGTCATCGATGCGGCCGCCATGACACGTTCCTTCAGGCCCGCGGGCAGGGGCTCGGCGGCGGCGGTGCCGAGCACGGCGGTGGCCTCGCGCAGGCTCGCGATCTCCCGCGCGCACTCCTCGCAGCCGGCCAGGTGCCGCTCGAACCGTTCCCGGTCCGGCGCGGAGACCGCGTCCATGGCATACGCCCCGGCCAGGGTGTGGGTGTCGCGTCTGCTCGGTTTCATTCCGCCACCCCCAGGCAGTCGCGCAGCCGGATCAGCGCGTCGCGCATCCTGGTCTTCACCGTTCCGGTCGGCACGCCGAGCAGGCTGGCCACCTGGCCGTAGGTGTAGCCCCGGTAATAGGCCAGGGTGACCGACTCGCGCTGCACCTCGGTGAGGGAGTTCAGACAGCGCCGCACGCGCTCACGCTCGAGGCTGGACTCGACGGCCTCGATCACCTCGTCGTACGGGATGTCGGCGGCCGCGATACGCCGCTCGCGTTCGGATTCCTTCTGCACGGACCTGACCCGGTCCACGGCCCGGCGGTGGGCCAGCGTCATCACCCAGGCCGTCGCACTGCCCCGCCCGGCGTCGAACTTGGCGGCGTTCCGCCACACCTCGAGCAGGACCTCCTGGGTGACCTCCTCGGACTGGGCCGGGTCACGGATCACCCGCTTGACGATGCCGAAGACGGAGGGACCGATCTGCTCGAAGACGGCGTCGAACGCCGCGGCGTCGCCGCGGGCCACCAGGCCGATCTGGGCGGCGAGGTCGCAGCCTTGGCCTTGGCCTTGGCCTTGGCCCGCGCGGCCGCTGCCTTGGCCCGCGCGGCCGCTGCCTTGGCCCGCGCGGCCGCTGCCTTGGCCCGCGCGGCCGCTGCCTTGGCCCGCGCGGCCGCTGCCTTGGCCCGCGCGGCCGCTGCCTTGGCCCGCGCGGGCGCTGCCTTGGCCGGCGCCGGCGCTCGCGGGGCGCGCCGGGTTCCTCGGTTCCTGGCTGCCAGTAGCCGTCACGATTGATATTCGTAGCAGGGGCCGGTTGGGTTTGCCGGCCGGGGTCGCGCGGTGGCGGCCCGATGGTCCTGGTATCGGGACCATGCCGAGCGGGATGAGGCTGGTGCGTTCCGCGGTGCGCCAGATTCCCGTGGTGCGCTTAATTCGGAAGATTGGGCTTACCCGGAGCATGTGGGCAACTGAAGCTGCCCAGATCCTCCGCGACGGCCGGATCCACCGTATAAATGGGGTGCGTGAGATAGACGGGGCCAGCGGGGCGGGCTCACCCGGGGAGGATGTGTGCGGGAGGAGGTAGCGGGAAGAGCGGCGGATGGAGGGTGCGGCAAACCCTCGGACCGGCGGCACCGAATAACAGGCATGGAGACGAAGGGGAGCCAGGGTCCGAGGGATTCCGAGGCGCGGCGCCGGGCTGGGCTCGGCGCGATCGCGGGCGTGCTGGCCGCCGGCACCGCGCTCGGGGTGGGTCAGCTGGTGGCGGGCCTCACCGGCGCGAACGGATCGCCCGTGGTCGCCGTCGGGCAGCTGCAGATCGATTTCACGCCGCCGTGGCTGAAGAACTTCGCGATCAGCGAGTTCGGCTCCGACGACAAGCTCGTCCTGGTGAGCGGCATCCTGGTCGTACTCGGGATCTTCGCGGCCGTGATCGGCGTGGCGGCCACGCGGCGGCTGGCCTACGGCATGGCGGGCCTGGCGGTGTTCGCGCTCATCGGGCTGACCGCCGCCGCGACCCGGCCCACCGCGACCGCGGCCAGCCTGCTGCCGACCCTGGCCGCCACGGCGGCGGCGGCGATCGTGCTGCGGCTGCTGATCGAACGGGCGTGGGCGGCGGCCCCGGCGGCCCCCGTGGTCCCGGCCGGGCCGCGGGAGCGGACGGACTCGCGGGCGGGCGGCTGGGAAGCGGGAGCGGACGGCTGGGAAGCGGGAGCGGACGGCTGGGAAGCGGGAGCGGACGGCTGGGAAGCGGGAGCGGAAACCGGGCCTGGCCCCGATGCGCAGCCCGGCGTCCCCGACCTGCCTGGCTCTCCCGAGCTGCCTGGGCCCCCGGACCTGCCTGGGCCCCCGGACCCGTCGGGCGGGATGGGGCGGCCGGGGGGCACGGGCGGGGTGATCAGGCCGTCGGCGGCGCAGGGACAGGACTGGCTGGCGCATGCCCCGGGCCGTCCGGCTGCAGTGGAGCCGGCCCGGCGGAGCTTCCTGGCCGCCGGCGTGGTCACGGCGGGCATCGCGGCCACGGCCGGGCTGGCGGGACGCCTGGTGGCCGAACGGAGCAACGTGGCGAGCGCCCGGAACGCGCTGAAGATCCCCAAGCCGTCGGCGACCGTGCCGTCCCTGCCGCCCGGCGTCAACCTGGACATCCCGGGGCTGGCGTCGTTCGTCACGTCCAATAGCGACTTCTACCGGGTGGACACGGCCATCGTCTTGCCGCAGGTCGATCCGTCGAGCTGGCAGCTGCGGATCCATGGCATGGTCAGCCGCGAGATCACGATCACCTTCGACGAGCTGCTGCGACGGCCGCTGATCGAGGACTACGTCACGTTGTGCTGCGTGTCCAACCCGGTCGGCGGCCCGTACATCGGCAACGCGCTGTGGCTGGGCGCGAGCCTGGCCAGCCTGCTGCGCGAGGCCGGGATCAAGGCCGGCGCCGACCAGCTGATGTGCACATCGGTGGACGGGTTCACCTCCGGCACCCCGGTTCAGACCGTGATGGACGGCCGGGACGCGCTGCTCGCGGTGGCGATGAACGGCCAGCCGCTGCCGGTCGCGCACGGCTTCCCGGTGCGCATGGTGGTGCCCGGCCTGTACGGGTATGTGTCGGCGACCAAGTGGGTGACGGACATCAACGTCACCACGTTCGCCGGGAACTACGCCTACTGGGCCCAGCGCGGCTGGTCACAGCAGGCGCCGATCAAGACTGAATCCCGCATCGACGTGCCGAACGGCGCCAGCCAGATCCCGGCGGGACGGACGGCGGTGGCCGGCGTGGCGTGGGCCCAGCACAAGGGCATCGAGGCCGTGGAGGTGCGGGTCGACCAGGGCCCGTGGAACCAGGCCAAGCTGGCCGTGGTCCCCGGCATCGACACGTGGCGGCAGTGGGTGTGGGAATGGGACGCCACCAGCGGTAACCACGTGATCGAAGCCCGGGCCACGGACAAGACCGGCTACACCCAGACCGCCGCCCAGGAGCAGCCGGAGCCCAACGGGGCCAGCGGGTACCCATCGGCCGCGGTCACGGTCGGGTAGGGGCCACTGTGCCGCCCTTCCACGGCCCGCGCGAGTATGGAGTGGCGGCGAGTTTCGGAACGCCGTAAGCGGTTAGGTCTCTAGCAAGAGATCGCGCATGAGAGCAAAGGCGTGCCGATGACAACCCCGATGCGAAGAGCAGAAGAACCACCCCCGGAGCCCTCGAGTCCGACGCGCTGGATCGAGCCGGGGCCACTGTGGGCGGGCGGAGTGGCAACGGCGGTCGTCGCGGCTCTGATCGCGCTGGTCGGCATCCTGGTTTCCCGGTGGCTGTTCACCATCCCGATCCTGGCACCGCACCGGGACGGGGCGTGGGGCGACGCGTCGACCGGGATGTACGTGCTGTCGGCGGCTGGGGCCGCGCTGGTCGCCACGGCGATCATGCACCTGCTCCTGCTGACCACGCCCCGGCCGCAGCTGTTCTTCGGCTGGATCATCGCGCTGGCCACGATCGTCGCGGTGGTGTACCCGTTCAGTACCGGGGCCCCGCTGGCGCAGAAGGTCGCCACCGCGACCGTCAACCTGGTGCTGGGCTTCGCCATCGGCATCCTGATCAGCGGGGTCGCCGGGCGGGCGGTGCGGCGCCGGCGGCCTAGCGGCGGCTACCAGCAGCCAAGTTCGCCGCCCTACCCGCCGCCGTCGCGGACCCGCGGCGACCAGTACGGCTGAGCTCTTCGATACGCCAGTCCAGCACGGTCTCGTCCGGCCGAGGTGACAGCAGGCGGGGCGGGAACGCACCGCGGGTTCCGCGCGGTGAAGCACGCGGCCGACCGGCCGCCCCCATAGAGTGACCGGCCACCACGGCATGCCGGATTAGCTCCGGTTACAGAACCTGACCGCTCATAGGGACGAGCATCCTCTGCTGTGTACGTCAAGCATCATGCTTGACATCTCAATCATGCTTGGTATAGTTAGCATTGTCAAGTGCGGATAAGGAGACCACGACAATGGCTAGCATGCCCACGCAGGAAGAATTCCTGGCTGCCACACGTAGGAGCCAGGAGGCCATGATCGCCGCCATCAAGACCTGGTTGGAGACGGTCAGGACCGCCACCCCCAAGCTGACGTCCGTTTACACGCCGCTGACCGGACGGCTGCCCAAGCTGCCGCCGGTGAGCCTGCCGTTTGCGGACAAGCTGCCCACGCCTGAGCAGGCGGTGGACAACGCCTACCACATGGCCGAGCAACTACTGGCCAACCAGCGGCAGTTCACCGAGGACGTGCTGAAGGCGATGGCGCCGCTCATGCCCGGCCGCCACGAGACCGCGCCGAAGGGCAACGGCTCGAGCGAGCCGAAGATCCCCAGTCACCGGGTATGGCAGGAAGCGGTGGCCGTGAGCGAGCCCAAGCCGGTCGCGGTCAGCGAGCCCAAGCCGATCGCCGTGAGCGAGCCCAAGCCGGTCGCGGTCAGCCAGCCCAAGCCGGTCGCGGTCAGCCAGCCCAAGCCGGTCGCCGTGAGCGAACCGAAGCCGGTCGCGGTCAGCCAGCCCAAGCCGGTCGCCGTGAGCGAACCGACGCCGACGGCGGTCAGCGAGCCGAAGCCCGCGGCGGCCAGCGAGCCGAAGGCGCCCGCACGCCCGGCGGCTAAGAGCACGCCCGCACGCCCGGCGCCGAGGACCCCGGCCTCTGCGGCCAAGAGCACGGCCTCCAGGACCACGACTCCCAAGAGCACCGCAGCCAAGAGCACGCCCGCACGCCCGACGCCGAAGGCACCGAAGGGCACGGACGCTAGCTGAGACGCCGGCCCCGGCCGCGGACCGCGGCCGCTGTGCAGGACGCCCGGACCTGGTTCGTGACGTGCAGCAGGCGGCGCGTGGGCTGACCAGTTTCTCGTGCTGAGCCAGGCCGCGGCCCGGGCGGGCGAGGTCCGGGAGAGCCAGGCGTCCTGGACGACCTCGGCGAGTTCCTGAACGGTGAGCTCGCCGATCCGGCTGGCCCGCAGCAGTACCGACGGGTGGCCGTCGAAGTGCGGCGTGGTGAAGAACGGCGACGCGTGGTCCTGGACCAGCGCCTGCTTGTCGGCCTCCGAGGTAACCCAGAACATGATCACGTCCGGGTACCGCTCCCCCGTGCCCGGGTCAACCGCGTCCGGCCGGGGATTGCGGAAGAACACGAAGGACCTGCCGCCGACCTGGTAGATGGGGTTGCCGTGCGGCCCGTGGCAGACCGTGACGTGGGGCATGGCCATGGCCAGTTCATGCACGTCTCCGATACGCGCCCGGCGCGATCGTCCCGCCATGAAGCAGAGGATAGCGTTGAGTTCATGGGTTCCCGGAGGGCAGGCCGATGTGCAGGCCCCGGCCAGACGGGCCCGGCGACGGCTTGTGCAGCAGTGCACAACCCGTTTCCGCGGAAACGCGCCTTCCATGATCAATACGCAGCCCGTCGCCGCAGACGATGAAGTGATCGCCGTGCCGGTCCGCGCGCCCGGGGGAGGACAGGCACGGGGGATCATAGCGATCAGGGTCCTCGGCCGCTTCGATGGTTAGCTAGGGAAATGAACGGGCGGCTCGGATTGTTGCTTTGCTTACGGGGTTGAACGGCGAGGTGGGGCGGTAGCACTGTCAAGGAGGACAGGGAGCACGGCGGGCACGCAAGCTCCGGGGTACGGGTGGCTGCGGCGGCTGGCCGCTTACAGCTGGCGGCATCGCCGGAGTGTCGTGGTCGCGCTGGGCGGCACGCTGGCGGCCACGGTGGCGACGGCCGCGATCCCGCTGGTGCAGCGGCAGATCATCGACAACGTCATCGTGACCCACCGCCAGTCGGTCTGGCCGCTGGCCGGCCTGCTGCTGGTCGCGGCCGCGGTGAACTTCGCCGGCATCTACCTGCGCCGCTACCACGGCGGCCGGCTGTCCCTGGACGTCCAGCACGACATGCGGACCGAGCTGTTCGACTCGCTGTCCCGCCTGGACGGCGCGCGCCAGGACGAGATCCGCACCGGGCAGCTGGTGGGCCGGTCCATCTCCGACCTGAACATGGTGCAGGGCATCATGTCCATGGTGCCGGTCACGCTCGGGAACATCGTGCTGTTCGCCGTGTCACTGGGCATCATGGTGGTCCTGTCTCCCGTGCTCACGATCGTGACCGTCGCGGTGGCACCCGCGCTGTGGATGATAGCGCTGGCGTCCCGGCGCAAGCTGTTCCCCGCGAGCTGGGACGCGCAGCAGCAGTCCGGCGAGGTCGTCGGGCTGGTCGACGAGGCCATCGGCGGCGTGCGCGTGGTCAAGGGCTTCGGGCAGGAGGAGCAGGAGCAGGAGCAGCTGGAGGCGGCGAGCGCGCACCTGTTCGCCTCCCGGCTGCGGATGATCCGGCTGACGGCCAGGTACAACCCGGCGCTGACCGCCATCCCGTCGCTGGGCCTGGTCGGCGTGCTCGCGCTGGGCGGCTGGCTGGCCATCCACGGCTCCATCACCCTCGGCACGTTCCTGGCGTTCTCCGCCTACCTGACCCTGATGACCGGCCCGGTGCGCATGCTCACCTACATGATCACGCTCGGGCAGGAGGCACGGGCCAGCGTCATCCGGGTGTTCGACATCATCGACTCGCGGCCCGTCATCACCGACCGGCCGGACGCGGTCGACCTGCCGCCGGAAGCGGCCGGGCTCAGCTTCAACGACGTCCGGTTCGGGTACGTGCCGTCCGAGCCGGTGCTGCGCGGCGTTTCGTTCCGGGTGGAGCCGGGCGAGACGGTGGCCGTGGTCGGCGCGTCCGGGTCGGGCAAGTCCACCCTGGCCCTGCTGGTGCCCCGTTTCTACGACCCGCAGGACGGCTCGGTCCGCATCGGCGGGTACGACGTCGCGGACGTGACGCGCGACTCGCTGCGCGCCGCGATCGGGCTGGTCATGGAGGAAAGCTTCCTGTTCTCCGACACGGTGCGGGCCAACATCGCCTACGGCCGGCCGGACGCGACCGACGAGGAGATCGTCGCCGCCGCCCAGGCGGCCCAGGCCCACGAGTTCATCGCCAGGCTGTCCCAGGGCTACGACACCGTGGTCGGCGAGCAGGGCCTCACCCTGTCCGGCGGGCAGCGGCAGCGTGTGGCCCTGGCCCGGGCCCTGGTCACCGATCCCCGGGTGCTGGTGCTCGACGACGCGACCTCGGCCATCGACCCGCGCCTGGAGGCGGAGATCCACGCCGCGCTACGTGAGGTGATGCGGGGCCGCACCACGCTGATCATCGCGCATCGCAGGTCGACGCTGAACCTGGCCGACCGGATCGTGGTCCTGGAGGGCGGCCGGGTCGCCGACAGCGGCACGCACCACGAGCTGACCGAGCGCTGCCCTCTGTACCGGCAGCTCATCACCGGCGAAGACGCCGAGGGCGGCGCGCTGCCGATCCGGCCGCTCCAGATGCGCACCGTGGAAGACCTGCTCGACGGGCAGTCCCCGGGGCGCGCCCAGGCCTCGATCGGGGCGGGCCGCGGGCACCTGTCCGGGACGTTCGAGAGCCTGCCGCCGTCACCGGAGCTGCTGGCCCGGGTCGCCTCGCTGCCCCCCGCCCGGGACGTGCCGGACGTGGACATCGCCCAGGCGCGGGCCGCCGACCGGCACTTCACGCTGCGCAGGCTGCTCAAGCCGCTGGCCGCCGCGCTCGTCATCGGGCTGATCCTGGACGGCCTGGACGCGGTGGCCGGGCTGGCGCTCCCCGCGCTGGTCAGGAACGGAATCGACAACGGCGTGGAGACCAAGGTCTTCCACGCGATCGTGGTGGTCTCCCTGATCGGGCTGGCCATCGTGCTGGCCGACTGGGTGGTCAACATCTTTGAAACCATGGTGGTCGGGCGCAACGGCGAACGGCTGCTGTACGGCCTGCGGGTCAAGCTCTTCGCCCAGCTGCAGCGGCTTGGCCTGGACTTCTACGAACGCGAGCTGTCGGGCCGGATCATGACCAGGATGACCACGGACGTCGACGCGCTGTCCACGTTCCTGCAGACCGGCCTGGTCACCATGGTCAGCTCGGTGCTCACGTTCTTCGGCGTGCTGGCCGTACTGCTCATCATCAACCTGCGGCTCGGCCTGGCCGTGCTGTGCATCTTCCCGGTGCTGGTGGCGGCGACGCTGGTGTTCCGGACGAAGTCGGCCAGGGCCTACGCCGAGTCGCGGGAGAAGGTCGCCGCGGTCAACGCCGATTTCGCGGAGAACATGGCCGGACTGCGGGTGACCCAGGCGTTCCGCCGGGAGGTCACGAACCGGGACCGGTTCAGCAGGCTCAGCCGGGCGTTCTGGACCTCGCGGTTGCGGGCGCAGCGGAACATCGCGATCTACTTCCCGTTCGTGCAGACCCTGTCCACCGTGGCGGGCGCGATCGTGCTGGTCATCGCCACCGGTGAGATCAGCAATGGGACGCTCACCGCAGGCGCGCTGATCGCCTACCTGCTCTACATCGACATGGTCTTCTCCCCCGTCCAGCAGCTCTCCCAGGTCTTCGATGGCTACCAGCAGGCCATGGTGGGGCTGCGCCGGATCACCGACCTGCTCCGGCTCGGCACGTCCACGCCGCCTTCCCCCCGCCCGGTCACGCCGGGCCGGCTGCGCGGGCGCATCGAGCTGCGCGACGTCGACTTCGGCTATTCGGGGAGCGGGGCCAACGCGCTGAACGGGATCAGCCTGACCATCGAGCCCGGCGAGACGGTGGCCCTGGTCGGGCAGACCGGGGCGGGCAAGTCCACGCTGGTCAAGCTCATCGCGCGGTTCTACGACGTGACCAGCGGGACGGTCCTGATCGACGGGACCGACGTCCGGGACTACGACCTGGCCGACTACCGGCACCAGCTCGGCGTGGTCCCGCAGGAGTCGTACCTGTTCGCGGGGACGGTCCGGGACTCGATCGCGTACGCCAGACCGGACGCCAGCGACGACGCGGTCCTGGCCGCGGCGCGCGCGACCGGCGCGCACGACATGATCATGCGGCTGCCGGGCGGCTACGCACATACGGTGTCCGAACGCGGCCGTAACCTGTCGGCCGGCCAGCGGCAGCTCATCGCGCTGGCCCGCGCGCAGCTGGCCGAACCGGCCATCTTGCTGCTCGACGAGGCGACCGCGGCTCTCGACCTGGCCGCCGAGGCGGCGGTGAATCACGCCATCAGCGAGCTGACCGCGGCGCGCACCACGCTCGTGGTCGCGCACCGGCTCACCACCGCGGCCCGCGCGGACCGGATCGTGGTCCTGGACCAGGGCCGGATCGTGGAGATCGGCAGCCACGACGAGCTGCTGGCGGCGGACGGGACGTACGCCTCGCTCTGGCACGCCTTCACCGGGGAGTCCGAGCTCGTCGCCTGACCGCTGACACCACGGCCCGTTCGGGATAATGCACCGGGACCAAGGGGGTGTGAGGCGATGTACCGGCTTCTTTTCCGGGTGGTGCTACGGCGGGTGCCGGCCGAGACGGCGCATCGGGCGGGGTTCTGGCTGATCCGGGTTCTGGCCGGGGCGCCGGGGGTGGCGTGGCTGCTGCGGCGGTGGCTCGGGCCGCGGGATCCTGTGCTGCGGGTGCGGGCGCTGGGGCTGGAGTTTCCCGGGCCGCTCGGGCTGGCGGCCGGGTTCGACAAGGACGCACGGGCGACGAGCGGGCTCCGGGCGCTGGGGTTCGGGTTCGTGGAGGTCGGCACGGTGACGGCGCGGGCGCAGCCGGGAAATCCCAGACCGCGGATGTTCCGGCTGCCGGCGGACCGGGCGCTGGTCAACCGGATGGGGTTCAACAACGACGGGGCGGCGGCGGTGGCCGCCCGGCTACGGCGGCGCCTCCCGGGACCACGGGCACCACGGGGACCACGGGCCGGGCCGGTCGTGGGGGTCAACATCGGCAAGACCCGGGCGGTGCCGGACCAGGAGGCGGCCGCGGATTACGCAGCCAGCGCACGGGCGGTGGCGGAGGTGGCCGACTACGTGGTGGTCAACGTCAGCTCGCCGAACACGCCCGGGCTGCGCGACCTGCAGGCCACGGACAGGCTCAGGCCGGTGCTGGTGGCGGTGCGTTCGGCGCTCGACGCTGGTTCGGCCGGCGGGCGGCGCGTACCGCTGCTGGTGAAGATCGCGCCGGACCTGGCCGCGGAGGACGTCGACGCGGTGGCGGACCTGGCGGTCGAGCTGGGGCTGGATGGGGTCATCGCGACCAACACGACCGTGGCGCGAGACGGGCTGGCCAGTTCCGCGGCCGAGGTGACCGCCGCCGGGGCGGGGGGCCTGTCCGGGCCTCCGCTGCGCGAGCCGGCGCTGGCCGTGCTGCGGCGCCTGCGGGAGCGGGCCGGGGACCGGCTGGTGCTGATCGCGGCGGGCGGGATCGAGACCCCGGATGACGCCTGGGAGCGGCTGACGGCGGGGGCCACTCTGGTACAGGCCTACACCGGATTCATCTACGGGGGTCCGCTGTGGCCGCGGCGCATGCATGCCGGGCTGGCCCGCCGGGCCCGGGCGGCCGGGCTGTCCCTCGCGTCCCCGGGCGGTACCGGCCGGGACTAGCTGAGCGCTGCTAGCTGAGCGCTGCTAGCTGAGCGCTGTTAACTGAGCGGGGGGTCGAGCAGGCGGAGGGCGGCCTGACCGGCGTCGAGTTCGGCCGCGATGCCGAGCGGGAAGGTCTGGAATGACTCGCCATGGCCGACGTCGGCCCAGGCGAGCATCGGGACGGCGAGAGCGCCGAGGCGTTCGGTGAGGATGTCCTGGATGAGCTCGGGAGGCCCGCAGCGTTCGAACGTGCCGGTGACGATGCCCGCGACCCCGTCCAGGTAGCCGGACCGGCGCAGTTGCGTGAGCATCCGGTCGACGCGGTAGGGCTCCTCGCCGACGTCCTCCAGGAGCAGGATGCCGCCGCGGGCCGGGCGCGACGTGCCGGTGCCGAGCGAGGACGTGAGCAGGCTCAGCGTGCCGCCCACGGTGACGCCGCGGGCGGTACCGGGGACGACCGTGACCGCCTGCGGGTACCGGATCTCGGTCGCCTCGGCCGGGTGCATCAGCGTGCGCAGCAGCGAGCCGAACGAGTAGTCCGCCGCGCCGCCGCGGCTGCCCGCGCCGGTGGCGCCAATGTGCGCCATCATCGGGCTGAACAGCGACGCCCAGCCGAGCCTGACCGCGACCGCCTCGAGCACCGCCGTCACGTCGGAGTACCCGGCCAGCACCCTGGGCGGCAGGCCTGGAAGGCCATCCCAGTCCATCGCCTCCAGGGTGCGCTGTGCGCCGTAACCGCCCCGGGCGAACAAGATCCCGGCGAGGCCGGGGGCGGTGAGCGCGGCGCGCAGGTCCCCGGCCCGCGTCGCGTCGTCGCCGGCCAGGTAGGGACGCATGGTGCCGGGTTCTGTCAGCGATGGGTAGAGGACCGGGTTGAGCCCGGCTGACCGCAGCGCGTCGAGGCCGGCGGCCAGCGGCTCCGGGTCCGCCGGGCCGCTGACGCACAGCACCGCCAGCCGGTCTCCCGGCCGCAGTGCGCGCGGACGGGCCAGCGAGCGCGGCTTCTCCGGGCCGGTCATGGCCGCGGGGGCTACAGCACCACGCCGGCTGGGGCTGGTGCGGTGAGCCAGCTGAGGTCGAGTCTGGACGGCATGGCCCACAGCGACACATCGACCGGCTGCACCTGGGCCCGGGCCTGCATGCCGTACTGCCGTCCGCGCTCGTAGGGTGTTCCCTCAACGCGTATCCGCGGTGTCATGGATCCTGATTGTCCTCCGGCCCATCGGCGCTGGTGGCGGCGGCATCCGCGTGCCTGGCACGCTTGACGGTGGCCGCGGAAGCGGGTAGCCGCTCTGCGGCCGCCGTGTTCGGCAAATACCTTCAGTGGGCGTGAGGCGAAGGCAGGATCGTGACCGGGACCTGGGCGTGCTCGGCGACGGTGGCACTGACCGACCCGAGCAGCAGGCGCGAGAACCCGCCGCCGCCACGCGAGCCCAGTACGATCAGCTCGGCGTCGGCTCCCTCCTTGAGGATTTCCTCGGCCGGTATGCCCTCCGCCGCCTTGACCGTGACCGACGCCGGGCGGGCGTCGCCGAGGCTGGCCAGCACCTTGTCGGTTTCGGCCTGAGCCGCCCCGCGCCCCTTCTCGACCAGTTTTTCGTCGCCCGCGTAACGAAGAGTTCCACCCCAGAAGCCCGCCACCCCGTGATAGACGGTGAGCACGGTAAGCGACGTATGACGGAGCGCCGCTTCTTTCGCGGCCCATTCGAGGGCGAGCTGCGAATGGACGGAACCGTCTATGCCGACGAGGATTCCAGGCATCTCACTTCTCCTTCTGCTTTAGCTGCCTCGGTACCGCCAAGGTCACCTCGGTACCGCCACTACCGATCACTACAGATGCTAGGCACTCAGGGCCCGCCGCAACAGGGCATCCGGGCTGCTGGCGCGTTATCTTAGCGGCATGCCTTCCGCTGGCGAACTGCGTTGCAAGCCACATAACCTTGCGGAATCGATATTTGCGAACGCCGGGAGTTACGGTAGTGGGCCGGGATCCGCTGGCGAGGCCAAATTGTTATCGCGGAATTTCCTTTAGGCGCGCCGAGGTGGTCCCCGATCGCGGGAACGTCTTGCCCACCGGGTCGGCACGCGATCATGATGTCCGTGGGGAATGCGTGTCCAAGGCAGCCCGGTGCGTCCGGGTCCGGCGAGGAGGACCAGCATGTCAGCTAAGCCCATCGTGGCGGCTACCGACGGCTCTGAGGAGTCGCTGCGGGCGGTGGACTGGGCCGCCCGGGAGGCGGTGCTGCGCGGCGTCCCGCTGCGGATCGTCTCGGCCGCGAGCCTGCTTCCCCGGATGGGCAGCAGCCAGGGCCACTCGCAATACCAGACCGTATCCGACGTCATCCGCAAGGACAGCGACGTCGCCCTGGCCGCCGCGGCCGCCCGCGCGGCCAAGGTCGCCCCTGACCTGCTGATCGACACCGACCACCTGGAGGGCGCACCTGCCGAGGCGATCACCGAGGCCGGCTCGGGCGCGCTGATGCTGGTCGTCGGCTCCCGCGGCGTCGGCGCGTTCACGGCCATGATCCTTGGCTCGGTGAGCCGGTACGTGGCCACCCACGCGTCCTGCCCGGTCGTTGTGGTCCGGGAAGAAATCGGGGCCGCGCGCCGACAGGTCGGCGTCGGCATCAGCGACCTGGAGGGCCACGCGGCCCCGCTCACCTTCGCGTTCGAGGAGGCGGCCCTGCGCAAGGCCAGCCTGGTCGCCATCCATGCCTGGCATACGCCGCACTCGGATATCTCCCGGGCCGGGGAGGCGCTGGGGCTGCACCGGGCCGACATGGAAGCGGAAGCGACCAGACAGCTGGAGGCGCTGCTGGACGAATGGCGGGCCAAGTACCCCGACGTACCGGTCAGCCATGATGTGGTACACGGTCACCCGGGCCGGATCCTGGCCGGCCTGTCCGCCCGGGCCGACCTGATCGTGCTGGGCAGGCACGCCGCCCACCACGGTCCCGGCGCAGTCACCCACGCGGTCCTCAACCACGCGCACGGCCCCATCGTCACGGTCCCGTCGTCATAATCGCCGGGATGCGCGCGACGTACCACCGCTGATCGCCATGAGCTCATTCTGCCGTAACGGTTACGGGACGTTCCGGCCCTAGGGTTGGATCGTCCGGTCGGCAGGCGGAGGGGACGGGTATCGGATGAGCAGCGTCGTGCGTGTGCGGTGGGCGGCACCGGCCGCGGCGGTAACGCTCGGCGTGCTCATAATCGGCACCGCTCCGGCTCACGTTCTGCTCGACCTGCTCACCCATCAGTTGCGGGGCGGCGAGGACGTGACGGTCGACTGGGTGACCGCCATGGGGTTCTCGGTACCAGCCGCGGTGACGGGTGCCGTGGTCGCGGCCCGGCGGCCGGGCAACCCGCTCGGGTGGCTGCTGCTCGCGCTGTTCCTGGTCGGCGGCGCGCCGACGGCCGATTACGCGTTCCTCGATTACGGGATGCGCCACGGGACGCTGCCGCTGGGGCGGGTGGCGGTGGCGCTGGCGGTAGGGTGGCCGGTCTGGCTGTTCCTCATCCCGCTGCTGCTGTGGCTGTTCCCGGACGGGCGGCTGCCGCGGGGCCGGTGGCGGCGGGTAGCGGTGACGCTCATCGCCGCGGGCGCGGTGCTCAGCGTGGTCGCGTCGGTCGGCGACTTCATGGCCGTAGCGGGGCACGCGATTCCGGTGAACGCTAGCGGCAACGTCGCGGCCAACGCCTCCGGGTTGTGGGATGTGGCCGAGAACGTGCTGGTGGTCGGCATCGGGGCCAGCTGCCTCGTATGGCTGATCGCCCAGGTGCCGAAGTACCGCAGGTCGGCCGGGGAACGACGCCAGCAGCTCAAATGGCTGTACAGCGGCGCGGTCGCGCTGGTCGTCTCGGGGACGATCAGCGCGCTGGCTTCGGGTGACTCCTCGTCATACTGGCAGGTGGCGGGCACCCTCGGGCTGGGCGTGCTGCCGGTCTGCGTGGGCGTGGCGGTGCTGAAATACCGGTTGTACGCGATCGACCGGATCATCAGCCGGGTGATCTCCTACGCCATCGTCACCGCGGTGCTCGGCGGGATGTTCGCCGGCCTGGTGCTCCTGGCCACCGAGGTCCTGCCGTTCAAGGCACCGGTCGCGGTGGCGGCGGCCACGCTGGCGGCCGCGGCGCTGTTCAACCCGCTGCGCCGCCGGGTCCAGCACGCGGTCGACCGCCGGTTCAACCGGGCGCGGTACGACGCCGAGACCATCGTCGCCGCCTTCACCGCCCGGCTGCGGCAGAGCGTCGACTTGGACACCGTGCAGGGCGACCTGGTCGGCGTGGTCGACGCGGCCTTCCAGCCGGCGCACGTGTCGGTCTGGCTTCCGCAGAGGTTACGCCGAGGTGTCGCGGCCGTTAACCCTGCCAGCCCGCCTGTCGTGGGCGGGACCCGGGCCAATAGTCTGGGAGGCACGCAGGTAACTGGGATCGAGCACCACGATCCGTTCGGTATAAAAAGGGGCTTTCAACATGAGCGTGACGGATCAGGGGTCACGGACCCTCGCCGCTGACGAGCTGGACGCGCTCGACGCCTGGTGGCGTGCCGCGAACTACCTCTCGGTGGGACAGATCTACCTGCTGGGCAACCCGCTGCTGACCGAGCCGCTGCGGCCGGAGCACATCAAGCCGCGGCTGCTCGGGCACTGGGGAACCACGCCGGGGCTGAACCTGCTCTACGTGCACCTCAACCGGGCGATCAGGAACCAGGACCTGAACGTCATCTACATCACTGGGCCGGGGCACGGCGGGCCGGGCATCGTGGCGAACACCTACCTCGAGGGCACGTACTCCGAGCTGTACCCGCACATCACGCCGGACGCGGTGGGCATCGGCAGGCTGTTCAAGCAGTTCTCGTTCCCGGGCGGTATCCCCTCGCACGTGGCGCCGGAGACGCCCGGGTCGATCCATGAGGGCGGCGAGCTGGGCTATTCGCTGGTGCACGCCTACGGGGCGGCGTTCGACAACCCCGACCTGATCGTGGCCTGCGTGATCGGCGACGGCGAATCCGAGACCGGTCCGCTGGCCGGCAGCTGGCACTCCAACAAGTTCCTCGACCCGGCCCGGGACGGGGCGGTGCTGCCGATCCTGCACCTGAACGGGTACAAGATCGCCAACCCGACCGTGCCGGCCCGGATCCCGCACTCCGAGCTGGAGTCGCTGCTGCGCGGTTACGGGTACGCGGTGCACACGGTCGAAGGCGATGACCCCAAGCTGGTGCACCAGCAGCTGGCTGGCACGCTGGACGCGGTGATCGAGGAGATCCGCGAGATCCAGCGGCGCGCCCGGGCCGAGGGCGACCTGTCGCGGCCAGCCTGGCCGGCCATCGTGCTGAAGACGCCCAAGGGCTGGACCGGGCCCAAGGTGGTGGACGGCCTGCCGGTGGAGGGAACGTGGCGGGCGCACCAGGTCCCGCTCGACGCGGCCCGGACCAACCCGGAGCACCTGGCCCAGCTCGAGAGGTGGATGCGCTCGTACCGGGCCGAGGAACTGTTCGACGGCGAGGGCAGGCTGGCACCCGAGCTGGTGCGGCTCGCGCCACAGGGCGACCGGCGGATGAGCGCGAACCCGCACGCCAACGGCGGCCTGCTGCTGCGCGAGCTGGTACTGCCCGACTTCCAGGACTACGCCGTGGAAGTCCCCAAACCCGGGGGCGCCCAGGCCGAGGCCACCCGGGTGCTCGGCACCTGGCTGCGGGACGTGATCAAGGCCAACCCGTCGAACTTCCGGCTGATAGGCCCGGACGAGACGTCCTCCAACCGGCTGGACGCGGTGTTCGAGGCGACGCACCGGGCCTTCGACGGTGAGATCATCCCCGGCGACAACCACCTGGCGCCCGACGGGCGGGTGATGGAGGTGCTGTCCGAGCACATGTGCCAGGGCTGGCTGGAGGGTTACCTGCTGACCGGCCGGCACGGGCTGTTCAACTGCTACGAGGCGTTCATCCACATCGTGGACTCGATGTTCAACCAGCACGCGAAGTGGCTGAAGGTCACCAACCGTATCCCGTGGCGGCGGCCGATCGCGTCGCTGAACTACCTGCTCTCCTCACTGGTGTGGCGGCAGGACAACAACGGGTTCTCGCACCAGGACCCGGGGTTCATCGACCACGTGGTGAACAAGAAGGCCGAGGTCATCCGGGTCTACCTGCCGCCGGACGCGAACACCCTGCTGTCGGTGGGCGACCACTGCCTGCGGTCCCGACAGTACGTCAACGTCATCGTGGCCGGCAAGCAGCCGAACCCCCAGTGGCTGACCATGGACGAGGCGGTCATCCACTGCACCCGGGGCGCCGGGATCTGGGAGTGGGCCTCCAACGACGCCCCCGGCGCGCCGGATGTGGTGATGGCGTGCTGTGGCGACGTCCCGACGGTGGAGGCGCTGGCTGCGGTGTCGCTGCTGCGCGAGCACCTCCCTGAGCTGAAGGTGCGCGTGGTGAACGTGGTCGACCTGATGCGGCTGGAGCCGGAGTCCGAGCACCCGCACGGCATGTCCGACCCCGAGTTCGACGCGCTGTTCACCGTCGACCGGCCGGTGATCTTCGCCTACCACGGCTATCCGACGCTCATCCACCGGCTGACCTACCGGCGGAACGGGCATTCCAACTTCCACGTACGGGGCTACAAGGAGGAGGGCACGACGACCACGCCGTTCGACATGGTCATGCTCAACGACCTGGACCGGTTCCACCTGGTCATGGACGTCATCGACCGGGTGCCGGGGCTGGCGTCCACGGCCGGGCACGTGCGGCAGCTGATGGCGGACAAGCGGATCACGTGCCGGGCCTACACCCGCCTGGAGGGCCAGGATGCACCCGAGATCACCGGGTGGCGCTGGCTGTACTGAGAACGAGCAGGCTTGGACGGGCCGAGTAGTGGTTGAGTCCTGCGGCGACCACCAATGCAATCGTTCGGTCACGAATTCGAATTATTCCTTGATCGTCGCTAATTCGCCTGACGGTGATACGCTGTAAGTAACTACCACTTGAGATGAGATGAACGCGATGCCCTTCAGGCCAGCGCCGACACGAAGAGCGTCCAGTGCGACACAATCCGAAATCGCCATCGGCCGTGTGCTCGCTGACATGGGAAGCGCCGACCAGCTCGCTCACGCCGATCCCGCCCTCCAAGTCGCCTGCCCCGTCTGCGAAGCACTCAGCCATCAGCGATGCCTGGAGCGCAACCCAAAGCAATACGTCACCCCGCACGCCGAGCGTGCCGCGCTCGTAACCGGTACCGCCGACCACGCCGCCAACCAGCTCGTCGTGTTCTCAGCACCCAACCCGGCCAGCACCAACCTGACCGCGATACAGGAAGCCGCCGACCACGCCGCCAACCGGCTCGTCGTGTTCTCAGCGCCCAACCCGGCCAGCACCAACCCGACCGCGATAGGGGATGCCGACCGCGCTGCCGCGTTCGCGGTCCGCTTCGCTCCACCCGCTTAATGAATAACGGGGCTTCGCCCCAACCCGACAAGACATGAGTGCGGTGGCTGAGAGCCGTGGCCGATGACGCCACCCACGGCACCAGCTGTCACACCTGACCCAAGTTGACTCGAGATTCAACGTCCCTGCGGGGAAAGATAACTTACGTAGCCCTGGTGCGTTCGTCCCGCACGGGCAGACTCCCCGCTCCCGGGCCAGCCCGGTCGCGTTAGCATGCGGTCCCACTCCGCCAGCCGGTCCGCGTCGTCAACGGCCATTTCGAAGGCGGCTGCACCGGCGTCTATGACCTCATCTACCCCAGCTGCGGCGGATCCTCCCGACCTGGATGACTCCGAGGCGGTGACGCGGGTTCAGCGGCTTCGCGGGTCGTACCCGCCCGGGAGGCAGGTCACCTGACCGATTCTTAATGTCTACTCTCGGGCGAGCATGGCCACGGCCTCGCGCTCGAGATCGACGTAGGGGGCGCCGCTGACGTCGACGGCGACGCGCTTGATCGTGCCGCCGGTAAAGCGGTGCGGCGATCCGTTCGGGTAGTCGGCCGTGACGGCCTCGCCGCTGTCCCGTCCGACGCACAGGCCCTCGCCCGCGAGCGAGAACAGCCCGGGCTGGGTCTTGATGCGGCCTTCGGCGACCTTCTTGTCGCCGTGGTAGAGGGACAGGACCCCGGTGGAGACCCCGGGGGGATCCTCGCCGTCCTTGTCGAAGGAGGCTGACAGGATGAGGTTCTCGCCTACGGGCAGATCTTCGGTCCCATCGATCCTCTGCTCGAACAGGCCGACGAAATTGTAGACGTAGTGCAGCCGGTTGTCCTTCACGTACAGGGCATGGCCGCCGAACCGCGACCCGTGCGCGAACAGCACGCCTTCCGCGCCGGGAGCGGGGATGTCCACCAGCGCCCCGATCGAGTAGGACCGGTTGCGGACGTTGACCGCCTGCTGCTCGGGTACCTCGGCGGTATCGGGGAAGTAGGCGTAGCGGTTCTGGGGCGCGGCCAGCTGCGGTCGCTGCGTGGTGATGATCTCCAGGGCGGAGCGGTCATCGAGCGGGAACGCCTTGTTCTCCCCGGCCTCGGCGAACCACAGGTTAACCAGCTCCCGGACCTTGTCCGGGTGCTCGGCGGCCAGGTCGTGCAGCTCGGCGCGGTCGATATCGGTGTGGTATAGCTCCCAGGTGTCGTCGTTGAAGTGACCCCAGCCGCTGAGGGTGGGATGGGTGGTGACGGCCTTCCAGCCGTCATGCCAGATCCCCCTCGAGCCGAGCATCGAGTAGAACTGCGTCTTGCGGGCCGATGGTGCCGAGGCCATCTCGACGGTGTAGCGCATGCTCACCCCGTCGAAGGGGCTCTGCACGTGGCCCTTGATCGTTTCCGGGGCCCGCACGCCGAGAGTGTCCAAGATGGTCGGCACGATGTCGATCGCATGGTGGTACTGATGCCGCAACTCACCCCGGCCGGTGGCATCGGCGGTGGCTGAGGGCCAGGAGATGATGCACGGGTCAGCGGTGCCCCCGTTGAACTCATACCGCTTCCACATCTTGAACGGGGTATTGAACGCCATCGCCCACCCGTTCGGGTAATGGTTGTAGGTCCGGGTCCCGCCCAGCTCATCGAGCATCGCCAGGTTCGTCTGCATGTCATCGGGGATGCCGTTAGCGAACAGCATCTCGTTGATCGACCCGTTCGGGCCGCCTTCGCCGCTGGCGCCGTTGTCCGACACCACGATGACCATGGTGTTCTCCCGCTGCCCGGACTCCTCCAGGTAGTCCAGCAGCCGGCCGATGTGATGGTCGGCGTGCGCCAGGAACCCGGCATACACCTCGGCCATCCGGGCGAACAGCCGCTTCTCCTCTGCGGTCAGCGAGTTCCACGGCCGGGTGTAATCCAGCGGCGGGAACGGCTTGCCGTCCGGGCCCGTTCGGGTCTGCGGGGTGCCGATCGGGTTGATGGGCGGCAGCTCGGTATCGGCCGGGACGATGCCCATCTCCTTCTGCCGGGCCAGGGTCTGCTCCCGGATCGCCTCATAGCCCATGTCGAAGCGGCCCTTGAACTTGTCCGCCCACTCCTTTGAGACGTGATGCGGCGCATGGGCGGCGCCGGGCGCGTAGTACAGGAAGAACGGCTTGTCCGGCGCGACCGTCTTGGCGTCCGTGATGAACTCGATCGCCTTGTCGGTCAGGTCCTCGGTCAGGTGATAGCCCTGCTGGGGAAGCTTGGGCTGGTCGACCGGGTGGTTGTCGTAGATCAGGTCGGGGTACCACTGGTTGGTCTCGGCGCCCAGGAACCCGTAGAACCGCTCGAACCCGCGGCCGCTCGGCCAGTTCCGCCGGGTCGAGGCGATATTCATCTCCACGGTCGGGCACAGGTGCCACTTGCCCACGATGTAGGTGTTCCAGCCCCGCTCGCCCAAGATCTCGGAGACCATGCCGTTTTCCGGCGGGACGGTCCCGCTGGCGTTCGGGAACCCGATCGCGGCCTCGGTGATGCACGCCATCGAGTTGCGGGTATGGTTACGGCCGGTCAGCAGGCACGACCGGGTGGGCGAGCACAGCGCCGTGGTATGCCACTGGGTGTAACGGATCCCATCAGCCGCGATCCGGTCGATGTTCGGCGTCCCGATCGGGCCGCCATAACAGCCCATGGCTGAAAAGCCAACGTCGTCGAGCACAACGTAGACGACATTGGGTGCACCATCAGGAGCCTTCGGCGGCTCGAACGGAGCCCAGTCCGGCACCGAATCCCGGATATCGATGTTGATCGTGCCGTTGAACGGCTCGCCCATTTCACTAACTCCTTGCGCCCGAAGGCGTTTCACTAGCCCCAACCGGGACGTGATCGTTCCGGGGAGAGGAATGCCGAAACCACCCGAACGCACATTCCCCGATCATCGTCCCAACCATCCATCCCGCCGGCCATCATCCGCTACGGGTGACCTCCAGTGCTCCCTGCAGGGTGATCAGTCCAGGTTCCCAAGCTGACAGTGCAGCCACGCAGGCCGCACGACCTTCCGGGACTTCCCTCTCTGCTTCGCGCTGGTGCGCGCCTCCCACCTTCAGTGCCTGACGGCTGCTCCAGCCGGGCCACGACGGCGGCGGCCACCGGCACGTCGGCTGCGACCGCGAGGATGTCGGGTTATCACGCCGCCGACTGCCTGGCTTCCCCGCTGACCGGGTAGTCCTCGTCACGCAGCAGCCGGATCCCCGGGCCGAGCTTGATGAGGCCGGGAAGCTCGAGGTGCGTGCGGGTGGTCAGCACGTCGGTGCCCTGGAAGTTCAGGGTGGCGGTAACGTCACACCTCCCGGAGTGGATGGCGACCAGCAGCCCGGCCCTTATCCCGGCTACCACGGTGCCGATGTCGAACACGACGGACAGGGTGAACCGGAGGATAGCCACCTGATCTCCGTCCACGAGCACGCTGACGGATGGCTGCTGGGTGGTGGTGATCTGATGCTTGATCAGGTCCACCAGCTCCGTGCTCCCGGGCGCGGCCAGGGTGCGCTTGGCAGCGTCGGCAAGATCATGATGCGCGCGCCAGCCCGCCACGAGCAGGCCGAGCAGGTCGGCGTCCAGCAGCGCGGCGGCCTCGGTGGCGGCCTCGTGGACGGCGGCCTCACGAGTCGGCTGCGGCAGGTGCTTCAGGGTACGGTCAAGGTTCGCGTCCGCGGGCAGGATCTGCTTGGCCAGCGCTTCGGATGCACTTGCGCCCGGACCGAACAGCAGGTCCGTGGCGGTCCGGGGGTAACTCTGGACGGCTGGCGTCATGGCTGGGCCTCCTCGATCGTGGTGACGGGCTCACCGGGGTGCGGCTCGATGCGCACGATCAGCGTCGGCCGCGTCCCGGTGTCACGGACGGCCAACGTCGCCGGCGGTCCCGAATGCGGCACGGCCCGGACGCTCGACCCGGCTGCCGCGTGCGCGCCTCGGCGGAGGCGGCGGACGCGGCGGACCGCCAGCCCGCCGGCCGCGCACGCGACCAGCACCAGCCCGATCACCAGCACCGGGACGATCGGCGATGAGGCGGCTGGGAGCGCCCCGCGGACCAGGGCCACGGTGACCGCCGGGGACACGGCCAAAGCGGCCAGCCCCGCCGCGCCGTCCGGCCGCTCCGAGGTAACGAAGGTGAATACTCCGGCCGAGCTGGGCGCGGTCCCGTCCGCGTAGATAATGGTCAGCTTCTGCCCGCTGCCCAGGGCGGCGCCTGAGACGGTGATGAGCCTGCCGGACACCGCCAGCCGACCGCGGCTCGAGCTGGCGTAACCCGCCTGTCCTGGCCTGCGCGACGGGGCGGTCCACCCAGCGGGTACCCGCACCGTCACCTCTCCGGACGGTGACAGGCCAGCTTTTGGCGCGGTGTAGCTGAACGTCAGCGTGCTGTTGCCGGACGCCGCCACCCGCGCGGGCCCGACCGTCATCTGCCCGGCGCCTCCCTGGTGCACGGGTGGCGGGGGCGGCGGGGGCGGCGGGGGCGGTGGCGTAACCGTCGCCGGCCCCGTGCCTCCCTGGTGCAGAGGCGGTGGCGGCGCGGTCACCATGACCGCCGGGGACGCGGCCAGCGCGGTGAGGGTCCCGTCGGCGGTGGACTGCTCGGCGGCGTTGTACACGTACTCGCCGGGGGAGCCGGGGACCCGGGCCATGTCGTAGTCGATGGAAACCGTGCCGTCCGGTCCGAGGGTCCCGACCGGCACCGTGATCGTCATCGGGGAGGAAACCGTCGGCGGCCCGCCGCCCGCCGAGGTGGTGAAGCCGTCCTGGCCGGATGTCGTGGTCGGCGGCGTCCAGCCGTCCGGCACGGTCAGCGTGATCACGCCGGTCTCCACCCCGCAGCCGCCCGCCAAATAGGTGAACGTGAGCATGCCGGTGCTCGAAGCTGTCATCGCGGAGGGCGACACGGTCATGGTGCCCGCGCCGTCCGGGCAGGTCACGGCGACGGCCGGCGACTCGGCCAACTGAGTGAGCGTCCCACTAGGATAAGACTGCTCGGCGGCGGTGAAGGTCGAGGTTCCCCCCGTGGCGGGCGCTTGGCCCTGGTAGGTGATCACGACTGTCAGCCCGTAGTCGACGTCCCGGTTGACATTGGTGATCGTGATCGTCATGGCTGCGGGCGAGACGGCCAGATCGCAGGGCGGCGCGGCGGGGATAGCCGGGGGGCAGCTCGCCGTGGTGTAGCCCGGGCCGGGTGTCTGCGAGGGGGGCGTCCAGCCCGGTGGCACTACAAGCTCGATGCTGCCGTCCTGCATGAGCTGGGCCGCCGTATAGGTGAAGGTGAGCGTCGTGGTCTGGGAGGCGGACACCGAGGTGGGCGAGACCGTCATCGTGCCCGTGCCGTCCGAGAGCAGCGAGGCGGTACGCATCGCGGCCGCGTCGGCCCGCGCAGCGACCGCTCCTGCCCTTGCCGCGCTTCCGGCCTGCGGGGCGGCCCAGGCGAGCGCCAGCACTATGGCGCAGATCCCGAGCCAGGCCCCTGGCCACGACCGGCGCGCGGTATCCCTTGGGGGACACATGCCGATACCCTCGCCCGTGAGCTAGCCCGTTCTCCGTTCCGGGAGATTGCTTACCTACCCGGAGGGCATGATCGTGCTGCTGATACACGTCCCTTGTCCGCCGCGGGATCGTCGATGGCGGCAGACAGCTCGGCCGCGGCTGCGGACCTCGGTCGTGTATTAAGTCCGCGCTGCCATGCTCCGTACTCAGAGAGGCCGCGCCAGGCCCGCTCTGAGGGGGCAGCGAGACATGGACTGGTTCTGGCTCCGCAGACGCCGCGGCAGTCCTGTGGTACCGCCGCCCGGCGGGAGGTTCTAAGTCCATTTTTCGACACCGGGAGGCAGCGCTGTGTCAGAGCAATCAGGTAGGGGCAGGGCCGCACGGCGGCCTCGGATTCCTGCGGGTTATCAGGTGGTCTCGGGGACGGATCGGCCGCTGGTGGCCGGGTCGCGTCTGATCGGACCGGCGGATCCATCCGAGCAGGTTCGTGTGGTTATCGCTGTCCGTTCGCGTCCCGACGGGCCGGCGATGCCGGACCATGACCATTGGCAGAACACTCTGCCGGGCCAGAGACAGTTCTTGTCGGTGGAGGAGTTCGCGAGCCGTTACGGTTCCGCCGAGGCCGACTTGGCTGTCGCCGCGCAGTTCGCGGAGAGTCAAGGTTTGACGGTCACCGAATCGATCCCGGCTCGGCGTCGGGTTGTAGCCGTGGGCACGGTCGCGCAAATGGACGCCGCTTTCGGCGTCACCCTCAACCGCTACGAATGCCCGGTGCGTAAGAGCCGTCGTCGGCCAGGTCTGGACACGGAGGAGGCGGACGCCGTCCAGACGTACCGAGGGTTTGAGGGCCCGGTGTACCTCCCCGAGGTCGTAGCCGACGTCGTCACCGCGGTGATCGGATTGGACAATCGTCCGCTCGGCGGCGTCAATCAAGGCGATCCGCCGAACACGAACCTACTGACGGTGCCAGAAGTGATGCAGCTCTACGACTTCCCGACGACGGGGGCTGCCAATCAGACCATCGGCATCTTCAACGGCGGCGGCAACTACAACGACACACCCACGACCGGCGATATCGCCCTCTACTACGCGAGCCTTCCGTCTACCTTCAAGGCGCCAACGATCGTGCAGGTGCCCGCCAACAGCAACCAGCCGACACTGGCCGGCCAGAGCGCCCTCGATTACGAGATCACTCAGGACATCTGCATCTCCAGTACCGTGGCCCAAGGTGCCACCATCGCCGTCTACTTCGAGACCAACGACGAGACCGGATGGGAGGACTGGCTGGCGAATGCGACGATGCCGACCGCCGGCGAACCGAACCCTTCGGTGTTGAGCAGCTGCTGGATCTTCTCCTTTGAAGACGACGCAGCCACGGTCGGCCAAGCCGTGCTGGACCGCATGTCCTCGCACTTTCAAGCGGCCGCCGGGCGTGGCATCACAGTATTGATCGCTGCCGGAGATTCTGGATCAAACGATGGTCTCGGCGTCGACCATTGCTATGTAGAGTACGCCAGCAGCGATCCTTGGGTGACGGCGTGCGGGGGCACCACCATTGGCAACGTGGCTGCCAACCGCTCGTCGTTCGATGAGATCGTCTGGAACGACACGTTTTTCGGCGGCCAGCTCGGCCAAACAGGCGGAGGGGTTAGCGACTATTTCCCGCAGCCGTCGTGGCAGGCCGCGGCGGGTGTTGCGGCGGCCTCCAAGAACGACAACATAGTCCGTCGGGGTATTCCTGACATCGCCGGCAATGCCAGTCCGAACAGCGGCTACCCGTATTTTATGGGGGGACAGAGCGCGACGATGAACGGGACCAGCGCGGTCGCGCCGCTGTATGCGGGACTGTCTGCGGTGATCAACCAGACGTTGGGGGAACGGATCGGGTTCTTGAACCCGACGCTGTACGCGTTGGGCAGCCAGCTCGGCGTCGACTTGGGCATCAACCCATTCCGTGACATCACCCAAGGTGACAACAACCCCAACGACGGATCGAACGCCCCGTATTACACCGCCGGGCCGGGATGGGATGCCTGCAGCGGGTGGGGCAGTGTCAGCGGCAATCTGCTGCAGTCGGCGCTGCAGGTGCTGTTCAAACGGGATTGCATGTTCGTGATCGATCGCAGCACCTACGGCCAAGACGAGATCGACGGCTTGCGTACCCAACCCGGCGGCGCTGTGGTTACAGGCGCGTTCTATCTGATCGTCGACGGCTTCACCCCCAGCCAGCTCGGCATCACCAACGCAACGTCGCTGTCCGCGGCGCCGCCGATCGTGTTCTCTCCGGCTACGGGCGTGTCGGCGAGTTGCTCGAGTTTGGTATCCGATGACCCGTCGTTTGGGCCCGAGGTTCAGCGCTTCCGTTTCGGATATGACGTCAGCTTTGGCTCTACTGACGCCGCGTTCAGTTTTGCTAGCAGCCCCGAGACGGTGATTATCACTACCTCTCTGCAAGGGATACCGGCAAGCGGGCAGCTGCACTTCATCAAACAGCCTGACCCCTATATCTTGCAGGGCGCCCAAACGTGGTGGCTCAGCGACGACATCCGGCTCATCCAAGTCGCCGAAGGCGGCAGCCAGTTCGGTGTCACGATGGGAACCGACCCCCACCAGTTCCTATTGGATCTGACCTCAGCGCTAGAGGCGAGCCAGGGCGCGGGATTCGATAACAACGCCGACGAAGACTCCGAAGTCCTCACCGTCGCACCGACGAACAGTTCCGGCAAACCGGTCTACAACTTCGCCATCGCCCGGGTCCACTATCTGGGCGACCTCGATCCAGCGGACAACGTCCGGGTGTTTTTCCGCCTCTTCGCCGCGAACAGCACCGCCACGGACTTTCAGCCGACCGCGACGTACCAGCGGTTCCCCGCGGTGTACCCGGTCCCGACAGCGCAGTATGGCGGGAACGAGCTGCCGACATTCGGTGTCGCCGCAGGCGAGTACGTATCGGTCCCGTGTTTCGCAGAACCCCGGCTCTCCGCGACCCAATCCGGCGCACCCAACTCTCTGCCCAGCTTGCAGACCCCCGACACGCTCAACGTCCGCAACATCGCCAAAACCGGGACCGGACCGGTACACGACACGTTCTTCGGGGCGTGGCTCGACATCAATCAGATGACACCGGTCCTGCCGACAATGCCACCGTCGGGTAATGAGGACGGCCCGTGGCCGCCGTCCAGCGGGACCGCGGTGGAATCGCTCCGACAATCCTTCATCGTCAACGAGCACCAGTGCATGGTCGCGGAGATCGCCTTCGATCCCGACCCGATCCCCGCCGGGACCGCACCGTGGAACAGCGACAAGTTCGCGCAACGCAACATCTCTTGGAGCTACGTCGCCAACCCCGGTGTCCCCGCGTCGCGTCGAGCGATCGAACCGTTCGAAGTGCGTCCCAGCCCTTCCAGTCTCGGCGCCGGTGAGATGCCCGACGAGCTGATGATCGACTGGACCAACGTCCCCGAAGACCAACAAGCCGAAATCTATCTGCCGCACGTTGATGCCAAAACAGTCCTGGCGATGGCCGCGGAACTGTATTCCACCGAAGCACTAACCCTCGTCGACGCTCACACTGTCGGCTGCGCCACCGGTGGCGTGACTTACATCCCGCTACCGCAAGGGAGCGGTAACGGCGCGAACTTCGTCGGGCTGATGTCGGTCAACCTCCCCTACGGCATCAAAAAAGGGCAGAGCTACACCGTCGTCGTACGCCAGGTGACGAACGCTGCGGCGACAGTGACCCCACCGCCACCCCCACCGCCGATCAGCCGGACGGGCGCCCCTGCACGGCACGAACTCACGTGGCGCAGCGTGCTCGGCACATTCCAAGTGAACATCCCCGTCAGCACCAAAGAGGCGCTGCTGCCAAAAGAAGAGCAACGCCTCGCCATCTTCAGGTGGATATTCGAAACGATGCCAAAGCAGCGGCGGTGGTATCCGGTGCTCCAGCGCTATCTCGAAGGGATCGCCGGACGTGTCGAAGGGTTCGGCGGCGACCCCAACAAAATCCTGCCATCACCGACCGGGTATCCCACACCGATACACGTCCACCCCGGACACGGCGACGGGCACCCCGGGGGTCACAGACAACACGACGGTATGGAAGCCCACACCGGCAAGGTTGCCGGGCTTATCTTCGATCGCTTCAGTGACTTCGAAGGGTTCATCCTCGACACCGAACACGGAGAACGCGAATACTTCTGCCGCGAAAAAGACACCGAAGACCTCGTTGAGCGAGCCTGGCGCGACCGACTCCGCATCACCGTCTGGACCAAACACGACGCCCCATGGAGAGCAGAAACGATCATCGTGCGCGAACCACCGGCACACCTCGGCTAACTATCTGAATCTCCCTCGTAGACTGTACCGGGGCGCACTCGCCGAACTCACCCCGCAGCGGCGGGAGATCCTCATACTCGCCAGCCGCCGGCTGACCAACGGCGAGATCGCCCGACCGGCTGTTCCTTTCTCCCCACACCGTCGCCTCCCACCCGTACCGCTCCAACCCCAAGCTCGGCATAGCGGGCCGACATCAGCTACGCGACCTTGTTGGCGAGGCCGACCGCTGAGTATGGTTAACCGCTACCGACACCTGGCGATCGAGGAAGCGGCGCGAGGAAGATCCCCGGAGAACATTCAGGCCCAGCCCGGTGACACTTATGCAAAAGCCACCGGGCTAATTTCTTGCGCCCTTTTGACACTGGTGGCCCCTATGGTCCCGCGAACAGGGTCGAGCGCCGCGGCCGCCCGGAACCCGCCGCGAGGATCAGGAACAAGTAGCGGCCAGACAGGACCATGATTGGCTGATCTGCGACAGGACAGATGAGGTCCGGCGCCGTCAGCGGTCACCATCAGCCTGCGCCGGTATGCCGGCGCCGCTCGCCCGGCTGCGGGCCGTTGACGGGACCGATACCAAGCATCTAGCATATTGATATCAGATTTGGGTTCGTGTGCCCGGCCCGGCCGGGAGGAGTGTGCGATGGGAACCAGGAAGATCGTATGGCCCAGCCTGATCCTCGCTGCCGGTGTGGTCCTGGCAGGCTGCAGCAGCACCAGCACCCCGGCTGGGAGCACGCTGACGAATCCCAAGGCGGCCAAGCCCGCTGGCTCGTGGCCGTATCCGAACGGCGATCTTGAGAACACGCGGGATGCGGCGGGCTCCACTATTTCGTCCGCCAACGTGGCCGGCCTGCAGCAGGCATGGACCTTCGAGCTGCCTTCGTCATTGGTAACGTCCGGACCAGGCTTCGGTTCGCTGGCTGCGACGCCGATCGTGGCCAATGGCGTCGTCTACCTGCAGGACCTCGGCGACAACGTGTATGCGCTGGCTCTCGCCACCGGGAAGCTGCAGTGGGAATACCAGGTCAGCTCGAAGATAGTCGAGGGGGGACCGAACGGCGTCGCGCTCGCGGGCGGTGTCGTGTACGGGGACACGATGACCACTGTGTTCGCGCTCAGCGCCGCCACTGGCAAAACTATCTGGGTCGACCCGGATCTGCTCAGCAATGGTCAGGGCACGTTCGGCATCCAGCCGCTGATCGCAAACGGCCGCGTCTACCTGGCCAGTTCCATCGGAACAGCGCCCACCGGCGGGATCCTGCTGGCACTGAACGCCTCCACCGGCAAGCTGGTCTGGAAATTCAACACGGTCGTCCCCGCCAGCAATGGCGCAGCGCAGACCCCTTACGGCTCAGGCGGCGCATGGGAGACCCCGCTGCCCGGCAGCGACGGCTCGGTGACCTTCGGCACCGGCAACCCCTATCAGTCGGCCGCCGAGGCGATCGCCCACCCTTCGTCATGGCTCTACACCGATAGCGAGGTGAATCTCGATGCCGCCACGGGCAAGCTGCGCTGGTACTACCAGGGCGTGACCAACGACTTCATGGACCACGACATGCAGACCTCGCCGATTGCCGCGACCATCAACGGACAGCCTGCGGTCATCGGCTCGGGCAAGATGGGCGTGGTCTATGCGATCAACGCCAGCACCGGCAAGCTGATCTGGAAGACCCCGGTTGGCGAGCACAGCAAATCGGACAACTACTCGCTGGAGGCAATGGAGCACAAGCTCACCCTGACGGCCCCCTACACGATTCTTCCCGGCTCCCTGGGCGGCGTGCTGTCCAACCTGGCCCTGGCCGGCAACACCGTATACGTAGCCACGGTCGACCAGCGGTTCACTCTCGCCAAGATGAGCTACCCGCTGGGCGCCCAGGACGGCAACGGCACCGGCGAGATAGTGGCCCTCAACCTCACCACCGGCAAGGTCGAGTGGGACACCAAGGTGCCGGCCTACCCGCTGGGTGCCGCCACAGTCTCCGACAACCTCGTCTTCACCACCCTGTACACGGGCGTCCTGATCGCGCTCGACCGCACCACCGGTGCCATCGTCTACCAGCGCAAGCTGCCCACTTCCGCCAACGCGCCCATCGCCATCGCCGGAAACTCTATCCTCGTCCCTGCGGGCGGGCCTAACGTTTTCGGGCCCAAGGGTGGCTCACCTCAGCTGGTGGTCTACACGGTTCGCTAGCCGTCCTCATCGCCTGGGACGTTTGCCCCCTCGGCGTGTTGCTCGGGCGCACCCTTGATGGCGATCGCCGCGTGGAGCTCCAGAGCCGCGTCGAAAAGCTCGGCCACCGGGAGTGGCCTGCCGGGGCGACGCGGGGGGCCTTACTCGTCAAGCCCTACTTCTCGACGTAGAAGAGGCGCTTGTTGACGAATTCGTCGATGCCGAGGGGGCCTAGCTCGCGGCCGAAGCCGGAGCGCTTGGTGCCGCCGAACGGCAGGTCCGCGCCCTCGCCTGCCGGGGTGTTTACGTTGGCCATGCCGACCTCCAGCTGCTCGGCGACCTTGATCGCCCGCTCCTCGTCGGTCGACCAGACCGCGCCGCCAAGGCCGAAGTCCACCACGTTGGCGAGCCGGACCGCCTCCTCGTCGCTGCTGACCTTATAGACGACGGCGACCGGGCCGAACAGCTCCTCGCGGTAGGCCCGCATTCCCGGGGTCACGCCGGTGAGCACGGCCGGGGCGAAGTACGCGCCCTTACCGCCGCCGAGCGTGCCGCCGACATGCAGCGTGGCGCCCTTCGATACCGCGTCCTGCACCTGGGCGAGGAGGTTCTCCGCTGCCTTACGGGAGACCATCGGGCTGTAGGAGCGCGGGGAATCATCGCCCGGCTGGCGCGGTGACATCGCGGTGGCCCGCTTGACCAGGGCAGCCACGAAGTCGTCGTAGATATCGTCCATGACGATCATCCGCTTGTTGGAATTGCAGGCCTGCCCGACGTTCTCCATCCGGGTGACCCAGGCGGTCTTAGCTGCGTCCTCGATATCGTCGGTGTCCAGGATGATGTACGGGTCCGAGCCGCCAAGCTCAAGGACGACCTTCTTCAGGTTGCGGCCGGCCGTCTCGGCGACTGCGGTGCCGGCCCGCTCGGAGCCGGTCAGCGACACGCCGTGCAGCCGCGGGTCGGCGATCATCGCGGCGACCTGCTCGTGGGTCGCGAAGAGGTTGACATACACGCCGTCCGGCACGCCCGCGTCCTTCATGATCTGCGCGATCGCCAGGGCCGAGGTCGGGCAGTTTTCCGCGTGCTTGAGTATGACGGTGTTGCCGACGATCAGGTTGGGCGCGGCGAACCTGGCCACCTGGTAATACGGGTAGTTCCACGGCATCACGCCGAGTACCGGGCCGACGGGCCGGTACTCGACGCGCGCGGTGTCACGGCCGGGCAGCAGCTTGTCGGCGATGAGCCCGGGGCCGTTGTCGGCGTAGTAGTTGAAGATGTCGGTGCAGAACTCGGCCTCGCCGACAGCCTGCGCCGGCCGCTTACCCATCTCCCTCGTGATCAGCGCGGCCAGGCCGGCGGAGCGCTCGGTGAACAGCTCGGCGATCCGCTTCACCACCGCGGCCCGCTCGGCGACCGGGCGCAGCCTCCACGCCGCAAACGCCTCGGTCGCGGCGGCGAGCGCCTCCGCCACCTCAGCATCCGTAGCGAAGGGGAAAGCCTCGGCCACCTCACCGGTCGCCGGGTCGGTCACCTGATAAGGCGGGGTCTGCGTCATACCTGCTCCCGGTGTCACTGCGGTAAGGGTCCAATGAGAGAACGCTACGGAAACAAGCTTCCCAGTCCAAGACCTCATCCCCCTCCCCGGGTCGGGACCCATGCGCCCTAGCTGCGCAGATGGCACGAGTTATCGCACTGATGGCGCTCGCCGCGCTGGGGCGATCTGACGCGCCGGTCCACGAACCGGTCCACGGGAGGCGGCAGGCGATATCCCCGGCCGTAACCCAGCGTAGCGGCCGGGACTCCAGCACAGCGATGGCCCATCTGACGATCTGGCCCGCGCGGCGCACGCCGGGCCACCCGCCACTCAGCGCGAGAACGTCATCACCTGGCCACGGGACCGGGCGCAGTAAACCGACCGCCCCGCTCTCGGGCAGAGTGAACGGCGCCCGCACTGCCAGCTAGCTGGCTGGGCTATCCGGGGCGGCTGGCGTAAGTGCCTCCTGAAGCTGGGCGGTGGTGGGTGCTGAGCCCAACCGCCCGTGCTCGCCGGGGTAAAGACGGCAGGACAGGGACGGCTGCTGGCCCGGGGCGGGAAACAGGTCCCTGCCGTCGGCCAGGATCGTCGGCGAACCGGTCATCCCGAGCCGTGCCGCCTCATCCTGCGTCCGCACGACCTGCCGCGTTACCTGGATATCGGGCCGGGCCGCGAGCAGCGGGGCGAGGAAGCCATCCAGGGCTTCGGCGCCCGGGCAGTCCGGCACGTGCAGGATCTGGAGCCGCATCGCCTCTTACCTGTCCTCGCTGGCGAAGCTGCGAGCCCTGTCCAGGTCCGGGAAGGCTCGCATCGCGACGACCTGGCCCTGGTGCAGTGTGAGCACCATGTAATTGCGGTCGTTGCCCTTCCACGCGCGGTGCTGGTCGGCACCGGGGGTATGGATTGCCACCATTACCTTGTCGCCGCAAGAGCGGATCTCCTCCAGCTCGGAGTTCACGCCCCGGTCGGCCTGACGGCGCAGCGCCCACGCCAGCTGGTCCCGGCCATGGCAGACCTGCGGCTGCGGGTCAGCGAAGCTGGGATCCAGATAGGTCCACTCCAAGTCAGGATGGACTAGCTCCAGCAGCCTGGACACATCACCCCGGCCGTACGCCTCATAAGCGCTGCGCACCAGAGCCTCATTCTCCTCAGACATAACCTCTCCTCCTGGCAATCAGTGAGATACCGCTCCCATATGCTGCCCGACCTGCTGCTACGTCTCTCGCCGCTGAAGTTTCAGCCCGGCCACCCGATCGAGCCGGTGCCGTGCCTTGCCAACGGGTTCGTTATCGCCTGAGGCGCAATCACGCCGTAATCGCGGGTCAATGCCGTGCTGGCACCATGCTCATAGCTCGGTAGGCACGACCGGGCTGCGCCACTCGGCGCGCTCACCTTGCAGAGGTCATCATGTACCCAGCCCTACCCGTCCAGCGGCCAGCCGGTCCAGCCGGAGCGGCCTTCTTCTCCCCCGGGCATGATCCACGAGGCGCCATGGAGCCCGGCCTGATGGAGCCCGGCATAACCTGGTACGACGTCCTCGGCGTGCTGCCGGGCGCCGAGGCGGGCAAGATCAAGCGGAGGTACGAGGATAAGGCAGGCCTGCTGCGGCCCGAACTGGTCTCGGGCGCCCCGCCGAACGTGGTCACGGCGGTCAGGCGGGCGCAGGAGATCCTGGACACGGCGTGGCAGGTGCTGGGGGATCCGGAGAGCCGGAGACGCTACGACGAGGCGGTCGGCGTCCGGCGTTCGGGCGGAGGCCTGGGGCAGCCGGGGACCGGCATCGAATCGGCGAGGCTGGCGCCAGCCGATCTGGACATCATCGGTGAGCTGCCTGGCGTGACTGGCTGGCTGGGGCCGCAGCGTCGGCGGAACAGGCCCGGTGCCGTTCCGGATGTTCGCGGGCTGTTCTACCACGTGTGCCTGGAGGTGGCGACCCGGCATGGGCTTCACGTCATGACCGTTCGGCTCACGGAGCGCCCGATGGCAGTCGACGGGCTGGTGGTCGATCAGGATCCCAGGCCGTCGACGAAGGCGCATCGGGGCGGCAAGCTCACGGTGCAGGTCTGGCATCCACCCGCCCGCGACACGGGTTATCGCATTGATGGCGCTCGCCGCGCTGGGATTATCTGAAACGCCGGTCCACGGACCGGTCCACGGGAGGCGGCAGGCGATATCCATGGTCGTAACCCAGCGTAGCGGCTGGGACTCCAGCACAGCGATAGCCCATCTGACGATCTGGCTCGGGGAGACCCGGGACGAGGTCCACTTTGCACTGCCGAATTATCCCGGTGACCACGACCGCGAGTACTGACCGGGCCGTCCTCCTCGCGCCGGGTTTGTAGCTGGGGCAGGGCGGCTAGTGAACAAGCCGGTGAACTTCGGTTATCGACATCTCGGGCTCGCCTGCTTGTGACAGGTCGACGCCGTGTGCCGCGGCTACCTTGCCCATGGCTGGCTGCAGGGTAGACTCCATGAATTTCTGCAGCGCCTCAGCCGACTCCCACACATCGACGCCGTGAACGCGACCGTCCTTCTCGTAGTGGACATGCAGAATCCCGCCAGCCGACAGATGAGTGTCGACATCCATCTCGTCTGTGACGGCGTCGATTATCTCAATCGTGATAGCGGCCGGGAAAACTAGCTCAACAAGGATGGCCACGGCTGGCTCCCTTCGTGGACGGGCGCAGCGTGCCTGGTGAGGATCGGCCACCACGGCTCCCATGGCCGCCGCCCGTTGCGACGGTCCAGTAAGGGCGACAGTAGCGAGGCGGCGCCTCAGTGACGCATCAGTTGCGCGCTGTGAAAGCAGCAGTCAGCCGGCGCCTTTCGCTGCTAGCTTCGCTCACGAAGGTGGTCTTACAAGCGAGGGGCAAATCGCTGGCGTGCAGGACAACTGTGCAGCAACCGAGCCAGTGGCGATAGCGGGCTGAAGGCCGCCTTGTTAGTTGAGCAATTACTACGTGTCACCACCCCCGAACGAGCGTGACCGAGCTGGTCAGACGGGCAAGTCGCTGGTGACGTCGTCGTAGCGCTGGTGGGCGCAAATGAAGGCCCGAGCTGCGGCTGCCTCGCGGGCCTAGGCCTGCGGGGCCAGGCCGCGCAGCAGCGTCTGGAGGGTGGCGCGGTAGGTGGCCTCGGGGTCGGGGGTGAGGACTAGACCCTTTAGTTCCAGGGCCACCGCTCCGTGCACCGAACTCCAGATCTGCTGCGCGGCCTCGCGCGGGTCGGGCGCGGCGATGCCGCCAGCCGCCGCGGCCATCTCGACGTTCCTTACCAGTTCGCCGAACGCCGCGGCCGCGTGCTCAGTCACCTCGGGCGAGCCGAACTCGTGCGGGATCGCCGCCTCGAACATGATCGCGTAGTAGTGCCGGTTCTCCAGGGCGAACCTGCGGTACCGCAGGCCGCACGAGCGCAGCCGTTCCAGCTGGCCGGGCTCGTCACCTTCGGCCAGCGCCGCGCGCAGCCGGTCGAAGCCCCGGATCAGCAGCGCATCGACCAGCCCGTCCTTGCCGCCGAGGCGGTTGTACACGCCCATCGGCGCGATGCCCGCCTGGGCCGCGACCGCCCGGACCGTGACTCCGCCGGGGCCGTCCCTGACCAGCACGGCATCGGCCGCCGCGATCAGTTCCCGCTCGATGTCGCTGCTGGGCGTCCGCGACCGCCGGCCGGACGCGCTGTGCACAGAGCTCATGGAGATCATCCTCTCGCCCACGCGGGTTCCCGTCTTTTCCGGGACGGGCCCCTTGACATCTATAGTACATCGTTACATAGTAATAGTACATCGTTCTATAGGAGGTCGTCGTGAGTGCTCCCAACCGCCGCCGCTGGTGGATCCTGGCGGTGCTGTGCCTGAGCGTGCTGCTCGTGGTGGTCGACAACACGATCGTCAACGTGGCGCTGCCCACGATGAGCCGCAAGCTCTCGGCCTCCACCCAGGGCCTGCAGTGGATCGTGGACGCCTACACGCTCGTCTTCGCCGGGCTGCTGGTGGTCGGCGGGAACCTCGGCGACCGGCTCGGCCGACGCCGCGTCCTGCAAGCCGGGCTGGCGCTGTTCGCCGTATTCTCGGTTGCTGCCGCGCTGTCCCGGAACACCGGCGAGCTGATCGCCGGCCGCGCGGCCATGGGCGCGGCCGCCGCGCTGATCTACCCGGCCACGCTCGCGCTGCTCACCCACGTGTTCACCAGCGCACGTGAGCGGGCCACCGCCATTGGCATCTGGTCCGGCGTATCCGGCCTGGCCGTCGCGATCGGGCCGGTAAGCGGCGGCCTGCTGCTGCGCCACTTCTCCTGGAGCGCGGTCTTCTACGTCAACGTGCCGATCGTGATCATCGCCCTGGCCGCCGGGATGTTCCTGCTGCCCGAGTCGCGCGACCCGAAGGCCGGACGGTTCGACCCGCTCGGCGCCCTGCTGTCGGTCAGCGGCATCGGCCTGCTCGTCTGGACGGTCATCGAGGCTCCCACCCACGGCTGGGCGTCGGCCGCCACCATCGGCGGGTTCGCCGGCTCGCTGGCCATCCTGGCCACCTTCGCCGCGTGGCAGCTGCGCCGCCCGACCCCATGCTCGACGTGCGGCTGTTCGCCAACCCGCGCTTCAGCGCCGCCAGCGGGGCCATCGCCCTGGCCTTCTTCGGCCTGTTCGGCTTCATCTTCCTCATCACCCAGTACTTCCAGCTGATCCGCGGCTTCGACCCGCTCCGGGCCGGGATCGCCACCCTGCCGTTCGCCCTGGTGACCGGGGCGCTCTCCCCGGCCGCCATCATGCTGATGAAGCACGCCGGCACCAAGGCGGTCGTCACCACCGGGCTGGCCCTGATGAGCGCCGGGTTCCTGGTCGCCGCGGGAACGACCCTTGACTCCGCCTACTGGGGCCGGATCATCACCGCGATGGTCCTGATGTCCGCCGGGCTGGCCCTGACCTCAAGCCCCGCCACCGAGGCCATCATGGGCGCGCTGCCGCCCGCCAAGGCCGGCGCCGGGTCGGCCGTCAACGACACCACCCGCGAACTCGGCGGCACCCTGGGCGTGGCGATCGTCGGCTCGGTGATGAGCTCCGCCTACGGCAGCCACGTGCTGTCCGCGCTGACCAAGGACCACGCTCCGGCCGCCCTGACCTCCGCCGCCCAGCAGTCGGTGGTCGCAGGCCTGCGCGTCGCCGGTCACCTGCCGGCCGGACTGCGGGACGGCGCGACCGAGGCCGTGCGGCAGGCCTTCATCAGCGGCCTGCACAGCGGATCGCTGGTCGCCGCGGCCGCCACCGCCGCGGCCGCCCTGATCACGCTGGCCTTCCT
>CAWDEB010000009.1:0-80660 GCA_963801155.1 uncultured Actinomycetes bacterium
CCTCGATGCCGGCCTGATCGAGGAGGCCGCATACGACATCGCCGAAGCCGAGCTGCTGGCACACCTGAGCGCGATCGCCGGGCGGCAAGGAACTGGTGAGGCTGCGGGAGGTGCTGGCTAGGCGGGGTGTTGAGTGTTCGGGAGAAGACTCTGCGGTACAGCCACGGCGCGACACGAGGGAAGCATGCCGGAAGCTGAGCGGGTCGAAAGCAAGATTTCACGGGCCCGAAGGGGAGGAACACGGGGGATGCAGCTAGTGAAGGTGGCCGAGCTCGCTAAGGCACAGCTCGCCGAGGCGACCAACTTGGAGCCGTTGATCGTGTCGGGGGCAGATCGCGACGGCGGGGGGTGGCGGCTGAAGGTCGAGATGGTGGAGCTTCAGCGGATCCCTGAGGCGCAGGATGTGATCGGTGCGTACGAGGTCCGGCTGGATGACGAGGGCGAGCTCCTTGAGTGGCGGCGCACCGGCCTGCGGCGCAGAAGCGATACGGAATGGAGCACGGAGTGAGCGGTTCTTCCGCTCGGCCGGGCCGGGAGGGGCGGCGGCGTGGCGCTTGAGCCGACCAGGGGGGATCGCGGCGACGCCCTAGCCGACGTCATCGATGCCGTGCTCGACAAGGGGCTGGTGATCAACGCCGACATCATGGTTTCGCTGGCCGGGGTAGAGCTCTCGGCATCAAGGTGCGGGCGGCGCTCGCCTCGTTCGAGACTGCTGCCAGGTACGGCCTGGAATTCCCGTCCGGCACGAATCTCGAGACCGCCGCCTGGCGTGACGCCGCGCTGGAAAAGGAGCGCTGCCCGGGCTGTGGCGAGAAGTTCACCGGGAGGGCTGAGCTGCTCGGCACCGGCTGCCCGGCGTGTGGCTGGCGAGGCGCCCGGGCGCCCGGTCTCGTCCCTGGGCTGCCGGGCCCCATTCCGGTGAGGTGAGCGGCCGGTTATGGAGCCGCAGCGCGGGTCTCAGGCGACCCTGGAGGACCTGGTTGAGCGCGTCCTCGACAAGGGGATCGTACTCAAGCTCGACCTCATCATCGGCGTGGCGGGGATTCCGCTGATCGGGATCAGCCTCCAGGGGGCGATTGCCGCGATCGAGACGATGCTGGATTACGGCATGATGGAGGCCTGGGACGCTGACACCCGCGCGTACGCGGTCCGCGAGGAGCGGCGGCGAGAGTTCGGCTTCCAGCCGGATGAGCATCCGGTGCTCGATCTGTACGGGTCGTACCATCGCAGGCGGGGCATCTCCCGCGTCTGGCAGCCCGGCCGGCTCATTCTCACCGACCGGCGCCTCCTTCTCGTCCGGTCAGCGCCGCCGGAGGTTCTTTTCGAGACGCTCGTCAGCGCGGTTGTCGGCATCGGTCGTGTCACGCATGAGAACCTCGGGCGAGGCCGGCGTGAGATCGTCTCGCTTGCGCTGGCGGACGGCACGGTGGCCGTGCTCTACGCGGCCAAGCCCGAGGTCTTGGAGGCGCGTTTGCGAGAGGGGATCCAGCGGCTCGGCCAGGCGGTCACGGAGATCCCCCCTGCGCAACTCGAGCGGCTTGACCTGGGCGCGGTGGCCGACGGCCAGTTGTGGCACCGCTGGGTGCCCGGGCGCGGCTCGATGCTGTGGAAGTCCGGCTGGGCGGTGCTGACGGGGACCGAACTCACCTGGCGGGGAGACCCGCCGCAAGGCGCGCTGCTGCGCGTGCCGCTCACCGAAATCTGGGGGCTAGCCATCGAACTGCGCGAGTTCGGAAATCTCGGGGTGCGCGACGTGCTCGTCGTCACTCACGGGGCCGGGGGGGACCGCGCCGAGGCCCTGTTCGCAGGCGAGGGGATCCGCGCATGGTCTGAGGCGATCCGACGAGCGGCGCTTGTCGACGACGAGGACGGCGATGCTGGATCTTGAAGAGGGCAACCTGAGGCAAGGGTTGCTCGCGCTTATCGTCGCGCTACTCGAAGTAGTCAAGGAGGCGCTGGTGCACGCGGCTCTCCGCCGGGTCGAAGGGGGTCGGCTGAGCGACGCCGAGGTCGAGCGGCTGGGCGACGCACTGGCCGAACTCGAGGAGGCCGTTGCCCAGATCAAGGCCGAGCACGGCGTAGAAGAGGCGGTCCAGGGCGTCCGGGACGATCTTGATCAGGTCGTGAGCAAGCTCATCGACACCATGATCGGCCGGGAGCGATGGTCCGAGGAGACGGAGCGCGCCCATGCTCAGCGAGCCTGAGACAGTGCTATCGGCGCAGGGCGCGATCAGCGTCAGCCGGCCCGGTGGCTGGCGCCTGGGCTGGCTGAGCCTGGGGGGAACGACGCTCACCTTCCGGCAGCCCGGCCGGCCGGGAATGCGGATCGATCTGGAGACGGTCACGCGACTGGACGTGGAGCGGCGGACGTTCATCGTGTGCGCCAAACGCGTGGTCCGGTTGGCGTATCGCCCCACGGCGTCAGCGCACCCGCGTTCCTGCTGGCTGATCACGGCACATCTCGGCGACTGGGAAGCAGCGCTGAGCCGGCGAGCAGGACTCCCCAGCGGACACAGACTCACCGCGGCACCAGCCCTCCCGGTGACTCATGAGCTTGCGGCAGCGCTCGCCGGGCTTAGCGGCACGGCCGGGCTAATCCTCGATTACCTCGCGCACCGCGGTCACGCGACGACCAGCGAACTCATGGCACTGGTCGGCGCCGGAACCGAGGAGGCCGTGTTCTTCCATCTGCATGAGCGCTTCCGGCACGTAGAGCCGGCCCTGGGCCGCCCTGTGATCCGGTACGAAGCCGTGTACTTCGACCGGCAGTCGGGGCTGGTGAGGCAGCAGTCGTGGCGGCTCGACGAGTCGGTAGCCGAATGGTGGTCAGCCTCCCGCGTTCCGGCGGATGTGCTGCTGGAAGACAATGACCTGCTGGTGGTGACCAGCGTGCCAACGCAGGCGCGGGGCGCGCTGCCCGTCGCCCGCGTCGAACCGTGCGGATATGGTCTCGTGGTGAGCGGTGTCGGCGGGCGCGACCGTTGGATCAACCTGCCAGAGCAAGTCGTTGGCGAGGCGCAGTGCGCTGTTGGCGCCACTGGCACGCTCGTCATCCGGGTGCCGCGCAAGGCGCGGGGAGCAACTCCTGCGGAGCGGCGCGCTGAGGGCGAGACGCGGCGGAGCCTGGCTGCCTCCGCTCCGGCAAGCAGGTCATTTAACGGATCGCGGCCCGGGGGTGATTGACGAAGTGCGCGCTGCCGCGCTCTACCTTTACTGCGTCGTACCGGTCACGGACGCCATCCCTGCGCCGCTCTCGTCGCCGGCTCTCGACGGGGGTGCTGTTCACGCCGTCCGCTACCAGGACCTCGCCGCACTCGCGCATGCGTGCCCGCCAGAGCCTTATCAGGGGGACGAGGAAGAGGTGCGGGCCTGGATCGCAGCCCATAACGCGGTCGTCGAGGAGGCCTGGAAGTCCACGGAAAGCGTCCTGCCCATGAGCTTCGACGTCATCGTCACCGGCGATGCTGACCGGAGCGCTGAGGCGAACCTCATCGGCTGGCTCGGAGAGCATCATGCGGCCCTTCGCAGCCGCCTGGCGGCCCTCGAGGGCCGTGCCGAGGTGGGGGTTCAGATTCTATGGAATGCCGACAGTATTACCGAGTCCGAGGCGATTGCCGCTGAGGCGCCAGCGATTCCCGCACGCGGGCGCGCCTACTTTGCCCGCCAGCAACTCCGGCGACAGCTCAGAGAGCAACTCGAGCGGAAGGCCGAGGCAGACTGCCGCCGCTACTTCGAGAATCTCGCAGCGCTGGCGGACGACGTGCAAGTCGGCAAGCCGCGACCGGTGAAAGGGAGACAAATGGTGCTCAACCTCTCGCTGCTCGCCGCCCGACTTGCGATCGCCCCCATCGGGGAATATCTCGAAATGGTGAGCCAGGAGCCCGGCGTCGAGGTGAGGTTCACTGGGCCGTGGCCACCTTACAGTTTTGCGGGCGCGTTTGGTACCGTTGAGGACAGCGGCCGATAGGGCAGATGCCGCGGGGACGGGTAGAGCTAAATCGACCACAGGGGCGCAAAGTGCTAATTCGTGGAAGCGCCGAGGTGAAGGGGATGCGCACGTGAGGGGCATGATGTCAGTCCCCAGCCTTAACCTCCGGCAGCGAGGCCGAGCCGAGTGGTCGCGCGAAAAAACGAACATTGCCGCCGCATTGACGGCGCTAAGAGCGCACCGCCGGATTCTGACCGCGCGGCGCCGATGTGAAGGGGGCCAGTATGGATAAGACACGCGCGGATATATAGATCAATGCGCCTTTCTGCAAGGGGACGGGACACGACCGTTTCGGTCTTCTCTCGCCGCCCTCTGCTTGTCAGGTCTGCCTGGGAAGGGGCGTCGTGGACGTGCCGGAACCGCGCGTGAGCTGCGCTTTCTGCAGGGGGTCAGGCGTGCAGCCGCACACCAGGCTGACCTGCGGTGCTGCGGCGGAAAAGGCCTCCAGACGGTCCGGGAAGCCAGGGCGATGTGTCCGCGCTGCCGCGGACAGGGGGTGGATCCGCTGAGCGAGCGCCATCTGTACTGTCCCGGCTGCCACGGAGCCGGGTGGGTGCACACCCCCGGCGCCTGAGGGGGGAGCGCCGGGCAGCGGTCAGGGGGGTCAGGCCATAGCTTCATGGAGTCCGGGAAAGGTACATTATGCCAATGTACGCATAAGTATTATAGTCCGCCCACCTGGAAAAATTCCTACTCGCGGGTGGTTTGCAGGCCACTGCCACTGGATATAGATTAGGAAAAGATCGCGCCGCCCAGGAGGTACGCATTACCTGGGTAAGAGCGTCGTCTGGCCAAGAGGTACATTGACGGGGGGAGTGACCGATGGCTGTAGAGAAGGCGATTGGGTCTTCGAGCCTGGTAGAGGTCGTCGATCGGATTCTGGACAAGGGCATCGTTATCGACGCCTGGATGCGCGTGTCCCTGGCGGCGTCGAGATGCTGGCCATCGAGGCCCGGGTGGTCGTGGCCTCGGTGGAAACGTACCTGAAGTACGCCGAGGCGGTCGGCCTGACCGCCACCGCGGCAGAGGCGGAGGCATAGAAGAGTCGTCGCTAGGGGTCTCGCGGGTAGGGAAAGCCGGATCACGGAGCGGACTGGTGATGACAGCCCTCCGCCGACGGGTTCGTTTCATCCAGGCGAGCCTGGTTGTTCCTATTCACTGGGCCCCGCGGCGGCGTCTGGCAGTGGCTTCCCACGTCGCCAGCGGGGACGGCGCCAGTGGAGGCACGGGGAAATTCCGTGGTATACATCGCGGGCCGGGCCGCTGGTGGTCGGCATCGCGCTTATGGGGGGAGATTTGACGAATGGCGCTCGAAGAGGGAATGCAGGTTATCGTCGGCGACCTCGAGGCGGCCTCTTCGCGCCGCACCAGGGATGAGAGTGAGCGGCATGCGGTTGCTGCCTCGGACGCCAGGGACCGAATGGCGGAAATCGCTGGCCTGCGGATCGAGGTCGCGGATGACACTTGGCAGTTCCGCCGGGAACGCGTCATGCAGGCCGCGCAGGACGCCACGGCGCGTGCCGAGGCCCAGCGCGAGCGGCTGGCGATGGCGGCGCAGGGCGCCCGTGACCGGAACGGCTCCGATTATGAGCGGCATGGCGTGGCTGTTCAACGGCACGCGGCGGGCGCGGAAGACACTCGCCAGCGTGCGTCGGACGTCGCCAGCCGGAGCGTCGGCGTCACGGAGACGCTGAGCGAGTTTCACCGGGAGCGCTTCATGCAGGCCGCGCAGGACGCCAGGATGCGTGCCGAGGCCGAGCATGAGCGGCAGGCCATGGCCGCGCAGGACGCCAGGGCGCGTGCGGCGGAGGCACTCGGGCTGAGGAAGGTCTGGAGCGTTCACTCCGCAGGGGCGGGAAGCCCCCGGTGAATGCCCGCCGGGAACGGGTTCGGAGTGTGCCAGTAGAAGGCGCCGGGTCGCCGAAACCAAATCCAGCGCGGTCTTCTGAGCGTTGTGCAACAGGGGGCGCGGCACGCTATGCCGGCGGCCTCTCTTGCGATCGGCGGTGCTCCCCGGTTAAGGCTGAGCGCGCATCGGCGCGCCGCAAGCCCGGGTGCCGCGCAGCCTGCGGAACGTCAAGAGTCAGGAAGATTGCCGCATGACTACCCCCGACAACAGTCCCGGGAACGAGCTGACCTTGCGCGTCGCAAAGGCTGCTGCGAGGGACGCCGGCCGCGGGATGGCACGGCTGGACCCCGCTGACATGGAGCGCCTCGGGGTAAGCGTCGGGGATGTCGTGGTCATCAAGGGCCAGCAGGGTTCGACCGCCCTGAAGGTCATGCCCGCGCAGACCGCCATGCGCGGCAAGGGGCAGATCCAGATCGACGGCATCGCCCGCGAGAATGCCGCGGCGGGACTCGATGAGCAAGTGGTGGTGGAGTTGGCCAAGGCGGAAGCTGCTCAGCAGGTGACGCTGACACCCGTTGGCCCACTTCGCGCGCCGCAAGGACGGGACGCCTCTTATGTCGGGCAGCTCATCAGCGGGATGGTGGTGCGGGCCGGGGAACGCCTCAGCGTCAACCTCTTTGGCTCCCGCTCGCAGAACTTCACCGTCAGCAGCACCGCCCCCGGCGATTTCGTGCAGATCCAGCCGGCCACGCGCGTCCAGATCAATGCTCCGGCCCGAAAAAGCGGACAGCCGCGGCGGCGTCCAGAAGGTGTCCTACGAGGACATCGGCGGTCTCGGCGCTACGGTGGGGCTCGTACGCGAGATGATCGAGATGCCGCTGCGCTTCCCCGAGGTATTCGAGCGGCTGGGGATCGCGCCGCCGCGAGGGGTGCTGCTTTACGGGCCACCCGGCTGCGGCAAGACGCTGCTCGCCAGAACGGTCGCCAGCGAGACCGCAGCGTACTTCATCGACATCAGCGGGCCGGAAATCATCCATAAGCTGTACGGGGAGAGCGAGGCCCATCTCCGCAGAGTCTTCCAGGAGGCTGGGGAGAAGGCGCCTAGCATTGTCTTCTTTGACGAGATCGACGCCATCGCGCCCAAGCGGGCAGATGTGAAGGGCGAGGTCGAGAAACGCGTGGTCGGCCAGATGCTCGCGCTGATGGACGGCCTGAAATCGCGCGGCCGGGTGGTCGTGATCGGCGCGACGAATATCCCGGATAATCTCGACCCAGCATTGCGCCGCCCCGGCCGCTTCGACCGGGAGATCGAGATCGGCATCCCGGACCGCGACGGACGCGCCGAGATACTGGAGATCCACACCCGCGGCATGCCGCTGGCCGACGATGTTGACACGGCTTATCTCGCCGCCGTGACACACGGCTTCGGCGGTGCCGATCTCGAGGCGCTCGCGCGGGAAGCAGGCATGGGCGCGCTCCGAAGGCTCATGCCGAACATCGACCTGGCGTCGGCGGACGTTCCGTACGGGCAGTTGATGGCGGCTGAGGTGACCATGGGCGACTTCCTCAGCGCCCTCGGCGGGATAGCGCCGTCGGCGCTCCGCGAGGTATTCACCGAGATTCCCGACGTCAGCTGGGACGAGGTGGGCGGGATGGAGGAGGCGAAGGCGGCGCTCCGCGAGGCGGTGGAGTGGCCTCTGCGTTACCCGGCGGCGTTCACCCAAGCCGGCACTCGCCCAGCTAAGGGCATCTTGCTCAGCGGGCCGCCCGGGGGCGGCAAGACGCTCCTGGCTAAAGCGGTCGCGCATGAGAGCGGCGTGAACTTCATCTCGGTCAAGGGGCCCGAGTTGCTGTCCAAGTGGGTCGGCGAGTCCGAGAAGGGGATCCGCGAGGTCTACAAGAAAGCCCGGCAGGCCGCACCCTGCATCGTGTTCCTCGACGAGATCGACGCACTGGCCCCCCAGCGGGGCGACGGAGGCGGGAACCACGTCACCGAGCGGGTGGTAAGCCAGCTCCTGACCGAGCTCGACGGAATCGAGGAGCTGCACGGGGTCGTCACCCTGGCGACTACTAACCGCCCCGACATACTGGACTCGGCATTGCTGCGACCCGGCCGGTTCGACTTGCAGATCGAGATAGGGCTCCCCGACGCACCCACTCGCCGGGCGATCCTCGCAATCCACACCGGGCGCCAGCCACTTGCCGACGACGTTGACCTCGATGCCCTCACAGCGAGAACAGAAAACTGCATGGGCGCCGACCTCGCCGGGATCTGCCGGGAGGCAGGCATGGAGGCCATCCGCAGGCTCATCGCCCGGGACGGCGCCGTCAACCTTGACCTGTCGCAACTGAAGGTCACCCAATCGGACCTGTTCGCGGGCCTCGCGCGCAACGCCGGGCGGCACGCAGACGAGGAGATGGCGCGGCTGTCTGCGGCCCGAGGGGCATTGAAGTAGTCGTCATGAGATGCGGAAGTATCCAGCATTACCCTTGTCCCTCCGCCCTCGCCCGTGTGACACGTAGCTTCCTTACGATGGACGAAAGCAGTTCGTGGGAGGAGCGCAAACTGGTGACACGTATGTCAGGCGGCAGGATCGCCGCCACATTGTGCTGCAGGCCGACGAACAGTACGCCCGTGTCGGCTGACGGCAGCGTGTCGCCGATCCGCGTCGCGATATAGCGATCTCTGTTCTCCAGCAGCCCGGTCGCACGGGCCGCATAAGCCTGCCTTGCCGCTTCGTCGGTCACGCTCGCCTTGAGCAACTCGTACTCCTCCTGCAGGAGGACGGGGTCCTCGGTGCCGACCACCATGGCTCCCTGACTGGCAAGCCAGCGCAGCAGCCGGTAGTTCGGGCTGTCAACGTCGGCGACAATCCGGGCCACGATATCGGCCCTGGTATCCGGCAAGCCGTCCTGATAGACGCGAACATCCTGCCACCGCCGGCGCATGGCGCGGAAATCGGCTTCGACGGCGTCCCAGTATCTGCCGACCTGCGCGGTGTAGCCCGTGGGCCGCGGGATGACGCTGGCGAGCGACCCCATATCACCAGGGCTGTGCAACACTGGTACATAAATAAGAGAGCGTTCTGTCCCCATAAGGGCTTTCTGTTCGAGATCTGAACGGGTTGTACCGGCCTATCCCCATCCTTCTCATTCGAAGACGCTGGAACGCGGAATCGCAGACCTCCGCGCACATTGCAATCGTACCCGGCGCACATGATTGCCGGACTAGCCCGCTTCTCCTGCGTCACACCCCGCATCCTCAGCGGCCTGATCGAAATCGGTTCTGTCGTGCCCGCGCCCGGCCACCCCTAGCGCGGCGTCGAGCATCCGCTCGCGGGTGTCGATCTCGTCGCTCATACGCAGGACCAATGACGCCAGCTCGGCCGCGGTGCCCGGCCTGATCCGGGCCCAGTAGGCGGCCAGCCGGTACCACAGCGCGCGGCGCCTGCTCATCGCCGTCCGCGTGGCGACCTGCGGGATGCCCAGGCACCGCAGCGCGAGGACGCGCCCCTCCGGACGAGCCGGACCGTCGGGATATCCGGTGTCGTTCACGCGGCGTAGGACGCGCCGCGCGGGCACCGGGTTGACACGGTGTCACTGCAAAGAGTTCGCGTTATGCAAAGAACCCGCTGTGGTTGCTGGCCGCTCAGCCGCGCTCAGCCGCTCCCAGTGGCGCTGCGCCGCCGGATGCCAGTCCGCGTGCCTGGTGTGGAACAGGTCGGCGGCCTTCGCGCCGCTCCAGTTGTCCGGCAGCAGCCGGGCGGGCAGGCGCGGATCGAGGAAGGGGAAACGCCGCCACTCGTGCACCAGCCGAATCTGGGCCCGCAGCGCGGCCGCGCCGACCGCCGGGTCCAGCCCGGTGAACTCGTCGATGAAGTCCTCGTAGCGCTGCTCCAGACCACCCAGATCCCACGACCGCGCCACGAGCATGTCCTGGCTGCCGACCTGGCCGTAGCTGGCCACGAAGGACATCGCCGAGCTGATCACCCCGGCCTCGGAGAGGATGCGCTGGCCCTCGGCCTGCTGGCTCGCGTGCGGGCTGACCCACACACCGGCCGCCGGGGAGCCGAAGCCTGTCCAGTTGAGCTGGCTCCGTACCCGGTGACGGAGGTCCCGCTGTGCTTCCGGCACCGACACCAGCAGCAGCAGCCAGCGGCCATCCCACTCCACGTCATCGCGGCCGAACGAGTAGATGCGCTGTGCTCCCTGGCTGAGCAGGCGCTGGCCGGGCGGGGTGAGCGACCACCGGACCTGCCGGCCGACGCGCTCGGAAGCCAGCCATCCCTCGGCCGCGGTGCGGGCCAGCGCCTGCCGGGCCGACTTGTCCTCGACGTCGAACAGCGCGAGCGCTGATACCAGCGCCTGCGTCCAGACCGGTCCGCCGCCCGGCAGCACGAACTCACCCAGGATCGTCATCAGCAGCGAACGCGCGCTCGCGCCGCCGATCTCGCGCCTCCTGCTGACCGTCGGCCGTGCTGGCCCTTGCGCCATGACTGCCTGTCTCCCAGGCAGTGATCGTCGTGGACTGCCCGCAGCCACGGTACCCCTCTGCGGCGGTAGCCAGGCTGGCCAGCCAGCCGAGGCAGTTTCCTGTGCGCCGTTCGGCCAGTACACGGTCAACCCGTACAGCGTCGGCGTGGCCCTGGTCCCGGACACGGCCCGCCGCGTGTAGCCTTCGTGTCACTGTGTGAGCGCCGGGCCGCTACCCTGTGACCAACTTGGGAAAGCGAAAGGACAACCGTGGCCGAGTCTCAGCCATTGCGGGAGCGCACGCTTGTCGTGCTCAAGCCGGATGCCGTCGCCCGCGGCCTGGCAGGACGTATCATCCAGCGGTTCGAGGACGCGTCGCTGAAGATCATCGGCATGAAAATGCGCGAGATGGACGCCGACTTCACCCGCAAGCACTACTTTGATCTGGAAGAGCGGCTGGGACCTGGCGTGTACCATGCGACCGCAGGGTTCATGCAGCGCGGCCCTGTCATCGCGTTCGTGGTCGAGGGTGAGGACGCGGTGGCCACCGTGCGCAAGATCGTCGGCTCCACCTATCCGAACGAGGCCCAGCCGGGCTCGATCCGCGGCGACTTCGCGCACCAGTCCAAGGCCGTCGCCATCGCGACCGGCAAGGCGGTCGCGAACCTGGCGCACGCCTCGGGTAACCGGGACGAGGCGGAGTACGAAGTCGGGCTGTGGTTCGACAAGACCGAGTTGTTCGACTACCGCATCGTGGCCGACGCGTTCGGCTGGTAGCCCGGCGGCCGGCCGCCCAAGGCCTGGCCTACTGCTGGGCCAGGTTGGGCGAGCCCTTCCGCAGGACGAACTTCTGGATCTTGCCGGTCGCGGTCTTCGGCAGATCGCCGACGAAGGTGACGCCGCGCGGGGCCTTGAAATGGGCCAGGTTATCGCGCGCGAAGGCGATGATCTCCTCCTCGGTCGCGCTCGTGCCCTCGTTCAGGGTGACGAAGGCATGGGGCGTCTCCCCCCACTTCTCGTGGGGCAGGCCGACGATCGCGACCTCCTTGACCGCCGGGTGCCGGAGCAGTGCGCCCTCGACCTCAATCGAGGAGATGTTCTCCCCGCCGCTGATGATCACGTCCTTGAGCCGGTCCCGGATCTCGATGTAGCCGTCGGGGTAGAGCACCGCCGCGTCCCCGGTGCGGAACCAGCCGTCGCCCATCGCGCGCTCGGTCGCCTCTGGATCGCGGTAGTAGCCCTGCATCACGGCGTTCCCGCGGACGACGATCTCGCCCACGGTCTGGCCGTCGTCGGGCACCTCGCGGCCGTCGGAGTCCATCACCCGCAGCTCGCCGGAGGTCAGCAGCTCGACGCCCTGCCGCGCCTTGACGACCGCGCGGTCCGCGGGGGACAGGTCCCGGTGCCCGGGCAGCGGGATACAGACCGTGATGAACGGGGACGTCTCGGTCAGGCCGTAAACCTGCGTGACCTCCCAGCCGAAGTCGCCCTCGCACCGCTCGATCGTGGCCGCCGCCGGAGGCGCCCCGGCCGTGATGACCTGCAGCCCGGCCGGCACCTCGCCCCGCACCGACTCCGGCGCGCTGGCCATGGTGATCAGCACGGTCGGCGCGGCGCACAGCCGTGTCACCTTCTCGTCCCTGATCAGCCGGAAGATGGTCACCGCGTCGACCGTGCGCAGGCAGACGTGCGTGCCCGCGGCCGCCGTCACCGTCCAGGTGTAGGTCCAGCCGTTCGCGTGGAACATCGGCAGCGTCCACAGGTACCGCTCGCCCACCGGCATCGGCAGGTGCACCAGCGTGCCGATCGTGTTGAGGGCGGCGTTCCGGTGCGTGATCATCACGCCCTTCGGGCGCGCCGTCGTGCCACTGGTGTAGTTGATCGACAGCAGGTCCCGCTCGCCGATCTCCGGCCGCTCGAAGCCGGGATCCGCGGCGGCGATCGCCGACTCGTAGTCGAGCCAGCTGTCATCGGGCGTGCTGCCCTCGAAGGCCACGAAGTGACGCACGTCCGGCATCTGGTCGCGGACGCTATCCACCAGCTTCAGGTAGTCGCTGTCGACGCAGAGCACCGTGGCCCCGGAGTGGTTCACGATGTAGACGAAGTCGTCCGCGCTCAGCCGGTAGTTGATAGGTACCAGTACGGCCCCGATCTGCGGCACGGCGTAAAAGGATTCGAGCTGCGCGTGCGTGTTCGGCGCGATCGTGGCCACCCGGTCCGACTGCCGTACGCCCAGCCCCTGCAGGGCCGAGGACCAGCGGTCGCAGCGATCGAAGAACTGCCGGTAGGTCAGGCGGAGCTCGCCGTCGACGACTGCCTCCCGGTCGGCGTACAGCCGGCGCGTCCGGCGGGCGAAGTCAAGGGGGGACAGAGGCGTTTCCATGGTTGAGATTGTGGCAGCCGACCTCGCCGGGCCTAGAGGCGAAGGTCCCGGCGGTGCCCGGGCCTGGGCCGTCCCGCGATGACCGCCCTGGCCCGCGCAGGCGCCCCGGAGGACCGGTCTTGATGACTGCCTGATTAGCGTTGATTACAAACAGTGTTATTGTCTTGTGATCATGGTCACATTAGGCACGGTAAACCGGCCGCCGGGTTTTCTGGCCTAAGTGCTCCGCATTCGGGTGGTCTTTCTGGCATTGTGGAGCGCCAGCGGTACTTGTGCGAGGCGGGCCGGACGGCGCACCAGGTCAGGTGCAGCGGGTAGGCGGCGCGGCGCCGGTTACCGCGCAGGCCCGCGCCCGGAATGTCGGCCGGCATCGAGTCGGCTCGCGTGCCGTGGCGGGCATGGCCGGAGGAAAGGATTGCCTTGTCGCGACACCGGACGGGGAATCGCAGCAATAGACGCAAGCGGAGCCTGATCCGGCGCGTCGGCATTGTCTTTCCGGTCGCTGTTTTTGCCGTCATAGCGGTCGGCGGCGTCGCGGTCGGCGCGGCGGTCTTCGGCCCGGGAGCGGGTGCCTTTGACATCGCCCAGGCCGTGGAGGCGGGGCCTGGGAGCCACACCATCGCCCTGCTCGAAGCCGAACGCGCGCAGCTCATCGCCATGACCGCGGCGGCCCGCACGCTGACCCTGGCGGCCAAGCCGGGACTGGCCTCGCCCGCCGAGGTGGCCGCGGCCGACCCCGGCATCGGCGGCGGGGGCGGCGGGGGCGGCGGGGGCGGAGGCGGCGGCATCGTCTACGTGACCTCCAAACCGCCCGACCCGCACACCGCACAGTCCATCGCCTATGACATGCTGGCCAGCTTCGGCTTCAGCCCGCAGACCTACTTCGGCTGCCTGGTGGACCTGTGGGACCGGGAGAGCGGCTGGTCCTACGACGCGGAGAACGCCAGCGGCGCGTACGGCATCCCGCAGGCGCTGCCGGGCAGCAAGATGGCCAGCGCCGGAGCGGACTGGCAGACGAACCCGGCCACCCAGATCCGGTGGGGCCTGGGCTACATCAAGCAGATATACGGGAATCCCTGCAGTGCATGGGCTTTCGAGGAAGCCAACGGGTACTACTGACCGCGATTCGGCCTGCGAGCGCCCGCGAACTGCGCGTACATCGGGTGATGGATCTATTACGTCAGGTAGAAATTACGCTCCGGTTTTTAGCCCTCTGCCGCCGCGGCGGGGGTCCCATGTAACCTCATGTAACCCCATGTAAGCCCATGTACCGGATTCCCGACGCCCGTTTTCAGCTGTGATAAGAACTTTAAGTACCGTTGTGAGTTTGGTCATAGTGCGCAGCCCGGCCGTTCGCTTAGCGAGGAAAGGCATAGGTAAACGGGGTTATTCTGGGCGATCTGTGATCGGTTCTTCACCGGTGGTGATCTACATCACATCAGTTTTTGTCACCGGCCCTATTTGACGTCAGGCATGGTAGGTAGTTGACAGCACCCCGCGCACGACCGGCTGCTTCGAGTTAGCCCGGCGCCCTGACCCGCGCCAAGTCGCCTGCGCAGATGCCTGCCGCTATGGCCGCGGCAGTTTGCGATCGGGGGTGAAGCAGATCGCGTGACACGCGAACCACCGAAAGGTCCCCTTGTCACGGCACCGGAAATTTCAATGCAGCCGATCCAGGGCCGTCGCTCTTATCGCGGCCGGCGCGTTCACCGTCGCCGCCACCGCGACGGCGGCCGCAACCACGTGGACATCCGGACCACCGAGGTCCACCGCCAGCCGAGCGCATGCAGCCGACGCCGGCTCGCTCCTGACCGTCTCCGGTCGGGAGCTCCAGATGCAGGCCTTCCAGCAGAGCACCACAAGCCAGGCCGTGCAGGCCTACCAGATCCGCGGCACGGTGGCCCAGCTCGCCGCCGCCCACTGGAACGTCGCCCGGGCCCACGCTGTGAAGAAGGCCGCTCCCCGTTCACCGCAGCAGATCGCCGAGGCGATGCTCGCCTCGTTCGGCTGGTCCTCCGGCCAGCTCTCCTGCCTGGACCCGCTGTGGGCGCACGAGAGCGGCTGGAGCGTGACCGCCTACAACGCCGGTTCCGGCGCGTACGGCATCCCCCAGGCGCTGCCCGGCTCCCGGATGGCCAGCGCCGGACCGGACTGGCAGACCAACGCGGCGACGCAGATCAGATGGGGTCTGGAGTACATCAAGGGCACCTACGGATCCCCGTGCGCCGCCTGGGACCACGAAGAGGCGACCGGCTGGTACTAGCCCGCCCGGACATGCTGAGGCGGCCGCCCTCCCCGGCCGCCTCAGCGCGTCGGCTCAGGTCAGCGGGGCGAACGTCTCCACTTCTTCGTCGAAGATCGGCCGCATCTGGTTCCACATGCTGGCCGGAGCGGTCATGTACAGCGCGTAGGACTGCGCGCCCGCCGGGGTGTGCAGGACGAAGAGCAGATCGATGGCTTCCTGCGTGACCCCGTTGTCGTCCCAGGTGAACTTCCACCACGCCCCTGGCGTACCGCGGATCGGTGTCGCGGCCAATCCCCCTATGGCCTGGCTGTAGCCGGGGAAGCGGTTCTGGGCCAGCGACTGTTTCTTGATGAACTGCGCCTCGGCCACCATGTTGTTCGGGTAGGTGTGCGGCGTGAGGTCGATGAGGATGTTCGCGTTCTCCGCCGGATCCCGGAGGTAGGTCTGGTAGCCGTGGGTGGACTGCGTCCAGTTGGAGGGCGCGGCGATGATGAAGCCGGCGGTCTCGGTACCCGTGGCCTGCTGCCTGACCGTGGCCCATCCGGCCGGCAGGGCCCCCGGGCTCCTGTTGACCGCATCGACGATCTGCAGCGTGGCCGGCGGGAGCGTCCCCGCCGGTCCCGACGAGCTGACCGGCGGGCTGCTGCCCTGCCCGATCGGCGTGCCGCCCGGGCTGTGCCGCAGCAGCACGATGGTGGCAGCGCCCGCGCCCGCGCCCAGCAGGGCCAGCAGCACCAGAGCGAGCCACAGGCCGCGCCGCCGCCGGCGGCGCGGCGGCGTCGCGGGCCGGTAGTCCGGCCGGGCCCCCGACGGGGCTGCGGGGCCGGACCAGGGCGACGAGCCCGGTCCCGCTGGCGACCCGGCGCCCCCCTGGCTCCCGGACCCGGCCTGGCTCCCGGACCCGGCCTGGTAGGCCGCGCCCGGCCAGGGCTGGGCGGGAGACGCCGCACCCGGCCAGGGCTGGGCCGAAGGCGCCGGGCCTGACCTGGGCGCCGGGTCGTACCAGGACGAAAAGTCCGGCGGCGGCGGAGTGGCGGACCCCGAAGCGGCTCCGCCGGCGCCCCAGCGTCCCTTCGGGTCGAACTGTGTCGGCGGCTGCTCGTCCCGGGCCGGCGCGCGGTACTCGGTCGGCTGCTCGTACGCCGCCTGGTCATGCCGGGCCGCGTCGCCGAGGACGGGCTGCGGCGTCGTGGGCGCGGTCCCGGCCGACGCCGGGTCGCCCCCGCCCTGCGTGTCGGCGGCCGCTACCGGGCCGAGCGGATCCGCCGCGTCCGTATGGTCGGACGAGCCGAAGTCCAGGGAAGTCTCGCCAGGGGCCGGCGCCTTCGGCCGGGACGACGCGGACAGCGCGGTGGCTTGGTAGCCGGCCGGCTCGGGACCCGACGCGGCCGGCAGCAGCGGCAGCACGTCGGTGATCATCCGGGTGGCCGCGCTCGCGTCCGGCCGGTCGGCCGGTTCCCGGCGCAGCAGGGCGGCGATAACCGGCCCGAGCGCGCCCGCCGTCGAGGCGGGGGGCGCGTCCTCGTTGATGATGGCCGACATGGTGGTGATCACGCCGCCGCGCCTCTCGAACGGCCCGTACCCCTCGACCGCGGCGAACAGGGTCGCGCCGAGCGACCACAGGTCGGACGCGGGGGAGGCGTCCTCGCCGCGGATGCGCTCCGGCGCGGTGAAGCCCGGCGATCCCATTACCATGCCGGTCTGGGTGAGCCTGGGATCACCCTGGAAGGTGGCGATGCCGAAGTCGGTCAGCACGGCCCGGTCATCGCGGCCGAGCAGCACGTTGCTCGGCTTGACGTCCCGGTGCATCACGCCGGCGGCGTGCGCGACGCTCAGCGCGGACAGCAGCTGGCGGCCCACCTCGGCGGCCTGGCGCGGCGACAGCGGACCCGAGGTGGCGAGCACCTGATCCAGCGACTGCGCGCTGACCAGCTGCATGACGATCCACGGCCGGCCCTCGTCCTCGGCCACGTCGTACACGGTCACCACGCCGGGGTGATTCAGCCGGGCGGCGGTCTTGGCCTCACGCAGCGTCCGCTGGTAGGCGTTGGCGCGCTCCTCATCGGTGAGCGTCTCCGCTATCTGGACTTCCTTGACCGCGACGTCACGGTCGAGCAGCAGGTCGCGGGCACGCCACACCACCCCCATGGCACCTCGGCCGATGGGGGCCTCCAGGCGGTAGCGCCCGGCGATCACCCGGCCGGTGTCCGCCAAAGGGTGCATAGGCGGACCATACACGGTGTTCGCTGAAAGGTCTCTGGGGGCCACCTAAGCATTGATTAAGTGTCACCAGATTGTGCTGGTCCTTTTGCCCTTTCGCTCGCTCACGGGTGCGCTCCGATGCTCAGCACCGGCCCGGACGGGTCGGTGAAGAAGTCATTGCCCTTGTCGTCGACCACGATGAACGCCGGGAAGTCGCGCACCTCGATCCGCCACACCGCCTCCATGCCGAGCTCGGGGTACTCCAGCACCTCGACCCGGGTGATGCAGTCCTGCGCCAGCCGCGCCGCGGCGCCGCCGATCGAGCCGAGGTAGAAACCGCCGTACTGCTTACACGCGGCCGTCACCGCCGCCGACCGGTTGCCCTTGGCCAGCATGACCAGCGAGCCGCCCGCCGCCTGGAACCGGTCGACGTAGGAATCCATCCGTCCCGCCGTCGTGGGCCCGAACGAGCCGGACGCGTACCCTTCCGGGGTCTTGGCCGGCCCCGCGTAGTACACCGGGTGGTCACGCAGGTAGGAGGGCATGGGCTCGCCCGCGTCCAGCCGTTCGGCGATCTTGGCGTGCGCGATGTCCCGGGCCACGACCAGCGGCCCGGTCAGCGACACCCGGGTGCGCACCGGATACCGGCTCAGCTCCGCCCGGATGGCAGCCATCGGCTGGCTCAGGTCGATGGCCACCACGTCACCCTCGTCCTCCAGCCCGGAGGGATCGGGCAGGTACTGAGCGGGGTCGGTCTCGAGCTGCTCGAGGAACACCCCGTCGGCGGTGATCTTGCCCAGCGCCTGCCGGTCCGCCGAGCAGGACACCGCGATGGCGACCGGGCAGGATGCCCCGTGCCGGGGCAGCCGGATCACCCGCACGTCGTGGCAGAAGTACTTGCCGCCGAACTGCGCGCCGATGCCGATCCGGCGGGTGACGTCGAGCACCGCGCGTTCCAGCTCGGCGTCCCGGAACCCGTGCCCCGCGGCCGACCCGGACGAAGGCAGCGCGTCCAGGTACTTCGCCGAGGCCAGCTTGGCCGTCTTCAGCGCGAACTCGGCGCTCGTCCCGCCGACCACGATGGCCAGGTGGTAGGGCGGGCACGCCGCGGTGCCCAGCGACCGGATCTTCTCCTCGAGGAAGGCCAGCATCCGGGCCGGGTTGAGCACGGCCTTGGTCTGCTGGTACAGGAACGACTTGTTGGCCGAGCCGCCGCCCTTGGCCATGAACAGGAACTTGTACTCGTCGCCGCCGGTGGCGTAGATCTCGATCTGGGCCGGCAGGTTGCTGCCGGTGTTCTTCTCCTCCCACATGGTCAGCGGCGCGAGCTGCGAATACCTCAGGTTCAGCGTGGTGTACGCGTCGTAGACGCCGCGCGCGATGTGCTCTTCGTCACGCCCGTCGGTGAGCACGTGCTGGCCGCGCTTGCCCATCACGATGGCGGTGCCGGTGTCCTGGCACATGGGCAGCACCCCGCCGGCCGCGATGCACGCGTTCTTCAGCAGGTCACGCGCCACGTACCGGTCGTTCGGGCTCGCCTCCGGATCGCCCAGGATGGACCGTAGCTGGCTGAGGTGCGCGGGCCGCAGCAGGTGGGCGATGTCGCGCATGGCCGCGGAAGTCAGCAGGGTGAGCAGCTGCGGCTCCACCTCGAGGAATTTTCTGCCGAACGAATCGTGGTTCCTCACGCCGTCACTGGTCAGACGCCGGTACGGGGTGGGGTCCGCGCCGGCCGGCAGCAGGTCGGTGTAGCTGAACTGTGTTGTCCCGCTCGCCTCCGGGCGCTCTTGACGCACAGCCTTCCCTCCTCGGTCCTTCGTCGCTCGTCAGTCCAGGCCGTGCCGCGTCCTTTGGCTCGCGGGGGCCACCATACTCAGCTTAGGCTGGTGCAGCACCGTGCTGTCCCCGGTCCCGTGCCGCCTGTCCCCGGTCTCGTGCCGCCTGTCCCCGGTGCCGTCCCGCCCGTCCCCGTCCCCGCCCTGTCCTGCCTCGTCCCGCCATCCCGGAGCCCACCTGGGGCCCCGGGGATCCCACACTTACCGGGCGTTTCTGGCGTCAGCGTCCCTTGTCCGGCCGAAACAAACGTTGTGTCTCGCTGGTCACGACTTGTACATGTTTCGGCAAGCTTGTATCGTGACGCTATGCGGCGGCGCCGCGCCGCGCGGTGCCCCCGTCCGCGCGATGTGTGCTAAGCACGCGGTGCCCCCGTCCGCGTCCGGCTGAGCTGCGGCGCCGCCGCCGTATCTTCCTCCAGTCGGCACGCTGTCGCCGCCTCCGCAGCGTCGGCTCGTTCAGCCCATGGATGTGACACCGTAACGTCTCTTCCGGCTGGACGTCACATCCACTGGTTCGGCCGGGTGCCCTGCGGCCTAGATTTTCGTGAAGTGGTGGAAGCACTCGTAATAGGGGTCGGTGGAGTGCGCGAAGTGGGCTGCCTCTGAGCGCTTGACGGCCAGGTAGGCGCTGCTGCGCAGCGGGCCGAGCGCGTCCATCAGCATGGTGTCCGTGCTCAGCGCGTCCAGGGCCGCGGCCAGGGAGGCGGGCAGCCGGTGGGCACCGCTGACGGCCCGTTCGGCCTCGCTGAGGGTGGCCGGGTCGACGTTCATGGCCTCCCCGGGATCCAGCTTGCCGCGGATGCCGTCCAGGCCAGCGTAGATGAACCCGCCGAGCGCGAGGTACGGGTTGGCACTGGAATCCGACGGCTTCAGTTCCAGGTTGACCGAACTTCCCGGGTCCCCCCGCAGCGGAGAGCAGATCCGGATCGCGGCCTCCCGGTTGTCCATCCCGTAGCAGGTGTACGCGCTGGCCCACATCTGCGGCGCGAGCCTGCGGTAGCTGTTCACGCTGGCGCAGGTCAGCGCGACCAGGGCGGGCAGGTGGGCGAGGAGCCCGCCGATGAAGTGGTAGCCGACCTGGGACAGGCCATGCCGGTCGGCGGGGTCGGCGAAGACGTTCCGCCCGCCGGGCTCGCCGTCCGCCGTGAGGTCGGTGAGCGAGGCGTGCAGGTGAGTGCCGTTGCCCGCCTGGTCGGGAATCGGCTTGGGGGCCAGGCTGGCCCACAGGCCATGCCGGAAGGCCACGCCGCGCACGGTCTCCCGGTACAGCACGTGGTTGTCGGCGGCGCGCAGCGCGTCGGCGTGCCTGATGGACATCTCGTGCTGGCCGTGGCCGAGCTCCGGGTAGTAGTGCTCGACGGCGAGGCCCTGCTCCTCGAGCGCGTCGGCGAGTTCCATGGCGAGGTCGTGCGCCAGGTGGAAGCCGGTGGCGGAGTAGCACAGGCTGTCGTCGAGCGGGATGAGCCGGTCCGGGATGGAGGGCCCGGCGGGGGAGGACTCGCGACGGCCGATGGTGAACTCGGGCTCGAACGCGGCTTGCATCGCGTAGCCCTCGCTGGCCAGGTCGGCGATGGCCCGCTTGAGGAACGTCCGGGCGCACGCCTCCCACGGCGAGCCGTCCGGCTTGACCAGGTCCGCGAGCATGGCCCCGGCGCCCGGCGCGTACGGGAGCGCGACGAACGTGCCAGGGTCGGGCACGATCCGGACCTCGCCGACCGGCCCCATCCCGGCCACCGGCTGCAGCTGGTCGAGCATGGACATAGCCATCATCGCCACGGTGTGCCCGATGCCGCTGGCCATGCGCTCCCGCAGCCGCCCGGTGCCGGACGCCTTGCCGCGGATGATCCCGCCATGATCGGCGTAGAGGAAGCGGACCAGCCGGATCTGTTCCTGGCTGGTCCGCCCCATCACCGTTTCGATCGCTCCGTCTGTCATGGCAAATGGGTAGCATGTTCCACCCCGCCGCGTACAGCGGGGTAACAGGGTAGCTTCAGTCCATGAGCCCACGGCAGGCACCTCGCGACTTGCGGGCGTCCGACGCTGACCGGGACCGGGTGCTCGCCCTGCTCGCCGAGGCCGCGAGCGACGGGCGGCTCACCGCGGACGAGCACGCCGAACGAGTCCAGCAGGCCTGCACGGCGCGGACGCTGGGCGAGCTGGCCGACCTGACCGGGGACCTGGCGGTACCCTCGGCCCAGCCGGTGCGCCTGGAGGGCGGCCGGGTGATCAGCGGCATCTTCGGCCCGGCCCGCCGCGGCGGCCGCTGGGTGGTGCCGGAAACCCTCACCGTGACCGCCATGTTCGGCGAGGTGGAGGCCGACTTCACCCAGGCCATCCTGCAGGCCCGTCACGTGCAGCTACTCGCCACCGTGATCGGCGGGCGGCTGAGGCTGATCGTGCCAGACGGGGTGTCCGTGGTCGTGACCGCTCCCGTGGTGCTCGGCCGCCGGCGGGGCGGCACGGCGCCGCCCGCCGCCGCGGACACACCCGTCATCGAGGTCAAAGGCCTGGTCCTCGGCGGCGAGATCATCGTGCGTACGCCGCCCAGGCCCCGCCGCCTCCGGCTGTTCGGCCGCCGCTGAGTCCCGCGGGGGGTGCCAGGGGGTTATCCGGGTTCGTCCCCCGTGGCTGACACAGTTAAGTCGAACTTGACCGAGGAGTAGGCGCGGAGTTTCCAGAGCTGATGCTCGCTCTTGATGCTCCGGATCGTCCCGGACCGGGACCGCATGACCAGCGAGTGAGTGGTGGCGTGGCCGCGCAGGTACCGGACGCCGTCGACCAGCTCGCCGTCGGTGATCCCGGTGGCGGCGAAGAACACGTCGTCCGACGTGACCAGGTCGTCGGTGGTGAGCACGCGGTTCAGGTCGTGGCCCGCCTCCAGCGCGCGGCGGCGTTCGGCCTCGTCCCGCGGCGCGAGCTTGCCGAGGATGACCCCGTTGAGGCACTTCAGCGCGCACGCGGCGATGATGCCCTCGGGCGTCCCGCCGATGCCCAGCATCAGGTCGATCCCGGTGCCCTCGCGCGCGGCCATGATGGCGCCGGCCACGTCGCCGTCGGTGATCAGGTGGATCCGGGCGCCGCTGGCCCGGACCTCGGAGATCAGCTCGGCGTGGCGGGGGCGGTCGAGGATGACCACGGTGACGTCCTGCGGCGAGCAGCCCTTGCCCTTGGCCACGGCCAGGACGTTGGCCGCGGGCGGGGCGTCGAGGTCGACCATGCCGGCCGCCTCGGGGCCGGTGGCCAGCTTGGACATGTAGAACACCGCGGACGGGTCGTACATGGAGCCGCGGCCCGCCACGGCCAGGACCGAGATCGCGTTCGGCATGCCGTTGGCGCACAGCCGGGTGCCGTCGATCGGGTCGACCGCGACGTCGCAGGCGGCACCGGTGCCGTCGCCCACCTCCTCGCCGTTGTACAGCATCGGGGCGTGGTCCTTCTCGCCCTCCCCGATGACCACCACGCCGCGCATCGACACCGAGTTGATCAGCATCCGCATCGCGTGCACGGCGGCGCCATCGGCCCCGTTCTTGTCGCCGCGGCCCACCCAGCGGGCGGCCGCCATCGACGCGGCCTCGGTCACCCGGGCAAGCTCGAGGGCCAGGTTGCGGTCGGGGGCCTGGCTGGCTGGTTCGTGGGCGTGCTGCTCGGCGGTCATATCGTGTTCCTTCCCGCTGGGCCGGTAAGGCGATCCTATTCAGCCACGATCATCGTTCCGGGCTGCGTAAGCTAGCCGCCTCGCTGCGCCCGGCCGCCCGCTCAGCTCGGATCCGGCTCGCCGCGGGGCCCGGGCACCGGCGCGGGCGGTGCCACTTGGTCGGGCGTCTGCGGGGTGCTGGCCGGCTCGGGCGCGTCGGGCGGGCGGTCGTCGAACGTCACCTCGATGTGCTGCTCCGGGCGCCGCTGGTTCTGCAGGGCCTGCAGCGCCATGCTGGCCCGGTCGGCCTCGGTCAGCGGCGGCTGGATGATGGACCGCGGCCAGAGCCGCCGGGCCAGGACCACGTTGATCTCCGCGCAGTACACGGTGATCTCGGTGGCCAGGTAGATCCAGGCCAGCAGGCCGAGCACGGTGGCGAACACGCCGTAGACCGAGTTGCTGTGCAGGAAACGATGGACCAGCCAGGCGCCGAGGACCTGCAGCACCGTCCACAGGATCCCGCCGGTGATCGCCCCGGGCAGCAGGCTGCGGGTCGGCACGCCCTTCGGGGTCAGCGCGCGGAACGCGCCGAGGTACATGCCCGCGCCGAAGGCCGCGGTGACCACGTAGATCAGGAGGTTGAACCAGAATCCCCTGCCCTGCAGGTAGGTGCTGAGACTGGCCAGCCCCGTGGTGACGATCACGCCGCCGCCGAGCAGGCACAGGAAGAGCAGCGCCCGCCCGAGCCGCTGCACGTAGCCCGGCCGGGCCGGCCCGGGCAGGTTCCACACCTGATCCATCGTGAACAGCCCGGCCTGGGCCAGGCCGGTGACGCCGTAGATCAGCACGAGGAGGCCCACGATCAGCCCGATGGTGCTCGAGCGCTGCAGCGCATCCACGTTGCTGGTCAGCGTCTGGCCGAGCAGCGGGATCTGGTTTGCCACGGCGTCCTTCACGGCACTTTCCCGGAACGACGGGTCGGCCGAGGCGATCAGGCCGAGGATCGTCACCAGTATCAGCAGCAGCGGGAACAGCGAGACGAAGGCGGAGTAGGCCAGGTTGGAGACCAGCACGCCGCCGTTGTCGTCGCCGTATTTCTTGATCACCCCGAAGACGAACGCGGTCGGCGTGAACCGGCGCTGCGTGGCGTCTATCCGCCTGATCGTCCGCTCGACGGGATTCATCGCGCCTGCCTCGCTGTCGCCTTCTATCCGCTTTGCCCAGCATGAAGGCATGCAAACGGGAGTCAGAAGGGCGCGTCGTCCTCCGCGGCGGGCCGATCGGTATCGTCGCGCTTGGCCATGGCGGCCGCGAGCCGGGCCCGCGCCCCGTCCAGCCACTCCTCGCACACCGCGGCCAGCCGCTCGCCGCGCTCCCACAGCTCGAGGGACTGCTCCAGGGTCAGGCCGCCGGCCTCCAGGCGCTTGACCACCGCGGCCAGCTTGTCCCTGGCCTGCTCGTACGACAGGGCCTCCTGAGGAGGAACCGCGTCTGCCACGGTCCCAACCCTATCCGTCGGCGCGCACGGTGAGCTGATCCGCCGCGAACCGGACCGTCAGCGTCTCACCCGGGTCCACCTCGGCCGCGCTGCGGACCACGCCGTCGTCGCGATGCTGCACGATCGCGTAGCCGCGGCGCAGCGTGGACGCGGGCGAGAGGGCGAGCAGCCGGGCCCGGGTGTGCGCGAGATCGTCGCCGCCGCGGGCCAGGCTGCCGGACAGCGACATCCGGGCCCGCTGCAGCAGGGCATCGACCCGTTCGGCCTGCCGTTCCACCTCCCGCACCGGGTCGGCCAGCGCCGGCCGGGACCGGATCGCCTGCAGCCAGGCCGTCTCCCGGTCCAGCCAGCCGGTCACGCACCGCCGGGCCCGGTCCCGCAGCTGGGCGACGAGCGCGAGCTGCTCGCCGACGTCGGGCACCAGCCGCTTGGCCGCGTCGGTCGGCGTGGACGCGCGAAGATCGGCCACGTAGTCCAGCAGCGGCGTGTCCTGCTCGTGGCCGATCGCGCTCACCACCGGGGTCCGGCACGCCGCGACCGCCCGGATCAGCGTTTCGTCGGAGAACGGGAGCAGGTCTTCCAGCGACCCGCCGCCGCGGGCGATCACGATCACGTCCACCTCGGCGTCCTCGTCCAGCCGCCGCAGCGCGTCGATCACCTCCTCGGCCGCGTACGGTCCCTGCACCGCCGTCTCCTCGACCCGGAACCGCACGGCCGGCCAGCGCCGCGCGGCGTTCTGGAGCACGTCGCGCTCGGCCGCCGAGCCGCGCCCGCAGATGAGGCCGATGACACGGGGCAGGAAGGGAAGAGCACGTTTTCGTTCGGCCGAAAAAAGCCCTTCCGAACCGAGCTGGCGGCGCAGCCTTTCCAGCCGCGCCAGCAGCTCGCCCACGCCCACCGCGCGGATCTCGAGCGCGGTCAGGGCGAACGAGCCGCGGTTGGCGTTGAAATCCGGCCGGGCCCAGATCACCACCCGGGCTCCCTCGGCGGGCCGCGGCTCGGCGGCGTCGAACACCTGCCGGGAGCAGATGACCCGGACCGACACGGCCGCGACCGGGTCGCGCAGGGTCATGAACACCGCGCTGCCGCGGACGGCGCACTCGGCGATCTGCCCTTCCACCCAGATCCGGCCGAGCCGGCCGATCCACCCACCGACCAGCTGCAGGATGGTGCGGACCGGAACCGGGGATTCGGCCGATGTGTCAAGGGCCACTAGGCTCTCGCCCTCCGCCTCCGCTTCTACCGGCGCCTGTACCTCGCCGCCACGTCCTCTCGCGCCTCGGCCTCCGCTTCCGCATCGGCTCCGGCCCGTTCGCTCTGCGCTCGCCTCGGCCTCCAGCTTGACGATCCGGCGCTCGAACATGGTCATGACCTCGGACCGGGCGGCGTGCGCCTTCTCGTACGCGGCCAGCTGCCGCAGCTGCGTGAGGTCGAGGTTCCGCAGCCGCGCGCGCAGCGAGGCGATCGACAGCTCGCCGTAGTTCGGCAGCGGCGCGCCCGGTTCGGCCCGCGCCGTCGCGGGCGCCTCCCGGTCGCCGCCGTGGCCTCGCTGACCGTGGCCGTCGTATCGGCGGTCGGCGCCGTGTGGCCCGCTCCGGCTTCCGCGCTGGTGATCAGCCGCACGTTGCCGGTCTTGTCGAAGTCCCTGGCCTCCGTGACCCGCTGAGCCGGCGGGGTCGCCGGGGTCGCCGGGCCGGCTGAGCCGCTGGGGCCGGCGGGGCCTCCGTAACCCGCTGGCCGCGGGGCCGGCTGGTCGGCGGGGCTGGCGCTGGCCGGCGGGGCGGCGTGAGCCACTGGGGCCGGCGAGGCTGGAGGGGCTGGGTCCGCGCGCGTTTGCGACGGCTCGGGTGCGCGGGCCTGCGGGACCTGCTGGCCGGCTGGTGTCTTGTTCCTGAGCTTGTCCGTGATGAGCAGGAGCTGGCCGATCCCGGCGAAAACTCCGCGCAAGGCCTGCGCCGGGGCCTCCTTGATACGGTCACTGACCTGCGGCAAGCGCATGTCGCTCTCCCTAGGGACTGGTATCTCGCAGCGCCCAGGCAGGCTTCCCGGCATCCCCGGGCGCGCGTCGCTGTAAGTCAGCGGGTGTTCCCTGCCGGGTAATCTTCGCGCCTTCTGCCGCGACGGGCAACAATTACCGGAGAGTGAGAATACGGCGCACCGCCGGGACCGCGCCAGCCCCGGCCGTCTCCGCCCGCCAGCCTGAGCGCCTGGCCAGCGTGCTAGCGTCGAATTATGGCTAGCTCACACGTGCCGGAACAGGTCACCGAGCGGCGGGTCCTGCTTGCCAAGCCGCGCGGTTACTGCGCCGGCGTCGACCGGGCCGTGCAGGCGGTCGAGCTGGCCCTGGACAAGTTCGGCCCGCCGGTCTACGTCCGCAGGCAGATCGTGCACAACACCCACGTGGTCAGCTCGCTGGAAAAGCGCGGTGCGGTCTTCGTCACAGAGGTGGACGAGGTGCCGCCCGGCGCGGTCGTGGTCTTCTCCGCGCACGGCATCGCTCCCGAAGTCCGCCTCGACGCCGAACGCCGCGGGCTGCGCGCGATCGACGCCACCTGCCCTCTGGTCACCAAGGTGCACAGCGAGGCGCGGCGCTTCGCCGCCAGGGACTACGACATCTTGCTGGTTGGCCACGCCGGCCACGAGGAGGTCGTGGGCACCTCGGGGGAGGCTCCGGACCGGGTCCGCCTGGTCGACGGCGCCGACGGGGCCGCGGACGTCCAGGTCAGGGACCCGTCGCGCGTGGTCTGGCTGTCACAGACCACGCTGTCGGTGGACGAGACGGCCGAGACGGTCAGCGCGCTGCGCCAGCGCTTCCCGGCCCTGCTCGACCCGCCGAGCGACGACATCTGCTACGCCACCCAGAACCGCCAGGCGGCGGTCAAGGCCATCGCGGCCCGGGCCGACCTGGTGGTCGTGGTGGGCTCGCCGAACTCCTCCAACTCGGTCCGCCTGGTCGAGGTGGCCAGGGATCACGGCGCGTCCGCCCACCTGGTCGACGACGCCGGCGAGGTCGACGAGCGCTGGCTGGACGGGGTCACGACGGTCGGCGTGACCAGCGGGGCCTCGGTGCCGGAGGAACTGGTGACCGCCGTGCTCGGCAAGCTGGCCAGCTGCGGGTTCGGCGCCGTCGAGGAGGTCGAGGCGGTGCCGGAGGACATGACCTTCGCGCTGCCGCGCGAGCTGCGGTCCGCGCAGGCCGCGCGGGCCACGCGGAGCTTAGCGGCGGCCTGCTGGGTGGTGAGGCCGCCGGGGCAGCGCGGGCCGGTAGCCGCGGCCGACGGCGACCACGATGGTGAGCGCCGTGCCGGTGAACAGCCAGGGCGCCGACGTGCCCAGCGTGACCAGGATCCCCGTCGCGGCCAGGAGCGTCCCGGGCGCCGTGAGCACCTGCGCGCAGGCGGACCCGGCGAAGAACATCAGCGGCGGAGCCACCACCACCGCCCGCAGGCCGCTGGTCCTGGTGTAGTAGGTGACGGCGCCGCAGCCGCAGACGAACGCCGCGCCCGCCAGCGTGCCCCAGCCGGTCCAGGCCGCGATCAGCTCGGTGAGGAAGCACAGCGCGAACAGCGCCGCGAGCGCCCCGCGCCCGGTGAGGCGCACCGACGCCTTGGGTTCCAGGCGCGGCCCGCCCTGACGGTCCGGCGTCCGGGCCCGGATCTGCGTCATCGAGCCGCGCGCACCAGGCCGACGGGCCAGGCCGCTGTCGGCCTCGATCCCGGCCGGGCCGCCCGCCACCAGCTCGGGCGCGGACAGCGCCCGGGTCGCCTCCTCGACCGGCGCCGGCGGCGCCGAGCTCGCCCTCGACCACGCTCAGCTCGTTCAGCCGCCGGGCGGTGACCAGCACCCGGCTCTCCAGCGAGCCGACCGTCTGGTTGTAGGCGGACACGGCCTTGGTCAGCGTGCGGCCCAGCTGGTCCACGTGCCGGCCCAGCCCGCCGATCCGCTCGTACAGCTCGCGGCCGAGGTCGAACACGGCCCGCGCATTGTCCGCCAGCGCCGCCTGCTGCCACGCGTACTGCGCCGTGCGCAGCATCGTGACCAGCGTGGTGGGCGTGGCGATGTGGACCTTGCGGCCGATGGCGTACTCCAGCAGCCCGGGGTCGCGTTCCAGCGCCGGGGCCAGGAACGCCTCACCCGGGATGAACAGGATGACGAACTCCGGCGACGGGCTCAGCGCGGCCCAGTAGGCCTTGCCGGCCAGCCGGTCCACGTGGTCCCGCAGGTGCCGCGCGTGCGCGTCCATCCTCGCCGCGCGCACGTCCTCATCCTCGCTCTCCGCGGCATCCAGGTACGCGGCGAGCGAGACCTTCGAGTCGACCACGATGTTCTTGCCGCCCGCCAGGCGCACCACCATGTCCGGCCGCTGCGTGCCGTCCGCGACGGTCACCTGCTCGTCGAAGTCGCAGCGCGCGCTCATCCCGGCCAGCTCGGCCACCCGGCGCAGCTGGAGCTCGCCCCAGCGGCCCCGGGCCTCCGGCCGCCGCAGCGCGGTGACCAGCGCCTGGGTCTGGACCCGCAGCTGCTCGGAGGTCTGCCGGGCGATGGCGACCTGCTCGGCCAGCGCGGCGTGCGAGCGCGTCCGGGCCACGTCCGACTCCCGTAGCTGCTCCTGTACCCGGGCCAGGGTTTCCTTCAGCGGCCCGATGAGGTGCTCGACCGCGGCGCGGCGGGTCTCGAGCTCCCCGGCCGCGTTCGCGTTCGCCGCCTGCAGCCGCCCCTCCGCGACCTCGAGGAACCGCGCGGTGCTCGCGTCCAGCGCCTGCGCGGACAGCGCCTCGAAGCGCTCGGCCAGATGACCGTCGACGAGCGCGGCCCGCTGTTCGGCGGCGCGCGCCCGGGCGCTGGCGTCCGCCAGCCGACCGCGCGTGTAGAGGTACCCGATCACCGCCCCGATGACGATCCCGAGCAGCAGGCCGACGAGCAAAGAGGTCATATGCAGCGATGATCGCACCCGGTAGGCGAATACTCCCGCCGACACGCCCGGGCCCGGATGCCCTCTTTTATTATTCGGAACGGACCCGTGGTGCCAGCCGCCGCGCCCGGTTCGTGGAGAATGGGACGATGGAAGCGGGGTCCACCGCGTCGCTGCTGGCCGGGTACGTGCACGCGGCCGGCGTGCGGTACGTGTTCGGCTATCCCGGCGAGTCGGTCATCGACTTCATGGAGGCATCCCGGCAGCGGGGCATCGAGCTCGTGTCGGCGGTGCGGGAAGGCACCGCCGCGTTCATGGCCGAAGGCGCGGCCATGGCCACCGGTCTGCCCGGCGTGTGCCTGTCCACCCTGGGGCCCGGCTCCACGGCGGTGCTGAACGGCGTGGCCTCGGCCACCCTGGACCGGGTGCCGCTGCTGGCCGTCTCCGGCCAGATCGAGAGCTCGCGCGAGCAGTTCTTCACCCACCAGGTGGTCGATCACGGCCGGATGTTCGCGCCGGTCACGAAGCTGACCCTGCGCCTGGACCCGGCCTCGGCGGACATCGTGACGCGCAAGGCGCTGCGCACCGCGGTCGCCGAACGTCCCGGCGCCGTCCACCTGACCGTGACCGCCGACGCCTGGGCGGTTCCGGCCGGGACCGGGGAGATCGCCGTGCCGCCGCTGGCCCCGGCCGCGGGCACGGTCGAGGTCTACGGCGACGGCGACCCGCTGGCGGACCTGCGGGCCGCGCGGCGCCCGGTGCTCCTGGCGGGCACCGCCGCCGTCCGCTGCGGCGCGGGCCCGGAACTGGCCCGGCTCGCCGAGCTGGCCGGGATCCCGGTCGTGGTATCGCCCATGGCCAAGGGGGTGATCCCCGAGGAGCACCCGTACTTCGCCGGCGTCCTCGACATGGCCGGCCACCGGGTCGTGTGGGACCTGCTGGCCCGGGCCGACCTGGTCCTGGCCGTCGGGTTCGACCCGGTCGAGCTGATCAGCCCGTGGTCGGTCACCACGCCGGTGCTGCACCTGGACACCACGCCGAACACCGATCAGGTCTACGCCAGCGCGCACGAACTGGTCGGTAACGTCGCCGCGCTGCTGGGCTGGGTCACGGCCGCCTGGTCGGGTGAGCCCCGGTGGGCGCCGGCCGAGGTGGCGGCGCACCGGGCCCGGCTGCGCGCGGCCTGGCAGGCCGGGCGGGCCGAGGGTCGGCTCAACCCCTCGGACGTGGTCGCGATCGCCCGCGAGGCCGCCCCGGCCGACGCCATCGTGACCACCGACGTCGGCTCGCACAAGATCATGGCCGGGCAGGTCTGGACGGCTTCCCGGCCGCGGTCGGTGCTGATGACCAATGGGCTGTCGGCCATGGGGTTCGGCGTCCCGGCCGCGATCGCGGCCCGGCTGTCGTTCCCGGACCGGCCGGTGATCGCCCTGGTCGGCGACGGTGGGTTCGCGATGACCGCGACCGAGATGCGGATCGCCGCGGGCCTGGGCCTGCCCGTGGTCGTCGTGGTCTTCGCCGACGGCAGCCTGAACCGGATCGAACTGCGCCAGCAGCTCATGGGCTACCCGCCGACCGCGACCCGGCTGGGCGGGACGGACCTGCCCGCGCTGGCCGAGGCGATGGGCTGCGACGGGGTGCGGGCCGATACCCCGGCCGCCCTGGAGAAGGCGCTGGCCGACGTCGGTTCCCGGTCCCGGGGCGACCGCCCGCTGGTCGTCGAGGCCCGTATCGACCCCGCCGAGTACGAGGCCCAGTTCTAGCGCTGCCTTCCGCGCCGGCCCGCGCCACTAGACTCGCGCGGGTGAGCCTGTCTATCGGCATCGTCGGCCTGCCCAACGTCGGCAAGTCCACCCTGTTCAACGCGCTGACCCGAGCCGGGGCACTCGCGTCCAGCTACGCGTTCGCCACCATCGAGCCGAACATCGGCGTGGTCGGCGTCCCCGACCCGCGCCTGGCCGAGCTGGCCAAGCTGTACGACTCCGCGCGGATCGTGCCCGCCAGCGTGCGGTTCACCGACATCGCCGGCTTGGTCCGTGGCGCCTCGCAGGGCCAGGGGCTCGGTAACCAGTTCCTGGCCCATATCCGCGAGACGGACGCGATCTGCCAGGTGGTGCGCGTCTTCGCCGACCCCGACGTCGCCCATGTGGACGGCGACGTGTCGCCCGAGCGCGACATCGAGACGGTGGTTACCGAGCTGATCCTGGCCGACCTGCAGACGCTGGAGAAGGCTCTGCCCCGGCTGGCCAAGGAAACCAAGTTCGCCAGGGATGCCGAGCGAGCGCGGGTGGCCCAGACCGCGCAGGCCGCCGAGAAGCTCCTGTACACCGGGGTCACTCTGTGGGCCGGTGCCTCTGCCGCGGGCATCGATCTGGCCGCGCTGCGCGAGTTGCAGCTGCTGACGGCCAAGCCGTTCCTCTATGTGTTCAACTGCGACGTGGGCGAACTCGGTGACACCGACCTACGCGAGCGCCTGTCCGCGCTAGTCAGTCCCGCCGAGGCGGTCTTCCTCGACGCCAAGACCGAAGCGGACCTGACCGAGCTGCCCGAGGACGAGGCCGCCGAACTGCTCGCCGAGGCCGGCCTTGGTGAGCCCGGGCTGGCCCAGCTGGCCCAGGCTGGATTCCGCGCGCTCGGCCTGCAGACCTTCCTCACCGCGGGCCCGAAGGAGGCCCGGGCCTGGACGATCAAGGCCGGCGCGACGGCGCCGCAGGCGGCCGGCGTCATCCACAGCGACTTCCAGCGGGGCTTCATCAAGGCCGAGATAGTCTCCTACGACGACCTGATCGCGGCGGGCTCCATGGCCGCCGCCCGTGCCGCGGGCAAGGCCCGCATCGAAGGCAAGGACTACATCATGCGCGACGGCGACGTCGTGGAGTTCCGCTTCAACGTCTAGCGCGCGACGACGAGAAGTGGCGTACCCTGGACTCGAAACCCTGCACAAGCTGCGGCTCGCCGTCGCCCCGATCGCCGACCGGGTGGCGGAAACGCAGCTGTCCCAGCTCGGCTATGTCATGGTGCCCGGCTGGACGGCAACGGCGCTGAGGTCGGCGGGGTCAGCCAGCAAGTCATCGCGCCTGCTGGCGCCGGGAAGTCCCACACGGTCGGCGAAATTTGCCCGGCTGTGGACCATGCTCACGGGACGACGGGTCATGGGGCTGTCCACGTCCACGAACGCGGCCCGGGTCCTGTAGAAGGGACTGGACGACGCGGGCATGGGCCCAACGGACGCCGGTCGGAAGGATGGCCAGGACTGGACTCGGCTCTCAGCAGAAAGGTAGCCCGTGGTCGCCAGGACCACCAAAGTGCTCCATTGGTGCCTCCAGCTTGACCGACTGAAAGGTTTCTCCCTTGGAGGTCTTACTCCAAGAACCCTGTACCAGTGCACCCAGCGGCCAAGCTCGTATCTCCGTGAGGGACACCGCTCATCTTCACCCACAAGGCAGGCCTGCTGGTGATTGTGTCAATCTAGCGCCAAGATGTACCTGGAGGTAGAAGACACGTGGGTACGACACGCAGTTGGTTGCTAGCTACTGCCGTGCTGGCCCTACTAGGCGGTGGTACAGCATGGCTCCTGACTGCTAGCGGCAAGGGCGCTGTGATCGCCACCGTGCTGGCTCTAACAGTGGCAGTACTGGCGCTAGCCGTTCAAGTTTTCGGGGTACCGTGGCGGGCAAAGTCCCTCGATGACTCGGTGATTGCAGCTACAGCCGAGAGACTTGCACGTGAAGTGAGAAGGCGGGAATCCGTCGAGCAGAACAAATTTCTCGCTGATTCTGGTTACAGCACGGCAGCGAATGTCAGCTTCGCCCCCACGGAACAAGTGTCATGGCCTCGAGACCTAGTGGTCTGGCGCAGTGATGGCGGTCAGGAAAGTGGGTCGCTGGAGGACATCGTAGACTTCTACGAAGGATCGAATATTTACCCAGGGTTGCGTCATGGTCGGCTAGTCATTATAGGTGAGGCAGGCGCCGGAAAGACAGTTTTGGCTAACCAGCTTCTTTTGGATCTGACCGGGCGTCTTCTGAGTCACCGTATCCAGCCGGGGGCCAACTGGAGAATACCGCTCAGGCTGAGCCTGCCGGCCTTCGATCCCGGTGCTGATGGCGAAATCGATGCTGGCGCTGTCTCAGCCGAGCTAGATGTTTGGATCGCCCGCTATCTCGTTGATGCGTTCGGGATTCCTGCTCGGATAGCTAAGGTGCTTGTCGATCGAGGCTTGGTGCTACCAATCCTCGACGGGCTAGATGAGATGGACTCCGATCCCCGCGATGCTCGTCGTGCCGCCGCAGTTGCTCGCGCGCTGAACTGGCCCACGGGTGAGGGCCTTCGTCGAGTCATCGTTACCTGCCGCACAGGAACCTATAGACAGCTGGCTGCTGCCGTAACCCAACCAGGCGCGGAGAACGTGCTTCAAGACGTTATGGTAGTTGAGCTAGAGCCTCTGAATTCTGACGAGGTGGCCGACTATCTTGCAAAACGCTTTCCCGAGCACGCCAACGATGCCCAGGTCCAGCAGCGCTGGCAACCTATCTGCGATTACCTTAGATCTCAGCCAGACAGCCCGTTGGCTATCACGTTGGGCTCACCGCTGCGGCTGTTCCTCGCTGTCACTTCTTACCATCAACGCGACACTCAGCCCGCAGAAATTATCGGTATGCCGAGCAATAGCATCGACGATTATCTTTTTGATCAATTCATACCTGCCGTCACTCTTCAGCATTCCCGACCTGGACATCGTTACAAATCTCAAGATGTCACGCGCTGGCTAACTACACTCGCTGGTCATCTGGAGACGCAGCAGCGTCTCTATGGGGGATCAGGCAGCGATCTAAGCCTTAACACACTGTGGACTGCAGTCGGCTATCGGAAACCTCGATATCTCGCTGCACTTCTGCGCGGCCTGCTGACAGCCATTCCCTTGTTGGTCGTTGCCGAGTTGTACCTCCACAAGTCCGGCCACCTTCTCCCTTCCGACATTTGGGGCCAAATCGGGGCCGTTAGCGCTATTGGAATGGTTCTCGCCGCGATCTGGCAGGCGAGCGAGCCTTCTTTGAAACTTCGCAGGCTTGATCTATCCCGCATACGCTTTCCCGATGCGCGTCGCCAATTTGCAGCCGGGGCTGTTGCGGCAGTCATCCTGTGCGTACTAGGATTCGCTCTTGTGATTGCCAAAGGCGGGATCGCCAGCTTGATAATATTGTCGCTTATCGTTGTTAGCCTCTCTCTCTGGATTCCCTTCGGGCTGGATCGCGCGCCAATGGCAATCGGACGCCCGAGCCAGTTGGTCATCCAGGGGCTGACCTACGATGTTATCGTTTGGCTGGGATTCGGACTCGGAATCGGGCTCTTGGCAGGCATGGAGTATGGATTCTCGTTGGGATTCGGCTCGGGCCTTATAGCTGGCGTTGGATTCGGTCTGGCCGCTGGGGGATTGATAGACGCTGACTCGCCTTGGCTACGCTACTTCGTAGCTACGCAGATTCTAGCACTTCAGCGCAAGTTGCCCCGTCGACCGGCGTCTTTTATGGACTGGGCCTATGCATCTGGGCTACTACGCCTATCAGGAATCTCGATCCAATTTCGTCATCGCAAACTTCAAGACCGCCTTCGCTCCGGCATTGATCGGGAGCATCGCGGCCTAGCAGCGGAGGCTAATCCCGGCTCTTACAGAAAAAGCGCAACAGCAAAATTCCGGGTGAACGCTCTCGCTATGGAGGCCTCGGTTGCACACCATAATCGCGGGAACACGCTCTCTGAACTTGGCCGTTACCAGGAGGCGCTGGAATCCTACGATGAAGCTATCCGCCTAGATCCCAGATATGCTGGTTCTCATAACGCCCGCGGGAACACGCTCTCTGACATTGGCCGTTACCAGGAGGCGCTGGGATCCTATGATGAAGCCATCCGCCTAAATCCCAAATATAGCTACGCATACAACGGCCGCGGGAACACGCTCTCTGACATTGGCCGTTACCAGGAGGCGCTGGGATCTTACGATGAAGCCATCCGCCTAGATCCCAAATATAGCTACGCATACAACGGCCGCGGGAACGCACTCGGCCGTCTTGGCCGTTACCAGGAGGCGCTGGGATCCTATGATGAAGCCATCCGCCTAGATCCCAAATATAGCTACGCATACAACGGCCGCGGGAACGCACTCCGCCGTCTTGGCCGTTACCAGGAGGCGCTGGGATCCTACGATGAAGCCATCCGCCTAGATCCCGAGAATGACGTCGCATACAACAATCGCGGGAACGCGCTCTCTGACCTTGGCCGTTACCAGGAGGCGCTGGGATCCTACGATGAAGCTATCCGCAAAGATCCCAAATATAGCTCGGCATACAACGGCCGCGGGAACGCGCTCTCTGACCTTGGCCGTTACCAGGAGGCGCTGGGATCCTATGATGAAGCCATCCGCCTAGATCCCAAATATAGCTATGCATACAACGGCCGCGGGAACGCACTCCGCCGTCTTGGCCGTTACCAGGAGGCGCTGGGATCCTACGATGAAGCCATCCGCCTAGATCCCGAGAATGACGTCGCATACAACAATCGCGGGAACATGCTCTCTGACCTTGGCCGTTACCAGGAGGCGCTGGGATCCTACGATGAAGCCATCCGCCTAGATCCCGAGAATGACGTCGCACACTACAATCGCGGGAACGTGCTCTCTGACCTTGGCCGTTACCAGGAGGCGCTGGAATCCTACGATGAAGCCATCCGCCTAGATCCCGAGAATGACGTCGCACACTACAATCGCGGGAACGTGCTCTCTGACCTTGGCCGTTACCAGGAGGCGCTGGAATCCTACGATGAAGCCATCCGCCTAGATCCCGAGAATGACGTCGCACATGACAGTCGCGGGAACGTGCTCTCTGAGCTTGGCCGTTACCAGGAGGCGCTGGAATCCTACGATGAAGCCATCCGCCTAGATCCCAATCCGTCCATACACTTCAACAAGGGCAACCTGCTGTTCGGGCTCGGTCGGATCGATGAGGCCAAAGCTGAATTCCTGGAGGTCACCAGGCTGCGACCCGACGACGTACTAGGTGCCCGGGTGTTCCTTGGCGTCATTGCCTGGCCTACCGATGCAGAGGAAGCACGCGAGCAGTTCACTGGCGCGATCTCGTCACCCGGCGCGCTGCTGACCCCGTTCGACAGGGCACTGTACCGGGCGATCGCGCTTGCGGCGATCGGGCGGCCCGACGATGCGGAGCGCGAACTGGAGGATGCCATAGCCGCGCGGTCAGAAGACGATGACAAACTCGACGACGCGACCGAGTGCCTGCTGGAGCGTCTCAAGAACCCTCCATTGCCGGGCCTAGACGCTTTGCGACGACTCCTCGAGCCCGCGAAAGGCGTGGGCACCTCAGAATGAGGCCGACGACCACAGGCCCACTTCGCCTGAGGTAGTAGCTCGATGGTTTGAGCACCCCGGCCGTTGCTGGACTCAGGACTCCTGACATAGAGAGTTAGTTCATGCAATGCCAGGGTGGGGTTTGACCTGGTACTTGACCGCCACCACTATCCCTGAGTTGTCCTCCCTAGCCAGCACCACATCGCCGAATCCGCCCGAGCCCAGTACCCGCCGCCCGGTATACCCGGGAATCATCCACTCCGGCATTTCAATCCGTCCCCTCGAAGGTGCGACCTCGCGCCTCAGCGGATGCCCTCCTTCAGCATCACGACAGACTCAGACATCAATACCGTCCCCAGACCGCCTTGGCGGCCGCCCATTTTCCGGCTCCGCCGGGTGCGTGCTCCATCGCGGAGCTACGGCCCTTCCGACCAGGCCGGCCATCTGGCCGACCGCAAACTAAGTACCTGAGTCTTGCACTACGAAGATCATTAGGTCAATGGCGACACGGCTGCCGTATAAACGATCAAGAAGGTGCCGCCAGCCGCTTTTAGCGGCTAGCTGACAAGGCATACCCTGCATTAGATAATCCGGCGACGTAACGGAATGTATGCCAATAACGTGCTCACCGCGGGTAGCCACGCCGGCCGTATGTTTTTGCATTGGCCGCCGCCGGGCCGGCGAGAGGCCGCCCCGGGCAGGAGGCACCAGGCCAGCGGCCACGAGAGGGCTTATCGGCATCAGCCGGCCTACACCGGCGCGCCGATAGGATGGAGGCGCGGGAGGTGCAGAGGTTGTCTGGGCCGGCTGATCGCCGACGGTTGCCGCTACTGGAGGATGAGGATCTGACCGGTGAGGCGGTCATCGAGCCGAGTCGGCTGATCCGTCCGGTCGACGCGCCGGCGGTCGCCGTGGCGTGCTTCTTCCGGGACGTCGTCGAGGAACTCTCCGGCCGTCAAGACGCGAGGCCAGTGTGCCGCCTGCACAGCGAGATGGGTCCGGCATCGTTGTGGGAGATCGAGCACCGGGGTGTACGGCTGGGCGTGTTCCATCCCGGAGTCGGGGCGCCGCTGGCCGGTGCCATGCTCGAGCAGGTCATTGCCCGCGGAGTTCGCGGAGTCATCGCCTGCGGTGCGGCAGGGGCGCTGGTACCGGAACTGGTGATGGGGCACGCGGTGATCTTGACCGGCGCTGTGCGCGATGAGGGCACGTCCTTCCACTACCTGCCGGCCGGCCGGGTCGTCCCGGCTGACCCGGGTCCGGCTGAGAGCCTGGCCGACGCGCTTAGCGCCACCGGCGTGGAGACGACGCACGGCCTGAGTTGGTCGATGGACGCCATCTACCGCGAGACCCGGGCCCGAGTCTCGCGCCGGGTGGAGGAAGGGTGCCTGGTCGTCGAGATGGAAGCGTCCGCGCTGATGGCGATCGCCCGCTACCGCTCCATCCCGTTCGGCGAGGTGGTGATGGCCGGAGACTCGCTGGCCGGCCGGGAGTGGCAGCACCGCGGGTGGATGACGGCCAAATCGGCGCGCCGGCAGTTGTTCGCCTCGGCCGCGGACGCCGCCGTCGCGCTGACGAGGTGACCGGGTTCCAGATGCAACGGTGCCGCCCCGGGCGATCGAGCAGGGGCTGCCGGACAGGTGCCCGCGCCGCTGTTTGGCTGGATGCATGAGAAGCCGTGGAAAGAGGCGCGGTGGTGTAATTGCCTGGACCAGCCCGGCCACCCCGCCGCAGGCCAGCGCCTGGTCCCACCGCCAGATGGTGGCCGGGTCCACCCCGAACGCCTCCGCCACCTGGCCCTGCGGCGCGGCCCGCAGCCGCACCAGCTGCACCGCGGCCAGCCGGCGGCCCGCCTCGTCCCCGGCATCCCAGGCGAAGGCGGCCAGCCCGTGCACCGCGACCAGCCCGCCGTCCTCGCCGGCCAGCAGGCCCACGCCCGCGGCGATCTCGGCCGCCCCGGCCGGCAGCAGCGGGAGAGGAAGCTGGCTGAGCATACGAGCTATCATCCACCATCCCGCCAGGCTGATTATCTTACAGGAATTTGCTCACAAATCGGGCGCGAAGGACGGGAACGACACGCCGTAAATGCAGATCAGCCCGCCAGGACGGCCTGGCTGGCCACTGTACACACGGTGATCTTCCCGGCCATGGTCGCGTTCTGGCTGTCGTTCGTCGCCAGGTTGCTGCTGAGCTGGCGACGCGCCAGCATCGTGCGACGGCAGCAGCTGAAGTGGCTGCTGACCGAGACCGTGGCCGTGTTCGCGGCCCGGCTGAAAAACGCCGTCGACCTGGACGCGGTCCGCGATGACCTGGCCAGTGTCGTGCACCAGGCCCTGGAACCCGCCCACGTATCGCTGTGGATCCGCCAACGCAACTGAGTCTGGCTTCCGCCGGCTCCGCCGCCATCAAGCCCGGCCCTCCCCCCGCCGACTCACCCGGTTACGGGGTCTCGGCCGGTTAGACCCTCACCCGCGTATAACGCACTAGCGTCCTTGGCGGCGGTTGCCTGCTCGCGGGCGTCGCGGAGCGCGGCGGCGGCGGTTTCGGCGGCCTGCTGGGCGGTGCGGGCGGCCTGCAGCGCCTCGGCGAGCGTGTCTGCCCCGGCGGTGGCCTGGGCGGCCTGGGCGGCGGTGCCGTCGGCGGCCTGGCCCGGGTCCTGGTCTTCGGGGTGACGGCCGGTCTGGGCTTGTTCGGCGTGCCGGGCATCGTGCGGCGGCGCGGCCAGGAAGCTGGTGATCAGGGGGGTGAGCAGGCCCGGGCGGGTGACCAGCTCGACGTGGCCGCCGTGGTAGATGTGCAGCGTCGCGTGCGGGATGCCCGCGGCCAGGATGCGGCCGTTGGCTACCGGGATGATCGGGTCCGCGTCGCCGGTGAGCACCAGGGTGCGCTGGCGGATGAGCGGCAGCAGCGGCAGCGTGGTGAATCCCAGCGCGGCGGTGTTCTGGTACAGGTAACCGATGCTGAGCGGGCTGATCCGCGCCTTGTGCAGCGCCCTGGCCAGCGCGTCCGGGTCGGTTTTCGCGCTTCCTCCCCACAGGTCGCCCCAGCGGCGCAGGATGAGGTTCTTCACCGGCGGCAGCGGGTTGGGCGGCACCATCGTCTGCGGCCCGGTTGAGGTGGCCACCAGGATCAGCCGCCGGCACCCGCGCGGGTTGAGCAGCGCGAACTGCTGGGCCAGCCCGCCTCCCCAGGAGATACCCAGGACGTCGGCCTGCTGGTGGCCGAGATCGTGCAGCATCTCGCGCAGCAGCAGGGCCAGCGTGGTGAACCGGTACGGCAGGCTGGGCAGCTGCGAGCCGCCGGCGCCGGGGGCATCGAAGCGGATCACCTCGATGGCCGGGTCGAGTGCATCCACGAACGGCCGCAGGGCTTCCAGCCGCATGCCGATGCCGTTGCACAGCAGGAGCGGCGGCCCTGTCCCGGTGCCCGGCCGGATCGCGACGCGCAGCTGCCTCCCGCCCACCCGCATGATCTGCTCGCGTACGGGGTCATCCCTGACAGGCATGTCCATTCCTCCTCGGGCACGCCGCGGCTGCCGTCTATGTGACGGAAGTCACACGGTTACGGCGATAGTAACGGTGCTCGGGATAGTACGCAATAGGCAAAGTCTGGTTAGCACGACCGGATGGCGGCGGGGGAACGGGAAGGGACGGGGCCGGGCCCGCCACCTGCGATAGGCCCACGGCCCGCGGCGAGCCGATCGCGGTCCGCCGCGGACTTGCTTACCATCGTGAGCAGAGAAGCGGAAAGCACCCAATCACGGAGCGGGCAGTGACCGGTACCTGGAACGGGCAGACCCAATGCCTGGGCGCCTTCATCCGCAGCCGGCGTCAGCTCGCCCGCCTGTCACTGCGTCAGCTTGCCGAGATGACCTCTTTGTCCAATCCCTACCTGAGCCAGCTCGAGCGGGGCCTGCACCTGCCATCGGTGCGCGTGCTCAAGGCGCTCTCCGAAGCGCTGAACGTGTCCGCCGAGACGCTGCTTGCCCAGGCGGGCCTGCTCGACCTGGCCCCCTCCGGGGATCGGGCCGCAGCCGCTGACGGGTCCCCAGCACCGCCGGTGGAGTCCGCCATCAGCGCCGACGAGCGCCTGGCCGACGAGCAGAAGGCCGCGCTGATCGCCGTCTACCGCAGCATGCTCCGCCCCTAGCGCACCCCTCCGCCCCTGCTGCGCTACCTGCCGGAACCCCAGCCGCGCGAACAGATCACCCAAGTCAACCGCGTCGTCGATGGCATCAAGCAGATCGACGGCCCCTGCTCGTTCCAGGGACCCGTACGCCTGGCCCGTCGGGGGCATGCCCGGAAGCCGCCACCGCAGCTGATTGCTTGCAATTATCGTCTTTGTGTTTGATACTCGTTCGATGGAGACATTGTTCATCGTCCGACTGTACGAGAGGGTGATCATGGCTGATCCCGGCCGTCCGCTCGGCCCGGAGCGGGCACCATGAACGGGCCGTCCGCGCGTGAACTGGACCGGCTCACCGTCGCCCGGCTGACCGGCGCGGCGTGGCGGCACGGATCCAGGGGGGAGCCCGCCGGGGCGGAGACCGCCGCCGCGGTACGGGAACTGCGGGAGATCGCCGGTGCCCGCGGTGACCTGCTGGCCGAGGTCGCGGGCCTGCTGATCGGTTATTACCGGCGAACCGCCGAGGAACTGAAAGCACGGGCCGCCGCGTACTACTGCATCGCGGCCGGCGCCGGCGTCGAACTGATCCCGCGGTGGATCGAGGTGGGGTGCTCCCGCGCGGCCGCCGGGCGGCTGATTCCCCCTGCCGTACCCGAGGCACGGCAGGTACACGCCTGGCCCGAGGCGGTTTAGTCCAGGCTCCCGGGCTGTTCACCGCCATCGCGGGGACAATCCGGGTGCGTCCATCACAATAGAGCCCGAACGGGATTGAACTCTCTGCGTGTCCGATCCGTATCAGAGAGTGCTGGCCGTTTGTCCACGCGGATGTCCGGTAATTGACCGTAACCGGCCGCTCACCCGGACGTGATGCATCACAATGGACCGCAGACCGGCGCGAAGGGACGGCCGCCCCTGCCTGTGCGGGGCGCGGAAACGTGCGGAGGTGTGATGTTTCGCGGGCCTAACCCCGGTGACGGAGCGCGTTTGTCTGATTACTCTCACGTTATACCACTGTTCGGCTCGGCCGGACCCGGTCCCGGAGTGCTGGAAAACGGCCTTGATCTGCGGGGTTCCGGCACGCCGGACGGACGCTCCTGGAGCGGTTCGGGCGGCCGGTGGCTGCTGTGGCCGCTGCGGGGCCTGCTGTGGGCCACACTGCTGATCATCGCGTACCGGGGCGTGACCGCCACCATCTTCCACCAGGCCAGCGCGCCCCCGGGCGGCACGGAGCCGGGCGGCGCCACGGTGGGGCAGTTCCCGGCGACCCTCGCCGAGGCCTATGCGACGGAGTTCGGGCAGGTCTACCTGAACTTCAGCCCGGCCACCCAGGCTCAGCGCGAGCAGGAGCTCGCGGCCTTCGTGCCGCCCGGCGTCGCGGCCGCCAACCCCGACCTCGGCTGGAACGGCACCGGCCAGATGCGCCTGCAGTCCGAACAGGTCGCGGGGATCGCGGTCCAAGATGCGCGCCATGCCGTGGTCACTCTGCTGGCCACGGTGAACGGCCAGCTCATGGAGCTCGGCGTGCCGGTCATCGCCTCGGGCGGCGGCGTCGTGGTGGCCGGCGAGCCCGCCTGGCTGCCCGCACCGCCACAGATCTCGCCGCCCCCGGCCAGCCAGGGCTCGGACCCGGTGGCGCGCAGCGAGCTGCTCAATGAGCTGCCGGCCTTCTTCCAGGCCTACGCCAGCGGCGATAACGCCGCACTCAGCCGCTTCGAACCCCGCGGCGTATCGCTGACCGGGCTGGGCAGCGCGGTGACGTTCGACTCGATCGCCGGCCTGCAGGTACCGCCGGGAGGGGCCACCCGGCAGATAACCGTGAGCGTCATATGGCAGCTTCCCGGCCAGGCTCCGGCAGGCATCACAAAACTTGAGATGGCCTACCGAGTGTCGGTCGTCGACCTTCAAAGCGGCAAATGGTATGTAAATGAAATCAGCGCGGCGACTGAGGCGGTGGGAGTCAAATGACCAGGACAGCGGCGGCTGACGCCGTCATGTCCGCGCGCCCTCGAACGGCTGCCGCCTGCCCGTCCCCCGCCGGGACTGCCATCGCCTCCACCGGGCTCGCCCCCAAAGCCCCCAGAAACCCCCGGCCAGGTCGGCCAGGCCGTGCCCGTCCGCCGTTCCTGCGCCATCTCCCAGGCCCGCCGCATCGGCCTGAGCTTAGCCGTGCGCGCCTGCTTCACCGGCCCCCGTCTGCGGGGAACGCCGCAACGTTCGCTGGATGGCCTGCTGATCCCGGAAGGGACATCTGATGACAACTAACCTCGCCGCCGCGGCGGTTCCGCTGGCCCTGAGCACCCAGAACCTGGTCACCTACCTGCAGGGCCTGTTCGGGCCATTGTTCCTGGGCATCGTGGGGATCGTAGCGATCTTCTTCCTCTTCACCCGCGAGATCACCCGGTTCGTGCAGTTCATCGTGCTGGCCGTGGCCATCGCCGTGGTGTTCTACACGCCCGGCATCGTACAGACGCTGGCCACCGGCATAGCGAACGCGCTCGGAGTCCACTGATCCGGCCCCGACCGAAGGAGCGCTTCCCCAGTGGACCTTCCCACTTATACGAATATCTGGCGGATCGAAAAGAGGCTCTACAAGCTTTACGACTTTCGGCTGCCGGCTCCGTTGCCCATCACCTGGATTGCCGTTTTCGTCGGAATTACCGTTCCGTACATATTTTTCCTTGTTGTAATTGGCTTGCCGTTTAATCACAACCTGGTTTGGCTTTATGTGCTCCCACCGGGCGTGCTCACCTGGCTGACGACCCGGCCCGTCATTGAGAACAAGAGGCTGCCGGAACTGGTCGGCTCGCAGCTGCGGTATCTGTCCGAACCGCGGACCTGGTGCCGGATGGCCCCGCTCGCGGAGAAGGACGACGTCTTCGTGTCGGTCCGGGTGTGGCACCGGCATCCGCCGGGCGCGCGGCCCAGGAAAGCGAGGAAGGCCGCCGCCCGCGCCAGGTCGGCCGGACGCACGCTGGAGGCGGCCGCGGCGGCCCAGGCCGGTACATCCCAGGTGGCGGCGGCGGCCCAGGCCAGCGCGGCCCAGGCGGCCGAGCCCGCGGTGCCGCAGTCGTCGGCGCCGGCGCCCCGGCCGCTCCCAGCCTGGTCACCCTCCCCGGCGCCGGCGGAGCCGCTCTCCGTGCCGGCGGAGCCACTCTCGGTGCCGCAGCGCGCCACCGGCCGGCCTGAGGCGAGGCGGGTCAGGGCCCGGCGCGCGTGGCAGCGCGGGCCGGAGCCGGACGAGCGGCGGCCGGCCTCGGCCGACGGATCGCGGCCCGGCGTGGTGCAGCGGCCCTCGTGGGCCGTTCCGCCGCCCGAGCGGAGGCAGGATTCCCGGGCGCTGGAGGTCTCCCACGACCCCGAACCGGACCCCCGCGACCTCGGCGACCCCGGCCTCGCGTCCTTTGCCCCGCCGTCGTGGCCGGAGGCCGGTGCGGGCGCGTTTCCCCAGGTCTCAGCGTTCCCCGAGGTGGGCCCGTTCCCCGAGGTAGGCCCGTTCCCCGAGGTGGGCGCCTTTCCCGAAGTGGGCCCGTTCCCCGAGGACGAGGCCTTCCCCGAGGCGGAGGCCGCCCCAGTCCCTGAGGCGGAGGCCGCACCAGGGCCGCAGGCCGAGACAGGCCCGGCCCCCGAGACAGGCCCGGCCCCCGAGACAGGCCCGGCCCCCGAGACAGGCCCGGCCCCCGAGACAGGCCCGGCCCCGGAACCCGGCGTCGTACTCGAGCTCGAGCCCCTTCCTGACCCGGACCCCGCGCCGCACGCGGCCAGGCTGGGGTTCCGGTCCCATCGCCGGCCTGCGCCCGATCCCGATCCCGCGCCGGAGTCCCCTGCCCCCGCTTCCCCTGCCCCCGCTTCCCCGGCTCCCGCGTCGCCTGGCCGGTCGATGGCGGCCAAGGTGGCGGCCTTGTTCGTCGACCTCGACGGCGACCGGCCCGTACCCTCCGTCGAGCGGGCCCTGAACGGCCCCGGCAGCCCGGGCGACGCGAGCTGGCGGCGCCGGGTCAAGGTGGTCGCCGGCGGCCAGGGACCCGGCCAGCGGGACCGGGAAGTGCTGGACCGGGACCGGGCCAAGATCCCGCTGCCCGGCCCGCGCCGGATCGCCGTGCTCGGCTGCACCAGCGGCGCGGGCCAGTCCGTGATCGCCCTGATGACCGCTCACACCCTGGCCGCCGCCCGCGCGGTTCCGGTCGCCGCGCTCGACCTCAATCCCGGCGGCACCTCGCTCGCCGCCCGCATCGAACCCGCCATGTCGGTGACCGCTCTGCTCGCCGACCCGGGGCCCGGCCCGCAGGCTGGTCCGGCTCAGGCCCGCGACCAGGCCCGGCCGCGGTCCGGGCGCGGCCGGGCCCGGGGCCGGCTGGACGTCATCGCCGACGACGGCACCCGCGCCCTCGGTCCGGAGGACTACCGGCGGCTGGCCGCATTGCTGGCCGAGCGGTACCCGCTGACCATGATCGATCCAGCGCCGTCCGGGCTCACCCGGATATTGCCGCTCGCCGACCAGCTGGTGCTGGTCACCCCGGCCAGCTCGGAGGCCGCCAGCGCGCTGGCCCACACCCAGCAGTGGCTGAGCGCGCACGGGTACGACGAGCTGGCCGCGCGGGCGGTGACCGTGGTCAACGGGGTGAGCAGGCGGAGCCTGGAGGACGTGCTCCAGGCCGAGTCGGTGGCCCGGGGCCGGTGCCGGGCCATCGTCCGGGTGCCCTGGGATGACCAGCTGTCCCCGGGAGGAAACGGAGCCGCGGAATCGCCCGCCGCGCTGGCCCCGCAGACCAGGCTGGCCTACACCGCGCTGGCCGGTGTGCTGGTCGCCGGCCTGGATCCCGGAACCGCCGGCCTGCGGGCCCCCGTCCGAGGAGGGAGTCCTGGTGAGCGCGCGGACTAAGCCGTCCAGGGGATCGAAGACCCGGCTGGGCATCAGGTACTTCGATGACCGCATCCTGCTGACCGACACCCACACCTGGGCGTACTACCGGATCCCCTCGGTCTCCTATGAGTTCACCACCCCCGAGGAGCGGGAGGCGCTGGCGACGAACATCACCGTCGCGCTGGCCGCGATCCGGATGCCGGACGCCGAGGTCCACCTGCGCATCGCGCACCGGTCCTATCCGGCGCACGCCTGGGCGACGGGGCTGGACGCGACGTCGGACGGCGGCCCGGGCTGGCGGGAGTACCTGGAGCAGTCCTACCAGCACGTCTGGGCCAAGGACTTCTGGGGCAAGGAGATCTACCTGGGGGTCCGGCTCGGCCAGCGGGGCGTGCGCGCCCAGCTGTCCGGCGGGGTGCTGTCCCAGTTCGTGAGCGCGTACGGCCGCGGTGAGCGGGGCCTCGGGCTCATCGACGAGGCGATCGGCGGCGCGGAGATCAGCAAGTGGACCGAGTCCGCCGAACGGCTCGGCCGGGCGCTGAACGCCAGTGCGCTCGCGGCCCGGCACGCCACCTCCGGCGAGATCGCCTGGCTGATCCAGCACACGCTGATGGCGACGACGGGCGAGCCGGTGCCGTCCGCGACCAAGCGCCGGCGGTGGGGCGCAGGGGAGATCGACACCCTGTTCGAGGGACAGGTCCACAACGGGCGGACCGTGCTGCGCCTGGAGCAGATGAGCGGTGAATCGTATGCCGCCTTTGTCTCCTTCGCCCGGTTCCCCGATGTGATGTCCTTTCCCGACGGCGAGCCATGGCTGCACTACGCCGATTCGCTGCCGTTCCCGGTGGAGATCAGTTCCCGGATGAAGCTCATCCCGCCGGCCAAGGCGAGTAAGGACGTCAGCCGCCGTCTGGCGCACGCCCGCGATATGGACGCGCACATCCGCGAGGCCGGCGCGGAGGCGCCGATCGCGCTGGCCGAGCAGATCGCCGCGGCCCGGATGCTCGAGCACGGCATCACCAAGGAACGCCTGCCGTTCGTCTACGGCTGGCACCGGCTGATGGTGACCGCCCCGGCCAGGGACCTGTGCATCCGCCGGGTGGAGGCCGTGGTCGAGCACTACCGCGACATCGGCATCGACATGGTCAACTCGACCGGGGACCAGTTCTCGCTGCTGTGCGAGTCGCTGCCCGGGGAGCGGATCCGGCTGAATTCCTATGTGCAGCGCCAGCCGCTGTACACCATCGCGGGCGGGATGCCGACCGCCACCGTGGAACTGGGTGACCGCCCCGACGCGGGGGGTCAGGGTTCGGGCTGGATCGGGCCGTACATCGGCGAGACGCTGGGCCGGGCACGGTCCATCGTGCATTTCGACCCGCTGCTGGCCGCGGCCCGCAACCGGCCGACCGCCATCGCCATCACCGGCGAGCCGGGCGGCGGCAAGACCACGCTGGCGCTGCTGCTCATCTACCAGCTGGCCCTGCGCGGCGCGACCGTCGCGGTGATCGACCCCAAGGGCGACGCCGAATCACTGGTGGAGTACCTGAAGGCTCAGGGCCGCAAGGCACGGGTGCTGCCGCTCGGCGCGGCCGCGCCCGGCCTGCTCGACCCGTTCTCCTTCGGCGTCGACCTGGCCGAGAAGCGGACGATGGCCACCGAGACGCTCCGGCTGCTGCTGCCCAGGATGAGCGAGGAACGCGAGAGCGCCATGATCCAGGCGGTCGGCGCGGTGGCCGGGACAGACAAGCCCAGCCTGGGCCAGGTGGTCCGGCACCTGGAGGAGGCCGACGATCCGGCCTGGAAGAACACCGGCGCGGTCATGAGGTCGATCTCCGAGATGCGGCTGGCCCGGCTGTGCTTCGCCCCGTCGGTGGGCCAGCAGATCGACGCGGAAGGCTGGACCACGGTCTTCACCCTGTCCGGCCTCACCCTGCCCGACACGTCCACCCACCGCGACGACTACTCCTACGAGCAGCGGCTCTCGGTCGCCCTGCTCTACCTGGTGTCCCAGTTCGCCCGCAAGCTGCTGAACGGCATCGACCGCATCAAGCCCAAGGCCATCTTCCTGGACGAGGCCTGGGCCATCACCTCCACCCCCGAGGGCGCCAAGCTGGTGCCCGAGGTCTCCCGGATGGGCCGGTCCCGCAACACCGCCCTGATCCTCGTCTCACAGAACGCCGGTGACCTGCTTCACGAGCAGGTGACCAACTGCCTGTCCAGCGTGTTCGCGTTCCGGTCGACCGAGCGCGGCGAGGTGGCGAACGTCATGTCGCTGCTCGGGGTCGCGCCGTCTGATGAGCACAAGGCCGTGCTCCGTGCGCTCGGCAATGGCGAGTGCATCTTCCGTGACCTGGACGACCGGGCCGGCCGCATCGGGATCGATCTGGTCTCCGGGGAACTGCGGGACTGGATCGACACCAACCCCACCCGAGTTCACGCGTCCCGCCCCGTCCAGCCCGCTCCCGGCACAGCCGCCGCGCCCGCGGCCGGGGCGTCGTCCTAAACGCACCTACCAGGAGTTCCCCCGATGCTTGTCCCGCTCGCCCCGTCCCAGCGCCACGCGCACCGCCGCGCGGGCTCCCGGACCCGCGGCCGCCGCGCCGCGCGCTGGGCGATACAGGTGCTGCTTATCGCCGGGGCGCTGCTCGCGATCGGCACTCCCGCGCTGGCCGCCCAAGGGGGGTCTGGGGGGATGGGTCCCCCCAGGAGCGGGGGGGCATGGGAGGTCGTCCCCCCCGAGAAAACACAGACCACCCTGACCGCCGAGGTCACGCCGGCCGTGCCCGGCGGCGTCTGCCAGGTGCCGGGCATCGGCGACATCGGCGGGCTGGTCGGGCTGTGCGCGAGCGGCTCGAGCGGGATCCTCGGCGACCTGAACAACATCTGCGAGCCCTCGCTGCCCCAGCCCGAGCAGGCCACCGGCGGCATCGACGCGATGGTGGAGCCGCCGGCCGCGTCCGCCGGCGGGAAGACGCTGTACGACAACTACGGGGTGGCCGGCCAGTTCTGGGCCGCCCATGGCCTGCAGTGTTCCGACATGACGTCGCTGGTCGGGAACAACGTCGCCGGGATGGTCTTCGACGCGGCCAAATCCATCGACCGGGTGACGATCACCGTCTACCAGTCCGCGGCGGGAAACAACATCCTGACCTGGCTGCAGAACGCCGTGGACAAGCTGATCAGCGCGCTGGGCAAGGCAATCTACTTTCCCTACCTGGCGCCGGTCGTCATCCTCGGCGCGATGTGGCTGGCCTGGCAGGGCCTGATCCGCAAGCGTGCCACCCGGACCATCGAGGGCACGCTGTGGATGGTGGTGGCCGCCACGGCCGCCATCGCGCTGATCAGCCGGCCCGCCGACTTCACCGGCGTGGGGACCACCGTGTCCAACGGCGTCACCGGCGTGCTCAACACCGCGTTCGCCCGGCTGCCCGCGCCGGCCAACAGCAACTGCCTGCCGGTCACCGCGGGGGACCCGCAGAGCGTGGCGGCCAATTACGCGTTCACCAGCGGCAACGGCCTGGTGGACGAGAACGCCAACGAGCTGTGGTCGGTCCTGGTCTGCAAGCCGTGGCTGTACGGGGAACTCGGCACCACCCAGTACAACACGCCTGGCCAAGGCCCGCAGACCGTGGTGGACACCTACGGCCGGGCGCTGCTGTGGTCGCAGGCGTTCGCGGCCAACGAGACCCCGACGACCGCGCTGGCCCAGGCCAAGCAGTCCACCTACGCGGGCATCGCGGCCCAGCTCCAGCAGAACGACCCCGCCATCTACCCGTTGTTCCAGGGCAACCAGTGGACCACCCGGCTGGAGATCGCCTTCGCCGCGATGTTCGCCGCGCTGGTGGCCGGGCTGCTCATCCTGCTGATCGCGCTGACCCTGATCGTGCTCAAGCTCGGCTTCCTGCTGCTGCTGGTGGCCGGTCCGTTCTTCCTCATCGTCGGCACCCACCCGGGCTTCGGCCGGATCATCGCCATCCGCTGGTTCGAGATGCTGGTCGGCGTGCTGATGAAGCAGGTGGCGATCGCGATCGTGCTGAGCGTACTGCTGTACTGCTACTCGCTCATCATGGGCACGTCGGACGCGGCCCTGCCGTGGGCGCTCAAGATCCTGATGATCGCGCTGGTCACGGTGGCCGTCTTCATCTACCGCAAGCCGTTCACCCACCTGTTCTCCGCCGTCGGCTACGGCACGCTCGGCTCGGCCGAACGGGCCGAGGTCAGCCTGCGCGACGCGGGCTTGACCTTCCGCCGGAACACGGTGGACGCCGCGAGCGTGGCCATCCCCGGCGTGGCGGGTGCCCGGGCCGCCCGGTGGGCGCGCCGTAACCCGGGCCAGGCGGCGGCGGCGGTGGCGGCCGGCGTGGCCGGGGGCGCGGGCGCGGCCGCGGCGGTGCCCATCTCCGGCGCCACGTCGGGCGAGGTCGCGGCCGGAACCGGGAGCACCGGGCCAGCCGCGGCGGGCGACGCGTACGCGTCGCGGTTCCGGCCCGATGCGCCCCCCGCGGCCGACGGGGACGGCGATACCAGCTCGGCTTCACGCCGCGGCGCGGTCGCGAGCCTGGCCCGGAGCAGGAACATGCCCGAGACCGAAAGCGGCGCGCGGACGGCCCCGCCGCTGGACCTGCCGCCCAGGCCGGGCACCGGCGGCAGCGGGGCGGCGGCCAGCGCCGCCTCCAGCTGGTCGCGCGGCGCCGGGCGTTCGGCCGCGGCTGGGCCTGCCCCCTCGCGGTCCCGCGCGACGTCCGGCGGTGCCCCCGGCTCACGGTCCGCGCCGCCCGCCAGCAGGACCAACGGGACCAGCGAGGGCGCGCGTCAGCCCGACCCGAAGACCCCGGCCTGGCCGCACAAGTCGGCGGGCGGCTGGTCCGGCGCCGGCACCGGCGCGGGCCCCCGGCAGCGCCCGGCCTCGGAGCGCAGGCCTGCCTCGCCGCCGGCCGGGCCGCCGGGCGGCGGCGGAACACCGGCCAGCGGAAACGGTTCGGACGAACCTCGGGCCATGCCGTTCTGGCTGCGCCCGATGCGGCGGGACAAATAACGGGCGGTCACCGTGGAACTCAGCCCTCGCCAGCGCAGCGCGGTCTTCGCCGTCATCGTCGTCGTGCTCGCCGCGCTCGGCTACTACGTGGTGGTCCCGGCCGTGACCCATGGGCACGCGGCCGCCTCGCCCACCGCGAGCGGCACCGCGAGCGCCAGCGCGGCCCCGACGCCACCCAGCTCGGCGCCCGCCCCGACGGCGACGGCCTCGGCCGCCGAGGCGGGCGGCGTGGACATCTACGCCTGGCTGCCCTTCACCCAGCAGGACCTGGCCGCCGCCGCCTCGGTGACGGTGCGGTTCAGCGTCGACTACAACACCTTCACCTACACCGAGAGCGCGGCGGACTACATCGGCGCCATGGGCGGCCTGATCACCGGCCAGCTCGCCACCACGCTGCGGGCCGCCTATCAGACCCCCGGCGTGGCCAAGCTCCGGACCAGCCAGAAGCAGGTCTCCACCGGGTCCGCGGTGATCAGCGCGCTGCGCGCGTTCGGCGACTCCAGCCTGACGTTCATCGTCACCGCGGGACAGCGGCTGGCCACCGCCGACGGTACCAGCAGCGGCAGCACGCAGTACGCGGTCACGGTCACCGGCTCGGGTAGCAGCTGGCAAGTCAGCGATATCGAACTGGAATCCGCAGGTAATACATGAGTAGCAGGCTCCTGTTTCAGTCCGACACGAAACAGGCCACAGTACGACAGCAGCAGCTCGGCGGGTCCCACCGGATCCTCGTGCCGGCCATCATCGGGGTCGCGGGCATCGCGCTGCTCGGCCTCCTGGCCGTGCCGATCCTGGTCGGAACCAACCTGTTCTTCGCGGCGGGCGCCGGATGCTCCGGCCAGCAGACCGGGACGGCCGGGCAGCCGGCCGCAGGCGCGAAGGCCAAGACGATCCCGGCCGACTACCTGCGCTGGTACCAGAAGGTCGGGCAGCAGTACGGCGTGCCGTGGACGATCCTGGCCGGGATCGGCACGGTGGAAAGCGACAACGGCCAGACCACCCTGCCCGGCGTGCACAGCGGGTCGAACGCGTTCGGCGCGGCCGGCCCGATGCAGATCGGCATCGGTGGCGCGGCCGGCAACGTCTGGGGCGGGCTGCCGGTTCATCCGGCCAGCGAGGTGGTCAACGGCGTCGCGACCGATGAGGACGGCGGGCCCGACGCGAGCGTCTATGACCCTGCGGACGCCATCGCCGGCGCGGCCAAGTACCTGCTCGCGGCCGGTGTTCAGGCCAACCCCCCGGCTGCCATCTTCGCGTACAACCACCTGCAGTCGTACGTGCAGAGCGTGCTCTACTACGCCAGCGCCTACGCGGGTGGCAACTTCTCGGTGGTCTCGGCGCAGATGCCCTCGGGTGCTTCGGCGTCCGGGTGCACCGGGACGGCCGGGGGCGTGCCCGCGATCAGCGCGCCGAACCAGGTCGTGGCCACCGCCATCGCCTATGCCGAGCAGCAGCTTGGCAAGCCGTACCTGTTCGGCGGCACCGGCCCGGACGCCTTCGACTGCTCCGGCCTGGTGATGATGGCTTACCGGGCCGCCGGGGTGGACATCGCCCGGACCTCAGAGCAGCAGTGGGCGACCGAGGAGCGCATCCCGGCCTCCCAGGTGCAGCCCGGGGATCTGGTGTTCTTCGCCGGCGCGGACGGTACCCCCACGTCTCCCGGCCACGTCGGCCTGGTCATCGGGGGCGGGAAGATGATCGAGGCGTACGCCACCGGCTTCCCGATCCGCGTCGCCACCTACACCGACCGGGACCCCGTGGGCTTCACCCGCCCCTGGGCCAACGCAGGTTCTCATTGATGCCTGTTGCAGGGACTCGATGATATGACTAGTTCGTGACGAGACCGGGGACTGGAGCGCGACAACTCCATCTGCACCCCGGCCTGCTCGGGGCGACGGCATCGTGACCCCCAACCGCAAAGTCCTCTTCGGCCTCGGGCTGGAGACCGGCGTCCACCAGGTGAGCGAGATGCTCGGGCACGCCCGCCTAGCCGACGACGCGGGTCTCGACCTCGTCAGCCTCTCCGACCATCCCTACTTCGCCGAGCGCATCGACGCCTACGCCGCACTGGGGTTCGTTCTGGGCGCAACCAGCAACATCACCGCAGCGGTGGTCATGACAAACCTGCTGAGCCGTCCCGCTCCCGTTCTCGCCCGGACCGTCACGGGACTGTCTACGATCTCGCGCGGTCGTTTCGTTCTCGGAATGGGTGCGGGCGGCCTGGAGGAGGAAATCGTCGCCCTCGGTGTCCCCCGCCTGTCGCCCGGAGCCCGGGTACGAGCGCTGGAAGAGGCGATCATCGTCGTGAGAGCGCTCTCCGGCGGCGGCGATCCGGTCACGTTCGACGGCGAGTTCTATCAGGTCACCGCGCTGACACCCGCGGCCGCACCAACGCCACCGATCTGGGCCGGATCGCTCGGCCCGAAGGCGCTGGCCGTAACCGGCCGACACGCGGACGGATGGATACCAGGACACCTCGCCGACTGGCGCAGCACGCGGGTTGCCGAGTCACGGCCCATCGTCGACGAAGCGGCTGCTTCGGTAGGGAGAAACCCTGCCGATGTCGACACCATCTACAACGTGTCGGGGCGCCTTACCCGGGTCCCGCTACCAGAGACTCGCGACGACGAGGGCCGCTGGATCGGGGGCGGGGTGACGCAGTGGGTAGAGGAACTGACTTTCGCCGTGCTCGAACACGGCGCCGCCGCTTTCATCTACTTGCTCCCCCCTGGCGACAGCATCAGCGACACGACACTGAACCTCTGGGCACACGAAGTCGTGCCCGCCGTCCGCGAGGCAATCGCCAAGCGCTGACCGGCTTACCGCACCGACAGGTAGATGGCGGCGCCCAGTCCCGCCACCAGGCAGTAGATGGCGAACGGGGTCAGCGTGCGCCTCGGGTCGCTGAAGTAGCGCATGAGGAACCTGAGCGCGAGGTAGGCGCCGACGAAGGACAGCAGGCTGCCGAACAGCACCTGTCCCCTGATCCCGGCCCCGAGCGGCCCGGTCAGGTCCGGGATCTTCAGCACGCCGGCGGCCAGGATGACGGGCGCCGACAGCAGGAACGAGAACCGCGCCGCGTCCTGCCGGGACAGCCCGCGGAACATGCCGGCCACCATCACGGTGCCGTCCCGGCTGATGCCCGGCAGCAGGGCCAGGATCTGCGAGGCGCCGAGAAAGAAGGAACCCAGCCAGCCGCAGCGGCGGACGATGCGCCGGTCAGACTCCACCGCGAGGCCCGCGTGCTGCTGTTTCAGCGCCCGCTGCCCGGAGGAGTGCCGCCCGCCGCCGGCCCCGGCGGCGCCCGCCGCCACCGCGGCCTTCTGCCGCTCGCTGACCGTCTGCAGGTCGGCGGCGATCTCCTGGGCCTCCATCTCCGCGCCGCGCCGCCGTGCCCACTCCCCGCTCAGCAGGATCAGCCCGTTCACGAACAGGAAGCACGCGGTGAGGATGGGCCTGCTGAAGTACACGCGGAACAGGTGCTCCAGCGCCACCCCCGCCAGGCCGACCGGGATCGTGGCCAGGATGATCATCCAGGCGAGCGTCTGGTCGGTGTCCTGCGGCTCGAACCGCCTGGTGCCCGGGGCCGGCGCGATGACGTGCCCGAGCGAGGCGAAGAAGGCCCTGATGATCCGCAGCCAGTCCCGCCAGAAGTAGAGGATCATGGCGGCGGCCGTGGCGACGTGCAGCCCGACGATGTACGCCAGGTACGGCGACTCCGTCCTGGACACATCCAGGTCCTGCGCCCACTGGCCCCCGACGAGCGCCGGGATGAGCACGGCATGACCCAGGCTGGAGACCGGGAAGAGTTCGGTGATGCCCTGGAGAAGCCCGATCACCCCGGCTTCCGCGTACGTCAGATGCGACATGCCAGCCCTTCGCTCCCACGGTCCGACCGCAAAACCCTAAAAACCATTGAGGCGGAACGAGCAGTGGTGCGGGCTCCACGAACACGTTCATCGCGACCCGAGCGGATCAAGCGGGCGGCCCCCCGGTCACCAGTCATCGTAGCCGGGCTCCGAACCACCGAAGCCGGTTTCATGCTGTCTTCATCCTCGCCCGGATAGCCCAGCACCTCACCCTAAGGTGGTCAAGACCGGCTTTCATCCACCTCAAGGATGAAAGCGGATCAGGCCTTGCCGGGCGCCTTGGGGGTGTCCTTGTGGGGCCGACGGCCGATCTTGTCGCCGAGCCAGACCAGCGGGTCGTACTTGCGGCCCACCACGCGTTCCTTCATCGGGATGAGCGCGTTATCGGTGATCTTGATGTGCTCCGGGCAGACCTCGGTGCAGCACTTGGTGATGTTGCAGTACCCCAGGCCGAAGTCATCCTGGGCGATCTCGCGCCGGTCGGCCGTGTCGGCCGGGTGCATCTCGAGCTCGGCGATGCGCATCAGGAACCGGGGGCCCGCGAACGGGCGCTCGTTCTCCGGGTGGTCGCGGATCACGTGGCAGGTGTTCTGGCACAGGAAGCACTCGATGCACTTCCGGAACTCCTGTGACCGGTTCACGTCCACCTGCTGCATCCGGAACTCGCCGGGCTTCACCGACGGATCCGGGGTGAACGACGGGATCTCCCGCGCCTTGGCGTAGTTGAACGACACGTCGGTGACCAGGTCCCTGATCACCGGGAAGGTCCGCAGCGGCGTGATGGTCAGCGTCTCGTCGGGCGTGAAGACCGACATCCGGGTCATGCAGGCCAGCCGCGGCCGCCCGTTGATCTCCATTGAGCACGACCCGCACTTGCCGGCCTTGCAGTTCCACCGGATGGCCAGGTCGCCGGCCTGGGTCGCCTGCAGCCGGTGCAGGATGTCCAGCACGACCTCGCCCTCGTTGACCTCGACCTGGTAGTCGGCGAGATTCCCGGCGCCCGCGTCCCCGCGCCAGACCCGCAGCGCAGCCTTGTAGCCCATTGCTCTATTTCCCTGTCTTCCTCGCGGGCGCTTCGCTTGATGGCGCCTTCTGGCCCGCCTCCGGCAGGACGCCAGGAGGCGCGCCAGTGGGCGGAGCGGAAGGTTTCTCCTCGGCAACCTCAGCACCGGGCTCTGCCGCCGCAGATAGGCCGGCCAGTTCCGCATCGGTCATGTACTTCTTCAGCTCGCCCACGTCGAACAGCTCGAGCAGGTCGGGCCGCATCGGCTCCATCGGCTGCCGCCGCAGCGACACCGCGCCGTCGGCGTTGAGCGAGCAGATCAGGTTCACCTTGCGCCATTCCGGCGACATGGCCGGGTAGTCGTCCCGGGTGTGCCCGCCGCGTGACTCCTGCCGTTCCAGCGCGGCGAGCGCCACGCACTCCGCGATCAGCAGGATGTTGCGCAGGTCGAGAGCCAGGTGCCAGCCCGGATTGTAGGCGCTGCCGCCCGGCGCGCTGACCTTCGCGGCGCGCTCGCGCAGCTTCTCCAGTTCCTTGAGGGCGGTCTTGATCTCGTCCTCGCGGCGGATGATGCCGACCAGGTCGCTCATCGTCTGCTGGACCTCGGCGTGCACCGTGTAGGGGTTCTCGCCGCCGACTCGCTGCAGCGGGGCGAGCGCCTCGGCCTGCGCCTCGGCCAGCGCTGCGTCCGAGACCGTCGGCCGCGCCTGGCCGCCGTCGAGGTAATCCGCGGCCCCCGCGCCTGCCCGCCGGCCGAACACGAGCAGGTCCGACAGCGAGTTGCCGCCCAGCCGGTTGGAGCCGTGCATGCCGCCGGAGACCTCGCCGGCCGCGAACAGCCCGGGCACCAGCGCTTCGCCGGAATCCGCGTCCACCTCCACCCCTCCCATCACGTAGTGCTGGGCCGGGCCGACCTCCATCGGCTCCTTGGTGATGTCGACGTCGGCCAGCTCCTTGAACTGGTGGTACATCGACGGCAGCCGGCGCAGGATCTCCTCGGCCGGGAGCCTGGACGCGATGTCCAGGAACACCCCGCCGTGCGGTGACCCGCGGCCCGCCTTGACCTCGGCCCTGATCGACCGGGCCACCTCGTCCCGGGGCAGCAGTTCCGGCGGGCGCCGGTTGCTGGCCTGGTCGGTGTACCAGCGGTCGGCCTCCTCCTCGGTCTCCGCGTACATCGGGCGGAACACGTCCGGCACGTAGTTGAACATGAACCGCTTGCCCTCGGAGTTGCGCAGCACCCCGCCGTCGCCGCGCACCGACTCGGTGACCAGCAGGCCGGCCACCGACAGCGGCCAGACCATATGTGTCGGGTGGAACTGCACGAACTCCATGTTCAGCAGGGTCGCCCCGGCCAGCAGGGCCAGGGCGTGCCCGTCGCCGGTGTACTCCCAGGAATTGGACGTGACCTTGAACGTCTTCCCGATGCCGCCGGTGGCGAGCACGATCGCCGGCGCCTCGAACAGGACGAATCGGCCCGTATCGCGGAAGTATCCGAACGCCCCGGCGATACGCTCCCCGTTGCCAGCACCGCCATCCGTCATCAGCCGGATGATCGTGGTCTCGGCGTAGACCTTGATCATCGCCTCCGGATCGCCCAGGTTCGACCGCGTCTTCCTGCTGCAGCGCGACGATCTTCTGCTGCAAGGTGCGGATCATCTCCAGCCCGGTCCGGTCGCCGACGTGGGCCAGCCGCGGGTACTCGTGCCCGCCGAAGTTCCGCTGGCTGATCTTGCCGTCCTTGGTCCGGTCGAACACCGCGCCCCACGCCTCGAGCTCCCAGACCCGGTCCGGGGCCTCCTTGGCGTGCAGTTCGGCCATCCGCCAGTTGTTCAGGAACTTGCCGCCGCGCATCGTGTCGCGGAAGTGGACCTGCCAGTTGTCTTTCGGGTTCACGTTGCCCATGGCGGCCGCGCAGCCGCCCTCGGCCATGACCGTGTGCGCCTTGCCGAACAGGGACTTGGAGATGATCGCGGTCTTCTTGCCGTTCAGCCGCGCCTCGATCGCCGCCCGGAGCCCCGAGCCGCCCGCGCCGACGACCACCACGTCGTAGGAGTAACGGTCGATTTCGCTGGTCATACCACTGCCCGTTCGGTCAATTGAAAATTCTCGGATCTGAGAACACGCCCGCGGCCACAAGCCAGATGTACAGGTCGGTCAGCATCAGCGTGCCGAGCGTGATCCAGGCAAACTGCAGGTGCCGCGCGTTCAGCCAGGAGACCTTCGTCCAGGCCCAGTACCGGACCGGGTGGTTGGAGAAGTTCTTCAGCCGCCCGCCGGTGATGTGCCGACACGAATGGCAGCCCAGCGCGTAGCCCCACAGCAGGACCACGTTGGCCAGCATGATCAGCGAGCCCAGGCCGAACCCGAAGTTCCCGTCCGGCCCGCGGAAGGCCTGCGCCACGTCGTAGGTGAGCAGGATCCCGACGAGCACGGCCGCGTAGAAGAAGTAGCGGTGCAGGTTCTGCGCGATCAGTGGAACCCTGGTCTCGCCGGTGTACTTCGCGTGCGGCTCGCGCACCGCGCACGCCGTCGGCGCCCGCCAGAACGCCCGGTAGTACGCCCCCCGGTAGTAGTAGCACGTGAGCCGGAAGCCGAGCACGAACACCAGCGACACGAACGCGTACGGAATGATCGGCGGCACCGCCGGGATCCACTGGCCCAGGGTGCTCGAGCCGGGCACGCACTCGCCGCTGACGCACGGCGAGTAAAACGGGGTCAGGTAGTGGTACTGGGGCACGTAGTACCAATGGCCGATGAAAACGTGGACGGACGCGTAGATCACCCAGATGGATAGGCCGGCCGCCACAATGCGCGGCTGCTTCCACCAGGGATCGGTGCGGTACGTGCGTGCGGAGATCTGCGCCCGCGTCCTGGCCGGCGCTTCCGGTGCCTGTGTCATGCTTCAGCTTCCTCGCTGCTTCGAGCGTAAGCGTTACGCCACGCGCAGCAAAACCGGCACAGGCCAGCCGCGGTGCGGGCGCTGCCCACGAACATATTCCAGCCGGCCCGATGATGCAGTGACCGAGACCTCATCGTGCTGTGTGACGCTGGCTACACCGCCAGGGCCCGGCGGAGGAAATCGAGCTGGAGCAGCAGGAGGTTCTCCGCGACCGTCTCCTGCGAGGCCATGTGGGTGATGCCCGACAGCGGCAGGACCGCGTGCGGGTACCCGGCGGTCAGCAGCGCGGCGGACAGCCGCAGGGTGTGCGCCACTACCACGTTGTCGTCGGCTAGGCCGTGGATCAGCATGAGCGCGCGCGCTGTCACCACGTTCCGTTCCGCCGAAAAGATCAGCGAGGACCGGTCGTAGGCCTCAGCGTCGTGATCCGGCAGGCCCAGGTAGCGCTCCGTGTAGTGGGTGTCGTACAGGCGCCAGTCGGTGACCGGGGCGCCCGGCCACCGCCGCGTGGAACACGTCGGGGCGGCGCAGCACGGCCAGCGCGGCCAGGTAGCCGCCGAACGACCAGCCCCGGATCGCCACCCGGCCGGTGTCCAGGTCGCCGAACCGGTCCGCCGCGGCGTGCAGCGCGTCGACCTGGTCCTCCAGCACCGGGCCGGCCAGGTCGCCGGCCACCGCGCGTTCCCAGGCCGGGCCGCGGGCCGGGGTGCCGCGGCCGTCCGCGATCACCACCGCGAACCCCTGCTCGGCGAACCACTGCGGGACCAGGTAGGCGCCGCGGGCCCTGACCACCCGCTGTGCGTGCGGGCCGCCGTACGGGTCGAGCAGCACCGGCAGAGCGCCCTGGCCGGGCCGGTGCCAGGACGGGAACAGGACCGCGGTCTGGATCTCGCGCGGGCCGGCCCGGAACAGGACCGGGCGGGGAGCGGGCAGCGCGGGGACTTCGGCGAGCGACGCGATGGCCCGGTCGATCTCCGGGTCGATCTCGGGGTGAATCTCCGGGTCGATCTCCGGGCCGGTCACCGGGGCTGGGCCGCCATCACGGGCCACGCGGACGGTCACTGCGTCGGTGTCCAGGTCCCGGTGCCAGGCGACCGTGGTGCCGCCCGCGCGGGTTCCCGCCTCCACGCGGCCGCCCTGGCCCGGCCCGGTGCAGCCCGGCCGGCCCGTAGCTCCACAGCCCGGCCTCGGCCGGATCCTGTGACGCCTGGAACAGCACGGTGTCGCCGTCGACCGCCAGCACCCCGCGGACCTGCAGGCCGGGCGGGGTGACCGGCACCGGCTCCCGGCCGGGCACGGCCATGACCAGGCGGCGGGTGTCCTGCTCGTCCCGGGTCCACACGATCCGGCCGTCCGCGGTCCAGGCGGGTACGCCGGGCACGATCTCCAGCCAGTGCGGGTCGGTGTCCTCGTGCAGCACGCTGGTCGTGCCGCTGTCCGGCTGTACCAGCAGGATCCGCATGGTGCGCTGGTCCCGGCTCTGCACCACGACGAGCGGGTCGTGCCCGTCCTGCCAGTGGGCGGTGACCAGGTAGGGGAAGGCGGCCCGGTCGGTCTGCACCGGTACGGCGGTGCCGTCGAGCCGGGTCAGCAGCAGGGACACGTCGGCGTTCGGGGTGCCCGCCGCGGGGTAGGCCACCTCGGCGGGCGGGCGTTCCGGGTGAGCGGGATCGGCGATGTGCCACCGGGTGACGGGGGTCTCGTCGACCCGCGCGACGAGCAGGGCGGAGCTGTCCGGGGCCCACCAGTAACCGCGATGGCGGTCCATCTCCTCGGCCGCGATGAACTCGGGCAGCCCGAACGTGACCCCCGGCGCGCCCTGCGGGTCCGCGAGCGCGCGGTCTTCGGCGCCGTGGACCCCTTGGCCCCCTTGGACCCCTTGGCCCCCTTGGGCCAGCCCGGTCACCCGCAGCGCGCCGTCGCAGACATAGGCCAGCCGCCGCCCGGCCGGGTCGGGCCGGGGATCCAGGGCCGGGGTGCGCGTGGCCACCTCGCGGGCGGCCCGTCGGCCAGCGCCCCGCCGGCCAGCGCCCCGCCGGCCAGCGCCCCGCCGGCCAGCGCCCCGCCGGCCAGCGCCCCGCCGGTCAGCGCCCCGCCGGTCAGCGGCACGGAGTACACGTGGCCGGACAGCGCGAAGGCGGCCACCGTGACCGCCTGGTCGGTGGCGTAGGCGACGATGCCGCCCGCCTGCTCCCTGACCCGCTCCCGCCGGGCCCGCTCCTGCGGCGGCAGGTCTTCCTCGTCGGTGCCTTCCCGGCTGGGCCCGAAAGCCCTCGGGTCGGCCACCAGGCGCTCCTGCCCGGTGTCCACATCGAGCACCCATAGGCACGTCGCCGGGTCGGCGCCGCCCTTGGTCCGCAGGTAGGCGACCCGGGCGCCGTCGGGGGAGACGCGGAACGCGCGCGGCACCCCGAGCGTGAACCGCCTGGTCCTGGCCTCTTGCCGGGGGAAGCTCTCGGTCATGCCCCTGAATCTAGCCATTCCCGGCGCGCGGATAGGCTCCTGGGGTGAGCACGGCGTACACTCCCGGCCGGCGCCTGCTGCTGGTGCATGCCCACCCGGACGACGAGTCGATCTACACCGGGGCCACGATGGCCAGGTACGCCGCCGAAGGCGTGCAGGTCACGCTCGTCACCTGCACGCTCGGCGAGCTCGGCGAGATCATCCCGCCGTCGCTGGCGCACCTGGCCGCCGAGAAGGAGGACCGGCTGGGGCAGTACCGGATCGGGGAGCTGGCCGCCGCCTGCGCCGCGCTCGGCGTGACCGATCACCGGTTCCTCGGCGGCCCCGGCCGCTGGCGTGACTCGGGCATGATGGGCACCGAGGGCAACGACGACCCGCGCTGTTTCTGGCGGGCCGACGTGGACCAGGCGGCGCGGGCCCTGCTCGACGTCATCGGCGAGGTGCGGCCGCAGGTGGTGGTGACCTACGACGCCGACGGCGCCTACGGGCATCCCGATCACATCCAGGCGCACCGGGTCGCCTGGCGCGCCTGCGAGCTGGCCGGCCCAACTCCCGGACGGGCCGGCCAAGTTCTACGCGACCGCCGCGCTCGGGTCCGGGCCGGACCGGGTCACCACCGAGATCGACGCGGCCGCCTGGTTCGGCCGGAAGCTGGACGCGATGCGCGCGCACGCGACGCAGATCACCGTGGACCCGCCGTTCTTCGCGCTGTCCGACGGCGTGCGGCGGCGAGCCAGCGGCACCGAGTACTACACCCTGCTGGCCGGTACCTTTGGCCCGCGCGGCCCGGGGGATCGTGAGGATGACCTGTTTGCCCAGTAGCCTGGCCTTATGAGCATCGCGACGAGCGGGAAGGGGACAGGGGTGCTGCTCACCGCGGCCGCGTACGCCGCCCTGTTCCTGGCCGGCGCGGTGGAGGGCCTGATCGGCAGCTTCCAGTACAGCCGGAACGAGCCGGCCGGGGCGATCGTGTTCTGCGTCATACTGCTGGCCACCTGCCTGCTCGGAGCCTGGGCCATGCGCTCGGTCAGCGGCGCGCTCTGGCCCGCCGTCGGCTGGATCGTCGCGGCGTTCGTCCTGTCCATGCCGGTCGCCAGCGGCAGCGTGATCATCACCAACACGACCGCGGGCAAGTGGTACCTGTACGGCGGGGCGGTGAGCTCGCTGGCCGCGGTGGCTCTGTCGTTCGTGGCCCTGTCGCTGCGGGCCGGGGCCCGCGGTGCCGGGAAGCGGCCTCGGTGAGCGTGGAGGGCGCCTCGTTCCGGCGGGCCGCGGGCCAGTTCGCGAGCGGCATCGTGGTGGTCACCACCCGGGGCGGCCACGCCATGACGGTCAGCGCGTTCGCCTCGGTCTCGCTGGACCCGCCGCTGGTGCTGTTCTGCGCGGAGAAGATCGCCCGGTTCCACGACGCGGTCCTCGCCGAAGGTTCCTGGGCGGTGTCGATCCTGGCCGAGGACGACGAGAAGACCGCGCGCTGGCTGGCCACCCGGGGACGCCCCCTGGACGGCCAGCTGGACGGCGTGGCCCACCATCCCGGCCCGGTCACCGGCGCGCCGGTGCTCGACGGCGCGCTGGCCGTGCTGGAGTGCCGGACCACCGCCGTGCACGACGCCGGCGACCACAGCATCGTCGTAGGGCAGGTCGAGGCTGCGGCCGGGCCCCGGGACCCCGTGTCCCGCGGCCCGCTGGTGCACTACTCCGGCGCCTACCGCCGTCTCAGCTAGCGCACACCTCTTCGATCCGGTCCAGGCCCCAGTCGAGGTCTGCCTCGCTGATCACCAGCGGCGGGGCGAGCCGGATCACGTTCCCGTGCGTCTCCTTGGCCAGCACCCCGCGGGCGGCCAGCCGCTCGCACACCTCACGGCCGGGCAGCGCGGCGAACTCGACCCCGGCCCACAGCCCGCGCCCGCGCACCGCGCTGACCGCCTCGCGCGGCAGCGCGGCCAGCCGGGCGAGCATGCGCTCGCCGAGTACGGCCGCGCGGGCCTGGTACTCCCCGGTGCGCAGCATGGCCACGACCTCGCGGCCGAGCGCGCAGGCCAGCGGGTTCCCGCCGAACGTGGACCCGTGCTGCCCGGGCTCCAGCACGCCCAGCACCGGCCAGGTGGACACCATCGCGGATACCGGCACGATGCCGCCGCCGAGCGCCTTGCCCAGCAGGTACGCGTCGGGCACCACGCCCTCGGCCGTGCACGCGAACGTGAAACCGGTCCGGCCCAGCCCGGACTGGATCTCGTCCGCGATCATCAAGATCCCGTGCGCCGTGCACAGCTCCCGCAGGCCCGCCAGGAAGCCGGGCGGCGGCACGATCACCCCGGCCTCACCCTGGATGGGCTCGACCAGCACGGCGACCACCCGGTCGCCGAGCTCGCCGACCGCCGCGGCCACCGCGTCCAGGTCGCCGTAGGGGACGACGCGGAAGCCCGGCGTGTACGGCCCGAAGTCCCCGCGCGCGGCCTCGTCGGTGGAGAAGCTGATGATCGTGGTGGTGCGGCCGTGGAAGTTCCCGCTGAACGCGATGATCACGGCCTGGCCGGCGGGCACCTTCTTGACCCGGTATCCCCACTTGCGCGCGACCTTGATCGCGGTCTCGACCGCCTCGGCGCCGGTATTCATGGGCAGCACGACGTCCATGCCGGCCAGTTCGGCCAGCTCGGCGCAGAACGGCCCGAACTGGTCGTGGTCGAACGCCCGGCTCACCAGCGTGAGCCGCTCGAGCTGCCCCATCGCGGTCGCGATGAGCCGCGGGTGCCGGTGACCGAAGTTCAGCGCGGAGTACGCGGCGAGCATGTCCAGGTAGCGACGTCCTTCGACGTCGGTCACCCACGCGCCCTCGGCCTCGTCGATGACGACGGGCAGCGGGTGGTAGTTGTGGGCGGCGTGCTCCTGGCTCAGCCGCGTCAGCTCGGTCGCGCTTCCGGTCATGGTCTCGGTCATTCCCGCGCCTCCCGCAGTTCCAGCGTGCAGCACCTGGGGCTCGCCTGGCGTCCCTGGCTGACCCTGAGCCCAGGGTAGGGGCTGGCGCCGACGGAATGCATACGCCGATCATGCGTGTCAGCACAGAATCATTGCGTAAAACGGCACTCGAGCGGCGATTCCTTGCGCAATTCCGCCCGCCCACCCTCCACCCCGCCCCGCGCGCCGCGGTCAGGGCTTCCGGGCCACCCCGCAGTACACCGCCGGCTCGTCCGGGGCGAGCCGGCGGAGCCGGCGCCGGCGCCCGGCGCGCCCGGCGCCGCCCGGTGCGCCCGCGCGCCCGGTACGTCCGGCTTCCACCGCGGGCACGGCACGACGCCCGGCTCGATCAGGTCCAGCCCGTCGAAGAAGCTGGCCAGCTGATCCGGCCGGCGCAGGTGGTACGGCACCGGCGCGGCGTCGTTGTACCGCTGCTGCGCGTCGTCGACGGGCCCGCTCCCGGCCACGCCGTCGGCAATGGCCAGGTAGCTGCCCGCCGGCAGCGCGTCCATGAGCTGACTGGTGATCGACCGGGCCGCCCCGTGGTCGTCGATGTGGCCCAGGACGCCGAGCATGATCAGCGCCACCGGCTTCTCGAGGTCGAGGGTACGCGCCGAGCCGGCCAGGACCGCGGTCACGTCGCGCAGGTCGGCGTCCACATAGCTGACCGCTCCCTCGGGCGTGCTGGCCAGCATCGGGTTCCGCAGCAGGGCCCGGGCGTGGACCAGCACGGCCGGGTCGTTGTCCGCGTAGACGATCCTGGTGTCGGGTGCGATCCGCTGCGCGATCTCGTGGGTGTTGCCGCCCGCCGGGAGGCCCGCGCCGACGTCGAGGAACTGCCTGATCCGCGCCGGGCCGGCCAGGAAACGCACCGCGCGGACCAGGAAGGCCCGCTCGGCCCGGGCAATCTGGGCCAGATGCGGGAAGTCCCGGTTCATCTGCTCACCCGCGGCCCGGTCGGCGGCGAAGTAGTCACGGCCGCCGAGCCAGTAGTTCCACACCCGGGCCGGATGCGCCGTGCTCACGTCGAGCCCTGGCGGCGGCGGCCCGCCCGGATCGCGGCTCGCCGCTCCGGAATCGCCCGGGGCGCCCGACGCGCCCACGGCGGGGTGCGGTTCCTGGCTGGCGTGGCGACCAGCAGCGGGACCAGCGCCGCGCGCAGCACCGGGACCAGCGCTGGGACCAGTGCCGCGAGCAGCACCGGGACCAGCAGCGGGACCAGCGCCGCGAGCAGCGGCCGTCAGCCGCTGGCCGTGACGGGGACCGGGCACCGTGAGATCTGGCTGGGATCGGGGGGCGCGTCTGCGGAACATTCCTCGTATTGTGCCCGACTGTCCGAGTGCCCGGCGGGATGTCCGGCAACGCGAGCTTGCTGTCCGGCAACGCGAGCTTGCTGACCGGCAACGCGAGCTTGCTGACCGGGAATGCAGAGCCGAGCTCAGGGACGCAGCGCGGCCAGCCGCGCGGCCGCGGCCGCGACCCGCTCGTCGGTGGCGGTCAGCGCCACCCGCACGTGCCGCTCCCCGGCCGGCCCGTACACCGAGCCCGGCGTGACGAGGATCCCGCAGACCAGTGGCCAGCAGCTCGGCCGCCGACCAGCAGTCATGGTCCGGGTGCCTCAGCCACAGGTACAGCCCGGCCTCGGAGTGGTCCACCGACCACCCGGCCGCGGTGAACGCCTCCCGCAGCACCGAACGCCGCGTGGCGTACCGCTCCCGCTGCACGACGGCATGCGCGTCGTCGGAAAGCGCCGCCGTCATCGCCGCCTGCACCGGAGCCGGCACGATCATCCCGGCCTGCTTCCTGATGGCCAGCAGCTCCGCGACCAGCGCGGGGTCACCGGTGACGAACCCGGCCCGGTACCCGGCCAGGTTCGACCGCTTGGACAGCGAGTGCACCGCCAGCACGCCCGCGGGCGATCCCCCGGACACCGAAGGGTGCAGCACCGAGACCGGCGAGGCTTCCCAGCCCAGCGTGATGTAGCACTCGTCGGAGGCCACCACCGCCCCGCGCTCGCGCGCCCATTCGACCACTTTCCGCAGATGCGGAACCGGCAGTACCCGCCCGGTCGGGTTCGACGGCGAGTTCAGCCAGACCAGCCGGACCCGCGAAGGGCCCGCAGCCAGCAGGCTGTCCGAGGCGACCGCGGACGCGCCGGCCAGCCGCGCGCCGATGTCGTAGGTGGGGTAGGCCAGCTCCGGGTACACCATCACGTCGCCCGGCCCGAGCCCGAGCATGACGGGAAGCCAGGCGATGAACTCCTTGGTGCCGACGACCGGCAGTACGTCGTCCGGCGACACGGATACCGAAAGCGAACGATCCAGCCAGCCCGCCGCCGCCGCCCGCAACGCCGCGGTCCCCCACGTCGCGGGGTACCCGGGCGCGTCCGACGCGGCGGCCAGCGCGTCACGGATCACGGAAGGCACCGGGTCGACCGGCGTGCCCATGGACAGGTCCACCGCGCCGTCCGGGTGCAGCCCGGCCTTCTCGCCGAGCGGCGCGATCCGGTCCCAGGTGAACGCGGGCAGCCGGCCCGCGAGGGTATCGGGGCTCATTCCTCCGCGGCTTGCGGGGGCAGCGCCGCCACCACCGGGTGGTCCTTGCCGATGCGCCCGGCCTTCGAGGCGCCGCCGGGGGAGCCGAGGTCAGCGAAGAAGTCGACGTTGACCTTGTAGTACTCCTTCCACTGATCGGGCACGTCGTCCTCGTAGTAGATCGCCTCGACCGGGCAGACGGGCTCGCACGCGCCGCAGTCCACGCACTCGTCAGGGTGGATATACAGCATGCGGTCGCCCTCGTAGATGCAGTCCACGGGGCATTCCTCGATGCATGCTCTGTCAAGCACATCAACGCAGGGCTGCGCGATGATGTAGGTCACGGGTGAACTCCTTCGTGGTTCTTGTCCCTGCTGCTAACACAGTATGGCGGGTGCGGTGCTTCTGCCGACTCAGTGCCACCAACCTAGGGTGGGCGTGAGGGAGAAATAGGGTGGGCGTGAGGGAGAAATAGGGTGGGCGTGAGGGAGAAACTACCCCGCGACAATACTGCTGCGCGCCGGGCCGGCGGCCGCGCTGGCCCGCTGCCAGCCGGTGCTGCCATCCGCCGCATTCCACACATAACCGGCATATCGGACCTGACTGATCCCGTATTGCTGGGCGTGCGTCACCAGCCAGCCCGCCACCGTCCAGGCTCCGTCCCGCTGCGCGTGCACGACCGCCGCGCTTCCGTCCTTTTTCTTTTTCCCCGAACGGTCCGTGGTGATCCTCACCAGCACATCGTTCCTGCCCTCCGGCCCGAACGTCTGGGTCAGCTGCCTCAGCACCCCGGCCAGGTCGGGTTCCCCGGCCGGCGTGTACCAGCACGACACTCCGGCCGGCGAGGTGCCGGTGAAGTAGCCGGCCAGCAGCGTGGCCACCCCGACCCACTGCTCGTAGGCGTACCCGTCCGCGCTGTGCTGGACGTCCTGGGCCGCCTGGTCGACGGGCATCCTGGCGTAGCCGGGCACCCGGACCAGCGCGGCGGAAGAACTTGGTGGTGGCGTAGACGGGATCCTCGAGCTCGGCGGTGGTGCCCCAGCCCTGCGACGGCCGCTGCTGGAACACGCCCACCGAGTCGCGGTCGCCGTAGTCCAGGTTCTGCAGCTGCGATTCCTGCAGGGCGGCGGCGAGCGCGATGGTAACCGCCCGCCGCGGCAGCCGGTGCCGGGCCGCGACGCCCGCGATGGTGGCGGCTATGCCGGCCTGATCGGTATCGAGCGGGATGGCCGCCACGCCGGTGCCCGCCTGGCATCCGGGCAGCGGCGGGGGAGCGGCGGGGGTGGTGCCGTGCCGCGCCCCGCCGAAGGCCAGGTAGCCGGCCACCGCGAGTACCAGCGCGGACCCGCCGAGGGCGACGGCCCGCAGCCGACGGGTGGGGGGCGGAAGGGCCGGCACACCATCAGACGGTACCGCTAAGCTCGCCCAACATGAGCGAAGCTGTACGTTCCTCGCCCCTCTCCCAGTTCATCGATGAGCTATGGGAACGACGAGACGAGCTGTCCCCGGCGGACGAGGACGCTCGCGCGGCGGTGGTCGGGGCGGTGGACGCGATCGACGCCGGGCAGGCCCGGGTGGCCGTCATCGACCCGGCCACCGACGAGGTCGTCGTCGACGAGCGGGCCAAGCGGGCCATCCTGCTGGCCTTCCGGGTCCTCCCGATGGCCCGGTCCCAGGTGGGCGACTTCCGCTACGACGACCGGGTGCCGCTGACCACGCGGCTGGACGGGGTGCGGGTGCTGCCGGGGGCGATCGTGCGCTGGGGCGCCTACGTCGCGCCGGGCACCGTGCTGATGCCGTCGTTCGTCAACATCGGCGCCTACGTGGACAGCGGCACGATGGTGGATACCTGGGCCACGGTCGGCTCGGGGGCCCAGATCGGCAAGAACGTGCACCTGTCGGGCGGCGCGGGGATCGGCGGCGTGCTCGAGCCGCCGAACGCGGTGCCGGTGGTGGTCGAGGACGAGGCGATGATCGGCTCGCGCTGCATGGTGGTGGAGGGGGCGCGGGTCCGCACCGGCGCGGTGCTCGGCCCCGGCACTCACCTGGGTCCTACCACGCACGTCATCGACGTGGAGACCGGAGAGGAACTGCCCCGCGGCGAGGCGCCGCCCTGGTCGGTGTGCGTGACCGGCATGCGGCCGCGCCGGTTCCCCGGCGGGGAGTTCGGCATGCCGTGCGTGCTGGTGCTCAAGAGGATGCCGCCGGGCCGTCGGCACGACAAGGCCGCCCTGAACGCCATCCTGCGCGATCACGGCATCCACGCGTGAGTGACTACCCTTAGTACACGATGAGCGTGAACTCCGAACCGCACCGGCGGGTCCGTCGCCAGGGACCCGCCACGCTGCGCGGTAAGCAGATACCGGCGACCACCACCGATCAGCGGCTGCTCGACCAGCGCGGCCCGGCCGACTGGGTGCACACCGATCCCTGGCGGGTGCTGCGCATCCAGGCCGAGTTCGTCGAGGGATTCGGCCTGCTGGCCGAGCTCGGGCCCGCGGTCGCGATCTTCGGCTCGGCCCGCACCCAGCGCGGTACCCACGAGTACGAGACCGCCGAGGCCATCGCCTCGGGCCTGGTCAAGGCCGGCTACGCGGTGATCACCGGCGGCGGTCCGGCGATCATGGAGGCGGCCAACAAGGGCGCCGTCGAGGCGGGCGGCGTCTCGGTGGGCCTGGGCATCGAGCTGCCCATGGAGATGGGGCTGAACAACTACGTCGAGGTGGGCATGGAGTTCCGGTACTTCTTCGCCCGCAAGACCTGCTTCATCAAGTACTCCCAGGCCTTCGTGGTGATGCCCGGTGGCTACGGCAGCATGGACGAGCTGTTCGAGGCGCTCACCCTGGTCGCCACGGGCAAGATCACCAAGTTCCCGATCGTGCTCGTCGGCCGGTCGTACTGGTCCGGGCTGCTGTCATGGCTGCAGGACACCGTGCTGGCCGAAGGCAAGATCGGGCACGCGGAGTTCGGGCTGATCAGCGTCGCCGACCAGCCGGACGAGGTGATCGAGATCATCCGCCAGGAACACGCCGCGCAGACGCCCGGCGCCTGAGCGCCAGCGCCTGAGCGCCAGCGCTCGCGATGCGACATCGCGCCAGGCGTGGCACGATGCATATGTGCCCGTGCTCATGATCCTCGTGGCCGTCGTCATCCTCGTCGGCGTGTTCTTCGTCGCCACCGGGCGAGGCGGCGAGATGGCTTACGAGCAGGCCGACCACGCACCGCTGGACCTCGGCCCGGTGTCCGCCACCGACGTCGCGCTGCTGCGCCCGCCGACCGCCATGTGGGGCTACAACATGCAGGTGACCGACGAGGCGCTGGAGCGCATCGCCCAGGCCATCCGCGACCGTGACGTCACGATCGCCTTCCTGCAGCAGCGGATGGCGGACCTGACCGCGCAGGCCGCCCAGGTGCCCCAGCCCGCCGAGCCGCCCCAGGCCCTTCTCCCGCAGCACGGGCGGGCCGCGGACGCCGGCGCCCCGCTCGGCCCGGAAGACCCGGCCGAGTCCGCGGACCCCCCGCTCGCTCCGGAGGAGCGGTCCCGGTGACGGACCGGGGCCCGATGCCGGGCCCGGACGGCAAGCTCCGCTGCCCGTGGGGCCTGAGCGCGCCAGAGTACCTCCCCTACCACGACGAGGAGTGGGGCCGCCCGGTCCGCGGCGACACGGCGATCTTCGAGCGGCTGTGCCTGGAGGGTTTCCAGTCCGGGCTGTCCTGGCTGACCATCCTGCGCAAGCGGGAGAACTTCCGCGCCGCCTTCGCCGGCTTCGACGCCGCCGCGGTCGCGGCCTTCGGCGAGGCTGACGTGGCCCGCCTGCTGGCCGATCCGGGCATCGTGCGGAACCGCGCCAAGATCAACGCGGTGATCGTCAACGCGCGGGCCGCGCTCGGCCTGCCCGACGGGCTGACCGCGCTGGTCTGGAAGTATGCGGGCGAGCCGGCCGCACGCGCCGCGGACGCTGGCCGACGTGCCCGCCGCCACGCCGGCGTCCAAGGCGCTCAGCGCCGAACTGAAGCGCCACGGCTTCACCTTCACCGGCCCGGTGACCGCCTACGCCACCATGCAGGCCTGCGGCATCGTCAACGATCACCTGGCCGGCTGCTTCGTCCGGGCAGCCTAGGCGCCTCGGACTGCTGCCCGCCCGCGCCCTTCGCTACCTGGCGGCGTACGCATGTGACGAGGAAATACTTCATAAGGTCACTGATGAATCACAAAGGGTGTGCTAAGGTCTGGATCCGGTCACCATTGCGGGGGCGCGGGCCGGAGGCATATCCGGCCCGCCGGTGACTGGGCGCGGAGGCCCGCTCCCATCGCACGTTGACGGAGGGGCCTCCGGGCGGCCAAATGGTTCGGTCCACAACCCGGGCCCAGCCCCGGGCTAGGCCCTATCCTGCACGGCATGAGTGCGGACGAACCCTCCAGAGAGCCCGACATCGCCAGGCTCTTCGCCCCCGTGGCGGTGGAAGACACCTTCGCGGGCGTGCTGACCGAGGCGACCAGCGTCTTGGGCCAGATCGATGACCCGGTGGACGCGGAACTGTGGGGCTCGGACCTGATCGGCGCGCTGGCCGCCTCGGCCGCGGGCCCGGATTCGCTCATGGCCGCCCTGGCCGGATCTCTGGTTCCCGCCGCGGAGGCGGCGTCCACCCCGGAATCCCTCGCCCTGCTGCGGGTCTTCGCCGCGGTCGGCTCGCCCGCCTTGCGGGCCGCCGCCGGGCAGGCCGCGGCCGGGCTCCGCGCCCGCGGCGTGGCCGACCCGCCCTGGGCCGCCGCGCTCGGCTCCCCGCGGGTGGGCGAGTGCTGGCACTACGCCGACGTCGGCGGCCGGCAGGAGTCGCTGACCATGACCTTCTCCTACGGCGACCGGCAGCACGCGGTCTGCGTGCTGATCGATCACGGCCGGGGCGGCAAGATCAAGGACACGTGGGTGGCCGCGGCGGCCGGGCTGCGCGCGGAAACCGAGCAGGCAGCGCGCGACGACCCGCTGGTGGTGTTCGAGATCATCGACGCCTCCGCCGCGGGTCGCCGGCTCAGGAATGCGATCGGCGCGGGCGAGTGCCCCGAGCAGCCCGATGAGGTCGACGACGTGGTGGCCCACCGGGCCCTGCTGCACGCCCGCCTGGAGCTCCTCCTCAGCGCAGGAACCCGTTAACCACGGGCCCGATGAGGTCGGCCCGGCGCTCGGCGCCGCAGGCCCGCCCAGCCGATGGGTGCGGCACCGTACCGGTTCTTCCCGGTACGGTGCCACTTTCACTGGTTCGTGTGGCCCACGCCGGGTGCGGGAGTGGCTAGGGGGACCAGCGGGCCCTACGGGGTGAGGGCCAGGGTCGCGCCGCTCGGGTCGAGCAGCCGGTGCGGGCCTGCCGCGCCGGGCAGCCGGGCCAGGTCGCCGCGGACCCGGGCGCACGGGCCGTGCGGGCCGGCCAGGACCGTCCCGTCGGCCTGCACCGCGACCAGCTCGCCGTCGTGGCGCAGCAGCACCGGGCCGCCGCGCTCGGCCGAGATCGCGACCCGGCCCGCCCGCAGGCCGTCGAGCACGTCGCCCGGCTCGCTCCCGTCACACTCGACCCAGGTGGTCGGGCACCCGGGCGGGGCGTCCGACCCCGGCCGGTGCCAGTCGCTGCCGCCCACCGGGATCGCCGCGGGGTCCCAGGCCAGCCACCACCCGAACGGGATGGTCCAGCGCTTGTCGAACCAGCTCCAGTGCCACACCTCGGCCAGCGGCGGCCGGCGGCGCATCGGGCGCGTCCAGCTGACCGGCCCGGCGAACGGATGGTTGACCGAGAGCAGGCCGCCGCGGGCCTGCGTCGCGTCCAGCCAGTCGTCGGGTTCGCGGCGGAAGTCGATCCAGCCGACGTCGCCCAGCGCCCCCGCGTGCCCGCCGTCGGTCGTGACCTCCTGGCCGGGCAGCAGCGTGATCCCGTACCGCCGGGCCGCGCCGGCCAGCTCCGCGTGGTGGCTCACCGTGTTGTGGTCGGTGACCGCGAGGAAGTCCAGGCCGCGCTCGACCGCGAGGACGGCCAGTTCCGGGACGGTCAGCCCGCCGTCGGAGTGCACGGTGTGCGCGTGCAGGTCGCCCGCGAGCCACCGCCGGCCGGGCCGGCGGCAGCTCCCGCCGCGGCGGGCGTTCCCGTGGTGCGGGCGGCGCCGCGGGAACAGGCGGCAGCAGGCCCTCGCCGCGCCGCGTGGCGCGCGCCGTGACCCGGTAGCGCACGCCGTCGGCCGGGACGCGGTGCAGGCCGATCATCACCTGCCATTCGCCGGCCTCGATCGCCCCGGGCAGGTACCCGGGCGTGGCGGCCTCGCCGGTGATGGCGAACCAGCTCCGCGCTCCCCCCGACCAGCCGCGGAACCCGCCCGGGCCGAGACACCCGAGGTCGAGCACCGTCCCCCCGGACTGCTCGTACTCCAGCTCCACCCGCAGCCCGGCCGTGCCCGGCCCGACCTCCACCGGCAGGTAGTGCCACGGGGACTCGAACCGGTCCTCCAGCGTCCAGCGCCCCTCGTGCACCGTGTGCTCTCCCGCGGCGCCGCCGCCCCGCACCGTGCGCCCGCCGGGCCCCGAACCGTCCGCCATGCCACCATCCGACCAGACCCGGCGTCCCTCGCCAAGTAAATTAACCAAGCGTATAATTATTCCAGGGTAGCGTGACCGGCTCGACCAGCGGAGGGCACCATGCGGGCCATGATCGTGAAGGAGTTCCGGCAGCTCCGCCGGGACCGCCGGACCCTGGCCATGATGATCGTGATGCCGGTGCTGCTGCTGGTGATCCTCGGCTACGCGGCCAGCTTCGACGTGTCCGCCGTCCCCACCGTGGTGGCCGGCCCGGGCGCGGCCGCGGTGGTGAAGGCCCTGCCGAAGACGTTCCAGCTGGCCGCCACCTACCAGGCGGGCCCCCAGACGCCCGAGGCGTGGGCGCGCGACCAGTTGCGCGACGGGCACGCCGCCGTCGCGATCGTCACCGGGACCGCGCCGGGACTGCAGGTCCTCATCGACGGCACCCAGCTCTTCGACGCGCAGAAGACCCTCCAGGAGCTGTCCGCGCTGTCGGGCGGCCAGGCCGTGACCGCGGCCAGCGTCACCGGATCCGCCAGCGTGCAGATCCTGTACAACCCCGAGCTGAAGACGTCGTACATCATGATCCCGGGCCTGGCCGGGGTGATCCTGGTCTTCGTCGGCACCGTGATCACCAGCCTCGGCGTGGTGCGGGAGCGGCAGGCGGGCACGCTCGAGCAGCTCGCGGTGATGCCGCTGCGGCCGATGGACGTGTTCCTGGGGAAGATCATCCCCTACTTCGCGGTCGCGGTCGCGGACCTGGCCATCGTGCTGGCCGTCGGGATCGCCGTCTTCGGCGTCCCGTTCGCCGGGTCGCCCGCGGTCTTCGCACTCGGCGCGCTACTGTTCGTCTTCGTGACCCTCGGCCTGGGCGTGCTGATCTCCAGCGTGTCGCAGACCCAGGGACAGGCCATCCAGCTCGCCGTCATGACCCTGCTGCCGCAGGTACTGCTGTCCGGCCTGATCTTCCCGCTGTCCTCGATCGTGGCCGGCGTGCGGTGGATCGCCTACCTGCTGCCGCTCACCTACTTCACCGAGATCTCCCGCGGCGTGATGCTCCGGGCCGAGCCGATCACCTCGCTCTGGCGGCCGTTCGTCTACCTGGCCCTGCTCGGCACGTTCGTGACCACCCTCGCCACCCTGCGGTTCCGCGCCTTCCTCGCCCCGGGGGAGGGACCGTGACCGGTCCTGGGGTCTGGGGCGCCGACGGAGTGTCGGTGAGGTTCGGGGGCCGGCAGGCCCTGGACCGCGTGACCATCAGCGCGCTTCCCGGCCGGGTGACCGCGGTGGTAGGGGCCGACGGAGCGGGCAAGACCACCCTGCTGCGCTGCCTGGCCGGCGCGCTGGCGCCCGGCGAGGGCACCGTGCGCCGGCCGGACGCGCGCCGCATCGGGTACCTGCCGCCAGGCACCGGGGTATACGTGGACCTGTCCGTGGCGGAGAACCTGCGGTTCCGTTCGGCTTCATATGGAATACCGGCACCGGCCGCCGAGCGGGAGGTCAGTGAGTACCTGGAACGGACGGGGCTCGCCGCGGCGCGGAACCGGCTGGCCGGCCAGCTGTCCGGCGGGATGCTCCGCAAGCTGGGAGTGGTCGCGGCGCTGCTGCCCCAGCCCGATCTGCTCGTGCTGGACGAACCGACCACGGGCGTCGACCCGGTGAGCCGGGCCGACCTGTGGTGGCTCATCGCCAGCGCCGCCGCGGGCGGCGCGGCGGTGCTGATGTCCACCAGCTACACCGACGAGGCGGCCCGGGCCTCCCGGGTGCTCGTTCTCGACTCCGGCCGGCCCCTGGCCGAGGGGACGCCCGCCGAGATCGTGGCCGCCATTCCCGGGACGATCACGGTGGCGGCCGAGCGGCCCGCGGCGGGGGACGAGCGGCGGCGGTCCTGGCGCCGGGCCGGCGCCTGGCGGGTCTGGCACCCGGAGGCCGGTCCCGGGCGCGGCGAGGCCGTGACACCCGACCTGCAGGACGCGGTGTGCGTCGCGGCGCTCCGCCGCGAACTGGCGGCCGGCCATGCCTGAGCCGCTCGCCGAATGCGCCGGGGTCATCCGGACCTTCGGCCGGCTCACCGTTGTCGACCGGGTGGACCTGGCCGTAGGCCCGGGGGAGATGGTCGGGCTGCTCGGCGCCAACGGCGCGGGCAAGACCACCCTGATCCGCATGCTGCTCGGGCTGCTGCCGGTCTCCGGCGGTTCGGTGCGGCTGTTCGGGCGGCCGCCGTCGCGGGCGGCCCGGCGGCGGATCGGGTACGTGCCGCAGACCCTCGGCCTGTACGACGACCTCACCGTCGCGGAGAACCTGGCCTTCTCCCGCGCCGTGTTCTCCGCGGCCCCGGGACTCGCGGACGTTCCCGAGTCACTGCGCGGGTACGCCAGCGTCTGCGTGCGCGACCTGCCACTCGGGGTCGCGCGGCGCGCGGCGTTCGCGCAGGCGCTCGAGCACGGGCCGGAACTCCTGCTGCTGGACGAGCCGACCTCCGGGGTGGACCCGCTGGCGCGCTCCCGGCTGTGGGAGACGATCGGGGATGCGGCCGGGGCGGGCGCCGGGGCGATCGTGACCACGCACAACATGGAGGAAGCCGAGGAGTGCTCGCGGCTCGTCGTGCTGGCCAGCGGGCGCGTGGTGGCCGCGGGCACCGTCGCCGGGATCGTCGGCCAGGCCCGCACCACCGTGGTGCGGGCCGCGGACTGGGCCGCGGCGCTGCGGCGGCTGGAGGCGGCCGGGATCCGCGCGGTGCTCTCCGGCGAGGCGCTCCGGGTGCCGGGCCGGCCTGCGCCCGGCGTGGCCCGGGCGCTCGCCGGCCTGCCCGTCCAGATCAGCGAAGAGCCCGCCACGCTGGAGGAGCGCTTCTTCGAGCTGGCCGCGGCCGGGATCCCCGCCCCGTGACCGCTCCCGGACCCCGGCGGCCCGGGCGGCGGGCCGGGCGGCGGGCCGGCGAGAGCCGGACCCGCGAGGCGATCCTCGACGCGGCCCGGCGGAGCTTCGCCGAGCACGGCTACGACGGGGCGACCATCCGCGGCATCGCGGCCGGCGCCGGGGTCAACCCGGCCCTGGTGCATCACTTCTACGGCACCAAGGAAGGCCTGTTCGCCGCGGCCATGAGGCTGCCCGTGCTGCCGAGCGAGATCGTGGCCGGGGCCTTCGGCGCGGCCCGGGACCGGCTCGGCGACGACTTCCAGGCACACCTCGGCGAGGTCGTGGTCGCGGCCATGCTCCGGGCCTGGGACGTCACCGAGATCAGGACCGCCTTCCTCGGGCTGCTGCGGACCGCGGCCACCACCGACCAGGGTCTGACCATGCTGCGGGAGTTCGTCACCAGCACCATCCTGGCCAGCCTGGTCCGGGCGGCCGGGCTGGGTGACGACGCCGAGGGCCGGTACCGGGCCGGCCTGGTGGCCAGCCAGGTCGTCGGCCTGGGCTTCACCCGGTACCTGCTCGGGCTCGAGCCGGTCGCCTCGGCGCGCATCGAGGACCTGGTGGCCGCGATCGGCCCCGCCGTGCAGCGCTATCTCACGGGCGACCTCGACCCATAAGAACCCATAAGAACCCCTAAGACCCCATAAGAACCGTAAAGAACCCATGAAAGCCCGTGGGACCCGTGAAAGCCCGCGGGACCCCATGAAGGCGCATGACAGCTCAGCGGGGGAGTGCGGGTGCCGGCCCGGCCGGGTCGGCGGCCGACGCGAGCAGCCAGTCGGCGCCGTCCAGCCGGATCGACCGGGCGTACGCGTCGTGATCTTCGCGGCGCCGGGCCAGCCGCGCGCTGACGAACTCTCCCGGGCCGGGACGCGGCAGGTCCAGGGCGGAGGCGAGCAGTTGGTCGCCGGCGTAGTCGCCGAAGATCACGATGCCCTCCGCCCGTAGCCGGTCACGCGCGCCGCCGCCGTCCCGCACGCGCTTCATGTAGTCGTCCTGCATGGCCAGTCGCGCGCGGTCGAGCTCCTCGAGCGGCGACGTCGCTGCGATGGTGAGCAGGCTCCCGCCGGCGTTGGGCGCGCCGGGGCGTTGTACTTTAGCTGCCCCGCCGCGAGCGCACGGGTGCCGTCCCAGGCCGCGGTTGGGCGTCTGCAGCAGGTACGGGGGGATCGGGCAGACCAGCACCCCCCTGGCAACCCGCGGCCGGTGGTGCCCGAGCCGGAGAGCATGATAGTCCCCGACCCGTAGCTGGCCAGGTAGCGGGTGACCTCGCCGGTGCCCATGGAGTGCCCGACCAGTACGGCGTCGCGCAGGTCGAGGTGCTCCAGCAGGGAAACTCGTAGATACATTCGCGGCTGGGCCACATCACTGCATGTGACCCTGTTGTCCCAGCCCGGCACTATCCGGTTCATCTCGTGCTCTCCTCATCGCCCGGCTCGGACGTCACCCAGTTCGTTTCTACGCTCACGAGCTCCAGTCCCAGCCCGCGCACCAGGTCGAGCACGCCATACAGATGAGACTGATCGCGGATCTCACCGACGAGGGCGGTCTGCCCCATGTCGGGCTCTAGGTCCAGCCCCTCGAAAGCGGACCCGAGCCGCTCTGTCAGGCGTCCCCGGACCATAATCCGGTATCTGGTCCGTTCCAAGTGGCCTCCTTCGGTGATCGTTCCACTGTGCCGTCAGGCCCGGGTGAATGGCTTCGCCCGCCACCCGTTTTTCACCCGGGCGAATCATGCGTATCCTCATGATCGGAAAGCGGCCGTTGCGGCCACGTCCCAGCACTTCAGGGGACGGGTGACGTGGAGACGATCCCCCCAGCTGGAGCAGGACCAAGCCCCGACGGGACGGTCCCCAGCCTGCCTGTCCTGCTCGCCACCAAGCTCACCGCCCCCACCCTCCGCCCGCAGCTCATCAGCCGGGTCGCGCTGGTCCAGGCCCTCTGCGCGGGCGATGGGCGCAAGCTCACGCTGCTCGACGCGCCCGCCGGTGGGGCAAGACGACATTGCTGGCCCAGTGGATCGCGCCGGGAGCGGGCGCGTAACCAAGTGGCCTGGCTCTCCCTGGACCTGGCCGACAACGATCCCGCCCGGTTCGGACGTACGTGGTCGCCGCCGTGCAGAAGGCGTGCCCAGGGCTGAACACGTGCGCCGTGGAGCTCATCGGCGTACGTGCCGACCCGCGGCAGGTCGTGCTGCCCACCCTGCTAAACGACCTGGCCAGCCTCGATGAGCGAATCGTCCTCATACTGGACGACTACCACGTCGTAACGAACCGGGCGATTCACGAGGAAATGGCCTTCTTCGATTGAGCGGATGCCGGCGAATCTCAGTCTCGTCATCGCTACCCGGTCTGATCCGCCGCTGCCGTTGGCGCGGCTCCGGGCCGGAGGGCACCTCCTGGAGATCCGGGCCGACGATCTGCGCTTCGCGGAAGGCGAGGCCAGCCGGATGCTCAACGACGCTCTCGGTCTCGGCCTGGCCGCAGAGGGCATCAAGCTGCTCTGCCAGCGAACCGAAGGCTGGGCCGCCGGGCTCTACCTGGCCGCCCTGTCACTCGAAGGGCGTTCCGACGCCGACTCGTATATCAGGGCGTTCGCGGTCAGAACCGGCATATCGTCGACTACCTCAGTGCCGAGGTGCTTGACAGCCAGCCGCCCTGGTGATTCGCCTCTTTTTGTTGCGGACGGCTGTCCTGGAGCGGCTGAGTGCGCCGCTGTGCGACGCTGTCCCGGACACCTCGGCATCGGCGGCCATACTGGAGGAGATCGAGCGCGACAACCTGTTTCTGATGCCGCTGGATTCGTCGCGCCACTGGTACCGGTACCACCATTTGTTCGGCGATCTGCTGCGCAACGAGCTACGGCGCGCCGAGCCCGCCCTGATTCCGAGGCTGGACCAACGGGCGGCAGCGTGGTTCCGGGCCGAGGGCCTCACCGACGAAGCGGTGCGCCACCTGATCGCCGACGTAGCGGGCGGCGCCGAGCTGGTCACCAACCGCTGGGGCGCGGAGTTCAACCGGGGCTGGCTGTCCACCGTTTCGGCCTGGCTGGATCTGTTGCCGGAGCAGACCGTGGCCAGCCATCCCCGGCTCTGCCTGGCCCGGGCCTGGATCGCCCTCGACAGGCGGCGGCTGCCCGACGCGGCGCTGGATCGAGGCTGCCCAAGCCGGGCTAGCCGATTACCAGATCCGCCAAGGCCGCCGCGCGGCGGCTGGGCGGACCCGGCCTGCCTGTTGCCGGCATTGTCCCGGCCGACACGATCGAGGCTGAGATCGCGGTCCTGCGCGCTGTTCAGGTGTTCAAGGCCGACGTCGCGCGAGCGGTTGACGTCGCCGAGCAGGCGGCCCACGCGGACCTTGGTGACGTGCCGCTGGGCCGTTCGGCCGCCTACTGTGTCTACGGCGCGGCTCTGTACTGGTCCGGCCGCACCCCCGACTCCCGCGCCGCGTTCAGCCTGGTGGTTCAGCTCTCCAACGCGGCAGGTAACCTCCTCGGCCGGAAGTATTCACTCGGCTACCTGGCCTTGATCGCAGCCGGACGAGGTTAGCTCGCCGAGGCCGACCAGCTGATCCACCAGGCTGCAGAGGGCGACCGGGGACGCCAGCGCCTGAGCACTTCGTGGACATGATGCCCGCGCTGGCCATGGCCAAGGTCCTCGACCGGCGGGGCGCGACCGCGCAGGGCGCGGCGGACGCGGCGGGGATCGTGCGGTGGTCTGCGCGGCGGCGGAAACCTGGAAGTGGCGAACGCGTTGCTGGTGCGCTCGGAAATCCTGCGGCACCTGGGCGACCCGGAAGCGGCCCGGTCCAGCGCGGCAGAGGCCAGCGCGCTGCTGCGGGACTGCCCGGATCCCGGACTCGCCCGCGAGCTGCTAGCCGCGGCGGAGGAGGAGTCACCCGGCAGCCGGTCCCGGCCCGCAGGCCAGGACCGGGCAGTACCCGCACTCCCCAGCAGCTGACCAGCAAGGAACTGGAACTCTTGCGGCTGCTGCAAACGCCCCTGTCGCGACGTGAGATCAGCGCACGCCTGTACGTCTCGCTGAACACCGTGAAGACCCACCAGCGCGGCCTTTACCGCAAGCTTGTGGTGTAACGGGACGGGCCGAGGCGATCAAACGCGCCAGGGACCTGGGTCTTCTCTCGCCGGGCCGAGGCGGTCAAACGCGCTAGGATCCCGGCTTCCTGTCGCGGAGGCGGAGGGCGGCCGCCGCGCATCACCCGGGTGAAGCGATGGATGGGCGAAGACAGCTCACCCGGCCCCCAGGCGCACAGTGATTTCGATGTTCGATCAATCCAGCAGCCTTGTTGGCCGCGACGCCTCTGGGGTTCAACGTCTGCGGCTCTTACCTGTTTGCCGATCACCCCCGGATGCCCGGTTATATGCGCGAGCGGGAGGCTCATGATGTGGCCTGACGGTGTGGGACGCGAGCCATACGGAAACGCTGTGCTCACGCGACTAACGGAAAGGAACGCCTGAGGTGGCCATGACAGCAGGCGATGGCATAGCAGGCCCGCACCCGGACCGCTGTAGTGACTGGCGGGACGGGAGGCATGGGGCGGGTCATCGCCGCCAGGTTGGCAGCCGACGGGTTTGACGTCGCCGTGGCTTATACCGGCGAAATGGACCTGGCCGACGCGACGGTCTAGCGAGATCTAAGGCGCATGGGCCGCAGTGGCGCGGCATCGCGGCGGACATCGCCGACTCCGACGCGGTTTCTGCCCTTTTCGATGCCGTCGACGACCGCTTCGGGCACCTCGACGTCGTTGTCCACACCGCCGGGATCAATCACCCCGTCCCCCCTCACCGACCTTGACCTGGCTGACTTCGACGCGATCCACCGGGTCAACGTGCGGGGCGCGTTCGCTTGGACCAGCAGGCCGCGCGGCGGGTTCGGGGCCGCGGCTCGATCGTCAACATCTCGTCGAGCATGGTGCGGTTCGCGCCACCGGGGTCTGAGCGCCTACGCGGCGTCCAAAGCCGCCGTCGACGCGCTCACCCGCATCCTCGCGAAGGAGCTGCGCGGCCGCGACATCACGGTCAACGCGGTCGCGCCGGGTC
>CAWDEB010000010.1:0-383472 GCA_963801155.1 uncultured Actinomycetes bacterium
GGCGTGATGGCGGCGAGCCGTGTCGCCCCGAGCGCCGCCGCGGCCGGGGCGAGCCGGGCAGCGTGGCGGGCGTCCGGCGCGCCGACGTGCGCGATAACCCGGTCCGGGCCCGCCTCGGACAGCGCGAGTTCGATCAGCGCCAGCCGCTCGGCGTCGTCGAGGGCCGGGAACTCACCCGTCGTCCCGGCCACGAGCAACCCGTCCAGCAACCCAGCCACGAACTTGTGCAGGTTGCGGTTGGCGCCGGGGTCGACCTCGCCATCGCTGCTGAACAGCGTCGGTACGGCCGAGAAGACGAGGAGGGCCGGGCTCACCTGAATTCCTGCGGCTTGAAGAACGCGCTGGATTCCGGGCGCCACAGCAGGAAGACCGCGCCGAGGCCGACCAGCCAGGTCAGCACCGGGAACACTAGGCCGAGCAGCGTCTTCGGCTCGCTGAACACGCCGACCAGGTCCAGCGTGGCCAGGCCGAACAGGACCGTGGACAAGATCCGCGCCCAGTTCTTGCCCTGGTTGTTCGCCCGGGCCATCCACAGCCACAGGGCGATCCCGATCAGGCCGGACACGACGGCCAGGCTGATGATGAACGTATTGAGCTGGTTGACCTGGGTCGCGGTGAGGCTGGGGCGGGCCTTCCTGATCGCGGCCTTGGTGCCGCTGATGTCGGCCAGCGAGATGACCAGGCTTACCGTGCTGACCGCCGCGCCCACGTACATGAGCTTGACCGCGTTCGCCACCGACGGGGGAGCAGGAGGCCGCTCCAGCTCGGCGGGCTTGCCGCTAGACGGGTAGCGCTGAACCATGGTGACCTCTGCTAAATGAACGTGCCGGACGGGCACGGACCGGTGATGACTGACTTCTGAGCTTAGTAGCTCGCCAGTTCCTGGGCTATCCGGCGTGGGCCGCGCGAGCCGCTATCCGGCACCGGTGCACGAGCGGCCGCGCCAAGTCCCGGTGGCGGGCATGTCACCGGCCCGGCCGGGCGATACTGGATAACCATGGCCGACGAGATCTCGACGAGCGCACGCGAAGGCAGGGCTGCTCCGCGCGTGCGGGAGGACACGGCCGCGCCGCAGGACATGGCCGCGCCGCAGGGCACGGCCGCGCCGCAGGCGCGCGCGCAGGGCGTGGCCGCCCCCGCCGCCGGTCAAGCGCCGCTGTCCCCGCGCCTGCTGCGCTGGGAGATCGTCACCGTGTTCGCCGTGTCCCTCGGCGCCAGCGGCCTCTACGCCCTGGTCCAGTACATCGGCTCGCTGACCGCGCAGCAGTCGCTCAGCAAGCAGGCCGTGATCGTGCACGGCACGCTCGCCCCCGGCCGCCCGCTGCTGGACCTGTTTCTGCAGCTCACCAACATCACCCTGGCGCTGGCCCCGGTGCTGCTCGTGTTCTACCTGCTGGCCCGCAACGGGGAGCGGCCGACGAAGACGCTGGGCCTGGACGCCAGCCAGCCGGGCCAGGACCTGGCCTGGGGCGCCCTGCTGGCCGCGGTGATCGGCGGCGCGGGCCTGGGCCTGTACCTGATCGCGTATCACGCCGGCGTGGAGCTGAACGTCGTCGCCGAGAACCTGCCCGATGTCTGGTGGCGCTTCCCGGTGCTGGTGCTTTCGGCCGCCCAGAACGGCATCCTGGAAGAAGTCGTCGTCGTCGGGTACCTGCTAGCCGGCTGGAGAAGCTCGGCGTCAACCCGGTCGCAGCCGTCGCCATCAGCGCGGTGATCCGCGGTTCCTACCACCTGTACCAGGGCATCGGCGCCTTCTTCGGCAACGCCGCGATGGGCGTCATCTTCGGCATCTTCTACTACAGGTACCGCCGGGTGGCCCCGCTGATCGTGGCGCACACGCTGATCGACGCCGTCACCTTCGTCGGCTACGCCCTCCTGGCCGGCCACGTCTCCTGGCTGCCCGGAGCGAGCAAGAAAAAAAAAAAGGCGAGCAAGAGCACCATGAGCGTCCCGGAAAGGCTCTGGGAGCGGATCTCGAACGCCCAGCCCGTCCCGCCCGCCTGGGTGGTGGCGGTCACGGGCCTGGCCGCCCTGATCGTCGTGCTGAACCCCGGGTCCTGGCGGCTGGCCGGCAAGGTGATCACGATCGCGCACGAGGGCGGGCACGCGCTGGTATCCGTGCTGTCCGGACGGCGGCTGGAGGGGATCAGGCTGCACGCGGACAGCTCGGGGGTGACCTACTCGCGGGGCAAGCGGCGCGGCCCCGGCCTGGTGCTCACCGCGGCTGCCGGCTACCTGACTCCGTCCCTGCTCGGCGCGGGCGCGGCCGGCCTGCTCGCGGCGCGGCACCAGACCGCGCTGCTGTGGCTGGCCCTGGTGCTGCTGGCTGCCACGTTCCTGGCCGTCCGCAACGCGTTCGGCGCGCTGGCCGTGCTGGCCACGGCGGCCGGCGTGTTCGCGGTCAGCTATTTCGCCTCGGCCGCGGTGCAGGCCGGCTTCGCCTACCTGGCCGCGTGGTTCCTGCTGCTCGGCGGGGTACGCCCGGCGCTCGAGCTGACCCGCCGCCGCCGGGGCGGCCGATCCGACGCCGACCAGCTGGCCCGCCTGACCGGTGTCTCTCGCGGCGCCTGGGTCGCCCTGTTCATCGTGGCCTGCACCGCCGCCCTCGCCCTCGGCGCCCGCCTGCTCATCCCTTAGGCCATGCTTGCTATTTCGCAGTACAACCGCAACACCAGTCACATTTTTCGCACAAAGTCATCAGCTTGGCATGATTTTCGCGGAATATATGGCTTATACGGAGGAATTGGGCAACTAACTGCCCGGATCTTCCCGAAAGCCGGAACTTCCGTGCAGTGGGCGCTGGCACACTATGAGGACCGCGGGACGGCGCGCACCCCCCAAACGCCCCCCCCCCCCGAACGGCGCGCCCCCCGGGACGGCGCCCCCCCCCGGACGGCCCCCACCCGCGGGCCGGCCCCACCCCCGGACGGCGCGCACCCGCGGGCCGCCCCCCCCCCCCGGCCCGCCCCCCCCCCCGGACGCCCCCCCCCCGCCGACGCCCCCCCCCCGCCCCGCACCCCCCCGCCCCCCCCCGGATACCTGGATCGCAGCTAATACGCACCATTTTGGTGGACGCGTTGACGGTATACACGGACCTCGTTATCATTCCCCGATAGTCACGATCTAACTGCGCGAGAAAGGTCGCCATGGCCAGGGCTACGGCAGTAAAGATGCCGCCGGAAGCGAGCGCCGTTCACGGATGCGAGGGAGCGCGCCGCGTCCTCGCCCTGATGCTCGCCTTCTCGGCAGACAAGAACACCCTGACCGCCCGCGACCTGGCCGCCGCCACCGGCATCGCGTTGCCCAGCGTCTACCGGTACATCACGCTGCTGCGCGAGACCGGGCTGCTGGCCGGGGACGAACGCGGCAGCTACCGGCTCTCCGCCCGGCTCATCGGGCTGGCCCGGGCGGCCGAAGCCGCCGAGAGCATCATCGACATCGCCGACCCGATCATGCGCGACCTGGCCGTCGATACCGGTGAGACGGTCATCCTGGTCCGGCTGATCGGCCGGTCCGCGGTATGCGTGCACCGGGTCCAGTCGGCGCAGCGCCTGCGCATCTCGTTCGAGCCGGGCCAGCCGCTGCCGCTGGAGCGCGGGGCCAGCTCCCGGCTGCTGCTGTCCGGCCTGCCGCCCGAGCTCCGCCGCGAGTACCTGGCGCCCTTGGCCGAACGCGATCCCGAGGCCGCCGCCCGGCTCGAAGCAAAAACCGCCCACGCCGCGCGGCAGGGGTTCGCGGTCAGCGAAGAGGAGCTCGAGCAGGGCGTGTGGGCCGTCTCCGCGCCGATCCTGCAGGGTAAGCGCATGATCGCGGTGATCACCGTGCCCTCGCCGCTCGTCCGCGCGCCCGCGCCGCTGCAGCATAAGCTGGTCAGCCAGGTCCGCGCCGCCGCCCAGGCCCTGAACGAGGCCCTGCGTGTTACCCGGCGGTGACCCCCGGAAAGCGGGTCTTACCCGGCCGCCGACCGCACAGCTAAGCTTCCGCCATGCCGGACTTCTGTGAAGTGATCCCGGGCGCCCGCGCCAGTGCAGGCCACGCGTCACTCGCCGGACTGCAGGCCGCGATGGCCTCCGGCGAGCTGACTTCAGCCGCGCTGACCGCTTTCTACCTGCAGCGCATCGACCGCCTGAACCCCGCACTGCACGCGGTCATCACGGTCAACCTCAACGCCGGCGCGGAGGCGGCGGCCAGTGACGCGGTCCGCACCGGCCCGCGCGGCCCGCGCGGGCCGCTCGAGGGTATCCCCATCCTGGTCAAGGACAACGTCCAGGTCGCGGGCATGCCGACCACCGCGGGCTCGCCCGCGCTGCTGTGCGCCGAGCCGGAGGACGCGTTCCTGATCACGAAACTGCGCGAAGCCGGCGCGGTCATCATTGGCAAGGCGAACCTGTCGGAGTGGGCGAACTTCCGGTCGACGCACTCGACCAGCGGCTGGTCCACGCTCGGCGGTCAGAGTGCCAACCCGTACGCTCTCGACCGCAATCCGTCCGGGTCGAGTTCGGGGTCGGCGGCGGGCGTGGCGGCCGCGCTCGCGCCGGTCGCGGTGGGCACAGAGACCGACGGCTCGATCGTGTGCCCCGCCAGCGCCTGCGGCATCGTCGGCCTCAAGCCCACCAACGGCCTGGTCAGCCGGCGCGGCATCGTGCCGATCTCGCCGGTCCAGGACACCGCGGGCCCGATGGCGACCTGCGTCGCCGACGCCGCGGCGCTCCTGTCCGTACTGGTCGGGGCCGACCCGCTGGATCCCGTCGCGCCTGACGAGCTTGATTCGGCCGAACGGGCCGTTGCGGCAGCCGCCCGGACCTCGTTTGCGGATGCCCTGGATCCCGCGGCCCTGGATGGCGCGCGGCTGGGCGTCTGGCGGGACCCGTCGGCCCCGGCGGGCGCGGCCACCGGCGCCGTGCTGGACATGGCCGTGGCCAAGCTGCGCTCGCTGGGAGCGGTGGTGGTCGATCCGGTGACGCTGCCCGGCACCGGCAAGATCCCCGAGGCGGAGTTCACGGCGCTGCGGTACGAGTTCAAGTACGGGATCAACGCCTACCTGGCCTATCTCGCCGACTTGGGTTTCGACGGGGCCGTGCCCCGGACGCTGGCCCAGCTGATCGACTTCAACAAGCGGAACGCGGACCTGGTCCTGTCCCGGTTCGGCCAGGAGACGTTCGAGGCGTCCGAGGCGACCAGCGGCGACCTGACCGATGGCGAGTACCTGGCGGCCCGGCGCGAGGCCACCCGGCTGGCGCGCACCGCGGTCTCCGCGCCGCTGGCCGAGCACGGGGTGGAGGCCATCGTGGCCCTGACCGCCAACCCGGCCTGCCTGACCGACTACGTGCTCGGCGATCACGACGTGTTCCACACCTCGGGTCCGGCCGCGGTGGCCGGCTGCCCGTCGATCACGGTCCCGGCCGGATTCGTGTCGGGGCTGCCGGTCGGCGTCTCGTTCTTCGGGCCGCGCTGGACCGAGCCGCGGCTGATCGCCCTGGCCTACGCCTTCGAGCAGGCCACGGGCGTGCGCCAGGTCCCGACCCTGACCCCTAGCGTCACGCAGCCCCCGCGCTAGCCCGGGTCACACGCAACTCACATACGCCTCGCACGAATCGCTGAGGGCGGCTTTCTACGGTGAACGCCGTGCGCGGTTCCCCGCTGGCCTCCCCGGCCGAGGCGAAGTCCGCCCGCCGGCGGCGGATCGCCGCACGCACACGGCTGGACTTCTGGTTCAACGCGGTCCTGCTCCTGGGCTACACGCTGGCCTACAGCTACGGCTTCACCGGGATCGGGATCCACGAATGGCTGGGGCTCGGGCTCGGGCTCGCCCTGCTGTTCCACCTCACGCTGCACTGGGACTGGGTCATCCGCACCACGAGAAGGCTGGCCAGCCCGCGCGGGAACGACAAGCTCATCTGGCTGGTCAACCTGGCGCTGCTGGTCGGCATGACCATGTGCGTCCTATCCGGCATCCTGATCTCCCGGGTGGCGCTGCCGTACCTGGGCATCAACCTGACGCGGATCGGGCCCTTCTGGTCCAATCTGCACTCCCTTACCGCGGAGATAACGCTCGGCCTGGTCCCGGTGCACGTGGCGCTGCGCTGGAGATGGCTGGCCAGGGTCGGGCGCAGGCTGCTGGCCTGGCGGCCGCGGTGAGGTTCCTAAGGCACCTCGCGGCGGCCGCCCTGGTCGTCGCCGCGGTCGTGGCCGCCGGGCTGGCCTGGGGCCACTTCGCCAACCACCTGCCGCCCGGCCTCGGCCCGGGCGCCGTCAAGGGCGCCGACGTGCGCGGCCAGAAGGTCGAGATCCTGCTGCCGCCCGGAGCGCACCCGGGCAGCGGCGTCCCGCCCGGGACCCGCCTGGGCCCCGGCGGCCCGGTGGTCATCCGCACCGGCTCGATGAGCCTCGGGCTCGACTCGATGTTCCAGGCGGTGAACCTGCCGGTCCTGCGGAACACGGTGGTCATCGAGTCCGGCGTGATCGCCGCCGTGGTGGTCCTCGAGGTCGGTCACCGCAAGGCCCGCCGGGCCCGGCGCGCCAGGCATCTCGCCGACGCCAGCTCGCCCCCGCCTCCGCGCTAGCTCCGCCCCGCCCCGCCCCAACTCCGCCCCCGCCCCGCCCCAACTCCGCCCCCGCGCTGACCTCGCGCTGACCCTCGCGCTGGCCCCGCGCTGGCCCCGCGCTGGCCCCGCGCTGGCCCCGCGCTGGCCCCGCTCCCGCCTCCGCCCGGCCCTGCTGCCACGCGCGATAACCTGACGGATATGGATTCCTGGCGCCGCGTCGACGTTCCCGTGCTTCCCGGGAGCGGCCCGGCACCCCGGATCCACGACACGGCCTCCGGCCAGCTGGTCCTGGCCGCGGCCGGGCCAGTGGCCACGCTGTACGCGTGCGGCATCACCCCATACGACGCCACGCACATCGGGCACGCCGCCACCTACACCGCGTGGGACCTGCTGGTGCGGGCCTGGCTGGATGCGATGCCGGAGCTCGCGGACGCCCGTGAGGCGCCGGATGCCGGTGAGACGCCAGATGCCGGTGAGACGCCAGACGCCCCGCCGCCGCCCGCGCGGTACACCGTCATTTACGTGCAGAACGTCACGGACATCGACGACCCCCTGCTGGAACGGGCCGCGCGCGACGGTGTGGACTGGCGCGATCTGGCCCGCCGCGAGATCCAGCGATACCGCGCCGACATGGAGGCGCTGCGCGTCCTGCCGCCCACTCACCTGGTCGGCGCCGTGGAGGCGCTGCCGGTAATCGAGCGATTCGCCGCCCGGCTAGCCGAACGCGGTGCCCTGTATGACGTGGACGAGGACCTGTACTTCGCCCGGTCGGCCGATCCGGAGTTCGGCACGCTGTCCGGGCCGGGCACCCCCTCCGGCTACGATTTCGCCGAGATGGCCGAACTGGCCGCCGACCGTGGCGGCGACCCGGGCCGGCCAGGGAAGAAGGACCCGCTGGACGCCCTGGCCTGGCGCGCGGAACGGCCCGGCGAACCGGCCTGGGACTCGCGGTTCGGGCCGGGCCGGCCCGGCTGGCACATCGAGTGCGCCGCCATCGCCACCGAGTACCTGGGGCCCGTTTTCGACGTGCAGGCGGGCGGTTCCGACCTCGTGTTCCCGCACCATGAGCTGAGCGCGTCCCACGCCCGCGTCGCCTTCCCCAGGGGGGTACGGGGGGTACGGGGGGACGGGCAGTCCGGCCAGCCGTGCGGTTCTGGGGGGGATCGCTCCCCCCGAGGCGATACAGCGTTCGCGCGGGTGTACGCGCACGCCGGGATGGTCAGCTACCAGGGCCACAAGATGTCCAAGTCGCTGGGCAATCTGGTGTTCGTGAGCAGGCTCGTGGCGGGCGGCGTGGATCCGATGGCGATCCGGATGGTCCTGCTGGCCCACCACTACCGGTCCGACTGGGAGTGGACCGAGGCCGTCCTGGCCGACGCCGATGCCCGGCTGGCCCGCTGGCGCGCCGCCATCGCCCATACCGAGGCCGCCACCTCGGCCGGCCCCGACGTCGCCCCGTCCACTGCCGCGTCCGAGACGCTGGCCGGCGTCCGCGCGCGCATGCGTGACGACCTCGACGCTCCCGGCGCGCTCGGCATCGTCGACCGCTGGGCCGACCGGCTGCTGGCCGACGCGCCCACCCGGATCACACCCGCCGACGTGTCCGGCGCCCGCCTGGTTCGCGGCACCGCCGACGCCCTGCTGGGCATAAGGCTCTAGCGCTCCCCGGCTGAGGAGCGAACGGGCTTACGCACGGTGCTCCGTCGCAGCGCTGTTCCAGCCACGGTCCTTGTCAAGGCCCTCCGCCAAACCTGTGGATAACGCCCAAAGTTATCCACAGGCCAGAAATTTCGCCATGGGCCGACTCGCCACCCAAACCGCACGCTGACAGTCATGACACAAACCCTTACCGCGGGTGACGACCTCCCGCAAGACCCGCACGACCCGCAAGACCCACAAGACCCGCAGCACACACAGCCGAGTTCCGTCGTCCGGGCCGCTCGCCCGCCGCCCTGTTGAGGCTCGTCCCCCACCTGCTCGGCTTCGTCCCCGAGACGAGCCTCGTCGTGATCGGGGTCACGCCGCCCCGCGACCGCATCCGGGTCACGCTCCGCTACGACCTGCCCGATCCGCCCGAGGCCGGCCTGGTCGCCGATCTCGCCGCGCACGCGGTCGGCGTCCTGAGCGCGCAGCGGCTGACCGCGGCGGTGGCGGTCGGTTACGGTCCCGAGACACTGGTGACCCCGGTCGCGACCGAGCTGCGCGACGCGGCCTGGCAGGCCGGGATCGACCTGCACGAGTTCCTCCGGGTGCCAGGACGGCCGCTACTGGTCCTACGTGTGCGGCAACGAGGCGTGCTGCCCGGCCGCCGGGGTGCCGTTCGAACCGCCGCCGCTGATCCCGCCGAGGCCGCGGCCCTGGCCATCGTCGGCGACACGGTACTGGCCAGCCGGGCCGCCGCTGGCCGCCCGCGTGGCGCCGCTGGGCGGCATCGCCCGCGAGTCGATGCGCCAGGCCACCCGCCGGGCCGAACGGCACGTCGCCCAGCTGCTGGCCAAGGTCCGCAAGTCCGCCCGTCTCGGCGCGGCCCGGCACATGATCGTCGCCGAGGGCCTGGCCGCGGTCGGCGCGATGATCGCGCGGTACCGCGACGGTGGGCGGTTCGCCACGGACGACGAGATCGCGCGGATCAGCGTGGCGCTGCGGGACCTGCGGGTCAGGGACGACGCCTGGGCCCGGATGGATCCCGCGCACGCGGCCGCGCATCAGCGGCTGTGGATCGACGTGGTCCGGCGGGCGCAGCCCCGCTATGTGGCCGCGCCCGCCGCCCTGCTCGCCTTCGTCGCCTGGCAGTCCGGGGAAGGAGCGCTCGCGAACGTGGCGCTCGACCGGGCGCTGGCCGACGACTCCCGGTACTCGATGGCCCTGCTGCTCCGGCAGGTCATCACAGCCGGGGCGCCTCCCTCGCTGGCCAGGCTGCCGATGACTCCCGAGGAGGTCGCCGCCAGCTATGACGACGCCGAGGACCACGATGACGATGACCTGGACGTGGACGGCCAGGACCTGGACATGGATGATGAAGGCTGAGGTTTCTGCGGGGCACAGCGGCCGCGACCAGGTAACCTATCCGGTTCCGGCTAAACTGCCTGAAATGTCCGTCTCAGCCCCCGGGAGGATGCCCGCATGACCGCGGAGACGCACGACGTCGCGGTGGCCAGGCTCCGCGAGGCCTACGCGGCCCTGCCGCCCGGGACACCGGTACGGCTGGCCAAGCACACCTCGAACCTGTTCCGGTTCCGTGACGCTGACCCCAAGAGCCCCAAGAGTTTGAAGAGCCCGACGACCCCGGCGGCGCAGCTGGACGTCTCCGCGTTCGGGCACGTGCTGCGCGTCGATCCCGCCCGCCGGACCGCCTGGGTCGGCGGCATGACCACCTACGAGGACCTGGCCGACGCCACGCTCGGGCACGGGCTGATGCCGAAGGTGGTGCCGCAGCTCAAGACCATCACCCTGGGCGGCGCGGTCACCGGGCTGGGCATCGAGTCCACCTCGCTGCGCAACGGCCTGCCGCACGAGTCGGTCACCGAGATGGAGATCCTGACCGGCGACGGCCGCGTGCTGCGGGCCACCGCGGACAACGAGCACGCCGACCTGTTCCGCGGGTTCCCGAACTCCTACGGGACCCTCGGCTACGCCCTGTCGCTCACCATCGAGCTCGAACCCGTAAGACCGTTCGTGCACCTGCGCCACTTCCGGTTCGGCAGCGCGGAAGCCTGCATGGACGCCATCGGCCAGATCGCCGCGGAGGGCAGCTTCCGCGGCCACCGGGCCGATTTCGTCGACGGGACCGCGTTCACGCCCGGCGAGCTGTACCTCACCGTCGGGGCGTTCAGCGACGTCGCGCCGTGGCGCAGCGACTACACCGGCCAGCAGATCTACTACCAGTCGATCCGGCGGGACAAGGAGGACTTCCTCACCATCCGCGACTACCTATGGCGGTGGGACACCGACTGGTTCTGGTGCTCACGGGCCTTCGGCGTCCAGAAGCCGCTGGTCCGCAGGCTGTGGCCGCGCCGGTACCGGCGCTCGGACGTGTACCGCAAGCTCGTCGCCCTCGACCAGCGCTACAGGCTCACCGACGCGATGAACTCCCGGCGGCAGTTGCCGGCCCGCGAGTTCGTCACCCAGGACGTCGAGATCCCGCTCGAGCACGGTGCCGATTTCCTGCGGTTCTTCGCCGCCAGCGTGGGGATGGCCCCGGTCTGGATATGCCCGCTGCGCGACGAGCGGGCCTGGCCGCTGTATCCGCTCGAGCCCGGCGAGGTCTACGTGAACTTCGGGTTCTGGGGCACGGTGGCCCTGCCCGAGGGGCGAGTCGGACGGCTACTACAACCGCCTGATCGAAGACGAGGTGGCGAAGCTGGACGGGCACAAGTCGCTGTACTCGACGGCCTTCTACCCCGAGGACGAGTTCTACCGGCGCTACAACGGCGAGGCGTACCGCGCCCTCAAGCGCGCCTACGACGGAGAGGGGCGCCTGCTGGGCCTGTACGAGAAGTGTGTCAGGGGACGCTGAGGCATGACCCGACCAACGGAAGGAACGCGCAAGGATGGCACTAGCCGAGGTCTTCGAGGCATTCGCGGGGCCCGACGCCCCGGTGGAGTTCAGCGCCTATGACGGCAGTCATGCCGGCACGGCCGGGTCTCCGGTGAAGATCACGGTCCGCTCGCCGGTGGCCGTGGCGTACCTGGCCCAGGCCCCCGGGGCGCTCGGGCTGGCCCGCGCCTACGTGGCGGGGCACCTGGACGTCGACGGCGACATGTACCTGGCCCTGTCCCGGATGACGAAAGCCCAGTCGATCAGCTTGACCACGGCCGAGAAGCTGCGGCTGCTGCAGGCCCTCGGCGGGCCGAAGCTCCTCCTGTACCGGATGCCGCCGCCGCCTCAGGAGGTCCGGGTGCACCGCCGCTGGCTGGGCGGACGGCGGCACTCCAAGGGCCGCGACGCCAACGCGATCTCGCACCACTACGACGTGTCCAACCGGTTCTACGAGTGGGTGCTCGGGCCGACCATGGCCTACACCTGCGCCTGCTACCCGCGCGAGGACGCGACCCTGGAGGAGGCGCAGATTCATAAGTTCGACCTGGTGGCGCGCAAGCTGGGGCTGGGTGAGGGCATGCGGCTGCTCGACGTGGGCTGCGGCTGGGGCGGCATGGTGATGCACGCCGCACGGGAGTACGGCGTCAAGGCAGTCGGCGTCACGCTGTCCGCGCAGCAGGCCGCCTGGGGCCAGGCCGCGATCGAGCGGGAGGGCCTGTCCGGGCTGGCCGAGGTGCGGCACCTGGACTACCGGGACGTGCCCGAGACGGGCTTCGACGCGGTCAGCTCCATCGGGCTCACCGAGCACGTCGGCAAGCAGAACCTCCCCGGCTACTTCTCGTTCCTGCTCGGCAAGCTGAAGCCCGGCGGGCGGCTGCTCAACCACTGCATCACCCGGCCGGACAACACCGAGCCGGCCATCCGCATGCGCGGGTTCATCAACCGGTACGTGTTCCCCGACGGGGAGCTCGAGGGACCCGGGTACCTGATCTCGCTCATGCACGACACCGGCTTCGAGGTGCGGCACGAGGAGAACCTGCGCGAGCACTACGCCAGGACCCTGGCGGCCTGGTGCGCCAACCTGGACGCCCACTGGGACGAGGCGGTCGCGGAGGTCGGCCAGGGCACGGCCCGGGTGTGGCGCCTGTACATGGCGGGCTCGCGGCTCGGCTTCGACCGCAATCACATCGAGCTGCACCAGGTGCTGGGCGTGAAGCTCCAGCCGGACGGCACATCCGGCATGCCGCTGCGCCCCGACTGGGAGATCCCGCGCGTTCTGGCCCGTTGATTTTTATACAGAACGGATCGTGGTGCTCGCCTCCGCGATTCCCCCTCACGCATCCGCGGGACGAACCGGTCCGCCAGCGTGCCTCCCGACCCCAAAATTCCCCATAGCCCGGTCCCGGGCTCCACGTCGCTGATGGCCCCGGACCCGATGGCCCCGGACCCGATAGGCCCGGACCCGATGGCTCCGGCTGCGAACAACGCGGCGACCGCCTGGGCGGCCGCCGTGGGGCCGACGTGGGCCGGGCCTCCCCGGACGCTGACGCAGGGCACGGCACCGTAGGCTGCCGCCAGCCCGGCCAGGCTGTCGTCCGGCCCGGCGATCACGATGAGGTCGGCCTGCCCGGCCGCCAGCTCCATCGCCTGCGCGAAGAGCACCGGCCGGCGCAGCTGGCCGGCCAGCAGCTCGGTGAGATCGTCGGCGGGCAGGACCTGGCGGCCGGTGATGGTGGAGATCAGCCGGCGCTGCGGCGCCGCGAAGCGGGTGCCGGCGAAGGCGCTGCGCAACGGGGCGGCGCAGCTGGCCATCGCGGGGGAGTGCAGGGCGTGCGTGATGCCGAGCACCTCCACGGTCACGCCGGCCGCGGCGGCCCGCCGGGTCAGGTTGCGGATGCCCGCCGTGGACCCGGCGAGCACGTGCGAGCGAGCGCCCTCGTAGGCGGCGAGGTGCAGCCCGTCCGGCATGCCCAGCCCGCGTGCGGTCTCGGCGTCGGCCGCGACCCGCGCCATCGCCGCTGGCCCGCACGTGCAGCCGCGCAGCACCTCACCGCACTGGGCCACCAGGCGTGCCCCCTCGGCCGCGGGCAAGCATCCCGCCCAGACCAGCCCGGTGATCTCGCCCAGGCTGTAGCCCACCGCGGTGCCGGGTGTGACCCCCAGCGAGTCGAGGGTGCGCAGCCCGGCGAGCGAGGCGGCCAGCCGCGCCGACTGGGCCAGGCCCGGCCCGGCGAGCCCGCCGAAGAGCACCACCACCCGGCCCGCCGCCCCGGTCGAGACGTACACGTCGGGATCGCCCGCCGCGGCAGTCGGGCCCGCCGTCAGCCGCCGGGCCGCGGCCCGGGCCCGGTCGGCCAGCTGCCCCGGCGTGGCCGCCGTCAGTGCCACCCGCACCGGTCCGGCGCGATCGCCGCCCCGCGGCACGCCGAGCGCCAGCTCGCGGGCCAGCCCGCGCAGGTCAGCCGGCGAGAGCGCCGCGGCCCCCTCGGCGATGACCTGGAGCGTGCTCGCCACCCCGCCAGGATCCGCGCCGCACAGCGCGAACACACCGGGGGATTCCCGGCACCCCGCTGCGGCTCAGCCCGCGAGGCCGGAGCCGCCGGGATCTTGGGCAGCGGATTGGTGGGCGGCTCGGCCCGGACGGCCGGAGGAGCCGGAGCCGCCGCCGGAGCCGTCCCGGCCGGCCGCCGCCGCCGTCCCCGCCTGCGGTCATCCTCGGCTTCGCGGCCCAGCACGAGATGGACCCCCTCCGTCTTCCGCAGGCCGTACAGGTCCGGCCAGGCCGCCGGGTCCGCCGTGCCGAGCGAGTTGACCGCGGCCAGCCGGGTGCCCGAAGCTCCCGCGTTCCCGTCCGGCCACGGCTCCGGAAGCCGGGGCAGCCGCAGCAGCGCGTCGCCGGATTCGATCAGCGGATGCTGCCGCGCGCACCCGGTGCCCGGCGGGATCGTGCCGGCCGCCATGGCGACGGCGGTCTTGACCAGGCTCGCGATGCCCGCCGCCGCCCGGGTGTACCCGATGCCGGCCGACGCCGCGCCGAGCGCCGCCGTGGCCCGGCCGCCGCGCCTGAGCTGAGCGAACGCAGTCAGCTCGGCCAGGTCACCGGCCGCGGTGCCAGTTCCTTCGCCCTCGATGAGCTGGATGTCGGCCGGGTCGACCCCGGCCTGCTGGTAGGCCCGGAGCAGCGCCTCGGCGTCCAAGCCGACGGCGAGACCGGCACCGTGTTCCAGCCCGCGATCTCCGCATAGACGGGCATCCCGGCCGCGCGGACGTCGGCCGAGCGCGCCAGCACCACGATGCCGCAGCCCTCACCGGGCAGCAGGCCGGCCGGATCAGCGGCGTAGACGCGCATCCCGTCGCGGCCCAGCGTCCTGGCTCGCGCCTGCGCGGCGAGCCACGCCGGGTCGAGGCCGAGTTCCACCCCGCCCGCCACCGCCAGGTCGAGTTCTCCGGCGCCGAGCGCCGTCGCGGCGGCCGCCACCGCATGCAGCGAGGACGTCTCCGCTGCGTCCGGCTGTGCCACATCCGCGGCGAACCCGAACTGCTCGCGGACGAAGGCGCCCACACCCGCCACCGAACTCGCGATGAACAGCCCGGCCCGGCCCCCCCACGGCCCGCGCCTGCCCACGTCCCCGCGCGGCATCCCGGCCCCGCCGCGCGGCATCCCCGCCCCATTGCGCAGCATCCCGGCCACATCGCGCAACCCGGCGTCCGCCAGCGCCGAGGGCGGCGGTCTCCACGGCCAGCTTCTGCACCGGCCCGGTGTCCTGCGCGCCCGCCTCCGGATCACCGAACGACACCGGCCGGACCCAGTCGTCGAGCAGCGCCGCGTACAGCGGCCCTCCCGGTGAGCCCTCCACCAGCCGGAACATCCGGCGGCCAGTCACTGTCAGGTCATGGAATTCGGCGGGATCGGCCGCCCCGGGGAACCGGCACGCCACGCCGATGATCGCGACAGCCCCGCCGTGATCCCCCCGGTTATCCATCGGCCCCCCGCCCTGGAAATGACCCTTCCCGGTAATGAGGAATAGGGGCCGCCCGGCCACGCGTCAAGGGGAATGACGACACACGCTGGTTTGGCTGCCTTAACCAGGAGTCTGCACTTATCCAGAACTTCGTGACGGTTCCCGCTGCCCCGAACCGCCGCCGGGATCCGCCGCCGGAACCGCCGCCCGGAACCGCCGCCCGGAACCGCTGCCCGGAACCGCTGCCCGGAACCGCGGCCAGGCGCAGCCCTGCGCCCCGGGTGCGCTATCCTTTGCGCATGCGTGCCGTCCGGCTGCTTCTTACCTAGCCGCGCCGACCCACCGTCGTTGGCGCGGCTGCCCCTCGTATCGAGGGGCGTTTTCATTGCAGGAGCTCAATCACCCCGAGGGTTTACCGGGCCGGACCGATTCGATGGCGAGGAAACAATGACAGCGGCCGAGAGCACCGAACTGGCGCAGCGCTACGACCCCCGTGACGTCCAGGAGAAGTGGCAGGCGCGCTGGGCGGAGCTGGACCCGTTCCGCGCCAGCGAGGATCCCGCCGATCCCAGGGAGCGCTTCTACCTGGTGGACATGTTCCCGTACCCGTCGGGTGACCTGCACATGGGCCACGCCGAGGCGTACGCGATCGGGGACGCCCTGGCGCGCTACCAGTTCCTGCGCGGCCGCAACGTTCTGCACCCGATCGGCTGGGACGCCTTCGGCCTGCCCGCCGAGAACGCCGCCATCAGGAACAACTCGCACCCGGCCGACTGGACCTACGCCAACATCGAAACCCAGGCCGCGTCGTTCCGCCGGTACGCGACCTCCTTCGACTGGAGCCGTCGGCTGCAGACCTGCGATCCGTCCTACTACCGCTGGAATCAGTGGCTGTTCCTGCGCTTCTACGAGCGGGGGCTCGCCTACCGCCGGGACGGCTACGTGAACTGGTGCCCGGTGGACCAGACCGTGCTGGCCAACGAGCAGGTCATCGCCGGGAAGTGCGAGCGCTGCGGCGCCGACGTGGTGCGGCGGATGCTGAACCAGTGGTACTTCAAGATCACCGAGTACGCCGACCGGCTGCTGGCGGACGCCAGGCAACTGGAGGGCTGCTGGCCCGACCGCGTGCTGCTCATGCAGCGCAACTGGATCGGCCGGTCGGAGGGCGCCGAGGTCCAGTTCCAGGTGGAGGGCCGGGACGAGCCGGTCACGGTCTTCACCACCAGGCCCGACACGCTGTACGGGGCGACGTTCTTCGTGGTGGCGGCGGACTCGCCGCTGGCCGAGGAGATATGCGCCCCCGACCGCCTGCCCGAGCTGCGGGCCTACGTGGAGCAGGTCCGCAAGCTGACCGACATCGAGCGCCAGTCCACCGACCGGGAGAAGACCGGCGTCTTCCTCGGCCGGCACGCCGTCAACCCGGTGAACGGCGAGCGGATCCCGGTGTGGGCGGCGGACTACGTGCTGCCCGACTACGGCACCGGGGCCATCATGGCCGTGCCCGCGCACGACCAGCGTGACCTGGACTTCGCCCGCGCCTACGGGCTGGACGTCCGGGTCGTGGTCGACACCGGTCAGCCAGATCCCGCGCAGACCGGGATCGCCACCGCGGGCGACGGCACGCTGGTGAACTCGGGCCCGATCAACGGGCTGCCCAAGGCCGAGGCCATCGCCGCGATCACCGCCATCCTGGCCGAGAAGGGCCTCGGCCGGGCCGCCGTCAACTACCGCCTGCGGGACTGGCTGCTGTCGCGGCAGCGTTTCTGGGGCACCCCGATCCCGATCGTGCACTGCCCCTCCTGCGGCGAAGTGCCGGTGCCCGACGACCAGCTGCCGGTGGTGCTGCCCGACCTGCGCGGCCAGGACCTGGTGCCCAGGGGCGTGTCTCCGCTGGCCGCGGCCGAGGACTGGGTGAACGTCGACTGCCCCCGCTGCGGCGGCCGGGCCAAGCGCGACACCGACACCATGGACACGTTCGTGGATTCGTCCTGGTACATGTTCCGGTACTGCACGCCCGACTACACCGGCGGACCGTTCGATCCGGCGGAGGTGCGCCGGTGGGCGCCGGTGGACATGTACGTGGGCGGCGTCGAGCACGCCATCCTGCACCTGCTGTACAGCAGGTTCTTCACCAAGGTCCTCAACGACATGGGCCTGCTGGACTTCACCGAGCCGTTCACCCGGCTGATCAACCAGGGTCAGGTGATCAACCACGGCAAGGCGATGTCGAAGTCGCTCGGCAATGGCGTGGACCTGGGCGAGCAGATCGAGCGTTTCGGGGTGGACACGATCCGGCTGACGATGATCTTCGCCAGCCCGCCCGAGGATGACATCGACTGGGCCGACATGAACCCCGACGCCATGGTCAAGTTCCTCGGCCGGGTCTGGCGGATCGCCGCCGACGTCGACTCAGGAACCGCCGTGGACCCCGGAACCGGGCCAGGCGACAGTGAGCTGCGCAAGGTCACGCACCGGACCATCAACGAGGTCACCCGGCAGGTCGAGTCGTATCACCTGAACGTGGCCGTGGCCCGGCTCATGGAACTGGTCAGCGCGACCCGCAGGGCCATCGACTCCGGGCCCGGGGGAGCGGCCGACCCCGCCGTGCGCGAGGCGGCCGAGGTCCTGGCCGTGCTGCTGTCCCTGTTCGCGCCCTACACCGCCGAGGAGTGCTGGGAGCTGCTGGGAAACCAGCCCTCGGTCGCGCGGGCGGCCTGGCCCGCCGCCGACCCGGACCTGCTCGCTGAGGACACGGTGACCTGCGTGGTGCAGGTCAACGGCAAGGTCCGAGACCGGCTGGAGGTCCCGCCGACCATCACCGAGGACGAGCTGCGCGACCTCGCGCTGGCCGCGCCCGGGGTCGTCCGCACGCTGGGCGGCCAGCCAGTCAGCCGCGTCATCGTGCGGGCCCCCAAGCTGGTCAGCATCGTCACCGGGTAGTCCGGGCGCCCCGGGAGCCGCTCGGGCGTGGGTCCGGGGATAAACGGGGCGCTCCCTGCCTGCTCAGACTCACACGCGGCGGAGCACCGCGACGACGCGGCCCAGGATGGTCGCCTCGTCACCGAGGATCGGGGTGTACGCCGGGTTGTGCGGGATCAGCCACACGTGCCCGTCACTGCGCTTGAGCGTCTTCACCGTGGCCTCGGGCGTGGCACCGTCGAGCATGGCGGCCACGATCTCCCCGTTCTCCGCGTCCTCCTGCTGCCGGACCACGACCCAGTCCCCGTCCGCGATCGCGGCGTTGATCATGGAGTCGCCAGACACCTTGAGCAGGAACAGCGTGCCCTCGCCGACCAGCTGCCTGGGCAGCGGGAAGATGTCCTCCACGTACTGCTCGGCCAGGATCGGCCCGCCCGCGGCGATCCGCCCGATCAGCGGCACGTAGGCCGCCTCCTGCGACGGGATGTCGTTCCCGGGGATGTCGGCGGGCACGCCCTCTTCCCGCTCGCGGCCCGGCTCGGGACGCACCGCCGGGTGGCCGGGCAGGCGCACCTCGACGGTCCGCGGCCGGCCCACGTCCCGGTGCAGGTAACCCTTGCGCTGCAGGGTGCTGAGCTGGTACGAGACGCTCGACGTGCTGGTCAGGCCGACTGCCTCGCCGATCTCCCGCATCGACGGCGGGTAGCCGCGCTTCTGCACTGACTCCCGGATCACCTGCAGGACCTTGCGCTGCCGCCAGGTCAGCACGTGGTCGGGGTCGGGCTTGTCCGGCGTCTCCGGGACAACCACGGGCACACTGCCCTTCGGCTTGCGTCCCGGCCGCCCCTTAGGTCTGGGCGCCTCGGTGCCGGAAGTACCCATTGTGGTGCCTCCCATGGCGGTTTCCTCCATCTGATGACCTTCCGTATCCGGATTCTTGCGTGCTGCCTAGAGATTAGCGTTTATCGCTTCGGATCCCAAACATCTGTTCGGACGTGTCGCGAAAATGTCAGACCCTCGCGATACAACGATGTAGTGGCTCTTCCGATCGAACAGGCGTACGATCGAGCGGAGATCCGATCGAACGAGCTCATATAAAAGTATAGCTCGAATGAAGGTTTGAGTGTGGGAGGTCGTCATGAGCGCGATGCGGGCGGAGGAACTGCCGGCGGTGCCAGCGGCATTGCCGCAGGCCAGCGCGCGAACCCGGGCTGCCGCCCGCTGGACCGCACCCGGCCAGGCGGCACGGCCCGCGGCCGCACCCGGCCAGGCGGCACGACCCGCGGCCGCACCCGGCCACGCCGCGCACCCCCAGTCGGCGCACCCCCAGCCGGCCCGCGACCAGCCGGCGACCGTGCCCCTCCGGCTGACCAGGCGCGGGCGTGTCGTGGCGGCGGTCGCCGCCGCGTTGCTGCTGGCCGCGCTGTCCCTGGTCATCGCCGCATCCGCGCAGGCCACGAACCACCCGGTGGCGCGCGCGGCGCAGCAGAACCTCACCCAGGTGACCGTCCGCCCGGGTCAGAGCCTGTGGTCGGTCGCGGAGAGCGCCGATCCCGACGCGGACACCCGGGTGGTCATCCAGCAGATCGTCGAGCTCAACGGGCTGACCGGGGCCGTCGTCTTCGCGGGCCAGCGGCTGTGGGTCCCCCACGGCTGAGCCCACGACAGAGCCCGCCGCTGAACGTGGCCGTCCCCACGACACGCCGGCGAACCCGGCCGCGCCCCGCGACACGCCGGCGAACCCCTTGCCTCCGGCCACCCTCGTGGTCTACCGTAACCACAACATCTAGTAGTTACATCGCTGTGGTTTTTCCACAAGTTGTGTTATCGACTAGAATTGATAGCACCAGGCACCCCGGGGAGGTGATCGCGTGCACTGTCCGTTCTGTCGCCATCCGGACAGCAGGGTCATCGACAGCCGGACCGCTGACGACGGTGCCGCGATCCGCCGCCGGAGGTCGTGCCCCGAGTGCGGGCGCCGGTTCACCACGCAGGAGACGGTCATCTTGATGGTGGCCAAGCGCAGCGGGGTCACCGAGCCGTTCACCCGGGACAAGATCATCCGCGGGGTCCAGCGCGCCTGCCAGGGACGGCCGGTCAGCGAGGACAAGCTCGCCATCTTGGCCCAGCAGGTGGAGGAAACGATCAGGGCCCGGGGCCTGGCCGAAGTCCCCTCGCACGAGGTGGGCCTGGCCATCCTCGGCCCGCTCAGGGAACTGGACGAGGTGGCCTACCTGAGGTTCGCCTCCGTCTACCGCGGTTTCGAGTCACTCGCCGACTTCGAGGACGAGATCGCCACCCTGCGCCATGGCCGCCGCGCCGCGGAGACGGCGCCCTAGGGCGGCACGCAGTTGTCATCGTTGAGGTACGGCCGCACACGGCCAGGCAGGGATCCGGAAGGATCCCGGAAGGGGGAAGTTATGACCGAGACGGCGAGCAGCGCATCCCGCAAGGGAAAGAGCGCCGAGGAGCCCCCGAACCCGCCAGCCGCAGGACACGGCCTCACCATGGCGCGCATCTACACCACGCCCGGCGTGCACCCCTACGACCAGGTCACCTGGGAGCGCCGGGACGTGGTGATGACCAACTGGCGGGACGGCTCGGTCAACTTCGAGCAGCACGGCGTGGAATTCCCCGACTTCTGGTCGGTGAACGCGGCCAACATCGTGACCACCAAGTACTTCCGCGGCGCGGTCGGCTCACCGCAGCGCGAGTGGAGCCTCAAGCAACTCGTGGACCGCGTTGTCGGCGTGTATACCGAGACCGGGCGCAAGCACGGCTATTTCGCGACCGAGCAGGACGCCCAGATCTTCGATCACGAGCTCAAGTACGCCCTGGTCCACCAGATCTTCAGCTTCAACTCCCCGGTCTGGTTCAACGTGGGCACCAGCTCTCCCCAGCAGGTCAGCGCGTGCTTTATCCTCTCCGTGGACGACACCATGGACGCCATCCTGGAGTGGTACCGGGAAGAGGGCCTGATCTTCAAGGGCGGCTCCGGCGCGGGCGTCAACCTGTCCAAGATCCGGTCCAGCAAGGAACTGCTGTCCTCCGGCGGCACCGCCAGCGGCCCGGTGTCCTTCATGCGCGGCGCCGACGCCTCCGCGGGCACGATCAAGTCCGGGGGCGCCACCCGGCGCGCGGCCAAGATGGTCGTGCTCGACGTGGACCATCCGGACGTGGCCGAGTTCATCGCGACCAAGGCCCGTGAGGAGGAGAAGGTCCGCGTGCTCCGTGACGCCGGGTTCGACATGGACCTCGGCGGCAAGGACATCGTGAGCGTCCAGTACCAGAACGCCAATAACTCCGTCCGCGTCTCCGACGAGTTCATGCACGCGGTGCAGGAAGGCAAGGGGTTCGACCTGCTGGGCCGCCGCACCGGCGAGGTGATCGAGCGGGTTGACGCCAGGAAGCTGTTCCGCACATGGCGCAGGCGGCGTGGGCGTGCGCCGACCCCGGCATCCAGTACGACAACACGATCAACGACTGGCACACCTGCCCCGAGTCCGGCCGCATCACGGCCAGCAATCCCTGCAGCGAGTACGTCCACCTGGACAACTCCTCCTGCAACCTGGCCAGCATCAACCTGCTCAAGTTCCTTCGCGAGGACGACACCTTCGACACCGAGCGGTTCAAGAAGATCACCGCGCTGATCATCACCGCGATGGACATCTCCATTTGCTTCGCCGACTTCCCGACCGAGAAGATCGCCGCCACCACCCGCGCCTACCGGCAGCTCGGCATCGGTTACGCCAACCTGGGCGCGCTGCTGATGGCTACCGGCCACGCCTACGACTCCGAGGGCGGCCGGGCCATCGCCGCCGCCATCACCTCGCTGATGACGGGTACCGCCTACCAGACCTCGGCCGAACTCGCCGGCGCCGTCGGCCCCTACGAGGGCTACGCGCGCAACGCCCGGCCGCACAAGCGCGTCATCCGCAAGCACGCCGACGCCAGCGACCGCGTCCGCACGGTCGGCACCATTGACCGCGAGATCGCCGACCTGGCCAGCCAGACCTGGCAGCTGTGCCTCGACCTCGGCGAGGCCAACGGCTACCGGAACGCCCAGGCCAGCCTGCTCGCGCCGACTGGGTGTCTCACAGCCGACACTTTGGTCACCACCAATCGCGGGCTCGTTCGTCTCGGTGAGATCGGTGACGTTTACGGAGACCGCTGGCAAGACCTCGACCTGACCGTGTCCACCGACGAGGGCCCCCGCCAGGCGACGAAATTCTTCGTCAACGGCGAGGAGCCGACGCGCCGCATCCGCACCGATGGTGGCTACACGGTCCAGGGCACGCTCACCCACCGGGTCAAGGTCGTGGACCCAGCCACAGGCCTGTGGAAGTGGAAGCGCCTAGCCGACATCGCTCCTGGCGACGTCCTGCCCGTACAGATGCGCACACTGGTGGGCGAACCGTGCACCGTCCCGCTGCCCGTCATCGACCAGGCGTACTACGCCGGGGACCGTCACGTGCGCGTCCCAGACTCCGTCACCGCCGAACTGGCTGAACTAGTCGGCTATTTCATGGGCGACGGCAGCCTGCACGCCAAGGGAATCCGGCTCTGCGTCGCCGATACCGACCTGGATGTCGCCGAACATCTCGGCGTGCTCTCCAAGGACCTCTTCGGGATCGAGCCCGTCGTCAGGTCGCAGGAGGGTTACCAGGAGCTGACCCTGTCATCGGTCCGGCTGGCCCGCTGGTGGCAGGCCGCCGGATTCGCGAAGGGCCTGCCCAGCGCCGACCACAGCGGCAAGGGCTGGGTCCCGAGGGTTCCGTCCGCGATCCTCGAGGCCAATGACCCAGTGGTCTACGGTGCCTTCCTGCGCGGCCTCTTCGAGGCCGACGGCACCGTCCTGGAGGGCGTCCCCAGCCTCTCGACTGCTCATGAGTCGTTCGCCGCGGAGGTCCGGACCCTGCTCCTCACCCAGGGTCTGGCCACCACGACGCGGCAGACGGTAAGCGGCTGGGGTGGCCCCATCTTCCAGGTGCGGCTCCGTAACGTCGATCACGCGCTCAACTTCAGCGAGCTCATCGGCTTTATCGGCCAGCGCAAGGACCGCCTTGTCGCCGAGTTGGAGCCGGAACAATCAGCCAAGAAGGACTATGTATTCCTGCCTAGCGGCGCATGGGCCGAGTTGGTCCCGGCCAATCACCCCGCCCGCAACGCTGTCATGCTCTCGCTGCGCAAGCACGGCGGCGTTCCGCGCATGCTCGCCAGCCGCCTCTTCGAGGAGACCCTCGACGAAGGGCTGGGCGCGGCGCTCGGCTACCTCTTCGAGCGGGTCGCGACGAACGACGATGGCGGCGTCCAGCCCACTTTCGACCTATCGGTGCCGGACAATGTCACTTACGTCGCGAACGGCATGGTGAGCCACAACACCATCGGCCTCATGATGGATTGTGACACCACTGGTATCGAGCCCGACCTGGCCCTGGTCAAGTTCAAGAAGCTCGTCGGCGGCGGCTCCATGCAGATCGTGAACCAGACCGTGCCGCGGGCGCTGAAGAACCTCGGCTACCTGCACGAGCAGGTCGAGGCGATCACCGAGTACATCGCCGAGCACGGCCACGTGGTGAACGCCCCCGGTCTGCGGCCCGAGCACTACGAGGTGTTCGACTGCGCCATGGGCGAGCGCGCGATCAGCCCGATGGGCCACGTCCGGATGATGGCCGCGGTCCAGCCGCACCTCAGTGGCGCCATTAGCAAGACCGTGAATATGCCGGAATCGGCCACCGTCGAGGACATCGAGGGGATCTACTTCGAGGGCTGGAAGCTGGGCCTGAAGGCGCTGGCCATCTACCGCGACAACTGCAAGGTCGGCCAGCCGCTGTCCGACGCCAGGAAGAAGCCGGAGGCGACCGCGGAAACCCAGGCCGCCCCGGCTCAGTCCCACGACCACCGCCCGGTCCGCAAGCGCCTGCCCCGGCAGCGGCCCGCCACCGTGACCAGGTTCTCCGTGGCCGGCGCCGAGGGCTATATGACGGCCTCCAGCTACCCGGACGATGGCGTCGGCGAGGTGTTCCTCAAGCTCGGCAAGCAGGGCTCCACACTGGCCGGCGTGATGGACGCCTTCTCCATGGCCATCTCGATCAGCCTGCAGTACGGCGTGCCGCTGGAGAAGTGGGTGGAGAAGTTCACCAACATGCGCTTCGAGCCGGCCTGACCGACGACCCGGACATCCGCATCGCCAGCTCGGTGATGGACTACGTGTTCCGCCGCCTGGCCCTGGACCACCTGCCCTACGAGACCCGCGCCGAGCTCGGCATCCTGTCCGCCGCCGAGCGGGCCGTCGAGGTGGCCGGGCAAGACCCCACCGGGCTGAGCGACGACCCGGATCCCGAGGAACTTGCCCAGTCGGCCGCCGTCGAGCAGCCTCTTCACACCGAACGGGCCGTCCCTCAGCCCCCGGCCCACGCTCCCGCCACCCCGGCCGAAGCGAGCCAGCCGGTTCCCGCGCCCCCGCACAGCTCCACCGAGCTGATCGAGGCCCAGCAGGGCCGCACCGCGGACGCCCCGCTCTGCCTGACCTGCGGCACCAAGATGCGCCCGGCCGGAAGCTGCTACGTCTGCGAAGGCTGCGGCTCCACCAGCGGCTGCAGCTTAAAGTGAGCGGTATTGCACCCGATGCAACATTCGGCATATTTCGCTTCGAGTGCAAACCCCAGGTCAGCCGGGGTTCCGGCCATGCGCTGGACTCCGGCTGAGGGCGGGTGTGTTGGCGATGCCCTGCGCCCGCGCACCCAGCTGCGACAATGTTGCGTTTGATACAACCCAAGGCGGGGTCATGGAGTCTAAACGCCGCCCGGGGAGCGGCATCCGGTGCCGATGTCTCGAGGTCGGTGTCCACGCGTGACGCTACGCGTGTAGCACACAACAAAGCGCCGGATGCATATATAGAGCATTGAGGAGCCTCCTACCCATGCCGTTGGTCATTCACTTCCTGAACGTCGGTCATGGTGACTGCACGTTCATCGAGCTGCCGTCCAAGCGGCTGATGATGATCGACATCAACAACTCCAAGTCCCTGCCCGAGGCCGACAAGGTTGCGCTGGAAGCGGCGAACAAGGTGAGCATCCTCAATTCGGCTGACAGAAACTGTCAGCCTGGGAATCGGGCCGATCGTGGCCGATGAAGACGCTGAGCAGCCGACTTCGGAGACCCGCAGTAGCCGTGGTTCACCGCTTATGACCCTGGCTAATTGCACGCTAATTGCACGGCGGCAGTCCGTTTTTCAGGCCAGGCATGGCGTTTTAGACTCACGGCCCGCGTCCTGAACTGATACTGCCGGGTCTGGGTGGCAGGGCGGGCCGTGCTGTGCGATTGTTGGGTCACCGGCAGGCAATGGGCCTTCGCAGGGCCCGGGGTTAGGCGTGAGCGGGTCTGGGGGGTGGGATGGCCACGGTATATGTGTCGTCCACGGTCGCTGACCTGACGGAGGAGCGGCGGGCGGTGCTGGACTGGCTGCGGCTGGCGCGGCATCAGGCGGTCGACAGTTACCTGCCTGACAGCGACACTGTGCGGGCGAGCTGCCTGGAGGACGTCGCCGCGTGTGACCTGTATGTGCTGATCTTGGGGCATCGGTACGGGTTCCAGCCTCCGGATGCCAATCCGGAGGGCCTGTCGATTACTCATCTGGAGTTCCGGCGGGCGGGTGAGTGCGGCATTCCGCGGGTGGCGCTGCTGCGCACGAGCATTCCCGATGTGCGTGTGTCGGATCTGCAGGATCAGGCGAGGGCTCCGCTGGTGCTCGGGTTCCGGGATGAGGTTGCCCGCCGGGTGCGTGCGGCGGAGTTCAGCGATCTGAAGGGCTTGATCCAGGGGCTGAGCACCGGGATCCAGGGCGAACTGGACAAGCTCCATAAGCGGGATACGGGGCAGGTCGGTCGGGAGGCGGCGGGCCTGGCGCTGCGGCTGGCGCCGCGGCCGGTGTTCCTGGCCGGGCGGGAGGAGCTGCTGGCGGCGCTGGATGCCCGGCTGGGCGGGGATGACGGCGCCGGGCCGCGGGTGGTGGCGTTGTGCGGGCTGGGCGGCGCGGGCAAGACCAGCGTGGCCGTCGAGTATGCGCACCGGCATCTGGCTGAGGTGGGGGTGTGCTGGCAGTTCCCGGCCGAGGATCCGGCGGTGCTGGCGGCAGACTTCGCCGTGCTGGCCGCCGAGCTGGGGGCGCGGGAGGTGGCGGACCTGCGGGATCCGGTGGCCTCGGTGCATGCGGTGCTGGCCGGGGCCGGGGCCGGGTGGCTGGTGGTGTTCGACAACGTGCGGGACCGGGCGTCGGTGGCGCCGTTCGTGCCGCCCGCCGGGCCGGGTCGGGTGCTGATTACCACGCAGAACCAGCACTGGCCACCCAGTCAGGTCCTGGACGTCCCGGTTCTCGACCCGGAGGTGGCGGCGGATTTCCTGGTGAACCGGACCGGCGACCCAAACCGGGCGGCGGCCCGGGAGCTCGCCGCCGAGCTGGGCGGGCTGCCGCTGGCGCTGGAGCAGGCCGCCGCCTACATCCAGGCCACCGGGACCACCCTGGCCCGGTACCTGCCGATGTTCCGGACCCGGCAGGCGGACCTGCTGGCCCGCGGCGAGGTCGCCGGGCATCCGGCGGACGTGGCCGCCACGTTCGGCCTGGCGTTGTCCCGGCTGGCAGAAGATGCCCCGGCTGCGGCGGGGCTGGTGCGGTTGCTGGCGTTCCTGGCGCCCGAACCGGTCCCGCTGACTCTGCTGCTCGCCGATGCGCAGGCCGCCGGTCTGCTCGATCCTGAGGTGGCGGCCACGGTGGGGCCTCTGCTGGGTGATCCGGTCGCGGCGGGGGATGCGATCACCGCGCTGCGCCGCTACTCCCTGGTCAGCCCGGCCGGGGATGGCCTGGTGCTGGTGCACCGCCTGGTGCAGGCCATCACCCGCGCCCAGCTACCGGCGGAGACGGCTGGCCAGTGGGAACAGGCCGCCGCCGCCCTGGTCGAAGGGGCGGTCCCCGCCGACGCGCAGCTGCCCGCGGCGTGGCGGACGTGTGCGGTGCTGCTGCCGCACGCCCGGGCTGTCCTTGACCTGACCAGCGGCGGCATGTGGCGGATCGCGCAATACCTCGGGTATAGCGGCAGCTACCCGGCAGCCCGTGACCTGTTCCAGCTGATCGCCGACGCGCACAGCGCTAGTGATGACTACGGCCCCGAGCACCGGGACACTCTGTCCGCCCGCGCCAGCCTCGCTCACTGGACCGGGCAGGCGGGGGATGCGGCGGGGGCCCGTGACCAGTACGCCGTCCTGCTGCCCATCCGCGAGCGGGTCCAGGGCCCCGAGCACCCCGAAACCCTGACCACCCGCCACAACCTCGCTCACTGGACCGGGCAGGCGGGGGATGCGGCCGGGGCCCGTGACCAGTACGCCGTCCTGCTGCCCATCTGCGAGCGGGTCCAGGGCCCCGAGCACCCCGAAACCCTGACCACCCGCGCCAACCTCGCCTCCTTGACCGGGGAGGCGGGGGATGCGGCCGGGGCCCGCGACCAGCTGGCCGTCCTGCTGCCCATCCGCGAGCGGGTCCAGGGCCCCGAGCACCCCGAAACCCTGACCACCCGCCACAGCCTCGCTTACTGGACCGGGGAGGCGGGGGATGCGGCCGGGGCCCGTGACCGGTACGCCGTCCTGCTGCCCATCCGCGAGCGGGTCCTGGGCCCCGAGCACCCCGACACCCTGACCACCTGCGCCAACCTCGCCTCCTTGACCGGGGAGGCGGGGGATGCGGCCGGGGCCCGTGACCGGTACGCCGTCCTGCTGCCCATCCGCGAGCGGGTCCTGGGCCCCGAGCACCCCGACACCCTGACCACCCGCGCGAACCTTGCCTACTGGACCGGGGTGGTGGGGGATGCGGCCCCCTGACGTGGGCTGATCCAGGAGGTTACAGGCTGGCTAGGGCAGGTCGCGGGCTGTCTCCGGTCGGGCTGGGCGGGCAATTGACGGCCGCGGAGGCCGCACTCGCAGCGTCTGGCTTGGGCCCCGCCGAGTGCGCAGGCTGCGGGGTGGTGCGGCCGCTGGTCGGCAGCGACGACCGTGGCTCTTCCCGGGCCAGAGCCCGGCCCGCCCGGCCGTGGACGTCCAGAACAAGCAGGACGGCCGAGCAGGGACCTTCATCCCGCCGGGTTACTACCAGTGGTAGCATGTAGATATGAGCGCGGAACCGGTCCAGACGGAAGGTCAGACCGAACTTCTCCACGAGCTAACTCAGCGAATCAGCGAACTCAGTTCGAATACCGCACTGGCGCAGTGGGCCAGAACGTTCGCTGCTCTGGAGCCGATCCTCCATAACCAGCGCGCATTCACTAATGCCCTAGCCTCACCAGAGTTCCAGGAGGCCATCCGGCGGGCTCTGGAGTCCTTTGCTGCTGCCGACCTGTCGACGCTGCGGGTCGTCGGCCCGGCCCGCAAGGTGAGTGTGTCGATGCCGGAGGATCTCACGGCCGCCGTCCAGCAGCGCGTTGGCCGGGGGAAGTTCAGCCAGTATGTGACCGAGGCAGTCACCCGCCAGCTCGAACTGGACTTGCTCGATGAGTTGTCTGAGTTGCTGACCGCCGAGCACGGGCCTGTTCCTGAGGAGTACCTGGCAGAGGCACGCGCCACGTGGCCGGACAGCGAATAGTCGTGGGCGGGACTCTCGTCCTCGACAGCGAGGGGCTCTCCAAACTGGCGACCGGGGACGCCCGCGCCCGTGCCTATCTCGACAGTGCTCGTGCCCGGCGCGCCCAGGCCGTAACGAGTGCGATCACCCTGACCGAGACACTCCGAGGCGGTTCGCGTGATACGAACGTGCACCGTGTGCTCTCCAGAATCACCATATTGCCAGTGACCGCCCAGATCGCACGCCAGGCTGGCGAACTGCTCGGGGCGACTGGGCTTCCTGGCCACAGGTGTGCCATCGATGCCGTCGTGGCTGCCACAGCCCTCGGGCTGGAACGCCCAATCGTGTTGCTCACCAGCGACCCGGACGACATGAGCAGGCTTGTCGAGGAGCCGGACCGGCCGAAAGCGGAGCGGATCGTCGTCGTCCACGTGTGATGCGGCAACTCCGCTAGATGAGTCGGTAGCTCGGCGCAGACCCAATCTAGGGAATACCGCACACTTCGGATAAGTGCCCTGCGCCAGTAAACCGGACTGGTGAACGCTCGTATTCATCTGAGACGTGTTTGGCAACCTGCTTGATTTCAGGTTACCGACTGTGACGAGAATGGGCCGGGAGGCGGTGGCTTGATTGCCGTCTCATAGAGGTGAGCAACAGTCCCCCGGGTTCGTGAGTTTGCCGATGGCTGCCTGCCGACCCGGCGGGCCCGTACCAGGACTTGTGAAGCGGCCTGGATGAGGCCTAGCGGTAGTTTGTTAATTCGGGATATAGAGGTGCAGGCCGCAGCCTGCCGCAACCGAGTTGATCAGGGCTTGCAGCTGCCGGGGCGGGGGCGCCGTGGACCACGCCGGCCACCAGCGCTGCAGCGCGATCCAGGGGGAAAGCCAGGCGCGTATCGCGCGCAGCGCCCGCGGCCAGGACGGCGCCGGTGGCGGTACGGCGGCGTCGGCGCCCCCTCTCTCCGCCGCCGGGCCCGGGCTGCGGTGCCACGTCATGCTGCGGCGGGTGTTCGGCGAACCAGGCGGCCCAGCAGAATGAGAACGCGCAGTTGACCAGGGCCTGGTGGCGGCGGATGGCGACATCGGAGCGGACCTGGAAGTCGGCCCAGCCCAGCTCGTCCTTGACCTGCTTGTAGCTTTGCTCGATCCAGTGCCGGATGCCGTACAGGCGCACGATCTCGGCCAGGTCTGCGGCCGGGTGCGGGCTGTCGGCTTCACGCGGCCCGCCGGGCCGGGGCAGGTTGGTGACCAGGTACCAGGTCGCCTTGTCCGGCAGGGTACCCGGGTCGGCGGTGGCCACCACCAGGCGCCGGGCGCCGTCCGGCCCCCACCAGCCCAGGGAAGCGTCGGCGGCCCACCAGGTCTGGGCGTGCCCGTCCCGGAAGGTCCGGGTCACCGGGATCCAGTCGCCGGGATCCTCCGGCCCGTCCCAGGCCAGGTCGCGGGCCGCGTCGACCGGGGTGTGCGCGTCGGCGCCGTAGGCCCAGGTGCCGCGGCGCGGCTTGAGCGCCATCACGAATGGCAGCCCGGCCTCGGCGAGCTCGGCGCGGAACCCGTCCTGGTCGCCGTAGGCGCTGTCTGCCACCACCGCGCGGAACGCGAACCCCGCCGCCTCGGCCTGGATCGCCAGGTCCGCGCCGATCGCCAGCTTGGTGCGGAACCCCGGGTCGGTCTTCCCCTTCGCGAAGTGCCGGGCCGGGGTATACGGCACCGCATGCACCGGGTAGTAGACCCGCTCGTCGGCCCACAGCGTGGTGACGGTGACCACCCCGTTGTCGGTCTTGCCGTACCGGCCCAGCCACTGCCGGCCCACATGCGCGGTCTTCACCCCGTCCTTGCGGTCCCCGCTGTCATCGATCACCAGCACCCCGCCGCCATGCGGTGCGGTCGAAGGGTCCGCCCGCAGGAACTCCAGCCGCCGGGCGTTGACCCGGCCGGGATCCCACCGGGACTCCGACAGGAAGAACTGCAGCCGCTGCACCGCCGCAAGCTGCGCCCCGGCCACCGGCTCGGCCCCGGCCAGCGCAGTCAGCGTCTTGTTCCGGTCCCGCGGCGCCAGCAGCCCGGCCAGGTACTCCCGGAACCCCCGCCGCTGCGCCACACGAGTAAAAAGATCATCGAACCGGGCCGCATACCCCTCCAGCGGACCCGGAGCAGGCGGACACGGCACCGGCTTCGTCATCAGTCATCACCGGCTCCTGAACTCACCGGGAAACCTACGACAACCCTACCCGCCAGCAGCCTTGACTCAACAAACTACCGCTAGTGCCGTAACCGGCAACGTTTGCCCTGTCCCGCGAGCCGCGATGAGTTCTGCGGCGTCCGGCGGTCGTACTGTCGAACCCGTTACCGAGGAGGACTTCTGATGCGCAGCGTGACCTATTCGATGGGCGTCTCACTTGACGGCTACATCGTCGGGCCGGACGGCGGCTTCGACTGGACGGCGCCCGACGAGGAGGTCTTTCGCTTCGTCACCGACGAGATACGAGAGGTCGGCGTCCACCTGTTGGGACGAGGGCTGTACGAGAGGATGCTGTACTGGGAGACCGCCGACCAGGATTCATCGCTCGATGACTCAATGCTCGAGTGGGCCGCGATCTGGAAGCCGCTCCCAAAGGTGGTGTTCTCCACCACGCTGTCGGCGGTGCAGGGCAATGCCCGCCTGGCCTCCGGCGGCCTGGCGGAGGAGATCGAGCGGTTGCGAGCCGAGCCGGCGGAGGGCGACATCGCGATCGGCGGCGCGACTCTCGCCGCCGAGGCGGCCGCGTTGGGTCTGATCGACGAGTACCGGGCCAGGGTCTACCCGGTGCTGGTTGGCGGTGGCATTCCGTTCTTTCCCCAGTGCGAGCGCCGGGTGGATCTCGAACTCGTCGAGACCCGCACCTTCAGCTCGAGAGTCGTCTACCTCCGCTACCGCGTGGCGCGCTAGCCGGCTCGTCCGCCGGGCCCTAGCGTTGCGATCGACGGGGATGAGGCTACCCTGCACGGGCGCCGATTTCTCCGACTACGCGCGTCGCTACGGGCTTCTGCAGGCGGCGGTGCAGCTAGCTGTCCGCCGTTCGTTGCATCTGATGCAGCGAGGTCAGATCCCAGCGACGTGGCGTGCAATCAGCAGCACAGCGACCGTGCCACCCTGGGTGATGCTAATATGCTTTTATGCGCACCACGATTGACATGCCGCCAACCCTGATGAGAGCAGCCAAGGCACGTGCCGCCGAGCAGGGCGAAAGCCTCAAGGATCTGGTCAACCGAGCGGTAGCACATGAAATAGGCCTCCCCGCCACGCCACGGGGGAAGACGGGGCGCGTGATGCTGCCGCTGATCGCGCGCGACGCCGAGCCGACGGTCCTCGTCACCAATGAGGACATTGAGGACGCGTTCGATGCCGAGGATGTTGAGAGGTTCGCCGCCCAGTGAAGCTGGTAGACGTTGGCCTCTGGTTGGCAGCCGTCTGGGGACGGCACGTCCACCATCCGGTCGCGGCGGGCTGGTTCGGCCGAGAGACGGATGACATCGTCGTCTGCCGGGTTACGCAGATGGGACTGCTCCGGCTGCTGTCCAACCCCGCCGTCATGGGTGACGACGCCATCGATCGCAGCCAGGCATGGCGAACCTACGATCAACTCTGGGCTGACGAGCGCGTTCTCTGGGCTGACGAGCCAGCCGAACTGGACGCGGTCTGGCGTGCGATCTCCGCGCGTGACGACAAGAGCCACAAGCTGTGGACCGACGACTACCTGGCCGCCTTTGCCCAGGCTGGCGGCGCCGCGCTGACAACCCTCGACCGCAAGATGCCCGCCCGCTACCCCTCTGTCCAGGTCGAACTGCTGCTCCCCTGACCCTGTCCGGTGGACGGGGTGCTTGAGCACGCGGCCGGCACCGCAACCGGATCTCGAAGCCATACTGCCATGTGCTTGAGTCACTTCGCCCGGGCGGAACGGCTGGACGTGCTTCGTGACCTATTGGTCGACAAGGAATGCTGGACAACCCGGGTGGTGCTTGAGGAAGTGAGGCAAGGAGTCCACGATGTGCCGATTCGCTGAATAAGCGTCAGGTGGGCGCCGCCTATCACTTTATTTCGGGATTCTCTACAGATCTAATATGGCCGGCTGGCATCTATGGAGGTTAGCGGCGCCAATATTTGGCCCGCCGACTATGATAGGCCACTATGACACCTGACAGCGGCGTGACGAGCCAAGACGGCGGCCGTGGCTTCGTCGTTAGTAGTGAAGTCACTATCTCGCGGGAGAGCGCGGGGACTCTGGAGCGCTCGTTCCGGGAGCGTTTGCATCTCGTCGAAAAAGCCCCAGGTTTCCAGCGGCTAGAGACCTGGCGGGATGTCACCCGGCCTGGCGTCTTCCAGATGGTGTCGTGGTGGGACAACGCCGAGAGTTTCCGCCGCTATATGCGGTCGGAGGAGCATCGGATTTCCCACGCACGGATTCCTACTGCGCCGGACAGGCCGCGCGGCACGGGAGTCCGCCGTTATGTGCTGCTTCCAGATAGCTGACTGGGCGCCGGGGGAACTCGTTACCTCCGCGCCGTGCTGCGCTGGGGCACCGGATGGGGGCCACGAATGAGCCAGGACACGGAACCGGCGGAGCCGCACTACCAAGTGCCGGGCGCTGTGTACGAGGCGATGCGTTCCCTGCTCCGGCTGCATACCGGCGGCGACGCCCGACGCATCGCCGAGCACCTGGTCCGCGAGCTCGGCGGCCGGCTGGTCCCGGCCGGAACGGACGACCCGGGCGTGCTCCCGGTCGACGTCTCGTTCGGCGACGGTGAGCCGCTGCTGCCCGCTGCCCCGCCCGGCAGCGCAGCGCGCGCACTCCTCGAACGGTACCTGGCGCCCTTCCTGCTCGACGCCCGGCATGTACTGCAGCTCAGCGGGCAGAACGAGCGGCTAGCCGAGTCCGCATCGACCGACTTGCTGACCGGCCTCCCCAACCGCCGCATGCTCGATCGTGCCCTCGGCAGGCTCTCGGCCGACGACACCGTGATCATGCTGGACCTCGACCACTTCAAGCAGGTCAACGACAATTTCGGGCACGCGGCCGGCGATGAGGTGCTGCGCGTGTTCGGCAGGGTGCTGCGCGGCACCGTCAGAGGTCGCGACACCGTCGGGCGATTCGGCGGTGAGGAATTCCTCATCGTCCTCGCCCCTCCGGAGGGCGCGGAGGTCTTGCTCCAGCGGCTGCGTGCCCAATGGCTGACCGAACGGCCGTTTCCGGTCAGTTTCTCGGCGGGCATCGCCGCGTCGGCGGGCGATCCCGACGAGACGATGAGTCTGGCCGATCAGGCCCTCTACCAGGCCAAAGAGGCCGGGCGCGACCAGTGGATCTGGGCCACTGCCCGACGGCCTGCCGGTCACCGGCCGGCACGCGACTACGTCCAGACCTACCTCCGCGATGCCGTCCTCGGCAACCGGAGGGCGGCGGTCCGGCTCACGCTTGACTTGCTTGACAAGCGTGTATCCCGGGAGCAGATTGTCGTGGACCTCCTTGCCGCAGCTCAGCAAGAAGTCGGCCAGCGCTGGTACTGCAACGAGCTCACCCCGGCCGACGAGCACCTTGCCTCCGGGGTAACCACGGCTGCGCTGGACACGCTCATGGGCGAGACGAGCCAGCCGCCGGCGCCAGCCTCACCGTGGTCGCATGCGCGGAGGGTGACTTCCATTCGCTGGCCGCGCAGATGTTCGGCGAGTTGCTGCGCGAGTATGGCATAAGCGTCTCGGTGCTCGGCGCCTCGACGCCCGCCGACGTGGTGGCGGAGTTTCTCGTCCGGTCGGGCGCCGACTCACTGGCGATCTCGTGCAGCGTTCCCATCTTCTTCCCGGGCACGGTGCGCCTCATCGACGCCGCGCACCGCCAGGGGATCCCCGTTATCGCGGGTGGCCAGGCGTTCGGCAACGGCCCCCGCCGAGCCGAGCGCCTCGGCGCCGACGCATGGGCGCTCACGGCGGCCGACGCCACGGCGGTCCTCTTGGGCTGGAAGTCAGAGCCACCTTCGGTCAGCCGCGAGCCGACGCTCGTCGACCCGGTAGCACTTCGTCTCACCGCACAGGCCGACACCCTGGGCGGTGCGGCGCTCGACGGCCTCGCCGCCCGCTTCCTGCCGATGGCCGATTACGACGAACGCCGGATGGCCCGCACGCGGGAGGATCTCGTGTTCATCGTCCACTTCCTGGCCGCGACGCTGCTCGCCGCCGACCAGTCGATCTTCCGCGACTTCCTCAACTGGTTGCAATACCTGCTCGTCCAACGCGGTGTGCCGCCGCAGGCCCTGATCGCCGGGCTCGAGGCCCTCCGGCCCGTGGTCCAGGCTGTCGATGCCGGAGCAGCGCTGCTGCTCGACCTCGGACGCCAGGAACTCCTGGATGGGCTGCGCCGACCCAGACCGCAGCTGAGGCCATAGTGCCGTTCGTCGGCAACGGCGGCACAGATCTCCTTCACAGAGATTAAGAGATTAGATGCTTACGGGCCTGGAGGATGAGGCGGTCCGCGTGCTCACGGCCGGCGTTGCGCAAGAGGTCCGGTCGTTGTGCCGCCCGCCTCGACGTTCACGTAAGTGACGATTTTCCCTCATGGAAGGGCCTAATGGCCGGTGCCGCCTCCCTGCGGTGGCCCTAACGTTGGGCAGTTGCCCGGCAGTTGCCCGGCAGTTGCCGGGCACCAGTCGAACGGAACTGGGGACCTGGATACATGGCCACATATGACGTAGGGGGACGTTCCGCGATCGTCACCGGGGCTGGTTCGGGGATCGGGCGCGCGATCGCCCGCCTGCTGGCCGCCAACGGTGCCGCGGTTCTCGTCACCGACATCAACGAAGCCGGCGCGAAGGCCGTGGTAGACGAGATCCATGCTGCGGGGGGCACGGCCGCGAGCCTGGTGGGCGACGTCACAGACCAGGAGTTCGCGGAACGCTCCGTCGCCGCGGCCGGCGAGCTCGGGCCGCTGCGCATCGCGGTCAACAACGCGGGCATCGGCGGCGCGATGGCGCCGGTGGGAGAGTACCCGCTTGACTCGTGGCGGCAGGTCATCGAGATCAACCAGAACGCCGTCTTTTACGGCCTGCGCGCCCAGTTGCCGGCCATCGCCGCCGCCGAAGGCGGAGGCGCGATCGTCAACGTCGCCTCGATCCTCGGCTCGGTCGGCTTCGCCTACTCCTCGGCCTACGTGACCGCCAAGCACGCGATCGTCGGCCTGACCAAGAACGCCGCCCTCGAGTACGCCGCACAGGGCGTGCGGGTCAACGCGGTCGGCCCCGGCTTCATCGTCACGCCGCTCATCGACGCGAACCTCGACGAGGAGACCCAGGTCTTCCTCGCGAGCAAGCACGCTCTCGGACGGCTCGGGACACCGGACGAGGCCGCCGCGCTCGTGGTCTTCCTGGCCTCCGACGCCGCCTCGTTCATCACCGGCAGCTACCACCTGGTTGACGGAGGCTACACCGCTCAGTGACGGTCCCGTCCCGGGCCTGGCTTCTCCCGCGGTTCGTCAAGCCCTACGCCGACCTTCGCGGTGCCCTGTTCGACGCCGCCCACCGGTACGTCACGGAGGTCGCCAGCCAGCGCTACCCCGACCCGGCACACAGCTATACCTGACCCCGCCCGCGGGCAGGCCTTTTGCCTGAATCCAGATATCTGTCTAGTCTGTCTAGATAGAGTCGGAGGGCTTAGTGGACAGGCACTGGCAGTTGCAGGAGGCCAAACAGCGTTTCAGCGAGCTGATCAGGTCGGTTGAGGCCGAAGGACCGCAGGTTGTCACCCGGCATGGCGAGGAAGTCGCCGTCGTGGTCGGCATCGCCGAGTACCGGCGTCTTCGGGGTGGAGCAGAGGACTTCAAGGCGTTCCTGCGCTCTGCTCCCGACCTTGACCTGGAGATCAGCCTGGCCCGGCCCGCGCGCGTGGTTGACCTGGACGACGGCGAGTGAGCTTCCTGCTGGACACGAACGTGGTGTCCGAGATCCGGAAGAAGACGCCCGATCCTGGCGTGGGCGCCTGGTTCGCTTCGGTCTCCGCCGATCAGCTGTTCCTGAGCGTGCTGGTCGTCGGGGAGATCAGGCAGGGCATCGAGCGGCTGGCCCGGCGGGACCCGGTGCAAGCCGAGATCTTCGAACAATGGCTCTCTCGTCTTCGTACCGTGTACCACGACCGGATTATCCCCGTCACCGCCGATGTCGCCGAGGCGTGGGGGCGGCTCAACGTCCCTGACCCCGTGCCGGCGGTCGACGGGCTGATGGCGGCCACGGCGCTGGTACACGGCTGGACCCTGGTCACGCGTAACACCGGCGACGTGACGTCAACCGGAGTGCGTCTCCTGGATCCCTTCGCCGGACCCTAGGGAGGCGTCGGCGCCGCGGCGCAGGCGCTCGGACAGGGAATGCAGCACGGGGGCGAGCTCGGGCGGGTCCAGGACCTGGAAGTCGAAGCCCTTGAGCCCGACGAACAGGGCCAGCTCGTCCAGCGAGTTGGACCCGGTGTGCAGAACGCAGGCGTGCGGGCCGGCGGCTTCCAGCCGCCCGGCGGTGGGAGAGGTGCGGCCGGCGAGGTCCGCCAGCGGCGCGTGGAACAGGATGCGGGCCTGGTACCGGTAGGGGGCCGACGCGATCGACTGCGAGACGTAGGCGGCCACGTCACCGGCGGGCAGCGGACGCGGGGTGAACCGGGCTCCCGGCGGGCCCGGCGGCCCCTGGACGCGGTCGACCCGGAACGTCCGCCAGTCGCCGCGACCGAGGTGCCAGTCTCATACCTGCGTGAACTGGCCGCCCACTGGGCCGGGGAGTACGACTGGCGGGCGCACGAGGCGGCCCTCAACGCCTATCCGCAGTTCCTCACCACCATCGACGGCGCGCAGCTGCACTTCCTGCACGTGCGCTCCGCCGAGCCATGTGGATGCCCAGGGACCGCGGGACCGTGCCCGCCGCGGTGGCCGTGTTCACCACCGACGTGACCGTCCGCCGGTTCGCCGACAAGGTCCACAACGTGGTGCGCTGGTCGGAGTTCGGCCGCGGCGGGCACTTCGCCGCCCTGGAAGCCCCCGACCTGCTCACCGCCGACGTCCGGGATTTCTTCCGGTCGCTGCACTGACCCGCGCGGGAGCCCTCGGTCCGGTCATGACCGGCCCCGTGCCCACCGGTGCAGCCTCTTAACATGGCGGGGTGAACGAGCCGGAGATCCGGATCAGGCCGATCAGCGAGGGCGACCGGCCCATGCTGGCGTGGCTCGTCGCCGAGCTGTGGGGATCGGAGATCGTCGCGGTCCACGGCAGCAGCCTGCGGCCCGCCGAGCTGGGCGGGTTCATCGCCGAACAGTCCCAGCGCGTGGTCGGGCTGCTCACCTACCAGCTGGTCGGCAGCGTGCTGGAGATCATCACGCTCAACGCCATCGACCGCCGGGCCGGGATCGGGACCATGCTCGTCGAGGCCGCCGTGACCAAGGCGCGGCGTTTCGGCTGCCGCGAAGTCCGGCTCACCACCACCAACGACAACGTTGACGCGCTGCGCTTCTACCAGCGCCGCGGCTTCCGCCTGGCCGAGGTCCGGCCCGGCGCGGTCGACCAGGCCCGCGAGCAGAAACCCGGGATCCCGCGGGTGGGCGACTACGGCATCCCCCTCCACGACGAGATCGACCTCACCCGGCAGGTCTAGGGCGCTTTCGGTGAGCCTCCCCCAGGTGACGATCTGAGGGTTGTTCGATCGTCATCTTGGTGCAGATGTCGCGATCGGCGCGACACTGGGATGGGAGGCAACGACGATGCGTTACGCGCTGCTGATGCACTACCGGGAGCCCGGCGAGGGGGAGATCAGCGAGGAGGCGATCGCGGAGGCCAGGGAGGCGTTCGGGGCCTACGGCCGTGCGCTGGAGTCCGCGGGGGTGCTGCTGTCGGCCGACGTGCTCCAGCCGTCCGCCGCGACGACGACCGTGACCCGCAGGGAAGGCGGCCTGCGGGTGCAGGACGGGCCGTTCGCCGAGACCAAGGAGGCGCTGGCCGGGATTTTCGTGCTCGAGGTACCCGATCTTGACGCGGCCATCGGCTGGGCCGAGAAGTGTCCTGGCGCTCAGTGGGGTGTGATCGAGGTGCGCCCGACCGCGACCGCCTTCGTCGACGGCGCGTGGACACGCTGACGGCGGGCGGTGGCAGGCAGAGCCCGCCCGCCGCTTCCAGCCGGCAAAGCCACCCGTGCGCACCTGCTGGACCGGCTCGGACGAAAACAACTGGACCGGCTCGGACGAAAACAAGACGAAAACAACTGGACCGGCTCGGACGAAAACAAGAGGCCGTCGCGGCTTATGAAAGCGCGATCAGCCTGACCCACGACACCGCCGAACGCCAGTACCTGGAACACCGCCGTGACCGCGCCAGCCGTCAGGACCAGCGCTGCGGTGGTGCCAGCGAGAGCGCTGTTACATGACCCGGCGTTCGAGGCCGGGCTACGCCGCCGCCTCTTTGACCCGGCGGCCCCCGGTCCAGACCCCGGTGACGTGGTGCGGGTCGGCGAGCACGCCGATGTCGGCCAGCGGGTCGGCGTCCAGGGTGATCACGTCGGCGTCGTAGCCGTCGGCGAGCTGGCCGCTGCGCGGGGCCTGCGGCCCGAGGGTGAGCGGCCCGGTGGCGGTGCTCGCCTCGATCGCCTCCAGCGGAGTCATGCCCAGCCTCACCAGGTACCCGGGCTCGGCTCCGTTCTGCCCCCACGAATTCGGCAGGTCCGGGCCGGTCAGGATGATGTCGGTGCCCATGGCGATGGTGACCCCGTGCTCGCGGGCGCGGGCGACGGCCTGCGCGTGGCTGTCGGCGAGCGCCTCGAGCTTGGCCAGCGCGTAGTCCGGCACGCCTTCGGAGTTACCGAGGATGTTCTCGATGATCGTCCTGGTCGGGACCAGGATCGCGCCGGATTCGCGCATCGCGTCGCAGCATTCGTCGTCGAGGTAGGTGCCGTGCTCGATGGTGCGCACGCCGGCCCGCAGCGCGGCCATGATCCCGGGCTTGCCGTGGCAGTGCGCGGCGACCACCCGGTCGGCCAGCCCGGCGACCTCCACGATGGCATGCAGCTCGGCCGCGGTGAACTGCTGGTGGATCGGGTCGTCGACCTGGGAGAGCACCCCGCCGGACGCGCACACCTTGATCACCTTCGCGTTGCGCCGCAGCTGCTCGCGGACGGCCCGGACGCACTCGTCCGGCCCGTCGGCCAGGCGTATCGTGCCGGTTTCGCTCGCCCACGAACCCACCCAGTCCAGCGGGAGGGAGTGCAGGTCGGCATGTCCGCCGGTGGTGGACAGGATCGCCCCCGCGGCGTAGATGGCCGGGCCGTCCAGGACGCCCTCGGCCACGGCGCGGGCCAGGTAGACACCCTGACCGCCCACCTCCCGCACCGAGGTGATGCCCGCGTCCAGGGCGGCCCGCAGGTCCCGCGCCGACCGGGCGCCGCGCAGCGGCGCCGGCTCGAACGGGAGCTGCCCCAGATCGAAGGACCTGGTCCCGAGGAAGTGCCCGTGGCAGTCCCACATCCCCGGCATGACCGCGACCGCGCGCGAGACGGGAGCGCCCGGCGTCGGCGGGGCCGTCCCGGCCGGGCCCGCGTAGCCGATCCTGGGCCCGTCCAGCACCACCACCCCGTCCCTGACCGGCTCGCCGCGCCCCGGGATGAGCAGTTCGGCCTCGATCCTCTGCATGTCCGCTCCCTCCGGTGCCGTTCCGCGATAAGGATTATTCACCGACAGTGTTTTCTATAAGTTCGAATTATTCAGGTTTCCGCGACGGTCCGGCCGTGCCCATACAGCGGCCGCTCGCGCGGGCCGGTCGGCCCGCGCTCGCGGACCGCTACCTGAATAATCCTCACAGTATCGACGTGCGTGCTGTCGCGATCCTGGGTGATGCGCTATACAAGGACATACGACTGTCCGGCAACCGGGTGCGGGCGCCGCCGGAAAGAGTGCGCGAGGCAGGGACTTAAGGACGAAGAAGCGAGATGCTGCCACACGACCGGGCCCAGCCCGCCGCGCGAGACAGGTTCAACCTCGTCGGACGGTTCCAGCGGGCCACGGCGCGGGCTTCCCTCCCGCGGCGGATCGTCATGGTCGTCTGCGCCGTGCTGTTCCTCTGCCCGGTGCTCGCCCCGTCCGCGGTGATCAACAAGGTGCGGACCCGGATGGCTACGGCCTACGTGGCGATGGTCGCCGTGTGGCTCATCTACATCGTCTACTTCTACAGTGTCCGGCCGTCCTGGCCGGTCCGGTGGGCGCTGATCGCGCTGCCGGTCGCGGTCGCGGTCCTGTCCCACGTCGGCAAGCTCGGCCGATGGCGCGTCCCGTGCCGCACGGCCGCGGTGGTGCTGGTGTGGCCGGTGCTCGTCGCGCTCGTGCTGAACCAGTTGAGCGCGCGGCACATCTCGGCGGTCGTCGGCGTGATCGCGGCGTGGCTGCTGACCGCCGTCGCGCTCGGCTGGCGGCTGGCCAAGCTCGTCCAGGACGAGCGGATGTACGGCCCGGACGGCACGGGCCAGGCCCGCATGCCCGGGACGGTTCCTGGCGGCACATACTCCGGCGGGCCGGTCCCGGCGGGCACCGCCCCGGTGCACCCCGGCGGGCGTTACGGCGGCCACTCCGGCCCACCCGGTTACAGCGTCCCGGCCCGGGCTGCCGCCCAGCCCTACGCCGAACACGCCGTCCGCGACCACCCGGCCAGCGCGCCCCGGCCCCGGCCGCAGATCTCGATCGACGACGCCATGGCCGAGCTGGACGCGATGATCGGGCTGGCGCCGGTCAAGGAGCAGATGCGGTCGATCGCCGCCTCCATCGAAGCCGCCCGGCAGCGAGCGATGGCCGGCATCACCACCGAGCTTCCGATGCGGCACTTCGTCTTCCTCGGCCCGCCCGGTACCGGGAAGACCACGGTGGCCCGGGTGCTGGCCAAGATCTTCTGCGCCTTCGGCCTGCTGGAGACACCCGAGGTCATCGAGGCGCACCGGGCCGACCTGGTCGGCGAGTACCTGGGCGCGACCGCGATCAAGACCAACGAGCTCGTCGACTCCGCGCTCGGCGGCGTGCTGTTCATCGACGAGGCCTACAGCCTGGTCAACGAGGGCGACGGGCAGGCCGACCGGTTCGGCACCGAAGCCGTCCAGGCGCTGCTCAAGCGGGCCGAGGACGACCGCGAGCGGCCTCATCATCATCCTGGCCGGGTACGAGAAGCAGATGGAGGGCTTCCTGGCCTCCAACCCGGGTCTGGCCTCCCGGTTCGCCACCCGGCTGAAGTTCCCGAGCTACTCCCCGACGGAGATGCTGAGCGCTGGCCGATTCGGCGCTGGACCGGCGCGGCGAGATGCTCGACCCGGACGCTCGGCCGGTGCTGATGGCGCACGTTCGAGGAGGTCGGCCGACGCCGGATCGCCGACGAGCTCGGCAACGGCCGGTTCGTCCGCAGCCTGATGGAGAAGGCGGGCCAGGCCCGCGACGTTCGGATCATGGCCCGCACCGCGGAGCCCTCCCGTGATGATCTGGTCACAATTCGTGCGGGCGACCTGCAGCAGGGCTACGCCGAGCTCACCAGCAGGCTGCGCGGCTACGAGGACACGCCCACGGTGGAGGGCGCGATCGCCGAGCTCGACGAGCTGATCGGCCTGGAACCGGTCAAGGCGCAGGTGCGGGCCATCGCCGCCCAGCTGCGCGTGGCCAAACTGAGAGACACGCACGGGCTGACCAGCCAGCCGCCGGCCCGGCACTTCGTCTTCACCGGCCCGCCCGGCACCGGCAAGACCACGGTCGCGCGCATCCTGGGCCGGATCTTCGCGGCCCTCGGGCTGCTGGTGCGGCCCGAGGTGGTCGAGGCGCACCGGGCCGACCTGGTGGGCGAGCACCTCGGCTCGACCGCGATCAAGACCAACCGGCTCATCGACTCGGCCATGGGCGGCGTGCTGTTCATCGACGAGGCGTACTCGCTGCACAACGACGGGTATACCGGCGGCGACGCGTTCGGCGCCGAGGCGGTGCAGACCCTGCTCAAGCGGGCCGAGGACGACCGCGACCGGCTGGTCATCGTGCTGGCCGGCTACCCGGACGACATGGACCGGTTCCTGCGCAGCAACCCCGGCCTGGCCTCGCGGTTCAGCACCCGGGTCACCTTCCCCAGCTATCAGCCCGACGACCTGGTCCGCATCGCCGGCCTGCTGGCCGAACAGGCCGGCGACACGTTCGACGCGCAGGCCACCGACGTCCTGGCCGGGATCTTCGCGCAGGCCTGCGCGGCAGGCCGGATCGACGAGCTCGGCAACGGCCGGTTCGCCCGGTCCCTGTTCGAGCGGGCCTGCGCCAGCCGGGACGTCCGCGTGGTCCGCCTGGGCGAGCAGGCCACCGCCGAGGACCTGACCACGGTGACCGCCGCCGACGTGGAGACCGCCTACCGCGACCTGGCCCCCTTGGACCCCATGGACCCCTATTCCCGTCTCTGACCAGGGGTAGCTAGGCTCGTGCGGTGGACGGACGGTGGGAATTCTGGATCGACCGGGGCGGCACGTTCACCGACATCGTCGCCCGGCGGCCCGACGGGCGGCTGATCGCGCACAAGCTGCTCTCCGATAATCCCCGCGCCTACCGGGACGCCGCGGTGGCCGGCATCAGGCAACTGCTCGAGCTGGAAGCCGGCCAGCCGATCCCCGCGCACCGCATCAGGCAGGTCCGGCTCGGCACCACGGTGGCCACCAACGCGCTGCTCGAGCGCAAGGGCGAACCCACCGTCCTGGTCATCACCCGGGGTTTCGCCGACGCCCTGCGCATCGCCTACCAGAACCGGCCGCGGATCTTCGACCGCCGGATCGAACTGCCGCAACTCCTCTATGACCGGGTCATCGAAGCCGACGAGCGGATAACCGCCCACGGCGAGGTCCTCATCCCCCTGGACGAGGACGCGATCAGGCAGCAGCTCGAAACCGCCTACGACGACGGCTTCCGGTCCGTCGCCGTGGTCTGCATGCACGGCTACCGCTACCCCGGCCATGAAGCAAAAGATCGGCGCCCTGGCCCGCGCGGCGGGCTTCACCCAGGTGTCGCGAGTCGCACCGGACCAGCCCGCTGATGAAGCTGGTCTCCCGGGGCGACACCACGGTGGTGGACGCCTACCTGTCACCCATCCTGCGCCGCTACGTGACCGAGGTCGCAGGCGAGCTCGAGCACGTCAAGCTGCTGTTCATGCAGTCCAACGGCGGCCTGACCGACGCGGCCAGCTTCCGCGGCAAGGACTCCATCCTGTCCGGCCCGGCCGGCGGCATCGTCGGCATGGCCCGCACCGCGCACAACGCCGGCTTCACCAAGGTCATCGGGTTCGACATGGGCGGCACGTCGACCGACGTGTCGCACTACGCGGGGAGCTTCGAGCGCGAGTACGAGACCCAGGTCGCCGGGGTCCGGATGCGGGCCCCGATGCTGTCCATCCACACCGTGGCCGCGGGCGGCGGCTCGGTGCTGCACTTCGACGGCAGCCGGTACCGGGTCGGGCCGGACTCCGCGGGGGCCGATCCCGGGCCCGCCTGCTACCGCAACGGCGGCCCGCTCACCCTGACCGACGCCAACGTCCTGCTCGGCCGGATCCAGCCCGCCTACTTCCCGCACGTTTTCGGCCCGGCCGGCGACCAGCCGCTCGACGCCGAGACCACGACCGCGAAGTTCAAGAGCTCGCCCGGCAGATCACCGAGGCCACCGGCGACCGCCGCGGACCCGAGCAGGTCGCGGCCGGCTTCGCCGAGATCGCCGTGGCCAACATGGCCAACGCGATCAAGAAGATCTCGGTGCAGCGCGGCTACGACGTCACCGAGTACGTCCTGAACGTGTTCGGCGGCGCGGGCGGCCAGCACGCCTGCGCCGTCGCCGACGCGCTGGGCATGTCCAAGGTGCTGATCCATCCCCTGGCCGGGGTGCTGTCCGCCTACGGGATCGGGCTCGCCGACATCGTCGCGATGCGCGAGCAGGCCGTCGAGGCCCCGCTGGACGCCGCGCCTGATCGCCGCGCTGCCGCAGACCCTCCGGCCGCTCGAGCACGACGCCCGCGCCGAGGTGCGAGGCCGAAGGGGTACCGGCAAAGCCGGATCAGCGCCACGCACCGCGCGCACCTGCGCTACGAGGGCACCGACACCGCGGTCATCGTCCCGGTCGGCTCGCTGGCCGAGATGACCGCCGCGTTCGAGGCCGAGTACGCCCGCCGGTTCTCCTTCCTCATGCCCGGCAAGACGATCATCGCCGAGGCCGTGTCCGTCGAGGTGACCAGCGGCAGCGTCCCGGGAGGACGAGCCGCCGGAGACCACCCCGATCCGGGGAAGCCTCAGACCCTCGGCCCCCAGACCCGACGACGCCCCAGACCCCCTCGAGCCCCCCTTGGCACGGCGCACGTCCGGATGTTCACCGCCGGGGCCTGGGCCGAGGTGGACCTGTTCCGCGGCGCCGCCCTGAAGCCCGGCCAGGCCGTCGACGGCCCGGCCATCATCGCCGAGGACCTGGCCACCACCGTGGTCGAGCCCGGCTGGCGGGCCGTGGTGACCGGCCGCGGCGACCTGCTGCTGTGCGCGCGTCACCGCCCGGCCCGACCGGGCCGACGTCGGCACCAGGGCCGACCCGGTGCTGCTGGAGATCTTCAACAACCTGTTCATGTCGGTCGCCGAGCAGATGGGCGTGCGCCTGCAGGCCACCGCGCACTCGGTCAACATCAAGGAGCGGCTGGACTTCTCCTGCGCGGTCTTCGACGCCGAGGGCGGCCTGATCGCCAACGCCCCGCACATGCCGGTCCACCTCGGGTCCATGGGCGAGTCCATCAAGATGGTGATCAAGCGCAACCCGCACATCCGCCGCGGCGACGTCTACGTCCTCAACGATCCGTACCATGGCGGCACCCACATCCCTGACGTCACAGTCGTCACACCGGTCTTCGCCCCCCGGCGCCCCAGACCGCCGGCCGGGACGAGATCTGGTTCTACGTGGCCTCGCGGGGGCATCACGCCGAGATCGGGGGGATCTCGCCAGGATCCATGCCCAGCGCCAGCACCCGGGTCGAGGAGGAGGGGGTGCTGATCGACAACTGGCTGCTCGTCCAGGACTCCAGGCTCCGGGAGGCGGAGACCATCAACCTCCTGGAAACCGCCGAATACCCCTCCCGCGACCCGGCGACGAACCTGGCCGACCTGCGCGCCCAGATCGCCGCGAACGAGAAGGGCATCTCCGAACTCCGCGCCATGGTGGACCACTTCGGCCTGGACGTCGTGCGGGCCTACATGGCCCACGTCCAGGAGAACGCCGCCGAGTCGGTCCGGCGCGTCATCACCGCCCTGCACGACGGCCAGTACACCTACGAGCTCGACAACGGAGCCAAGATCCGCGTCGCGGTCCGCGTCGACCCGGGAAAACGCACCGCCGAGATCGACTTCACCGGCACGTCCGGCCAGCTGGGTGACAACTTCAACGCCCCGTCCAGCGTGGCCATGGCGGCCGTGCTCTACGTGTTCCGCACCCTGGTCGACGACGACATCCCGCTCAACTCCGGCTGCCTGCAGCCGCTCACCGTGATCATCCCCGAGCACACCATGCTGTCCCCGCGGTACCCGGCGGCCGTCGCCGCGGGCAACGTGGAGACCTCCCAAATCGTCACCGGCGCGCTGTACGCGGCGCTGGGGGTGATGGCCGAGGGGTCCGGGACGATGAACAACGTGACGTTCGGGAACGCGCGCTACCAGTACTACGAGACGGTGGCCAGCGGCTCCGGCGCGGGCGACGGCTTCGACGGCACCGACGTCGTGCAGACCAAGATGACCAACTCCCGCCTCACCGACCCCGAGGTCCTCGAGTGGCGCTACCCGGTCCTGCTCGAGTCCTACCGGATCCGGCCCGGCAGCGGCGGCGCGGGCCGCTGGCACGGCGGGAACGGCGGCATCCGCCGGCTCCGGTTCAACGAGCCGATGACCGTCACCACGCTGACCGGCCACCGCCGCGTCCCCGCGTTCGGCATGGCCGGCGGTCAGCCCGGCGCCCTGGGGCGGCACTGGATCGAGCACCCGGACGGCACGGTCACCTCGCTGCGCGGCTGCGATTCGGTCCAGGTCCGCGCGGGCGACGTCTTCGTCATCGAGACCCCGGGCGGCGGCGGTTACGGTTTATTTTTTGCCGAACGGGGCGTGGTGCCCGCCCCCCGGATCTAGGACTCGTCGGCGTCGAGTTCGCGCAGCACGGCGACGAGCGCGGCCTCGTCCCCGCTGGTGTGGTCGAGCACGGCCATCAGCGCGTGCAGGACCAGGTGCCGGTCCTGGCCGGCGTCGAGCAGCCGCTGGGCCGCCTCCCACAGCTCGGGCGGGTCGCCGCGCCAGAGCCGGTCGGCCAGCACCAGGTGCCGCTCGATGTGCCGGCCGACCCCGCCGGGCGCCGGCGTGGCGTGGTCGGCGGCCAGCAGGGCCCGCCGGTCCCGCGGATCGGCGGGGTCCAGGCTGCTCAGGTCGGTGCCGGAATGCCAGCCCTCCAGCACCGGGAAGGCGAACGCGCGCCGCGGCAGCGCCTCCAGGTCGCCGTCCGGCAGCAGCCGCCGGACCAGCACGTAGTCCAGGCCGAACTCCGCCGGACCACGGTACGCCTCGGCGAACACGCCCATCGAGTTGAACACGGCCTCCAGGGTCTCGTTCACCACCGCCTCGTCCAGCCCGCGCCGCCGGCCGGCCCAGCGCACCCAGGCCGCGAGCACGTGCGGCATCGCGTCCTGCTCGGCAAAGGACAGCATGACCTTCCGCGGCAGCCAGTTGAGCAGGAACGTCTCCACCTTGACCGGGCTCATCCGCAGCGGGCGCCCGAAGTCCCGGTCGCAGCCGTAGTCGATGATCCGGTCCGCGCAGTGCGAGGCCGAACCCCGGTCGGACAGGTCCTCGGCCTCGTCGGAGGCCAGGAACTCGGCGGCGAGCATGGCCCGGCGGTCCCGGCTCCACGTCTGCCGCCGCGGCCCGGTCGCGCCGGAGATGCCGCGGCCGCGCTGGGGCGGCAGGGCCCTGATCCGCGCCCGGATGAACGCGTGGTAGGAGGGGAAGGACTCGCTGACCGGCGGATCCGTGGCCCCGTCGGTCACGCCCAGCGCGGTCTCCAGCAGGTGCCGGGCGTGTCCCGCGTCGACCTGCCGGAACGCGTGCCGGCCCTCGGCCCCCTTGAGAACACGGCGCTGGGCGCTCATCTCGCGGCAGTGGTCGAGCAGCTTGTCCACCCGCGAGGTCACCCAGCCGTCCCGGATCATCCCGTCGGCGTTGTAGTTCACGACGGTGACCAGCGCGTGCGTCTCTTTCCCGGCGTAGCTGAACACGCAGATGACCTCGTCCTGGTCACCGAGGAGGTCGGGGTTGATGTAGCACTCGGCCGAGGTCACCGCGCCCAGGTGCTCCGCCCAGCCGGGGCACGGCACGCCGCTCTCGATCAGGTCGAGGGCGGCGCGTTCGGCCTTGGCCGCCTGCCGCGGGGTGCCGAGGCAGGCGATGCCGGTCAGCAGGGCCAGCGCGGCCGGGCTGCGCTGGCCGGCCGCGTAGTCCACCAGCCCCTCGCCGACCAGCTGCTCGACCGTGGCGGCGCGCCGGCCCCCCTTCCGGGAGGATCCCCTGCGGGGGGTGCCAGGGGCGTCGTCCCCCCGTGGCCAACTCTGCCCCCACCATGTCCCGAGCAGCTCGCTGACCATGAGCTCCGCGTCGAGCGGGCTGCGCACGGCCAGCAGCTCGCGGGCCGCCCGCAGCATCTCGGCGAACAGGGCGTTGGGCGGCGGGACGTCCGTGCCCCGCGGGCCGCCTCCCGGCCCGCCGCCTGACCTGCCGGGGTCTGGGCCGCCAGGGACCTGGCTGCTGCGACGCTGCGGGCTCACCCTGATAGCCTCTCAGATCTGGACATGCGGACGCTATGCTACGGTGTCATGCCCGCTGTAATTTCGCCTCATAAACGGCACGCGACACGCGGGTACGCTTGAGGTGCATGGTAGACGGCGTTCGCTGTCCGCGAATCCGCTTTCCAGGCCGCACCAATTGCCGGTCTGTGGCACGCTTAATTGACTGACAGCGTGAACGATGATCCCGGGGAAGGAGCCGCCCATGGCAGCCCCCGGCGCGGTACGTAGGTGTTCAGTGTGAGCACGGAGACTTCTGTCCCGAGGCAACGAGATATGTCCGACGCCGCTGTAGTGGAAGGCCTGGTCCACCGGGCACCCGTCGGCTTGGCGTTTCTCGGGTCTGACCTGCGTTTCCGCCGGGTGAACGCTGCGCTGCGGCAGATGATCGGGAAGCCCGAGGCAGACCACGCCGACAAGCTCCCCTCGGAGGTCTGGCCGGAGGATGTGGCGTCCCGGGCCGAAGCCGCGGCGCGCAAGGTGCTGGCCGACGGCCTCCCGGTCACCGAGTCCGGGTATCCCCAGGGACACAGCGCGTCCTGGTTCGCGGTGCCCGACCAGGACGGTGAGATCGCCGGCGTCGGGCTGGTGCTGTGCGCCGGCGCCGGGGCCGCGGCCGAGGAGGAGATCCGGCGCAGCGAGGAGCGCTACCGCTCGCTGGTCCAGGCCGGTGCCCAGGTGGTCTGGGTGGCCGGCCCCGACGGCGCGATGACGGAAGACTCGCCCGAATGGCGGTGGATCACCGGGCAGTCCGCCGAGGACTACATCGGCCACGGCTGGCTGGACTCGATCCACCCCGAGGACCGGGAGCGGGTCGAGCGCGACTGGCGCCAGTGCGTCCGGACCGGCAAGGTGTTCGACGACCGCTACCGGATCCGCGCCAGGTCGGGCTCGTACCGGCATTACGACGTGCGGGCGGTGCCGATCGAGCGGGACGGCAGGATCGTCGAGTGGGTCGGCGCCAGCACCGACGTCACCAGCCAGCGCGAGGCCGAGGAGATGCGCGGGCGGCTGACCGAGCAGCTGTCCGCCGCGGCGCTGCGCACCGCGCGGCTGCAGCAGGCCACCTCGATGCTGGCCGAGGCACTCACCGTCGAGCAGGTGGTCGATGTCATCACCGAGGTCGGCCGGACCGCGATCGGCGCGCTGCGCTCGGCCGTCGTGCTGCTGGAGTCCGACGGTGCGCGGCTGCGGGTGGTCAACCAGGACGGGCTGGCCAGCGCGCCAGACTCGGCTGGCGGCCGGCTGACGCTGCAGTCCCCGAGCGTGGTGACCCGGGCGATCGCGACGCGGCGGCCGGTGCTGGTCGAGGACCCGGAGGACCTGCGCAGGCAGTTCGAGGGCGAGCTGGAGATCAACCCCGCCACCGTCGTGGCGACCTCCGACGAGCGTTCCTGGGTCGGCCTGCCGCTGCTGGCGGCGGGCGCGCCGCTGGGCGCGCTGCGGTTCTCGTTCTCCCGGCCGCGGAAGATCATCGAGGAGGAGCGGGTCTTCCTGGAGGCGCTGGCCGGCCAGTGCCAGCTGGCGGTCGAGCGGGCCGGGCTGTACGAGCGCGAGCACACCACGGCCGAGACGCTGCAGCGCAGCCTGCTCCCCGACCGGCTGCCGAGCGTCCCGGGCCTGTTCCTGACGGCCAAGTACCTGCCCGTCACGCGGAACATGGAGATCGGCGGTGACTGGTACGACGCCTTCCGGCTGGCGGACCAGCGGCTGGCGGTGGCGGTCGGCGACGTCATGGGCAAGGGGCTCACCGCCGCGGCCGGGATGGGCCGGGTGCGCAACGCGCTGCGCGCGCTGGCGCTGACCGACGGCCGCCCGGCCGCCGTCCTCGGCGGGCTGGACCGGCTGTTCAGCGCCACCGAGGCGGAGGAGCAGGTCACCACCGTGGCCTACCTGGTCATCGACCCGGTGACCGGCGAGGGCTTGCTCGGCAACGCGGGTCACCTGCCCGCCCTGGTGCTGGAGGCGGGCAGCGCGCCGCGCTTCCACCAGGTGGAGGCGGGCACCCCGCTCGGCTGGGCCAGCCCGCGCAGGCAGCACGCGTTCAGCATGCGGCCCGGCAGCACGGCGGTCTTCTATTCCGACGGCCTGGTCGAGAACAGGAACCGCGGCCTGGACGCGGGTCTGGAGGAACTGGCCGCGGTGGCCGCACGCGCCGATTCCGAACTGCTCGGCCACCCGGAGCGGCTGCTCCGCTACCTCGTCGAGCGCATGCTCGCCGGCCATGAGCAGGACGATGACGTAACCGTGCTGGTCATGCACCGGCCTGCGGGAGGGCCGCCGTGACCCACGCGAACAGCTCCGCGCACCTCCCGCCCCCCTCCCTGGGCGGAGGCGTACAAGTCACTCCCGGCCGCCGCCTATGGTGATGATGTGGGAGACAGCCGGGTTGAACCAGTCCGAATGGCAGCTAGCCAGCCAAGGAAGGGGTGACCGTGGTCGTGAGCGCTGCTAACTCCGCAGCGCGGAAGCGCCCCAGGACGTCGGGCCAGCAGCACGGGGCCGTCGAGGATGAGGCGGCGGTGCCGGGCGGGCAGGCCGGTCCTGGACCCCGGAACACCGGTGAGCCTGGTTCCGAGGTGCGCGCCGACGCGGACGCCAGCCTGGCCGCGGTGGACGAACGCGGTCGATCTGGACACCGCAGATCTAGACCCTGCGGATCTCGACGACGAGGAGGTCGAATTCGCCGACCTCGACGCGGACGACGCGGACATCCAGGCCGCGCTCGCCGAGGGTGACCTGGACGAGCCCGATCTGGCCGACGTGGCGTCGGCCGCCGACGACCTGGCCGGTGACGACCTGGAGGGCGCCGACGGCGACGACGCGGACGGCGTGGACGCGCTCGAAGGGGTGGAGCCGGAGGCCGGTGCGGAGGCGGAGGCGGAGGCCGAGGCCGACGGCCCCGGAGAGCCCGGCGCGCGCGTGGTCAAGATGACTCCGGACACCGGCGGCGAGGACGAGGAGATCCTGGTCTTCGGCGACGATGACGATGACCTGCCGGCCGCGCAGGTGGCCGTGGCGGGCGCGACCGCCGACCCGGTCAAGGACTACCTGAAGCAGATCGGCAAGGTGCCGCTGCTCAACGCCGAGCAAGAGGTCGAGCTGGCCAAGCGGATCGAGGCGGGCCTGTTCGCCGAGGAGAAGCTCGCCGAGGGCCGCCGGACCCTGACCACCGACCAGCGGATCGACCTGGAGTGGATCGCCGAGGACGGCACCCGGGCCAAGAACCACCTGCTCGAGGCCAACCTCCGCCTGGTGGTGTCGCTGGCCAAGCGTTACACCGGCCGCGGCATGCTGTTCCTGGACCTGATCCAGGAAGGCAACCTGGGCCTGATCCGCGCGGTGGAGAAGTTCGACTACACCAAGGGCTACAAGTTCTCCACGTACGCCACCTGGTGGATCCGGCAGGCGATCACCCGGGCCATGGCCGACCAGGCCCGCACCATCCGCATCCCGGTGCACATGGTCGAGGTGATCAACAAGCTGGCCCGGGTGCAGCGGCAGATGCTGCAGGACCTGGGCCGCGAGCCGACCCCGGAGGAACTGGCCGTCGAGCTCGACATGACCCCGGAGAAGGTCATCGAGGTGCAGAAGTACGGCCGCGAGCCGATCTCCCTGCACACCCCGCTCGGTGAGGACGGCGACAGCGAGTTCGGCGACCTGATCGAGGACTCCGAGGCGATCCAGCCCGGCGAGGCGGTCAGCTTCACCCTGCTGCAGGAGCAGCTGCACTCGGTCCTCGACACGCTGTCCGAGCGCGAGGCCGGCGTGGTCTCGATGCGGTTCGGGCTGACCGACGGGCAGCCCAAGACGCTGGACGAGATCGGCAAGGTCTACGGCGTCACCCGCGAGCGGATCCGCCAGATCGAGTCCAAAACCATGTCCAAGCTCCGCCACCCCTCCCGTTCCCAGGTCCTGCGCGACTACCTGGACTGAGGCGTCGCCGGATTTATCCGGGGACACCGCCCGGCGGGCATGAAAAAGCCGACGCCAGGTCACTACTGGCGTCGGCGCCTCACGCCGCGGCCGGACCCGTATAACACCGGTGCCGGCCAGGCTTCGCGCTCTACTGCGGCTGCGGTTCGGACAGCCGGTTGCTCTCGTCCTGGATGTCGACCGCGACCTTGGCCAGCGCCTCGGCGTGCACGCGGCCGTGATGCGCGCAGAACAGCAGCTCCCCGCCATTTGCGAGTAGCACGCGGACATACGCCTGGGCGCCGCAGCGGTCGCAGACGTCCAGTGCAGTCAGCGGCCTTGTCGGGGCTATCGCTCCAGTCAACGTCGCCTCCTTGGCTCCAACGCGGTCCTAACGCCTTACCCTCAGTGCAACACATACCCCGGGCCGGGCGTTCCCCACTCGGCGCGTGTACGCCACAAGCGAAACCGAATCCGGGCGCTAGGTGTTTACTTGTTGCGGCTCTGACGCGCGGTGCCCGTGTCCCGCCGGGCGGGTGATCCCGGCGGCACACAGGCACCGTGTGTCTTGCCTAAGACGTACCCATACCTCCGTCAGTTGATGCATTCGTCATGGTCGGTCAGGAATTTTCCGCGAGGCCAGCCGCGTGGCATGCCCCGCGCACCCGGCCGCTAACGCTACTCTGTTCGATGAGGCCCCTGACTGGGGCCGCCTCCCGGAAGGAGATCGGCCCGGCCGTGACCGCCCTCACTACCGCCACCGCCGCCCGGCTGCCCGTCGTGCCGGCTGACGGCGCCTACACCGCCCGGCACCTGACGGTGCTCGAGGGGCTGGACGCGGTGCGCAAGCGTCCCGGGATGTACGTCGGGTCCACCGACGGCCGGGGCCTGCAGCACTGTCTGTGGGAGATCTTCGACAACGCCGTGGACGAGGCGCTGGCCGGGTACTGCACGCGGATCGACGTGATCCTGCACGCGGACGGCTCGGCCGAGGTCCGGGACAACGGCCGGGGCATCCCGGTCGACGTCGAGCGCAAGACCAAGCTGTCCGGCGTGGAGCTGGTGATGACCAGGCTGCACGCGGGCGGCAAGTTCGGCGGCGGCTCGTATACCGCCTCCGGCGGGCTGCACGGCGTGGGCGCCTCGGTGGTCAACGCGCTGGCCGAGCGGCTGGACGTCGAGGTGGACCGGGAGGGCCGGACCTGGGCGGCCAGCTTCCGCCGCGGCGTCACCGGCGAGTTCGCCGGGCCCGGGCCCACGGCTGACTTCACCCGGCGGTCAGGGTTGCGTGATCTCGGACGGCCAGCCTCAATCGGCAGAGCCAAGAAAGCCACCGGGACCAGGATCCGGTTCTGGCCGGACCGGCAGGTGTTCCTGCGCGACGCCCGGTTCAGCTTCGACGTCCTGGCCGAGCGCGCCCGGCAGACCGCCTACCTGGTGCCCGGCCTCGGCATCGCCATCCACGAGGAGGGCCCGGAATCCCGTCAGGCCGAGTTCCGCTTCGACGGCGGCATCAGCGAGTTCTGCGCGCACCTGACCACCGGCGAGCCGGTCACCGACGTGATCCGGCTGACCGGATCGGGGAATTTCACCGAGACCATCCCGGTGCTCGACGACCGCGGGCACATGACGCCCACCGACGTGGAGCGCGAGCTGCAGGTCGACGTGGCGGTCCAGTGGGGGAGCGGCTACGACACCGTGGTCCGCTCGTTCGTGAACGTCATCGCCACCCCGCACGGCGGCACCCACGTGGCCGGGTTCGAGCGGGCCCTGGTCCGCACGCTCAACGAGCAGCTCCGCGCGGCCCGGCTGAACAAGAACGGCGACGTGATCAAGGAGGACGTGCTCGAGGGCCTGGTGGCGGTGGTCTCCGTCCGGGTGCCCGAGCCGCAGTTCGAGGGGCAGACCAAGGAGGTGCTCGGCACCCCGGCCGCGTCGCGGATCGTAGCCCAGGTGGTCAGCGCGGAGCTGCGGTCCTACCTGGAGAAGCCGCCGCGCGGCGCCAAGAAGCCCCGCGCGCTGCTGGACAAGGTGATGGCGGCCGCGCAGGCCCGCATCGCCGCCCGCGAGCACCGGGACAACCAGCGGCGCAAGTCGCTGCTGGCCAGCTCGTCGCTGCCGGCCAAGCTGGTCGACTGCCGTTCGGCCGACGACCGGAGCGAGCTGTTCATCGTGGAGGGCGATTCCGCGCTCGGCACCGCCAAGCTGGCCCGCGACTCGGAGTTCCAGGCTCTGCTGCCGATCCGCGGCAAGATCCTCAACGTGCAGAAGGCCTCGCTCGCCGACATGCTCAAGAACGCCGAGTGCGCCTCGATCATCCAGGTCATCGGCGCCGGCTCAGGCAGCACGTTCGACCTGGACTCGGCGCGTTACCAGCGGGTGATCATGATGTCCGTGGCGCCTGGCGAGCCAGTGCTGCTCACCGATCGGGACGGGCGGTTCACCCTTCGCCGGATCAGGCGCCGCTATCGACGAGGTTATCAACTCGGGTGATGCCACGTTGGTAACCGAGACGGTGAGCGTCGACTGGCCAGGCGGACCACCAGGATCAGCCCGCTGAAGCAGCTGATCTGGCACCACTACCGTGGCGAGATGTACCAGGTCAGGACGGCATACGGTGGTGCGTCACAGTGACCGGCGGCCGCTCCGTTTCGCTTACGAAGACGGCGAGCTTGCTCTAAGCCCGCCAGCGAACTGCGTGTGGGCGACCTGATGATAGCGCCACGCGGGTGCCGCGCAGGCACCAGCAGAGGTCGACCTGGCCATGCTGCTGCACCGGACCGGGCATGACGACGCGATCCGAATCGAGGGCGAGGCCGTCCGTCGGCTGCTCGCCGCGAGGCCGCCGCAGGCGGCCGCTTATCTGCGCCGGGACATCCCTCGGATCCGGCTGCCGCGGTCGCAGTGGGCCCGGTTCGCCGAGGCGCGGAAGAAGCAGGGGATCGCCTGCGCGGACATGACATAGAGACTGGGCTACCGGCAAACGTAGAGCATCAGCGGGTTAGACGTGCCGCTCCATGCCTGAGGAGCCCGTCTCGGCAATATGTAGCCGAGCTGGGGGAGGCGTGGCCGGAAGCGGCTGAGGTCATCGCATCGCTGGTGGAGCGATAGTACGTACGGCATCCGAGAACGAGCGTTATGGTGACGTTGCACCCGCTGCCTGGCTACGCGACCTCAGCGAGGAGGATCTTTCCTGGCTCACCGACCAAGCCGACGGCCGCAACGTGGTGCTTTATGCGCGAGCACACCGTGACGATGCGATCAACCGGTTCCTCCCGGTCACCGAGGAGCTGTGCTACATGCTCGGCTGGTACCTCGCGGAAGGGACTATCGGCTCCCACGGCGCCCGGCTGAACTTGCGTTGGGCGCGGACGATGACCGGTACCTCCCCTCGCTAGTCGCCGCATTGAAACCGTGACAACGGCCGCGCTCCGGCGGTCGCGAGGCCCGCGGGAGTTCCGGACTCGCGGCACTCTACGTGCCGCGCCCCGTGCTGGGCCGTGCTATCAAGGCCATGGGCATGGGAGGGACGGCGACGCCGCAAGCACGTTCCCGACCTGCTGCTCAACTGCAGCGAGGAGATCAGCTCGCGTTCCTCGAGGGATACTTCCTGGGCGACGGGAGCAAGGATCGCTACGGGAAGACGCTGACCTTCGGTACTTCCTCAATAGACCTCGCGAACGGATTGCTTTACCTCCTAGGGCAGTTGGGTGTCCTGGCTGGCCTGAACCGGCGCCGACGTGGGAAGTTCCGAGATACGCGGAGCGGAGGTAGCAACGGGCCCGAGCTACATCGTTACCGTAACCGGCAAAGAGGCACTGGCGCGGCTGAGGCGGTTGTGGCACCGTGCTCCGTGTGCTGCCGCATACTGAAGCGTATGCAGCATGTCCGCGAAGGCGCGCAGGATGCGAGAGCATTTCGGAAGATCTAGTAGCGCTGCCGATCCGGATTATCAGGAGGCTGCACTATAACGGCGACGTCTACGATCTGTCCGTCCCAGAAGACGAGAACTTCATCTCCGGTACCGGGGGCCTCCTGAAGTCACAATCAGTGACGCTGACGTTGACGGCGCTCACATCCGCACCCTGCTGCTCACCCTGTTCCACCGGTACCTGCGGCCGATGCTGGAGGCGGGCCGGGTCTTCGCGGCGGTCCCGCCGCTGCACCGCATCGAGCTGACCAGCGTCCGCAAGGGCCAGGACAAGTACCGGTACACGTACTCCGACGCCGAGCTGAACCGGACGCTGCTGGACCTGGAGCGGCGCGGCCAGCGGTGGAAGGAGCCGGTGCAGCGGTACAAGGGCCTGGGCGAGATGGACGCCGAGCAGCTGGCCGAGACGACCATGGATCCCCGGCACCGTACCCTGCGCCGGATCAGGATCGAGGACGCGGCCGCGGCCACGGAGATGTTCAGCCTGCTGATGGGGACCGACGTGGGCCCGCGTCGCGACTTCATCGTCGCCGCCGCCGCCGAGCTGGATCCCTCCCGCATCGACGCCTGAGCAAAGCCACGCTCAGTTACATAAGCGCTGCTCTAGTCACTTATCGTGACTAGAGCGATCCTGGTGGCCCAGCTCTTCCGGCCTGTCGACACTTTCCTAGGAAGCTCCGTGCTCGTGCCGCGGCGGCTGGCGCGGCGGTAATGGGCTCATACTTGATCACAGGCCCGCGATAGGGCGGCCTGTCCGGCAGGGGGGATTGATCCTGTCCAGCTGCGCCCATACGTTAATCCGTTAGCCGATCATGCGCAGACGGCCACGGGTATTTGTCAGCCATAGTTCGCATACACCCGGCGCCCGCGACTGGCTCGAAACGTTCGTGAGCGACCTGGATCAGGGCGAGGACCGGGTCGAGGTCCTCGTCGATAAGGACCTGATCACCGGGGGTGACCACTGGCGCCGGGTGATCAACGCGATGCTGGTCGAGTGCGACGCGGCGGTCGTCCTATCACGCGGACGCACTGGAGAGCTCCTGGGTGCTCAAGGAGGCCACGATCCTGCGGTTCCGGCACGACCAGGATCCGGGTTTCGCTGCTTCTGTGCATCCAGGACGTGGCCGGGCCGAACTGAAGAATAACCGGCTGTGGGATCCGGTCGATCTGCCGGAGCTCCAGTTCCTGCCGGCGACGATGCCGCCAGACCGCCGCCGCGATCAAGACGACGCTGGTTCGCTGGGGGCCCGCATCGGCTGACGCCATTTGACCTGCTGACCGCCGCCATCGCAGCCAAACTGACCAAGGCCGCCCCCGCGACGCCGTTTCTGCAGCAGGCTCTGGATGAACTCAACGAACCGATTCCATCCCACCTCGGCGATAAGCATCAGTGCCTCGCATATGCCATGGCACGCTGGATACTCAGGCAGCCCCCGCCCGCCCTGGCGCGGGTGGCCAAGACGCTTACTTGGCTGGGCCAAGGCTTTCCCGCGGAGGATGCTCATGAAATCCTGAACTCGTTGCTCCTATGTGGGTGGATCTTGACGCGGCCTCGTGGTTCGTGCGGGCCAACTGGCAGCATTCCGATTTCCGGGATGTCGCGATCGCCTGCAGCATCCCGAGCTCACCTTGTCGCAGTTCGTCGACCGCGCCTACATGCCCGTCAAGTCTCCCTTCTTCCGGCTGCTGAACAACGTCACCGGCGGCGAGCGAAAGCGACGACATCGCCCTGGAACTGCGTCAGGTCGTGCGGCGACTGCGGGGAGATCGCCCGCTGCGGATGCGGAAATCGACGAGAAGCTCGCCGGATAGGCGTACGGCTTTACATTGCCCTGCAGCTGCCCGACGACCAGCAGGTAGTAACGGCATTGCAGACCCGATTCCCGCGCATCACGTTCGTATTCTTCGCGGCACCGGAGAGATACCCGCGCCAGGGCGGCCCGCCACTGGCCGCCGGGATCAGGTGGGTCTTGCCCGCGATAGACCCCGACCTGGAGGACAAGGTATCCGGCGACCTCGACGATGCATGGCTCACGTTTCCTTCCTGGTGATGACGAGGAGTTCGCCGATGGGCATTCGAAAATCCACTGTTCACCCCGTCTCCGCCCGCGCGGGAAGCCGCCTACCGGGCGCCGGAAGACGAGGACCGGGACGCGTACGTCTTCCACGACAACACGTCGTCGACGCGGTGAACGTCGCTCTGGCGGCCCGCCGCCCGCTGCTGGTGACCGGGCTGCCGGGATCCGGGAAGTCGACACTGGCCCGGTGCCGGTAGCCCGGGAGAATGAACTGGACCTACGTCGAGCACGCGGTCACCTCGCGGATCGAGCTGGCCGACCTGACGGCAGGCTTCAACGCGGTCTGCCGTCTCGCCGACGCCCAGCTCCAGCAACTGCTGCCCGACTGGTGCTACGTCGAACCAGGCGTGCTGTGGTGGACATTCGCTCCCGACCTGGCCGCGACCCGCGGACACGATCCCGGTGAGCTGGACGACAAACAGCAAGCGGCTCTGCCCGCGGTACATGACCCGCGCTATCGGGATGCGGGCGCCGAGTCAACGTCGTCCTGCTGCTCGAGGGGATCGACAAGGCCGAGCCCGACCTGCCCAACGACCTGCTCGGCCCGCTGGACAGACTCGGGTTCGACGCCGGGGGCTCGGGTGGATCGGGGGGGCCCACGATGTCTTCGTCATCATCACCAGCAACGGCGAACGCCGCCTGCCGCCGGCGTTCCTGCGCCGCTGCGCCCGCCTTGACCTCCAGCCGGTCGGCCAGGAGTTCTACGCCAAGGTGGGACGGGCTCATTTCGGGACGCGGACCGACGACTTGTACGACAAGGTGGCCGCGGATTTCCTGCGCTACCAGGAGGCGGCGAGAAAACGCGACCGCCGGGAGCCGTCCGCCGCGGAGTTCCTCGACACGGTGCGGGCCTGCCTCTGCTTCGGCGTGGCACCGGGTTCATCCGGGTGGCGTGCGATCGTCGAGACCGCCCTGTGGAAGGAGCCGACGCTGCCGGAGGAGATCACCGATGAGACAGGGTGAGGACGAGCCGAGCCGGGCCGGGCCCGCCGCCCGGCGGCGCGGCGACGTGTCGATCGCCGATGCCGTCACCGCCGCGGCGATACTGGGCGCCACCGACCAGGCCGACCTGGCCAGCATAGGCCAGGTGCTGGACCTGAAGGCCCTGGCCGTCCCGGCCAAACCGGTGCGGGAGCCAGCCTTGGTGCGGCCTGCGCCCTCCCGCTCCCTGCCGTCAACGGTGCCGCCTGCCCAGCCCATGACGGCAATTCGCCCGACGATCACCGGGACGCCAATAGCCGCCAGGATCCGCATGGAGGACGGCGCCGAACAGTTTCCGGCGTGGCTCGACGCGGTGCAGGCGCTTGCCCCGGCCGCTTCTGGCCGCTTCGGGGTGCCGCCCGAACCACCGCTTCCGGCCGTCCAGGCTCGCTCGTCGATGGCCACTGTGGCCGCCACCTGGCGCACCGGCCACAGGCTGGACATGGCCGCCATGGTCAGGCGATCCGCCCTGCTGCGCACCCTGACCGCGTCCTTCCTGGCCGAGCTGCGGACCGCCGCGTCCGTTCAGCTTCTCCTGGACCAGGGTGAGGGGATGCAGCCCTACGTGGCCGACCTGGACTTACTCGCCGCGCAGTTCGTCGACGTGGCCGGACGCGACCGGGTCGAGCAGCGGACGTTCGTCGGCACGCCGCTGCGCGGGCTCGATCCCAACCTGTTCACCGGGCAGACCGCGCAGTGGGAGTAGGCAGCCGCCGGTTCCCTGGTCCTGGCCCTGACCGACCTAGGGGCGGGAGGACCGCCCGCCAGCCGCGACCGGGCTCCGGCCAGCGAGTGGCGGGCGGTGGCGGCCGCGGTGGCGTCGGTTCAGGCGGACCTGCGGGTCCTGACGCCGTTCCCGCCCGGCCGGTCGCCGGCCGGGCTGGGCGAGATCAGCGGATCGTCAGCTGGGACTCGCTCGCGCAGCTGGTGCGACTTCGTGGCTGACCCATCCCGGGGCCGGATGCTCCTCGAGCGCCTCATGGCCCGCGCCGACGGCGCGCTGGCGGTCACGCTGGCTCGCGCGGTCTGCCTGGCCGTGCTGGTCGAGCCCGGGCTGCTGCGGCGGGCCCGGATCGCCCTGGTCCCGGGGGCCAGCGTCGGCACCGAGAGCGACCTGTGGTTCAGCCCGCTGGTGCTGACCCGCAACGTCACCGGCATCGTGCTCGATCCGGACGCGGTGGACCGTGCTGCGCCAACAGCTCGATGAGATCCGGGATTCGCGGAGCGGGCGCGGGATATGGTGGAGCGGCGGCACCGCGGTTGCCCGCCCGCGGTAAGCTGGAGGAAGAAATCGCCTGGCAGGCGGTGCGGGGCGGAAGCACGGCCGGGCCGGACATCGAAGCCGGGCTGCGGGCGGCGGTCAAGGCGATGGTGACCGACCCAGGCGGGGGCCGGGACGTGGCCCGGTGGGCCGCCCAGGCCTGGCGGCGGCTCCCCGGGACGGTCGCCCAGACCGAGGCGGCGCGGCTGCTGGCCGTCGGCTTCGCGCTCCGGCTCGGCACCAGCAGCACGGGCGTCACCAGCCTCGGTCAGCAGGCCATGCCGCGTCGCTGGGCTGGCTGATGCCCCAGGGTCCGGCCGAATGGGTTCAGCTGGGGGTGCGACTGGCCGCCGACGGCCTCCGCTTTGTCGAGCCGTCTGCGGACGGGCTCGTGTTCGAGCTGCCCGCACGTCGCCGCTCGTGGTCGAGATCGGCTGGCACGAAGGAGCCGCCCCGCGCCGTCAGACGGCGATCGTAGCGGCTGGCGTCGACGTGGCGCTCGGCTCGTCGTACGTCAGGCCCGCTCACGCTGCGCACGCTCGCGGGCCAGCGCTACGTCATCGAGCCGGAGCTCGCCGAGGCCCCCAGCTCATCCGGAGGCGAGCTGGGGACAGCGGCGGCCGCGCGTGGTGAACCCCCCGCCAGCGCCGGTGCCGGACTGGTTCCAGGATCGGGACTTCGAGACGGCCCTGCTGGCCGAGTACCTGATCGACCCGGGGACCCGCATGGTGTGGGTGACCGGCCCGGCGGGGGTGGGCAAGACCGCGCTGGTGCTGACGGCTGCTCGGCGAGGTCGAGCGCGGCCGGATCGCCGGCTCGGACAGCGACCGCGGCGGGGCCGCCGTGACCGGGATCGTGTACCTGAGCAGCAACAGCGAGCACCAGGCGGCCTATCCATTCCTGGTGGCGGATCTGCTGCAGGCTGCCTACGCAGCAGGAAGCGGCGCGGTCGCTACGGGACTACTACGAGGATCCCGGCCACGGCCCGCGGGAGGTGATGCTGCGCGTACTGGCGGCGTTCCGGCCGAGGAGCCGGTCGTAGTGCTGTTGGACGATCCGGACACGGCGAGGGACACCACGCTGGAGACCTGGCCGAAGAGGCGCTGCGGGAGGCGCTGACCGCGGTGCTCACCGGCGCGCACGGGATCACGGTGGTCGTCACCGCCCGCGTAACGACGACCGCGACGGTCAGCGCCGCGCCGGCCCGCCGTAAGTGTGTGGCTGGAGAAGGGTGAGCGCGACGCGGGCGGTGCTGCGGGCCTCGACGACGACGGTACTCGGGCTGCGCGACGCCCGACACGCTGCTCGATGATGCGGCAGGTGACGAGGGCTTGCGGGCGCTGGACGCGATCAAGGCATCCTGGACAGCGACAGCACCTCACCGCGCGACCTGCTCGACGCGCTCGCGTGTACGCAAGACGGGTGTCAGATGCTGGTGGGGAGGCATACGACCTCCTGGATGCGTCGAGCAACAGGTGCTGCAGGCCTGTCCGTCTACCCCGCGCCGGTGGCGGCGGCCGGGGTGGACTTCTGCTGGCGGGACAGTCCTTCCGTCGACGCAGCTATGTTCGACCTGATGGCCGCTGCCGTAGGTGACTAGGACGGGCGCACTACCTGACGCGTTGGACCGGGCTACGCGCGCCACAGGCTCCCCGCCGGGCCGTCCGGGAGATGCTGGCCATGTCGCCGAGGTCGGCCTGAGGGGGCTGCTGACGACGGCGAGCAGGGCAGTACGCCGCCGCTCTGGGCCCAGGGGCAGCATGATTGCTGGCGCAGGCCCTCGGCACCGAGAATCCGCAGACCCTATCCGGCGCACCAGCTTGGCCGCTGGACAGGCCAGGCCGCGGATACGGCCGAAGCCCGCGACAGTTCGCCATGCTGCTGCCGGAGTCACGCGGATGCTGGTGGGACGACGAGGAGACCCTGGAGGTCCGGGCCAGCCTGGTCGCTGGACCGGGGAGGCTGGGGATCCGGCCGGAGCACCGCAACAGTTCGCCGGCGGAGCGCGACGTCGTCCGGGTGTTCGATCCGGAAGAAGGAAACCTGGCAGTGGGAGGCTGGCAAGCTGGATCGGGGAGGATGGGGATCCGGCTGGAGCGCAGGATCCAGATCGCCGAGCTGCGGCCGGTGAGCGGGTGTTCGGCACCGACGATCCGGAGGCCATGTGGGCCCGCGCCAGCTGGCTCGCTCAACCACCGGCCAGGCGATCCGGACGGAGCGAGAGACCAGTTGGCCGAGCTGCTGGCCGGCTACACCCGGATGCTCGGGGACCACCCGGAGACCCGGTGAAGGAGCCGGGCCGCCTGGCCAGCGGAGGGGAGGCGGGCGATAGGCGGAGCGCGGGACCAGTTCGCGAGCTGCTGCCGCCGTCGAGCGGGTGTTCGGCGCAGATCACCGGAGAGCCAGGATCGCGCAGCGTCGCCGCTGGACCGGCGAGGCCGGTGACCCGGCCGGGGCACGTGACCAGTTCGCGGCGCTCGTGCCGGCCGTCGAGCGGATCCAGGGCCGGGAGCATCCGGACACCCTCAGGTACCGGCTCAGCCTGGCGCGCTGGACCGGGGAGGCGGGCGATCCGGCCGGAGCGCGGGACCAGTTCGCCGTGCTGCTGCCCGCCCGCGAGCGGGTGCTCGGTCCGAACGACCCGGATGCGTGGCCCTGCGCCGCGCTCTCAACCCTGGCCGGTGCAGGCGAGCGAGTTACCTGGCCAAGAAGCCACTGCATCTAGCCCAGAAGTAAGGAGGGGAGACGCCGCTACGGGACCCGGGCCGCGCCGCCGATCACGGCCAGCTGGCGCCGCAGCGCGATGCCCGACCCGTCCCGCTTGCCCACCGGGTCCGGCAGGATGACCGGGCTGCCCGAATCGGTCGCGCCCACCGCCGGGGCTGGCCCGGCCCAGGCCATGACCAGCGCGTCCTCGCCCTTGAGGAGCCGGTGGCAGCGCACTCCGCCGGTGGCCCGGCCCTTGGCCGGAAACTCATGCAAAGGCGTCACCTTGACACTGAGGCCAGCCGCGCCAGGCAACGCCGACGTACTGCCCGCCACGGTGATCACCACGGCGGGGGAGTACGTCCCCGGAGGCCCGGACGGGGACCCGGAAGCAGCGGCCGCGTCCACCGCGCCGAACCACACCACGGAGGCGCCAGGAGACAGCCGGACGCCGGCCATGCCGCCTGCGGCCCGGCCCTGCGGCCGCACCGCGGACGCCGGGAAGTGCAGCAGCTGCGCATCCGACGTGACGAACACCAGCTCGTCCGATTCCCCGGACAGCTGGACCGCGCCCACCACCCGGTCCCCGGGCCGCAGCCCGATCAGCTCGAACTCGTCCCGGTTCTGCGGGTAGTCCGGCAGCACCCGCTTGACCACGCCCGCGGCCGTCCCCAGGGCCAGGCCGCCGCCGTTACCGTCGACCGGGCAGAGCCCCACCACTGCCTCACCACGCTCCAGCGCGGCGAACTCCCCGGCCGCGTGCCCGCCGGCCAGCGACGCCGCGCCGGCGCCCGGGGGCAGCGCGGGCAGCTCCAGCACGCTGACCTTGACCAGCCGCCCGGCCGACGTCACCACCCCGATCGTGCCCCGGACCGTGGTCCGGACCGCCGCGGCGAGCACGTCGTGGGCCGCGCGAGCCAGGTCCCCGGCGGGGGGAACCACGGTACGTTCGGCATAAATGTCCTGGTCCCCGACGGCCACCCGGGCCACCAGGCCGGTGGCCGACATCAGGACCACGCACGGGTCGTCGGCCACCTCGAGCGGGACCGCGGCGACCGCGGCCGCCCCGGACGAGCCCTCCAGCAGCACCGTGCGCCGCGGGGTGGCGAACTTCTTGGCCACCTCGGCCAGCTCGTCGCTGACCAGCTCGCGCAGCCGCGCCTCCGACTCCAGGATCGACGTCAGCTCGGCGATCTCGGCCCGCAAGGTGTCCTGCTCCCGCTCCAGTTCCAGCCGGTCGTACCGGGTCAGCCGCCGCAGCGGCGTGTCCAGGATGTACTGGGCCTGGATCTGCGACAGCTCGAAGATCGTCATCAGCCGATCGCGCGCCGACGCCGCGTCGTCGCTCGACCTGATGACCTGGATCACCTCGTCGATGTTGAGCAGCGCGATGACCAGGCCGTCGACCAGGTGCAGCCGTTCGGCCCGCTTGCGGCGGCGGTACTCGGTCCGCCGCCGGGTCACCTCCAGGCGGTGCGCGACGTAGATCTCGAGCAGCTCACGCAGGCCCAGCACCCGGGGCTGGCCGTCGACCAGGGCCACGTTGTTGATGCCGAAGGTCTCCTCCATCGGCGTCAGCCGGTACAGTTCGGCCAGCACCGCGTCGGGGTTGAAGCCGCTGCGGACCTCGATCACCAGGTGCAGCCCGCGGTTCCGGTCGGTCAGGTCCTTCAGGTCGGCGATGCCGTTGAGCTTCTTGGCCTGGACCAGGTCCTTGATCCGGGCCATGACCTTTTCCGGGCCGATGGTGTAGGGGAGTTCGGTGACCACGATGCCGGTGCGCCGGGGGGTGAGCTGCTCGATGCTGGCGGTGGCCCGGGTCCGGAAGATGCCCCGGCCGGTCTCGTACGCCTCCCTGATGCCGTCCAGGCCGACGATGCGCCCGCCGGTCGGCAGGTCCGGCCCGGGCACGAACCGCATCAAGGCGTCCAGCGACGCGTCCGGATTGCGCAGCAGGTGGCGGGCGGCCGCGATCACCTCGCCCAGGTTGTGCGGGGCCATGTTGGTGGCCATGCCGACCGCGATGCCGGACGCGCCGTTCACCAGCAGGTTGGGCAGGCCCGCGGGCAGCACCTCGGGCTGGGTCTCGCTGCCGTCGTAGTTCGGGATGAACTCGACCGTGTCCTCGTCGATCGAGGCGACCATCTCCATCGCGGCCGCGGTCAGCCGGGCCTCGGTGTACCGCATCGCCGCGGGGTCGTCGTCGCCGCCCGTCGAGCCGAAGTTCCCGTGCCCGTCCACCAGCGGCAGCCGCATCGCCCACGGCTGGGCCATCCGGGCCAGCGCGTCGTAGATGGCCGAGTCGCCGTGCGGGTGCAGGCGGCCCATGACCTCGCCGACCACCCGGGCGCACTTGACGTGCGCTGCGGTCCGGGCGCAGCCCCATCTCGTTCATCTGGTACAGGATCCGGCGCTGCACCGGCTTGAGGCCGTCCCGCGCGTCGGGGAGCGCGCGCTGGTAGATGGTGCTGTACGCGTATTCGAGATAGCTGGCGCGCATCTCCTCGGCGACGTCGATGTCGACGATATTTTCTTCGAAATCCTCGGGGGGCGCGGTGGTACCGCCTCGTCGTCCTGCCATACGGACATTCTGCCGCTTCCGGCGACCTCAGCGGGCCAACGCCGCGTTTACGTGGCCGAGAAGCCGCCGTCCACGTACAGCGTCTGCCCGGTCACGTAGTCGCTGGCCCGCGAGGCCAGGAACACGGCCACCCCCGCGAAGTCCGCGGGCTGCCCGTTGCGGCCCACCATGGTCCGCGCGGCCAGGGCCGCCGTCCGCTCCGGGTCGCGGGCCACGTGCGCGTTGAGCCGCGTCGCCACAAAGCCGGGGCACACCGAGTTGCAGCACACCCCGGAGGCGGCCCAGGCCTCGGACTGCGACCGGGTCAGCGAGGCCAGCCCGCCCTTGCTCGCCCCGTACGCCCCGCTGTTCGCGAACGCCCGCTGGGCCTGCTGCGAGGTCACGTTGATGATCCGCCCCCAGCCACGGGCGGCCATCTCCGGCCCGAACCGCTGGCCGAGCAGGAACGGCGCGGTCAGGTTGACCGCCATGGTCAGGTCCCAGTCCGCGGTCGTCAGTTCGGCCAGCGGCGGGCGCAGGTTGACGCCCGCGCAGTTGACCAGGATGTCCGGCGACCCGAACGCCGCGGCCGCCTCCCCGGCGGCCCGCGCGACCTCGGCCCGGCCGGCCAGGTCCGCGCTGACCCAGGCCGCGCCGCCGCCGCCGGCCGCGCCGCTCACCGCCTTCAGCCGGTCCACCGCCGAGCCGAGCCGCGAGGCATCCCGCGCGACCAGCACCACCCGGGCTCCGCGCCGGCCAGGGCCGGCGCCATCTCCGCGCCGATCCCCGAACTCCCGCCGGTCACCACCGCCACCCGGCCATCCAGTGAGAAAAGCTGCTCCAGATAGCTCACAGGACTGGGCGCGCGCCGATGAGGTTGAGCGCGTGCGCGGCCAGCCGGCAGCCGCTGGCCAGCGCCTCGCCCGGCGGCTTCTTGTCCAGCCAGGGCGGGATGAAGCCGGCGATGAACGCGTCTCCCGCGCCGGTCCCGTCCACCACCCGGTCGACGGGCGGCGCGGGCACCCGCACCGGCGGCCGGCCGTTGGCGTAGAACAGCGCGCCGTCCGCGCCCAGCTTGACCACGACGTGCGGGTACCAGGCCGTGAGCACGCGCGCGGCCTGTTCGGGGTCTTCGCGGCCGGTGAGGACCGTGGCCTGCGCGGCGTTGACGAACAGCAGCACGGCCCCGGAGGACAGTTCCAGGAACGGCTCGGCCCCGGCCCGCTCCAGCGGCGCGGCCGACGCCGCGTCGACCGAGGCCGTCATGCCGGCCCGCCGCGAGTACTCGATCGCGGCCAGCCCGGCCGACCGCGATCCCTCCGACAGCAGCGTGTACCCGGACACGTGCAGGTGAGCGCCGGGGATGAACAGGTCGTGCGGCAGGTCGTCGGGGGACAGCGCCGCGTTCGCGCCCGGGTCGGACAGCATGGTCCGCTCGCCCTTGTGCGTGACCATCACCACGCAGGTGCCGGTGGGCCGTTCCGGGTCCATGACCAGCCGCGCGTCCACCCCGTAGCCCATCAGCTCCATGTCGCGGTTCCGCCCGGCGATGTCCGCGCCCCGCCGCCCGACGAACGCCACGTCCCCGCCGTCGGCCGCCATCCAGGCCGCGATGTTGGCCCCGGAACCGCCGCCGTGCATGGTCACGGACGCGGGCGTGTCGCTGCCCCGGGCCAGCGCGAGCCTGGCGTGGGCCACCGTGTCCGTCATCAGGTCGCCAATGACTACCACGCGCGCCATACTGCTCATCACCTCACCGCTGGACGGGTCCCGCCCCCTCAACGCCCCTCCGAGCCAGAAAGAACCCGTCTGGCCCCGGCCGCAGGACTTACTACGGTAGCCGCCGGCAGCGGTAGCTGACCAGCGCGCGAGCAGACATCACGGCCGGACCGGCGCCGAACACGCGGTGATCCCTGGATTGTCACCAGACTGTTATGTGCCCGCGGCACCACCCGGCCCGTCACCCCGCCGTCAGCGGCACCACCCGCCCCGTCACCCCGCCGTCAGCGGCACCACCCGGCCCGCCACGACGAGCTCGGCTTCCTCCGACTCGGCGGCCAGCATCTGGTTGAGCCGCCCCAGCTCGTCCCGGAACAGCCGCCCGGCCGGCGTCCCGGGCACCACGCCCAGCCCGGCCTCGTCGCTGACCGCCACCACGTACGCCCCGGTCTGCCGCCACGCGCCGACCAGCCCGGCGATCCTGGCCGCCAGCTGCCCCGCCGAATCCGCCGACCCGTCCCAGGCGCCGCACTCGTCCATCGCCACCGCCAGCCAGGTACCGATCCCGTCGATCAGCAGCGCGCCCCGCGCCCCGGCCAGCACCCCGGCCAGGTCCGTGGTCTCCGCCGTCCGCCACCAGGCCGGCCGCCGCGCCCGGTGCGCCGCCACCCGCGCCGCCCACTCCCGGTCTCCCGGGTCCCCGGCCATCCCCCCTGAGCCTGCCGCCCCCGCCCCGCCTGTCCCCGTCGCCACATAGGTCACATCCGGCTCGCCCGCCAGCCGCAACTCGGCCTGCTCCGACTTGCCCGACCGCGCCCCGCCGAGCACGAGCACCCGCCACGGCATCCGCCGGGCCGCAGATCTTTTTTCTGCCGAACGGGCCGTGGTCACCGCGTCCCCGTCTCCTGGCAGCTCCGCCCGCCAGAACCCGCAGCGCCGCCGCAGCTCCCCCTCGGAGGGCACCCGGTGATCCGCGAACGCCACCGCCGTGACCGTGTCCGCGGTGATCAGCCCCCGCGCCCGGAGCAGCCCGAGCTGCGCCGGCTCCCCAGCAGGTCGAGGAACGCGATGTCGTAGGCGGACGCCTCCTCGGGCGGCACCGGCACCGCCCCCGGCCGCGCCGGATAGAGCAGCCGCCCCCCGTCCGGCCCCGTGATATCCCACCCCCCTAGCCCCGAGGGCCCCCGCGCATCCGCCAGCCGCCGCACCCGGTAGCCGTCCGCGACCCGCCGCTCCGCGTCCCGCCGTCCGCGATCCCGCCGTCCGCCCTCCCGCCGTCCGCCCTCCCGCCGTCCGCCCTCCCGCCGTCCGCCCTCCCGCCGTCCGCCGCCCCGACCCCCAGCCTCACCAGGCCATCAATGAGGATGGTCGACCGTACTCGTATACTCTCCTTCAGCAGGCAGGAGGCACACCGGCAGCCGGGCTCCGGCCAGCCCGCGGCACCGCCGGAACCCTCGACCAGGACCCGCATCAGCCGAGGAACGACAGCCGGACCTGGCGGTCCGGATTGTCGACGTTGAGGTCGACGAGCGCCACCGACTGCCAGGTGCCCAGGGCCAGGCGGCCGCCGATCACCGGGATCGTGGCGTACGGCGGCACGAACGCGGGCATGACGTGCGACCGGCCGTGCCCGCGGGACCCGTGCGCGTGCCGCCAGTGGTCGTCGGCGGGCAGCAGTTCCGCCAGGGTGGCCAGCAGGTCATCGTCGCTGCCCGCGCCGAGCTCGATCAGCGCGAGGCCGGCGGTAGCGTGCGGCACGAACACGTGCAGCAGGCCGTCACCCCCGGCCGACGCCGTCCTCGCGAACCCGGCGCATTCGCTGGTGATGTCCCGGATCGCCTCGCGTCCGCCGGTGCGTACCTCGATGATCTGCGTCTTCATGCCCCGGATCATAAGGTGTGGGTGTGACTGAAGCCTCGTGGGCCGCGGGCACGCGGCTGCGGCTGGCCCGGCAGGCCCGTGGCCTGTCCCAGCAGCAACTCGCCGGGATGGCCGCCGTGACCAGGCAGGCCGTATCCGCGGTCGAGTCCGGCCATTCGGATCCCTCGCTGCGGGTGGCGCTGGCTCTGGCCCGCGCCCTCGGCCTGACCGTCGAGGAACTGTTCGGTCCCGGCGATCCCGCCGATCCCGTGCTGGCCCAGCCGGTGGCCCCGGTCGGCGGCGAGGGCTCGCGGGTCGCGCTCGCCACGGTCGGCGACACGTTCATCGCGCTGCCGCTGAGCGCGGACACGTCGGCCCGGGCCGGGTTCGGTCCGGCGGGCGGCCTGGTGGCCGGCCAGGAGCTCCACGGAGACCTGATCGCGGTCCGGCCCATCGCGCCGCCGCGGCCCACGCTCGTCGTGGCGGGCTGCGATCCGGCGCTGCCGCTGCTCGAGACGCCGCTGGCCCTGCTCGACCCGCCGGTGGGATTCGCCTGGTGGCCGTGCGGGAACGGCGAGGCGCTGCGGCTGGCCGCGGCCGGGCTGGTGCATGCCGCGGGTGTGCACCAGCCCGGCGACGAGGGCGGGATGCCTGACGGCGCCGAGGTGGTGGGGTTCACCTCCTGGCGCGAGGGCCTGGTGACCCGTCCCGGGACCCGGATCACCGGGCTGGACGACGCGGTCAGGCAGGGGTTGCGGCTGGTGAACCGCGAGCCGGGCGCGCAGGCCCGCAGGCTGCTCGACCGCGAACTCGCCCGCCTCGGCCTGGACCCGGCCGGACCCGTCAACCTGGCCGGCTACGACAGCCAGGCCGCCGGGCACCTTCAGGTCGCCGCGGCGGTCGCGGGTCGTCTCGCCGACGTGGGCGTGTCGAGCGAGCCGGCCGCGCTGGCCTACGGGCTTGACTGCCTCCCGCTGGCCGAGGAACGGTTCGACCTGGTGCTGCCGGCCAAGAACGCCGCGTCCCGCGAGGTCCAGGGGTTGCTGAAGGTGCTCACCTCACCTTGGCTGCTGGCCCAGCTGGCTAGTCTTCCCGGCTATGACCCGGGCCGCTGCGGTGAACGTTCCGCCTGATCAGTGCCCGTAGACGGGGATGAGCACGGCCCGGGCTATGGTGCGGAACCGCAGGTTGAAGCCGGCCACCGCGGGCGTGGTGTCCGGTTCCAGCTCGAGGCTCGGGACGTCGAGCGCGTGCACGGCGAAGACGTAACGATGCGGCGGGTCGCCGGCCGGCGGTGCGGCACCGCCGAAATCCTTGCTTCCGTAGTCGTTGCGCAGGTGCATCGCGCCGGCGGGCAAGCCCGAGCCGCTGGCGTGACCGGCGCCGGCCGGCAGCGAGGTGACCGAGGCCGGGATGTCGACCAGCACCCAGTGCCAGAAACCGGACCCGGTTGGCGCATCCGGGTCGAAGCAGGTCACCGCGAAGCCCTTGGTTTCGGCCGGGAAGCCAGACCATGACAATGCCGGGGATATGTTCTTCCCGGTCATGCCGAACGCGTTGTAGACCTGGTTGTCCGTCATCATCTGGCCACCCGCGACGTCATCGCTCCGCAGCTCGAACGACGGCACGGCCGGCATGAAGTCATAAGGCAGCGGCGGACGGTCGGTCATGGCTGACCTCCTCATCGAGGTGGACTCGCTCCGGTGAGCGCTTCGGTAAGCACAGACACGTCCAACGTTATCGGTAAGCCAGGCGGCGGCTGGGGCCAGGCCGGAAGGCGGCCCCCGCAGTTCTCGTTTCTCCTACGGTGCTGCCCCGCAATCCTCGTTTCTCCTGCGGTGGTCCCCCCGCAGTTCTTGTTTCTCCTACGGTGATGCCCCGGCAATTCTCGTTTCTCCTACGGTGGTGTTGTGAGGCAGCAGGCGGGGCGCAAGGGCCTCAGGCGAGCACGCCGCCGGACCGTGGGCCGCGTGGCTGGCCGGATGCGCCGACGGACCATGCGGCCGAAGATGCGCACAGTCTCCGGCCGCATCCGCGTGGGCACGGCGGGTGCCTCCCCGCGGCTGCGCCGCTGGGCGCTGGCCGTGGTCCTGCTCGGCGTGGCCCTGCTGCCTTACCCCTCGCTCGGCGCGGCCAGCGGGGCGCCCGCGGCGGCGTGCCGGTCGGGCTGCCGGGCCGGGTCCGTGCCGAGCATGATCAAGTGGATCCGGCCGCTGTCCGGGTCGTGGCAGGTGATTCCCGGGCTGACCGGCACCGTGCCGGCGTCCGGCCTGGCCTACATGTCGGTCGGCTACGGCGTCGCCGCGGTAGGCGTCGGCCTGACCGTGTCCGGGTACTCGGACAAGACGGGCGCGCCGCTGTGGGACCAGACGCTGACCGGCTTCCCGGCGGGCGCGGCCATCGTGTCCGTGCGCACCTGGCCCGGTGAGGTCACCGCGGGCGTCTCCTACACCAGGGCCGGGCATCTGCAGCGCACCGAGGTGGTGATCTCCGGCTTGACGGGCACCGAGTCCGGGCGCTATCCGGCGGCCCTGTTCGGCGGGGCGGTCGGGGGTAGTTCGCTGTACACCGTCATCGTCGGGCCCACGGCGGTGACGAGTTACGACAACGCCACCGGACGCGTCCGCTGGCGGCTGGCCACCGGCCAGGTCCCGCAGGCGTGGCGGGCCGACGGCGGGACGCTGTACGTGGCGGAATCGGCCGGCGGGTTCCTGGGGTCGGCGCCGGTCACCGCGCTGCGCCGGATCGACCTCGCGACCGGCGCGGAGGTCGTGGTCCGGCCGCTCGAGGGACTCTCCTTCGCCGGCACGTTCAGCGCCGCGTTCGACGGCGTGGTGCTGTTCTCCACCGCGGGCGGGGTGACCGCGTACAGCGGCGCGACCGGAGCCTGGCTGTGGTCCGTCGGCGGGGCGGTGCCCGAGGGTACCGACCCGAGGAAGCAGCGGATCTACCTGACCCGGGAATCCAGCCTCATCGCGGTGAACCCGCTCACCGGCCAGGTGACGGCGACGGTATCGGGCTCGGCGGTCGGCGGGTCGGCGGGCCTGTACGCCGTCCGGGACGGCGTGGCGCTCGGGCTCGACCAAGGGCCGAACGGGGACGCCTGGGGCTACGACATCGGCGCGCAGCGGGTCATCCTGACCGCCGCCGGGCTGGGATGGCCGCACTATTTCGTCGACCTCAGCGGCGTCGGCGGCAGCGCCGACCCGGCCAGTGACCTGGTGGTCATCGCGGCGTGCGCGCAGCTGGCGCCGAGTTCCCCGGTCTCGGCGAGCCCGTCCGCGTCGCCCAGCGGCACTCCCGTCCCGGCTCCGGCGCAGACGGCCACCGCGCCGCGTCCCGTCGGCGGGATCCGGGTCGGCGAGGCAGCACGCCGAGCCCGAGCGTCAGCCCGTCCGCGCCCGGTCAGGGGTGCCTGCGTCCCGAACTGGTCGCCCTGAACCTCTGAGTCCCTGCATGGCGCTGCCCTCAAGCATGACCCTGCCGCAAGCATGGCGCTGCCCTCAAGCATGACCCTGCCGCAAGCATGACCCTGCCCTCGAGCATGACCCTGCCCTCAAGGGAGATTAACGTGATAAAGGGGGGACGTCGGGTCCGGAGGTGAGGACAATCGCCAGAAGACATCAGGCCGACCCCAGTGCACCGCAGGTGGTGATCTGCGGCGCGGGATTCGCCGGACTGTCCGCCATCTCGCGGCTCACCCGCGCGGGCCTGCGGGTGACGCTGGTGGACGGCCACTTGTACAGCACCTTCCAGCCGCTGCTTTACCAGGTGGCCACGGCCGGGCTGAACCCCGGCGACGTCGCCTACCCCGCGGGCGGCTTCGTGGGGCGGTACGGGGCGATCTTCCGGCATGGCGAGCTGGCCGCGATCGACTCGGCGTCCCGCCGGATCAAGCTCACCAACGGCCTCGAGCTCGGCTATGACTACCTCGATCATCGCCACCGGCGTGTCGGCCGCCTACCACGGCATCAAGGGGGCGGCCGACCACACGTTCGGCCTGTACACCCGCTCCGACGCGATCGTGCTGCGCGATCACCTCATGGCGGCCTTCGAGCGGCTGAGCGTGGACACGGCGATCTGCATATCACCGTGGCCGGCGGCGGGGCCACCGGCGTGGAACTGGCCGGCACGCTCGCCGAGCTGAGCGCCACCGTGCTCGCCGCGACCTTCCCGGACGTCGATCCGGCCCGGGTCCACGTCCGGCTGATCGAGATGGCGCCCGCGCTGCTCGGCGGGTTCCACCAGAAGCTGCGTGAGTACGCCCGGGTGCAGCTGGACAAGCGCGGCGTGGACATCAGGCTGAACACGCGCATCGCCGAGATCACCGACAAGCAGGTACTGCTGGCCGACGGCGAGAACCTGCCGAGCGACCTCACCGTGTGGGCGGCCGGCGTCGGCGCGTCCGGCGCCGTCGAAGGCTGGGGCCTGCCCCAGGGCAAGGGCGGCCGCATCCTGGTCGGGCCCGACCTGCGGGTGCAGGGACAGGACCGGATCTTCGCCGTGGGCGACATCGCGGTCAACCCCGACGATCCCACGCCGCAGCTGGCCCAGCCCGCGCTGCAGATGGGACGCCACGCCGGCGCGCAGATCGTCCGGCTGCAGCGTAAGGCCGCGACCGAGCCGTTCACGTACCACGACAAGGGCATGATGGCCACCATCGGGCGCCGGTCCGCCGTGGTCCAGCTGGCCCAGGGGCTGCGGCTGCGCGGCACGCTCGCCTGGCTGTCCTGGCTCGTCCTGCACCTGTTCTACCTGCTCGGCGGGCGCAACCGGGTGTCGACGATGATCAACCTGACCTACCGCTACGTCGCCTGGGGCCATGGCGGCGCGGTGATCGTCGGAGACGATCCCCGCGGGTCCTTAGCCAACCCTCAGCCATCCCTCTACGATGATCCGTAGTAGACCGCAGTAGGCTTTCTTCGCGATGAAGACATTCCGCACACGCGGCGCGCTGGCCGCCGCGGCCATGCTGAGCGTGCTGACGGCGCTGGCCGGATGCGGCTCCAGCGCCAGCACGGGCTCGTCCGCGGGCATGCAGGCCAACCCGGCCTCGAACGCCGCCGAGATGAACCCGAACCTCGACCTCGGCAGCTCGCTGGGCGCGCAGTCCGCACCGGACATCAAGCTGGTGAACCAGTTCGGGCAGCCGATGTCGCTCAGCCAGTTCCGCGGCAAGGTCGTCGTGCTGTCGTTCGAGGATTCCGAGTGCACGACGGTCTGCCCGCTGACCACGCAGAGCATGCTGGAGGCTAAGCAGATGCTCGGCGCCGCGGGCGACCAGGTGCAGTTGCTCGGCGTCGACGCCAACCCGACTGCCACCAGCGTCTCGGACGTGCTCGCCTACTCCCGGGCCCACGGCATGGTCAACCAGTGGGATTTCCTCACCGGGTCGCTGGCCCAGCTGAAGGCCGTGTGGGCCGCCTACCGTATAGCCGTGCAGATCGAGAAGGGGCAGATCGATCACACCCCCGCGCTGTTCGTGATCGATCAGCGCGGCCGGGAACAGAAGCTCTACCTGACCCAGATGGCCTACTCCAGCGTCGGCCAGTCCGCCGAAGTGCTCGCCGATGAGCTGTCGAGCCTGCTGCCTGGTCATCCGCACGTGGCCAGCCAGGAATCACTGGCATCCATCACCGTGCAGGGTCCCTCGGATCACGTCGCCCTGCCGTCGGCTACTTCGGGCGCCAAGGTCTTGCTCGGCCCTGGGGCGCCGCACCTGGTCCTGTTCTTCGCCACCTGGCTGTCGGAGGTCTCGGACCTGAAATCCGAGCTCATCGACGGCAATGCCTATGCCGCGGCGGCCCGGAAGGACGGCCTGCCCCCGCTCGTGGCGGTGGACGAGACGGTGGTCGAGCCCTCGGCCCAGACCGTCCGCACCTACCTGGGTAGCCTCGGCGCGCCGCTGAGCTACCCGGTCGCGCTCGACACCACCGGCCGGGTCGCGGACGGCTACGGGGTTCAGGACCAGCTCTGGCTGGCTCTGGTCTCCGCGTCCGGCAAGATCATCTGGTCCCACGACGGCTGGCTGCCCCTGCCCGCCCTGACCGCAGCCGTCCAGCACGCGGTCAAGCCCTGACGGCACCACGGTCTGCAAGCGCCCATTCGATCGGGAACTGGCTCGGCGCGCCGCAAAGATCTTCCCACCCGGCGAGTGGAGGTATACGTTGACATATAGGTGTTACCAGGGGTGGGATAATATGTCCATTATAGTCAGAAATGCCCGGAATGCACGTCCGGTGAGGCTGCCATTAAGAGCAGCGGACAATCTGATATGCACATGTAGCGGCCGATCGAGGGTTCCCTGCCGCGCGAACCGACTACCGTTGCCCGTGAACGGCGACCTGCCGACGAGAGTGCCGGCGGTCCTGGGTGGCTCACGGTGAGCTTCACGATGGGCCTGTTGCGCCGCTTGCTGTGGTGGCGGAATAGGTATCCTTCCTGGTCCTTCTGGCTGGGCCTGCTGATCACCATCCTGCTGTCCTTGTCCACGGTGATCTTCTACGTGGTGCTTGCCGCTGTCTGCTTGGACTTGGTGAAGCTCATATTGCGGTGCATCTTGTACTTGGTGAAGCTCATATCGCGGTGGATCTGGGAGCGCCTGCAGGACGGTGCCCGGCGAAGGCGATTGCCGGGAGCCACAGTCCAGCCGCCGCCTGCGTATCGCGCTCCGCCACCGGCGAACCAGGGCCATCCCCGCGGCAGTCCCCCAGGACGCGATCGCAGGGCGGATCTGCCGGCGGATCGCAGGGTCAGGATCTTGGTCCTCGGCTTCCCCGGGTGCGGGAAGACACTCATGCTGGCCGGCCTGTACTACTACTTCGCGCAAGGCGGGCCGAATGGAATCCGGCTTTCGACCGATCAAGAGTCTAACGGCAGGCTGCTGAGCCTCGTGGCGCAAATCCGGACCACGCCTGGAGGGTACTTCCCGCCGGGCACCAGCGTCACCGAGACGCGGGCCTGGTCCTTCACGGTCAAGGTGGAGTCCGCGGACCAGGACGCTGATGCGTTCACCCTGGAATATCTCGACTATGCAGGCCGGCTCGTCGAAGAGCTGGCGGGCGCCAGGACGGATGACCCGCCAGATGAGGAGTTCCGGCGGGCAGTGGACAATGCCGATGTCCTCATGGGCGTTATCGATGGCGAACAGCTCATGAAGCTAATGTCCGGCAGCTACGAGGCCGAGGTCGTGGACCGCATCGACCGTCTCCTGAATGTCCTTATCCGCGCCCGCCAGCGAAACATTCACCTGGTGGTATCTAAATGGGACTTGCTGGTGCGCGGTGATGGGGGCCATTACACCATGGCGGACGTCAGGAGAACGCTCGCTGCGATGTCGCCCGCGTTCAGCAACTTCCAGCGGAACCCTAGTCTGGGAAAGCTTCGGATGATACCGGTGGCTGCCCTCGGCATGAACGGTTTCGCCGTGTCCGCAGGCGCGGGCGGTGGCATGATGCGGAAATCAGGGGTCGAATGGTGCCCGTGGAATGTTGAGGTTCCCTTCTTCTGCGCCGTCCCCGACATCATCAGGTATGACGTCGACAGGATGGCGGCAGCGGCCAGGCACGCCAAGTCAGGCGAGTCTCGCTCGCAGCATCGCCAGGATCACGCTGGCCGTGCTCGCCGTCTCCGGGCTGACAGTCAAGGTGGGTGTACCAGGCTTTACTGTGAACTTTCCGATGATCGAGGCTGTCCAGCGCATCAGGCAGTATGTCGAGGGCAGGTACGCGCGGAGCAGCGTGCCAGGCAGTCCTGGATGAGGGAACAGCGATCGGGTACGTGGTGAACGAGTGCTACGGATGGGTCGACGAGTTTGAGCGCCGGTGGCCCGACTCCCGGCTGAGCACGCGGGGCGGGTGGTGAGCCAGCCTCATGGACGATCAGGCGTGGCCGTTCCTCATCGGTCGTACCCGGACCCAGGATCACCGCATAGTCGTCGTCCCGGATTTCATGGCCGCCGGGGCACTGGTGAGCGCGCTGCGCATTTCGGCCGACAGTGGCGCGCCCGGGTCGCCGGAATCCGTTCAGATCCGGGAGATCCAGACATCTCCCAAGGAACGCGTCACCGTCATCTACCGGGTGAACATGGCGCACGGGGACTATTGGGGCCTGCCCGGCGAGCGAGTCCTGACCGACGAGCAGGGCAGGCCCATCGTGCTCACCGAGGGCCTTGTCATCTGTCGTCCGGCGATGGCGGTGCGGCAGGACGGGATCACCCAGGAGGACCTTGACCTGGCGCACTCCCTTATGGTCCCGGCGTACCTGGAGTTCTGGGTGCAGGGCCGCGACTACGCCCGGCAGGCCGCGAAATCCTTCAGGCTCGCCATGTCCGGGAAACCGGTCGCTGTCAACCCCGTCAGCTCGCCCATCCCCTGGGTCAGCGCGCGTCCGGAAGCTCCCCAGGCGCCTGAAGCCGTTGCCCCGCCCGGGACGGAACGGACGGAGGGCATCACTGCTGGTGTCGTTACTTATGCGCCCGCTGGCGCCTATGCCCCGGTGCCGATCGCTTCCGCTGCGCCGACCGCTACGGGCGGGAACCGATCGCGCAAGGGAACGGCGACCGCGGTCGCCATCGGGGTGGCCGTCGCCGTGATCGTGATCGCGGTCTTGCTCGTTACTTCAGTCTGGTGACCCGGTCCGGTGCAGATCATCATCAAGGCCCACGACTGGGTGCAGAACGTCCTGGAGCCTCAGGATCGACGAGGATCGTGAGGTGCTGGGGATGGCTGGCGCCCGCGAACTGACGCTGTCATTCCTAGGGGCGGACGGTGTCGCCTTATTCTCTGGCAAGCATCGCAGCCGCCTCGCGCTCCATGTCGACGTATGGATCTCCGCTCACGTCGACGGCGACCCGGTTGATCGTGCCACCGGTGAACCGCCAGGGTTCTTCGCCGGGGTAGTCGCCGGTTACCGGCTCGCCGCTGTCCCGGCCGACGCACAGACCTTCGCCGGCGAGGCTGAAGTTCCCTGGCTGGGTCTTGATCCGGCCTTCGCCGACTTTCGTTCCGCCATGGTAGAGGGACAGGATCCCGGTAGCCACGCCCGGAGGATCCTCGCCGTCCTTGTCGAACGAGGCCGACAAGATCAGGTTCTCGCCCACGGGAAGGTCTTCTGTCCCATCGACCTTCTGCTCCATCATGCCGACGAAGTTGTAGACGTAATGCAGCCGGTTGTCCTTCACGTACAGGGAGTGCCCGCCGAACCGCGCCCCTTGCGCGAACAGGACGCCGTGCGCGCCGGGGGCGGGGATGTCGACGAGTGCCCCGATCGTGTAGGAGCGGTTCCGGATGTTGACCGCCTGCGACTCGGGCACCTCGGCGGTATCGGGGTAGTACGTGTACCGGTCGCGGGGGGAGGTCAGCTGGGGCCGCGGCGTGAGGATGATCTCCAGCGGGGACCGGTCGTCCAGCGGGAACGCCCCGTTGGCGCCAGCCTCGGCGAACCACAGGTTGACCAGCTCGCGCAGCTTGTCCGGGTGCTCGGCGGCCAGGTCATGCAGCTCGGCACGGTCCTCGTCTACGTGGTACAGCTCCCAGGTGTCCTCGTTGAACTGGCTCCAGCCGCTGATCGTCGGGTGCGTGGTGACGGCCTTCCAGCCGTCGTGCCAGATGCCGCGCGAGCCGAGCATCGAATAGAACTGGGTCTTCCTCGCCGATGGCGCCGAGGACATCTCGGCGCTGTAGCGCATGCTCACGCCATCGAAGGGGCTTTGCACGTGGCCCTTGATCGTGGCCGGAGTTTCGACGCCGAGGGTCTCGAGAATCGTCGGCACGATGTCGATCGCGTGGTGGTACTGGTGCCGCAGCTCGCCCCTGCCCGCCTGACCAGCTCCAGCCGACGGCCACGAGATGATGCACGGGTCGGCCGTGCCACCGTTGAACTCATACCGCTTCCACATCTTGAACGGCGTATTGAAGGCCATGGCCCAGCCGTTGGCGTAGTGGTTGTAGGTCTTTGTCCCGCCCAGCTCGTCGAGCATCGCAAGAGCCGACTGCATGTCATCGGGCATGCCGTTGAACAGCTTGTTCTCGTTAACCGACCCGTTGGGGCCGCCCTCGCCGCTGGCGCCGTTGTCCGACACCAGGATGACCATGGTGTTGTCCCGCTGCCCGCTCTCCTGCAGGTAGTCCAGCAGCCGGCCGATGTGGTGGTCGGCGTGCGCCAGGAACCCCGCGTACACCTCCGCCATCCGGCAGAAGAGCCGCTTCTCGTCCGCGGACAGCGAGTCCCACGGCTTGGTGACGTCCAGGGGCGGGAATGGCTGACCCTCGGGCCCCTTGCGGGTTTCGGGGGTGCCGATCGGGTTGAGCGGCGGCAGCTCGGTATTTGCCGGGACGATCCCCAGCTGCTTCTGCCGGGCCAGGGTCTGCTCCCGGAGGGCCTCGTACCCCATGTCGAAGTGGCCTTTGAATTTCTCGATCCAGTCCTTCGGAGCCTGGTGCGGCGCATGGCAGGCACCCGGGGCGTAATAGAGGAAGAACGGCTTGTCCGGCGCGATTACCTTGGCGTCCTTGATGAACTCCAGCGCCTTGTCGGTCAGGTCCGCGGTCAGGTGGTAGCCCTCGGCCGGCGACTTCGGCTGGTCGACCGGGTGATTGTCGTAAACCAGGTCCGGGTACCACTGGTTGGTCTCCGCGCCCAGGAACCCGTACCAGCGCTCGAAGCCCCGCCCCGACGGCCAGTTCCGCCGGGTCGAGGCGACGTTCATCTCCACCGTCGGGCACAGGTGCCACTTGCCGACCATGTAGGTGTTCCAGCCCAGCTCGCCCAGGATCTCGGGGATCATGCCGTTCTCCGGCGGGATGGTGCCGCTGGCGTTCGGGAACCCGACCGCGGCCTCGGTGATGCAGGCCATCGAGTTGCGGGTGTGGTTCCGGCCGGTCAGCAAGCAGGACCGGGTCGGGGAGCACAGCGCCGTGGTATGCCACTGGGTGTAACGGATCCCGTCGGCGGCGATCCGGTCGATGTTCGGCGTCTGGATCGGGCCGCCGTAGCTGCTCATGGCCGAGAAGCCGACATCGTCGAGCACGATATACACAACGTTCGGCGCCCCGTCCGGAGCCTTCGGCGGCTCGAACGGAGCCCAGTCCGGCACCGAGTCCCGGATATCGATACTGACCGTGCCCTTGAACTGGTCGCTCACTTCACCGCTCCTTCCGCCCGGAGGCGTTTCACTGACTCCGCCCGGCCGTAATCCTTCAGAAACGAGGCTGGCGTGGCACCACCTACGCGGCTCTCGCGCCTGGTCACGATACCCCGCCCGCTCATCGTCGCAATCTCAACTGGGCCGGGCGTCACCCACCTAGGATGAAAATCCCCGGAACGGGGCGCAGTCCTGGTCATGGTCAGTCGAACTCCTCGGGGGGGTGGCCTCGCGTCACCCTGACAGGGTGCGCTGTCTCGGTGGCCGGGAGGCGTTTCAGCGGTCCGGGGTTGTCGACAGTGGCGGACCGTGACGGCGTATCGCCGCTGGCACTGGCTCCCGGATCCGGAATGCCGGGGCCAACTGGGTCCCCTGTCGCATCGCCCTTGGACGACGCAGAAGGATCCGAACGGGGCCGGCCAGTGACTCTCTCTTCACTCGATGCTGGGGCGCTCGCCGTCCAGGTAATTGCCCGGTCCAGGTGGCCGTACTTTGGTCGGCTGGCCCTCTGTCTGTCCCGGGTGGGTTCAGGGGGTTGTTTCGCGGGGCTCTTTTCTGGTTCGGGTTCGCGGAGGCCGAGCGCCTTGGCGACAGGAGTAGCGGCGAGGCCGTAGATGGCGACCGTTCCGACTATCACCAGGAACGTTGCGGCCAGCAGCTTGTTCGCCCCGCCGATGTGCAGCGCGACGAGCGGGGCAGAAAAGCTCGCGGCCGTGGATGCCGCGACGATCCCGCGCGGGTCCATGAATCCGATGAAGATCCGCTCGTTCCTGGGCAGGCTGGTCCGCATCGTGGCCACCGCCGCGACGGCCGGGCGGACCAGCAGCACCAGCAGCGCCACCAAGCCCAGCGTGGGCCAGATCACGCCCCGCAGGGACGCGGGGGTCACCGTGGCGGAGATCGAGATGAACAGCACCCCGATGGCTAGCTGGACGACCGTCTCGAGGAACGGGCGGTCCTCGGGCAGGTCCACGCCGCGCAGGTTCGCCAGGACTATCCCCATGGCGATGGCCGCAACCAGCCCGGTGTCATCCCGCAGGGCATCACACAGGCCGGCGACGGTGACCACTGTCGCGATCATGGCCTGAGAGGCGAGGGTGCCGGTCAGCTTCACCTTCTTTCAGCAGCAGCCACAGCACCAGGCTGCCCACCACGCCGCCGGCCGCGCCGATGCCGATCCGCGCGGCGAATTCGAGGACTCCGTGCAGCACGTGGTGCGTGTGGGTCGCTTGCAGCTCTTCGAAAACGACCACGGCGATGATGGCGCCGATCGGGTCGATGGAGGTGCCCTCATAGCTGAGAATGCTGGTCAGCCTCGTACCTGGCCGGGCAGCGTGCAGGATGGGGGTCACCACGGTGGGGCCCGAGACGATCAAGATCGCGCCGAGCATCAGGGCCGCCTTCGGTGACAGGCCCAGCAGAAGTCCCCCGAAAAAGCCAGCCCCGGCCCAGGTCATCAGGACCCCCCAGGTGCGCAGGCGCCACACCACGACCCGGCTGCCGCCTTCCAGCCCCCCTTTGACCAGGTCGAGGCCGCCGTCGAACAAGATAATGGCCACCGCCAGGCTCACCATCGGCGGGAACGCCGCCCCGAAGATCTTGTCCGGATTGACCCACACTGGTCAGGGCGCCCGCGGTGAATCCAGCCGGCAGCAGCAAGATGATCGCCGGAATGAGGAGCCGGGCGGCGATGACCTGGCAGGCCACGGCCAGCCCCACGATAAGAGCAAGCCCGGCGGAGATCTGCGACGCGCTCATCGGCCCGGTGACCGCTGCTGCTTATCAGCCCCGCGGTCATCTCGCCGCGAATCCGCCTTCCCGCATCCGGGCATCGCCCTGGCCTCCACCAGCACGGTCCTAGTCCCCGGCCCGAGCGGCATCGGCTGGCTGACGGCCGGTCCGCCCGGCCGCGATCACGGCATCGACCTCGCGGAGGAAGTCAATCAGCGCGATCGCCAGGAACGCCGCACCGATAACGGCCAGGATTTCCGCCTCCGGCTGTCCGGTCCTGCGGGCAACCGCACGCGCGACCGGCTGAGCGACCCTCCTGGTCCGGCCGGCCTGGCCCATCGCCACCACGTTCCACGTCGACATCCGGCGCGCTCCTTCCCGATAACGCCCGGCCCCCGGACAGCCGGGGCCGACATCGCATCGCCCTGGTCCAGGCTTGAATGGCCGGCACGGCCGGTGGCCGTTACGATCCCAAGGCCGTCCTGGCGAGCCGAAGATGCCAAAGCCCGGCAGGTAGCGCAGCCGCCCGGCAGCACACCAGCCCAAACACCAGGCCGAAACGCCATGCGGTCAGAGACCGTCAAGATCAGCTGACTTCGCCTGCTGCTTCCCGGACGGCCTGGTCGACGTCCTTCGCGCTCACGTTGAGCTCCTTGGCGACGTGCTTCTCGGCCTTCAGCTCCGCCTTGTCGATGGCCTGCTCCACCTTGCTCTCCCCGACGATGACCAGGGCGGCCTGCCCCGCGTCGATGATGTCGCCGAACTCCTTGACATCGGCCCGGGACATGCCGCGCCACAGGTGCCCGCCCACCCCGCCGACCGCTGCGCCGACGATGGCGGTGCCGATGATCGAGGGCGGGAACAAGATGCCGACGACGGCGCCGACGGCCGCGCCGCCCCACGCCCCGTGCCGGGTGGCCATCTCATCCTTGTTCACGTGCACCTTGCCCGCGTCGTCCTTGGTGACCACCGCGGCGTCGTAGGTGCCGACCGCCCCGGCCGCGTGCAGGTCCTTGACGACGTCGTAGTCGTCTCGCGCCGCCGCCTCACTGGGGTAGGTGCCGATGTAGATGAAAACCGCGTCAGCCTTCGCCATGTCCTGATTCCTCTCCTTGCTCGCCAGCCCGGTACAGCCGGGGCCTTGCGCCCTGTCTCTGTCCATCCCCTGGCAGGTTTACACCCAGGCAGGTGGCCTGTCATCGCCCACCAGCCGGATTCACCCAGGGGAAAAGGTGCGCCGACCTTGGACCTGGTGCACCGCGGCCAGCAATAGTGGCAGGTAGTGGCGAGGACGCTGTCCCTGGAATGAAGGAAGGCCCGGCTATGCGCTGGAGAGGATCGCCCCGGCCGGGTGACGCGCGGCTCGTGGCGGCCTAGGCAACGAGGTCGGCGGGCTGCTGGGCTACAAGATCGGCGACCGGTGGGGCCGGCCGCTCCTGGAACACCCGGGACCAGCCCTGAAGATGCCATGCGCCACCACCGCCGGCATAAGGCCCGCCAGGCCGCTGCGGGCACCCCGCCGGACCCGGCCAAGGCGCCAGCTGACCGGGCGTGACCCGCCGTCCCCGCCCGCCGCCGTGGCCTGGCCAGCCCAGGCCCGGTCACCGCACCCCACAGCCCGGCAACGCGGGCTATCGGTACAGCGGTTCCTGCCCTTCCGCAGCCGCCCCGCAGGACATCGAAAACCCTGGCGCCCGTACCCCATCCTGGTGACCCGCGCGACGGTAATCCGGCGCAGACCGACTGCCGGGGAGTCTAATCCGGCGCAGCCCGGCCCCAGCGCGACCGGCGCGCCCCCGCCCGGGTCCGCAAGCCTAAGACCGGTGCCTCAGTGCGGCCCATGCCCGTGCCTCCCATGACGACCGCCACCGCCGCACCCGCACCCACCGCCGCACCCGCAGCCGTGGTCACCAGCGCAGCCGCAGTGCCCGCAGTGCCCGCAGTGCCCGTCCTCGCCGTCGTCACAGCCGGGAAGCAGAACGGGGCCCACACCCGGAATCGCCTGAGCCCGGGCCTTGGCCAGCAGGGCCGCGGCCGCTTCCCGGGCGCTCTCGCCGCGGCGGGCCATCCGGGCCGCGATCAGCCCGGTCACGATGGGGGCGGAGAAAGAAGTCCCGCTCCATTGCGCCAGGCCGGAGAACGTCCTTACCTGCCCGACATTAGGCGGGACCTCGCAGGTGTACGTACCGCTGCCGAAGGCGTTGATGAGGTTCTCGCCTGGTGCGTACACGTCGACCCAGCCCCCGTAATTGCTGAAGTCCGCAAGGTGATGCCAGTCGGTCGCGAGCGCCCCGACGGAGAGCACGTCACGGAATGCGCCCGGCCAGGCCGGCCGCTTGGTGTGGTTGTTGCCCGCCTCTGCGACGCAGACGACACCCTTGTACGGCCGAAGCAGTTCCAGCCAGGCTTCCAGGGCCTGCGGCGGGATGTTCTTCCGGGTATGGCACGAGGCCGTGATGTGGATGATCTCGGGGCCGAAGCCGAACGCCTCATTGAGCCTCTTCGCGGCCTCCGACTCCAGCGCGCTGCCCGCGGTGTCGAAGATGTTCTCGACGTGGATTTGCGCTTGCGGGGCCATGCACCGCAGGACGCCCGCGACGAACGTTCCGTGTCCGCCGTAGGGCAGGATCGTGCCGTTCGGCTCGTTCCGCTGGTCGGTGTCGCCCTGGACGCCGGCGAGCCACGGGAAGGTTTCCGCCGCACCTGCCACCAGCCCGGTGTCGGCCTGGAAGATCCGCACCCGGGCACCGCCGTCCCGGCAGACCGCGGGGTAGGGTCCCGCCGTCGGGAAAACCTGCTGCGGCTCCGTGGCCGAGCAGGGAGTCAGGTGTTGCGCGGCGGTCAGCACGTGATCAGGCGTTGCGATTCCCGGGCCGAGTTCGTCGTCGATGCGGTCGAGAAGTGCGAGCACGTCAGGCTGGTCACCACCAGTGGTCCCGCCGTCCCCCTCAGAGGCCCCGTTGTCGCCCTCGCCCGACCCGTCAGGAGTGTCCTGATAGCGTTCCGGGTTCAAGTCCAGGCGCACGATGTCGCCGACCACTCGGGTTACCGCAACCCGCGCGACACCGTGTGTCTCGAGGACGTCCAGTACTCCTCTTTGCGCTCTGGCATCGAGAACAGGCTGTGACCCGTGGATCCCTCCTACCCCGCCGAGATACTGGGTGCGGGTGAGAATGTGACCCTTGGCGTACATGAAGGCAATGCCACCGGGGTGTTGGTCGTCGTCTTCTTCGGCATAGTCGGGGAAACCGCCGATTTCGATCGGGATTTCGCGGTCGCGGAACGCGTCGACGATGATCTTGGCCTCGGCGACGGCCTCAGCCTCAAGCTGGCTGTACCAGTAATTCTCTTCTGTCACTGTGCCCTCCGAAATTGATCATTTACCCGATCTAACCGCAGGCACTGGTGAGTAGCCCCGGGGTTCCTCAGAAAGCTCGCAGAGTCCGATACACCTGCGGAGGAGCAACCGTGACACTTTAATACATGGACCGCACCAAATCTGGGGACCTAGAATGGGCTTGTGGTCGGGGGAGGCCGCGCGGCCGTGTCAGGTCCGCGCGATATGGACGATTTGGTCGCGCTGGCCACGTCTCGGCCTTGGGCTGCGCTGACCAGAGCGCGTGCCGTGCTCGCCGGACGGCCGGGCCCTCATGACGCCTCCGTGGCCCATCAGGCCGCGGGGATCGTGCTGCGCGACTACGGCGACGTCGAGGCCGGGGTCCGTGAACTGCGCCAGGCACTGCGCCAGGCCCGCCGCACTGGCTCGGCCGAGCGCGAAACCGATGTACTCGCCGGCCTGGGCGTGGCGCTCGTCTTGGCGGGCCGTACGGCGGCCGGGCTGGCGGCCTTTGAGGCCGCCGTACGCCGGTCCAGTGGGGTGCTGGCGGCGCAGGTGCTAGCCCGGCGCGCGGTCGTGTTCTTCCGCCTGGGCCGGTTCCCGGCGGCCCTGGAAGACGCGCGGCATGCGATCCCCGTGCTGCGGCGCGCGGGCGACCTGCTCTGGACGGCTCGCGCGCTTAACACCCGCGCGAGTGCTTACCTAAGGCTGGGGTCGACCAGCCGGGCCGACGCCGATTACGTTGCCGCCACGCGGCTGTACTCCGAAATTGGGCAGGAACTGGAAGCGCTCGATCCGGTGGTCAATCGCGCGCTGACCGCCTTCGCGTCGGGAGACCTCCCGGCCGCGCTCGCCTACCTCGATGCGGCGGCCCCCAGCTTCCAGCGGCTGAAGGTACCGACCACCAGGCTGCGCTTCGAGCGGTGCGCCGTGCTGCTGGCCGCCGGGCTGGCCAACGATGCTCTGGCCGAGGCCGAGACCGCGTTGCGGGAAAAGGAGCAGATCCACGGCCGGTTCACGGAGAAGGCGGAACTGCTGCTGACGGCGGCCCACTGCGCCTTGGCCGCGGCCCAGCCTCAAGCGGCCCTGGACTGGGCCCAGGCCGCGTACCGGATGTACCGGTCACAACGGAGCACGTGGCGGCAGGCCCATGCTGCGTGTGTGCTCGTCCAGGCCCGCTACGAGGTTGGCGCGGTATCGGCCCCGCTGCTGCGCCAGGCGGACCGGGCGGCTGCCCGGCTGGATGCCCTTGGCTCGAGCGACGCGGCACAGGCGCATCTGCTGGCCGGGCGGATCGCGCTGGATCTTGGCCGGTGCGACCAGGCCGATCATCACCTGGCCGCGGTGGCCCGCACCAGAAACCGCGGTCCGGCTCTGTCCCGGGTCAGCGGCTGGCTCGCCGAGGCCCTCCGGGCCCAGGCCGCGGGCCGTCCGGGCCGGATGCTGGCTGCCTGCCGCCGGGGGCTCGACGTTCTCGACGAGCACCGGCTGGCCCTGGGCGCCTCGGAGCTCCGGGCCCAGGCCACCGTGCACGGCGCCGAACTGGCCGTGCTCGCCCAGCGTCATGCCGCGCAGGCCCGCCGCCCGCGGCTCCTGCTGACCTGGAGCGAGCGCTGGCGGGCCACCGCGTACGCGGTTCCGCCGGTACGGCCGCCGGCCGACGCGGAGCTCACTGCCAGCCTGACCGCACTGCGCAGCGTAAGCAGGGATCTGGAGACGGCACGCGGCCAGGGCCAGCCGAGCACGTCCCTGCACAAGGAACAGCACCGGCTGGAAACCGAGGTGCGCGCCAGCGCCCTGCGAGTCAGGGGCAACGAGCCGTGGACCCGCGCCCCGTTCAGCCCGGCTGACCTGCTCGACGAACTCGGCCCGGCCCAGCTGATCGAGATCGTCGACGTCGACGGCGACCTGTACGTCCTGGCCTGCGGGACGGGCCGCATAAGGCAATTCGCGGCGGGCCGCGCCGACGACGCCATGAAGGCCGCGGATTTCGCCCGCTTCGCCCTGCGCCGCCTGGCCCGCGCCCGGCCCGGCGGCGACCCGGCCAGCCAGCTGGCCATCCTGGACAAGGCGGGACCAGAACTCCAGCAGGCTCTGCTCGGACAGGCCGTCCGCCACCTGGGCGACGGACCCGTCGTCATCGTCCCGACCGGCAAGCTGCATCCCATCCCGTGGGCCATACTGCCCGCGCTGAAAGACCGGGTCATCAGCGTCGCCCCGTCCGCCAGCGCCTGGATGCGCGCCCACCAGGCGCCACAGCCCGTACACCGCCACGTCACCCTGGCCCGCGGGCCCGGCCTGGCCTCTGACGGAGCCGAGGTGCCCCTGGTCGCGCGGCTCTACGACGACGTCACGGTGCTGGACGACACCGCGGCCACGGCCGACAAGGTGCTGGCCGCCCTGGACGGGGCCTGGCTGGCGCACATCGCCGCGCACGGGATCTTCCGGGCCGACAGCCCGCTGTTCTCCTCGCTGCGGATGCACGACGGGCCGCTGACCGTCTACGACTTCGAGCGCCTGAGCCGCGCGCCCTACCGGATGGTCCTGTCCAGCTGCGACTCCGGCGTGCTGGCCCCCGCCGGGGCCAACGAGCTGCTCGGCCTGGTCAGCAGCCTGCTGCCGCTGGGGACGGCCGGGGTCCTCGCCGCCATCGTGCAGCTGAACGACCGGGCCCTGGTCCCGTTGATGGTGGACCTGCATTGCCACCTGCGCGCGGGCCAGACACTGGCCGAGTCGCTCTACAGCGTCCGGCTCGGGCTCGCCGACGATCCGGTCCAGCACGCCACCGCGGCCTCCCTGGTCGCCCTGGGCGCCGCCTGAGCCACGGGACCAGCCGCCTGAGCCACGGGACCAAGGGACCCCACCGGAATTACAGCGTGATCCACCCGGTCAGCACGTCGGCCCCGTCCTCCGTGCGGCAGCGTAGCCGGAACGGGCTGGCCGGGATCGGGGTGACCGCGAAGCAGCCGATCTCGTCCACCGGCGAACTGGCCACCCCGGCCGTGGTATGGACCTCGAGCGTGCCCGGCCCGGGGCGGGACGATCTGCCCGACCAGCGCTTCCGAAGCCACCTCGAGCTCGATGGACAACCGCGCCGAGGTGAAGGTGAGCGCCCGGATCGACGCCGCCTCCGACCGCACGGCCGCCGCCCGCTCCCGGTCGCTGAGCGAGTCGCCGAGGGGATCGCCGAGCGAGTCGTAGGTCAGCTGGGCCAGTTCGGCGTCGATATTGTGCCAGGCGTACGCGTTCTTGCCCGTCTCGACGAACCACCCCGGCACCTCCCGCCGGGCCCTCATCGCCTCACCCAACGCCGTCAGGAGCTGCTCATCGTCCCAGTCCCGGGCGTCAGGCATGTGTATCGCCTTCCGCCCAGTCGACGTCGGTATCGCCCAGACCCGCCAGGGCGCTGGATTTTCGCAGCCGTTCCAGGCAGCGGGCTCGCTGCGGGCCGATGCTCCCCACCGGGATCTGCAGCGTCGCGCTGATCTCCGCGTACGAACTCGGCGGGTCGCTGGTGAGCATGCCCAGCAGCTGCTGGCATCGGGGCGGTAGCTCCGCGAACGCCGCTCGTAGCGCCGCGCTCCGCTCGGCCATGAGGATCTCCTCGTCGATCATCGTGTTGTCCACGAATTGCAGAGCATCGTCTAGTTCTGTTCCTAGCCGCTCCGATTTACGGGCCGAGGTCACCACCCGCAGGCACTCCCGATGCGTAGTCGTGGCCAGCCACCCGGGCAGCGCTGCGGGTTCTCGCAGCTTCCCGAGCTGCTCGACCAGCAGCAGCCACACGTTCTGCCCCACGTCCTCACGGTCGTGGTTGCTCAGCTGGAACCTGGCGCAGATGGACCACACCAGCGGCGCATACCGCTCCACGATCTCATCCCACGCGGTCGGGTCGCTCCCGGCCGCGCGAGTGACAAGCGCGATCACCGTCGGGTCGTCACGCACGGCCAGCCCCGGCTGGCTCTCCTTCTGCCATCATCAGCGCCTCGGTAATGGCGGTTAACCTCTTTTCTAACCCGGAGCGGCCGCGGTGTCACCTGATACACACCGCGTCTTCTTAAATGGGAATCCGCGCGGACCATCTCCAGCAGGATGCCGGCCACGTCCAGCATCCCGTGCTCCAGGTCCCTGGCCTCGCGCCCCATCCCGGCATTTTGACATCCTCCCCGGCCTGAAGGCCGGGTCTCCACGACGCGATCCTGATGACCCACCCTCGTACCATGTCCCCCGTGACCGAACGCGACTGGTTCACCTGGCACGACGCCTACGACCATCCCGGCACCGCGCTGGCCCGGCGCCTGGCCGCCGTCCAGGAGCAGATCCGTGCCACCCTCAGCGCGGCGAAGCCGGGCCCGCTGCGCGCCATCAGCCTGTGCGCGGGCCAGGGCCGCGACCTGATCGGCGTCCTGGCCGGCCATCCCCGCCGGCCCGACGTCCGCGCCCGCCTGGTCGAACTCGACCCGCGTAACACCGAGACAGCCCGGCAGGCGGCGCAGGCGGCCGGCCTGTCCCAGGTCGAGGTGGTGACCGGCGACGCGGCGCTGACCGACGCGTACGCCGGGATGACACCCGCCGACCTGGTCCTGGCCTGCGGCGTGTTCGGCAACGTGGCCGACGCGGACGTGGAGCGCACGGTCGGCTACTGCACGCAGCTGTGCGCCCGGGGCGGCACGGTAGTGTGGACCCGCGGCCGCTGGCCCCCGGACCTGCTGCCGCGGATCTGCGGCTGGTTCGCCGGCCGCGGCTTCGACGAGCTGTGGGTGTCCGACCCGGCCGAGGGCTGGGGCGCCGCCGCCCACCGCTTCACCGGCACCCCGGACCCGCTGGAAGCGGGGGCCCGCATGTTCACCTTCCGCGGCCACGACCCCCGTACCGGTCCTCCCCGGCATCTGCCCTGAAGAGCCCTTTTTTCCGAACGAGCCGCCGTGCCCGCCCCCGTCACCCGTTCCCCGCTGCCCCGGCGGATCCGGCGCCTCAGCGCCGGATGGGGCGGAACCAGTTACCCCGGATCGTGTTGTGGTGGCCGGTGTTCACGATCGGACGGCCCCCGTTGCGCAGGTACCGGCCGAACCGATCGAGGCCGATGTAGTTGTTGATCACGGAGTTTCCGAAGGTGCCGCTGCTCAGGGTCACGCCGATGCCGGCGTTCCCGCTGATCAGGTTGGCCGGTGTGTGTGTTCTCAGGCCGATGAGGTTACCGTAGGCGTGGCCCGCGATCAGGACGCCGCCCTTCTCGTTGCCCAGCGCCTTGACGCCGAGGAGCTGCGTTCCGATGAAACTGCGGAAGACGCGGTTGTCATGCGCCAGTCCTGTGATTACCACCCCGTACCCCTGGTTTCCCGAGAACGTGTTCTGCGGGATCACCGAGCGCAGCGTGCCGCCGATGTTGTTGCCGTGAGCGGTACCGTCGATCAGCAGGCCGTTGCCGCCGTTGGGCAGCACGCCATTGCCCTTGGTGTTCAGGCCGACGATATTGGGATCAACTGTCACCCCCCAGGCGTTCCCGGCCAGCTCGATTCCGTTCCTTGTGTTGCCGGAGAACACGTTCGTCCGGACCAGGTTGTTGCCCCCGGTGGAGGTGATAAGCAGCCCGTCATTGCCGTTGGGAGCTGCGCCCTTGAATGCCAGCAGCCCGCCGAATGTGTTGAACGTGACGAACCCGCGGACCCTCCCGGTCACTTCTATGCCGTTCCGGCCGTTTCCGGCGGACACGTTGCCCAGCGGGATGACCCCGCCCACCTGAGTGTTCGCCGAGGACCCGTCGACCAGGATGCCGTCCAGCCGGTTTTTGACGATCGTCGTGTTGTTGGCGCCGGCGCCGAAGAAGTTTCCCTGGACTGTCACGTTGTCCGAGCTGGTGATGCGCAGTCCGTTTTGGCGGTTGCCGCTTATGACGTTGTAATAGACGAACGGGTTATTGACGAACTTGCAGCCCACCAGCGAGTTGCCGGGCGCCCGGTCTATCCACACGCCGTTACCGGCATTGCCGAGGGCGCCGTCCCCGCTCGCCGTCGTCCCGATGAAGTTCCCGTTCAGCATGTTGTCCAGGGAGCCGGTATCGATCATCACGCCGTTGCCGCCGTTGCCCGATATCAGGTTGCCCAGCGGCGGCACCACGAAGACCGGCGTCACCGTTCCCTTGCTCCCGGTGGGATTGTTCGTCTTGCCGGTCACGGTGTCGACGAAGGCGGTACCACCGATCTCGTTGCCGCGCGATCTTTGGGTGATCCAGATGCCGTCGCCGCGGTTGGCGATGGCCGAGGTGCCAGCGGCGTTCGTCCCGATCCGGTTAGCCACCACCGTGTTCGCCGACGATCCGGCCAGCACGATGCCGCTTCCCCGATTGCCGGATATCACGTTCGCGACCACGCCCGAGGCGCCCGAGCCGTTCAGCCCGATGAAGTTCTGGGCCGACGCGGCCGAGACGTACACGCCGTTGCCGCCGTTGCCGGCCGCGGCCCCGGCCAGGTTCAGGCCGATGTAGTTGTCGTTGAGCGTGACCGAACCGGCGTCCAGTGTCACGCCGTTGCCGCTGGCGTCGTCCACGGCTACTCCCAGCAGCTGCGAGCCGCCCGAGCCGGCGGCAAATAGCAGGCCTGGATGCCCGTTGAAGTCGAGCGCTACGACCGGCGGGCCGCCACTGACGTGCGTGGGTGCCGATGTCGCATCAATCGCCACTTTCCGGGCGATCGCGGGCAGCGGGCTGGCCAGGGTGATGGTCCCGTTTACGCCGAAGCTGATGAGGGTTGAATCTCCCGCCGAAGTGGCATTAGCGGAACCGATGGCGGCACGGAGGGAACCCGGCCCGAGGTCGGCCAGGCTGGTGACGGCGAATGTCTGCGTGTACGCCGGGGTGTGGGGGGTGGAAGTCTGGGCCAGGGCAGACCCGGCCGGGAAGGCAATCGCTGCCGAAACCCCCGCGACCAAACCAGCGGCACCCGCGATTCGCGGCATGAGCCGCCCTGCCCGGATAATCCGCATATTTATAAAACCACCTGAATGGCGCGAGAAGAATATCATTATTCCCACTTCCGCCGTTATGGGCGCAGAGGATCCCCGATTTCAAACAAGTATGCTCGGCTGAGCACGCGGTAAACCACGAAGATACTTTTGCCAGGCGCACCTGGTGCAATTTGAGGAAAACGGTCAAGTCAAATTATTTCGGCGTTCGCGGCGGGGGGAGGATTACCGGCGGTGGAAGCGGAGCCGGGCGGTGGAGCCGTGGCAGGCGGACGTGATGGGCGGGTCCTGCCTGGTACAGCGGCAGGCCTGCGCGACCGGAACGCCAGCGACGTGTGTCTTGTGCCCCAGGGCGGGGAAGACCTCACGAGGATGGGTATGACGCGAGAAGTCAGATAAGCACCTATCGAACAGGTGGAGACCGTGAGCGCGGATCAGGCAGAACATGGATCGCAGGTCAGCGAGCGCAAGGCGCGCCAGGTGGCGGAGGAAGCCCGGGAGGCGGGATGGGAGCTGCCCAGCTTCGGCAGGCAGTTGTTCCTGGGAGAGTTCCGGCTGGACCTGATCCATCCGCATCCACGCCCCGATGAGGAGTCCCGCCGCCGCGGCGAGGAGTTCTGCGCCCGGCTGCGGGAATTCTGCGAGGCCTCGGTGGACGGGGCGCTAATCGAGCGGGAGGACCGGATACCCGATGAGGTGATCAGGGGCCTGGCCGCCCTGGGGGCGTTCGGGATGAAGATCGCGCCGGAGTACGGGGGGCTGGGGCTCAGCTACCTGTATTACATCCGGGCGCTGGTTATCGTCGGGTCCGTCTCGCCGGCGCTGTCGGCGCTGTTGTCGGCGCACCAGTCGATCGGCGTGCCGCAGCCGGTGACGATGTTCGGGTCCGAGGAGCAGAAGCGGCATTACCTTCCGCGGTGCGCGCGGGGCGAGATCAGCGCGTTCTTGCTCACCGAGCCCGATGTCGGCTCCGACCCGGCCAGGCTGACCACGACCGCGACGCCGTCGGCTGACGGGTCGGAGTACGTGCTGAACGGGGTCAAGCTCTGGACGACCAACGGGGTGGTCGCCGACCTGCTCGTGGTGATGGCCCTGGTGCCGAAGGGCGACGGGCACCGCGGCGGGATCACGGCGTTCGTGGTGGAGGGCACCGCGCCCGGGATTACCGTCGAGCGGCGCAATGCGTTCATGGGCCTGCGCGGCCTGGAGAACGGGGTGACCAGGTTCCACGAGGTCCGGGTTCCGGCCTCCGGCCGCATCGGCGCGGAGGGCCAGGGCCTGAAGATCGCGCTGACGACGCTGAACACCGGCAGGCTGTCACTGCCGGCCGGCTGCACCGCGACCGGGAAGCTGGCGTTGAAGATCGCCAGGGAGTGGTCGCGGGAACGGGTGCAGTGGGGGCGGCCGGTCGGCGAGCACGAGGCGGTGGCCAAGAAGATCTCGTTCATCGCCGCGACCGCCTACGCGCTGGAGGCGATGGCCGAGCTGTCCGCCCAGCTGGCGGACGACAAGCGTAACGACATCCGCATCGAGGCGGCGCTGGCCAAGCTGTACTGTTCGGAAATGGCCAGCAAGATCGCCGATGAGCTGGTGCAGATCCGCGGAGGCCGCGGCTATGAGACTGCCGCGTCGCTGGCCGCGCGCGGGGAGCGTGGCGTGCCCGCCGAGCAGCTGCTGCGGGACATGCGCATCAACCGCATCTTCGAGGGATCCTCGGAGATCATGCGGCTGTTCATCGCGCGTGAGGCGGTGGACGCGCACCTGACCGCGGCCGGCGAGCTGATCGATGCCCAGCTGCCACCGGCCCGGCGGGCCCGGGCGGCGGCCCGGGCGGGCGGGTTCTACGCCAAGTGGCTGCCCACGCTGGTGACCGGCGAGGGGCATCGGCCGGGGGCCTACGGCGAGTTCGGCCCGCTGGCGGCGCACCTGCGCTACGTGGAACGAGCGAGCCGGAAGCTGGCCCGGGTCACCTTCTACGGGATGGCCCGGTGGCAAGGGCGGCTGGAGCGCAAGCAGGGCTTCCTCGGCCGGATCGTGGACATCGGGGCGGAGCTGTTCGCCATAAGCGCCGTGTGCGTCCGGGCGCAGCGGGATGCGACCGATGCCAGCGGGACCGAGCGGGGAAAGGTGGCGCGTGAGCTGGCCGGTTTGTTCTGCTCCCAGGCGCGGCTGCGGGCCGAAGAACTGTTCGGTCAGCTGTGGAGCAACACCGACGCCGCCGACTCGGCGCTGGCCCGGCGCGTGCTGGCCGGACGTTATTCATGGCTGGAGGACGGCATCCTCGACCCGTCGATCCCCGGACCCTGGATCGCCTCCGCCGAGCCAGGGCCCTCCGATGCGAAAGATGTCCACCGCCACATCGAGTGAAGCCGCGAACAGCTCGGCTCACAAGGGCACCGCCTCAGCTAGTGCCCGATCGCGCACCGGCTCGGCCATGACCTCTACCGCGGCGACATCAACTCGCCGTCCGACCAGTCGTTCCACTTGCTCGGCCAGGGTGAGGAGCGGAAGCAGCCCGCGCTCGCGCGCGGGGAAGTCGACGAGCAGGTCCACGTCCGATTCCGCGGTGTCCGGGCCAGGTCCTGCGCGCTGGCGTCAGCGCTGGTCAGGCCGGTGACGGCGTAGACGGTCTGGCGGGAGACCCTGGATCATGCACGCCGCGTCCTACAGCCGCCGGCCGCTTGCGGTCCGCGCCGCCGGGGGCAGCACGCCCGAATCGGACCAGAACTCGAGAATCTCCAGCAGCAAGTGGCGATACCCCATTTGACATGCATGAACCTATGTTCGATCATTGACGGGATGGGGAGCACGCCTGCGGAAATCAGGCGGATATCATCCGCGCGGCCTCGGCTATCCATGGCGGCCAGGTCAGCAGGACACGGGTGGCGGCCCCAGGTTTCCGAGGCTCCCGGCCCTACGAGCGCCGGGACGCTGCCCACACTGCCGGTGCTGCCAACGCTGCCAACGCAGCCGGTGCTGCCAACGCTGCCAACGCTTCCAACGCAGTCGGTGCTGCCGGTGCTGCCGGTGCTGCGGGAACTGCTGCCCGGAGGCGGGCTGGCCCGGGGGGCGGTGGTGACGGTAGCGGAGTTCGGCCTGCTGGCCCTGGCGCTCGCGGCCGGTGCCTCGGCGGACGGGGCCTGGTGCGGGATCGCAGGGGTGCCCGAGGCGGGCGTGCTGGCTGCGGTGGGTCTGGGCCTGGACGCGGAGCGGACCCTGCTGGTCCCGGATCCGGGGGCCGTCTGGGCCCAGGTGGCGGCGTCGCTGCTCGACGGGTGCGAGCTCGTCCTGCTGCGGCCGCCCGCGCGGGCCCCGGCGCAGGTGCGGCAGCGCCTGGAGGCGACGCTGCGGCGCGGGCGGGGCGTGCTGCTGGTCGTCGGCGACTGGCCGGGGGCGCAGGTCCGCCTCCGGGTCCTCACCCGGGGGTGGACCGGGCTGGGCGACGGGCACGGCCGGCTCCGGGCCTGCTGCGCGCAGGTAATGGCCGACGGCCGCGGGGAGGCGGCCGTGCCGCGTACCCGCTGGCTCTGGCTGCCAGCCGAAGACGGCCGCGTCACGGCGGCCGAACCGGCCGATATCCCGGTGCCAGACCTCCCGGCCGCCCGCCGCCTGCAGGTGGTGGGCGAATGAGCACGCCTGAACACCGGATCATGGTCCTGTGCTGCCCCGGGCTGACCGCGTCCGGCCGTGCCGCGGCCCGGCTGTTCGAGCAGGTGCTCACGGCCGTGACCGCGTTCTGTCCGCGAGTCGAGGCGGTGGAGCCGGGGGTGTGCGCGTTCGGGGCCCGCGGCCCGGCCCGCTACTTCGGCGGCGAGACGGAACTGGCCAGCCGGATCATCGCCGCGGTCGCCGAACTCGGCGTGCAGGCCCGGGCCGGCGTCGCCGACGGGCTGTTCGCTGCGCACCTAGCCGCCCACACCACCCCCGCGGCCCCCACCACCCCCTGCGGCCCCCACCACCTCCGCGCGGCCCCCGCCACCTCCGCAGCCTCCGCCGCCTCCGCGGCCCCTACCGCCCCCGCGGCCCACGCCGCCCCCGCGGTCCTGGTCGTCCCGCCGGGGCGGACGGCGGAGTTCTTGGCCCGGCAGCCGGTGAGCGTCCTGGCGGACCAGGACCTGGTCGGCCAGGATCTGGCCGGGTTGCTGAACCGGCTCGGCCTGCGCACGCTGGGGGATCTGGCCGCGCTGCCGGCCGGCGATGTGGCCAGCAGGTTCGGTGCCGCGGGGGAGACCGCGCACCGGCTGGCCAGCGGCCTGGGCTCCCGGCCGCTGGCGGTACGCCCGCCGGCCGAGGACCTGTCCGTGACCCAGATGTTCGACCCGCCGGAACCGCTGGCCGAGCCGGTGGTGTTCGCGGCCAAGGCGCTCGCCGAACGGATGCACGAGGGCCTCGCGGCCCGCGGGCTGACCTGCGTCCGGGTCCAGGTCCGGGCCATCTCGGCCGACGGGCGGGAGAGCCGCAGGCTCTGGCGCCACGACGGGCTGCTGTCCGCGGCCGCCCTGGCCAACCGGGTCCGCTGGCAGCTGGACGGCTGGCGGGTGCCCGCCGGCCTCGCCGAAGCCGGCCCCACCCAAGCCGGCCCCACCCAAGCTGACCTCACTGCAGCCGGCCCCACCCAAGCCGACATCGCCGATGACTCCGACTCCGAGGGCATCGCGGTGCTGCGGCTGGTGCCGGACCAGGTGGTCCGCGCCACTGGGCACCAGCTCGCGCTGTGGGGGGAGACCGTGATCAGCGACCGGGTGGCGCGAGCCGCCATGCGGGTGCAGGCCATGCTCGGGCACGAGGCGGTGCTGCGCCCCGTCCTGGGCGGCGGCCGGGACGTGTCCGAGCGGGTGAACCACGTTCCGTTCGGTGAAAAAAGGGAGCCCCGCCTGCCTGCGAGCCCGCCCTGGCCCGGGCGGATCATGGGTGCGGCGCCGGGCGTGGTTTATCCCTTCGCCCGGGAGGCGGACGTGACCGACGAGGCCGGGACCGCGGTCACGGTCACCGGGCGCTGCGTCGTCTCGGCCGCGCCGGCCTGGCTGGCGGCCGATGGCGAGCCGCCGCTGCGGATCACCGCCTGGGCCGGGCCGTGGCCGCTGTCCGAGCGCTGGTGGGACCCGGCCGCCGCGCGCCGCCGGGCCCGGTTCCAGCTGCTGACCGGCGACGGACGGGCCTGGCTGGCCGCGGTGCAGGACGGCCGCTGGCTGATCGAGGCGGCGTACGTGTAATGGGCTGGGACAACCCGGCGGTTCCCTGGCGCGAGCTGCGGCGGCGGATGGCCTGGCGCTCCGGGGGCGAGCCGCCCCCGGAGGAGCCCGCCGCAGACCTTCCGCGCCCGCCAGCGCCGGCGGCACCGCGGGGGCCGGTCATCCCGTGGGCCGAGCTGCACTGCCACTCCTCGTACAGCTTCCTCGACGGGGCGGCCACGCCCGGCGAGCTCGTCGCCGAGGCCGCCCGGCTCGGCCTGGAGACCCTCGCGATCACCGACCACGACGGGATGTACGGGGTCCCTCAGTTCGCGCAGGCCGCGGCCAGGCTCCGCGATCAAGGGACCCGCCTGCGCACGGTGTTCGGCGCCGAGCTCAGCCTCGCCGAGGGGGTCTGCGGGACAGTCCCCAAGAGCAGGGGGGTCTGGGGGGGATCGTCCGCCCGAGGGAACACCGCCACCTGCTGGTTCTGGCCCGGGACGCCGAAGGCTACCGAAGGCTGTGCGCGGTCATCAGCGCCGCCCAGCTGGCGGGCGGGGAAAAGGGGCATCCGGTCTACGACACCGGCGCGCTGGCCGGCGCGCACGGGGGCCACTGGGTGGTGCTGACCGGGTGCCGCAAGGGGCCGGTGCCCGCCGCGCTGGCCGCTGGCGGACCGGACCCGGAGGGCGCGGCCTGGCGGGAGCTGGGCCTGGCTGACCGAGATGTTCGGCCACGAGAACGTGATGGTGGAGCTGACCTGCCACCACGACCCCGGCGACGACGAGCGCAACGACCTGCTGGCCGCTCTGGCGGCCCTGGCCGACGTGGGCGTGGTGGCCACCGGCAACGTGCACTTCGCGGTGCCCGCGCAGGCCCGGCTGGCCCAGGCGCTGGCCGCCATCCGGGCCCGGCGGAGCCTGGTGGACCAAGACGGCTGGCTGGCCGCGGCGGGCACGGCCTACCTGCGGTCGGGGCGGGAGATGGCCGCGCTGCTGCGGCGCTACCCGGGTGTGCTGGAGCGGACCGTGGCGCTGGGCCGCGAGTGCGCGTTCGACTTCCGCGTGATCGCGCCGAACCTGCCCGACGGTCCCGTGCCGCCCGGCCACACCGAAGCATCCTGGCTGCGCGAGCTGGTCGCGCGGAAGGCCCCGGCGCGGTACGGGCCGCCCGGCGACGCGCGGGTGCCCGGCGCGTACGCGCAGATCGCCAGGGAACTCGGCGTGATCGAGCGGCTGAACTTCCCTGGTTACTTCCTGATCGTGCACGACATCGTCGAGTTCTGCGAGCGCGAGAACATCCTGTGCCAGGGCCGGGGCTCGGCGGCCAACTCGGCGGTCTGCTACGCGATCGGCATCACCAACGTCGACCCGGTCTCGCACCACCTGCTGTTCGAGCGGTTCCTGTCCGAGGGCCGGGACGGGCCGCCGGACATCGACCTGGACATCGAGCACCGCCGCCGGGAGGAGGTCATCCAGTACGTCTACCGCACCTACGGCCGGGACCGGGCCGCGCAGGTCGCCAACGTGATCACCTACCGGCCGCGGCTGGCGCTGCGGGACGCGGGCCGCGCGCTCGGCTACACGCCCGGGCAGTCCGACGCCTGGGTCGGCCAGATCGGGCCGGGACCGGCCGCGGACGGCGAGGCGCTGCCCGGCGATGAGGTGCCGGCCGCGGTGGTGGAGCTGGCCCGGCAAATGCAGCGGCTGCCGCGCCACCTCGGCATCCACTCCGGCGGCATGGTGATCTGCGACCGCCCGGTGGGGGAGGTGTGCCCGGTGGAATGGGCCCGGATGCCGGGCCGCACCGTGCTGCAATGGGACAAGGACGACTGCGCCTACGCGGGCCTGGTCAAGTTCGACCTGCTCGGACTGGGCATGCTGGCCGCCCTGCACGACTGCTTCGACCTGGTGACCAAACACCACGGCGAGCACTGGACGATGTCCTCGATCCCGCAGGAGGACCCGGTCGTCTACCAGATGCTGGCCGAGGCCGACACGGTGGGCGTGTTCCAGGTCGAGTCGCGGGCCCAGATGGCCACCTTGCCCCGGCTGCGGCCGAGGCAGTTCTACAACCTGGTCATCGAGGTCGCGCTGATCCGGCCGGGCCCGATCCAGGGCGGCTCGGTCCATCCCTACCTGCGGCGGCGCGACGGGCTCGAGGACGCCGCGATGCCGCACGAGTCGATGCGCCCCGCGCTCGGCAAGACGCTGGGCGTGCCGCTGTTCCAGGAGCAGATGATGCAGCTCGCCATCGACTGCGCGGGCTTCACCCCCGCCGAGGCCGACCGGCTGCGCCAGGCCATGAGCGCCAAGCGCGCCCCCGAGCGGATCACCGAACTCCGCCAGCGGCTGCTCGACGGGATGGCCGAGCGCGGCATCGCCCCCGAGGTGGCCCGCGACATCTACGCCAAGATCCTGGCCTTCTCCAATTACGGGTTCCCCGAGTCGCACGCGATCAGCTTCGCCTACCTGGTCTACGCGAGCGCCTGGCTGAAGCGGTACTACCCGGCCGCGTTCACCGCCGCGCTGCTGCGCAACCAGCCGATGGGGTTCTACGCCCCGCACAGCCTGATCAACGACGCGCGGCGGCACGGGGTGGAGGTCCGCGGTGTGGACGTGAACGCCAGCGACGCGCTCGCCACCCTGGAAAGCACCCTGGAAAGCACGCCGGGAAGCGCCGGGCCCGCCATCCGGCTGGGCCTGTCCGGGGTGCGGAACCTGAGTTCCCAGGCGGCCGAACGGGTGGCCGCCGGCCGGGCCCGGCCGGGTGGCGGCAGGGCCCTACCGGGACCTGGAGGATTTCGCGGTCCGGACCGGGCTGTCGGTCGCGGCGCTGGAGGCGCTCGCCACCGCGGGGGCGTTCGGGTGCTTCGGGCTGAGCAGGCGCGCCGCGCTGTGGGCGGCTGGGGCCGCCGCCTCGGTCCGCGACGGACAGCTGGCCGGTACCACGGTCGGCCTGGACGCACCGCCGCTGCCCGTCATGACGCCGGCCGAGGAGACGCTCGCCGACCTGTGGGCCACCGGGACCTATGGCACCCATCCGCTGGCTCATATCCGGGCGGAACTCGCGGCGCGGCGGGTGCTCACCACGTCGTCGGCCCGGTCCGCCGCCGCGGACATGGCCGCGGATTCCGCCGTGGCCGTGGCCGGCCTGGTCACTCACCAGCAGCGGCCGCCCACCGCCCGCGGGGTGGTGTTCCTCAGCCTGGAGGACGAGACCGGCATGCTGAACGTCATCTGCCCGCCGCACGTCTGGGCCCGCCACCGCCAGACTCTGCCTTTCACCGGCGCCGCCGCGCCCGCGCTGCTCATCTACGGCCGGATCGAGTGCGCCGGCGGCGCCGTAAACCTGGTCGCCACCGCCCTGCGCCCGCTCCGGGTCTCCTCGCTCCCGCCCGGAGGCTCCCGCCGGGTCTCCGGTCAGCACGCGCGATGAGCCGCCTCCGCCGGGCGACTCGCCGACGGTCCAGGCACGGCCTCTCAAAATCCCTGCCCGATCTCCCCGCCGGAAAGACTTTCACCGAACGGTCCGTCGGGACAGCCGCCGGGCAGCTTCCGCGCATATCCGGGCCCGCCGGGCCCGCAGATCCAGCTCCGCGGCCAGAGTGCATGCTGGCCATGGCCTCCTGCGACGACGGCAAAGGGCGCTCTCCTTCGTTGATCGCAAGCGTCTGCCGCGGTCACGGATGTATTTTCCCGTTAGATGTTTCCTGGATTGCTCACAGGTTAAATGACATCTTTTCAGGCCAAGATTCCGTAATCCTCGCAGTAAGGTCATTAGTGTTAATTCGCGTCAAACCGCCCGCAGGCGGCGCCGCAGACAGTGCCCGTTTATACGGTGAAGTGCATAGGGAAAGGCTATAGTAAATTCAAGGGGCCGCGGCACGCGGGGGGAAATTAGATGAGCATGCCTGGGTTGCGATGAAATCGCAACGCCATGTGCTCGGCGGCTATGTCATCTGGATGGCATTGCTCATCGCGGCCTACTACGCGTGGCCCGGCCTGCGTCCCGGGACGTGGGGCCTGATCGGCCTGAGCGGAGTGATCGCCATCGTGGCGGCCGTGGTCATCAACCGCCCGCCGGTCTGGCTGATCGTGCTCATGCTCGCCTCGCTGATCGCCCCGGCCGTGCTGTTCACCGAGTCGTTCCGTCTCCGGGGGGGCGACGGGAGCGTGATCGCGGTGTTCTCCGCGGTCGTCTACCTGCTCGTGCTGTCGCAGCTGTCGGACGTGACCGCCTCGGACAGCCGCGCACTCGGCCGGGAGGAGGAAGTGATCCGCCGGGGCAACGAGGCGTACTTCCGCACCCTGGTCCAGGACACTTCGGATGTCATCTTGATCGTGAGCGACGACTGGAAGGTCAGCTACGCCACGCCCTCGGCCACGAGCATCTTCGGCGACATCGCCGTGGAGGGCGCGTACCTGTGGGACCTCGTCGCGGACGGGGAGCGCGACGACCTGCTCCGCACCCTCATCCGGATCCCGGCCGACGCGAGCTTCAGCTCCGGTTACACGGACCGGCGGATCACCCGCCGCGACGGCGTGAGCGTCGAGGTCCAGGTCAGGGCCAGCGATCTGCGTGCCGACCCGACCGTGGCCGGCCTGGTGCTTACCCTGCGGGACGTGACCGAGCAGCGCCAGCTCGAGGACCAGCTGAAGTACCAGGCCTTCCACGACGCGCTGACCGGGCTGCCCAACCGGCTGCTGTTCCAGGACCGGATCTCCCGGGAGCTCGCCGTGGCCCGGGAGGAGGGTAAGACTGCCGGCGTGCTGTTCGTGGACCTGGACGACTTCAAGGTCGTGAACGACACGATGGGTCACGGCGTCGGTGATGAGCTGCTGATGGCCGCCGCCGTGCGGCTCTCCGGCCTGATCCGCGACTGCGACACGGCCGCCAGGCTCGGCGGCGACGAGTTCGCGCTGCTCATCGGCGAGATAGAGAACTCCGCCGCGGTCGAGGCCGCGGCCGGCCGCATTGTCCGGGCGTTCGGCGAGCCGTTCGCGCTCGCCTCCGGGTCCGTGCTCACCACGGTCACCGTCGGAGTGGCCACGACCGACGACAGCGCCAACACCGATGAGCTGCTGCGGCACGCGGACCTGGCCCTCTACGCGGCCAAGGCGGCAGGCAAGCGGCAGTGGCGCCGCTACCAGCCCGTGCTGAGCGCCGGAATGATCAGGCGGCGGGAGCTGCAGGCCGCGCTGGAGGAGGCGGTCGCCCGCTCCGCGTTCACGCTGGTCTACCAGCCGATCGTCGCGCTGGCTACCGGGGAGATCGCCGGGTTCGAGGCCCTGGTCCGATGGCCGCACGCGCAGTGGGGGATGATGCAGCCCGACCAGTTCATCGCCCTGGCCGAGGAAACCGGCCAGATCGTGTCGCTGGGCTCCTGGGTGCTGTCCCAGGCGACCGCCGACATCGCGCGGTGGCGCCGGGACCCGCGCGAGGAGCCGCGGGCCCCGAGCGCCCCGCCGTACGTCAGCGTGAACGTGTCCGCCCGGCAGTTCAGCGCGCCCGGCTTCGTCGACGGCGTGCGCCGGACCCTCGACTCCTCGGGTCTGGAGCCCGGGGCGCTGGTGCTCGAGCTGACCGAGAGCGTCCTGCTGCGCCGGGACGGGCGGGTGGTGTCCGACCTGATCGAGCTGAAGGCGATCGGCGTGAAGCTGGCCATCGATGATTTCGGCACCGGGTACTCGTCCCTCAGTTACCTGCGGGAACTGCCGATCGACGTGGTGAAGATCGACAAGTCCTTCGTGGACGGGATCGCCGTCTCCGAGCAGCGCCTGGCGCTCGCCGAGGGCATCGTCCAGATCGCGCGGACGCTCGGGCTCGAGGTCATCGCCGAGGGAATCGAAAGCGTGGTCCAGCGCGACCTGCTGATCTCGATGGGCTGCCGGTTCGGGCAGGGTTACCTGCTGGCCATGCCGATGGCGGCCCAACAGGCAGAGACGCTCGCCCGGATCGGGTCCCATGTCGCTCCCCAGCTGCCGCGCCAGGTGCCCGAGCCCCGCACGACCAAGCCGACGCTGCCGGCTTCGCGGTTAACGCGGCCGGTCTGGGAGGTTCACCTGGCCGTGACGCATACTGCAACGGCACTTGTGCTGGGAGGGGGTTAAAAATGCACGTCAGGACCTTGCGGCACGCTACGGCTCTCCCGCGACGAGCCGTCTCCTCTCAGGTCGGGATCACCCGGACGGGATGAGCTATCTGCAGAACAACCCTTCTACGCTGTACTTGATGAGCCAATCAGGGCCGGGATCAACATCAGACGCAGGAGGCGGCGGGTGATGAGCCCCGATGAGCTGCCGAGCTGGCGTGAGACAACCGCGAAGCAGGCGATCGTGGAGTTCGTCGCTGCCGTGACCGATCCCGATTCGCCGGACTTCGTCCCCGAGCGCAACCGTGTCGCCGTGTTCGATAATGACGGCACGCTATGGACCGAGCAGCCCGTATACGCCCAGCTGATCTTTGCGCTGGACCGGGCGGCCGAGCTGGGTCATCCCACCAGCCTCGAGGAGCTGCACGCGGGCGGGATGGCGGCCCTGATGCAGCTGGTGGCGCTCACCCATGCGGGCATCACCACCGAGGAATTCGACGCCGTGTGCCGGAGCTGGCTGGCCTCGGCCCGGCACCCGCGCTTCGGGCGGCCCTATCCGGCGACGGTGTACCAGCCGATGCTGGAGCTGCTCGGCCTGCTGGACCGCCGCGGCTTCTCCTGCTGGATCTTCTCCGGCGGCGGCACGGACTTCATGCGGACCTGGACGGCCGATGCCTATGGGCTGCCGCCGCACCGGGTGATCGGCAGCGTCGGGGAAACCGAGTTCCGCGTCGGCGACGGCGGCCCCGAACTCGTCAAAACCGCCAAAGTCGGGATCATCGACGACGGCCCGCAAAAGCCCAGCTCGATTCACCGGCACGTCGGGCAGCGCCCGATCCTGGCCGCCGGGAACACCGACGGCGACCTAGCCATGCTCCAGTGGACCGCAGCCAGCCCGCACCGGACCCTGGAGCTGGTCGTCCACCACACCGACGGCGACCGGGAGTACGCCTACGACCGCGACCCGATCCTGGGCAGCGGCACCGACCAGATCCTCGCCGCCGCGGCCGAGCACAAGTGGACCGTCATCGACATGGCCGCCGACTGGGCCACCATCCACCCAGACGTCTAACTAAGCGCACGTTCGCCACGCAATCCGCGGGTCTGGCCGCCTGCGCCAGCACGATCGCGCTCGATGCGGCGAACACAGGGATCGCCCGCGGCCAGTTCCGCACGTATTGGTGCACCATCAGCGAGACGGCGAGCAGGAGCGCGAAGCCGATCCTGGTGATGTCGGCGTTATCTCTCGATCCGCGGCTCAGCCTGCCCGGCGCGGGTTACCGGAACGGCCCGCGGGACAGGACCGGTCCGGTAGCGCCGTGCCCGCGCTCTGCCCGCGCCTGGCACCTCCCGTCGGCCAACCCCCGCCACCACCGCCTAGCAGTACAACCAGCATGCAACTTTCCCGCTAACCACACCGCTACCCCCACTGCCGAAACTGAAAGTGAAAGGCAAACAAATGAATACCAGATAACCCGCCCGGGAAAACATCGCAAGCCAAAAAAATGGCAGCCCGACCTAATTCCGGAAGCACCGCTCAAAGGAATTGGTCATGAAACTGAACCGCATCGCCGCCGCCGCAGCCACCACCGCCGCCGCCATCGCCCTCATCTCCGGAGCAGCGGTAACCCACCACAGTTCAGCCCCCGTGACCCTCACCGCTGACTCGCACTCCATCACCGCCCACCCGGCCACCTCGCACACTGCTAAGTCGCACACCACCGCCCGCACCACCCCCGCCGACCGGTCGCTGGCCTGGCTGGAATCACCCGGCGGACAGGCCCAGGTCACCTTCAACACCGACGTCGACACCCTGGCCGCCGACCTCCAGATCGAAAGCCACGCACCCACCGCCGCCAACCACCTGGCCTTCGAAGCCGACGCCCGCACCGTCCGGGCCCAGGCTGAGAAGATCCTCACCACCCGCGCCCTGCTGCCCACCCACCACCGGGCGGCCTACAAGCAGATGCTCAAGGACTTCATCACCGTGGCCAACCTGCTCCAGCCCGGCCCCGGCTACGGCACCACCCCCCAGGACTACACCGCCTGGAACACCGCCCTGAACGCCTCCAACATCACCATCTGGTAAGACCACCGCCACCACCCAGAACACGCCACACACCCGGGCCGGCCAGGAACCCCCTGGCCGGCCCGCAGTATGCCGGCGGCGATTCGCGCTACGACGCGCGTCATATGGTCGAGCTGCTCATCACCGGGCTACTTCAATCGCGCCCGGCCACGAGACTCTGAGAACGGGCGGGCCGGCCAGAATACGCCTGGCCGGCCCGCCGCTCGTCGGCCTCTTCGACCCCGCAGTTTACGACACGGCCTGGGGGGTCACGGTCGACGGGTACTTGGCGGCGAAGGCCTTGATGCCGTCATGCTCGATCGCCGTCCAGAGCTGATTGTCGATCGCCGGGTTCAGGACGACCTTGCCGTGCACCGTCTGCGTGGCCGCGGTCACGAAGGTGGCGGCGGAGCCGCCCAGGCCACCGAGTTGCCGGGCAAGCGACGTGACCTCGGCGTTGGTCATGTCGCTGTCCACGGTCAGCGCGCTGGTGAGCGCCTTGAGCACGCTGACCATGGTCACCGGGTTGGTGAGCAGCTGGTCGTTGCCGATCTTGGCCAGGGTGTCGCGGACGATGACCTCCTGGCGCAGCGTCCGGGCCTCCTGGGTGAGCGAGGGATCCCGCGCGTAGTAGACGGCCGTGACGCCCGTGAGCTGGTTGACTCCCGCGTGGAACGTCTGCCCGAAGCTCGAGGTGGTCTTGGGTATGGTCACCTCCACCCCGCCGATGGCGTCCAAGAGGCCCGCAACGTGGCTGAAGTCGATCCGCGCGTAGTGGTTGATCGGAACGCCGGTCAGTTTCGTGATGGTCTCGACCGCGAGGCTCGGGCCGCCGGTCTTGAGCGCGTAAGAGAGCGGATGGAGGCCGTGGCCGGGCACGTTGACGACGGTGTTACCCGGGATCGTCACCGCCCCGCCAGCCTTCCCGTTGGCGTTGATGTGCAGGAGCATGAAGAGCTCGCTGTAGGTCGGCGAGGACGTCGACTGGCCGTTGACCCCGGTAGGCCCGAGGGGATTGGCGGTGAACAGGAATGTCTGCCCGGACCCGCTGGTGGCCGCGGTGAGGTAGGCGACCTTGACGCGCGGGATGCTGCTGACCAGGTGATTGACGTATGCGTAACCGCCAGCCGCCACCACGAGCACCAGGCCGAGGAACGATCCGAGCGCCACCAGCGCAATGCGCCAGGGACGGCGCTTGCGCCGATGGGGAGTCGGCCGGTACTCGCCGTGATGAATGGCGGAACGTCTGTCATCCCCTGCGGAAGGCTCAGCGCCGGCCTGGCTAGTCGTATCGGTCATGTCGGACATCTGTTCCCCCAGTCTGTAACACGCGGCCCGGCCCACCCCGGCCTTCTGGCGCCGCTTCCTGTCGAGCGGCGTCCGGGCTGGAGTCGCTTTCCCCCGACCACGGTGCGGAGGGTCGGCAACCGCCCCTTCGCCTTAGTCTGAGCTAGTTTATTTACTCTCTGTCATCGTTTGCTCGCTCAAGGTAATGTATCCGGGTACTGAGGCGGAGGGCAAGAGGGGTGGCCTTCCCGGCAGCGCGAGCGATGGGGGAAAGCGTGAGCGAGGAGGTGCTGACCGGCGGGGTCTGGGGCCAGCTAGCGCGGGCCCTGGGCAAGCGCCGGTGGCTGCGAACGGTTGCGGAGGCCGGATACGACACCGTGGCCTGGATCTGCGGCCTGCTCGTCGCGGCCGGGGCCACCAGCGGCCTGGCCGGGGTTCACCTGAGCCGGGCCGTCCTGTGGTACGGGGCGCTCGGCATGTGCGCGCTGGTGGCCGGATGCGGCCTGGCTGCCGGGCTCTACCGCGGCCGGCACCTGCGCGGGAGCCGGGACGAGGTCAAGGCGGTGATGCTGGCGGCCGCGCTGGTCGCGTGCTGCCTGGTGCTGGTCGGCCCGCTGCTGACGTCCAGTCAGCGTGTCCGGCCGGGGACCGTCGTGGTCGGCGCGGCGCTGGCCCTGGTGGCGATGCTCGGCGCCCGCTACGTGGCCTTCGCGGGTCGGCTGCGGTCCCGGCCGCCCGCTCCCGCGGCGGTGAAGATCATCGTCTTCGGGGCGGGGGACGCGGGAGCCCAGCTGATCCGCCGGCTGACCACCCAGTCCGACGTGGCCTACCAGCCGGTGGCGATCCTCGACGACGACCCCGCCAAGCGGCGGTTGCGGATCAACGGCGTCCCGGTGCTCGGCGGCCGGGGCCAGATGGCGGAGGTCGCCGCCAGCACCGGCGCCAGGGTTCTGGTCATCGCGATCGCCGGGGCGACCGGCAAGGTCATCGGTGACCTCACCGAGGCGGCCGAGCGCTGCGGGCTCGTCCCGAAGGTGATCCCGTCGCTGCGGGAACTGCTGGCCGGCCACGCGCAGATCGAAGGCGTCCGGGATCCCCGCATCAGCGACCTGCTCGGGCGCCGGGCGGTGACCTCGGACGTGGCCTCGGTCCGCGAACACATCGCAGGCCAGCGCGTCCTGGTGACCGGCGCGGGCGGCTCCATCGGCGCCGAGCTCTGCCGCCAGCTGGACCAGCTCGGGCCCGCCCAGCTGATCATGCTGGACCGCGACGAATCGGCCCTGCACGCGGTCCAGCTCATGCTGCACGGGCGGGCCCTGCTCGATTCCGAGGAGACCGTACTGGCCGACATCCGCGACCGGCACCGGGTCAGGGAGGTCTTCGAGCGGTTCCGGCCCGGCATCGTATTCCACGCCGCGGCGCTCAAGCACTTGCCGCTGCTGGAACGCGCCCCGGCCGAGGCGCTCAAGAGCAACGTCCTGGGCACCCTCACGGTCCTGGAAGCCGCGGCCGATCATGGCGTCCACTCGTTCGTCAACATCTCGACCGACAAGGCCGCGAACCCGGTGAGCGTGCTCGGCTACTCCAAGCGGATCACCGAACGACTCACTGCGGACGCGGCGGCCCGGGCGGCCGGAAGGTTCCTGAGCGTGCGCTTCGGCAACGTGCTGGGCAGCCGCGGGTCGGTCCTCACCGCCCTGTCGGCCCAGGTTGCTGCGGGCGGCCCGGTCACGGTGACCGACCCGGAGGTCCGCCGGTACTTCATGCTGGCCGACGAGGCGGTCCATCTCGTGCTGCAGGCCGCCGCGATAGGGCGGGGAGGGGAGGCCCTCGTGCTCGACATGGGCGAGCCGATACGGATCGCCGATATGGCGCGCAGGATGGCCGTTGGCAGCAGCCGCGAGGTGGACATTGTGTTCACCGGACTGCGCCCGGGCGAGAAGCTGTTCGAAGACCGGCTCGGCGAGGGCGAGAACGACTTGCGGCCGTATCATCCGCTGATCAGCCAGGTCCCCGTGCCTCCGCTGAGCGCCGATGAGGTAGCCGCCCTGGACCCCGACGCGGACGCCGATTCCCTGTGCCGGGACCTGGCCCGATTGGCCCTCGGTTCCTCCCATGGCGGCGTTCGGGCCTTCCCGGCTCAGAGCCGCGCCACCCGGGAACCCGAGGAAGCCGAGGCCGAACTGTCCGCCCGCCCGCGCGCGGTCAGCCTTTAAGGGTACGACCCAGCATGCGCCCAGCCCAACTCGGCCAGCCTGGCCACCGACCGGTCCAGCACCCTGGCCACGTCGGCGTACTCCTGCAACGGTTTGCCGGCCGGGTCGGGCACATCGTCTTCGGCCGAGTCGCCCAGCAGCGCCGCGCGTTCGCGCCCCTCGTGGGCCCGCGACAGCCAGCCGGACAGCGGCTCACCCGGCCGCCGTGGCCCGATCTGCTCACCCCGCCGGATGAGTTCCCAGAGGGTGAACGCACGCGGCCACGCCCCGGGCTCGGTCACCACGGCGTACCGGAGATGCTCCCGGGCCATCGCCAGCACCAGGTCGGCGTGGGCCAGGTCGGCGGCACCGGCGAGGCGGCTGCGGTGCGCCGTGATATCGATCCCGTACCCGGCCATAACCGAGACGACCTCCGGCAGCGGCGGATCTCCGTCGCCGAGCATCCCGGCCGACCAGACCCGGGCCGTCACGCCGAGCTCGGACAGCCGCCGGGCCAGCAGCCGGGCCGCCATCGGCGACCGGCAAACGTTCGCGGTGCACAGCACCACGATGCCGTCAGCCTCGCGCATGACGATATTGCCGGACATTTCTCTTCATTTGCATTCCTTGAGCCGGGCCGGGAATCCGGATTGCAGAATTTTTCAGAACGGAACACTCTGCTACCGGCGCAATGATTTTATCGCACCGGCGCTTGGCGTAGACTAAATTCGCGCAGCGGCCGATGCGGTCCCGGCCACCGCCACTTGGCCATCAGAGAGAAAGTCATTATGACCGAATTTGGCACCGAGCCGTCATTTCGCGCATATCTGCAGATTCTGCGCCGCCGTAAATGGTGGGTTGGCTTGGCCGCCGCGCTCGGCCTGGGGGCCAGCTTGGTGTTCTCGTTGACCGCGCATAAGGAATACTCGGCGACCGCGCAGCTGCTGGTACAGCCGTCGGTCGACGCGAGCGCGGTGGGCGTGACGCAGCCGCAGCCGGTCACCCAGACGGATGTGGAGACCGAGTTGCAGCTGGTCACCAGCGCCCCGGTCCAGCAGGCCGTCCGCGCCCGGCTGAACGGTGCGCCGGCGGTGTCGGCTGCGGAGGTGGGCCAGACGAACGTGATGGCCATCACGGCCACCGGCGACGTGCCGTCGCAGGCGGCCCTGATTGCGAACGCATACGCGACGGCCTTCGTCCAGTACCAGCAGTCGGTCGCCGAACGCAACTTGGCCACCGCCGAGGCCCAGCTGCGCTCGCAGATCAACTCGCTCACCCAGCAGCTCAAGCCGTTCCGGGGCAACACGACCTCGCCGGAGGCCTCGGCCCTGCTCAACCAGCAGGCCGTCCTGAAGGAGCAGCTGGCCCAGATGCAGGTTAGCGGCGCGGTCGATACCGGCGACGTGGTCCTGGTCACGCCCGCGCCGACGCCGACCTCGCCGAGCTCGCCCAAACCCGCCCAGGACGCCCTGCTGGGGCTGACCGCCGGTCTCGCGCTCGGACTCGGCGCGGCCTTCCTGTGGGACAGCCTGGACGACAAGCTGGACTCAAAGGAGGCGGCCGAGCACGCCTGCGGTGCCCCGGTGCTGGCCATGGCCCCGCTGGTGCCGACCTTGCGGCGGCAGCAGCCGCTGGTCGTGGTGATGACCGAGCCCACGTCCCCGGCAGCGGAATCGTACCGGTCGCTGCGGACCTCGCTGCAGTTCGCCCGGCAGGAGCGACAGCTCCGCAGCGTGGTGGTGACCAGCCCGGGTGAAGGTGACGGCAAGACGTCCACGCTGGCCAACCTGGGCGTAGTCTTCGCGCAAGCTGGCGAGCGGGTGCTGCTCGTCTCCTGTGACCTGCGCCGTCCCCGGATCGGGGAGTTCCTCGGCCTGGACGAGAACGTGGGACTGACCAGCGTGCTGCTCGGCGAGCAGACACTGGAGGAGATACTGCAGCCCGTCCCCGGCCTGGATCGGCTTACCCTGCTCCCGTCCGGTCCCATACCGCCGAATCCCGCTGAGTTGCTCAACAGCAGTCAGGTCCAGGGGATCTTCGTCCGGCTGCGCGAGCGCTTCGACCTGGTGCTCATCGACAGCCCTCCGGTGCTGCCCGTCACCGACGCCGCGATCTTGTCGCGGTACGCGGACGCCACGCTCATGCTTGCCGCGGCGGGGCAGACTCGGCGCGGTGACCTCCATCGCGCGGTGGAAAAGCTGGAGCAGGTCGGAACCACGATCCTGGGTGTCGTGCTGAACAAGGTCACCAAGCAGACCGGACGCCGCTACGGCTACAGCTACGGCTACGGCTACGGCTACGCGTACAAGCCCTACCACAGCCAGGCGGCGGCATCCCATGCGGTACACCCGAATGGGAGCAGCGCGGTGCCGGACCGCAGCCCGCAGTGAACTTCCCAGCGGGCTGATCCCTCTCCGAGGGTGTATATGTAGGAAAGAGCCGCGAAGGTTACCGTCCGGGCCCCGGTAGCTGGCCGATCCGGCCGGGATATGCCGATTATTCTCTGCCACCAGGTGCGTTATGAAATCTGCTAGTATTTCCTGACGGATATTTTGTCAGGAATGCCGGCCGACCTGACGAAGGATGCATGATTTGTGATTAGCGCTTTGATGGTAGCGTTACTAAAGATATGATAATGTGATTCCCGGAGGGGGGACTTTTCCGGAGTATCGCGATGGACATATTCCCGCTTAACTTCTCGAAATAGGACAAAAGGTGCTACGGGGCATGCTGAATAGCTCGTCATAGAAGCAGCCGGATTGCGCCTGCCGGGCAGCGGGGGGAGCAGTGCGAGTTTTCATCGCGGGCATGGATGGCTACCTTGGCTGGCCGCTGGCCCAGTATCTAACCAGGCGTAGCCACGAAGTAGCGGGAGCAGATGCCCTGCTCCGGCGGTCTTGGGTCGAAGAACTGGACGCGGTCAGCGCCATCCCGATCGCATCCATAGATGAGCGCTTGCGTGCGCTACGCGCCGAAACCGGCCAGGCCATCCCCTTCTGGCGCGGCGATCTGCAAGACTACGGCCTGGTCGAGCGGATCTTTCTGGAATTCGAGCCGGAGGCAATTGTCCATCTCGGTGAGTGCTCGTCTGCTCCCTACTCGATGATCGACCGTCAGCACACAATGTTCGCCCAGGTGAACAACCTGAAAACGACTTTCAACCTGTTGTTTGCCGTCCGGGATCTCGCTCCCCAGGCGCATCTCGTGAAGCTCGGTTTTCTGCCCAAGCCCGACCTCCTCGATGCGGGCATTCCTGAGGGTTTCACGGACCTCATGTCATTCCTGGCACCGGCTCCGGACGGCATTATGCGCGCGTGTGAGAGCTGGGGAATTCGTGCCACGGAGGTCAGGCAGGGTGTGGTCTTCGGTACTCGTACCGAGGGCATGAGTGATGATCCGCGGATGCGCACCAGGCTCGACTTTGACCGGGCTTTCGGAACCGTGCTCAACCGGCTTTCCTGCCGGGCTGTCATCGGGCATCCCCTGATCCCCGACGGGGTAAGCAGCCAGGTTCTCGCCTCGCTCCCGCTCGGCGATTCGATGCAAGGCCTGACCCTCTGCCTAGAGAAGCCGCCGAAACCGGGCGAATACCGGGTCTTCAACCAGCCCGGGGAGATGCATAGCCTCCGCAGCCTGGCCCGAGTGGTGCAGCGGGCAGCACGTGACCTAGGCCTCGAGCCCGGCGCTCCGCCTGCGGAAGACCCTGGCCCGGTCATTGATCGCCAAGTGCATGACGCCGAGGCCGGCCAGAAGTATCTGCTCGAGCTTGGCTACCGGCCGGCGCACAACGTCGTGAGTGAAAGCCGGTCGATGCTGCAGGATCTCCTGCCGCACCGGGAGCGTGTCGCCGCCCATCAGCAGGCCCTCCTTCCAGGCATGCGCGAGCACGACTCGCGGCACCGATTCTGTCCCGACGGCGAAGTGGGCCATGAGGAGACTGGAGATGCTGCCGAAGCCGTGGACGGCTCGGAATTCCTGCCTTTCCACCGTCCATCGATCGATGCGGAAGACATCGCCTGCGTCAGCATGGCACTCAGATCAGGGTGGCTGACCCACGGTCCGCTGTGCCGGGAATTCGAGGCCGAATTCGCCTCCCACACCGGGACAAGCCGGGCTGTCGCCCTGTCCTCATGTACGGCCGCACTCCATCTGGCCTTGGTAGCTCAGGATATCGGTCCGGGTGATGAAGTAATCACCACTCCGTTCACCTTCTGCGCGTCAGCCCACGTGATCGAACATGTCGGAGCTACGCCGGTGTTTGCCGACATCGATCCGATTACCATGCAGATTGACCCGGCCCAGATCGAGCTGTTGCTGGGGCCTCGGACTAGGGCGGTCATCGCGGTGGACTATGGGGGGCATCCGTGTCCCATAGAAGAGATCGTCAAGATGGCCCGGGATCGAGGCGTCGTCGTCATCGAAGATGCCGCGCATTCCCTGGGCGCCGCGGTCGGCAGTCGGCCCATCGGCTCAATCGCGGACGTGACCGCTTTCTCCTTCTACGCCACCAAGAACATCACCACCGGTGAAGGCGGCATGCTCACCACGGAGGATCATCAACTCGCCGACCGAGTTGAGCGGCTCAGGCTGCACGGCATGCAAAGGGATGCGTGGCGTCGCTACCAGCAGACCGCGAGCTGGCATTATGACGTACTCGAGGCTGGATTCAAAGCGAATATGACCGACTTCCAGGCTGCCCTGGGAAGAAGCCAACTGCGCAGAGAGCCCGCCATGCGGGCTCGCCGTACGGCGATCGCTGACCGCTACACGGCCGCCTTCACGGCCCTCGGCGACCTGGTTGACCTGCCCACTGTCAGAGAAGGCATACGCTCCGCGTGGCATCTGTATCCGCTGCGCCTGGCTGGAACAGTCCGGAATATGCGCAACCAGCTCGCTGAGGACCTCAACCACCTCGGTATCGGAACCAGCGTTCACTTTATCCCGCTCCATTTGTCGGCGCACTTCCGCCAGTGTTCCGGCTTCCGTGGCGGTGAGTTCCCTGCCTCGGAGGACGCGTTTTCGCGGGTATTGTCACTCCCGCTTTACTCGGCCATGACCGAGTCTGACGTCGAACGCGTAATCAATGCGACGCTGAGCCTTATTCCTCGCTATGTCCCCTGATCAGGGAGCAAGCCATAAGCCACCCGACCATGGCGGGCGGCCGACCGATACCGCGCCTACCCGTAAAGCGCCCTTCTCCGAGGCGCTCAAGCGATGCCTGGATCTGGTATTCAGCTTGATAGCACTGGCTGGCGTCCTGCCCATCCTGCTGCTGGCCTGCGTGGCGATCAAGCTGGACTCGCGGGGCTCGGTGCTGTATCGGCAATGGCGCAGCGGCCGAGACGGTCAGCCTTTCCAGATCCTCAAGCTGAGGACGATGGTGGATGGTGCCGACCGGCTTGGTCCAGCGCTGACCCAGAGCGTTGATCCGCGAATTACCCGGATCGGTTCGGTGCTGCGGCGCTGGAGCATCGATGAACTACCCCAGTTGTTCAACGTGCTGGCCGGGCAGATGAGCCTCGTTGGCCCGAGGCCGGAACTGGTAACGATCGTCGCACGCTACACCCCTCGTCAGCAGGGAGTGCTTCGAGCACTACCTGGTATTACCGGCTGGTCTCAAGTCAACGGCCGTGATGACCTTTCTATCGCTGAAAAAATCGAACTGGACCTCGATTACGCGATGAACCGGACAACCCTGTCGGACCTAATTATCCTGACCCGCACTGTTCGGGTCGTTCTGGGCGGCCGGGGGGTGAAACGGTGATGTCGGCGAAGCGAACCAGATCCGGCGAAGAGCCGGAACGGGGCGGTGCGGCCATGCGGATCATCATCGTGACTCACTACTTCCCGCCGGAGATCGGAGCGCCGCAGGTCCGGCTGTCCGCGCTGGCCGAAGCCTGGGCCGCGGACGGAGACGAAGTGACCGTCCTCACCGGCATTCCGAACTATCCCACCGGGGTAGTGCCGCCGGAGTACCGTGGCGCGATCCGGCGCCGTGAGCGCCGTGACGGTTACCGGGTCGTGCGCACCTGGCTGTATGCCACTCCTAACGAGAGGATGGCCCGCAAGACCATTAATCACCTGAGTTTCATGATCACCAGCGTGCTGCTCGGCTGGCGCGCGAGCGGTCCTGCCGACGTGGTGGTCGTCTCCTCTCCCACCTTCTTCTCCATCGGCGCAGGCTGGCTGCTGGCCAGGCTCAAGCGCGCCCGGCTGGTGGTAGAGATCCGGGACCTGTGGCCGGCTATCTTCACCGAGCTCGGTGTGCTGACCAACCGCCGGATCATCCGCATGTTGGAGCGGCTGGAACTCGCCGCCTACGCCGCAGCCGACACCGTGATCGTGGTCAGTGACGGGTTCCGCGCCAACCTGATCGGGCGCGGCGTGCCGGTGGGCAAGGTGCATACGATCCGTAATGGCGTCAACCTGCACGAGTTTGATTTCGGGGTCAGCGCCGATGAAGAGCTACGCTCCCGCCTTGGCGCCGACCCCGATGACTGCCTGGTGCTCTACGCGGGGACACACGGGATCTCACAGGGACTTACATCGGTGGCGGACGCCGCCGCCCAGCTCGTCGGCAAGCCAGTCAGGTTCGCCTTCGTCGGCGAGGGCGCGGACAAGCGGCGGCTGCAGAACCGGATCGCCGAACTCGGGCTGCGCAACGTCACTCTGCTCCCCAGCATGCCGCACGACCATATGCCCGGGCTGCTCGCAGCCGCCGACATCTGCCTGATTCCGCTACGTGACGTGCCGCTGTTTTCATCGTTCATCCCGTCGAAGATGTTCGAATGCCTCGCCGCCGGTCGGCCCGTGGTGGGGGCGGTGGTCGGCGAGGCGGCGCAGATCCTGCGCGAAGCCGGCGCGCAGGTGGTGCCACCCGAAGACAGCACAGCCTTGGCCGGCGCGATCGAGACGCTGGCCGCCGACCCGCAGCGCCGTGAGGCGATGGGGCAGCACGGGCGGCGGTACGTCGAAAAGTACTTTGACCGCAGCACACTGGCCCGGCAGTACCGCAAGCTCATCGGCCCGTCCGTCGGACGCGGATGAGCTCCTGGCGCCCGAATATATCCGTAGCCTTCAAGGCTATATCTACATGCCGGCACAGACCTCGCCCTGCTCGGCCGCTGCTCGGCCGGACCATGGGGCGCGGGTCGCACGGCCGAGACCCCCACGAAGGGACACGAAGCCCAAGGCTAACAATCCCTTTATTCTTATTCAACGGCGTTGCGTCCTGTCGGCGAGCACGGCAACCACCCGGTCGGCCACGCCGCTGCGTCCGTAGGGTGCCGGCGGATCACCGGAAGGGCGGGACCTGGATATTGCGGCGGTGAGGTCTCGCAGATCGGGGACGAGGACGTTCCAGCCGTCCACGAGGGTTTCCGGCCACTCGGTCCGCGAGCGCAACGTCGTGCACTGGACACCGAGCAGGAGCGCTTCCTTCTGCAGCCCGCCGGAATCGGTGACGACGCCATGAGAGGCAAGCATTGCTGCGATCATCTGCGTATAAGGCAGAGGCTGCGAGGCGCGGAGCGCTCCGCCCTCCAGCGACAGGCCGAAACCGCGGGCTCGCTCGCTGAGCCTGGGGTGGGCGACCAGCCGAACCGGCAACGGGCAGCGGCGCAGCGCATCCAGGGTGGCGGCGAGTCGCTTCGGGTCGTCGGTGGTCTCGACGCGGTGCACGGTGGCGAGCAGATACGGCCCGTCCTCGGTGAACGTGGGCCGGTAGCGGGCCAGGTCTGCGGCGATCCGAGCTCGCATCGCCGTGAGCGTATCCACCATGACATCTCCGGTAAGCACCGTGCGGGGCTCCAGGCCCTCGGCGGTCAGGTTCCGCACCGCGACCTGGCTCGGCGCGAGCAGCAGGTCTGCCGCATGATCGGCCAGAACGCGGTTGCGTTCCTCGGGCATATGCCGGTCGAACGAGCGCAGCCCGGCCTCCAGGTGCGCCAGCGGCTGGCGGCGTTGGGTCGCCGCCAGCGCGCCGCCCAGGGTGGAGTTGGTATCGCCGTACACCAGCACCCAGTCAGGCCTGATATCAGCCAGCACCGGGTCCAAGCCGGACAGGATACTGGCCACCTGCCCGGCGGCTCCGCATGAGCCGACTCCGAGGTTGACGGCGGGCGGCCCGATGCCGAGTTCGTCGAAGAACACCTGGGACAGCGCCATGTCGTAGTGTTGGCCGGTGTGCACGATCACGTGCTGATACCCGGCGGCCTTCACCGCCTGGTCTACCGGAGCCAGCTTGACAAATTGTGGCCGCGCGCCGACCACGCTCAGTACTCGCACCCGTCTCCCCTGTCCGGTGCTTCGCGCCCTGCACGCCGCGCGTGTCGCAAATGGTAGTGATATTAACACATATTGTTCACACTTGATGAATAGATGATTGGTACGTCCCGCTAGCAACCGTGAGGCTCTCGTATTCTGTGCTCCTGCCGACGTCCGCAGCTACACGACCCGAGCAAGCCCGTGACCTGGCCGGGCGCGTCGGCGAGTTGCTTCATTTCGTAATGGCCGGGGACCAGTTGGGTGGATCTCAGCGAGATAATGACCGCGCAGCAGTCGCAATCCATGCAACGGACGGTAGGCCGCCACGGTGATTGTGCCGAGACCGCGGGCGAGCGGCGGCAACAGGGTAACTGGGGTCACCAGGATTCGCAACCCAGGGAACAGATCCCGCAGATCTCTACGGCGTATTGGCCGGGTATGCGGGTTTCGGAAATCCGGGTAGCGCATGTCATAGCATAGGATGGTTCCGCTCTTGCTGGTGACTCGGATCATTTCGCGTGCGATGTCGCGAGCGACGCTCGCATCGAGGACCGAACTGAAAACCCCCATGGTGAGGACAAGATCGAAGAAATTGTCCTTAAATTCAAGTTCTTCACCGCCTGCCACCTGGAGTGTCGCCTGCGGTAGCACTTTGCGGGCTTGTTCTATCCGGCCAGGGATGAGGTCGACGCCATAAAGCGATGGGCGTACATGGCTGAATTCTTGTGCGATAAGCTGCAAGTCCTCGCCTCTCCCGCACCCCACATCGAGTATGGTAGCGCCATCGCGCAGACCTTGCCTGGCAATGGCCTGCCGGAGGGCCGACCATTGGGTTACTTTATTCAACTGGTTTCCCAGATTTGATTTATCGCGTTTACGATGCCACGCATCGTTAGATTCATAACCGGAGTAGACCGCACGGATGCGCTCGTGCTCCCTAATTCGCTTCACCGACATCACCGCTTCAGACCTCCATCGTTGAAGACTACCCGAAAGTACCCAAGGCGGCCGGAAAGTTGGTCATATTCGTATTTAAGCCAGCCTCGTACCCTTCATAGTGCCCGCCCGCGGGCTGCTGGCAGCGCCGCCACGCATCCCGTTTCATCTCGTGCAGACTGAGGCGCTCGATCCGGTCGGCAAACTGGTGATCCTCCGAGGTGTCCATGGGCAACATTTGTCCCGCTTCAGAATTAAATCGGCAATATGCCTGCCGAACGTGCTCACGAGGTTGCCACCGCAGAGTTACGTTACCGCGTTCCCAATAGCAGCACAACCGAGTATTGACCGATAGTCATGCACACGCCTGTCAAAGGGGTTACCTGGGATATATTCTCGGCCAATGTCATCTTTCAGGTGAATTCAGCAGATCCCGAGATAGTATTACCAAAAGGTGTAATCCTTACATTCAGGCTAAGACGAAGACGTTGGACGATATCGCTGCGCAGGGGACCTCAGCGAAGTGTTTATAGTGGGCTCATGGGGACCGGGATGCCGCTCAGAAGAACTAACCTACTGAGCTATCATAAATCAGTACAATTTGCCGCAGTCTTGGGGTACTACGCGCTGATCTGCCTGGCCGACCGCTCGATCCTTGCGCCTCTTTTTGGCTATCTGGGACTATTCTATAGGTCGCCATCAACCTGGACACAGATAGTTGTCCTTAGCCTGATCCTGCTATGCACCGCTGTCACACCCGTCCGTTATCGGCAGCCCTCCGACGGCGTACTGTATATGCTCCTGCCGCTGGTCGTCATACCGGTACTCGCAGTCGCGGCCACAGATGTGATCTTTACAAATGTCGCGGGCGATATGATGGCCAGCACCTCCGGTGCTTATCTACTGCTTGCCGCAATCGCCATGGTTCCCCGGCGACCGTTGAACTTGGCTGGCAGTCTGTCACTACGGCGGGTATGGCTGATAGCTGCGTTGCTGTCCATAGTAAGCTACGTAATGATGTTCGCCACGTTCGGCATTCAATTCAAACTGCTTTCATTCAGCGATGTCTACAGCGTCAGGGCCGTATTCGACGACGAAGGAAGCGGCGTGCTTACCTATCTGCTGAACTGGCAGGCAAACGTCATCAACCCCTTGTTCATCGTCCTCGGTCTGCAGTCTCGCCGCATCCTGCCAGTGTTGGCCGGGGCATTGGGAGATGTCCTCATCTACACGGTAACAGGCTATAAATCAGTCTTGTTCTCTGTATTCGCAATCGCAGCCCTTCTATTCGCGCTGCGCCGGAAGGGCTCGGAAAAGAGGTCGCCTGCAATCGGAACGCGCCTCGGGCTCGCCTTCGCCGCCCTCGTGTCAGCCGCCTACGTAATCGACACAATCAGCCATTCTTTCGCATGGACCACAATATTTGTTCGGCGAATGACCCTGGTCCCTGGAGTGAACTCTGGCTACTATTTCCAATATTTCACCTTTGTCGCGCCTAAGACCCACCTGGCCTACGGAGTCATCGGCGCGCTTACCGGGAACAGAGGTGCGATACCTCCGGCTCGCCAGATCGCTCTTGCTATCTACCACTCGACTGGCGACCCGAATGTGAATATATGGGCGGACGCCTATGCCAACTTCGGCCACGTCGGGGTGATCGCGTTCACGCTTGTACTCGCAGCTTTCCTCTGGTTTTATGATCGAGCCGCACGGAACGCCGACCGGCAGATAGCAACAATTCTGATCACCGTTTCATCGCTTTCGCTGGCGAATTCTGCACTCTTCACCTGCTTGTTGACACACGGAATGCTGCTGGCGCTCCTCCTCGTCATGCTGTGTCCCCGGATCGTCGGCCAGGCCGGCGAAGCGCAAAGGCAGCAGGTGAATATGCCCGTACTGGCCTTTCCGGCTGGCAGCGAGCTGCAGCCGCTCATGAACCAGGGCCAATACCGCAAGCCGTTCGCGGTGAGCAGAGCTGCGGCCGGATACGGGCATCGCAGCAGCCTCTCCCGGTATGCGTACACCCTCGTACACCGTATACGGCCGAGCCTTTGGACTGAATGGACCGGCAGCCACGCTCAGCGTGCGGACCAGGCAAGAGTCCGCAAGGCCGGGTTCACCGTCCTGATCGGGTGCGGGCTTGGCAACGCCGTCGGCCTGTTGGTGACCCCCTTTATCTCAAGGATATTCGAGCCCGCGGTGTACGGCGAGTTCGCCTTGATCACTGGTGTCGCGTCGGTGTTCTTGGGTGTCTCCACCTTCCGTCTTGAAATCCGGTCCCTGCGGAGCGCCGACGATGCCGAAGCGGCGGGACTCATCTGGTTGGGGCTGATCACTTCAGTTATCTGGGCGGCCGGGTTGACCCTGGTGGCCGGCTTTGCGGTGGCGTTGTGGCACGTTAATGTCTACTGGCTGGCCACGGGGTTCCTCGTTTTCCTGCCAGCTATCGAGAACCTGGGCTCTGCGGTAATGACGCGCGCCCAGAGATACCGAAGCCTGGCGGGCGGGAACTTTGGCCAGGGCGCGAGCATGGGAGTTATCCAACTGCTCCTGGGCATGATCAGCCCCGGCGTCGGCGCCCTGCTCGCAGGCTTTGGCTTGTCGCGACTCTGCTTCCTTCCCGCTCTTCGTAACGCTAGGTGCAAGCTGGCGAGAGCTCCGGCTTTGTGGCGGGAGAACAGGCGGTTCGCGGCGCTCGCCGGCAGCAGTGCATTGCTTAACAGCCTGACCAGCTCAGCCCCTATCATTCTGGTTTCGATGTTTTATGGCAACGCGGCAGCCGGGCAGCTGGCAATCGGCATCCGTGTGCTCGTCGCGCCGCTTGGCATCATCAGCCAGGCAGCCGCGTTCGCCAACCTCGGCGAGGTAAGCCGAATGCTCCGCGTCGGTGATGATAATGCTGCGCGAGTCGTGCGGCACGGGATGCGTGATCTGTTCGCCGTCGGCCTGATCCCCTGTGCCCTGGCCGGGGCGCTCGGTACTTGGGCTGTGCCATTGGTGCTCGGACAGAAGTGGCGCGAGGCCGGTCTGCTGCTGGCGGCCCAGGCCGCCGGGGCTCTGGCGCAGTTTGTCGCGGTGCCATTCTCTCAACTGCTCAACGTGACTGGGGATAACCGACGGTTGCTGATGTGGGATTCCGGGCGATTTACCGCGACGATCCTGTGCTTCTGCGTCGCATGGGAGGCAGGCTTGTCGCCAGTGTGGGCGGTCGGATGCTGGTCAGCGATCCTGGTGGTGGTTTACTTCGCCCTGGCCCGTCTGGTCGTTCGCGCGGTCGCTCGACAACCGTCTCATCCAGTGGCAGCGGCGGACGCGACAGCCCGTGCCGCAGGAACTTCGGCGGTATCAGCAGACGGCACCAAGAGCCACTTGTAAGCTAATCGAGGGCATATGTATTGATAAGGACGTAAACATGTTAAAAATATCGATTTCTTACCAGTTTTCCTCGGCCGCACGAAAAAAACTACGACGACTGAGAGTCATCAACTATGCTCATTACGTGATAGAAGAACGGCTTCCGGAACCGCGTGTCATGCCGGGCGCGGACGTTGACCCCCGCGCTCGCCTGGGGCAGGGTGCATCTGTCTGGCATCTCGCCCAGATCCGGGAGGGGGCCGAGATCGGCGTCGGCTGTACCATCGGCCGCGGCGCGTACATCGGCCCTGGGGTCCGCCTCGGGCGGGGGTGCAAGGTGCAGAACTACGCCCTCATCTACGAGCCCGCATGGCTTGACAACGGTGTCTTCGTGGGGCCAGGCGCCGTGTTCACCAACGACCGATATCCGCGGGCGGTCACGCCAGAAGGCTCGATCAAGACCGCTGGGGACTGGGAACCGGTCGGGGTCACGGTGCGCTACGGGGCCTCGATCGGCGCACGCGCGGTGTGCGTCGCGCCGGTCACCGTCGGCAGCTGGGCGGTAGTTGCCGCCGGTTCGGTCGCGGTGAAAGACGTTCCTGACTTCGCTCTCGTCACCGGTATTCCCGCGCGATTCGTGCGGTGGGTCGGGCGAGCCGGAGTTGCTCTAGCAGCGGTCGGTGACGACCGGTTCCGCTGTCCGCGTACGGGTGCGGAATATGTGCAGACCGGCGAGATCCTCCGGGAGGAAATTTCGTGATTCCCATTGCTAAGCCGCTGATAGGCGACGAAGAGCGTATCGCAGTGGACCGCGTCCTGCGCAGCGGCATGATCGCCGGCTGGGCCAGAGGTCAGCGCCTTCGAGCGGGACTTCGGCGATCAACTGGTCACTGGACGGGACTGCGTCGCCGTCAGTTCTGGGACGGCGGGCCTGCACCTTGGCCTGCTCGCCGCCGGGGTCGGACCGGGAGACGAGGTTATCGTCCCGTCGTTTACCTTCGCGGCGACGGCCAACGCGGTCGCCCTCAGCGGCGCCACGCCGGTCTTCGCCGACATCGAGCCCGGACCGTTCTGCCTCGATGCCGCCGCCGTCGAAACCGCGGTGACCAGGCGTACCAAGGGCATCATGGCGGTGCACCTGTACGGGCATCCAGCTGATATGACCCGGCTTTCGGCAGTAGCCGAACGTCATGGTCTGGCATCTTCGAAGATGCCGCCCAGGCGCACGGCGCAGCGTGGCAGGGCCGGCCCGTCGGCACCTTCGGCTCGTTCGGCATGTTCAGCTTGTACCCCACCAAGAACATGACCGCAGGCGAGGGAGGAATGGTGTCCTGTGCCGATAGCCGGCTTGCCCGCTCGATCCGGCTGCTGCGCAACCAGGGCATGGAGCGCAGATACGTCAACGAAATAGTAGGATTCAACGCGCGGATGACTGACGTGCACGCCGCCATCGGCCGAGCCCAACTGGCGAAGCTTCCGATTTGGACCCAGCAGCGCCAGCAGAATGCGAAATTCCTCGACGCGAACCTATCCGGCGTCCTCACCCCTCCGATATCCGACGGGGCTGTCCACGTCTACCATCAGTACACCATCAGGGTTCCCGATGACCGCGACGGCTTCGCCAGGACGCTAGCCGACGAGCACGGTATCGCTACCGGTGTGTACTACCCCATCCCCAGTCACCGGCTTCCGTCCTTCGGGCTCACGCTGTACCTCCCGGAAACTGAGCGCGCTTCCCGCGAAGCGCTTTCCCTGCCGACGCACCCTGCACTGTCCGCCGATGATCTGGCGGCAATCGCTGCGGCTGTCAACGCTGTCGCCGCGGCTGGTGCCTGATCCATGTCATCTCCAAGAGCCGCGCGTATCGTGGGCGAGCAGAGACTTCTCGGGGCGGCAATCTCCACGTCTCGTCAAGTCCTGTAGTTAACTCGAGCAGGATCCTGAAGCAGAACACTGTCCGTTGCTCGTTCCGAGCTATTTTCCAGCGTGGTAATCTGCGGGATGGGACGGGCTGGCCTGCCACGCCAGGATAACCTGTCACATGGTCGGCGAATCGACCGGGTGGGCGGCCCTGTTCATGGTCGGCGTCCTTCGGCCGCTGGGCGTATAATAACACAGCTATCGTGGTCCAGATCAGTATTCAGGCGGTACTCCCAAAGCGACGTCCGCGTGGTCAACGCTCATTCTGTCGCCGTCCTCCCAGTCTGCTACCTACTGAGCCGCCGACTCGGGCGAAACTGATCTACGATACGCATGAGCTTGAGACTGAGACCGCACCGCTACGGGCGTGCAACGCTGGATCTTCAAGATCATCGAACATTGCTCATTAAGAAGTGTGATGCCGTCTTCGTGGTCAATCAGTCGATTGCAGACTGGTATCGGCGGCGATACCGAGGCGTACACCCAGTGGCAGTCAGGAACATCTCTGACGTCGGAGATTCCGAGCGGCGGATTGACCTTCGTGGGCTGCTGTCAGTTCCCGCGGACAAACGCCTATTTATATTCGTCGGTAATTCTAAGAAAGGACGCAATATCCACGCGATGCTCGATGCGTTCGCCGACCCGGCTGTCAACAACCACATTGTATTCCTAGTGGCGGCGGCGAGCTGGATTCGCTGGTAAGCGAGTACTGCGCGGACCACGCGAACATCCACCAACTCCCGGTAGTTCCGCCGACCGAGGTGGTTCACTACGCGGCCGGGGGTGACGTCGGGCTTTGCCTTACCCAGCCGAGTTGCCTTTCACATAAGTTGTCCTTGCCTAATAAGGCATTTCGAATACGTCCAGGCCGGCCTGCCGTTCTTCTTCACCGACCTGCCCGAGATAGCTCGTCTCTTGGGACCCGCGTTTGAACGCTGGCGCATCGACGACCCAGCCAGCAATCTCGTGGAGGTGATCACGGCGTTGACGGCAGACGCCATCAAAGAAGCGCGGACCAACATGGCCAAGGTTCGGGTTCCAAGCTGGGACGAAGAGGCCGAAGCGATGATGGACGTGTATTCCGCTCTCGGGCCATAGCCTTGCCCGCTCTCGCCCAGGCCCCGCAGCCAGGCCATCCAACCGGGGGATCCGGTGACCGCGGTGATCGGCAGCACCCTGTTCCGGCGGCGCAAGAAGCAGGCCCTGGGTCGCGTATGGTTCCACGACGGCCGGGATCCGCATGCCACGGCCGGTCCCGGCGCCCGGCCAGTCATCGTGCTGCTCATCCGTGCACGGAACGGCCAGGAATCACTTATCGTATCTGAATCACTACAAGGAGCGAGAAAGGCTGCTATCATAAACGCTGTGGGCGATATCCTTCAGCCAGGATTCCATGGCGACCCGCGCTCCAAGCGTCCCCATGCCAAGGGTCAAACGGCCGGGGGACGTTTCTCCCGATTCGTAAGATTCCACCCGGACTGGGCGCTCGGGCATGATCCGAAAGCTATTGCTGAAGCAGTCCGAAAGATTGCGGAACATGGCATCTGGACGATAGTTCGCCGACTGGCGATATTCAGCTTAACTCTCACTAACATGACGATGGGCGGGGATCGTGCTTACTAGCAACGGGGACACTGTCGAAAGGCTTCGGCTGCTACGCACTCACCGACAGCTCTGGGGTGTCCGGTGAGGCCGCTCAGGGTCGGCGTGGTCGGCTTGGGCACCATGGGCCGCCACCATGTCCGGGTGCTGAGAGACCTTCCCGGCGTCGAACTCGTGGGCGCGACCGACCCAGATCCGCGAGCGCGGGGCGCGGTGGCCAAGGCGATCTCAGTCACCGCTGACCTGGACGCACTCCTGGCGCTCGGGATTGACATGTGCGTGGTGGCCTCGCCCACCCTGACGCATGCCGACATCGGGCTCCGGCTCGCAGATGCCGGGGTGAATGCCCTGATCGAGAAGCCGCTGGCTTCCGATCCGAAAAGCGGGCAGCTGCTGGCCAAGACATTCGAGGAGGCTGGGCTTGGTCGGCGCCGTTGGGCATATCGAGAGATACAATCCGGCTGTCAGTGCGCTTCGGGCGCGGCTGACGCAAGGCGATCTGGGATCGGTATTCCAGATCACGACACGGCGCCAAGGTCCATTTCCGCAACGGATTCGCGATGTGGGCGTCGTGATGGATCTCGCCACTCATGACATCGACCTCACGCAGTGGGTGACAGGCTGCCGCTATCTCACGGTAACCGCGTTCACGGCAAACCCGAGCGGGCGACCGCACGAGGACCTCGTCACGGTGAACGGGCGGCTCCGCGACGGTACCGTCACCAACCATCTCGTAAATTGGCTGTCTTCAATGAAAGAACGAATCATCACGGTGACAGGCGAGCGCGGCTGCCTGAGCGCCAATACACTTTCGACCGAGCTCTGTTTCTACCGCAACGGCTCCGTTACGACTTCCAGCAATAACGGCCCTCGGTTCCATGGCGCGTCCGAAGGTGATCAGATCCGCTATGCTCTCTCCAAGCGCGAGGCACTGATCGTGGAACTCGAGACCTTCCGCGACGCTGTCCTCCGGGAGCCAGCCGACATAGTGACCTTGCTGGCAAGGAGTCGACACCATCAAGGTGGCAAACGCGATCTTGGTGGCTTCAACGAACTGCAAGGCGGTCACTTTGGAAACCGACGAACTGGGCGTTCCAAATCAGCGGGGTACCTGGATCGCCGTTAGCCAGCAGGGGGAGAAATGACCGGCGCGGTGACGGTTATAGGGCTGGGGAAAATAGGCTTGCCGCTTGCCGTGCAGATAGCTGGCAAGGGATTCCGGGTTCACGGTGTCGACCGCAACCCGGAAGTCATACGCCTCGTGGCGCAGGCTACCGCACCTTTCCCCGGCGAGCCCGGACTGGCGGAGCGCCTGCGGGCGGTGGTCGAGGCGGGCACGCTCACCGCGACATCTGATACGGCAGAGCGCGTGGCGCAAAGCGACGTGGTCATCATCGTGGTGCCGCTGATCACCAACGCAGCGGGTCGGCCAGATTACTCGGCGGTGGACGCGGCCACGGTCGCCGCGGCAGCCGGACTGCAAGCTGGCACCCTCGTCATCTACGAGACCACGCTGCCGGTGCACACCACGCGGCGCCGGCTCGGTCCAGCCCTGGCCGCTGGATCCGGCTTGAGCCCCGGCCGCGATTTCATGCTCTGTCACAGCCCAGAGCGGGTGTCCAGTGGGACAGTCTTCGCGGACCTGCGCCGTTACCCGAAGCTCGTCGGCGGGATAGACGCGCGCAGCGGCAAGAGCGGGGAGGCGTTTTACGGTTCGGTCCTCGACTTCGATGAACGCCCGGACCTGCCCCGCCCGAATGGCGTATGGGATCTTGGCAGCGCGGAGGCCGCTGAGTTTACCAAGCTAGCTGAGACCACCTACCGTGATGTCAACATCGCACTGGCTAACGAATTCGCAAGGTTCGCTGAAGCGACGGGCATTAACCTGTACGAGGTCATCGAGGCCGCCAACAGCCAGCCCTACAGCCACCTGCACCGGCCGGGAATATCCGTCGGCGGGCATTGCATCCCGGTGTACCCGAGGCTCTATCTTTCGGTCGATCACGATGCACAGCTTCCCGCAGTTTCACGGGAGGTCAATGAGGCTGTCCCGCCCCGGGCTGTGCGCCTGCTGGCCGAGCTGACGGGCGGGCTGTCGGGCCTGCAGGTTGCCGTGCTCGGTGCGGCTTACCGGGGCGGTGTGAAGGAGACGGCGTTTTCCGGCGTTTTCGCGATCGTGCGCGAACTCGCCCTGCTGGACGCCGTTCCGCTGGTGCACGACCCGCTTTACAGCGACACTGAACTCCGCGGCCTTGGTCTGGAGCCTTACCACATTGGCGAGCCGTGCGACGCGGTGATCACGCACACCGATCATCGCGAATATGAGATGCTCGGCCCCGAGGACCTGCCTGGCGTCCGGGCAATGATAGATGGTCGCGCCATCACTGACGCCAGCCGCTGGACAGGCGTCCCCCGGCGGGTCCTCGGCATGGGATGACCACGATCCGCTCTCCCACGTCAGTCACCGGGACGGATGCCCGTGGCCAGCAGGTGCGGGCCGATGCCGAGCAGTTCGGGAACCCGCTCCACCGCGCGGGCGACCTCCAGCACCACGGCCCGCGCCGCCGGGTCGTCCAGCCGCTCGGCCAGGTCCCCCAGCAGGAACGCCGGTCCCTCCACGCTGACCAGGTCTGCCACCGCGAGTCCCGCGTAGCGCAGTTCGGCGGCCAGTTGCCGCGGCCGGTGGCAGAAACCGCTGAACGAGCCGGGACCCAGCGGCGGCAGCTGCCCGGTCCGCTCGACCTCGACGACCAGTCCGGGCATGTCCGGATACACCTCGTACAGGCGCGACAGCAGCACGCCGTCGAGCCGCGGCGCCCAGCGCGAGATCGCGGCCACGAACACCGGCCCGCCGGGCCGGACCACGCGCCGCGCCTCGGCCAGCGCACGCAGCCGGTCGGCCCGGCGGGGCAGGTGGTACAGCGGCCAGCAACACGGCGTCCACGCAGGCATCGCCCAGGTCCAGGTCGCGGGCATCGCCCACCGCCGTGCGCAGCCCGGCGAGCCCCCCGGCGTCCTGCGAGAGCTGCCGGACGTGCAGCGGCATCAGGTCCCGGTGTTCCACCTGGTAACCTCGTCCCGCCAGCCACAGCGCGTACCGGCCCAGCCCGCCGCCGATGTCGGCGACCAGCGCCGGGGCGGCGGGCAGAAACCGCAGGATGAGCTCGGTCGTCCGGGTGAACTCAAGCAGCCCGTGGCCTGCCGTCAGCCGGCCGCGCTCCTCGCCCCGGGAGTAATGCGCTGACAGCTCAGCCAGGTCCGTGTCCTCCATGACCGTCACGATGACAGGCCGTGCGCCCAGCCGTCGACACGATAACCGGTCACCGGGCCGACGACGCGACCACCTTCCCGGCGCTGTCGTAGGCGGCCCAGCGGAACGGCGTCAACAGCTAGCTCCCCGGAACCGCGCAGGCCCGGCCCCGACCCACCGGACGAACGCCGGGTCGCCGGCGCGTAACGAGCGGTCTGGTTCGGTGCTGGCCGGCGTCCGGGCCAGGGCCTTCTTGACCCGGCTCAGGAGGGCTGCTTCGGTGAACGGCTTGTCCAGGATGTCGCCGTGCGGCGAGCGGACGCCGTAGGAGTCCAGGGTCGGCTGGGCGTACCTGGAGATGAACAGGGCGGGAGCCTGCGGGCGGAGCGCGGCGACGCGGGCGGCGAGCTCGTGGCCGAGCATCTCGGGCATAACCAAGTCGGTCAGCAGGAGATCGAGCCGCTGACCCGGATCCTCCACCCGCCGCAGGGCGTCGGCGCCGTCGGCGGCCACGCACACCTGGTAGCCGTTGCGGGCCAGGATGCGGCCGATCAGCTCGCGCAGGATCGGCTCGTCCTGGACGAGCAGGATCGTCTTACCGTCCCCGCCCACGTCATCACCGGCCGGGGGCGGGCACGCGGCGTCCGGCTCGGCGCGTTCGGCGGTGGCCGGGAGGAGGACGCTGACCGTCGTGCCCAGCCCCACCTCGGAGTAGATGTCGATGCTGCCGCCGGCCCCGGTCACGATGCCGTAGACGGTGGCCAGCCCGAGACCGGTGCCACGGCCCATCGGCTTGGCCGAGAAGAACGGCTCGAACACCCGGCCCAGGGTCGCCTGGTCCATGCCGGCGCCGGTGTCCGATACCCGGAGCCTGGCGTAACGCCCGGGTGACAGGCCCGGCCGCTGGCTGGCGAACGCCTGGTCGATCTCGGTATTGCCGGTATCGATGGCCAGGCGGCCGCCGCGCGGCATCGCGTCCCGCGCGTTCACCGCCAGGTTCACCAGGACCTGCTCGAGCTGGCCGCGGTCGGCCTTGACCCGCCACAGGGCGGGCGCCGGGGTAATGCTCAGCTCGATGTGCTCGCCCAGGGTGCGGCGGAGCAGCTGCCCGGCGCTCTGGACCGCCTCGTTGAGGTCGATGATCTCGGGCGTGGCCGCCTCGTGCCGGGCGAAGGTCAGCAGCTGGCGGGTCACCCGGATCGCCTGCTTCGCGGCCGCCTGGACCTGCCCGATGTCGGCGAGCACCGGCTCGAGCCGCGTGTCCTGCGGCGCGAGCGCGGTGACCTGCTCGGCGGCGAGATCGGTGTAACCCTGGATCACGTTGAGCAGGTTGCTGAAGTCCTGCGCCACCCCTGCGACGAGCTGGCCGAGGCTCTCCAGCCGCTGGAACTGCCACAGCCGCCGTTCGAAGCGCTCCTGCTCCGCCGCGGCCCGCAGGCGTTCCCGCTCGGCCTCCAGGGCCAGCCGCTCGGAGACATCCCTGATCGCGGCGGTGACCAGCATCCCACGGCCCGCCGGCAGCCCGCTCAGCATGACCTCAGCCGGAAACTCGCTGCCGTCCCGGCGTAGCCCGGTCACCTTGAACTCCTCGTCGGCCGGCCGCGCTCCCGGGTCGGCGAAGTAGGCTCCGCGCTGCCCGGTCAGCAGGCCCCGCCCCCGCTCCGGCACCAGCGACTCCACCGGCTGGCCGACCAGCTCACCGGCCGGGTACCCGAACATCTGCATGGCCCGCTCGTTCGCCATCGCGATCGACCCGTCCGGCGCCACGGCGATCATCGAGTCGGGCGCGCCGTCGAACAGGCCCCGGAAGCGCTCCTCCGCCCGCTCCCGCGCGGTCAGCGCCTTCACCAGCCTCTTGCGCATCAGCTCGATGCCCCGGCCCAGGCCGGCCAGCTCGGCCGGGCCGACCGCGGGAATCTGGGTGCCGTAGTCGCCGGCGATGACCGAGTCCATGGCCGCGCGGAGCGCCCGGAACGGCCGGAGCAGTCTGAACCAGACCATCGCCGTGCCGCCGACCGCGATGGCCGCGACCACCACGCACATCGCGATGAGCGCGCCCAGCAGCGTGTCCTGTGACCGGGCGTCCAGCGCCACGGTCAGCGCGGCCGCCGTCAGAGCCAGCAGTATCACCGGGGCGGCCAGCACCCTCCACCGCATCCCGGTTCTCCATGCCCTCATCGCTTCCCCGTTCCCTCCGTGGCGCCCGTAAGGTGACCTGCGCCTAGCGGGCGCGCTCGAGCGGCCGCGAGCGCCGCGGGACGGGGTCAGGATCGCCACGGTGCCGCCCGCCGCCCGGTGGGCAAGCAGGCCGCCGGCGCGCCGGCCTCCCCGTCTTCGGGATGGGCCCCCGGCAGGCCGGGCACCAGCTCGTGGACCCGTTCGAGCAGTTCCAGTCCGCCCAGGGCGGCATCACCGCCGGTGAGCAGTATGCGCCCGTCCTGCTCACCGGGCTCGCTGGCCTCCATGGTGCCCCCCAACCCGCCCACGTCCGGCGGGCCGCCCCCCGGCTCGCGTGATTACATAGAGTCTTTGAACAACTTTATTGTGTAATCAATACTGGCAGCAAACTACCGGGGTCAGCGCACCCCGCGCGGCCGGAACTGCACGCTGATCCGCGGCCCGGCCGCCTGGGCCGTCTTCGGCACGGCGTGCTCCCAGGTGCGCTGGCAGCTGCCGCCCATGACCAGCAGGTCGCCGTGCCCCACCTCAAAACGCAGCGACGAACCCCGCCCGCCGCCGCGCGGCCGCAGCAGGAACGCCCGCGGCGTGCCCAGCGACAGGATCGCGACCATGGTGTCCTCCCGCGAACCCCGCCCGATCCGGTCGCCGTGCCAGGCCACGCTGTCCCGTCCGTCCCGGTACAGGCACAGCCCCGCGGTCCGGAACGGCTCGCCCAGCTCCGCCCCGTAGTGCGCGTTCAGCGCCCCCAGCGCCGCCGCCAGCAAAGGGTGCGGCAGCGGCTCATCCTCGCCGTAGAAGCACAGCAGCCGGGGCACGTCCACCACCCGGTCGTACATGTGCCGCCGCTCCGCCCGCCACGGCACCGCCTCGGCGAGCCGCGCGAACACCGTTCCCGAGCCCGCCAGCCAGCCCGGCCGCAGGTCCACCCAGGCCCCGCCGGCCAGCGGAACCCGCCGCACCGCGCCGTCCAGGACACCGAGCGCCGGCTCCCCGGCCATGTCCAGCAGCGATTCCTGCACGCAAACGCTCACTCGAACAGCTTACCTTACATCCAAACGCGCATTCGAGTAGCAGGCGACCACTTCCGCCGCAACCGCGGCCAGGTCGGCACGCACCGACGCCGGCGAGACGACCTCGACGTTCGCGCCGAAGCTCAGCAGCGTCCGCGCCGCCTTCACCGCCGCGAACCGCAGCCGCACCTGCGTCCACTCGCCGGCCGCGGGAGGCAGGGGCCCGGTCAGGTGCGCCGCGCACATCCGGCCAAACAAGTCCAGCCACTCACGCCGCACCCGCACCACCACCTCCAGCGGAGCGGGCCGGTCCTCGACCTCCCGCCGCAGCGACGCCCACAGCCCCGCCAGTTCCACCCCGTCCCGCCGCCGCACCGGCGCCTCGTCCGCGACGGCCGAGGCCACCCGCGACACCCGGAACAGCCGCGGCTCGCCCTCGGAATCGGCCACCAGGTACCAGATCCCCGCCTTGCACACCAGGCCGTACGGGTCCACCACCCGCTCGCGCGCGGCCCGCTGGCCGCTGCTGCGGTACCGCAGCCGCACCCGCCGGTCGGTGAACACCACCGCCTGCAGCACGCCCAGCTCGCCGAGCGGGTCGGGGGCCCGCATCCAGCCCGCCGGGTCGACCAGGATGCGCTGGCTGGTCGCCGTGGCGGCCGGCCGGAACGGCTCCGGTACCGCCCGCATCACCTTCAATATGGCCGAACGGGCCGCCGTTCCCAGCCCCAGGTCCTCCTGCGCGCTCCCCGTGGTCAGCACGAACAGGGCCCGGGCCTCGTCCTGCGTCAGCCCGCTCACGTCGGTCCGGTAGCCAGGCAGGAGCCGGATGCCGCCACCACGGCCCCGTTCGGTATAAATCGGGACCCCCGCCGACGACAGGGCCTCGGCGTCCCGGTAGATGGTGCGCGGTGAGACCTCCAGCCGCTCGGCCAGCTCCCCGGCTGGGACCTGGCCCGGGCCACCGGCCAGCCCACCGAGCTCGACCCCGAGCTCGCCTCCTGGGTGCTGGCCGTGGCCCAGCGCATCCTGCCGCCCGAGCCCCGCGGCGGCGAGATCCCGTTCGGCCCGGTCGTGCCGGTCCCGCCCGACGCCGGCCTCTACGCCCAGCTGGCCGGCTGGCTCGGCCGGCAGCCCTAGTTTCCCAGCGTTTACTCTCGAAGGGTGCGACTCCGCCGCTGCGTGGTGATCGGCGCGGGCGTGCTCGGCGCGTCCGTGGCAGCCCGGCTGGCCGCGGCCGGGATGAGCGTGACGCTCCTGGAGGCGGACCAGCCCGGCCGCGGCACCAGCCGGTGGAGCTTCGCCTGGGTGAACTCCAACGACAAGGGACCCCGGCCCTATCACGACCTCAACCACGCCGGGATCCGGGCCTGGGCCGAGCTGGCGCCCGGCCTCGACGGCGCGGCCTGGTACCGTCCCGCCGGGCACCTGGAGCTGGCGGCCGATGGCCCCGGACTCGCCGCCCGCGTCCACCGCCTGACCCAGTGCGGTTACCCCGCCCGCCTCATCGACGCGGCCGAGGCGTTGCAGCTCGAGCCCGCGCTGCTGCCTACCGGGCCGGACGCCAGCGCCGCGTGGTTCCCGGCCGAGGCCTACCTGCTGACCGAGCCGCTGATCGAGCGCCTGGTCACCAGCGCGAAGGCCCACGGCGCCACCGTCCTGACCGGCGACCGGGGCCGCGTGACCGGCCTGGACCCCGGGGACCCCCAGGACCCCCGGGACCCCGGGGACCCCGGGACCCCGGCCGGGTGCGCACCGCCGTCGGCGAGGTCCTGGCCGCCGACGAGATCGTGTGCTGCGCCGGCCGCTGGACGCCCCAGCTCGCGGCCCTGGCCAGACCCGCGGGCCCGGTCCCGCTGGTCGCCTGGGACACGCCCGGGTCGTCCGCGCCCGCGCTGGTCGTCCGGGTCGGCCCGGTGGGCCCGGACGGCCCGGTGCGCCTGATCCACACGCCGTGGATCGCCCTGCGCCCTCACTCCGGCGGCCTGCTGCACCTGGAGGCCCCCGACGCCGCCGTGGACCTGCACACCCCCGAGGCCGAGCTGCGCCACTGGGCCGGCGAGCTGCTCGGCCGGGCCCGCCGCACGGTGCGCGGCCTCGACGACGCGACCGTGGCCGGCTATCAGGTATGCGTCCGCCCCATGCCCGCCGACGGCCAATCCATCGTCGGCCGGCTGCCCGGCGCCGAGTGGCTCTACGTCGCGGTGACCCACAGCGGCGTGACCCTGGCCGCGCACCTGTCCCGGCTCATCGCCGCCGAGCTGGAGGCCGGCCCGCCCCGCGCCGACCTCGCCCCGTACCGTCCGGGCCGCTTCGCCGGGACGGCGGCTGGCCATATTACCGGCCCTGCTACCGGGAGGTGATCGGCCGTGGGCTACCGGCTCCGGATGTCCGGCGAGATTCACGACTGGCTGGCTGACCTGCACGACAGCAACCCGGCGGCGGCCCTGCTGGCGGGACAGGCGCTGGCCGCGCTGATCAGCGAGGGTGCCAGCCTCGGGCCTCCGCTGGTCGTGCCCGCCGCGGCGGCCTGGCCCCAGGATCTGGTGGCGGCGCTCGACGCGTCCTATCAGGACCGGCTGGAGCGGCTGCAGGTCATGCGCAGGCGAGCCGCCGAAGCCGCCTGGCTGGTCAGAGACATGAAGGACCAGATCGACGTACTGGAATCGGTGCAGGCCCGGCTGGATGACCGGCGCCGCCGTGCGCTGGAGGCGGGCCGGGAGGAGGAGGCGGCGAAGGCCGCCGACCGGCTGGCCGCGGCGCAGCAGGAAGCCGCCCAGGCGCGGAGACATGCTGCCCTGGATCACCGAGGCCGAGCGCTGGCTGGACACGCGGCTGCGGCGGGTGGAGCGGCGGACGGGTGCCTTCCGGACCCGGAAGGAACTGCTGAAGGCGACCTACACCGCCGCGCGCACCGAACTCCAGGTGAACGAGGAAATGGCCAACCCCAGCGCGGCCGAGCACCAGGCGACGACCGAGACGGCGGCCCGGCTCCGGGACGTGACCGCCGAGATCGAGCGGGAACTGGGCCGCCAGCCCTTCCCCGAGGGCCTGCTCGAGCTGCGCCCCGGCGCGCCCGACGGCGAGATCCGCCTCATCTTCGCGGTCGAGCCGCCCGGCACCGCACTGCTGATCGCCGTCCTGGAGGGACGCGAAGCAGCCCGCGACCAGTACCGGGACGCCGTCACGCTGTCCGCGGACGTGCTGCTCGAGGCGCGGGCCGGCCAGGCACCCGAGGCGTCGGCCCACGGCTACGACGACACCCGGTCCTTCGTCGAGGAGTTCTTTCCCGGCCAGGCCGCCGAGATCGGCGCCGGCGCGGCCGCCCTCGTGGCCAGGAACCGAGCTCATACGCTGGCCGAGCAGCGGACGCGGTTCGGCCTGACCCAGACCGAACTAGCCGAGCGGATGGGCGTCCCGGCCGAGCACGTGGCCGCCATCGAGCGCGCCGAGCCCGGCACCAGCGACGTCCGCACCCTGGCCAGCTACGTGCAGGCCCTCGGCGGCCGCCTCGAGATCATCGCCGAATTCGCCGGCGACCGCGTCGTCCTCCGCTGACGTTAGCCGCCGCAAAAGAGGCGTAGCACCTGATAGAACGAGTTCGACCCCGTGCCGTTCGATGCCGAGGCAGCCCGCCTGTTCGGCCCAACCCACGTCATGCGGACCGCCTCAGCGGGAACACCCGAGGTCCATGACATACCAGGCCCGCAAGAGGGGGAGCACACCAACTCTGGAACTCCCCGGCCTGATCGTCGGTTGACCATCGAAGCCGCGGTGAACTTGTGATCGCTGCTCGGGTCGGTCTGTGGAAGTGCCCGTCTGGCTGGCGTATCCTGGCAGACGGCAGCCACGTCTGCCTGATCCGAGCTACGCCAGCCCGGCGCTGGTGGTAGTGCCTGAGGACAAGAGCGGCCCAGCCCTCGCGTGGAGTCTTCCCCTTCCATCGTGATCTCCTGTGTGCGGTGGCCAGGCGCCGGGACGCGGCCACCGGAGCAGAGGCACGATGTCGCACGACAAGGTCAGGGCAGCCGCCCGCAAGCGCATGGCGGAAACAGGCGAGCCGTATGCCACCGCCCGGCGCGAGGTCATCAAGAATTACCAGGAAGCCGGAGCCGGACCGGGAGCCGCCGCGTCCTCCAACGCGAGATGGTTCGCTATCGACTACAGGGATATGGGCAGGGTCTCCCTGTGGACGGACACACGGCGGGGCGGGGGCCCGGGACGCGGGGGCGTGGAGCTCAGCTCCACCGGGCTGCGGGTTTGGATGCCCGGCTTCCACCTGGACATCCCGCGGGCGTCGGTGCGGTCGGCTACCCGCTCTGCGCTCCGGACCCGATCAATCGGGGTACACGGCGGTCACGGGCGCTGGCTCGTGAACGGCTCGCATAACGGCTTGGTCGAGCTCACCATCGAGCCGCCCTGCTACACCACCCGGCAACCCAGCACACTATTTCGTAAGATGAAGGTCAGTTCGCTGACCATCAGCCTCATCGACCCCGACGGCTTCATCGCCGCAGTCGAAGGTAAGTAATGGGCCGCGCGGGGACTGAGGCTGCGGCTTCCTGGTCCTGCTCCGTCTTCCTCGCAGCGGCCGGACTCCAGGTGAGTCCGGGGAAGACGGCCTGTGTGGCAGCGACTGCATAATAAGGCGCGGAAGCCCGGACCCTTCGGCACGGCGACACGTCCCGGGCCGGGATCATATGGCATTGAACGTGAGGGATCCCCTGCTCGCCTTCGGCCCGGCGATCACGCGGTGGAACCGGTCGCACCGGGGGAGGCCGGAAGGGGGGCCTGACCCCTTCCGGCTAGCGTTTTGTCCCGGGCCGGGAGCCACATCCCGGCGGCGATAACGACGTGCTGGTGAGCGCCATGACGGCGACGCCGGCTCAATCGCGAACGAGTTTCAGTGCCAGCCTGGGCACGGCAAAGGATGCGAGAAAGATCGGCAAGAACCTCTTTCCGGTGCATCGGAAGGCGACGATCTCTTCCTCGGCGGCGTCGAAGGTCTGAGTGCTGCTCGAGTTTCGTCCATTGCGGACTTGCAGGGTGTGACGTCCAGGCTCGACTGGTATCTCGATCGTGTGGTTCATTTCGACCGACCCGGCCCGCTCACCGTCGACCACGACATCGTACGTGCCACGACGGACCTCCGCTCCGATTGCCTTATGCGTCACCTTCAGCGTCGCCGGCATTTGCTGATCTCCTTTTGTTTCTGAACGGCGCTTCTGTGGCTGCCCGCCATCCGGATGACGCATAATGTGGTGGCTGTCGTTGATTTTGCCGACGACGAATCCCGCCTTCTCCAGCGCGCCCACCACCTGGCTGCCCCGCACTGCGGGAACCGGCGGCATCAGGCCACGTCGGGGACGGTAATCGTCAGTTCGTCCGGAACCCCGAATTCGGCGAACCAGCCGTCAAGCGCCTCGCGGAGGTCGGCGACGGCTTCTTCCGCGGTCTGGCCCTCACCGTTTGCACCACCACCGGGCAACGACGCATGGGCGACCCACCAGCCGGTCTCATCCTGCTCGACGGTGTACGGCACGTGCACAACCCGGTCCACAACCAGAATGGTACCTGCGGCTCATCCGGACGGCCGCCCTCTCATCAGGATGGACGCCGGCTTAGTGAGGTCCATCCTGGAGCCCGAGGTCCCCGCCGGAGGCATCCTGATTTTCTGGCCCGCTTGCAAGCCACGGCTTTGCAGCCTTGAAGGGCTGGATCGCCAGTGCAGTGATTGCCAGCGCCAGCAATGCGGCGCTGATCCACACCGGGGATAGCAGCACCCACCACCAGGACCAGGTGATCACCCCGGTTAGCTTGAGCACGATGGGAGTGACCACGGCGATCGCGGACAGGGCGTCCTGCGCCCGGTTCCAGTACCGCTCCGCGGTCGACCGCGGGTGCTTCACCTTGATGGCGAACACGATGCCAGCGTAACGATGGGACGGGGCGCTACGCCATAGGCGGCGTTCGCGGACGCCGACATCCCGCACCGGGTCGCGGTGTTCGCAGACGCCTACGGCATGACAGCGCGGCATCGCGCCGAGCTGGCACCTCTGGCCGCCGACATGGTGCGCCGCTATCACGAGGATTCCCGCGCCTCGGCCGAGCTGGACCCTGTGTTCGGCAAGCTGTGGGAAGATGGCGCCAAGGTTTACCTGCCTCGTGCCGAGGCATGGGTGCGCGAGATGGCCCCGGCGATCACCGCCAGGCTCGTCCAGTCGAGCTAGGCCACCGGACCGTCCCGGTTTCCTGGCCTTGCCCGTTTTGCGCAGTGGCACAGTTCCGGGCCTGATCCCCACGTGCGCGCCGCGCGCCCGGATGCTCCCGGTGCTTGTGCTGGACAGGGACCGCCCGGCCGCATATGCAAAACTCGGATCCTGCGCGGGTCATGGGACAATGACAGGACGAGGTGGTAATCATGACGTCTGGGCACAGAGAACCAGCACTTGAGCTGCCAGCCGCCGATGAGGCCTCTGTGGAGGAACTGGCCCGTCGCCAAGGCGTCCAGCCGGTCGCCTCGGTGGAGGATATGGCCCGCCCCGGGTTGTTTGACTCCGATCAGGAGTGGAATGAGTTCCTGGCTGACCTGTACGCGTCCCGGCGCGCCGACGTGGCGTGAGCTTCGTCGTCCTCGATACCGACGTCTCCTCCGCCAGCCTGCGCGGTCGCTTGGCTGATCCGCTGCGAGCCCGGCTGACGGGCCAGACCTGGTGCATCTCGTTCGTCACCGTCGGTGAGCTCACCAAGTGGACCGTGCTGCGGAACTGAGGGCCGGCCAAGCTGGCCTCGCTGGCGGACTGGCGGCGGCACGTGGTCACGCTCCCCTACTCCGACCAGGTCGCCGTCCGCTGGGGTGAACTGCAGGCCCGCGCCGAACGGCGAGGCCGTCCCCGCCCGGTCAATGATACGTGGATCGCCGCATCTTGCCTGGTCCGCGGCCTGCCGCTGGCAACCTTCAACATCAAGGACTTCAGCGACTTCGCCGACCATGACGGCCTGCGCATCGTTGGCGTCAACGAACGCTGACCGCGTGCGACATCGGGCCCACCCGGCCTGCCGCCAATGCCCAGACAAACCCCGCACAGTGGCCGTAAAGCACAGCATCCGCGTGCGGGAACTGCGCGCCGCGGTTCCGGCTCCATCCCCTCTGCTGCCTGCGCTAATGTGCTCGCTGCGTGCCTCCCAATGGTGGCTCGTGGCACTCCGACCTCGGAGAGCGGGCCACGCCAACTCTGCCACCATCTGGCCTGCCCGGCAGTTGATCATCAAAGCCATGGTGAACCTGTGATCGCCCGGTCTGGTGCGTGTGTCTGGCGAACAAGGCCGACGTCGCGCTTGTAGTGCCATTATTGATACTATATAGAGGTGAGCAAAGCAGAGAAGATCATCGAGCAGATGCGACGCTCACCACAGAACGTCCGCTTCGATGATCTCGCCAAGATCTGCGCCGACCACTTCGGCGAACCACGGCAAGACGGCACCTCGCACAAGGTCTACAAGACGCCGTGGCAAGGCGATCCACGCGTGAACATCCAGCGCGGCAAGGACGGCAACGCCAAGGTCTACCAAGTGCGGCAGGTGCTCGACGCAATCGCCAGGCTGGAAGCCGAGAAGAACGAGGAGAGTGATGACGATGCCTGACGCAACCCACTACACCTACCGAGTCACGTGGTCCGCTGAAGACGGCGAGCATGTCGCTACAGTCGCGGAGTTCCCGTCACTGTCCTGGCTCGCGCCCACCCCGGTTGAAGCACTCGCGGGTCTCGCTGATGTGGTGCGTGACGTGCTCGCCGATCTGGCTGCATCCGGCGAGCCGATTCCCGAGCCGTTGTCGGAACGCACCTATTCAGGCAGGTTCGTGGTACGTGTCCCGGCAGAGGTTCACCGTCGCCTTGTCCGTGAAGCTGCCGAACAGCATGTGAGCCTTAACCGACTCGTGTCGGATCGGCTTGCTCGCGCGTAACCGTGGTCTTTGCTGGGCACGTGCCGGGCACTTGATCGTGGGGCGTGCCGGGGCCCAGGCCACCCGTTGTCGGGAGCGGTGGCACCCGGTAACACCCGCACAGCGGACGCACAGTAGCACCCTGATCCTGCAGGCGGGGCCGAGGGTACACGTGCCCCATGCCGGGCATCGACGGGTACCCCGGCGAGACTTTCCCGCCCGTGACGCGAAATGAGAAGCTGATCCACTGGTGGATCGCACGTTTCAATTTCGTGCTAAAATAACGTGCGCAACGTCTAGAGATCAAGGAAGAGTTTCACCGTGGCCAACATCGGCATCCCAGACCGCCACTGCGCCGCGTGCGGCCGGGACCTGCCAGTTCACGAAGGGCCGGGAAGGATCCGCATCTACTGCGACGCCTCCTGCCGCAGCAGAGCTCGCCGCACCCGCCAGGCCGCCCGCGAGCGCGTTAACACAAACTTGACAATTCTCAGTCGTGAAGGCAACCTCGACAGCGTGCCGAACACGGTGTCCGCCGGCCATCCGCCCGTCCTCCCCAGGGTGATCGCCGCGGCCCGGGTCGCGCTCGACAGCGTGCCCGGCGCCGCGACGCTGACCCCGCTGGAAACCGTGGCGGTGGTCCGGTCGCTCGCGCGGGTCGTCGAGGACGGGATGCGCGAGGCCGTCCAGCAGGCCCGCCGGGCCGGTCACACCTGGGCCGAGCTCGGCGAACTGCTGGGTACGACCAGGCAGGCGGCGTTCCAGCGGTTCGGCCGCCCGCTCGACCCGAGAACAGGAGCCCCGATGTCCGACAGCATCCTCCCCGGCGCGGCCGAACGCGCCGCCATCCTGATCGCGGACGTGGCCGAGCAGCGCTGGGAACAGGCCACCTCCGGCTTCGACCAGCGGATGGTCCGAGCCCTGGACGCGCGGGGCCTGGCCGCGGCGTGGGCCCAGGTCGTCGGCATGGCCGGTGAGTACCAGGGGATGGACGAGCCGGCCGCCCACCAAGCCGGCGACTACACCGTGGTGGACGTCCCGCTGCGCTTCGAGGCCGCCGAGCTCACCGGCCGGGTCAGCTACGACCGCGCCGGGCAGGTCTCGGGCCTGTTCTTCCTGAACAACGACTGATGGAGGCCCCATGTCCAGACTGAGCGTCGACGGCCCGGACCTGGTCGTCGGGCTGTCGTGGCTGGAAAAGCTCGGCGCCGCTCACGGGAACGTCCGCGTCCGGCTGCAAGCCGTGCGCTCCGCCGTAGCCGAGCCGCAGCCCTGGGGTGCGGTACGCGGGGCCAAGCTGGCCGGAACCGGTATCCGCGGGGTCGCCGTCCTCGGCACCCGGTACTTCGACGGCGGCCGGGACTTCGTCGCTCTCACGAAGGGCCGCCCGGCGGTACGGGTCGAGCTGAGCGAGGACGCCCCGTATGCTCAGCTGCTCGTGTCGGTGAGCGATGCCGAGAGCACCGTCGCCATGATCCGCGGCGCCACCGGGGTCTGAGCCCGTGATGGCGGCCTCGGGCTCGTCTCCGCTTGCGGCCAGGCCGGGACCACCACTTAGCTGACCCCGCCCGGATCCGGCATGCTTGGACCATGACGACGCGCCCGCTGGACCTGGAGGCGGCCCGGGACCGCACGCTCCCCGACGTGCTGCCCGAACCAGGAGAGGCGTTCCGGGTGCTGTTCTGCGGCATCAACCCGGGCCTGTACTCGGCCGCGACCGGCTGGCACTTCGCCCGGCCGGGCAACCGGTTCTGGCCTGCGCTGCACCTGTCTGGGTTCACCCCGCGCCGCCTCGCCCCGCGCGAGCAGGACCTGCTGCCCGGCTTCGGGCTGGGCATCACCAACCTGGTGACACGCGCCACCGCGCAGGCCTCCGAGCTGCACGCCACCGAGCTGAAGGCCGGCCGCGAGCACCTGGCCGTCCTCGCCGGCCGGTACCGGCCGGAGGTCATCGCCATCGCCGGCATCACCGCCTACCGCACCGCGTTCGGCCGGCCGCACGCCACCACCGGCCCGCAGCCGGACCCGCTGGGTCCCGCCCGGTTGTGGGTGGTGCCCAATCCGAGCGGCCTGAACGCGTCGTGGACCATGCCCCGCATCGTGGCGGCGTTCGGTGAGCTGCGCGAGGCCGTCGGCCAGGTGGGCGGCTGAGCTCCCGGCAGGCGAACACGCCGGTACGGCCGGCGGCCCGCCTCCCAGCCAACCACAGGTCTCGAGCGCGCCGCCGACGCCCCTGACCTACCGGGCACGGGGGCGCCGGGACCTCGCTCCACGCGCGAAGTCCCGGCGCCGCCATCGGGTCGCCTTGCCGCCCGCTATGGCTGGGGGCCGCCCCGGGGGAGGGCCGGGATCTGATTCCCCCCGATCCCGGCCCTCTCGGGCTGCGGTCCCCAACCAGCTCCCGGCCGTATGAGCGGGCCGCCCTGCCGGGACCAACGCTTTTTTGGAAAGATCTCTGCAGCGATCCGTTCCTGACCGAGCGAAGGGGGGTGCGGGGTGACAGGCTCCCGCGACCAGCGGCCCGGCGACGACGACACCGAGCCCGACCCCCGGTTCACCTTCGCCAACGAGCGCACGTTCCTGGCCTGGAGCCGGACCGCGCTAGCTTTGGTGGTAGCCGGGCTGGGGGTCGTGCAGCTGCTGCCGCCGTTCCCCGGCGTGCCGTGGGGCCGGCACGTGCTGGGCGTGCCGCTCATCGTGTTCGGCGCCCTCGTGGCGGTGACCGCGTACCGCGAGTGGACCAAGAGCCAGTGGGCCATGCGCCACGGGCAGCCGCTGCCCAGGTCCATCATGCCGGTGATCATGGCCGTGATCATCGCCGTGATGGCCGTCGCGTCCGCCGTGGTGGTCCTGGTCTCGGCGTTCCGATGACGGCCGCTCCCAGCGCGCCCGGCGGACGCGACCCCGTCCCCGATCCCGGCCTGGCCCGGGAGCGAACGGCGCTGGCCTGGACCCGGACCGCGATCTCCTTCGCCGCCGTCGGCGGCGTCGTGCTCAGGCGGGAGGTCGTCCCGGGCCTGATCCTGCTGGCCCTCGCCCCGGCGGTCTATCTGCTGGGCCGCCTGGCCTTCGGCCGCCCGGGAAAATTCAAGCTGGTCACCGCCACGATCGTCGCGGTAGCAGTGGTCGCCCTGGTCGTGGCGTTCACCACTGATGGACGCTGACCGTCACCCCGGGTCGCTACCTCCGCGGCCGGCCGCCTCCGGTTCACGAAACGGCCAGATCCCTGAGCCGACCGGTCAGCCCCGCGCCTCCGGCGTGACGAAGCCCAGCTCGTAGGCCAGCACCACGGCCTGCACCCGGTCGCGCAGGCCCAGCTTGGTCAGGATCCGGCTGACGTGGGTCTTGACCGTGTTCTCCTCCACCACCAGTTCCCGGGCGATCTCGAGGTTGGACAGCCTGCGCGCCACCAGCCGCAGCACTTCCAGCTCGCGCGCGGTGAGCGGGCGCAGCTCGTCCGGGAGGCCCGCGGGCCCCCGGGCAGCCAGCGCGAACCGGGAGATGAGCCGGCGGGTGATGGCCGGGTCGATGAGCGCGTCGCCCGCCGCCAGGCTGCGGACCGCAGTGATCAGCTGGCCGGGGCGTCCTTGAGCAGGAAGCCACTGGCGCCGCCGCGCAGCGCCTCGTAGACGTACTGGTCCCTGCACGCGCGGATCGGCGGCCTGGCCAGCACCGCCGCCACCGGGCTCGGCGCGCTGGACGGCGCCCGGGAGGGCGACCGGGCCGCGGCCCGGCAGGCCCTGGCCGCGATCGAGCGCGACGGCCGGGCCGTCCTGGGCCACCTGCGGGAGGTGCTCAGCACCCTGCAGGAGCGCCCGTCCAGCGAGCCCCAGCTCAGCGAGCCCCAGCTCAGCGAGCCCCAGCTCAGCGAGCCCCAGCTCAGCGAGCCCCAACCCACGCTGGGGCGGCTGTCCGAGCTGCTGGCCCGGGCCACCACGGCCGACGCCCGGCTGACCGTCGACGGCAGCCCCCGCACCCTGCCGGCCGGGCTTGAGCTCTCTGGCTACCGCATCGTGGAGCACCTCTTGCTGGCCCTGGAGGACGCGCCCGGAGCAGACCTGCGGTCCCACCACGACCGGAGGCTGGCAAGTGTCCGCGCTGCTGCCCCCGGCGAACGCGGCGCCCGCGGCGAACGCGGCGAACGCGCCGGACCATGTGCCGTGATGCCCGCCGGGCCGTTAAGCGCGGATGGCACGCCGACGAATTCTGGCGTGTCGGTTCTGGCAAAACCGTCGTGGTCGGGCAGAATGGAACAAGGCCCCCTCCACGTATGAGATGGAGGGGGCCTTGTTAGGCCACGCCGCACCTGGTGTTCCAGTTGCCCAGCTCACCCTGCGCTGCGGGCCGCCCGCCGGTGCCAGTCACCCGCGAAAGACCTCGGTTTCCCGGTCTCTCCCACGTCCCGGAGTTTCCTCTGGGTGGTACCCGTTTTCGACGGTGAAGTAATTTCTACGCCTTCACCGCGCCGCCCGCAAGGGTCTGCGCCAATTTATTTTTGTTCTTTTCCCGATCCACACGATATCCACAGAAAGCGCCAGGTTATCCGCACCTAGCTGCGGTTATCCACCATTCTATTCACAACTCGTCCACAGGTAACCGGATGTGACCCCGGGACAACCAAAGATAGCGAAAGCCATATGAAACGACCGGTGCTATTGCGGTTATTGGCAATCACCCTCCAGCGATTTCTCGCGGAGGCGGTCTCGGTGGCGGGCGGGCGCTAGGCGCCCGGTTTGCGCCCCACCGCTCCGTGTGCGGACACGACGCCATCCGGGGTGAACTCGCCGGGGTCGGGCCGCCACTGATGGACCTGGACCAGCCCCGGCTCGACCAGGTCCAGCCCGGTGAAGAACCGGGCCACCTGCTCCCGGGTGCGCAGCGTCTGCGGCGTCGAGACGCGCTCGTTATAGACCCGCTGCGCCTCGGCCTGGGCCCGGTGGATGTCGATCGCCGGATGGGAGATGGTCAGGTAGCTGCCGGGCGGCACCGCGTCCATCAGCCGCGCCACGATGCCCCACGGGTCTTCGGAGTCCTGAATCAGGTGCAGCATTCCCAGCAGCATGACCGCCACCGGCTGCCCGAAGTCCAGCACGCGAGCCGCCCCGTCCAGGATCAGCCCAGGCTCGCGCAGGTCGGCCTGGAGGTAGTCGGTCGCCCCCTCCGGGGTACTTCGCAGCAGCGCCTGGGCGTGCAGCAGCACGATTGGGTCGTTGTCGACGTAGACCACCCGGGCGTCCGGGGCCGCCCGCTGCGCCACCTCGTGCGTGTTGTCGCCGGTCGGGATGCCGGTGCCGATGTCCAGGAACTGGCGCACGCCCGCGTCGCCGGCCAGGTACCGGGTCGCCCGGCCCAGGAAGGCCCGGTTGGCCCGGACCCGGAAACGCAGGCCCGGTGTCACGGCCAGCACCCGCTCGGCGGCCTCCCGGTCGGCCGCGAAGTTGTCCTTGCCGCCCAGCCAGTAGTCGTAGACCCGGGCCGGGTGCGCCACGCTGGTGTCCAGGCCCGCGATGCGCTCGGCCCGGCTATCCGCCCCGGCCATTACCGGCCCGCCGAGTTCTCGGCCAGCTCCGCCACGTACGGCGTGCCGTCGCGCCAGGCCGCGATCTGCTCCGGGCGGCCGTAGGCGGCCAGGTAGTCCGCCACCCGGTCCTTGACGTGGTCCCACACCCGGACCGGCTCGAAGCCGGCGGAAGCAAACGGCGCGAGCGGCTCGACCACGGTCTCCAGCGCGGGGTAGACGAACACCGCCGTCGACCGCCGGGTTACCGTCCCGCCCGCCACCACCCGGTGCCGCCCGGGGCGCAGCCGCCCGCCGGTCCATCTCTCGAGCAGCGTCCCGGAGAACACCTGCAAGGCACCCGGCACCACAGGCACCGGGATCCACGTCCCGTCCGGCGCCTGGATCTGCAGTCCCTCGTAGTCACCCTGCTGGGCCAGGATGGTGACCGCCGAGTCGTCCGCGTGCTCGAGCAGCAGCAGTTTGTCCCCGGAGTCCTCCTCGGGATAGGTCCAGGTTGGGTACTTGTTCACGGTCAGCCGGAAGTACGGCAGGCTGCCCAGCGCGAACGCATCCTCGCCCACCCCCATGCAGCGGCCGTACAACCCGAGCATCCGCTCCGCCAGTGCCCGGCACGCCGCCATGTACGCCAGCGCCGTCTCCCGCAGCCCCGGGTCACCGGCCGGCCACACGTTGTCGTGCGCGTAGAGCCCGAGGTACTCCTCCGGCACCCCGGCGGCCTGCGCGTCGGCCACGCTGTCGAACTGGGCCACGTTGAACCGCTCGAGCTCCAGCCGCCCGAAGTCATCCGGCCACTGCCGCCACCCCCGGTACGGGTGCGGGCTGGCCAGCCGCGCCTTCTCCGCCCGCAGCAGGCTCAGCAGCCGCGCCATCCGCCGCCCCAGGTCCTCGCTCAGCTCCGCGTCCACGCCGTGGTTGACCACCTGAAGGGCGCCCAGCTCCTGCGTGCCCGCCCGCACCGCCTCGAGCTGCACATCCTCCAGGTCCACCACGGGTATCGCGTACGTCATCGGCTCGCCTCCTGCTCGGCACATGTCTTTTCATTATCCCGAACGGAGCGTGGTTCCCCGCCCCCCGTCCCCGTTCCCGCCGCCCGCCGATGACAACCGGCGCTCAATCGCGTCTCAACTCAGGCGAGATAAGAGTGGGGGCAACCCCCCCCGGTCAGATCGGGGGGACAGCACCATCGGAATCCCGGCGCCAGATCCGTACGTTTGGGGCATACGGGGTTTCAACGGGGAAAAGGAATGCCGACGATGAACGCGGTCGTGAGCGGGGCACGCTCCAGGTCGACGGTGCTCACCGGCGCTGCCGGATTGCTGCTGCTGGTGACGGCCATCGTGATGATGGTCTGCGCGGCCCCCCGGATGCACGCGGCGCGGAACGGATTGGTGCCACACCAGCAGCTCGCCTCCTGGGTCTGGGTCAGCCCAGGTTCCCATGGTTCCCGGGACGCGGGCCCCGTCGCACGCATACCGAACGGGGTCCGGCCGTGACCCGGTTGCCGGCCCGGCGCTGCGCGGCCCCGGGAAGTGCATCCGCCACCCGAAAAACGTTACCGGCCCGGCCGCGCCGGATCCTAGGCTGATGTCCATGCCGACCTCGGAGCCGCCCGATCACCCGGAACTCGCCGACGTTGGCCGCCTGGCGCGGCGCCTGCTCGACCGGGCGGTACAGACCGCGCGGACCGAGGACCAGCCGCTGCGGCGGCTCCTGCTGAACTTCCTGGGCCCAGACGCGGCCACCCTGCCCACGGTCTCGGCCACGTGGCCGTCCTACGAGCACGTCAACGTCCAGGTCGGCCTGGAGGCCTGGCTGGCGGCGGGCGGCGAGCGCACGCATGAGGTCTTCGGCATCACCGGCATCGGGATGATGCGCCACATGGAGATCGTCGGGATCGGCGATTTCCTCCAGCCGCCCAACCATGGCCCGTTCGGCTCGGCCAGCTTCGGCGGCGTGATGACCACCGCCGTGGCCAGCGGCCCCGACGGCCAGACCCATCCGTGCGTCAGCCACGGCATCTACCTGGTGGACGACGCCGGAGCCCGGCTGGCCATCGTGCTGCAGCCCGTGTCGCGCGGCCCGAACCCCGAAGTGGTGCTCCAGATCACCGGCGCGGAACAGGACCGGATCCAGGCCATCCTGGGCGAGATCCAGACGCTGGCCAGCGAGCGGAGCGTCTTCCGGGGCCAGGTGATCAGCGTCGGCCCCGAGGTGTTCGGCCCGGGGCCGAAGGAGGCGTTCGGGGGGCGGAGCGTCCCGCTGAGCTTCCTCGAGCGCCCGTCGGTCAGCCGCGACCAGATCGTGCTGCCCGCCGACGTGCTCGACAACATCGAGCGGCAGGTCCTCGGTGTCGGCCGGCACTCCGGCCGCCTGCTGGCCAGCGGCCAGCACCTCAAGCGCGGCATCCTGCTGCACGGCGCCCCCGGCACCGGCAAGACCCACACCGTGGGTTACCTGCTGGGCCAGCTGCCTACCTCGACGGTGATCATCCTCTCCGGCCGCGCCCTCAGCCGGATCCGGGAGGCCTGCTCGGTCGCCCGCAGCCTGCAGCCCGCCATCATCGTGGTCGAGGACGTGGACCTGATCGCCGAGCAGCGCGAGGCCCGCCCGGGCGAGCAACCGCTGCTGTTCCAGCTCCTCAACGAGATGGACGGCCTCAACTCCGGGGCCGACGTGACGTTCCTGCTCACCACGAACCGCGCCGACCTGCTGGAGCCCGCGCTGGCCGCCCGCCCCGGCCGGGTCGACCTGGCCGCCGAGCTTCCCCTGCCCGACGCCGACGCCCGCCGCGAGCTGATCCGCCTCTACCAGGGCCGCCTCGTGCTGGACCTGACCCGCCCGGAAGCCGTCATCGAGCGGACCGAAGGCGCCACCGCCGCCTTCCTCAAGGAACTCCTGCGCAAGGCCGCCCTGCTGGCCTGCGAAGACGACGACAGCGACAGCGACGACCCGATCCGGGTCACCGACGCGCACCTGGACGCCGCGCTGGACCAGCTCCTCGACAGCCGCAACCAGCTGACCCGCGTCCTCCTCGGCGGCGAACAGCCCCGAGCCAAGCACCCCGCACCCCGAGCCAGGCACCCCGCACCCTGACCGGCCCCGAGCTCAGGGTGCGCGAACCCCTGGTCCCAGCTCACGCCTCGTGCTCCCACGCCAGGCCGGCGCGGTGCGATAATGACCGCATGTCACGGCGAATCGTCACCCCGGTTGTGGTCGTCGTCGGCGTGATCGCAGGCGGGACCATCGCCGCGCGGCTCCTGGGCTGCAAGCTGGGCGTCAACGTCGTGGTCCGGTGCCGCCAGGGTCACGTGTTCAGCACCATCTGGATCCCCGGCGTGAAACTCAAGGAACTGGACCTGGTCGTGGCCAGGATCCAGCACTGCCCGGTCGGAAAGCACTGGAGCCTGGTCGTCCCGGTGCGTGATGTTGATCTGACCGAAGGGGAACGGCAATTCGCCCGGGCACACCACGACCTGCCGATTCCCTAACGGCGCCGGTCGCCAGCCGCCGGGGCCCGGTCGGCCTGACCGCCGTCGCCGGCGTACCTCATCGCGCTGCCCCCGAGACAGGTCCCCGGAGACAGGTCCCGAGGCCGGACTCAGACGTCGATGTCCAGTGACGCCTCGTCGATGGCCGCCATCGAGTCGGGCAGGGTTATGCCCAGGCGTTCGGCCAGCGCGCGGGCGCGGGCCAGCAGGGGGTGCGCCTCGCCCAGTGCCGGGTAGCCGTGGGCCAGCGGAGTCCGGTCGAGCACGGGCTCGAGCAGGTCCGCGGCCTCCCGCGTGTCCCCGGTCGCGGCCCGGCGCGCCGCCTCGTCGTAGCGGGCGGTGAGGATCACCGGATGGCGGGGGTCGATCCCGCCCGCGCCGAGCTCGGTGACCAGATCGAAGCACTCGGCGGCGCGCCGCGCGTCGCCGAGCCGGTCCGCCGCGCGGCCGAGCAGGACGAGCGTCCAGCCCCGCGCGGGCAGCGGCAGGCCCACGGCTCCAGCGTCGGTCCCGGCTCCAGCGTCGGTCCCGGCTCCAGCGTCGGTCCCGGCTCCAGCGTCGGTCCCGGCTCCAGCGTCGGTCCCGGCTCCAGCGTCGGTCCCGGCTCCAGCGTCGGTCCCGGCCCCAGCGTCGGTCCCGGCCCCAGCGTCGGTCCCGGCTCCAGCGTCAGTCCCGGCTTCCGCCTCGGCCAGCCGGGCCAGGATGGCCATCGCGCCGGTCGCGTCGCCGCGTAGCAGGGCGACCTCGCCCAGGGACCGGTCGAAGTCGGCCGCCAGCGTGTCCAGGCCCTCGTCGAGCGGCTGGCGGGCGAGCCGGTCGCGGTCGGCCAGCAGGGCGGCGGTGGCCTCCTCGGTCTGGCCGAGCCCGGCGTCGGCCAGCGCGAGCAGCCGACGGGAGGTGTAGCCGAGCCGGAACGACACCTGGTTACAGAACCACTCGGTGCTCGCCGCCTGGTCGGCCAGCAGCTCCAGCACGGTCCGGGGCTGTTCGAGCACCAGCGCCGTCCTGGCCAGCCAGAGGAGATCTTCCTGGACCCGGTAGGAGGCGGCCAGGAACCGGCCGCGCCGCGTGTCGGCGGCCTCCTCCAGGTGACGGCGCGCGGCGATCGGATGGCCGGCCGACAGCAGGGCCTGGCCCAGCATCAGCCGGGCCTCGGCGATATCCGCGTGCGCCGGGTCGTTCAGCCGGGCCTGCCGGTCCGCGAGCAGGTCGGCCGCCAGCCGCACGCCGTCGCCGGCCCGGCCGCCGATCCGCACGATGTCGGCCCGGGCGCGGGCCGTGACGGTCAGCCGCCGCCAGGCGGCCGCGTTCTCCGGCTGGCCTTCGGCCAGCGCCAGCCGGGTCCGGTACACGCCGGCGATCACGCCGGCCGCGTCCGGTCCGCGTCCGGTCTCGGCGGCCAGGGCGGCCAGGTTGGTGTCGGCCCGCGCGATCCTGGACACGTCACGGTTGAGGTCTTGCTCGGCCACCCGGCGGGACAGCTGCCACGCGTCCCTGGCTGCCTCCCGGTCGCCGTACCTGGCCGCGGCCAGCCCGAGATGGCTCGCGGCGTCACTGAACCGCTGCAGGTCGTGCCCCCTGGCCTCTGAGCCCGACGTCGGGGCCCCCGCGCTCGCCAGATCCTGCCAGAGCGATACGGAGCGGCGAGCCTCCCTGACGCATCGTTCGTGCAGCGTGCCCGCCTCCAGCAGCACCCGGACCACCACCGAGTTGGCGTTCGCCTCGGCCCGGGGATCGGTGCGCCGCCGGACCACAGCCGCCAGCGCGGTCTCGCTGCTTTCCAGGTCCCGCGGCAGCGTCCCGGCCAGCCGGGTCAGGTCGCGCTCGAACCACAGCGCCGCCAGCCCGCGCGCGACCAGTTCGACCGGGCCCTCGCGATCGGCCAGGCAGGTCCGGAAGGCGATATCGGACAGCCGGCCCGCGCTGTCGACGGCGTCGGTCTCGGCCAGGTAGGTGACCGACTCCGCGCAGTCCCGCAGCACCGGGGCGAGGAAATCGGTGAAGACGTCGCATCGGCCGCGCCAGGCCGCGGCCGCGACCCGGCCCCACCCGCTGGCCGGCCAGCGGGGCGGCGTGACGTCGTTCCCGTCGGCCAGCTGCCGCTTCTCTGCCGTGGAGATGTCGCCGATACCGTAGCCGACCTGGGTCATCAGCGGCTGCTCGGCCCGGTGGAACGCGACGATCACGGCCAGGGCCGAGGCCACGGCCGACCGGGCCGCCGTCACCGACTGAACGGGCCGGGGACAGGACCAGTCCACCCGGCCGGGGAAGTCCCGCCAGGCGTGCGCGGCGGCCAGGGCTACGAGCACCCGGCGGTTGCGCACCTCGTTGTACAGCCATACCGCGGAGCGGCCCCGCTCGCCTGGCAGCCGCACCGCGGCCGCCACGTCCCCGGCGCGGACCGCGTGGTAGGGGGTTCGGCGCAGCAGTGCGGCGGCCGCCGCGGCGATGGCCGCGAGCCGTTCGTCCTGCGTCGCCATCACGTGCTCCTAGTGCCGTTCAGACCAGCGCCAAGATCATCATGATAGGCCGTAACCCCTGAGGATGGGTCGGCGGTATTTACATAGCTAAAGCCTCTATGATTCCTTTGGGTTGGTTTAGGTACTAGCTCCGGTTCGCCGAGTGGCCGCTTGATTCGGCTTGCCGCCGTTTACCGGAGACGTGCTCGCTAACGTCGGAGCCATGTCCATGCCGGATGGGTAGTGAGATGCTCGGCCCGGGGGCTGATGCCCCTGGGCCGACGCATGTCGCGGCGCCCGCCGCGCATGCGTGGGCGATCGCCGCGGCGAACGCGGCGGTCAGGGTACCCGCCGCGAACGCGGAGTCGGCCGCCTGGACCGTCCGGGGCTGGGCCGACGTGGCCGTCGGCTGCCTCGCGCTGGACGGCCCGGCACCACCGGGATCCGCGCCGCGCCGGCCCGGCGCCTTCCGCGGGCTCGATGAGGTCGTCCGCGCCGTGTCCATCGTTTCCGGCGGGCGGCACGCTGTCCGGCTCCGCCGGGTGCGCGAGCTCGCCGGGCCGGTCCCGCCGTGGTATCCGGACGCCCGCCCGGCGGCCGGCCCGATCCGCGGCGTCAGGCCGTTCATCTGGCAAGCGGCCGATCTGGTGGCGCGCTTCGGCGAGGAACTCATGATGACCGGCGCCGGGCTCCCGTGGAGCGCCTCGTGCCCGCTGAACAGCGCGCGGCAGCTCGCCTGGGGAGCGCGCTACCGGCCGTCGCCGAGCGACGCGTACCATACCGTGCGCCTGCCGGTGGACCGGTTCCTGGCCCGGCGGACCTGGATGTGCCTGCCCGGCCGAGTGGGGGCCGAGCCCGGTCCTGTTCCCGTGGTCGCCGAGGTCCCGTCCACCGCCTCCCCGCTCGCGCAGCAGATCTGGCGCGGCATCCACGAAGGAGCGCACCTCGACCACCTCAGCGCGCTGACCGCTCTCGGGCCGGCGGCGCCCAGTCCGGCGGAGTTCGGCACCGGGCTGCTGATGGCCGAGTCGTACGCGATGGCGGTCGAGATCCTCGCCGCGGTCGAGTGCATCCTGGCCGAGGAGGGCCACGCGGTCTGGCAACTCGGCGCCGGGCTGATCGAGCGAGCCACCCGCCTGCCCGGCGGGTCGGATCCGGCTCCCGAGTTCACCGACCTGCCCACCCTGGCCGAGGTCTACGTGCGGGGACCGCTCGAGGTCCTGACCGGCGGCGACGCGGCCCGGGCCCTCCCGGAGCAGATCGCCGGCTCGCTGCGCGCCCGCTGGCGCTCCGCGTGCGCGGCCTATCCGCCCGCCGCCGAGTTCGGGTCCGCCGCCGCGGAACTCCTCGGCCACTCACCCGGCCACCCGGCGGCCAGCTCGGCTGGGCCGACACCTGGCTGCCCATGATGTGTGCCGCTCACCTCGGCAGCCGGGCTTTGCGGTCCGGTGCATACCGGATATTTATTGACGTAAAACCCGTATGGATAGACATCGTTAATCTAGCTACATTAAACTCAGTTCCGGTGCTCATGGGATCCGGGCCTGCACATCGCCCGGGTGAGCCTTGAGGGGCGGATGAGGGGAGGAGCCGCCGGGCCGGGCTAAGCCGTTGCGGCGAGCGCTCTGGCCGGCGGGAGGGTCATGCGGGATGGATACGACTTAGGATCACGCGATGCGTGATTGCATCGCCTCGTCCCTGCGGGGAGCCACTCACGGCCATAGCCCATACCGGCCTTAGCCCGTTGCGGCACCGGGATTCGCCGGCGGTGAGCGGCTATTTCCCGCCGGACGCGCGGCTTACCGGAATGAACCGGGACCCGCACCCGTCAGCTTGTCACGGGCGAGGTGCTCGTGACATAAAGACCCAGGTGGCGGCCGAGTTATGACCCTGACGGAGCCGGCCGCCACCTGGTCAATCTGCAGAACGCTCACGGTACTTGCGTCGGCACGAATGTGACGATGAGGCAGCGCCGGATCAGCCCGCGCCGCCCGGGGCGGGTACCCCGATGGGGCTGGGGTAGGGGACAACCGCCGCGCAGGCCTTCGCGAGCGGGGTGAGCACGCCGGCGAGTTCCGCGGTCGCGTCGGCACCGAGCCGGGCCCACGGGCGGGCCGCGGCCCAGTCGGTCGCGTTCTCCACCGCGTCGTGCGCCGCCTGCCCCGCGTTGGTGAGCTGGCCGTCGGCGCCGACCCAGCCGCGGTCGGCCAGTCCCGCCAGCGCGTTGTCCCACTGCTCGTCGGTCCAGCCCCGCACCGGCTGTATGTCTTCCCGCCGCAGGTCCATGCAGCAGCGCAGCGCCACCGCTTCGCAGCCGTCGATGTCCGCCGCGGCCAGGGCGGCGAAATGCCCGTCACCGCGGTGCTCGCGCAGCAGGGTGGCCGCCTGCCAGAGCCGGGCCAGGACCGGGGACCCGCCGTCCGGGGACCCGCCGTCCGGGGACCCGCCGCCGGCCACCGGCAGCGCGGCGTTGGCCGCGGCCAGCACCCGGCCGGAGAAATCCAGTTCGCCGATGGCCTGCCAGAGCAGGTCGGCGGCCACCTCCGCCTCGGCCTCCCGTCCGGCCAGCAGGCCGCGCAGCCCCGCCTCGGCCCCGGCCAGCCGGGTCCGCAGCGCGTCTTCCGGCGTGATCAGGTCCCAGACCGCCGGGATCGCGCGGGCGACGAAGGCGGGAGCGAAGTTGAAGAACGAGGCGGTCACCACCGCGGCCCCAGCCGGCCCGAGCGGCGCGGCCCGCCCGGCGAAGTAGCCGCGCCAGAACCCGCGCAGGCCCGCCTCCTCCAAGGCCGCGCGGGCCTCGGGCGCGAAATAGGTCACCGCGTGGATGGGCTCGAACAAGGTCCACATCGAACGAGCCGTATGCGCCGCATCCGCCACGACCGCTCCTTTCCCGGGCTACGCCTCGCAGGATAACCCCCGGGCGCCTGATGCGCGTGGCGTCGCGTGGCCGCCGAACCGCGGGCTGGGCGTCATCGACTCGCTGGCCCCTCGCGGTACCCGGCGCACGAACCACGGCCCGTTCGGCCGAAATAAGGTCCGGCCCGGCGGCGGGTCGGCGGCTACGCCAGCGTGACCCGGAACCGGCCCTCGGCGACGATCAGGGCCGTGCCGCCGACCTCGACGGAGTCGATCCTGTCGCCCTCGCCGGTGACCGTCGCGTACAGCACCGAAGGCCGGCCGATCTCCGCGCCCTGGCGGATCTCGATCTGCTCGCCGAACCCGATCCGGCCGTGACGGGCCAGGTGGACGGCCAGCGGGCCTGCGGCCGAGCCGGTGGCCGGGTCCTCCGGTACGCCGACGGACGGGTAGAACATCCTGGTCTTCCACGCGCGGCCGCGGCCGGCGAAGCAGTTCGCGCCCACCTCCAGTTCGGCCAGGGCGGCCAGGTCCGGCCGCAGAGCGGCGACCGCTTCCTCGCTGGCCAGCTGGACGTAGACGTGCGCCGGGCCGTTACGGTACAGCTCGACCGGCAGCTGGGACTCTGCTGCGCCCAGCGCGGCGAGCAGTTCGCCTGCCTGCTCGTATGGCTCCCAGGCCGGGATGGGCTGCCTCATCCGGCCGAACGCGAGCCGGCCGCCGTCGCGTTCCAGCGCGACGGGCACCAGGCCCGCGCCCGTCTCCAGGGTCACGGCGTCGGTGCCCAGGGCCGTCGCGACCACGAACGCCGTGCCCAGGACCGGATGCCCCGCGAAGGGAAGCTCGGTGCCCGGGGTGAAGATCCGGACCCTGACGTCGCCGCCTTCGGCCGGCGGCAGGAGGAAGACGGTCTCGGCGACGTTCAGCTCCCGCGCCAGGCGCTGCATCTGAGCCGGTGTAAAGGGTCGGCCGTCGATGAACACGCCCAGCTGGTTTCCCTGAAGGGGCTCGGCGGTGAAGACGTCGCACACGAAGTACGGATGAAGTTCCGCCGATCCGTGCCAGCCCGCCGGGCTCGGGATAACTCCAGTTTGAGCCGCCATTCAGTACGCTCCACGATCAGAGTCCGCGACCGCTGCCCCGTACCCCGGTCCGGTCAGGGCCCCCGGAAGCCGTTCGCGCAGAGCCCGCCTCAGCCGGGGAAACAGCCGGGAAAACGGCTCTGTCACTACACCAGGCTACCGGGAAGTTAATTTATTAAAATTTCTTTTGCTCCCCACCCATCCGATCCGGCTTCGGCCCCGAAGGTGCCATATGAACCCGAACGATTCGGACGCGTCCCGGTTCACACCGGCGACCGCGGATAGGAGGGGAGAGCGGGATCTAGACGACCTGCTCATCCACGTGGCACGTGGCGACCAGGTGGCGTTTGAGGCGCTGTATGACCGGATGGTCGGCCCGGTGTACGGCGTCATCCGCAGGGTTCTCCGGGATCCGTCCCAGTCCGAGGAGGTCGCCCAAGAGGTCCTCCTCGAGGTGTGGCGGACCGCGGCGCGGTTCGACCCGGCCGTGGGTGGCGCGGCGACGTGGGTGACGATTATTGCCCACCGCCGCGCCATCGACCGTATCCGGTCCACGACGGCCGCGGCCGACCGCGAACACAGGAGTGCCGACGTCAGCCCGCCACACGATGAGGTCGCCGAAGCAGTGGAAGCAAGCCTGGACCGGGAACGGGTCCGGCGCTGCCTGGACAGCCTGACCGAGATGCAGCGCGAGTCGATCACCCTGGCCTACTACGGCGGGCACAGCTACCGTCAGGTGGCCGAACTCCTGAACGTCACGCTGGGCGCCATCAAGACCAGGATCCGCGACGGGCTGATCCGGATGCGCGATTGCCTGGGGGTGAGCTGATGAGGCTGTTCCGCCAGGACCTGCACACCCTCACCGGGGCCTACGCCCTCGACGCGCTGGAGGAGGGCAGCGAGCTCACCCGGTTCAACCGCCACCTGAGCCGCTGCCAGTCGTGCGCCAGCGAGGTACGCGGGTTCCATGAGGTGGCGACGGCCATGGCCTTCGCCGCCACCACCGAGCCGCCGCCCGAGATGCGCGAGGCGGTCATGGCGGCCGTGGCGCGCACCCGCCAGCTGCCGCCCGAGATCAGGACCCACGCCCGCCCGCGGCGCACCCGCAGCGCGGCGCCGTGGATACCGTGGCTGTCCGGGGCCATCGCGACGGCCGGGATCGTGATCGCGGTGCTGTTCGGCTTCGCGAACGCGCACACCCAGGACGAACTCAACCAGGCCCGGGAGCAGAACCAGGCGCTGGCCGCGGCCCAGGCCCGGGTCGAGGCCGAGCTCAGCCAGGCCCGCGCCCACGACCAGGCCCTCGCCAAGATCCTGGGCGCGCCGCACGTCACGCTGCTGTCCCAGGCGACCACCAAGGGCGGCGTGGCCGTCGTCGTGCTGGACGCGGCCAAGCGCCAGCTGGTCGTGGCCACGTCCGGGCTGCCGGCCCTGCCGCCGGGTAAGGTCTACCAGCTGTGGCTGATCGGCCCGGTGAGGATCGTCTCGGCCGGCCTGCTGCCCGAGGCCCAGGGCGGGGTGACCTCGCCGGTGGTGGCGACCGGGATCGTCAAGGGCGACAAGCTCGGCCTGACCGTCGAACCCGCCCCCGGCACGAAGCAGCCCACCACCACCCCGATCCTGGCTCTGCCCCTGCCGGTGTAAACACCAGTACCCGGTAAACACCAACACCCGCCCTGGCCGGCCACGAGCAGCCAGGGCGGGCTGAGGCCAGCCACGGGAGGGGTTCAGGCCGGCCAGCTCCAGTTGGTGACCCGGCCGCCGGTGATGACGACGCGGCCCGCCGTATGCTCCTCGTCGGCCCAGATCGTGTACGGCCCCGCGGGCAGGTCCGGGTAGACGGCCGCGTACCTGGTCCCGGTCGGCATGTGCCGGGGCCGCACCTGCGAATGCGTCCGCCGGGCCGCCCGGATCGTCCCGGCTGATCTCGATCTCCCGGCCGTCCATGCCGGCCGGGGTAAGCAGGATCAGGGCGCCGACGTCGGCACCCAGCTCCAGCACCACGGTTCCCGGGCCCGACGGCCCGGCGGCTGACTCGGTCATAAGGTGCTCCCAAGGTAGCTGAGAGCCCCCGACCGGGCCCGTGCGGAGGCCCGGCCGGGGGAGTGCCGCGGTCAGGACGGGTTGTCGATAACCGCTGTACGGAACCCCCAGGTAGGGGAACTCGCCGAGACGTGGGCGCGCTGACGCTGGCCGGGGTCAGCCCGTCGGTGAGCAAGCCCGCCGCCGCGTCCGGCGTGAACTGCTTGTCGACCAGCGGGAAGGTGACCCCGGCGATGGCCCGCAGCTCGATCGCGACCACGTCGTCGGTGACCCGGCGGCCGTTCGGGAACCCGGCCGGGTCGCCGCCGAGCAGCCCGTAGATGCTCGGCTTGGCGGGCGGAGTCGGCGCGATCGAGGTGTTCAGCCGCAGCATGTCGGCGAGCACCGTCCCGGTGAAGTTGGTGAAGCCGGGGATCAGCCCGGACGGAATGCCGGTGAGCAGGATCGCCTCCAGGTCGGCGCGCGGCTTGCCGGACGTGACCAGCGCGGCCAGGTTGGGGAATACGCCCGGGTACAGGACCGGCAGCAGCCCGCCAGGCCGGGCGCGGTGACGTAGCCGGCGAACTGCTTGTCGTCGTCGGGCGGCAGCGAGTTCCACAGGTCCTTCTTGCCCAGCGGGATGATCACCTCGTTGACCAGCGGGTTGCCCAGCCGCGAGACCTGCCGGCACGGCCCGGTGTTCACGGTCTCGCCGGCGTCGGCGTCCCACAGCGTGACCCGCTGGCGGCTGGCCGTGGTCCACACGCCGATGGTCGGGTGGCCGCTGATCGTCACCGCGGAGATCGGCACCTGGATCGCGATCGAGTGCACGTTCAGGTGGTTGGTGGCGTTGACACCCGGCGGCGGCTTGGAAGGCCCGGCAGGCCGAACGTGGCGTGCAGGTTCTCGAACGGCCGCAGGTCGCCCAGGTCGAAGATCGAGCCCAGGTCGACGTAGAAGGCCTCGGCCCGCTGCCCGGCGAACACGCTGATCCCGCCGCCCAGGCCGTGACGGCCGACCGCGGCCATGCCGGCGTAGAGAGCCCGGCGTGGACAGCGGCCCGATGTTGCACGGCGGGCAGGCCAGGCCGCTGCCCAGCACGCGTGCCCCGGAGCCGCTTCACCACGGTGACGTCGTAGAACTGGCGGCGGTTCCAGTTCGGGCTGCTGAGCGACTCGATCGGGCCGGTGTTGTACAGGAAGGTGTCCGGGTCGGCCACCGTGGTGCTGGAACCGGAACTGGTAGGTGATGTCGGCCCGGCCGTCCCCGTTGTTGTCGATGTGGATCTCGTACAGGACGTCGTCGCCGAACTCGTAGAAGTTCGGCCCGCCCGAGGGCCGTTGCAGCGGGACGTAGTTGGCGATCAGGGTGACCGTGCCTGGCTTGTCCGGGCTCACGAACGCGTAGACGTCGGTGCTGTCGGCCACCGGGTCCTTGGAGATTTCCGGTGCCTCGCGGTGCGATGACATTCATTACCTCACTGGCTCGAACGGCTGAAGGGGTGCAGGAGCGGATGGCCTGGGGTCACCCGATCGCCCGGGCGATCCGGGCGGCCAGGTCCTTGTCGCGCAGCCGGGTCTGGCTGGTCCCGGAGAACACCTCGATATCCCCGGACTTCGCATTGCGGACGTGCACCACGATGGGTCCAGCTGGTGCCTTCACGTCACCGCCGGCCGGTGCCGAGTCCCGGCGCTGGCCGCGGGCCGGATGCTGGCCGCGGCCGCCGGGCTCAGGGCTCCGCCGAGGGCCGTGACGGCCAGGCCTGCGGCGCCCGCGGTCGCGGCGCCCTGGAGCAGAGAACGCCGGGAGACATGCTCAGTCCGGCTCACACTGTGTGTCGTGACGGGGCATGACGGTCCTTTCGGTGACTGACCGGCATGCGCGTCGCCACGGGCGAAGGCCACGCCGGGAGCAGGGTGGTGGGAGGGCGGACCGGTGGCGGCCGGGCGAGCCGGTGCGCCGGCCACCTGGCGCGAGCCGGTGCCCACGTCGTCGCCCGCCACGCGGTGGCCTTCGTCGAGCCACCTGATCGCCTGTCACGCGCTTTCTTCGCCGCGGAGCCGACGGATTATGGATGGGTGCGTGCGGAATAGATTTCTGTAACATTCGGGTCCGCCGCCCCGACCACGAACCCGTCGCGGACCGCCCGCAGCGGCCGGACCGGCGTGACCCGCGCGGCCAGCGCCTCGGCCATCGACCGCCGGTGCCGGATCGCCTGCACGCCCAGGAACACCAGGTACGCCGCGCCCGCCAGCTTCACCGCGGTGATGACCTCGGCCGACCGCTCCACCACCGCCCCCACCCCGAACGCCACCGCGACCACCTGCACGCACAGGCCCAGTTCGTTCCCGATGACGGTGAGCAGCGCGGCGCGCCGCCCGACGGTCAGCGCCCGGCTGATGGTGAACAGCACGCTCGGCCCGGGGATGGCGATCAGCACGCTCACCAGGGCCGCGAACGCCAGCACATGACTTGCCGGGACCACGGCCCCACGCTAGGCCGCCACCTGGCCAAATCCTCAAAACCTTTTCTTCCGAACGGACATCGTTCGTGCCCCCCGCCCCCGCTCCCGCGTCACCCGCGCCCATAGCATGCCGAGGGTGACCGAAGCAGCCTTGGTGCTCGTGCTCAACTCGGGCAGCTCGTCGGTGAAGTTCGCCTTGCTGCACCCCGGAAGCGGGGAGCGCCTGCTCGGCGGGGAGGCCGAGAAGGTCGGCACGCCCGAGGCGGTGCTGCACGTCCAGCAGGACTCGGGCGACCCCGTCACCGAACAGCTCACCGACGGCAGTTACCAGGCGGTCATCTCCCGGATCCTCGGCCGCCTGCCCTCCTCCGGCTCCGGGCCCGGCCTGGTCGGCGCCGGCCACCGGGTGGTGCACGGGGGCGAGCGGTTCACCGCGTCGGTACTGGTGGACGACGAGGTGATCGCCGCGATCCGCTCGTTCAGCCCGCTGGCGCCGCTGCACAACCCGGCCAACCTGGCCGGCATCGAGGCGGTCCGGGCGGCCCGGCCGGACCTGCCGCAGGTGGCGGTGTTCGACACCGCGTTCCACCAGACCATGCCGCCCCGCGCCTACCGGTACGCGGTGCCCGAGGAGTGGTACACCCGGTACGGGGTGCGCCGGTACGGGTTCCACGGCACCAGCCACCGGTTCGTCAGCGAGCGGGCCGCCGCCCTGCTGGGCCGGCCGCTGGGTGAGCTGCGCCTGGTCACCGCGCATCTGGGCAACGGGTGCAGCCTGGCCGCGGTGCGCGACGGGGTGTCGGTGGACACCACGATGGGGCTCACCCCGCATGGAGGGGCTGGTCATGGGGACCCGCTCCGGCGACGTCGATCCCGGGATGTTCGGCTACCTGGCCGACCAGGCCGGCCTGACCGTCGGTCAGCTCACCGACGCGCTGAACACCGCCAGCGGCCTGGCGGGCCTGTCCGGCGTGGGCAACGACATGCGCGCCGTCGAGTCCGCGGCCGCCGCCGGGAACGAACGGGCCCGGCTCGCCCTCGAGGTGTTCGTGCACCGGCTGGCCAAGGCGATCGCCGGGATGGTGGTCGGCCTGGAGCGGCTGGACGCGCTGGTGTTCACCGGCGGCATCGGCGAGAACAGCGCCGAGGTCCGCGGCCGGGTGCTGGCCCGCCTGGGCTTCCTCGGCCTGGCCGAGGACCCCGAGGCCAACGCCCGGCACGGCCGGGACACCGGCGGGCGGATCAGCCCGGACGGCCCGGTGCTGGCCCTGGTGGTGCCGACCGACGAGGAGCTGATGATCGCCCGCGACACCGCCCGCCTCATTGCCGGCGGCTGACGTACCGTGTGCTTGTGATCCGTAACCGCGTCCTGGTCTCCGGCCGGGTGCAGGGTGTCTTCTTCCGCGATACCTTTCGCGCCTCGCCGAGCAGCACAGCGTGGCCGGATGGGTGCGCAACCTGCCCGACGGCCGGGTCGAGGCGGTCCTGGAGGGACTGGCCGAGGACGTCGAGCGCCTGGTGGAGTGGGTCCGCCACGGCCCCCGCCGCGCGGTGGTCGTCCACGTCACGGTCCAGGCCGAACCGCCCGAAGGACTCGACACGTTCCGGATCACGTAGCCGGTTCCCCGGCCTCCCATTGCCTGCACCCGCCCGATTCCGCTGTGCCTCCCGCGCGTGCACCCGGCCCCGGATGCCCGCACCTCTTCCCGCCCCGCCGGCGAGTCGTAGTTGCTCCATAAAACTGATATCAGTATGCTAGACATGTAGTATCTAGGACGTCAAGCGGAGGTGGTTCGGATGGCAACGCAAGCTCCGGTCAGAGCCGGTCAGCAGCACGCCCCGGCCCCGGCCCAGGCCCAGGTGGCCGAGCGCGGGGCCTGGTCGACGCGCGGCATCAAGGTCCTGGTGGCCGGCGTCGTAGGCGTGCTCGTGGCCGTGGCGGTGCTGTGGTACCGGGGCAGGCAGACCGGTGACACCACGACCGTGCTGGTTGTGGACGGGCATCGTCGTGCTGATCGCCGCCGTGCTCTTGCTGGGCGGCCTGACGCCGGTCGTCCCTGGTCAGGCACGCGTCATCCAGCTCTTCGGCAAGTACCGCGGCACGATCCGGGATCAGGGGCTGCAGTGGGTAAATCCGTTTACCCGCCGGATCAAGGTTTCCACCCGGATCCGTAACCACGAGACGGCCCAGGCCAAGGTCAACGACGCCGACGGTAACCCGATCGAGATCGCCGCCGTCGTCGTCTGGCAGGTGCAGGACACGGCCAAGGCCACCTATGCCGTCGACGACTACACGAAGTTCGTGGCCATCCAGACCGAGACCGCGGTCCGGCATATCGCCTCCAGCTACCCCTACACCACCCAGGACGAGGGCAAGCTGTCGCTGCGCGAGAACGCGGAGGAGATCACCGGCCGGCTCTCGGCCGAGATCGCCGACCGGGTCCGGCCGGCCGGGGTGACCATCATCGAGTCCCGGCTGACCCGGCTGTCCTACGCCGCGGAGATCGCCCAGGCCATGCTGCGCCAGCAGCAGGCCAGCGCCGTGGTCGGTGCCAGGCGGACGATCGTCGAAGGCGCGGTCGGCATGGTCCAGCTGGCCCTGAATCGGCTGGAAGAGCAGAACGTGGTGGAGCTGGACGAGGAGCGCAGGGCCGCCATGGTCTCCAATCTGCTCGTGGTCCTGTGCAGCGAGCAGGCCACCCAGCAGGTCGTCAACACTGGATCCCTGTACTAGTGAGCGAACGCAAGAAAATCCTGCTGCGGCTGGACCCGGCCGTTCACGACGCCCTGGCCCGGTGGGCCGCCGACGAGCTGCGCAGCACCAACGCCCAGATCGAGTACCTCCTCCGGCGCGCCCTGGCCGACAGCGGCAGGCTGCCGAGCCGGGTGGGGGCGATGCGCAGGCCCGGCCGGCCGCCGCGCGATAACCCGCCCGGCTAGCGGGCCAGCGCCTCCAACGACGCCACGGACGACCCCCGCTGCGTCAACGCCGACGTGGCGCTCCCGCGTCGGCGCTGGCCGGCACCACCAGCCTGGCCGTGCTCGGCCCCTCGCTGACCACCCTCGCGATCCTGGTCGTCGCCGCCGAACTGATCCTGACCAGACTCGCCCCCATCACGCGGTGAGCCGCCCGGCCGTCCCGGCCCTGTTGCTAGGGAACTGTCATCCCCCTCACCTGGCTAAACACCAGATCCGACGTCGACAAGTCCCTGGGCGTCGAGTCCGGCCGCCAGGCCGAAAGACGCGAAGACCTCCGAATCCTGGAACACCGAATTCCGGCTGATGCCCTCGGCGGTGACGGTGAAGATCTGGAGCGTGTGCAGCTCGTATCCGCCACCGACGCGCCGATAGGCGGCGAACCCGGGCTGGCCGTTGGCCGCGACCGCCTTCAGACACCAGTCCGTTCCGGCCTGCCCGAAGACCCACTCCATGAACAGGCCGTAGTTGCCGGGGCCGGCGAACCAGTTGAGCATCGGCGGCATCTCCATGAGCACGTCCTCGGTGAGCAGCCGCTTGAGACCCTCGACGTCGGCGCGCTCGAACGCCTTCATGTAGCGATCGACCCAGGCGCGCTGCTCGGCTGCGGACGGCTCGCTGAGACGTTCCTGCCGGACCCCGACTTCCTTCACACGGGTACGCGCCCGCTGCAGGGAACTGTTCACCGATACGACGGTAGTGCCGAGGATTTCCGCTGCCTCGGACGCGGAGAAGCTGAGCACGTCACGCAGGATCAGCGCACCACGCTGACGCGCCGACAGGTGCTGCAGGGCGGCGGCGAACGCCAAGCGCAGGCTGCTGCGGTCGATCACGGCTCTAGCCGGATCGCCCGCGTCCAGCAACGAGTCCGGCAAGGGCTGGAGCCATACGACGTTCTCTCCCCGGACGAGCGGCCCGAGCGGGTCCGACGCGGCCACCACCCCCGACGGCAGCGGTCGGCGGCCGCGGACCTCCAAGGCGGTCAGGCAGGCGTTCGTCGCGATCCGGTAGAGCCAGGTGCGCACTGAGCTGCGAGTCTCGTCGTACTGCTCCCGCGCCCGCCACGCCCTCAGGTACGTGTCCTGGACCAAGTCCTCGGCGTCATGAGCCGAGCCGAGCATCCGGTAGCAGTACGCCAGCAGCTCCGTGCGGAACGGTTCGACCAGGCGATCAAAGCCTTCTACCTTCGTGGTCACGCCCACGCCCCTTCTCTCCTTCCGATCAAGACGACCATAACCCGATCGGCCAGCCGTGGGGATCGGACCGCACCTGCACGTTCCCGCCGTGGTGCTTGTGCTTCCCGGACCACTGCAAGTCCGCGCCGTTCGGGCCGGGATGGGCAACCCGGTCGGTGCGGATCACCGTCGGTTACAGGGAAGGGTTCACTGCCCAGGCGCCAGCACCGGGCTGTTGTGATAGGCGGCGATCAGCCACTGGCCGTCCCGCTTCTCGAAAACCCAGGTCGCGTTCACCTTACGCGTGTCCGGAACCTCGGTCTCGCCGGCGAACAGGATGCCGGATTCGCTGACGACGATCGCGGCGTCCCTGCCGACGAAGCGGAGGCTGAGCTGCTTGTTGTAGGTCGAGCTGCCCTTGAGTGGCCCCTCGAAGGCCAGGGCCATGTTCTCGCGGACCACGTCACGGCTGTCGCGGAGCGAGCCGGTCATGATGGCGGTCGCGTCCGCGGTGTAGTCGGCGACCATGCCGTCGGCGTCGCCAGCCTCCCACGCCTTGTAGGAGTCAACCAGCACGGCCTGGATGGCGGCCTCGTCTTCCGCACGACTGTCTGACATCGGATTCTCCCTTGTGATCGGTTCGCCCGGGGTGTTCCGGCGAACTCGTCAATACATACCGGCGGTGGGGTCGGAACTCATCGCGCCCGCGGTAAAGAGGTGTTCACCGGATTCCCGTTGGCCATCGGCCGCTGACTCATCAAGGACGGCAGCACGGGGCTGCGGCAACCGCCGGGGAGGTGCCCGTACGGCAGGCCGCTAACCCGACGACGAACTCGGCGCGTTAGAGCCCGCGGACGGCGAGGAGGCAGCCGACGTGGTCTGGGGCGCTGACGAGGAAGGAGACGACGGTGGGGACGAAGCAGACGAGGACGAAGACGACGGCGACGACGAAGACGACGCGGAGGGCGACGGCGACGCCGACTTGCTCGGCGACGGCGATGGCGATGGCGACGCTGACTTACTCGCCGACGCCGACGCGGGACGCCGACGCTGATGCGACGCTGATGCCGAAGGCTGATGCGGAAGCGGACGCCGACGCGGACGCAGGCGGGGACGAGCTCGGGGGCACGGATGGCAGCACCGATGGGCTCAGGAACGAGGACGAGGACGGGCCCTGCAGCACCAACGGGGTGACGCGGCCCGAGTGCCCGGAGGGCAGGTGGCCAGCGGGGGAAGCGGGGGAGGAGCCGGAGCGTCCCGCTGGCGACGAGCTGACGATCATCGGCGCCTGAGCTGTCGAGGCCGGTCCCGCCAGCACCGCCGCCGCATGGGACTGGGCCTGCCCGGCGGGCGGGGACAGGACGCCGGTCAGGATGACGATAACGGCGGCGGAAGCGGCCAGCAGCCCGCCGGCGATCCACGCCGGGGCCGGCGGCCAAGACCTGCGGCGCCGCCAACGCCCCCCACGCCCGCTTTCCGGCCACGGCTCGGCCCCGGTCACGCCCGGCCAAGGCTCGGCCAGCGCCCCGGGCGCCTCCGCCGCGCCCGCCACGCCCGCCACGCCCGCCGCGCGCCACGCCCGCCCCGGCCCGCGCCACACCGGCCACGCCCGCCACATCCGGCCCGGCCCGGTCCACGCCCGGCCCGACCGCGCTGCACGGCCTGCGCTCCGGACACGACCTGCGCTCCGGATACGACCTGCGCTCCGGATACGACCTGCGCTCCGGATACGACCCGCGCCCCGCCGAGTTCGGCCAGCAGGCGGCTCGCGGTCGGCCGTTCGTCCGGCTGCTTGGCCAGGCAGCCTGCGACCAGCCGCCGCAACTCACCCGGCAGGTCACCGACGTCCGCCGGGCTGTTGACCAGCCGGTACATGAGCGCGGCGCTCGTCCCCGAACCGAACGGCCCGTGCCCCTTGCACGCGAACACCAGCACCGCGCCCAAGCTGAAGATGTCGCTCGCCGGTCCGGCCTCCTGGCCCAGGACCTGCTCCGGCGACAAGAGAACCCGGACGACAAGACCTCGGGCGACAAGGACCCGGGCGACAAGGACCCGGGCGACAAGGACCCGGGCGAGCCGAAGCCCGCGTCCGCCAGCCCGCCGGACGCGGCCGCCCTCCAGATCCCGATGTCGGTCAGCCGCGGCCCGTCCCTGGCCAGCAGGACGTGAGAGGGATTGAGGCTCCCGTGCACGACGCCCGCGGAATGGATCGCGCTCAGGCCGTCCGCCAGCCCGGCCGCCAGCCTCAGCACGGCATCCAAAGGCAGCGGCCCGTGCTCGCGGACCGCGTCGGCCAGCGGCGGCCCGGCCACGAACGCCGTCGCCAGCCACGGCACGTCGCCGTCCAGATCCGCGTCGAGCACGGGAACGGCAACGGCTCCGCTCACCTTACCCGCGGCGCTGACCCCGGCCCGGAACCCGGGATCCGCGGCCAGTTCGGCCCGGACGAGCTTTACCGTGACGTCGGCCCCGCTCTCGGAGCGGCCGCGGAACACCTGTCCCAGGGCGTCGCGGCCAAGCTGCTCCAGCAGCCGGTACGGCCCGATCGTGCGCGGCTGGTCAGACGTAAGAGGCGCTACCACCCTGATCCCCACTCTTAGTGGCAGTTAGAGCCATTCTTACCCGTTATGTCAAGTTATCGATCTTAAGGAACGGTTACGGGACGTGTATACGCGCGCGCCCGGCCGGGCGGGCCGCCGGCCCGCGATCGTCCTAGGCCAACGGGCAGTCAAACCGCCCGTAACGATTTCGGAACGCTCCCCGCCTACGGTTGTCTCGTTCCGGGCGCATTAGTGACGAAGTGCGCGGAATGTTCAAGGCGCGGTGGTGATCGATGAAGGTTAGTGTGCTGGCGGCGGCCCAGGATGCCGCGGCCGCCGCCGCCGGTCACCGCGGCGAGATCGCCTTGCTGGGGGGCTTCGGCCTGCAAGGCACCGGGAGGGAAAAGGAGAAACACATGTCCATCCGTCGGACGCTGGCGCTGCTCGCGGTGCCAGCCGCAACCCTGGCGCTGACCGCGACGCCCGCCATGGCGCAGGTAGCGCGACCCGCCGCCCCGAGCGGCACCGAGATCATCGTGGCCAATACGGCGTTCGGCCGGTCGCTGGCCGTCGGCTCGGGTCCGTACAAGAACTACACGCTCTACTACATCAGCTCGGACCACGGTAATAGTTACGGCTGCACGACCGGCGCGACCAAGACGCCGGTCGGGCCGATCACCTGCACCGGGCCGTCGAACGACAAGAACGCCGAATGGCCCGCCATCACCACCAACGGCAAGCCGGTCGCCGGGCCCGGCGTGAGCCAGACACTGCTCGGCCGCGTCTTCCGCAAGGGCGTCGGCTGGCAGGTCACCTACGCCGGGCACCCGCTGTACCTGTTCGACCAGCAGGCGGGCGCGGTGACCGGCGAAGGCTGGTTCGAACCGGGCCTGCCGCCGTGGCACGGCGTCTGGTGGCTCATGTCCGCCGGCGGCCAGCCGGTGCCGTGGACCGGTACCCTCACCACGGCCAAGGTCGGCGGCCGGACCGTGCTGGCCGAGCCGATGCAGACCGGCATCGGGTGGGTCAACTTCCCGCTCTACACCTTCAGCGGTGACCTGGCGTCCTACGGCACGACGTGCGCCGAGAACTCGGCGTGCGCCCGCGCCTGGCCGCCGGCGTACACCAACGGATCACCCGGCTACACCGGCGTGCCGGCCTCCGGCGTCGGCGCGACCGGCCTGCCCAGCGGGCTGAGCCAGATCACCTGGAACGGCCATCCGCTGTACCTGTTCAGCAACGAGGCGCTCGCGCCGACGTCCAACGGCGGCGCCGCGCCGGTCGGCAACGGCAACGGGATCAAGGCCTTCGGCGGCACGTTCAGCCTGGTCGTCAACCCGTAGCAAACACCGAAAGCCGGATGGGTTCCCCCCGAGGCCAGCCCATCCGGCTTTCCCATGCCCGGCCTGAAGATTTTTTTGGACCTAACGGAGCGTGGTTCCAGCGCCCGCTACATGTACAGGCCGCCGTTGACGGGGTAGACCTGCCCGGTGATGTACCCCGACTCGGGGTCGGCCAGGAACTCCACCACGCGCGCCACCTCGTCCGGCTGGCCGAGCCGGCCGACCGGGATCCGGGAGACGATCTTCTCCATCGCCGCGGGCGGGACCGCCGCGGTCATGTCGGTGGTGATGAACCCCGGCGTGATCGTGTTGACCGTGATGCCCTTGCTCGCGGTCTCCAGGGCCAGGCTCATGGTCAGCCCGAACATCCCCGACTTCGCCGCCGCGTAATTCGCCTGCCCGAACCCGCCGGACGAGCCGATGATCGAGGAGATGTTGACGATCCGGCCGTAGCCGCGGTCCAGCATGTGCTGCAGCACGGCCCGGGACGCGTAGAACGCGCCGGACAGGTTGACGTGGATGACGTGGTCCCACTCCTGCGGCTCCATCTTCCGCACCATCTTGTCGATGGTGATGCCGGCGTTGTTGACCAGGATGTCCAGGTGCCCGTGCCGCTCCAGGACCTCGCCGAAGACCCGGAGGACGTCCTCGTTGTGGCCCACGTTGCCCTGGTGGATGCTCACGCCGCGGTCGGCGTACTTGTCGGCGAACTCCCGGGCGTGGTCGTGCTTGCTGGCGTAGCCGGCCGCCACCGTCACCCCCCGGTTGATCAGCCGCTCACAGATGGCCAGCCCGATGCCGCGGGTTCCCCCGGTGACGAGCGCAACCTGCCCGTTCATGTCAGCCATGGCGGTCCCTCCGCTAGCTTATCCGTGCACGTACTCGCCCGGCGCGTCGGCGACGGGCGGATAGCGGCCGCTGCCCATGGCCGGCGGCGCGATGAGCTCGCCGGCCCGGGGGCTGGACCACTCGGTCCAGTCCTGCCACCAGGAGCCGCTGTGCTTGGCCGCCGAGGCGCGCCACTTCTCCGGATCGGCGGCGGCGTGGCTGGTCGCCTCGAACCAGGCCTTGGGCCCGGGCGGGTTGACGATGCCGGCGATGTGGCCGCCGCTGGACAGCACGTAGCGGACCTTCCCGCCCATCAGCCGGTGGTCTTGTAGGACGCGTGCCAGGGCACGATGTGGTCGTTGATCGCGCCCACCACGTAGGTGTCGTTCTTCACGTCCGGCAGCGACAGCCGCTGCCCGGCCACCTCCATCTCGCCGCGGGCCAGCTCGTTACGCATGTACAGGGAGCGCAGGTAGAACGAGTGCATCGCGGCCGGCATCCGGGTGCTGTCGCCGTTCCAGGCCAGGATGTCGAAGGCCGGCGGGTCCTCGCCCATCAGCCAGTTCGACACCACGTAGTTGAAGATCAGGTCGTTGGCCCGGAGCATGTCGAAGGTGCCCGCCATCTGGCTGCCCTCCAGCACGCCCTTGGCCGCCATCTGCTTCTCCAGCCGGCGCACCGTCTTCTCGTCGGTGAACGCGCCCAGCACGCCCGGCTCGCTGTAGTCGAGCAGGGTGTTGAGCAGGGTGATCGAGCCGAGCCGGTCGTCGCCCTTCTCGGCCATGTACGCGGCCAGCATGACGGTCAGCGCACCGCCGAGGCACAGCCCGATGATGTCGATCTTGGGTGCGCCGGTGATGTCGCCGATGACGTCGAGCGCCTGGAGCGGGCCGTGGATGAGGTAGTCGTCCAGCGTGATGCCGCCCATGGACGCCTCGGGGTTGCGGTAGGAGATCGCGAACACCGTCCGCTCGTGCTGGATCGCCCACTCCAGGAAGCTGCGGCCCGGCGCCAGGTCCATGACGTAGTACTTGTTGATCCACGGCGGGCTGGCCAGCACCGGGACCGCGTGGACCTGATCGGTCTGCGGCGCGTACTGGATCAGCTCCATCAGCTCGTTCTTGAACACGACCTTCCCGGGGGTGACGGCCAGGTTCTCCCCGACCTTGAACGGCCGGGTGTCGACCTGGCGGGGCCGGCCGTTGTTGTTGATCAGGTCGTCGACCATGTGCCCGGTCCCGGCGAGCACGCTGGCCCCGCCGGTCTCCAGGGCCCGCTTGAGCGCGGCCGGGTTGGTGAGCAGGAAGTTGGTCGGCGCGAACGCGTCCAGCAGGAACCGGGTCATCAGCCTGGCCTTGGCGTCGTCCGTCGCGTCGCCCGACCCCGCGTCGAGCAGTTCGTCCGCCAGCCGGGACGCGGCCAGGTAACCCTGCCGGATGGCGAAGAACGCCGGGTTGTCGGTCCACGTCCGGTCCGCGAACCGTTTGTCACCCTCGGGCACGGCGACCACCGGCGCCACCTTCATGCCCATCCAGCGGGCCGCGGCCACCGGCCCGGCCATCGCGACGCTGGACCAGAAGCGCATCGTCGCGGCCCCGGTGACAACGGGCTGCCGGGCCGCCCGCCACAGCACCGAGAGCGTGGCCTGGCCCAAACCCGCCGCGTCCAGGGAGCCGAACACGTCGGCGTCGGGCCCCAGCACCGATGCGGCCGATTCAGCCGCCTCCCACGCCGTTTCCCGTGCCGCCATGTCCGCCTCCGGAGGTATCGCGTATTTTGTTTCCGACGCTAGTGGCGGCCCGCAGGCGCGTAAAGGGACCATGGTCCCGGCCGCGCCGCCGGCTAACTGCGAGTGAGGCTGCCGTCGCAGGTCAGCCGCAGGAAGGCCGCCGCGCGGGCGAAGGTCTCCCCGATCGGCGTGCCCGCCAGCCGGGCCTGGTACTCCCGGTAACGTGTCATCTCCCACTCCTGCCCGCGCGCCGGGAGGGCGGCGAGCACGGGTTCGGGCAGTGACCGCCAGGTCCAGGCCGCGATCAGGCCGTAGTCCGCACCGCCGGGTCCTCCTGGCCCGTACCGCGACTGAATGAAGTCCGAGTGATCCAGGTGATAGCCCATCCAGTTCCGCACGAACCGCAGGCCGCCGAACGTCTCCTCGATGACCCGGCGCTCGGCCTCGTCGTGGCCGGCCAGGACCGCGTCGTAGACGTCCGGGTGGTAGCGCACCAAGGTGGCGTCGACCAGGGTCACCCACCACACGGCCTCGCTGATGAGGGCAAAGCCATGCGGCCGGTCCGAGGTCCTGGCCCGCAGCAGCCGGTCCACCGTGTCCCGCATCGCGGTGATGGTCCAGCCGAGCGCGCCCGCCCCGGCCGGCGGATCGCCGATGTGCTGGCGGTTCCAGGCCACCCGGCAGCGGGCCGAGCAGAACCGGGCGTGTTCACGCCGCGGCTTGAACTCCTCGCCGCACTGCTCGCAACTCCGTGTCTCCGTCATCACCTATCCCCGAGCCATGTTACGCGTAACACTGATATTTCTCCGGTACTGCCGTTCCCGATCCAGGACAGGAGAGTGATCCCCGTGGCCCCTCGGCCGCCCTTTACCAAAGAAACCGCCCGGCAGAAGGTCCAGGCGGCCGAGGACGCCTGGAACACCCGTGGCCCGGCGCGGGTCGCGGGGGCGTACAGCGAGGATTCGGTCTGGCGCAACCGGGACGAATTCATCACCGGCCGGGCCGGGATCGTCGAGTTCCTGCGCCGGAAGTGGGCCCGCGAACTCGGCTACGCCTTGCGCGGCAGGATGTCGGCGATCACGGCGGGCCCCCTCACTGGAATCCTTACTACTGGGGCCGCAGCGCCATCCAGACCGCGCGCGCCTCGGTGGCGCCCGGGTTGCGCCAGGTGTGCGGCTGGTCGCCGCGGAAATGCAGGGTGCTCCCGATTCCCACCTGGTACAGCTGCCCGGTCACGGTGAACTCGAGCTGGCCCTCGATGACGTGCACGAGTTCTTCGCCCGGGTGCTGCATGGGCTTGCGCCCGCTGTTGGCGCCGGGTGCCACGGTCGCCCGCGCCCCGGCCAGCAGGAACCGGCCGTAGGGCCCGGAGACGCTGTTCAGGGCGATGCCCTTGTGTGAGGTGTAGACCGGCCGGTCTTCGTCCGGCGGCGTCAGCACGGCCACGTCATCGCGGCCGACGTCCTCTTCCACGAAGTAGGAGACCGGCCGGCCCAGCGCGCCCGCGATCTTGAGCAGCGTGGTGATGGTCGGCACCATGCCGCCCTGCTCGATCTTGTGGATCGCGGCCGCCGAGACGTCGGAACGCTCGCCCAGTTGCTGCAGGGAAAGCCCCATCCGCTTGCGCAGGCTGAAGACCTTGAGGCCGATGGAGCCGACGATGCGCTCCAGCTCTCCCGCCGCCCCGTCCGCGCGTGCGTTCGGCTGCACATCCAGGCAGGGTGGTCCCTCGGTGCGCGGCACTCGGTTCATGCGGCGTCCACGGGGGAGAACGGTGATGGTGTCTTGACGTTCAGCATGGCCCCGGCCAGTATAGTGTACGACTCATAGCGGATACTAAACGTCCCGTCCCTGTCGTGGGAAGAGGGTGCTGCCGGAGATGAGCATGGCCCAGCGGATCGTGGTGATCGGCGGCGGTGCCGCGGGCATCGGCGCGGCGGGAGCCGCCAAGGCCGTGGACGCTGCCGCGGACATTCACGTCTACACCGAGTTCGAGGACGTCGGGTACAGCCCATGCGGCATTCCTTATGTTCACGGCAAGGAGATTCCCGACTTTGAGCAGCTCTTCCTGGCGACAAAGGAAGCCTACGCTGGCCAGGGCATTGACATCCACTATGAGACACGGGCCACCGGGTTCGAACCCGGCGGAAGGTGGACGTCCTGGACCCCGTCCTCACCGCGTGGCGGGCCGGCGCCTTCCAGCTCAACACCTGGACCGAGCACTGGTGCGGGACGGCGCCTGTTCGATCACGCCGGTGACTGGGGAGGCACCCCCCGGTGAGCGCTCCGGTAGTCGTGGGTCGTCGGCAAGGCGGCGGAGTGACGGACGTCGTGGAGGCTGCGCACAATTCGTCGGCACGGCTGCGGTCGGCGCGGCGGAGAAGCGCGGGCTGCAGTTCCCCGGGATGCGCCGGGTTTGCGGCCGCCCGGGGCGGCCCGATTACGCTGTCCTGGTGAGCGGAACGGAGCCTGCCGATGGTTGAGGCCGGTAAGGAAGTCCTCAGATGCGCCTATCCGGGCTGTGAGAATGAGCCGCGGCCGGGGGCGGGGGCGGCAGAGCAGGGGTACTGCGGGCTGCCGGACCCCGTGACCGGGGAGCCGCATCTGGCGCTGACCGCGTTCCGGTGGCGCTAGGTGCTGGCCCGGCAAGGTGGCGGGTCGGCCGACCCGGGGGACCCGGGTCGGCCGGGGTTCGCGTTCTGGCGGCGCCGCCAGCGGGCGGAGGCTGAGGCGCGGGAGGCGCGTGCTGCGGCGGCGGAGGCTGAGGCGCGGAAGGCGCGTGCTGCGGCGGCGGAGGCTGAGGCGCGGCTGGGCGAGGCGCGCGAGGTGAAGGCTGCCGCCGAGCGGGAGGCGGTGACCGCGCGGGAGCAGGTGGCTGCGGCGCGGCAGGAGCGGGACGACGCGGTGCGCGGCGCGGAGTCCCGGGCGGCCGGGGCCGAGTCGCGGGCGGCCGGGGCCGAGTCGCGGGCCGGCGAGGCCGGGCAGGACGCGGCGCGGGCGCGGGAGGCGGCCGAGTCGGCTCGGGCGGAGCTGGATCGGGTGCGCCGGGCCGCGGAGGAGCAGGTGGCGCAGGCCCGCCAGGACGCCGAGCGGGACCAGGCCGAGTTGCGGGCCGGGCTCCAAGCGCAGATCGCGGCGGCCGGAGAGGCCCGGGCCGGGCTTCAGGCCCGGGCCGGGCAGGCCGAGGCTGAGGCGCGGGAGGCGCGTGCTGCGGCGGCGGAGGCTGAGGCGCGGCTGGCCGAGGCGCGGGAGGCGAAGGCCGCCGCCGAGCAGGAGGCCCGGGCCGCGGAGGCACAGGCTGTCCGGGCCGGGCAGGCCGGGCAGGCTGAGGCGCGGCTGGCCGAGGCGCGGGAGGCGGCCGAGTCGGCTCGGGCGGAGCTGGACCGGGTGCGCCGGGCCGCGGAGGAGCAGGTGGCGCAGGCCCGCCAGGACGCCGAGCGGGACCAGGCCGAGTTGCGGGCCGGGCTCCAAGCGCAGATCGCGGCGGCCGAGGAGGCTCGGGCCGGGTTTCAGGCCCGTGCCGAGCAGGCCGAGGCTGATAGGTGGCAGGCGCGCTTGGCCGCGCGGCAGGCCGAGGCGCGGTTGGCGGAGGCGCTGGAGGCGAAGGCCGCCGCCGAGCAGGAGGCACGGGCCGCGCAGGCACGGGCTTCCCGGGCCGGGCGGGCCGCGCAGGAGCAGGTGGCCGCGGCGCAGCAGGAGCGGGATGATGCGGTGACGGGCGCGCAGTCCGGGGCGGCCGAGGCCGAATCCCAGGCCGGGCAGGACGCGGCCCGGGCGCAGGACGCGCCCGAACCGGCCCGGGCCGATCACGCTGAGGCTGAGCTGCAGCGTCCCAGCGCCGACCCTGACAAGGCGGCCGGGCAGCCCGCCCGGCAACAACCCAAGAGCACAACGCGCCGCAGCCGACGCCCTCGGGGAAGGTGAGCGGCGTCGCGAACCAAGAGTTACGGACTTGCTTACCCGCCAGGGAGGTAATTCCGCGCCGATCGAATCCGGCGCGTCGCCTGGCGTGGTTGAACCGCTCGTCGAACCCGCCCTGCGCGTCTGTTACGTCTCCAACACCCTGGCCACATCCCCGCCGGTCGAAGTCACCGTGGCCCCCGCGCCGCCGCGCCGCCGCAGTACCACTAACGCCGACCCGGGCCGCTACCCCGCCCCCTACCCCCGGTCGGGATGGACCACCCAGACCGTCTACGCCATCCCCGTCTTTGCCGAGATCACCGAGGCCACCTTGCGGGCCCTGCCTGCGCTTCTCAACCCGGGCCAGGACGGATGCGATGACACTGCTGACATCATCTCTGGTGGGGTCACCGATGTGGAGGATTTGTTCGAATCCCCGATCGTTACCAAAATCCTCCATATAGGCCAGATCATCCGCGTTAGTTACGGAGAGCCCACACTCTTGTACGAAATCGGAGCCTGGTGAGCCGTTTGCGCAGGATGTTCGGTCGCCAGGCCCGGGCCCGCCGCAAGACCTCGCCGGCCGGGGATATCGGCTTGCCGGGACGGCCGAAGCGGCGGACAATAAGGGCGATGCGACCCTTCGGTTGAACCTGAGCCCCTGGCGCTCCCGCCCGGGCCGTCGGCGCTTCCAGCCAGCGGCCTCAGCGACGTGCGCCCTGGCCCCGCCGAGCCGACCGCGAGCCTGCCCCGGCGCGTGCACCACCTTCTGCCCGGGGCCGTCAGGCCCCACAGCCCGGATCAGGCGCCGGCCGAGGTCAGGCGTTAACCCCGGTCAGGCGCTGGTCGAGATCGGTCAGCGCATCGGCGAAGCCCATGGCCGGGGCCTGCGCGGCCAGCGCCAGCACGTCGAGCGGGCCGGTCCGGGCCAGGATCCGGCCGATCACCGGGGCGGCCACGTCGCACAGGAACACCAGCCGGGCCACGGCCGCCTCGCTGTCGCACCCGAACCAGGCCACCTCGCCCGGCCCCTGCGAGACCGGCGCGTAGGCCGTCGTCCCCCCGGCCTCACTGCTCAGCACGTACAGCGGCGCGCTCGCCCCGACGCTCGCCGGGTAACGCCGTCTGCGGCAGCCTGACCGGTATCACGTGCAGGCCGTCGATCCCCTCAAAGTCTGCGGCGTTGCACGTGTAGACCGGCAGGCCGTGTGCCATAGCGGTCGCCGCGATCAGCGCGTCATAGGCCCGCGCGGCGGTTTTCCTGCCCGACCGCCGCAGTGACGCGGCAACCTGGCCGAAGGCCCGGGCGGAGGCTCGGTCGAAGGGCAGCGGGTCGAAGTCGGCCTCGGCCTCCTGCAGGTGCGCTTGCCTGGCGGCGCGTTCGTGTTCGTCACGTGCGACCAAGGGGCCGACCGACAGTTCGGCGAGCGTCACGGTGGTGATGAGCGGTTCAGCCGGTAGAGCCGACGGGTCGGTAATCTGCCGCAGGGCGATAACCGTGGAGGTATCCAGGACTCCCTGGGCCGGGCGCTCATCGGAGTCGGTCACAGGGCAGGGTCCAGTACCTCGTCGAGGTCGGCTCGCATGGCGCGGTAGTCCACCGGCGGCAGTCGATGCCAGCGTGCCAGCAATGTCTCAGCCGTAAGGGGCCGTCGGCTGACGGGCCGAAGCTCGGCCACCGGTTTGCCCGCCCGCGTGACGGTGATGTGCTCACCCTGAGCCACCCGGTCCACGACCTCACCGCCATGGTTCCGGAGTTCGCGAATCGTGATCTCAGCCACCACATAAATGTATCACGCGTGAGACACGTAGCCGACTGCGACACCGGAACCGGGCAGGAACACGCACTTGGTGGCCAGGAAGGCATCCAGGCCCTCGGGCCCGTAGACGCGGCCCATCCCGCTGGCCTTGCGGCCACCCCACGGCGCCCCGACATCAGGCACGCACAGGTCGTCGTCGGCAGCAAGGTGCTTGGCTGATCTCTGCCGTGTTACGGCGGTCACCGGGCCCTCCTCTCCTGGAACCCCGGGGAACATTCGTGTGCACTGGGCTGTCAAGGCACCGCCGAAGTCGCTGGCTTCACGACGGACCGGTCCAGCCGGACATCGGACAGCTCTAGCAGCGGCGGCGCTCCCGCCGCGCCGGGCAGCGTCGTGTAGAGGCTGATGTCGAGGACCCACCGGCCGTAGTCGGGCGGCAGTCCGCGCGCAGTCGCCCATGCGTCCAGTTGCTGCGCCAGCGAAGCGCAGAACCCCGACCCGGGCAGTAGGTCCGTCGCTGAGTCGAACAAGAACATGGGGTAGAGCAGCACCGGCAGCGAGGACACGATCTCGCTCTGCTGCTCCGCCGTGGCCGCGCTGGCCGTGGCGAGCGGGAAGCTGTAGTCCACGGCCATCCGGAGGTTGCGGCAGACCGCCTTGGGCCGGATCAGCGCCCCCGGCGTGAGCAGTCCGCTCGCGTTGGCCACCGCTTGCACGAGGTCCGCCACCTGGACCGAGTTCGCCGTCGCCACGCTGGCCAGCGTGTCGCAGGCGGCTACCGTATGGCTGGTGCCGTCCGGCAGCCGAAGCTGGGCGCCAGCGGCCAGCAGCCCGCTCACGTCGGCCACCGCCGGGGTCAGGTCGGCCAGCGTCAGGTCGTAGCGCAGGGCGATCTTGGACAGGGTGTCTGCGCTGAGCACCGCGTAGCGGTTCAGCAGCGCGTCGAAGAAATTGACCAGCCAGTCGACCAGCGGCCGGGTGGCGTCGGCGGCCGTCCCCGGCGGCGCCGACGGGGGGCTGAACGGCACTGCGGCCAGGTCGACCGGATCGGTCCACGAGATCAGCGGCACTCCCGGGGAGATCGTCTTGACCTCGGGCACCGTGTAGACGAACGCGGGGTTCGTCTCGTGGCCGGCCAGCAGGTTGGCGTTGCGGGTGATCGACACTTCACCCCAGATGTTCTGGGTGGTGACGACGTCCCGGTCTGCGACGAGCAAATCGAAGTCGTCGGCTACGGTCGGCAGGGCCACCGGGGTGAAGACTACCTGCTGCATCGCGGCCTGCCCGGAGCCGTCGGCGGCGACGTGGCCGGCCAGCCCGACGGCGATGTCGTCGGCGTGCACCGCCGCGGCGTCGCCGTCGGGCAGCAGTTGCACGGTCGCTTCGCCGGTGGCGAGCGTGCCGCGGCGCAGCTGGTAGCGGGGCGCGTACTGGGGCACCGCGCCGATGACCGCGGACGGGGCCGGACCTGGTGGGGTGCTCGGGCTGACCTCCCCGGCCACCCAGGGCGCCCAGGTCCTCGCCACCCGGCCGGCCAGGTCGGCGAATACCTGCAGGGCCTGCCCAGCCGGTCCGCCGCCCGGCTGCGAGCCGGTTGGCTCGGCCGCCGACGCCGCCGGGTTTACCCGGGTCAGCAGCGCCAGGTCCTGCTCTAGCCCGGCGCGGATCGAAGCGTACTGGGCCAGCGCTGCGGCAGCTCGCCCTGCTGGGCGGTGGCCGATGTCGTGTCGGCTACCACGGTGTTCTGCAGATAGCCGGCGGACACGGTGTCCTGCGCCGCGGGCTGCGCGCTGAACGCGTAGTCGTAGTCGTAGCGCCGCAGCTGCTGCAGCGTCAGCGGCCCGGCGTCGTGGCTGGCCGTGAACGGGGTGATCGTCTGGCCGGCCACGCTCGGCGGCACCGGGTAGGCCCGGAGCGGGATCGGCACGTCCACCATCCCGATCTGATCTTCCGGCGGCGGGATCAGGAAGGTCAGCCACTGCGAGGACTGGTAGCCGGTGGCCCACGAGACGTCCTGTATCCCCCACTCGAGCTCGTTGACCTGGTAGCTCAGCTGAACCGGCAGGTTGCTGAACGCGGTGCTTGACGCGGTGCTAAACAGGAACGTCAGCGAGTTCTCCTCGCCGTTGACCAGGCTGAGGTCCGCGCTGGACAGCGAGAAGTCAGCCACCCGGCTCAGGTAGGCGACCGGGGTCCCGGCCTGCAGCACCTGCGCGACGTGCAGCTGAGTGGTCACCAGCCAGGGCAGCGTCACGCCGAGCTGGCCGGCGATCAGCGTGAGCGTGTCGCCGTCCTCGACGTCATACTGCGCGGGCGACCTGGCGGCCGTGACGGTCGCCACCGGCGGCAGCGGCACCTGCAGGGTCAGCCCAGCCGCGAACACGTTGGGCACCGTGGCGTTCATCGCCGCGAAGTTGGCCACCGCGTCCGGGGAAGCGGGGGTGGCCACATCCAGCCCGAGGGAGCTGATCGCGCTGAACAGCGTGTCGTCGGCGGCCAGTGAATATGTGCGCCGCGCCAGGTTGACCGCGACGCCGGCCTGGAGCAGGCCGGCGCTGTCGGCGAGGGGATGACCGGCGGTATCGGTGAGCTGGGCGACGTTTGTTACCGGCACCGAGAAGCGCGCCGCGACCGCGCCCAGCGTGTTTCCGTTGGCCACGGTGGTCACGGTGTAGGCGGGCTTGCCGCCCTGGCCGGGCACCACGAACCCCGGCGTGAGCAGCCCGGAGCCGGTCAGCTCCGTGAGCAGCAGCTCCAGCGGCGCCTGGAAGTGCGCCGCGAGCGAGGTGAGCGTATCCCCGGCGCGCACCGTGTACGGCGCGGCGGCGGGTTGCCCGCGCAGCCGCGGTGCCGTGTCACCGGTCCAGTCCGCGCCCGTCGGCGCGGTGACGCTGGCCGGTAGCTGGACAATCGCCTCCACCTGGTAAGCGGTGGACAGCGTGACCAGCAACTGCTGGTACAGCGCGTCCTGGGCCGGGGCCAGGTGCGGGTCGGGCTCCTGGGGGCCGGAGACCGGCTTGACAACGTAGTCCACGCTGTCCCGGATGGCGCCCGCCAGGGTGGCCTTGGCTCGGACCAGCTCGGTGTAAGAGGCCGGGTCGAGGGTGTAGGCGGCGACGGCGTAGTCGCTGGACAGCACCAGGTCGAGCTGGGCGAGGAACGGCTGGGCCCAGCCGTCCAGGTCGATGCCGGTGAACGCGGTCGGCTGGGCCGGGCCCAAGCCCTGAGCGCTGGTGTAGCCGGAGATGGAGATCGGGCCAGGTGAGCTCCACAGCGTGGTGCTCAGCGGGCGGGGAGCGAAGAAATACGGCGTGTCGGCGGCCACCGTGTAGGGCGGCAGCGGGATGGTGGCGCCGGGCACCAGCAGGCCGGGGACCGCAGCAGCGCCGGCGGCCAGGCTTTCGAGGGTGAGCTTCTGGGCGGCCGCGATCGAGGCCAGGGTGTCGGTGGCCGCGGTGATGTAGCTGCCGCCGCCCGAGAGCGGGATCGGCACCCCGGCGGCGAGCAGGCCCGGCACCTCGGCCACCGCCGCGGCCAGGGACGGCGCCGGCAGGCCGAACCGGACCGCGATCCCGGCCAGCGTGTCGCCGGCGACCACGGTGCAGCGCGGCAGCGGGATGGTGGCGCCGGGCACCAGCAGGCCGGGGACCGCAGCAGCGTCGGCGGCCAGGCTTTCGAGGGTGAGCTTCTGGGCGGCCGCGATCGAGGCCAGGGTGTCGGTGGCCGCGGTGATGTAGCTGCCGCCGCCCGAGAGCGGGATCGGCACCCCGGCGGCGAGCAGGCCCGGCACGTCGGCCACCGCCGCGGCCAGGGCCGACGTCGGCAGGCCGAACCGGACCGCGATCCCGGCCAGCGTGTCGCCGAGGATCGTGTAGTTCAACGTGGGGGTCTGGTACCGGACCGCGAACAGCTGCTGGGTCCCGGTGCCGGAGCTGGCGCTGCTCGTGGTGGCCAGCTTGAGCTGCGGCGCGGTGACCGCACCCTCGAACGTGGTCTGGAACGCGGTCTCGAAGGCCTCCGCGAACTGCTGCAGGGTCAGGGTCTGCCCGGCTGCCCCTTCCGGCTGGGCCGGTGCCAGCGGAGTGGTCACCGACGTGACAGCCGAGGCGCCGGCCTGGGCCACCGCCGGATCGACGTGCGCGATCCGCCGCAAGGTGACGGCGGTCTCCAGCTGGAACACCGCCTGGGGGTTGCTCGCGCTGACCGGGGCGCTGAACGCCACGTCAGCAGGCGGGAAGAGCATTAGCGCGCCGGCGGCCAAGCACGGCACGATCTTGTTCGCCTCGCCGAGCAGCGCCACTGTGATCTTCTGGCCGGCCCCGGCCGTGCCGAACTGCTCCTGCAGCCGCCATGCCATCGTGGACAGCGTGTCGTTCGGCGTCGTGGTGGCGGTGACGCTGCCCCCATTGGGCGACGGGTAACTGAGCTGCACCCCAGGGATGAGCAGGTTGGTGACGTCTGAGTTGGCGCTGGCCAGCACGGTCACCTGCCGGGTGCTGCCCGCGATGCCGTCCAGCGTCTCCCCGGCGGCGACCCGGCGGGTCCCGGGTGGGTCCTGGTCCTGGCGGGGCGGCCGGCAGCTTCACGTGGCGGGGGAGGGCGAGGGTTTGCCCGCCTGCGAGCAGGCCCCTGGCGGTGGCGTTGGCGGTGGCCAGATCGGCGACGGTGGCGCCGGTGGTCGTGGCGAGCGACGCGAACGTGTCGCCGGGCTGAACAGGGTAGGTGACGGTGCCGAGGAGCACGGACTGTCCCGGTGCCAGCAGCCCGGGCACTTGCGCGTTGGCCGCAGCGATGTCCTCCGGCGTGAGGCCGGGCGGCTGGGCGAACGCGGCGAGGGCGCTGGCCAGCGTGTCCCCGGCCTGGGGCCGGTATCCGGCGGTGAGCGTGGCGCCCGGCCGCAGCAGCTCGGCGGATCCCGCGTTGGCGGCCACGCTGGCCAGGTCGCCTGCGGCGAGGCTGTGTGCGGCAGCGATCGAGCCGATCGTGTCGCCTGCGGCGATCGTGACCTGGCCAGCGCCTGGCAGCGTGAGCTGGGCCCCGACGCTGAGCACGTCCGCGTCGGCGTTGGTCTCGCCCAGCTCGGCCACGCTGAGCCCGAAGCGGGCGGCCACGTCGGCCAGGCTGTCGCCGGCCGTGACAGGGACCGGTACCGGGACGACCACCTGGGCGCCGGTTTCCAGCGCGGGGGCGCCGGCCGCGTCGACCGCGGCGGCCGCCTCGCCCAGCGTCAGGTTCAGGACGATGGCCATCGCGGCGAGGGTGTCCCCGGCCTTCACCGTGTAGCTCTGGGCAGATAGGTACGTCCCCGCGGCCAGCAGCCCCGTCCGCGAGCCGTTCGCGTTGGCCAGCTGGGTGCGGTCCAGGCCGGCCGCGGTGGCCATGCCGGCCAGCGTGTCGCCGGCCGTGACGGCCCGCAGCGTGCCCACGGCGAGCAGCGTGCCGGGCTGCAGGGTCAGGGCGAGGTTTCCAGCGGCCAGCGTGGCCAGCCCCGCCGGGTCGGCCGAGGCGGGCGGCTGCTGGGCGATGCCGGCCAGCGTGTCGTTCTGGACCACCACATAGCTCTTGTCCACGGTCACCAGCGCACCGGGATTGAGCAGGCCGGCTGCGGCGAAGTTCTGTGTGGCGGATTGGTTGGCCTCGGCCAGCTCGGCCGGGCTGACGTGGTAGGTGGCGGCGATGCTGGCCAGCGTGTCGTTGGTGCCGGTGGTCGTGGTCAGCTGCGTGCTGGCCGCGACGGTCCCGAGGTAGTCCCAGGCGCCGGACGCGAACGCCGTCAGCCCCGCCGTGTCGAACGGGTGCGGAATCTGGTCGTCGACCGTCGTGGTCACCTCGGCGGCCAGGTCGTGCGCGAGCTGCCAGAAGATCGTGGCGTAGCGGCCCTGGTGCGCGCTGGCCTGGGCCGCGACTCCGGTCGGCGCGCTGGCCTGGCCGGGCAGCACCACCGGCGCGAACACGTCACCCGGGGTGGCGACGTAGGCGCCGGCGTCCAGCGCGACGCCGACCTGGACCGTCGCCGCGCCTGGCGGCCCGGCGAACAGGTATCCGGTGATCACCGAAGGCCACTGGCTGAGCGCCACCAGGTCGTCGGTGTAGCCGATGCCGACGTCGATGTACTGCGGGGCCAGCAGCCGGTTGCCGAAGACGTCCTGCGGCTGCCAGCCGAACCGGGCCTGGCTGCCGACGCCGGCGTACGGGTCCTGCTGACCGTCCAGCGCGGCTGTCGGCTGGTTGGTCGCGAACTTGTCGATCCGCAGCTGCTTTTCGTAGATCCACGGCTCGACCCCGCCCATCGCGGTGAGGTCGGAGTTGAGCGGGCCGCTGGTCGCCCGGGCCGGCCCGGCGGGCAGCCCGTCGGCGCTGGCCTGGAACCCGGCGTTCGCGATCAGCTGGTAGCCGACCAGGTTGTACAGCATCTGCAGCTGTGTCTTGGGGTCCTGCGGCGTGCCGGCCGCCGGCCGGGGCGCGTCCGGGTCGCTGGGGTCCGGGTTGGTGCGCACCAGCCGGAACCCGGCGGCACCAGGTTGTAGCGTGCCGCTCACGGTGAGCCACTCCGGGTAGACCTCGACGCACGCCTTGCTGTTGAAGTATTTCTGCGGATCGGGGTCGGTGACGATGGCGTGCACCACCTCGTCGGCATCCTGGCCGAGGTCGAGCGCCACGGTCAGGATGTCGTCGCCTGGTTCGACCACGCGTGACGCGCCGTTGACCGTGACCTGCTGGCCCGGGGCCAGCAGGTTGGCGGTCGTCACGTTGGCCGCCATCACCGCCGGAAGCGACAGGCCGAGGTCGGCTAGCGTCGCGGCGTCCGGCAGCGGCAGCTGCGGCGGCACCGCGAAGACCGTGGCGTTCGGGTCGGCGAGGTTGTCCGTGACCAGCGCGGCGTTGTGGCAGGCCCGCAGCGGGATCGTCGAGCTGCTGTCGCCGTCGGGGAAGGCGGTGATCACCAGGCTGACCGTGGCGGTGGGGTCCTGGTTGAAGATCCCAGCGGGCAGCCCTGGCCCGTTCTGGCCGACCCGGTAGTACAGGTAGTAGCCGCCGGTATTGGTGATGGTCGCCTCCCACAGCAGGAGGAGGAAGTGCCGGGCGTCTGCGGCGGACATCGTGGCGCCCGTGACCATGTCGCTGCCGGCCGGCGTGGCCAGGGCCCGCACCTCCGCTGCCGCGCTGGTAGGCGCCGTCGGCGGGTTGGACTGGGTGGACAGGTTCGCCTTGACCAGCACGCCCGTCGCGTCGATCGGGTCCGACTGCAGCCCGGGACCCGAGCCGGAGGCGGCGCTCAGCGGGTAGGCGAGCGCCAGTGTGAGCTGGTCGCTCTGACCGGCCCCGAGGCAGTAGTCGAGCAGCATCTGCAGGTCCGCGGTGGCGTCCTGGTCCACGCCGAACACCTGGTAGATGCAGGGCAGCGGCTGGCCGGGCGCGTTGGGGTCCGTCGCCTGGCGCAACCCGAAGTCGACCTTCGTGGCCCACCCGAAGCCGGTGATCGGTGTCGTGGTGGTCGGGGCGGTCGGGCTCGCCTTCGATCCGCTGGCCAGGCCCACCCACAGACCCGGCCCGGCCGCAGCCGTGCTGGCCGCGATCTGCTGCCGCAGCGCGTCAGGGAACGGCAGCAGGGTGGGCTGGCCGGATCGGGGCGTCGGCGCGGGCCCGGCGCCGGCCGCGGCCGGGTCGTAGCGGTAGCGCAGCGGTGGCTGGCTGGCGGCCTGCCACGGCACCGGCTGGCCCAGCGCGTACTGGCCGGGGACGGCCGCGTACGGCGGGTAGCGGGTCGCGGCCAGGACGCCGGGGTCGGTCGGCTGGCTCTGCGCGAGCTGGCCGGCGATTCCCGTCAGCATCGTCTGGTCGGCCTGGGACAGCGCAACGGTCAGCGGCCCGGTTCCGCCGCCGAACGTCAGGACGGGCCGGGGGGAGAGGCTGTTCGGGGCCAGGGTCAGGCCGTAGTCGTTCGGCAGTGCGGCCGGCGGGGTGAGCTGCTGGCCGGTGAGCGTGTACATCGGGTACAGCCGCTGGTCGGCTGGGTCGGCCGACGGGGTGTCCAGCGGAGAGGGCAGCCGCAGCCCGTGCAGCAGGAAGCGGGCCAGGCCGCCCGCCGGCTTGTCGAAGCTGCCGGCCTGGGCCAGGTCGCTGACCAGTGTGCCCAGCGGGATGATTTCGGCGTCCGGCACGATGACGGTGCCGAAGCCGGCTCCGGTGTTGGCCAGCACGAGTTGCTGCACGGTGAGCCCGAACTGGGCCGCGATGCTCAGCGGGGTGTCGTCGCCGGCCACCTGGTAGGTGATGGGCGGCAGTACCACCGTGGCCTGCGGGGCCAGCGGCAGGGCTGCGACCGCCGGGACCAGCTCGGCGAGGCTGAGGCCGAACGTCTGCGCCACGCCGGCCAGTGTGTCCTGGCTGCCGACCTGGTAGCTCGATCCGGGAGGCAGGCTGATGCGCAGCCCCACCGGCATCGACAGGCCCATCCCTGGCCGCGGCAGCGAGGCGCCGGGCATGGGTGACCAGCACGGCTGCCCGGGCTGGCAGTTGACTTGCGGGTTGGCGTTCATAATGGCCTGGTCGGTGGTGCCGAAGGCGGCCGCGATCGAGGCGAGCGTGTCGCCGCGCTTGATGATGTAGCTGCCCTCTGGGAGGGTTCCCGGCGCGGGCGGCACCTGCACGGTCGTGCCCGGGGCGAGCAACCCCCGCTGGTCGCGGAGCGCCGCCGCCAGGTCGGTGCTGGTCACCTCGAACCGGCTGGCCAGGTCCGCGAGGGTGTCTGCAGGCTGGGTCTGGGTGGTCAGCCCGAAGACCACCGGGGCGCCGGTGCGCAGCAGCAGGGCATCGGCGTTGGCGCCGGCCACCACGGCGGCCAGCGTGGTGCCGAACCGGGCGGCGATCGCATCGAGGCTGTCGGCGGCCGGGTCGGTGATCGTCCAGGGCAGGGTGGGCAGCGGGAAGCCGACCCCGGCGAACAGCTGATCACCGGCGGCCGTCGCCACGTCGGTGAGGGCGGCGCCGGTCGTGGCCGCGATCGAGGCCAGGGTGTCGGACGGCCCGACCGCATAGACCGTGCCGTCCGGCAGGGTCAGCTTGGTCAGCGGGATCAGCAGCCCGGCGACGGCCGCGGCGGCGCCGGTCACCGCGGCCAGCGCGGCCGCCGCCTGATCCGGCGAAGGCGCCAAGCGGGCCGCGATCGAGGCGAACGTGTCGCCGTCGCCGACCACGTAGCTGCCCCCGGAGACCTGGATCGTCGGCCCGGCGGCGAGCACTCCGGTGTCCCCGCGGATCGCCGCCGCGACTAGCAATGGGGTCAGCTGCAGCCGGGTGGCCAGCGTGCGCAGCGTCTCTCCGCCGATCACCTGGGTACTGAGCTGGTTGATCTTCAGCGCCTGGGGCGCGAAGAACGTCGTCGAGGTCTTGTTGGCCTCCGCGATCTGGGCCACCGCCACCTGGTCGGTCACTCCGGCCTGCCGACTCGTCGCGATCGTCAGCAGCGTGTCGCCGTCGGCCACGGTATAGCGCGTGCCGTTGATCAGGGTGAGCGCTGCTCCGGGCCGCAGCAGGCCGGACTGGGCGCCGACCGCGGCCGCCAGGTCGGTGACTGAGTACCCGGACCGGTCGGTCAGGTTGCCGAAGGTGTCGCCGGCCTCGGTCGTGACCGTGCCGCCGTCGGCGAACGTGATCAGCTGCCCGGCGACCAGCAGGCCGTCGGCGTCCAGGTTCAGGTCGACCAGGTCCGGGTCGGTGATCCCGAACCGGTCGGCGATGTCGGCGAGGGTGTCCGTGCTGCCGTCAGGAAGCTGGTAGGCGTACTCGCGGTAGAGGTCCAGCGCGTCCTGGACCACCTGGCGCAGGATGAAGGTGAAATAGTCGGTGAACAGCACCGCGGCGACCGAGTCGGGCTGCCCGCCGGTCACCGCCGCCGCCTGCGCGGCCGGATCCGCGACCGGCTGCGCGCGGCGGGCGGGGGCGGCGCCGGCGCGGCGAGCTCCTGAAAGTACTGGGCGAGCAACTTCTGGTACTTCGCGTCGGCCAGGTACGGGCCCGTCCCGAAGTCGACGATGGTGGTCTGTATGCCAGTGCCCTGGGCCGTCAGCTGAACGAACGGCGGCATCGGGAACACCGTGAACGACGGATTGTCCGGCGCCGCGCCGGTGCCGGTGGCGGTAGCGGTGGCGGCGGTATCGGTGGGCATCGAGCGCAGGTCGAAGGCGATGCCCCGGTTGTTGAGGAAGGCGACCACCTCGGACAGCGAAAACGGCGCGCCGGAGTCGGTCAGGCCGGCCAGGCTGGCGTACAGCGCGTGCAGGTGGCTGGCCGAGACCGGCGTGTCCGGGCCGGTGCCGTCCGCCGCGGTCGCCGCGCCGCCCAGCGCGGCCTGCGCCTGCTGCACGCTGACCTGGGCCGACTCGAGCGCCCACAACAGCGCCTCGCGGCTGAGCTGCTCGAACGGTGACAGCAGCTGCGCGGCGATCGAGGCCAGAGTGTCGCCGGCCTGCACGGTGTAGCTGCGCTCACCATCGAGCGTCACCGTCTCGTCGGGCAGCGTGATCGGCCCCGGCGGCAGCAGCCGGGGCGTCATCCGGGTCAGGTAGCCCAGGGAGAAGACGTCCGAGGCCTCCTGGCAGACGCCCGCCAGACTCGAGAACGTGTCGTACGGCTGGGTCGTGGCCGTGGTCACCGGTGTGCCGTCTGACTTCCTGGTGAGCGGGGTCCTGCCGTCCGGCATGGTGAGCTGGATGCCGGGAGCGAGCGGCAGCTGCGCGTTGGCGATCGCGAGCGCGCCCTCGAGCTGGCCGTGGTCGGCGACGAACAGGGTGGTCACGAGCTGCGGCTTCGGTCCTCCCAGCGACCCTCCCGGGTGGTCGCCGTCCAGCCCGGCGGTGGGCATGGGCTGCAGGTAGACGCCGACGGTCAGCTTCGTGGCCGGGGCCGTCTGGTCGCGCCAGCTGATCCCGGTGGCGAGCACCTGGGCGAACGCGGGGCTCGCCGAGACCACCCGGCCGCTGCTGCGCACGATGTCCCGGCTGACCGACTGCTGCGCGGCCGGAAGCTGACCCTGCGCCGGCGTCGCGGCGATGATCCACGGGGTCGGCGAGGACTGGCCGAACGTCACCGACTCGCGGATCGTCGCGCTGAACGACAGCGTGATGGTGAAGAACACCACCCTGATCGACAGCGAGATCGAGATTCCCGCCTCGAACGCGACCTGGATGGCCTGGTAGCTCTCGATGATCACGGTGGCGGTCGCGTAGGCGTAGATGTCCAGGCTCGCCTGCAGGACCGCGAAGTTGACCGTGCCCCAGATGTGGATCTGGATCCCCACGGTCCCGGTGACCTTCACGTAGACCGACGTGGAGTCCGGATCGGCGTTCGGGTGGAACCAGGCTAGGACGCCCTCCAGGATCCCGATGATCCCGGCGAAGAAGCCGGCGTCGAGCGTGCCGATCGACAGTTCGTAGCCGAGCCCGACCGTGATGCCGAATCCCGCCACGATGACCGGGGCGAAGCTGCCGTTGCTGACCGCTGGCACCTGGGTGGACGTCTGCCCGTCCAGGACCCCGAAATACAGTCCGGCGGCCGCAGAGACCGGGATCGGGATGGGTCCCGCCCAGACGATCATGTCGATCTGGAACGATTTGGAGAAGTCCAGGTTGTAGGGGAACCCCAGGTCGAGCAGGAAGTCACCGTTGGTGTAGATGTCCAGGTCGATGACGGGCAAGGTGATGTTCGCCTCGCCGTACTGCTGCTTGCGCAGCGCGTCGGGCAGTTGCAGCTCGATGTGGTAGACGCCGAGGTTGTCGCTGACCTTGCGGTAGAGGATCTCGAATTCCAGGCCGGCCAGGATGGCGGCCTTGCTGCCCTCCAGCGCCAGCCGCAGCCCGTACAGCACCGGGTCGTTGAACACGGCGGCCAGGGAGACCGTGTCCAGCAAGGAGAAGTCCGCGCCGAACAGCCAGCCCGCCGACGCGTCGAACGTCAGCGAGGGCAGCGCGGCCAGCGGGTTGCTGCCGGCCGGCGGGGACGTTGGCGCCCTCGAGCGCCGTGATCACTCCTTGCAGCGTGTCCAGGCTGGCGGCATCGCGCAGCGTGACGTGCTGGCCGATCCCGAGGTATCTCAGGTCGAAGAGGGTCGCCCCCTGCCCGGGGACGGACAGCGCCGGCTGGTTGAGCAGGTCCCAGGTCAGCCCCTGCCCGCTGCTGAAGTCCAAGCCGAGGAACGAGCCGAACAGCGACAGGTCCACCGATTTGTTCTTGACCTTGGTGGCCGGGGAGTACCACACCTCGAGCCGGTTCAGGCTGATCAGCGGGATGTTGACGTCCAGGGCGTCGTAGCTGAACCCGATACGGAAGTTCGTGAGGTCGACTTCGAACACCAAGTCGTGCAGGTTGATCGTGTTGAGCAGGTCCCACGGCGGGGTCAGCTTGAAGTCCAGGCCCGGTTCCGCCTTGCTGACCAGGTAGGTCAGCATCTCGCCCAGCGTGACGTCGCCGAACTGAACGGTCAGGATCGTGTCGGTCCCGCTGGCCAGCGTGGCGCTGGCGTCGACCGGCTGCCCGAAAAGCTGCAGCGACACGAGCAGTTCGAGCTCGGTACTGCGCTTCGCTGGAGAGTTGCCGCTGGTGGTCCCTTCGGTCATGACGTCGTGGTGCTAGTCCCCGACGTGCCAGTTCCCGTCGTGCCAGTTCCCGTCGTGCCAGTTCCCGTCGTGCCAGTTCCCGTCGTGCCAGTCCCCGTCGTGCCAGTCCCCGTCGTGCTAGTCCCCGACGAGGTGGGCGTGTTGGGGCTGCTGGTCACCTTGAAACCGAGCGCGATCAGCTCGATGCCGAGCAGAGTCGGGGGCGACAAGCTGAAGTCCAGGGCGAGCCCGACCTCGTAGGTGCTCGCCGTCGTATTGATCACCAGATCGGTGATCCGGGCGCTCGCGGTCTTCAACAGGGTGGCGATTTCAGTGCCGATCACCGACAGCCCTTGGATGGTGCTCAGCGCGCTGGTTATATCGCCAGATATCCCGCTGTAGCCAAGCGCGGAAGCGATCTGGTCCGCGATGACGGTCACCGGCCCCAGGTTGATCGCCTGATCGAAGTCCTCGTGGTACTCGACGTTCAGGCCGCCGCCGAGCGTCCCTTCCAGCGTGTAGTTCTGGCCGAGGATGTTCACCACCACCGACGCGTCGAGGGTAAGTGAGCTGTTAGGGGTCGTAGTTGTAGGCGAGTTGACGAGCGTCGTGGTCGTGCTCACGGTGCCCTTCCTCCCAGGTTGGGGTGCAGTGAATTAGTTCTTCTGGTACGCGCCGTACCAGCCGAGCGAGTTGGCGCCGGCGGCCGGATCGGGGTCGCCGAAGATGAAGATGTCGAACGAGGCGCCGGGCGGCAGGGACTTGCCGAACAGCGACAGCGCGATGCCGTTGAAGGTGAGCAGGAACGCGGTTCCGTCGTAGGCCAGCGTGACGGCGAACATGGTGACCTTCAGCACGCCCTCGACGGTCAGCTCGTTCGTGGCCCCGGTCGCGCCGGGCAGTTTCAGGCCGACGAAGACCGGCAGGCCGGACTGGCCCGGAGCCCAGGCCAGCACCAGCGAGGCGACCAGCCCGACCAGCCGGCCAGCGCGCCGAGAGTGCCCAGGTTCAGGTCGAAGCTCAGCGCGAACCAGGTCGGGGCGACCGGCGTGGCGTCCAGGTTGGTGTCCACCGGCAGCAGGCCGTAGTCGCCGGGCGTCTTGTTCGCGGCGGAAACGAGAACCCCCGTGGGCGTGACCGGGAAATGCGCGGCCAGGCTGTCCGGCCGGGCGGTGCTGGACGCTATGTCGAACGCCATCTGGCTGGGGTCGAAGCTGAAGATGCGGGTGGCCGGGTCCGAGCTGGGGAAGCTCATCCACAGCTTCATCCCGGAGTAGGCCAGGCTGTCGTAGGAGAACAGGTCCAGCGTGCTCTGGCCTCCCGTCGCGGCGTCGCCCACCGGGAGGTTCTCGAACGCGAGCGCCCCCCAGAACGAAAAGGCGGTCTGCACGGTCGTACTCTGCGCCGGGCTGGTCAGCGTGGCGAACTGCGCCTTGGTCACCTGCACCGCCGACAGCACCGGGTCGCCGCTGGCCGCGAACGTGGCGGGTGTCGCCTCGCTGAACACGTAGCTGCCGGTGTCGCCGTGCTTCTGGTAGTACCCGTCCAGGTCCAGTTCGGTGGGGTTGCCGCCGGGCTGCTGCCGGGTCACCGCAGTGCCGAACAGCTCGCCGACCGCCAGAGCGATCTGGCTGGTGAACGCGGCTATCGCCGAGTTCGCGAACCTGATCTTGAGGGTGCGGACGACGAAGTCGTACCCGCTCGTGGCCAGCGGTCGGCTGTCGGTGTAGTTGATCAGGCCGAACAGCGAGCTGTCATGCTGGCTCAGGTCGGCCGCCAGCGGCGTCTGGTTGATGCCGACGTGATGCGCCATGAAGTTCGCCGGGTCGATGCCCGCCGCCAGTCCGGCCAGTTCGGGCGGCAAGCCGTCCAGCGGCACGTAGGCGTTGAGGAACAGGATGCCGTTCCAGGCCGGATCCGTGAGCATCGCGTCGAACGCGGCGAAGTACTCGTCACCGTCCTGGGCCGCCTGGTGGGCCTGGTTTGCGATCTGGATGAGCTGCGCTTGCGTGGCGGCGGTGTTGAAGTTGAACTGGGGGCCGAGCACCCAGGTGTTCGGGTCGGCGATGAGCTCGCTGAGCGGTTTGCGGTAGTTCTTGACCAGCATCACCGTGCCGTGCTGGCGCCATTGCTGCGGGTCCAGCGCGAACTGGTAGTTGGCTATCACCAGCTCGTTGTCGGCCCCGACGTACTGCTGGAAGGCGAGCGGGTCGGACACCACCAGGAACTGCTGGTTGGTCAGCAGCGCCGAGCGCAGCGGGTCGACCACGTTCTGCAGGGCGAGCAGCTTGCGCACGGGCGGCCCGCCGGCCGGCTGCTGGACCGACTGGGCCAGCGTCAGGGAGGCCCAGGACGACTTGTCCGCGGCGAAGGTGGCGATCAGCCCCTGCGGCGTGCCGGCGGTGAGCGCCGCGGGCTCCGCAGCGGGCTCCGCCACGCGGGCCGCCGTGGCGTGTGCCGCCGGTACCGGGGCCGCGACGGCCGTCTGCAGGCCGGTGATCACCTGCCGGCGCTGCTGGCTGAGGACCTGGACCTCGAGCCGCTCGTAGCTGGTCAGGTCGTCGGACACGCCCGCATGCGGCACTATGGGGTACGGAATTGCCGCGGCCGGGTCACCGGTCGGCGGCAACACCGCAGCTGGCAACTCGAAGAACGGCAGCGCCCGTGGCCCGGCGGTCGCGCCGGGTGCCGCCGGGACGCCTTGGCCGAACAGCGCCGCGCCCTCCGGCTGGGCGAAGTACTGCAGGCTTTCCTGCGCGGTCACCGATACCCACGACGTCGAGACCGGGCCGGTCAGCCGTTGCCCCGGCTGCGTCGCGGTGATGGTCAGGCCATCCGGGTCGAAGCCCGGGGCGTAGGCCGGCTGCCCGGCCACGAACGTCATCGTCATGGCCGGTGCCAGCGTGATGTACTCCGCCCCGCCGACCCCGCACAGCAACGCGGGCTGCCATTCCTGGGTGGGATGCTGCACCGCGAACGTCCCGCTGGGCACCAGGTAGAGCGGATCGGCGCTGGCTGGCTGCTGGCTGGCCGACCGGACCGCGAACTGCAGCCGGGCGGTCAGCGGGGTGAGGTCCAGCGGTACGCCGAGGTTGGTCCGGTAGAACGAACGCAGCGACGCCGGGCTGCTGAACATCAGACAGGTCCGGTCGGGGTCGAGCGGCGCCACCGGATCGAGCTGCCCGGCCAGCTTGATGGCGGTGGCAGCGTCCGGGCCGGCCGCTTGCCTGCCGGTGTCGAAGACCGGGTACCGGCACGAGGTGATCACGCCGGTGCCCGCCACGCCGGGATCGTCGAAGAAGAACCGGCAGCCGATGTCGAGGGCGTCGATGGCGCCATCGGCGCCATCGCCGATCGGCAGCCGGACGTCGAACGTCAGGCATCCGGCCGCCGGGCCGGTCAGCGGGATCGTCACCGGCCCGTCGACGACGGGCAGCTGGGTCGCTCCGCTGTCCGCGGTGAGCCGGATGTCACCGGTGCTGGCCTGGGCGATGCGGAACCGTGCCCCGTCGGCTTCGGCGGTGATGGCGAGGCCGCCGTTCAGCACGCAGCCGTAGTTGCGGAACCAGAACACGGTCAGATCCGCCAGCGCTTCACCGCCGGCCGTGGCCCCGGCTACCGGAATCCCGGCCAGCTCCCAGCTGCTGACCCTGACGTTCGGGTCGGTGACCCACAGCAGCCGGGTGCCGATCCACGGCTGGGACGACACCACGGCGCGGACGCTGGCCAGGACAGCAGCGGGGCTGGCCACCGCCGTTCCGGCGAACAGGTAGACCCCCGCTTGGAGGGCCCAGCTCTCGGCCAGCGTGAGCGTCGTCGGCTGCGGTACCCCGTCGGGCGGCACGAACGCCAGCCGCGGGTTCCCCGGCCGGCCGGGGTCGTCTGGGCGTAGTAGACCGACGTTCCTGGCTGTAGCGCGAACCGGAACTCCCCGGTCACGGGCCCGGTCCCGGGCGCGGCATCCACAGCGCGTCGCCAGCCAGTACGGGCAGGTCCAGCACGTCGGCTCCGGATGAGTCGGGCCCGTCGCCGTCGGCCAGCGTCACCGGAAGGTAAGCGTGCGAGTCGTACAGCTGGGCCAAGCCGAGACCGGGCAGGTAACGCCGGTAGTTCAGGGCCGCCGAGGCGTTGCCGTCCACGATGCCGGGCAGCCGCGGCAGCACCCAGGGCTCCAGCAGGTGGCGGACGGTCGTGCCCACCGGGACATAGCGCTGCGTGCCGTTTACCAGCAACGGGATGTGCGTGCGGAGCACGGCGCGGCCGCGGAACCAGCCGACGAGGCTGGGCCCGGCGTCGCCGCGATCGTAATAGCTGGTCGTGGCCGTCGCCAGCGTAGCCAGGTCCGAGGCACCGAGCAGCGCCACGTTGCTGAGCGGACCGGCCACACCGGAACCGTCGGCGCTCGGAAACGAAACCGGGTAGCACGCCCGCAGGTGACGAACGCCCGCCGTGATCGTCACCAGGTCGACGACCCCGCCAGCGCCGCTTCCCGCGCCGGTGATCTGCGGCGGCCGGACCGCGGCGAAGAACGCGTCGAGACCCAGCCGCGGCGCACCCGACGGGTCGGCCTGGCTGACCACATCGGTCACGGCCGTCGCCCCGCCGACGAAGCCGCTCAGCGGGCTCGTCGCGGTCGGCGGAACGAACTGCCACTCCTCGAACTCCACCCCCAGCCGCATCCCGGGCTGCACGTCGACGTAGCTGCGGGCCGGATTGCCCTGGCTGAACACGCCGTAGCTGAAGTACAGGCTTTCCGCGTACGTGGCCGGAATCCGCGGCGCGACCAGGGCCCGCAGCGCCTCGGTCGCCCCCGGCCGCAGCGTGCTGCCTTCCAGCTTTTCCGCGTCCTGCAGGAATTGGTCGAACGCCGACAGCACTGCCTGCCGGTAGCCGTCGCCGGCGAATGTCCAGACGCTGTCCTGCAGCAACGCCTCGCTGGCCGGCGTATTGCCCTGCCGCACCTGGAGCTGAAACATCCCCGCGTCGATGAGCGTGCCAGACGCCTTGAGCCCCTCGGCGGTAAGCAGCCGAGGATCGACCGGGATGCTAATCGGATCACCGACATTCAGGCCGCCGGGATTAAAGGCAGCGAACCAGGGACCTGGTGGAATCCTCAGCACGTGAAATCCGGGCGCGCCCAGTTGGTGACCTGGCACGTCGAATGACCTCCCCGCTTGCAATTTCCCTCAACGGCCCGCTGGCAAAGTCAAAGCGCGTGTCGGTGGTCCGGGTTAAGACTCTATCCGCGCTCCATCTGGCCATGATGAATTCCCGTCTTCGGGCATATTGCGACAAAGGTCGTCATTGGCCTCAGGACGTTTCTCGCGACCCGCGCGAGCAGTCCTTCGCGGAGCTCGTATTGCACCGCAATGTCCATATTCAAGTGCGGTCCGGGGGATTGTCAATAGGTCCGCTCGAACAGTCTCGCCCGGGCCGCCCGCTATTCGGCAGATCTGGGCGTTGGTCAGCCACCGAACAGGTAATACAGCAGCGGTTCGACGTGCTCCCCGCGCGGGGTGCTGATCTTCCCGATCACCTGGTCACCGTCACCGCCCTCCGTGAGCCTTTTCCCAGGACCTTGCGCACGGCGTCGGCAACCTCGTCGATGTGATCGGCGCGGCGGATGCTCCCGGCGGCGTAACCGGGCAGGTCCCCGGCAGGCTGCCCGGCGGCGTTCAGCTTTGCGACTGCCTGGTTGATGTTCGTGCCGATGCGGCGGACCAGCCCGGCCGCGCGCATCAGCTCGATCAGCGCCCGCCGGAGCAACTCCTGGTCGCCAAGGGGCCTGCCGTTTGCGGCGGCGGCCAGCGCCGCCTGGGCGATGTACGCTCTCCGGGCCAGCCTCGCTCGCCTGGCTGGCCCGGAGAGCGAGGCTGGCTGCTGCTTCTATGACCGTGTTTTCCTCGCCGGTCAGCGTGAACTCCACCCGGCGTGTGCGCGGGACCGGCTGCCGTGGCCGCCGTCGGCCCTGCCTCCTGACGCCGGTCTGGCTGCCGTCGCTGGTAGCGCCCTTCATTCTGTCGTGCCCCCCGCTTGCGGTTTCTATTTCGTGATCGCCTTTGTTTTGCCTCCCGCTGCTTCCTGTATGGGAGGTTTACCGGAGGCCATGTCCTGGTGCCAATGTACGTCTGGACCGTGCCCGGTCCAGACGTAAGAGGGGGTTTAGCCCACATCTTGCTTCAGGTGGTTCCGGGCTGCTTTCATCCAGAGCAGAAGGCGCTGGTTAGTGACCACGCATTCCACCCTCCTCGCCGCTGAGGGGCGGTTGCAGGCGCACGCGGGAAGGCGAGATCGAGTCCTGGGTGATCCCGAGCTCTCCATGTCGTTGCCAGGGGCGCAGGCTGCGTTGAGCCGCAGGCCAGCGGCCGGACATATGTGCCTCGTGAGGCTGCCGTTGCGCAATGGGGCCAGGCCGGTGATTACCGCACAGCATGTCTATGTCAATGCTTGAACACGCAGAACGGGGACGTATCCCAGGCTTACGCGTTCAAGCAAGAAATTCTGCCGCGCGACGCCATGGTCATTCCGGAGCCACTGGATTGATCCAGCGGACCTCGCTGAACCGCGCGAAGTCGCTGTCGTTTGAGCAGACTTCGAGCCCGTGCTCGATGGCGAGCGCGGCCAGGTGGGCGTCGCCGACGACGTTGCCCCGGAGCTGGTACCTGGTGATCAGGTCGGTCAGAATGCGCACATGTCCCGGACCCTCGCGCGGGATCCAGGAGACCTCGGGGGCGAGCCAGTCCGCGACGAAACCTGCCGCCTGCTCCGGGCTCAGCGGGTTCGCCGAGGCCCGTTCGTGGGTGCTGATCCGGATGAACGCGACGAGCGACTGCCACGGGAAACCCACCCTCCGGGGCCCGTTGAGCTGGCTGGTCAGCCAGGTGCTGGCCCGCTGGTGGAATGGGCTGGCCTCGTCAACCGCGTAGAGCAGGACGTTGGCGTCGACCAGCACTATCTGGCCTCGGGTCCGTCGAGGCGCTCGAGCGCGTCCGCCACGCTGCTGACATCGATCTGCAGGCCAAGGTCGGCCGTCCGCTGCCGGAATGCCGTGCGGCGGGCCGGGGCGGTCAGTCCGGCCCTGATTAGCTCGTTGACCGCATCGCTCAGCCCGATGTGCCGCTCCTCGCGCAGCCTCTGCACAGCGGCGGCGACGTCATCGTCCAGGGAAAGCGTGGTACGCATAGCTGAAGCTTAGCATCTAGATGCGCAAGTTAGAACATCATGATGCAGGTAACGATACTGGATCCGATCGCGTTCCGCAGCAGGAAGCATCGCGCCGGTCTCACCCCACGGAGCCAAGCGCCGCGGGGCCCGCCGCGCGCCGGAGCCCGCAGCGACGCCGGAGCCCGCCGCGACGCCGGAGCCCGCCGCGACGCCGGAGCCCGCCGCGGGCAGGAACACGCACTTGGTGGCCAGGTAGGCATCCAGGCCCTCCGGCCCGTAGACGCGGCCCATCCCGCTGGCCTTGCGGCCACCCCACGGCGCCCCGATATCAGGCACGTACAGGTTCACCCCGAACGTCCCGACCCGCGCGCGCCGGGCAATCCGCAGGCCCCGCTCGGGGTCGTCGGTCCACACGCTCCCGGCCAGGCCGTAGCTGGAGTCGTTGGCGATCGCCACCGCCTCGGACTCGTCGTCGTACGGGATCACGCTCACCACCGGCCCGCAGATCTCGTCCCGGGCGATGGCCATGCCGGCCGTCGCCCCGGCGAACACGGTCGGCTGGTAGTAGTAGCCGCGCACCGGCGTGGCCGGGCGCCGCCCGCCCACGACCACGCGGGCCCCGGCCGTGACCCCGGCCGTGACGCAGGACTCCACGCTGGCCCGCTGCCGGGGGTTGGCCAGCGGTCCCATGGTCGTGTCCTCGGCCAGCGGATCGCCCACCACCAGCGACGACGCCTGCGCCGCCAGGGCGCAGACCGCCTCGTCGTACCGTGTCCGCGGGGCCAGCACCCGGGACATGGTGAAGCAGGCCTGCCCGGAGTTGGCGAAGCACAGCGAGCCGAGTTCCGCGGCCGCCGCGGAAAGGTCCACGTCGTCCAGCACGATCGCGGCGGACTTCCCGCCGAGCTCGAGGGTCACCGGCTTGAGGGTCTGCCCGCAGATCGCGGCGATCCGCCGTCCGGCCGGCGTCGGCCCGGCCACGGCCACGGTGTCCACGCCCGGGTGCGCGGCCAGCATCTCGCCCACCTCGGCCGTCCCGGTGACCAGGTTGAATACCCCGGGCGGGAACTCGGCCGCCTCGAACGCCTCGGCCAGGATGTACGCGGACAGCGAGGTCTCGGGCGCGGGCAGCAGCACCACCGTGCAGCCCGCCGCCAGCGCCGGGGCCAGCTGGCAGAAGGCCAGGATGAGCGGGTAACTCCAGGACGCGATCACCGCCGCGACCCCGGCCGGCTCGCGCCGGACCACGGTCCGCCCGGTGAAGCTGATCGCGTCGCGGACCTCCTCCACCGACAGGTCCCGGGCCAGCGCCGCGTAGTACCTGATGATCGCGCACGGCACCGTCACGTTACTGCGCCGGGACAAGGTGATCGGCATGCCCATCTCGGCCGTCACCAGCCGGGCGGTGTCCTCGGCCCGCGCCTCGAGGGCCGCCGCCAGCCGGTCCAGCGCCGCGGCCCGCTCCGCCGCGGACAGCAGTGGCCAGCCGCCCTCCTCGAACGCCTGCCGGGCCGCGGTCACGGCGACCTCGACGTCCCGCTCGACCATCGACGGCACGGCGCCGGTGACCTCTTCGGTGGCCGGATTGACGATCGTGATCACGTCGGTCGACCCGGAGCCGACCAGCCGGCCGCCTGCGTACACGTCGCGGTACTCGAGCAACGCGGGCCCCTCTCACAAGGAAAGTGCCTGTTAATCTGGTCGCCAGACGTACCGTTTGTCAAGCTTCCGCCTGTGGTGTCCACAATGAGGCGTGGCCTTGTGACCTGTTCCGGCAGGTGAACAACCGACAAAAGCCACGATTTGTGGTCGGCCACAGCGCCGCACGAGCCACCTGAACCGTACGATCAAAAGCATGGCGCTGCCCGACTGGTCGCCCGTGCTGTCCCCGACCGGCTCCCCGCCCGTACGGGATACAAAAGACGCCAACGACGGAAAAGACGCGAGCTCCCGGCTCGACCGCGAGAACGCCGCCCTGCGCGAGCTCGTCACCGTGTACCGCTACCTGTCCGGCCTGGCCCTGCAGGACGCCGACCTGGCCGGGGTGGTGCAGCTCATCTCCGACCGGATGACCGCCACCGTCGCCGTGGTCACCCAGCTCATGGACGTGCTGACCGCGGCCGCGCCCGGCGTGAGCGCCGACAAGGCCGCCGTGGCCGTGCGAGAGCACGTGGTCCACCCGAGGCTCGGGCAGGTCCTCCGCGCGTCCCGCCTCAGCCAGCGCGCCCTCCGCCTGCCGAACGTCGGTGGCATCCCCGCCGTCATCGTCGCCCCGATCCTCGTGGGGGACGAGGTCCCGTCCTACCTGATCACCATCGACCCGGCCGACAACATCTTCGGCGAGGACATGAGCCTGCTGGTGACCGAACACGCGGCCACCATCTGCGGGGTCATCCTCGGCCGCGAGCGCGTGGTCGCCGCGGCCGCCCGCCGGGTCCGCGACGACCTGGTGGAGGGCCTGCTGCTGGGCCGCGGCCGCGACCAGTCCGATACCGGCCGCTGGGCCGCGCACCTGGGTTACGATCCGGCCCGCGACCACAACGTCATGGCCGTCGCCTTCGACCTGCCCGCGCCCGTCGCCGACCACACCGACGCGGCGGCCCAGCGGCAGCGGATCTGGGAAAGCGTCGAGCACTTCGTCGCCACCCGCGCGCCCGACGCGATCGTCTCGGCCCGCGAGTCCGAGGTGGTGATCGTGACCGCGGCCCCGGACGAGCGCGGGCCCGCCGCCATGGACGCCCGCCGGCTCGCCCACGCCTGCCTGGCCCGGCTGGCCGAGCTGTTCCCGGCGGCCAGGGTCGTCATCGGCATCGGCGGGGTCTGCCGCGACCCGCGCGAGGTCGCTCGGTCCTACGCCCAGGCCCAGCGCACCACCCAGACACTGCGCAGGCTGGGCCGGGCCGGCACGGTGTCGCGCGTTCGGCGACCTCGGCATCCTCCGGCTGCTGCTCCAGGTGCCCGACCTGGCCGAGCTCAGGTCGTTCGCCGCCGACGTGCTGGGCAAGCTGGCCGTCCACGAGCAGGAACACAAGTCGGAGTACCTGACCACGCTGGCCTGCTACTTCCGGGAAAACAACAGCCCGCAGCGGGCCTCCCGCATCCTGCACGTCCATCCGAACACGGTGGCCTACCGGGTCAAGCGGATCGAGGAGATCACCGGGTTGCGGCTGGACAACTACACCGACCGGCTCATCGCCCAGGTGGCGCTGGAGATCCTCGACGCGCTCGGCGAGGAGCCATGACCGCGTTCGAACCGGGTCAGCGGATCCTGGTGTGCGATGGAGCCATGGGCACGATGCTACACGCGGCGGGCGCCGCGCTGGACCGGTCGCTGCCCGAGCTCAACCTGTCCGACCCCGGGCTGGTCAGCACGATCCACGAGAGCTACCTGGATGCCGGCGCGGACATCATCCAGACCAACACCTTCGGCGCGAACCGGCTCTGGCTCGGCGACCACGGCTTCCCCGACAAGGTGGACGAGATCAACCGCGCCGGGGTCCGGATCGCCCGCGCGGCACAGGACCAGTGCGAGCGTGAGGTCCTGGTGGCCGGGTCGGTGTCGCCCGCCGTCACCGCCTCGCAGCGGCGCCGCATCGGCTCGGCCGAACGCACCGAGGTGATCCGGGAGCAGGTCCAGTCGCTGACCTCGGGCCGGGGCGTCGACCTGCTCATCCTCGAGACGTTCGGCTACCTCGACGAACTGGTCGAGGCGGTCTGCGCGGTCGCCGACCTGACCGACGTTCCGGTCATCGCGCAGGCCACCTTCGCCGACGACGCATACACCCTGGGCGGGGAGACGCCGCGTGAGGTCGCCACCGTGCTGTCCGGCCTGCCGGTGGCGATGCTCGGCACCAACTGCACCATCGGCCCGCAGCGGATGCTCACCGTGGCCGAGGATCTGGTCCGCTACGCGTCGGTGCCGGTCAGCGCCCAGCCGAACGCCGGGCAGCCGCGCCGGACCGGCCCGCGCAGCTTCGAGTTCGCCGTCGACGGCGGATACTTCGCCCGGTACATCCGCCGGTTCGCCGAGGCGGGGGTGTCACTGGTCGGCGGCTGCTGCGGCACGACGCCCACCCACATCCGGGCCGCCGCCGGAGCGGTCCGCGACTCATCCGAAGCCGCCGACCCCGAGGCGGCCACCCGCCGCAGTTCCCGGCCCAGCCGGCTCACCGTGGCCCGGGCTCCCGCACTCCATGAACCCGCCCGCCTGGTCACCGGAACCCTCGCCGACCAGCTGGCCAGCCGCCGGTTCATCGTCGCGGCCGCGATCGCCACCCCGGCGGGCGGTTTTGGGGTCCGGGCCGGTGACGCGCTCGATGCGGCGGCTGTGCTGGCGGCCCACGGCATCGGGGTGTTCGCGGTGCAGCCGCCGGAAACCGCGCGCACCCACCTGGACGCCCTCGACATGGCGCTGCGCCTGCAGCAGCACGCCGGCGTGGAGACCGTCGCCACGGTGACGACGTGGGACAAGACCATCATGACCCTGCAGGCCGACCTGCTCGGCGCGCACGCCCTCGGCCTGCGCAGCGTGATCAGCGCCACCGGCAGCCCGCCGGTCCGGGGCGACTACCCGGCCGTCGACGGCATCTGGGAGGTCGACTCGCTCGGCCTCATCGCCCTGCTGGCCGGCCTGAATGCGGGCCGCGACTCCAACGGCCTCGCCCTCACCACCCGCACCTCGTTCTGCATCGGCGCGCGGGTCAACCCCGGCGCGCGCGGATATGGACGCCGAGATCGCCCGGGCCCGGGCCAAGGTCCGGGCCGGTGCGCACTTCCTGGTCAGCCGCCCCGTCTACGAGCTGGACTCGCTGCTACGCGTGGTGACGGCGCTCGAAATGAAGGGGGAAGGGGAGGTGGGTGGGACTCCGCTGCTGCTGTCGGTCGCCCCGCTGCGCAGCTTCGAGGAGGCGGACTACCTGGCCCATGAGGTCCCCGGCGTGAGTATCCCGCCGGACACCCTGCTCGCCATGGAACGGGCCGGCCGCGGCGCCGCTCGCGCCGTCGGCACCGAACTCGCCGCCGACCTGCTCCGGGACGCCCGCAAGCTGGTCAGCGGCGTGATCCTGACCGCCGCCGAGGAGGACCTCACCATGCTGGCACCGCTCCTGTCCGTCGTGGCCTGAGGTCCTTTTCTTTATGCCGAACGTGCCGTGGTATAAGCCCTGGTCGTCCTTGACGTGACGCCATCACGCGGGTGATGCTCGGATCGACCACTGAGCGAGCCGCCCAGCGTTGTGACAGGCTGGCGCAGATCCGGAGGACGCGTGTCCGCCGACCCCTGCCCTGCGGGGCCACCGCCGAACGAACCGTGGTGCCAGCCCCCGGGCCAGCAGAGCGCCGCCGCCCGCGCGGCCGGCCTGATCGCGGTGGCCGAGGACCTGGCCGGTGAGTTCTCGCTGCGTCCCTTGCTGGAACGGATCCTGCGCCGGTGCACCGAGCTGCTCCGCTGTCACGCGGGCTCGATCTGCAGTGTGGACGAGGCGGCCGGCACCTACCGCAAGGAAGCCGACATCGGCGTGGCCTGCCAGTCCGGCCGGGTCTTCCCGCTCACCGAGGGGATGACCGGAGCGGTGGTGGCGCGCCGGGCCCCGGTCTGGTTCGCCCGCTACGACGAGGTCCGCGGCGGCCACGTGGCGCGCGAGGACCGTGCCGCCCTGCGCGGCGTGATCGGCGTGCCGCTGGAGTGGCGCGGACGCATCATCGGGGCCTGCATCGTGTTCAGCCGCGACGAACGGCGGGTCTTCGGGCCCGACGACGCCGAACTGCTCGAGCTGTTCGCCCGGCACGCGGCGATCGCGCTGGCCACCGCCCAGATGCACGAGGCCGCCGAGGAGCGGGCCCGGGCCGAGGCCGCGGCGGCCGAGCGGGACCGGCTGCTCGGGGAGGTGCACGACAGCCTCACCCAGCGGCTGGTGAGCATCCGGGTCCACCTCGACGCCGGCCAGCTCGAGCAGGCCGCCGCGGCCGCCCGAGACGCCCTGGCCGAGACCAGGCTCACCCTGCTGGGCCTGGCCTCCTCGCCGTTGAACGGGCAGACGCTGGACGCGGCGCTTCGCTCGGAGGCGGCCTGGGCGCAGAGCATCGGCGGGCTCGAGGTCCGGTACGTCTCGGCCGGGACGCCGGCCGCGATGGAGGACAGCCTGGCCCACGGGGTGCTGCGGGTGGCGCGTGAGGCGCTGACCAACATCGTCCGCCACGCCCGGGCCCGTTCGGTCCGGCTCGGCCTGATGTACGAGCCGGCCGCCGTCACGCTCCTGGTCCAGGACGACGGGCAGGGCTTCGATCCGAAGGCCGGATGGCCGGGCGACCGCTTCGGGCTGCGCGCCCTCACCGAGCGCGCGCGGGTGCTCGGGGCCAGCGGTCGACGTCGACTCGCTGGCCGGCTGGGGCACCCGGATCCGGGCCCGGTTCCCCTACCGGCTCGGTGAGGAGCAGGCCGCCCCCAGGCTGCGCGTGCTCATCGCGGCGGCCCGGCCCCTGCTGCGGGCCGGGGTGGCGAGGCTGCTATCCGGCGCCGATCCGAGCCTCGAGGTGATCGGCGAGGCCGCCAGCGCGGAGCAGGCGCTGGCTGCCTGTGCCGGCCTGCGGCCCGATGTGGTGCTGGCCGACCTCGGCCTGACCGGCGGGGACCCCGCGGGCCCGGACCTGACCGGCCTCCTGCTCAGCCGCCACCCGGAGCTGGCCGTGGTGGGCCTGTGCGAGGTCGGCGACGAGAAGCTGGTCGCCACCGCGATCCGCGCGGGCGCACGCGGCTGCGTGGACACCGGCGCGGACGGTCCGGAGCTCGCCCGGGCCGTCATCGCGGCCGGCCGCGGCCAGGCCATCCTGTCCGGTCCCGTGCTCCAGCGGCTGCACCGCGGCCTGCGGGACGACGAAGCCGGGCCGGCCCTGACCGAGCGCGAACGCCAGGTGCGCAGCCTGATGGAGCAGGGCCTGCCGGACAAGCTCATCGCCGAGCAGCTCGTGCTGTCCATCAAGACCGTCGAGAAACACGCCGGCGCCGTGCTGCGCAAGACCGGGGCCCGCAACCGTACCGAGCTGGCCGCGCTGGCCGGCCAGGCCCGGCTCCGGCAGGCCGCCCGGTAGGGGAAGTCCTCCCCCGAAGATGGGTAGTTTCACTGATCCGCCCGGCCGCGGCGCTGCGTAGTTTCGCATTTGTGCCCGTCGTACCTATGAAGCAGATCGTCGACCGCGCGTTCCGTGAGCGATACGGCGTCGCGGCGATCAACGTGGTCAACGACCTGACGCTGGAGGCGGTGCTGGCCGCGGCCGTCGAGCAGCGCTCCCCGGTGATCATCCAGACCTCGGTCAAGACGGTCCGGTCCATCGGCCTGGACCTGCTGTACGCCATGTGGCGGGAGCTGACCGCGGGCATCGAGGTCCCGGTCAGCCTGCACCTGGACCACTGCCCGGACCGCGCGGTCATCACCAGCTGCCTGCGCAAGGGCTGGAACTCGGTCCTGTTCGACGCCTCCCGGCTGCCGGTGGCGGAAAACCAGCGGCAGACGGTCGAGGTCGTGGCCGAGGCCCGGACCTACGGCGCGAACGTCGAGGGGGAGATCGAGGCCATCACCGGCGTCGAGGACGACATCGGCTCAGACGAGGAGGGCGAGCGGCAGTCGCTGCCGGTGGCGCTGGAGTTCATCCGGACCACCGGCATCGACGTGTTCGCGCCCGCCATCGGCAACGCGCACGGCGTCTACCACTCCGAGCCCCATCTCGACATGCAGCGGGTGTCCGACATCGTGGCGGCGGAGCCGATCCCCATCGCCCTGCACGGCGGCACGGGGATGACCGACGCCCAGTTCACCGACCTGATCTCGCGTGGCTGCGCCAAGGTGAACATCTCCACCGCGCTCAAGGTCACCTACATGAAGGCCAACCTGGCCTTCCTGCGCGGCGCGGAGGAACGCGACACGTGGGACCCGCCGTCGCTGTTCACCGCGGTGCGGACCGCGGTGAAGGACATGGCCGCCGACCACATGCGCCGCTTCGGCAGCGTCGGCCAGGCCTGGTGAGTGCGTGACCGGTCCCGCGGCCCGAACCCCCATACCCCCAAGGGCCCTGGTGTTCGACTGCGACGGGGTGCTGGCCGACACCGAGCGCTACGGGCACCTGCCCGCGTTCAACCAGACCTTCGAAGAGTTCGGCCTCCCGGTCCGCTGGAGCGCGGCGGAGTACGGCGCCAAGCTCCGCATCGGCGGCGGCAAGGAACGGATGGCCAGCCTGCTCACGCCGGAGTTCGTGGCGAAGGCCGGCCTGCCAGCCGATGCCGAGGGGCAGCAGGCCGCCGTGGCCGCCTGGCACCGGCGCAAGACCGCCATCTACGCCGAGCTGGTCGCCTCCGGCGCGGTCCCGCCCCGGCCGGGCATCGCCCGCGTCGTGGCCGAGGCGCTGGCCGCGGGCTGGCCGGTGGCGGTGGCGTCGACCTCGGCCGAGCCCTCGGTCCGGGCCACCCTGGAGCACGCCGTCGGCGCGGAGCACGCCCGGGCGGTCAGCGTGTTCGCCGGCGACATCGTCCCGCGCAAGAAGCCGGCCCCCGACATCTACCTGCTGGCCCTGCGCTCGCTCGGCCTGCCCGCGGACCGCGTGGTCGTGGTCGAGGACTCGCGCAACGGCCTGCTGGCCGCCACCGCGGCCGATCTGACCTGCGTGATCACCGTCAACGACTACACCGCCGACGAGGATTTCAGCGAGGCCGCCCTGGTCGTCTCCTCGCTGGGCGATCCCGGCGGGGAAGCCACGACGGTCCTGGCCAACCGCAGCCGGGCCACGCCGGGCGCCTGGATCACCCTGGCCGACCTCACCTGCCTGCTTCCCTAAGGAGCACCCATGTCCGCAGCAGACCTGGCCGACGTCGAGGCGGTCGTGCGCACGATCGCGACGGTCGCGGTCGACAACGAGAAGTACTTCGGCGACCTGGACGCCGTGGTGGGTGACGGCGACTTCGGCTACTCGATGGCGCGCGGCTTCGAGCTCGTGCTGTCCGGCTGGGACGACTTCGACCGCACCGACATCGGCACGTTCCTCAAGAAGGTCGCCGTGGTCATCACCAGCCGCATCGGCGGCACCTCGGGCCCGATCTGGGGGACCGGCCTTCCTGCGCGCGGGCACCACCGCCGGGGCCACCGACCGGCTGGAGCCCGCCCAGGTCATCGCGATGCTGCGGGCCGCGATCGAGGGCATCAAGGCCCGCGGGAAATCGGATGTGGGGGACAAGACCCTGCTGGATGCGCTGGTGCCCGCGGTGGACACGCTCGAGGAGCGGGTCGGCGCCGGGGACAGCGCGGCCGCGGCGCTGCGCGCCGCGGCGCCCGTCGCCCGCGAGCGCGCCGAGGCGACCCGGTCGATGCAGGCCATGCGCGGCCGGGCCAGCTACACCGGCGAGCGCAGCATCGGCACCCTGGACGCGGGCGCCGTGGCGGTGGCCGTCATGTTCGAGGCGCTCGCCGGCCAGTGGGACGAGCGCGAGGCCGGATCCTGACTCATCAATCCTTTTGGAGGGCTTAGCCATGAAGAAGTTCGTCAACGACCCCCGGCAGTTCGTGCCCGAGATGCTCAAGGGCATCGCCCTGGCCAACCCGGACACGCTGCGCTACGTGCCCGAATACAACCTCATCATGCGGGTCGACGCGCCCCGCGACGACAAGGTCTCGATCATCCAGGGTTCCGGGTCCGGGCACGAGCCCGCGCACGTCATGGTCGTCGGCAAGGGCATGCTCGACGCCGCGTGCCCGGGCGACGTGTTCGCCGCGCCGCCGATGGACTACGTGCTGGAGACGAGCAAGCTGCTCGCCTCGCCCAAGGGCGTGCTGCACATCGTCAACAACTACACCGGCGACCGGATGGCCTTCGAGATGGGCCAGGAGATGGCCGAGGCGGACGGGATCACGATCGGCACGCTGATCGTGGACGACGACGTGGCGGTGAAGGACTCGACCTACACGGTCGGGCGGCGCGGCGTGGCCGGGAACTTCTTCGTCATCAAGGCGACCGGGGCCGCCTCCGAACAGGGCGCCGGGCTTGATGAGCTGCTGCGCATCGGCAACAAGGTCAACTCCGTGACCCGGACCATGGGCATGGCGCTGACCTCGTGCACGCCGCCGGCCAAGGGCTCCCCGCTGTTCGAGCTCGGCGACGACGAGATGGAGATGGGCGTCGGCATCCACGGCGAACCGGGCCGCCGCCGGGAGAAGCTGGCCAGCGCCAACGAGATCGTCGACGAGCTGCTCGAGGCCGTCGTGACCGACCTGCCCTTCGGCTCGGGGGACGACGTGGCCCTCATGGTCAACGGGCTGGGCGGCACGCCGATCAGCGAGCTGTACCTGCTCTACGGCTACGCCCACGAGCAGCTGGCCCAGCGCGGCATCAACGTACGGCGGAACTACGTCGGCAACTACTGCACGTCCCTGGACATGGCGGGCGTGTCGATCACGCTGAGCCGCCTGGACGACGAGATCACCGACCTGCTCGCCGCCCCCGCCGAGATCGCCATCCGCACCTTCTGAGGTCCGGATCGCCCGCGTTCGGGGGTCAGCGGAACAGCCGGTCGATGTAGTCGGCGCCGATCCCGTTCTTCTCGTAGTGGTTCCGGCACAGCGCGATGTAGTCGAACACGTCGAAGGTGCCGTTGGCCTCGCCGTTCTCGTCCAGCCAGATCAGCGGCCCGGTGACGTTGAAGGTCACTTTCATCGGCTCGGGGGAGTCGTACGCGATCAGCGTGTGCGACTCGCCCGGCGCCTCGTAGACCCAGTCGCCCGCGGTGGCCACCCAGTCGTGTTCCAGGTAGCCCCACCTGCCGGAGATCGTGTACGCGAAGACCTGCTGCGGGTGGTAGTGCCGGTTCACCAGCCCGGCGCCACGGCACATCAGCACGTCGCACCACCGGTTCTGGCTGGGCGAGATCCACAGCGGCCGGGTGCCGACGGTTTCCGACAGCGGTGCGTAGTAGCGGTCGTCGTCCGTGGCGGCGTCCGCGATGTACGCCTCGGGCAGCGCGCCGGGCCGGAACTTCTGCTCGATCGGCTTGAGATCCCGCCAGAATTCGCTGTTCGTCGTCTCGGCCATCTTTCTCCCTGTCTTCCCGCTCGCTCTGTTATCCCGCCCGCCTCCGGGCCCCGCCCGCCTTCCCATCCCCCTTTCACTGCGCCCTTCGGCTCGCGGGGGAGCAAGATCAGCGTCTCCCAGCCGGCACCCGCGTGCCACCCCAGATCCGCGGTCCCGTGGTCGCGGCACAATGCGCCAGAGCCTGGAATGTCGCCGGGGACAATCGCGTCGGTCGGCCGGCCCGGACACCTTGCCTCGCGCTCCCCGGCGCAGGAACCTGAACACTGTGTCAGGGCAAGCGGACGTGCGCACACCCGTGGTCCCGGTCCCCGAGCCGGACCTGACGCCGGAGGCGGTCATCGGCCGGGCCCGGGCGCTGATCCCGGCCATCCGCGACCAGCAGGACGAGGCCGAACGCCTCGGCCACCACACCCCCGGCGGCCGATATGTCCCCGTTCAGAAGGTCCGTGGCGGGTATGGCGTGATAGGTACCGGGAGCTTACGCTTGGTCACTACCGAGCGGAAGGGGCTGCTGACGGCGATGGACGACGCGCGGTCAATCCCGCTGCTGCGGGCGGGCGGCCCGAAGATCGATACCAGCCGGGCGAACGTGGCGCGGGCCTGGAATTACATGGTGGGCGGCAAGGACAACTTCGAGGCCGACCGGGTGGCGGCCAGGGAGCTGATCGAGGTGGCGCCGGTCATCCGGGTCGCCGCGCCGGAGTCGCGGGCCTTCCTGGGCCGGGCCGTGCGGTACCTGGCCGGCGAGGCCGGGATCCGGCAGTTCCTTGACGTCGGCACGGGGCTGCCGTCGGCGGGCAACACGCATGAGGTCGCCCAGCTGGTCGCCCCGGACTGCCGCGTGGTCTACGTGGACAACGATCCCGTCGTGCTCACGCACGCGCGTGCGCTGCTGACGTCCGCCCCGGACGGGATGACCAGCTACATCGACGCCGATGCCCGCGACCCCGGCGCCATCCTGGCCGAGGCCGGGGCGACGCTGGACTTCGGCGCACCGATCGCGATCATGATGGTCGACCTGCTGAACTTCATCGAGGACGACGCGGTGGCTTCCTCGGCCGTGGCGACCCTGACCGCCGCCGTGCCGCCGGGAAGCTACCTGGCCGTCATGCATCCGGCCAGCGACCTGGACCCGGCCCTGCTGGAGGCCGAGCGGCACTGGAATCAGCTGGCCGCCCAGCGGGTGCGGCTGCGCTCGCGTGAGCAGGTGGCTGGCTTCCTGGCCGGCCTTGAGCTGGTCGAGCCGGGCCTGGTGACGGTGCCCGAGTGGCGGCGCGCGGCGGACGAGCCGGCGCCCGGGGAGCTGATCCCGCTGTACGCCGCGGTGGCCAGGAAACCGTAACGGCGGCCGCGGTCCCGCCGGTTTGTGATTCGGAAGCTGCGATATCATGCGCGAGAGGAGGCTGCGGGTGATTACTCGGTGACCATCCGCGAGCGCTCTCTCCCGTCCCCGGCCCGCCGTCCGGGAACGGCTGGTGGTGGCCTGGGGGGGCTGGCTGTGACGTACGACGGTGACTGGCGCCAGACGTTCCGGCCGGATATCCCGAGCGCGGCCCGGATCTATGACTACCTGCTCGGCGGCAAGGACAACTACCCGGCCGACCGGGCGGCGGCCGAGTCGATGATCGCGCGGCTGCCGAACATGCGGCTGGCCGTGCAGTGGAACCGGGAATTCCTGCGGCGGGTGGTCCGTTACCTGGTCGCCGACGCGGGGATCCGGCAGATCATCGACTTCGGAGGGGGGCTGCCCACCCGGGGGAACACCCATGAGATCGCGCTGCAGGCGTGCCCGCAGGCGCGGGTGGTCTACGTCGACCATGACCCGGTGGTGCTGGCGCACGCGCGGAACATGCTGCACAACGTGCCCGGCACCGCGGTCATCGAGCGGGACCTGACCGAACCCGAGCAGGTCCTGGCCGACCCCGCCCTGCGCGAGCTGATCGATTTCAGCCAGCCGGCCGCGCTGCTGTTCCTGTCCGTGCTGGATTTCATCGCCGACGACGATGACCCGGCCGGGCTGATCGCCCGGCTGCTGGCCCCGTTCCCGGCCGGCAGCCACGTCGCGATCTCGCACGCCACACCGGACACCGTCCCCGAGGTCAGCGACGTGGAGCGGGTCTTCAAGGAGGCCACCGAGCAGGCGCACGTGCGCAGCCGTGACCAGGTAGCCCGGCTGGTGGCCGGGCTGGAGATCATCGAGCCGGGCCTGGTCTGGGCGCCGGAATGGCGCCCCGACCACGGCGAGCCGCGGCCGGCCAACGTGGCCGAGTCGTACTACTGCGTCGTGGTGGCCAGGATTCCGGCCCGGCGGACACGCCGGGCCCGGCGCGGATAGAGCGCCGGGCCACCACGGCCGCTACCCTGGGCGAACCGTCTCCCCAACGCCCGGCGGCAGTGGGGACCATTCCCTATCGGGCCGCCGGCGCGGCGCTCAGGAGTCGTGGATGAGCAGGCCGCGGACGTTGCGGCCGTCCAGCATGTCCCGGTAGCCCTGATTGACCTCCTCGAGCTGGTAGCGGTTCGTGACCAGCTCGTCGAGCTTGAGCTGCCCCGCCCGGTACAGCTCGAGCAGCTGCGGGATCGTGTCGAACGGGTTCCCGCCGCCGAACAGCGCGCCCTGGATCCGCTTCTCGAACAGCGTCAGCTCGAAGCTGGGCAGCTGGATGGTCTTCTTGCCCGGCCCGGCCAGCCCGGTGATCACCACCGTGCCGCGCTTGCGGACCGCCGCGAACGCCGCCGCGATGACCTCCTCGGTGACCACCCCCACGGTGATCAGGGCCTGGTCGGCGCCGACGCCCCGGGTCACCTCGGTGACGAGTTCCTGCGCGGCTTCCGCGGAAGCCGCGGTGTGCGTGGCCCCGAACTCCATGGCATTCTCCCGCTTGAACTCCAGCGGGTCGACCGCGATGACGTTGCGTGCGCCCGCGAACGCCGCGCCCTGGACCGCGTTGATGCCGACCCCGCCGATCCCGTAGATCACGGTCGTGTCGCCGGGCCGCACGCCGCCCGCGTTCACCGCGGTACCCCACCCGGTCGGCACCCCGCAGCCGACCAGCGCCACCGTCTCCAGCGGCAGGTCGTCGTCGATCTTGACGCAGGAGTGCTCGGACACCACCGACCGCTGCGAGAACGTGCCGAGCAGGCACATCTGGCCGAAGTCCTCGCCGTCGGCGTGGAACCGGAACGTCCCGTCCGGCAGGCAGTTGTCGAAGAACAGCGCGCCCAGATCGCACAGGTTGGTCATGCCGCGGGCGCAGAACCGGCAGTGCCCGCAGGTCGGCAGGAAGGAGCAGACCACGTGGTCGCCGGGCTTGAGCCGGCTGACGCCGCCGCCGACCTCTTCCACGACGCCGGCCCCTTCGTGCCCGCCCACGATCGGGTAACGGACCGGGATGTCGCCGGTGCGCAGGTGGTCATCGGAGTGGCACAGGCCCGCCGCGACGAACCGGACCAGCACCTCGCCGTCCTTGGGCGGGTCGAGGTCCATCTCGATGATCTCCCAGTCCTTGCCCATGTCCCTGAGCACCGCTGCCCTGGTCTTCATGCAACCTCCCGCGTCGCTGGCTGCCATCATCGCCCGGCCTGGCCTGGCGGTCCATGTGTCCGGCCCCAAGACTGCCGGCCGCCTCTTGGGCGTAGCCTGCGGTCAGAGCCGGACCACAGGAGCCTTCTTGCAGCTGACGATAATCGGCGCCGGTGCCATCGGCGGCACCATCGGTGCCCACCTGATCCGCGACGGTCATGACGTTCTCCTCTGCGATGCCGATCCCGCCCATGTCGAGGCCATCAACCGGCGAGGCCTGTCCATCTGCGGGCCGGTCGAGAACTTCACGGTGCAGGCGAGAGCGGTGCTGCCGGAGGGCCTGCCCGCCACCCTGCCGCGGGCCGCGGTGGCCACCAAGAGCCACCACACCGCGGCCGCGGCCGAGCTTCTGCGCGGGCGTCTCGCGCCGGACGGTTACGTGGTCAGTTTCCAGAACGGCCTGACGACGGGAACGCTGTCCGCAGCGGTCGGGCCGGGCCGGGTGCTGGCCGCCTTCGTGAACTTCGGCGCGGACTGGCTGGAGCCCGGGCTGATCATGCAGGGCAACGTCGGGACCTTCCGGGTCGGGGAACCCGGTGGCGGCATCAGCGAACGGGTCCGCGAGCTGGCCGCGGCGCTGCCCTACGCGGAGCCGACCGGCAACATCCTGGGCTTCCTCTGGGGCAAGGAGGCCTACGGGGCCATGCTGTACGCCGGAGCGGTTTCGGATCTGCCGATCGCCGATTCCCTGGCGGACCCGAGGTGGCGGCCGCTGATGCTCGCGATCGCCCGGGAGGTGCTCGCCCAGGCGCCGGTGCGCCCGGAGGCATTCGACGGCTTCGATCCCGCCGACCTCGAGGGCTCCCTGGCCCGCCTGGTCACCTTTAACCGCCTGAGCGCGAAGTCACACAGCGGCATCTACCGCGACCTCATGGTCCGCAAGCGGAAGACCGAGGTGGACGACCTGCTCCGCGACCTGGAAGGCCCCCTGACCACCTTCACCGGAGAGCTGATTCACGCGATCGAGCGGGGCGAGCGGACCTGTGAGGTGGCCAACCTCGAGCTGCTGGCCGCCCATGAGCGGGCGCTCCGCCTGGGAACGCCGCTGAACGCGGTGATCAGCATGTTCGCCGCCCCGGCCCGCCAGCCGGACGGCGCGCTGCACGGGGTCATGGTCGCCGTGAAGGACATGATTGACATGGCCGGGCACCCGCGCGGCAACGGGAACCCCCACGACATGGCCGCGGCCCCGGCCGCCGGTGATGCTCCGGTGGTCCGGGCGCTGCGCGAGGCGGGCGCCGACGTCTTCGCGGCCACGTCCCTGCTGGAGTACGCCGCGGGCGCGGTACACCCGGGCGTGCCCGAGGCGCGCAACCCCTTTGATCCGGGGCGGACCGCGGGAGGCTCGAGCGGTGGCTCGGCGGCGCTGGTCGGCGCCGGCGTGTGCCCCGCGGCGCTGGGCACCGACACCGGCGGTTCGATCCGGATCCCGGCTCACTACTGCGGGATCGCCGGCTTCAAGCCATCGTCCGGCGCCATCGATGTCGCCGGCGTGCAGCCGCTCTCGCCGTCCCTGGACCATGTGGGCATCCTCGGCGCCGACGTGGCGGCCACCGCCCGCGTCTTCGCGGCCGTGTCTCTTTCCGGCACCGGACCGGCCATCACCACCGGACAGGCCAGCACCGGACAGGCGCCCGCCGGCCCTCCGGGCACCCTGCGGCTGGGCGTTGCCCGGCCGCAATGGGACCACCCCGGCATCCGGCCTCCAGTGGCCGCCGCCCTGCGGGCCGCGCTCGGCCGGCTGCGCGAGGCGTTCGCCGTGGTAGACGTGGACGGATCCATCGTGAGCGAAATCGCCGTTACGTTCGGAGATATCTTCTTGTGGGAGGCCTGGCAGGTCCACCGCGCCCAGGCCGAAAGCCACCCCGAACGCTACGGGCCGGAAACGCTCCGGCTGCTCCGGACGGCGTCGAACGTAACTGACGACGCCTATCGGGCCGCGCTCCGCCGCCGCGATGAGCTGCTGCCGCGGGCGGCGGAGGTGTACCGCGGCATCGACGTGCTGCTCACGCCAGCCGCCCCGTTCACCGCCCCGGCCACCACCCCGCCGGTGGATACCCAGGAAGGGGAACTGGAGGGACTCTTCACGGCCCCCTTCAACCTCACCGGAGACCCGGCACTGGTCCTGCCCTGCGGGTGGGACGGCGCGCTCCCGGTCGGCATCCAGCTGTCCGCTCCCCGCGGCGCCGACCTGCCCCTGCTCGCCGCCGCGAGCCTCATCGAAGAGGCCCTGGCCTTCGAGCGACGCGCCCCCGCGGTGCCGTAAGACCCAGATGGAGCGCAGGGCCCGGTAGATGTTGCCGCCGAGGACGGCACGGATCTCGGTGTCGCCGAAGTCATGCTGGACCAGCCAGCCGCAGATGTTGGCGAAGTTCTCGGTGGGGTTCTCCAGCCCGTCCACGTAGGCGACCGGGTCGAAGGACGGGTTCTGGGGTCCCCGGGCGGCGCCGATGCTGAGCAGGTGCGCGAATATCCGGTGCAGGGCGACATGGTCGCCGTACAGCGTGTCCGGGCCGAATGCGACGTGATCGATGCCGACCAGATCGGCGCAATAGCGGAAGTGGTCCATGACGGACTCGATCGAGTGCCGCGGGTGCGCGGCGGACAGCGTCGTATGCGGAGCGGCCGACATCCCGATGACACCCCCGGTCCCGGCGACCGCGCGCAGCACCTCGTCGGGTTTCATGCGCGGGATGTCCCAGACCGCCCGGGCCCCGGCGTGGGTGATGAACACGGGCCGCTCGCTGTGCTCGCAGGTATCCAGCGCCGTGCGGTCGCCCGCGTGGGACAGGTCGATGGCCAGGCCCAGCTTGTTCATCCGCGTCACCGCCCGGCGGCCGAACGCGGTCAGGCCGGCGTCGGTGCGCTCGGCCAGGCCGCCGCCGAGCGCGTTGGCGTCGGAATAGGCGATGCCGATCTGCCGCAGGCCCAGGCCGTACAGGACGTCGAGCCGGTCGACCTCGTTCTCGATCGGCGTGGCGGACTCCAGCCCGAACACGAGCCCGACCCGCCCGGACCGGTGGGCCTCGTCGATGTCGGCCATGGTGCGGATCACCATGACCTGGTCCTGGTGGGCCAGGTCCGCCTGGCGCATGCCCAGGTCGGTGACGACGTCGTCCCACCGCCACGGGGCGTTCCCGGTGACGCACGCCGTGCCGTCCATCATGTTGTCGAACACGACGGTCAGGCCCGACGCCGCCAGGCCCGCGTAGGCGGCATGCTGGCGCCCGGTGCGGTTGTACTCCGGGGTCTCCTCCATCCGCAGCGGGAACCTGACCGGGTGGTCGTGCAGGCTGATGACGAGGCTGTCGTGCAGCAGGCGCTGCGCCCGCTGCCGCTGCCCGTCGGTCAGGCCCGCCAGGCCGGCCCAGGGGGGCACCCGGCCGAACTCGGGGGCCAGCTCGAAGCTGCGGAAGTCCTGGCCGACGGTCAGGTAGGAGTACGCCGTGTAGCCGGCGCCGGGCGGCGTGATTTCAGTCATGGGTGACCGCCAGCCGGTGCGGGCCGTCGGCGAGCAGGCGCCACAGTTGTTCCCAGGCCCGCATCCCCTCCCTGAGCCTGCGGATGCGCAGGTACTCGTTGGGCGCGTGGAGCTTCTCGTCCGCCGTGGAGAACGAGAAGAACAGTGTCTTGACCCCGAGCACCTGCTCGAACAGCGCCGCGGCCGGAAGCGTGCCGGGGATGCAGGTCAGCAGGGCCCGCTGGCCCGGGTAGACGATTTCGAGCGCTGCGGCCGCCGCCCGGATCGCCGGGTGCCCGGCCGGCATGGTGTAGGCCGGCACCCGGGCGTCGTCGGCCCGCACCTGCACCCGCACGCCCGGGGCCGGCCGGGCGGCGACATGCGCGGTGACGGCCTCGATCACGGCGTCCGGATCCTGGCCGGGCACCAGGCGGCAGGACAGGTGGGCCACCGCGACGTGCGGGATCACGGTGTACTTCCCGCCGCCGCGCACGCCGTTGATCTCCAACGTGGGTCGTTCCCACAGGCGCTCCAGCGTGGTGAATCTCGGCTCGCCGTGCGGCTCGGTCAATCCCAGCTCGGCGAGATAGCGCGATTCATCGAAGGCGACATCCGCGAGTTCGCGGCGGCGCTCCGCGCTCAGCCTTGGGATGCCGTCGTAGAAGCCCGCGACGGCAACCTTCCCGTCCGGGCGGTGCAGGCTGGCCAGGATGCCGGCCAGAGCGTGCAGGGGGTTGGCCACGGTGCCCCCGTACCGTCCGGAATGCAGGTCCGTGCTGGCCCCCTCCACGGTGATGTCCATCGCGACCAGGCCCTTGGACATCACTGAGACCGAGGGCTCGTCCGGCCGCCACATCGCCCCGTCGGCGGAAATGACCAGGTCGGCGGCCAGTTCGGCGGCGTGATCGGCGACGAACGCCGCCAGGTGCGGGCTGCCGATCTCCTCCTCGCCCTCGAAGAGGAACTTCACGTTGAGCGGCAGCCGGCCCTCCTGCGCCATAAAGGCCTGCGCGGTCTTGAGCACCAGGTACACGGGCCCCTTGTCGTCGCTGGCACCCCGTCCGCGGGCGATGCCGCCGTCCACGGTCAGCTCGAACGGCGGCGTCACCCACTCGGCCTCCGAGCCCGTCGGCTGCACGTCGTAGTGCCCGTAGACCAGGACGGTGGGTGCCCCGGCCGCACCGGACCACTCCCCGAGCACGACGGGGTGGCCGCTGGCCGGCACCACCCGGCCGCCCGCGAACCCCAGCTGCCCGGCCAGCCACTGCGCCGCCGCCTGCATCGTTCCATCCGAGGCGTCCCGGCTGATGCTGGGCACGGCCACGAATTCGGCCAGCTCGGCCAGGTAGGCGGCATCGCCGGAGTCAAAGGAGAGCCCGGAATCAAAGGAGAGCATGGCCGCCGTCGATCGAGATCGTCTGCCCGGTGACCCAGGAGGACCGTTCCGCGACGAAGAACCGGACTCCGTTGGCGATGTCCTCGGGTGTCCCCAGCCGCCGCATGGCAATGCCTTGCACCAGCGCCTCCTGCCCAGCCGAACCGTAGCTCTCCCACTGCCGGGCCGTGGTCGGGTTGGACAGGATGAACCCGGGGGCGATGCAGTTGACCGTGATACCGAACGGCCCGAGTTCGTGCGCCATCTGCCGGGTGAACCCGATCTGGGCCGCCTTGGCGCTGGCGTACGCCTGGATCCCGGTCAGGCTGACGGTGCGGCCGGCGCCGGAGGAGATGTTCACGATCCGGCCCCAGCGGCGCTCCTTCATCGCCGGCACCACCGCCCGGGTGCACAGGAACGTGCTGGTCAGGTTCGCATCGACCACCTGCCGCCAGTCCTGGTCGGTCACCTCCTCCAGCGGGCGGCCCACCTGCCCGCAGACTCCTCCGGCGTTGTTGACCAGGATGTCCACGGCGCCGGCCGCCGCGAAGAACTCCCGGACGGCATCGGGGCTGGTCAGGTCCGCGAGGTCCTTGTCGACCCCATGGACGGTGGCACCCTCGGCCGCAAGCGCCGCTTCGATCGCGGCCCCGATACCGTGCGCGGTGCCGGTCACGACCGCCGTCCGGCCCGCCAGGTCACTCACTTCACGAAGTACCAGTTCTCCGGGGTGATGCTGAGCGTCGGGCTCTGCGGGAGGACCCCCTTGAGGTTGCTGACGACCTCGGTCAGGGTGTAGGCCGCGTTCGGCTGGTACTCCACCGGCAACTGCGGCGCCAGATAGTCCTGCCACTGGTACATGTACTGCAGGGCGGGGTTGGTGAGCGTCTTGCCGATCATCGCGTCATTGGTCTTGTCGCAGTAGCCGCCGGAGTTCGAGACCGCGCCGCACAGGAACAGCTCCTCGCCCGTCGGCAGGTAGTCGGGCGAGAACGACCAGCCGAATCCCCAGTTCGCCAGGTCCCAGGTGCACGGCGACTTGGTGACCACGCAGTTGCCCCCGGCCACGGAGATCACCTGGGCGAACGGCTTGGGCACCAGGTTGAGCCTGATCCCGACCTGCGAGGCGTTGGACTGCAGCTCGACCATCTCCGACTGGACCCACGTGACGCCGCTCTCGTACAGGAAGTTGAAGTTCAGCGCGGTTCCCTGGGCGATGCCCGGCCCGCACGCAGACGCGTCGGTGCAGGTGCTGACCCCGTTCGGCACCACGGTCCAGCCGTGGCTGGCCAGCAGGCTCTTGGCCTTGCCCGGGTTGTACGGGAACGGGTCACCCTGCTTGCCCTGAGCCGACAGCCACGACGTGACCGGCGTCGCGGCGACCGGGCCCACGGTGACCGCGCCGTACCCGCGCAGCGGGCCCTTGATGATCGCTTCCTGGTCCATCAGGTAGGCCATGGCCTGCCGGAAGTACAGCTGCTTGAACACGGCCGCGTGGTCGGAGACGGTCGACTGGAAGTTGAGCGCGTAGTAGTCGATGCCCCAGGGGTAGATCGGCGCCAGCGTGTAGCCGGTGAGCGGGTTGGTGCCCACCGCCTGGCCGGGCTGGACCGGCGGCGCGTCCTGGGTCGGCAGGTAGCCGACGTCGATCTTGCTGCCGGAGCTGGGCGAGCGGAGCACGTCGTACTCCGCGGCGTCGGTGGTGAACGGCAGCAGCTGGAACGCCGCCAGCTTCGGCTTGACCGGCCCGGAGTAGGAAGGGTTCGGCACGAACGTGACGTGCCCGTCGGCGTTGAACGCGCTCAGCCGCCACGGCCCGTCCACGACCTGCCACAGCGGGTTGGTGGCGTAGGTGCTCAGATGGGTGGCCTGGCCGGTCAGGTAGCTCCACACCGCCGCGCAGTCCTTGACCGTGGTGGCGCAGCTGCTCGGCCCGGAGGCGGTCCGGTCCCAGGCCGCGGGCATCGGGGTGACCTGGCTCAGCTCGTTGTACAGGAACCAGGTCGGCGAGTACGACTGGTCCATGGTCATGGTCAGCTCGGTCGGGCTGACCACCTTGATGTCCGAGGTGTTGGCCGGGAAGCCGGTGTAGCCGAAGAAGTTGGTCGACTCGGCCGTCTCCAGGTTCAGCCAGAACATCACGTCCTGCGCGGTCACCGGGGTGCCGTTGGACCACATGTAGGGCTTCAGCGTGATCGTCAGGGTCCGGCCGCTGACCGTGGGCAGGTTCGCCAGGCTCAGCGAGGTGTTCACCGTGGGCTGGTCGCCGGTGCCGAACCAGTACAGCGGCCGGTACATCAGGTACTGGAAGTCGAACAGGTTGACGTTGCTGACGTTGGCGCTGCTCATGTACGGGAAGATGTACGTCGGCGGGTACTGCGGCGCCTCGGCCATGACCGCGGTGCCGCCCGTGATCGGGGTACTTTGCGCCGACGTGGAACTGTTGGTGCTGCTGCTGCAGCCGGCCGCGGCCAGCGCCAGCGCAGCCACGCCCGCCGCCAGCATCCGGCGGCGGGATCGGGTCCGTGACACACCTGACTTCATGACCTGACTCCCCTTCCTTACCTCGCGGCCAGGCCGAGCAGCAGCCCCTCGGCCGCCACCGCCGGTGAACTGGTCACGAACATGAGCACGCCGTCCGCCGGCGCGATGATGGTCTCCAGGATCTGCGTTCCGTCGATGCTGCTGACTGTCCCGATGACCTGCCCTTCGGCGACCGCCTCGCCCACCTGGCCCGACGGCTCCCACCATCCCGCGTCCCGGCAGTGCAGCCACAGGAACCGTTGTAGGTAGGTTGGCGGCGGCCCGTCGTCACGGAAAGGGCCCGGCGACATGCCGAGCAGCGCCAGTACCCGGTTGAGGCCGCGGACGTGCGCCTCGACGGCCGACCGCTCCACCAGGCCGCATCCGCCCGCCTCGGCGATGATGGCCGGGATCCCGATCTCGGCCGCGGCGGCGCTGCTGGTGCCGGCCACGGCGCGGTCCGGCCCCGGTTCCTGGCGGATGACATATCCCAGGCCGTACGCGCTGGCCACCTCCCGGGCGCGGGCCTCGCCGGGGCCCGCGTCGTAGAGCGCGAAGGGCTGGAGTGCCTCGACCATGTCCCCGGCGTGCATGTCGATCAGGACGTCGGAGCCCGTGATGATCTTCGTGAACGTGTCGTAGGCCAGCCGCTCGGCGAGGCTGCCCGTGGCGTTCCCGGGGAAGCAGCGGTTGAGGTTCTTGCCGTCATCGGGAACCACGAACGGGGTCCGGGCCCGGAACGCCGGCAGGTTCAGCACCGGCACGGCCCGGACGCGCCCGCTGAGCTCGCGGCCGGCCAGGCTGCGGGCCCAGATCCGCAGGCCCGCCATCGAGGCGTATTCGCATCCGTGCACGCCTGCCAGCACCGTCAGCAGCGGACCGTCGCCGCTCCCCGCGATGTCCAGCACCGGCACGTCCAGGCCGGCGAGTTCGACGCTGCGGCGGGTCAGCGTGGCCGGGGGCATGCTATCCGGCGCGCTTCCCGGTGAGGACCGCGTGCTCGCCGCGCGGCCGGGCCGCGGCGGCCAGCCCGAACCGCGCGCCCACGTAGTACACCACGGCGGCGAAGACGAAGCCGACGATCCACGCGATGTCCGCGCCGCCCAGGGAGTTGGCCACCGGGCCGACGTAGACGGCGGTTGTTCATGAACGGGAACTGGACCCCGACCGTCAGCGCGTACACGATCAGCGCGAACCAGTTGAACCTCCCGTAGATGCCGTCGGTCTTGAACAGCTCGGGTATGTCGTACTGCCCGTGCCGGATCACGTAGAAGTCGGTCAGGTTGATCGCGGTCCAGGGGACCAGCAGGTAGAGCGTGAAGACCAGGAAGTTGGACAGGTCGGTGATGAAGTTGCTGCTCGCCTTGATGGCGATCAGGGTGCCGATGATCGCGACCACGGTGGTGGTGATGATCCGGGCGGCCCGGCCGGTGGTCTTCGAGGCGAGCTTGCCCGACGGCGAGATGATCGCGAAGAACGTGAGGTACGGCCCGTAGAGGTTGCCGAAGTTCCCGGAGCCGACCCCGAGGATGATGATGATCAGGAACAGCCACTTGGCGGAAAATAGGCCCGCTGAGGTAGTCGGGGGCGTTCGCGCTCACCGCCGACTTGGCCACCACCGCCGCGATGGCCCCGATGCACATGACCAGCGACGCGCCGCCCACCGACCCGATGTAGGTGTAGGTGAAGGTCTTCACGGCGGGGGTGTCCTCCGGCATGTAGCGCGAGTAGTCCGAGACGTACGGCGCCCAGGTGACCTGCCACGCGACGAACACCGAGATGGCCAGCAGCATGTTGCCCGCGGAGTTGTCCCCGGCCGGCTGGTGCGCGGGCAGGACGGTCAGCAGCTTGACCAGGATGGCGACGAACATCGCGGTCGACAGGAACGTGACAACCTGTTGTAGGAGTGGAACATGTCGTAGCCGAACCACGTGATCAGCAGCACGAAGGCGTTGATGATGATGATGCCCTCGGCCGTGGTCACGTGCAGCAGGCTGGCCACGGCCTGCCCGCCGAGGATCGCGCTGGAGGTGAAGTAGCCGATGTACATCAGGACCACGATGATGTTCGGCAGTGCGGTCCCGTACATCCCGAACTGGGCCCGGGACTGCATCATCTGCGGCAGGCCGAGCCGGGGGCCCTGGGCCGAGTGCAGCGCCATGTACAGCCCGCCGGCCGCGTTCCCCACGATGATCGCGAAGATCGCCCAGGGCAGGCTGAGGCCGAACACGATGGCCAGCACGCCGACGGAGATCGCGAGGATCTGCACGTTGCTGGCCGCCCAGAAGGTGAACAGCGTGTATGGCTTGCCGTGGCGTTCCGACGGCGGGATGTAGTCGATCCCATGGCGCTCAAGGATCAGCGGTTCTTCGTCGCGCTCTAGTCGCTTCCAGGTCAGATGCTGTGCTCATGGCATCTCCTCATTACCGCTGGGCCCAGGGACGAGGACGGCCTGGCATTATCGTCACTATCCCGGTTCCGGCCGGGAGAACGATATGGCACCAGTTGCCTAAGAATGGCCGGGCTTGCTGGCAGGGACCGCCAATGAAGCGGCCGGAGGCACGTGCATACGATCCCCTTATGACCGTCGAGTTCGGCCTGGCCCTGGAGAACTTCACCCCGGAGGCGAAGGTCCCGGACCTGGACGCCATCTCGGCGTACTCGATCACCGCCGAGGAACTCGGCTTCGCGTCGGTCTGGGCCTGGGATCACCTGTTCCTCGGGGCCCGGCGCCCGTTCCCGTTCGCTGAGGCGCTGACCACGCTGAGCATGGTGGCCGCGCGGACCAGCCGGATCATGCTGGGCACGGGCATCCTGGTGCTCCCCATCCGGGAGCCGGCCATCCTGGCCAAGACCGCCGCGACCATCCAGTCCGGCAGCCACGGCCGCCTCATGCTCGGCGTCGCGGCCGGCTGGTACGAGCGGGAGTTCCACGCCACCGCGGTGCCGTTCGGCCAGCGGGGCCGGATCTTCGAGCGCAACCTGGACATGCTGTACCGGCTGTGGGCGGACGACGAGGTGACCGGCGAATGGGACGGCCGGGTCCTGCAGCACGTGCGGATGCTGCCGCGGCCGCAGCCGCGGCCGCAGGTACTCATCGGCGGGTACGTGGACCGGGTGCTGCGCCGGGTGGCCACCCGCTCGGACGGCTGGGTGACGTACTTCTACGCGCCCGGGTCGATCGCCGGGGCGTGGTCCAGGATCCGCGGTTACGCCGAGGAGGCCGGCCGCGACCCGGACGGGCTCAACCTGGTCGCGCAGGTCCCGCTGTGCGTCGGTGACTCCTACGAGGAGGCGACCCGGCGGGCGCGCGAGTACGTCGGCGACTACTTCGACGTGCCGGCCTGGAGCGAGGCGACGGCGGAATCGGCGGTGCGCGGCACGCCGGAGCAGTGCGCCGAGCAGATCGCCGCCTACGTCGACGCCGGCGTCAAGCACCTGGTGTTCTGCCCGTACAACTACCGGGACGAGCAGGTGTACCGGCTGGCCACCGAGGTGCTGCCGCTGCTCCAGGTGCACGCGCCGATGATGCACAGGGCGGACTGATGGAGCACGTCACCGTGCTGCCGAAGATGGACAGAGCCCGGGCCGAACGCAAGGCGGGCGGGCGGCCGGCGGTGGACAAGCGGACGACGGCCGAGGAGGCCACGGCGCTGATCCGGGACGGCGACCACGTCGCGATCGGCGGGACGCTGTACTCGCGGACGCCGATGGCGCTGGTGTTCGCGCTGCTGCGGCAGCGGCGGCGGCACCTGACCGTGTCCCGGCCGCTGGCCTGCTACGAGATCGAGCTGTTCCTGTCCACCGGAGCGCTCGACCGGATCGTGTCGAGCTGGGTCGGCATCGGCCTGCCCTGGGGCCTGCCCCCGATCTTCCGGCACTACGTCGAGCGCGGCGAGGTCGGCTACGACGAGTGGAGCCACCTGGCCATGGGGCTGCGCTACAAGGCCGGCGCGATGGGCGTGCCGTTCCTGCCCAGCCTGACCATGCTGGGCTCCGACCTGGCCGCCCGGCTGGACCTGCGGACCGTCACCTGCCCGTACACGGGGGAGCGGCTGGCCGCGGTGCCGGCCCTCAACCCGGACGTGGCCCTCATCCACGTCCACCGGGCCGACATGTTCGGCAACGTGCAGGTCGACGGCTACCAGCACATGGACGTCGACATGGCCCGGGCCGCCCGCACGGTGATCGTCAGCGCCGAGCAGATCGTCAGCCCCGAGGAGATCGCCGCCCGGCCGGATCGCACGATGCTGCCGCACTTCGCCGTGGACGCCGTGGTGGCCGCCCCGTACGGGGCCTACCCGCACGAGTGTTACGGCCGCTACGGGCCGGACCTGGCGCACTTCGACGCCTACGCCGCCGCGGCGAAGCAGGACGGCCCGGCGGCGGGCCTGCGCTACGTGGAGCAGAACGTCGACGCGCACGCCGGCTTCGCCGGCTTCGTGGCCGCGGCCGGCCCGGCCCGGCTGGCCGCGCTGGCCGCCGACGCGGGGGAGCTGACGCGGCCATGAGCGGCGACGTCACGGACTACACGACATCACCGGCGACATCACCGGCGACATCACCGGCGACATCACCGGCGAGGAGCTGATGGCGATCACGGCCAGCCGGCTGCTGGCCGACCACAAGGTGGTCTTCGCCGGGGTCGGCATGCCGCTGCTGGCCTCCGCGGTGGCCCGGCACCGGCACGCGCCGAACCTGACCATCGTGCTGGAAGGCGGCATCATCGGAGCCTCCCTGCTGCCGGGCAAGCTGCCCATCTCCACCAACGAGATGCGCGCCGCCTACGGCGCGCAGATGCTCACCGACATCACCGATATCTTCCTGTACGCGCAGCGCGGGTACTTCGACTACGGCTTCCTCGGCGCCGCCCAGGTCGACATGTACGGGAACATCAACACCAGCATGATCGGCAGCGCGGAACGGCCGCGAGTGCGGCTGCCGGGCAGCGGCGGCGCGAACGACATCATCTCGCTGTGCCACGAGGTGCTGATCGTGACCCAGCACGAGCCCCGGCGGTTCGTGGAGCGGGTCGACTTCATCACCAGCCCCGGGTATCTGTCCGGCGGGGACAGCCGGGCCCGGGCCGGGCTGCGCACCGGCCGGCTCGGGGCCGTGGTCACCGACCTGGCCCTGCTCGACTTCGAGCCGGGCAGCCGCCGGATGCGGCTGCGCGCGCTGCAGCCGGGCGTGACCGTCGCCGCGGTCCGCGACCAGACCGGCTTCGACCTTCTCCTCAGCGAGTCCCTCGAAGAGCTCACCCCGCCGTCGCCGGAGGAGATCGGGATCTACCGCGAGCTGCGCGACGGGCCCGTCCGGGTTTCCGTGGAGACACCGTGAGCCCCCGGCCCGCCCGGGTCGGGCTGATGATCCCGTCCTCCAACACGATGATGGAGGTGGACTTCGCCCGCGACCTGCCGCCGGGGGTCGCCCTGCACACGGCGCGGATGTACATGGAGGACACCACCCCGGCCGGGGAGAGCCGGATGCTGGACGAGTTCGCGCTGCCGGCCGCCCGCGACCTGGGCACCGCGCGGCCCGACGTCGTGGTGTTCGGCTGCACCAGTGCCGGCGCGCTGCGCGGCAACGACTACGACACGCAGCTGTGCGAGCGGATCAGCGCGCTCACCGGCGCGCCGGTCGTGTCCACCATCGGCGCGGTCCGGACCGCCATCGAGACGTCGGGCGCGGCCAGCATCGGCGTGATCACCCCGTACGTCGACGAGCTGAACGAGAAGATCAGGGACAGCATCGAGGCGGACGGCATCCAGGTGGCCGGCATCACCGGGCTCGGCATCACCGACAACTTCCAGATCGCCGAGGTCGCTCCCAACGAGATCGTGGCCTTCGCGGTCCGGGCGCTCGGCCCGCTGGCCGCCGAGGGCGTCATCGACCTGGTCTTCGCCTCCTGCACGAACTTCGGCGCGATGGCCGCCCGCCCGGCCATCGCCGAACGGCTCGGCCTGCCCGTGGTGACCAGTAACCAGGCGGTGCTGGCCGCCGCCGTCGCCCGCCTGCGGACGTTATGGTCGCCCCCGCCTTCGAGTACGTCCCCGCCGCCAGCTACGACGAGGCCGTGCGCCTCCTGGCGGCCGGCGCCGCGGGCGGTGGGGAAGCGAAGCTCCTGGCCGGCGGCCAGAGCCTGATGCCGATGCTCAACCTCCGGCTCGCCCACCCCGACCTGCTGATCGACATCAACCCGGCCGACCAGCGCCCGCCGGCCGTAGCTGTGCAAATTCCGGCGCCCTGCTCCGGCTGCCCGCCCTGACCCGGCACCGGGTCCTGCTGGAGCACGACCTGGTCCGTCGGCACTGCCCCCTGCTCGCCGAGGCGGTCCGGTACGTCGGCAACGTGCGGGTCCGCAACCGGGGCACGATCGGCGGCAGCCTGGCGCACGCCGATCCGACCTCCGAGATCGGCTGCTGCGCGCTGGCCAGCGGGGCCCAGGTCGTGGTGCGCGGCCCGGCCGGAGATGGACAGAGCGACCGCACCGTGCCGGCCAGCGACCTGTTCGCCGGCTACTGGACCACGACGCTGGACGAGTCCGAGATCATCACCGACGTCCTGATCCCGGTGGCCCGGCCGCGCCAGGGCTGGTCCTTCCAGGAGATGGTCCGCCGCACTTCCGACTTCGCCATCGTGGCCGTCGCCGCCATGGTGGATTTGGCCGAACGGGACAACCGGATTGCCGCCGCCACCGTCGCGCTAGCCGGGGTGGCGGACCGGGTCGTGCTCGCCGCCCCGGAGCTGACCGGCAGCACCGCGGACGAAGACCTCGATGCGGCCGCGGCCCGGATCGCCGAGCGCCTGGAGCCGCCCGACGACGTGCACGCGTCCGGCGCGTACCGGCGCCGCCTGGCCCAGGTCCTCACCGCCCGCGCCCTCCGCGAGGCCTGCGCCCGCGCGGCCGGATCCGCCTCATGAGCAAGCACCAGATCACCCAGATCACCCAGATCACCCTGATCGTCAATGATCGTGACCATGAGCTGTGGGTCGCGCCGTCGGACACGCTGCTCGACGTGCTGCACGACGGGCTCGGCCTGGCCGACGTCCGGTACGGCTGCGGCGAGGGCGTCTGCGGCACCTGCACGGTGCTGCTGGACGGCGAGCCGGTCAGCGGCTGCCTCACCCTGGCCGTGCAGGCCGCGGGCCGCCAGGTGACCACGCTGCGCGGGCTGATGGGCCCGGGCGAGGAGCTGCACCCGCTGCAGGAGTGCTTCCTGCGCCGCGGCGCCGCCCAGTGCGGCTTCTGCACCCCCGGCATGGTGCTGACCGCCCTGGACCTGGTGCGCCGGGCCGGCCGCCCCACCCGGGACGAGATCCGGTACGCGCTGGTGGGCAACCTGTGCCGGTGCACCGGCTACACCAAGATCCTCGACGCCATCGAGGAGTACGCCGGCCAATGACGACCCGCGACCTGCCGCCGCGCACCGAGTACTACCGGGTGGTCGGCACCTCCCCGGCTCACCACGACTTCGTGGACAAGGTCAAGGGGTCGCTGCTCTACGCGGCGGACTGGCGGCTGCCGGGCATGCTGCACGGCCGGGTGATCCGCAGCCCGGTGCCCAGCGCGCGGATCACCGGCATCGACGTCACCGCCGCCCGCGCGCTGCCCGGCGTCGCCGCCGTGCTCACCGCCGCCGACGTGCCGAACAACCAGATCGTGGAGCTGGCCAGCGGCGGCCTGGCCGAGCTCCAGGTGAGCATGCCGGTGCTGGCCGCCGGCCGGGTCCGGTACGCGGGCGAGCCGGTGGCGGTCGTCGCGGCCGTGACCCAGCAGATCGCCGACGAGGCCGCCGAACTGGTCGCCGTCGACTACGACGAACTGCCCGGCGTCTTCGACCCCGAATCGGCCCGCGCCGACGGCGCGCCGCGGGTGCACGAGGTCGGCAACATCCTGGTCAGCTGGCAGATCCACAGCGGCGACGTGGCCGGCGCGCTGGCCGCCGCCGACGTGGTGGTCGAGGGGGAGTACCGCACCCAGCACGTCGAGCACGCCTACCTCGAGCCCGAGGCCGGCGTCGGCTGGGTGGAGAACGGCGTGCTCACCCTGCGCGTGTCCACCCAGGTCATCGAGCACGCGGCCATGATCGCGCACATCCTGGGGCTGCCGCAGAGCAAGGTCCGGGTCATCGCGGCGTACATGGGCGGCGGCTTCGGCGGCAAGGAGGACATGACCGTCGAGCCGTACCTGGCCCTGCTGGCCTGGCACACCCGCCAGCCGGTCCGGATGATCTGGGACCGGCAGGAGTCACTGCTCGCCAGCACCAAGCGGCACCCGTTCGTCATGCGGTACCGGACCGGGGCGGACCAGGACGGCACGATCACCGCGCAGCAGGTCGAGATCCTCGGCGACGCCGGGGCCTACCCGAACCTGTCGCCCCGGGTGCTGTTCGCCGCCGCGGCCTGCGCGTGCGGGCCGTACCGGGTGCCCAACGCCAGCATCACCTCCACCGCGGTGTTCACCAACAACGTGCCGTCCAGCGCCTTCCGCGGGTTCGGCGCCATGCAGGTCGTGCTCGGTTACGAGTCCCAGCTGGACCTGCTGGCCGAGCGGCTCGGCCTGTCCCGCACCGAACTGCGCGAGCGCAACTTCCTGGCCAAGGGCGACCTGCTGCCGACCGGGGAGCGCCTGGACACCTGCGTGGAGGTGGCCCAGACCATGCACCGCGCGCTCGGGATGCTCGGCGAGCCGCCCCGGCCGTCCGGGCCGGGCAAGCTGACCGGCCGGGGCATCGGCTGCAACCGGCACCCCTACGGCCGGACCATCTGGTTCCGCGACCGCGCCTCGGCCTGGCTGAGCCTGCAGGCCGACGGCACGCTGCTGATCCGGTCCGGCGTCACCGACCTGGGCGCCGGGCAGGCGGCCAGCCTGTGCCAGATCGCCGCCGAGGTCCTCGGCGCGCCGCTGGACGACATCAGCATCTACATCGGCGACAGCGCGCTCAACCCGCCGGCCGGCGGCACGTTCGCCACCCGCCAGCTGTACATGTCCGGCAACGCGGTGCTGCACGCCGCCCGCGAGCTGCGTGAGCGGATCGCGCCGGTGGCCGCCGACCTGCTCGGCGTGCCAGCCGACGATCTGGAGTGGGTGAGCGGCCACGTGCGCGCGGCGGCGGGCGGGCCGGGCATCACCCTGGCCGAGCTGGCCGCGGCCTGCGACCGGCGGGCCGTCAGCACCGCGCACCTGTCCACCTGGCGGGCCCAGGCGGGCTCGTTCGACCCGCGCACCGGGCAGGGCGACACGTTCCCCGACTACACCTACGGCACGCACGCGGCCGACGTGGAGGTCGACACCGAGACCGGGCAGGTCACGGTGCTGCGCTACGCGGCCTGCCACGACGTGGGCCGCGCCATCAACCCGATGCGGGTGCAGGGGCAGATCCAGGGCGGCGCCATGCAGGGCCTCGGCTACGCGCTCACCGAGGACATGGCCATCGAGGACGGCTACGCGCAGGCCGCCCTGTTCGCCAACTACCTGATCCCGAACGCCCAGGATTTCCCCGACGTCCTGGTCGACATCGTGGAGAGCGGCGAGGGCAAGGGCCCGCTGGGCGCGCGCGGGATCGGCGAGCCGCCGATCGGGAACGTGGCCGCCACCATCGCCAGCGCCATCCACGACGCGATCGGCGTCCGCCCGGACCGGCTGCCGATGACCCCCGAGCGGATCCTGGCGCTGCTGGACGGGAGGCACACATGACCTGGATGGGGCTCGACACGCACCGTCGTCGACCGCGGTACCTACCGCCGCACCGTCGAGTGGTTCCGCCGGGCCGGCATCCTGCTGCCCACGTTCGCGCAGCTGGCCGCGCCGGGCAGCATTCCGGCGGCGGTCCGCGCATCGCTGAACGAGGTGAACCCGGACCAGGCCCGTCCCGCGGAACTTGTTCCGGGTGCACTGGTACAACGACCGCGACCGGGCCGGCCAGGCCGCCGTGCCGGTGCACGTGGTGCTGCCCGGCGAACTCACGGGGGTGGAAGCAAAGATCGTGGTGGTCCTCGGCGAGAAGTTCCCGATGATCCGCGCGCACAAGGTGCTCGCCGCCTACGGGTGCCTGGTGCCCCGCATCGTCACCGGCACGTTCGACCCGGCCCGGGATCGGGCCGTCTGGCCGTCGACCGGGAACTACTGCCGGGGCGGGGTGGCGATCTCCGCTCTGCTGGGCTGCCGGGGGGTGGCCGTGCTGCCCGAGGGGATGAGCCGGGAGCGGTTCGCCTGGCTCGAGGAATGGGTCGCCGACCCGGCGGACATCATCCGCACGCCGGGCACCGAGAGCAACGTCAAGGAGATCTACGACAAGTGCGCCGAACTGGCCGCCGAACCCGCTCACGTCATCATCAACCAGTTCGCGGAGTTCGGTAACCACCTCGCCCACTACCTGTGCACCGGCCGGGCCCTCGGGGCCGTGTTCGACCAGATGACCGAGGCCAAGCCGCCGGGCTCTTCGGGGCCGGGCCTGCGGCTGCGGGCCTTCGTGTCGGCGTCGGGCTCGGCCGGCACGCTCGGCGCCGGTGACTACCTCAAGGAGCGCTACGGCGCCCAGATCGTCGCGGCCGAGGCGCTGGAGTGCCCGACGATGCTGGCCAACGGGTTCGGCGAGCACAACATCCAGGGCATCGGCGACAAGCACATCCCGCTCATCCACAACGTGATGAACACCGACCTGGTGGTCGGGATCACCGACCGGGCCACCGACCAGCTGTCGGTGCTCTTCGCGGCCGGCCAGGGTGCCGAGTTCCTCCGGACCCGGCGGCGGGTCCCCGAGGACGTGCTCCGGTCACTGAACGCCTTCGGCCTGTCCAGCATCTGCAACATCCTGGCCGCCGTGAAGACGGCGAAGCACCTGCGTCTCGGGCCGGACGACGTGATCATGACGGTGGCGACCGACGGGGCCGGCATGTACGGCAGCGAGCGCCAGCGCATCACCGCCCGCGATTTCCCTGACGGCTTCGACGTGGCCGACGCGGCCGAGGTGTTCGGCCGGTGGATGCTCGGGACCGGCCCCGACGACCTGCTGGAGACCACGCTGGCCGACCGGAACCGCATCTTCAACCTCGGCTACTACACCTGGGTCGAGCAGCAAGGCGTATCGCTGGCCGACTTCGAGGCGCGCCGCGACCAGCGGTTCTGGACCGGCCTGCGCGACCTGCTGCCCGCCTGGGACGCCATGATCACCGAATTCAACGAACGGACCGGCCTGGCCGGGTCCGGATGACCCAGCCTGCCAGCACGATCTGCTGCGCTGGGTGCGGCTATATCGCCGACCCGGCCGATCCCTGCCCGTTCCGGTGCCCGCGGGCCGGGACCGACGACACCGACCACGTGCTGACCCGGGTGCTCGGCCCCGGCCAGACCCGTTTCCCCGCCACCCCTCCCGTCAACCCCACTGGCCCCACTGCCCCTGCCAACCCGTTTCTGCGCTACCGCACGCTCATGCACTCCCACCACGTGGCCACCGCCCGCGGCCTGCCCGATGCCGGCTACTGCGACCTGGTGGCCTCGCTCGACGCCTCGGTCGCCGCCATCGACGGTCACGGGTTCCGCGCCACGCCGTTCGCCCGCAGCCGGGAACTGAGCGAGACCCTGGCCTTCTCCGCCGACGGCGGGGTGTGGGTCAAGGACGAGACCGGCAACGTGTCCGGCTCGCACAAGGGCCGGCACCTCATGGGCGTGCTCATCCACGTGGCGGTCATGGAGCGCTGCGGTCTGCTCGACCCCGCCCGCCGCCGCGAGCTGGCCGTCGCCAGCTGCGGGAACGCGGCCCTGGCCGCGGCCGGCCTGGCCCGGGCCGGCGGCTGGCGGCTGACCGTGTTCGTCCCGCCCGGCGCGGACCCGGAGGTCATCCGGCAGTTGCGTGACCTCCGCGCGAAGGTGGTTGTCTGCCCGCGCGCGCCCGGCGCGCCCGGCGACCCGGCGTACCTGCGGCTGCGGCGGGAGCTCGACCAGGAACGGGCGCTGCCGTTCACCACCCAGGGCCCGGAGAACGGCCTGGCCATCGAGGGCGGCCTGACCCTCGGCTACGAGCTCGTCACCGACCTGGCCTGCTCCGTCGGCCAGGTCGGTGACGGCCTGGACCACCTCATCGTCCAGGTCGGCGGGGGCGCCCTGGCCAGCGCGTGCGTCCAGGCGCTGCGCGAAGCCGCGGACCTGGGCGCGATGACCCGCCTGCCCCGTGTCCACACCGTGCAGACCGCCGGCGCCCACCCGCTGGAACGGGCCTACCGGCGCGTCCGGGCCACGCTTCCCGACGACCCCACCCCATCCGCCATCTGCCAAGCCATGGCCGACGCCGCCCGGCACCGGTCGGCGTTCATGCAGCCCTGGCCCGAGGAACCCACGAGCGTGGCTAGCGGGATCCTGGACGACGAGACCTACGACTGGCGGGCCGTCGTGGAAGGCATGCTGGCCACCGGCGGCCATCCGCTGGTCGTGACCGAGGACACACTGGCCGAGGCTCACCGGCTGGCGGTGGCCCGGACCGGGATCCCGGTCGATCCCACCGGCTCGTCCGGCCTGGCCGGGCTGGTCGATATGCGCCGTTCCGGCGAGATCGGCGACCACGACCGGGTCGCCGTGCTGTTCACTGGACTCAGGAGGATCATCCCATGACCAAGCGCACCTACGGCGGCCCCCTGATCGACGTGGCGGGCGCGGTGGACCTGCACTGCCACCCGTACCCCGACCTGTTTCCCCGGCTGGCCGACGACTTCGACATCGTGCGGGCCGCTCGCGACGCGGGCATGAAGGCCATCGTGCTCAAGTGCCATCACGAGAACACGGTGTCGCGCGCGTACCTGGTGCAGCGGGTCATCCCGGGCATTCGCGTGTTCGGCGGGATCGTCCTGAACTACTACGTGGGCGGGATCAACCCCGCCGCCGTCGAGGCGTCGCTGAAGCTCGGCGGCAAGGAGGTGTGGATGCCCACGGTCGACGCGGGCTATCACGCCGAAGTCCACGGCGGCACCGGCGGCTACGACTCGCAAGCCGGCGGCCGGAGCCAGGCCGAGGGGATCTGGGTCGCCGACCGGGACGGAAAGCTCCGGCCCGAGGTCAAGGAGGTGCTCGAGCTGGTCGCCCAGTACGGTGCGATCCTCGCCACCTCGCACCTGGCCCCGCGGGAGATCGTCGCGCTGGTCCGCGAGGCCCGGTCGGTCGGCGTGGAGAAGATCGTCATCACCCACCCCTACTTCCGGGTGCCCAACCTCGACCTGGACACCCTGGAGGAAGTCGCCCGTATGGGGGCGATGCCCGAGTTCGGCTACTGCACCGTGTCGCCGGCCTGGCAGTACGCCGCGCCGGAGAAGATCGTGCGGAGCGTGGAACGGATCGGGGCGTCCCGCTGCCTGCTCGTCTCCGACACCGGGCAGCGGCACAACCCGCTGCCGTCGGAGGCGCTGCGCATCTTCGCGCAGACGATCTTCGAGAAGGGGGTGCCGATGGAGAAGGTGACCCGGATGATCACCGACAACCCCCTGCAGCTGCTCGACGTGGACGCCGACTACGAGCCGAGCCCCGCCGACCTGGCCTGGGCCCGCGGCCTGGTCGAGGACCCGTGCGCCGGGGTGCCGGCCCGGCCGGCGCCGGTCCCGCTGCCGCCCGCGCCCCTGCCCGCCCCGGCCGCGCCGCCGGCCGGCGGTCCAGGCTGAGACGGTGGCCATCCGCCGTCGCGTCCCGGGCGACGGGCTGACGGTCCGCGAGATGCTCGGCCAGGACGCCATGCGCGGGACACAGATCATCGCCGGCGCCGACGGGCTCGACCGCGTGGTCCGGCGGCTCAACGTCATGACGGTGCCGGACATCGTCCGCTGGACGAAGCAGGACGAGTTCCTGCTGACCACCGGTTACCCGCTGCCGCGGCGGCCGGGGGAGTTCGGCCAGCTGATCGAGCAGCTGGCCGCGCGGGGGCTGGCCGGGCTGGGCGTGAAGCTGGATGAGTACCTCGCCGAGGTACCGGCCGACGCGGTGGAGCTGGCCGACCGGGCCGCGTTCCCGATCGTCGTCATCCCGCCCACCTCGCCGCTGGATGACGTGCTGAGCCAGACGTTCGAGACGATCGTCAACCGCCAGGCGGCTGCGCTGGCCCGACGGCAACAGATCCACGACGCGTTCCTGCGCGTCGCGCTGACCGGCGGCGGCCTGGCCCGGCTGTCCGGCGAGCTCGCCGACATCCTGCCCGGCGCCGACGTGGTGATCTGCGACCCGGCCGGCTACCCGCTGGCCGCCACCACCCGGTCCGGCCACCAGCCCCAGGACGGTGGCCGGGTGAGCCCCGCCTGGCTGGCCGCGGGCGTGCACAAGGACGCCGCGACCGGGTCCACCCGGGCGGCCGCGGTCATCCGGGCCGGGGAGATGCGCCACGGATGGGTGCTCGCGGTCGGCGGCGCGCAGGGTCTGCCCGGGACGGCCGGGGTGGCGGTCGAGCAGGCGGCGCTGGTGGCCGCGCTGGAGATCACCCGTGACCTGGCCGTGCTCGCGGTCGAGCAGCAGTTCGCCTCGAACGCGCTGCACAACCTGGTCACCGGCACCGCGTCCGACATGGATCAGGCGCTGCAGCGTGCCGTCCGGTTCGGCTGGGACCTGCAGCGCCCGCCGGCCGTGCTGGTCGCCCGCGACTGCGGCGACGACGCAGTGCGCCAGCAGGAGGGGCGCCCGCAGGAGGGGCGCCCGCAGGAGGCCGCCGCGCTGCGCGCCGTCGAGCTGTGGACCCGGGCGGTCCGGGACCGGGACCGGGACGCTGCGGTCGCCGGGTTCGCCACCGAACTCGTGGCCGTGGTCGGCGTTCCCGACGCGGCGGCCCTGGCCCGCAAGATCCACGCCGACATGACCGCCTCGACCGGCCGGGCCTACTCGGTGGGCGTCAGCCCGGTCGGCGCGGGCCCGCTGGACATCCCGCGGCTGTACGAGGAGGCCCGGGTGGCGCTGCAGGTCGGCCAGCGCCTGGCCGGCCGCGGCGCGGTCACCGACTTCGCCGGCCTCGGCCTGTACCGCCTGATCAGCCACGTCAGCCAGGCCGAACTCCGCGCGTTCGTGCACGACACGCTCGGCCCGGTGCTCGACCTGCCCGAGCCCGCCCGCTCAGACCTGCTCAAGTCACTGGCCGTGCTGTCCAGCACCCGCTTCAACGTGGCCGAATCCGCCCGCATCCTGCACTACCACTACAACACCATGCGCTACCGCGTGACCAAGCTGGAGCGCATGCTCGGCGAGTTCGCCGACGCCGCCGCCACCCTGCGGATCGGCGTCGCCCTGGAGATCCTCCGCATGTACGAGATCTCCGGCGACAGCGCCGTCACCTGGTAAGCCAGGACCTCGCCGCCGGGATGCTCGCGGAGAACAGGGCCCACACCACCTTGCCTGCGTGGCTGGGCGGGGTGCAGCCCCAGGTGTCGGCGAGCGCGTTGATGACGTGAAGCCCGCGGCCGCCCTCGCAGAGCGCCCCCGGTTGTCCCGACGCCGGGGTCTTCGGGCTGGGATCGGCCACGGCGCATATGACGGAGCGCCCGGGCTGCAGCAGGGCGAGCCGGACCGGGCGTCGCGGCGCCTGGCCGGCGTCGGGCAGCGCGTGCCGCAGCGCGTTGGTCAGCAGCTCGGATACGACGACCGCGATGTCGTCGCTTCGCTCGGCGGCCCCCCACCGGTGCATGGTGGCGATGGCGAAGTCCCGTCCCGCGCGGACCGACCGGGGATCGGGGCTTGGCGTGCGCACCGCGAGCCTGGGGAAACAGGTCCAGCCCCCGGCGGCGGGCCGCGGCGACAGCGGCCAGTTCCCGCTGGCCATGGCCGCCATCCGCAGGACAGGAGCAAGCCATTGGCAGCTGATGCCCATGTCGCCGGCCGCGCTGCGCGCCAGGCCTGCGAGTTCTGTCATGGCCGTCCGATCGGGGGGCGTTGCGGCGGTCAGGGACAAGATGCGCGGTAAGCCGCATTTTTCCGCATCCACGCCCCGACTGCAATGGTCTCATGCACGAAAAGTCTGCAAAGGCTGATGCACTGAGCTTCTGCACGAGCTGATGCACATGCATCTGCAAAGTGCTACGCTTCACGTGCAACTTGAAACCGCCTGCGCCACGCGATATCCGCGTGGCCTTTCCTTTACCGGGCTCAGGAGGATCCATGCAGTTCAGGAACGGCATCCCAGCTGGGCAGCTGCCTGCCGAGCGGTGGCGCAAGAGCAGCGCCAGCAACCCCAACGGAAGCTGCGTCGAGGTCGCCGAGCTGCCCGGCGGCGAGATCGCCGTCCGCAACTCCCGTGACCCGTACGGGCCCGCGCTGGTCTACACCCCCGCCGAGGTCACGGCGTTCCTGACCGGGGTGAAGAACGGTGAATTCGATGACCTGCACCTGGGCGGCAGCGCCGCGTTACCGTCGTCGGCGATGACCCCGCGGCGTGTGCGCCCGTAAGGTCACCGGGGAGGTGACCCAAAGAGATTGTGACGCACCGCACTGGTCCTGCTTTGCGCGATCGCGAGGTCCCGCTGCCAGCCGGTGTTGGCCGGGTCCAGCGCGGCCAGCCGCTCAAGGATGGCCAGCGCTTTAGTGAAGGCGTACTCGGCCCTGGCCAGGTCACCGCGGTCCTGCGCCACGCCCCCGACCCGGCTGTGCGCGATCGCGAGGTCCCGCTGCCAGCCGGTGTTGGCCGGGTCCCGCCTAGCCAGCCGTGCGAAGATGGCCAGGTCCTGGGTGAAGGCGCGCTCGGCCCCGGCCAGGTCACCGCGAGCTTGCGCCACATCACCGACCTTGGTGTGCGTGACCGCCAGGTCCCGCTGCCAGCTGGTGTTGGCCGGGTCCAGTGCGGCCAGCCGCTCCGAGATGGCCAGCGCCCGGGTGAAGGCGCGCTCGGCCCTGGGCAGGTCACCGCGGTCCTGCGCCACATCACCGACCTTGGTGTGCGTGACCGCCAGGTCCCGCTGCCAGCTGGTGTTGGCCGGGTCCAGTGCGGCCAGCCGCTCCGAGATGGCCAGCGCCCGGGTGATGGCGCGCTCGGCCCTGGGCAGGTCACCGCGGTCCTGCGCCACATCACCGACCCTGGTGTGCGCGGCCGCCAGCTCCCGCTGCCAGCCGTTGTTGGCCGGGTCCAGCGCGGCCAGCCGCTCAAAGATGGCCAGCGCCCGGGTGAAGGCGCGCTCGGCCCTGGGCAGGTCACCGCGGTCCTGCGCCACATCACCGACCTTGGTGTGCGCGGCCGCCAGGTCCCGCTGCCAGCTGGTGTTGGCCGGGTCCAGTGCGGCCAGCCGCTCCGAGATGGCCAGCGCCCGGGTGGAGGCGCGCTCGGCCCTGGGCAGGTCACCGCGGTCCTGCGCCACATCACCGATCTTGGTGTGCGTGACCGCCAGTTCCCGCTGCCAGCCGTTGTTGGCCGGGTCCAGCGCGGCCAGCCGCTCAAAGATGGCCAGCGCCCGGGTGAAGGCGCGCTCGGCCCCGGCCAGGTCACCGCGGTCCCGCGCCACATCACCGACCCGGCTGTGCGCGGCCGCCAGGTCCCGCTGCCAGCCGGTGTTAGTGGGATCCAGTACGGCCAGCCGCTCCAAGATGGCCAGCGCCCGGGTGAAGGCATGCTCGGCCCCGGCCAGGTCACCGCGGTCCCGTGCCACGCCCCCGACCCGGCTGTGCGCGATCGCGAGGTCCCGCTGCCAGCCGGTGTTGGCCGGGTCCAGTGCGGCCAGCCGCTCGGAGATGGCCAGGTCCTGGGTGAAGGCGCGCTCGGCCCCGGCCAGGTCACCGCGGTCCTGCGCCACGCCCCCGACCCGGCTGTGCGCGATCGCGAGGTCCCGCTGCCAGCCGGTGTTGGCCGGGTCCAGTGCGGCCAGCCGCTCAAAGATGGCCAGGTCCTGGGTGAAGACGCGCTCGGCCCCGGCCAGGTCACCGCGAGCTTGCGCTACATCGCCGACCTTGGTCTGCGCGGCCGCCAGGCTCCGCTGCCAGCCGGTGTTGGCCGGGTCCAGCGCGGCCAGCCGCTCCGAGATGGCCAGCGCCTGGGTGAAGGCGCGCTCGGCCCCGGCCAGGTCACCGCGAGCTTGCGCCACATCACCGACCTTGGTGTGCGCGGTTGCGACGTCCTGCTGCCAGTCGGTGTTGGCCGGGTCCAGCGCGGCCAGCCGCTCGGAGATGGCCAGGTCCTGGGCGAAGGCGCGCTCGGCCCCGGCCAGGTCACCGCGGTCCTGCGCCACATCACCGACCCGGCTGTGCGCGACCGCCAGATCCCGCTGCCAGCCGGTGTTGGCCGGGTCCAGTGCGGCCAGCCGCTCGGAGATGGCCAGGTCCTGGGTGAAGGCGCGCTCGGCCCCGGCCAGGTCACCGCGATCCTGCGCCACATCACCGACAAGGGAATAAGCATCCGCGGTGAGCCGAGCGTCGTCGATGGCTTGAGCCGCCTGAAGGATCTGGTTCGCGAGCTCGCCAAGACTGGCGGCACCTGCCCGGGCCGCTCGATATTGCGCCACGACTAGACGAACTCGCACGAGGGGCTTGCCTTCGAGCATCTGGGAGGTGTCGAGTTCGGTCAGTGTCGCCGAAAGGGCGGCGAGGTCTTCATCACGCGCGGTACCCGACCAGGTTCGATCCAAGTCCTCGAGCTCAGTGGCTCCTCGTTCGGGATCCGCCACGAGAAGGTGGTAGATCCACTCGATTTGGCCAATGGGTCGCGTATCAGCCTCGAACACGTGCGCTGAACGGTCACTAAGTTCCATAAACCGCTTCCGCCGCGTCAGAGCTAGATGTTTCCTGATAGCAAGCCGGCTAGCTTCATGTACGTTTTTGGCGTCGGCTCCTCGTGCCGGGAAAGACTCGATGACCGGCACCGCTTTCAAACGCGGCCACTGATCAGCACTCAGCGACGCTGAATCTATCAACTCTGCCAGAATGGCTGCGTCGCACCAATGAGGGACGGCCGCTGCCTCAAGAGCCATGCGCAAAGCGGCGCGATCGGCGTCGGGAATATCGGGAAAGGTTAGATCGACCGTAGCAAGGGCGAGAAGAGCAGGGTCGCCATGCGCGTTTCGAATTAGTTGCAGCTGCTCAACGTTATCCAACGCTGCGACTCCGATCCATATGCTAGGACCTGGGGCCCAGCAGGCCGGCCAGCAGGCTCGGCTTCCCGTCGGCGTACTGGTGAGCCTGTGCCACGAAATCAAGGTCCAGGGTCTCGCCGCGATTGGTCCGGCCATAAGCAAGCCAGTCCTCGGGCCCCGGCAACTGCAGAGTCAGTGGTCCAGCTGCAACCGATTCCCATATAGACCCAGCACGAGTTGGCACGGACTGACCGATGATAACGACGCGAAGCCAGCGAGCGGAGACGATGTGCGGAAGAAGAACGCCCTCGATCCAGGCCTTGGTTTCTCCGGCAGCCTCATAGGTATCGAAAACGAACAACGATGGTTGCGCTCGCCGCCGCAGCTCTGTAAAGATCTTGGCCAATCGTTCATTCAAAGTCTGTCCGGCCGGTGAGTCAATGCCAAGAGGTCCCGAGAATGCCTCGATTTCTACGTCCATGTTAGTTGTGCCCTTGAAGTCGAAACGTCCGCACACAACTCCAGGCAATAGCATCGCGTTCCGGATCATCTGCTTGGACATGTGGGACTTACCAGTCTCAGATGCTCCGCGTACGAGCAGCACACGCTCACGGCTTGCCTCGCACAGCAGCTCCGCGAAAGCCAGGCGAGCTTCGCCGTGGTCGGCCATAGGCCATTGCAGCACCGGGATATCGACAGGCCATCGTGCGATAGCTGGTCCTGCAGTACTCGCGTAACCACGCACGAGATTCAGCCTGGCGACTATTAGTTCAGCCGCCTCCATCGGGGTCTTATCCCGGAAATCAGGCACGACCTCATTGAACAGCACACCCTCGACCTCGCCGTCACCAACACGAACCGGGAAGATCCGGTGGCGATCCTCCGCCGTACGTGCCTGCATGAGCCACGCGCGCACAGCCCGGTGCTCGGTGCGCGTCCACGGTTTGTCACCATATTGCCCGGACAAGCACATGACGACGAGTTCAGCCTTCTCACCATAGAGTTCCTGGAGGAGCAGATCAGCGTCCAGACCGGCGACCCAGTGCTCATACCAGGCGTCGTAGAACACAGCAGACCGGCCCAGGATGGCCTCGACTTCCTGGGCGATCGGCAGCATGAGTCGTCTCTGCTCTCCAGCGAGCGAAAACGCCACCGCAAACCGAGCGGGTACCTCGCGAACGGACACGAACACATGTTAGCGAGGTAGATTCGGAAAGGGTCCCTTCCCGAGGGTACGCAGACAGTCGGAAATAGCACCTAACCCGGCCGATCCGGACACGGCCGCCGAGATGCGCACCCGCATCGTCGAGCGGCTCGCCGAAACTCACGGACAGATGGCCAGCTGGCCCGTGCGCCGGCCTGGTCTTGCGGTCTAGAGTGGGTGTCCTGGGTGGGGAGGGGAACGGATGTTAACCCATCGGGCCCGGGAGTGGGGATGAGGGTGACTGGGCCGCGCGGCGCGCCGCCGGCCGGAGGTGAGGGCGAGCCACGGGGCCCGATCGTGCTGCGGCTGATACTCGGCAGCCAGCTGCGCCGCTACCGGGAGGAAGCCGGAGTGCCGCCCGAACAGGCGGGCTATGAGATCCGGGCGTCGCGCTCGAAGATCAGCCGCATGGAGCACGGCCGGGTGGGGTTCAAGAGCCGGGACGTGGCCGACCTGCTCACCCTGTACGGCGTCCGCGACGAGCAAATCCGGGCCAGGCTGCTCTCCTTCGCCCAGCAGGCCAACGCGCCGGGCTGGTGGTCGAAGTACAACGATGTCCTGCCCGGCTGGTTCGAGGAGTACCTGGGCCTGGAGGGGGCCGCCTCGGTCATCCGCACCTTCGAGCTCCAGTTCGTGAACGGCCTGTTCCAGACCGAGGCCTACGCCCGCGCGGTCACCTCGCTCGGCAACAGAACCGCCCCGGCCGAGGAGATCAACCGCCGGGTCAGGGTCCGGCTCAACCGCCAGAGCGTGCTCAGCAGCCCCGACCCGCCGCAGGTATGGTCGGTCGTGGACGAGGCTGTGCTGCGGCGCCCCGTGGGCGGCCGCGAGGTGATGTGCGCCCAGCTGGCTCACCTCGTCGAGGTCGCCGACCTCCCCCAGGTCACCGTCCAGGTGGTCCCGTTCGCCCGCGGCGGTCACGCCGCCGCCGGCGGCTCCTTCAGCGTCCTTCGCTTCGCCGAGCCCGAGGTGCCCGACATCGTGTACATCGAGCAGCTCACCAGCGCCCTGTACCTGGACAGCCGCGAGGAAGTCGATCACTACCTGGAGGTCATGGACAACCTGAGTGCCCAGGCCCTGACCCCCGCCCGCAGCGCCCAATTCCTCGCCGAGATCGCCAAGCAGACCTAGGAGCGTGCCGGTTGGTGGTAGGGCGGCGCAGGGGGCCGGGAACTCGGCGGGTCGGCCGCCAGCCCTAAGCCCACGCCGGATCCGGGGCGGCGCTCAGCTTGAGTTCCGAGCTGTGGTAGGCGGCCCGCCCGGCCAGCTCGGGACTGTACCGGGTGATGATCTGCCGGACCCGCCGGGCGGCCAGCGGGCCGAGCAGGTCGTAGCACCCGATGAACAGCTCGCGGGCCCGGGCCCGCGGCCACGCGGACGGCAGCAGCTCCGCGGGCAGGTCGGGGTCCAGGCCGGGGAAGGCCCGCCACTCGTCCATCACCCGGGTCCGGGCGATGAGCGCGTCCATGGGCGGCACCTGCCCGGCCGCGGTGGTGTCGCGCAGCTGGCGGGCGAAGCAGACGAAACGCTCGTACTGCGAGCGCAGGCCGTCCAGGTCCCAGGCGCGGGCCGGGATGTCGCACTCGGTCGGCACCGACGTGGCCCGGAAGGCCGTCGCGGTGGTGATGTCGAGGTCCTTCAGGTACCCGATCACCTCGGCGGCGTGATCGCGCGGGGACAGCCACAGCCCGTCGTACAGCGGCGCGAAGCCGAGCCAGCGCAGTTGCTTGCGCAGCGCGTCCCGCGCGGCCCGGTTGTCCTCGGGGATGGAGAACGCGACCAGCGACCACATCCCGTCCCACGGCTGGTTGGCCGCGCCGAAGGAGAAGATGCGCCGCGCGCCGTCGTCCAGGATCGCCGCCGCGCGCGAGCTCAGCCGGGAGAAGGTGCGGCGGCCGCTCTTGGACGTGACCAGCAGCCCGTTGCGGGTCAGCCGGCTGAGCGCGGCCCGGGCCGCCGAGTCGCTGACCCCGAACTCGCCGAGCAGCGCGACGATCGCCGCCGACGGCAGCGGCTCGGTGCGCTGCCACCAGTAGTCACCGAGCAGCGTGAGCAGCAGGCGCGGCGGCCGCTGCGCGGTGGCGCCGGGCGACATCCACGGCTCGGACTCCCAGCTGCTCATCAGATGAGAATAACGTCGGCGCATCTGCACCGTGCTTCCCGCTTGCCTCCGGCTCGCTCAGGCTCTGTTTCCCGCTCGCCTCCGGCTCGCTCAGGCTCTGTTTCCCGCTCGCCTGCGGCTCGCTCAGGCTCTGTTTCCCGCTCGCCTCCGGCTCGCTCAAGAACCCGCTGAGGTTGCTGGCCGCTCACCGGCACCGATCGCTCGCGCAGGCCCCAAAGGCCTGCCCTCGCGAGTCGGTATTGCATAACGCTCCCTGGGCCTTGGGCCGGCCACAGCGGCGGGCCCGGCGGATGAAGGGCCGGGCATAACCGTCACTCCCGGCTCACGGGCACACGATATATGACACTTTTGACGACGAGAAGCGCGTGATATGAAAACTGATAGCCATCCAAACCCGAGCCCGAGCACAAGGAGCGACCATGAAGACCCGGGCGGCGGTGCTCCGCAAGGGCGGCGAGCCGTGGGAACTCACCGAACTCGACCTGGACGAGCCCCAGGTCGGCGAGGTGCTCATCCGCATGGAGGCAGCCGGGCTGTGCCACTCCGATGAGCACATCCGCAATACCGGCACCGCCCGGCTGCCGCTGGTCGGCGGTCATGAGGGCGCAGGAGTGGTCGGGAAAACGGGCCCGAACGTCACCCGGGTCAAAGAGGGAGACCGGGTAGCGTGCTCCTACATCCCGGTCTGCGGCGTCTGCCGGTACTGCTCAACGGGGAAGCAGAACCTGCGCGACTGGGGCAAGAACGCCGGAATCGGCTGCCTGACCGACGGGACGTTCCGGTTCCACGATAACGACGAGGACCTGGGCGGCATGTGCGTGGTCGGCTCGTTCTCCCAGTACGCCGTGCTATCGGAATGGTCCTTTGTGAAGATCGAGGACGACATCCCCTTCGAGCTGGCCGCGCTGGTCAGCTGCGGGGTGACGACCGGGTTCTGCTCGGCCATCTACGCCGGCGACGTGCGCCCCGGCGGCGAGTGGTCCGGCACTGCGACCCCGGTCGGACCGCTCGCCGCCGCCCGGGTTGAGGTCCCTTCATGATTGATACCGAACGAACGGTGGCTCTCCGCTCCACCCTCGCCGCGGACGGCTATCTCATGGAGATCGCCGAGGATGGCGGCCGCGTCCGGGTCACGATCTCCGCTACCCCGCAGGCCTGCGCCGACTGCCTGGTGCCCAAGGACCTGATGCGCGCTATCCTCGGCGAGGCACTGGGCGTATCCCCCGACACGATCGACCTGACCTATCCTCCCACCGCCCGTCACGAGAGGTAACCATGGCCCGCAGGACCAGCCCCCCGTTCCGCGCTGACCACGTCGGCAGCCTGCTCCGCCCCCAGCGGCTGCTGCAAGCCCGTGAGGACTTCGCCGCGGGCCGGATCACCGCGGCTGACCTGACGGCGATCGAGGACGAGGAGATCCCCGGCGCGATCGCGATGCAGGAGGAGGTCGGCCTCCAGTCGGCCACCGACGGCGAGTTCCGCCGCGCCTCCTGGCACATGGACTTCATCTACGCCCTCGGCGGCGTGTCCAAGGCGCCCGGCCACCTGGCCGTGAAGTTCCGGAACGCGGCGGGCGAGATCGAGTTCACCCCGGCCTCGATCCGGATCGACGGGAAGATCCGCATCGAGGACACGATCTTCGCCGACGCCTTCACCTTCACCAAGGACCACGTCACCACGGCCGTGCCCAAGCTCACCATCCCGTCGCCGAACATGGTGCACTACCGCGGCGGCCCCGCCTCGGTCGACCCGGCGGTGTACCCGGACATGGAAGGCTTCTGGGCCGACCTGGCCGCGGCCTACGCCGACGAGGTGCGGCGCCTGGGCGAGCTGGGCTGCACCTACCTGCAGTTCGACGACACCAGCCTGGCCTACCTCAACGACCCCGCCCAGCGGGCCGAGATCAGCGAGCGCGGCGAGGACGCCGACCACCTGCACCTGCGCTACATCAAGCAGATCAACGCCGCGATCAAGGACAAGCCGGCCGGCCTGGCCATCACCACGCACATGTGCCGCGGCAACTTCCGCTCGAGCTGGGTCGCCTCCGGCGGCTACGACTTCGTGGCCGAGGCCCTGTTCTCCGAGCTGAACGTGGACGGGTTCTTCCTGGAGTACGACGACGAACGCTCCGGCGGCTTCGAGCCGCTGCGGTTCGTGCCCCCGGGCAAGATGGTCGTGCTCGGCCTGGTCACCACCAAGCGGCCGGAGTTGGAGTCGAAGGACGACCTCAAGCGGCGCATCGACGAGGCGGCCAAGTACGTGCCGCTGGACCAGATCTGCCTGTCCGGCCAGTGCGGGTTTTCCTCTACCTCCGAAGGCAACGCGCTGACCTACGACCAGCAGGTGGCCAAGCTCCGCCTCATCGTCGACGTCGCCCGCGACGTCTGGGGCGGGTAAGACGCAACCTGTCCGGCCGCACGCCGTCTTGGTAAGCGAGACCGCCTTACCGGGGAGCGAACCACTTCTGCAACGGCACCCACACCTGCTACCCCCAGACCAGCACCTTCGACCTCGGGAGCTAACCCCCCCGCCCGCCCCGCCGGAACTCAGGTAAGCGGCCCCATTGCCGGGGAAACTACGGTAGTAGGGCAACCAAGCCTAACGCGAGAGGTACCGGAAGGGCGGGCAGCAGGGTGCTACTGCGCTGTTTCCTGGGATCATCGTGTTCGGGGTTCACCGCTCCGCTATTCCCTCGCAGTGACGGGGTGGCATGGATTCCCTTAAGCCAGGAGACCCTCGGCGAGTCGGGCCCTATGTTCTGATCGGTCGTCTTGGGGCGGGCGGGATGGGCGAGGTGTTCTTCGGCCGGTCGCGGGCCGGGCGCCCGGTCGCGGTCAAGCTCATCTACCCTGTTTTCGCTGATGACGCCGAGTTCCGGCGGCGATTTCGTCTCGAGGTAGAGGCTGGCCGCAAGGTCGGCGGATTCCACGCCGCGCAGGTTCTCGATGCTGACCCGGACGCCGAACGGCCCTGGATGGTGACCGCCTTTGTCGCCGGGCCGTCTCTGGACCGGGTTCTCAGCGAGGGCGGGGCCCTCCCCCTTGACAGCGTGCGGGTGCTGGGCGCGGGTGTGGCCGAGGCGCTGGGAGCCATTCACGCCGCCGGGCTCATCCACCGGGATCTGAAGCCGTCGAACATATTGCTGGCTGAAGACGGGCCGCACGTGATCGACTTTGGCGTCGCGCGTGCCATCGACGCTTCCGGCATTACCAAGCGGTCCGGCACGACGGGGTTCATCGCCCCCGAGGTTTTCCTGGGACGGCCGCTCACGTCAGCCTGCGACGTCTTCGCGCTGGGGATGGTGCTGGCCCACGCCGCCGGCATCTGGCCGTTCGGCGTGGGGCTGCCCGAGACGATTGCCTACCGGGTCGTCCACGAAGAACCGGACCTGCGCGCCCTGGACCCTCAGATCCGCGAGGTGGTAGCGGCGTGCCTGGCCAAGGAGCCTTCCGAACGGCCCACCCCGGCCCAGATCCTGGAACTCCTCACCGACCCTGACCTGCCCAGCCAGTGGCTTCCGCCGGGCAAACCCGCAGCGGCAGCCGCCACCGACCCGGCCCGCGCCGCCCGGCTGCTGGCGGAGGCGGAACAGATCGCCCGCGCCCTTCCGCTGGATGAGCAGGCCATGGCCCCACAGGACCGCGCGGCCGCGATTCCCGGCCCGCCGCCGCCCCCGGCCACCAGCAGCGCTCGCGCCCGGGGACAGGATGATGAGTACGACCGTGCCCTCCCGCTGGCGGTTCAGCGGGCCAGGGCGCTGGTCCACGTGGCCACGGTGGCGGCCCGCTCCGACCCTGCTCACGCCGCCCGGCTGCTGGACGACGCCGTGCACCCGAGCTGGCACGCGCCGCAGGCGCCAAGTCACAGTGAGCGCACCGCGGGGACCGCGGGCTACCAGCACATCCTGGAGGCCCTGGTCTGGCACTGCGCCTCAGAGTTCGGCACGCTCCTGGCCCGCATCGACCCATCGCCCGCCCAGCGGCTGGTGGCTGACCTCGAGAAGATCCCCCCCGTCACCCGGGCGCTGCACCACCGAGAATTCCTGGACGATGTCGCACCGTTCATCGCCAAGGTGGCCGAGGTGGTAGCCGACGTCGACATCGCCAGCGCGGAGGAACTCGTCCGGCCCATGGGCACGCCCGCGCGTGACATGGCGCTAGCCCAGGTCGCCATGGTGGCGGCCCGCACCGACTCCACCCGGGCCGGGCAGATCGCCTTCACCGTCACCGGCCGGCCCGGGCAGGCTCCGGGCCAGGCCCCCCCGCCGCCCTCGATGCTGGCCGACCCGGACCGGGCTATCTACTGGAAGGTCCGGGCTCTGACCGAGATCGCCATCGTGGTGGCCAGAGCCGATGCTGACCGTTCGGCACGGCGGCCGGATGACGCCGAGCGGTTCACCGGCACCATCGCCGATCAAGGCGCGTGGCCGGACACGGCGTCGGAGAGTGCAGAGGCGGCGCCAGCCCACACTGACCCTGCCGACGCCGGGCAACTGCTGATCGAGGCTGAACAGTGGGCTCGCGCCATCAGCCAGAGTGATGTGCAGAACATGGCTCTGACCAGCGTAAAGGCGGCCGCGGCCCAGATCGACCCGGACCACGCTGGGCAACTGCTGACCGAGGCCGAGCAGTACGCCCGCGCCATCGCCAGCGCGCCGGCCCGGCTCGGGACCCTGGGGGAGGTAGCCCTGGCCGCGGCTCGCACCAACCCGGTCCAGGCCGAGCAGATCGTCGGCAGCCTGCCCCCCGACGCACCCGAGCAGGCTGAGGTGGCCATGGCAGCGGCGCTCACCGACCCTGCCTGCGGTGAGCGAATCGCCGCCGGCTGCGCCAACCGATACCTGCAGGCGCTGGTACAGGCTACAGTGGCGGTTCGCACCGACCCGGCCCACGCTGGGCCGCTGCTGGAACAGGCGGTAGCGGCGGCCGGCGGTGATCCCGCCCACGTGGCCGAGATCGCCCTGATAGTGGCCTCCACCGACCCGGCCCGGGCCGAGCAGGTCGCCAGCACCATCACGGCCGGAGCCGGGATGACCGGCGGATACTGGAGGGCACGTGCCCTGGCGGGCCTCGCGAACGTGTGCTTGGGGAGCAGCGCCCGATGACCTGCGGCGTCGGCCGGCGTTGTCTGCCGGCGGCCACGGAGGGACACTGGTGCGAAAGTGATGCCTCCGGGTACACCGCGTAGGGGGAGGCCGAATGGTCGAGCGGGACAAGCGAAAAGCCGGCCGGTCACGATCCGGCCATCAATGCGGGGATGACAGCCGAGACCGAACGGCTGGGTAATGAGCTGGCTGAGGTGCGCGAGCAACTCGCCGCGACGAGCGAGGTTCTCGCCGTCATCGGACGGTCCGCATCTGATCTCGAGGGAGTACTCGAAACGGTCGTCGAATCCGCGCGGAAGCTCTGTACCGCCGATGCCGGACAGGTACTCCTGGTGGATGGAGACAGGTACCGGTTGGCATACGGCTCCGGGATGACGGCGGAGTACCGGGAATACATCGCCAATAATCCCGTGGTCCTGGACCGGGAAACGCTCGCCGGCCGGATCGGGCTCGACCGACGGGCCATGCAGATCACGGACGTGCTCGCCGACCCCGACTACGGCCGAACGGATGCGCAGCGGGTGGCCGGCTACCGGACGGTCATGGGTGTCCCGATGCTCCTGGACGGCGAAGTGGTCGGGGTGCTCTCGGTGTGGCGAACCCAGGTCGATCCGTTCAGCGATCGCGCGGTGGAGGTCCTCACGACCTTCGCGGCGCAGGCGGCTCTTGCCGTCCGCACCGTTGATCTCGTGCGGGCGCTGGAGAGCCGCACCGACGAACTCGGGCGCAAGGTGACTCAACTCGAGGCCCTCGGCGCGGTGGGTCAAGCGGAGAGCTTCAGCCTGAACCTCACCGAGGTGCTCAACACGATCATCACGCAAGCGGTGCAACTGTCCGGGTCGGACGGCGGCTCTATTTTCGAGTTCGACGAGGACGCCAGGGAGTTCCGGATCTCTACCGTCTGCGGCACCGGCTCCGAGACGTTCGACGCTCTTCGGCGCACCCCGATAGGACTCGATGACACCTTCCTCGGCAAAGCAGCGGCGCTGGGTCGCCCCATGGAGCTCCCGGATCTTCGCGACGCGCCACTGGATCCCTACCTGAGGGTCCTGGTCCAGGGCGGCTGGCGCTCGCTGGTGGCCGTCCCAATGCTCCGCGAGGGCCGCATCGTCGGGGCAATGGTTGTTCGCCGCCATGCACCCGGGCACGTCCCGCAAGAGATCTGCGACCTGCTGGAGACGTTCGCCAGCCAGTCCGCACTGGCGTTGATCAACGCGCAGCTGTACCGGCAACTGGAGCGACAGAGCGCCGCACTCGAAGTCGCGAGCCAGCACAAGTCGGAGTTCCTGGCCAGTATGTCCCACGAGCTGCGCACACCGCTGAACGCCATCATCGGCTTTTCCGAAGTGCTCCTGGAACGCATGTTTGGCGAGCTCAACGAGCGTCAGGACGACTACCTGCGCGACATATGGAGCTCTGGCAAGCATTTGCTCGAGCTGCTGAACGACATTCTGGACCTGTCGAAGATCAAGGCCGGCCAGATGGTCCTGAACCGCTCGGAATTCGTCGTCCGCGAATCGCTGGACTATTGCCTCTCGATGGTGCGTGAGCGAGCGCTCCAGCAAAGAATTCTCCTCAGCCTTGATGTCGAGCCCGAGGTCGGCCTGCTTGACGCCGATCGCCTGCGCTTCCGGCAGGTCGTGCTGAATCTGCTGTCCAACGCGGTGAAGTTCACCCCCGAGGGTGGACGCGTTGACGTCCGCGCCTGCATACGTGATCAGGATCTCGTCGTGGAGGTGGCCGACACGGGACCAGGTGTGGCGGCCGAGGACCGTCAGCGCATCTTCGACGCTTTCCAGCAAGGAAGCCAGTCCTCCGGGCAGGTCGAGGGCACCGGGCTCGGGCTCACGCTGTCCAAGCGGATCCTTGAGCTGCATGGGGGCAGGATCTGGGTCGAAAGCGAAGCTGGGCAGGGCAGCACGTTCGGGATCGCGCTGCCCGCCGGATCCGAGGAACCGGCGGACAAGGCAGTACCGCAGGCAGGTCTGGATTCAGGTATCACCCTGGAGCCGGCGCTGGGCCCCAGACCTACCGTCGTGGTCGTGGAAGACGACCGGCGGTCCTTCGACCTGCTGCGCGTCTACCTCGAGACGGCGGGCGCCCGCGTTGTCAGCGCCCGAGACGGCGAAGAAGGCCTGGATACGGTACGCCGGCTGAGTCCCGCGGGCGTCGTCCTCGACATCCTGCTGCCGGGGATCGACGGCTGGGAGGTTCTCGCCCGGCTCAAGGCGGATCCGGGGACGGCGGCGATACCGGTGATCGTGGTGTCGATGCTCGATGAGCGCGGCCGCGGTTTTGCGCTGGGCGCCACCGAATACCTGGTCAAGCCGGTGGGGAAGGATCAGCTGCTGGCCGCCCTCTACCGCGCGGCGGCCATGCCGGGGCGGCCGTACACGGTCGTGGCGATCGACGACGATCCCCTGGCCATAGAGCTGGTCCGGGCCAGTCTCGAGCCCGAGGGATGGACGGTGCTGGGCGCGGCCACGGGCCAGGAAGGGCTGGCGCTGATCCGGGAACGGAAGCCCTCCGCCGTGCTGCTGGACCTGCTCATGCCCGGTATGGATGGTTTCGAGGTCGTGGAGGCGCTGCGAGCGGACCCCGGCACGAAATCCGTCCCCGTGGTCATCCTGACGTCCAAGTCGATGACCCCGCAGGACAAGGAGCGACTGCAGGGGCGCATCACGTATGTGGCGCGCAAGACGGAGTTCGATCTGTCGGGCCTGGCGGGGCTCCTTCGCTGGGCGAGCACCAGCCGCCAGTCCCCGGTTTCGGAGTCGGGATGACCCACGTGATCCTGGTCGTGGAGGATAACGAGCGGAACCTCAAGCTCCTCCGCGACGTGCTCGAGTACGCGGGCTACGACGTGCGCGCGGCCCGGACGGCCGAAGACGGCATCACCCTGGCGGTCAGCGAGCCGCCCGACCTCGTTCTCATGGATCTCCAGCTGCCGGGCATCGATGGCCTGGAGGCTCTTCGCCGGCTGCGCGCGAGCCCGCGGACCGCGGGCATTCCCGTGGTCGCGGTGACGGCCCAGGCGATGAAGCACGACCGGGAACGGGCCCTGGAGGCCGGCTTCGACGGGTACCTGGAGAAGCCGATCAGCGTCCGCGCCTTTCCCGATCAGATTCGCAGGTTCCTCCCGGGTGAGGAGGTGGGGACTGAGTGACACCGGACCCGCTCGTACTCGTCGTGGACGATCTGCCGCAAAATGTCCGGCTCCTCGAGGCGGTGCTGTCGCCGAAGGGATTCCGGGTGGCCACGGCGTCTTCCGGAGAGGAAGCCCTGGACGTGCTGAGCAAGGAGCACCCGGATCTCGTGCTCCTGGACATCCTGATGCCCGGAATGGATGGGTATGAGGTCTGCCGCCGGATCCGCGAAGATCCGGAGACGGCTTTCCTGCCGGTGATCATGATCACCGCCAGTGGCGGGCAGGAGAAGATCCGCGCCATCGAGTCCGGCGCCGACGACTTCGTCAACAAGCCCTTCGACCAGGCCGAGTTGCTGGCCCGGGTGCGCTCCCTCGTCCGGGTCAAGCGCTACCACGACACGATCGAAAATCAGGCCGCCGAGCTGAGTGCCTGGAATCGTGAGCTCGAGCAGCGCGTCCGGGACCAGATTGAGCAGCTGGAGCGCGTGGGCCGGCTGCGCCGCTTCCTTCCCCAACAGCTGGCCGACCTCATCATCAGCTCAGGCGATGAGTCTTTCCTCAACGCGCACCGCCGCCAGATCACGGTGGTGTGCTGCGACCTGCGAGGCTTCACCGCCTTCGCCGAGACGGCTGAACCCGAGGATGTCTGGGACATCCTCGGGGAATACAACGGTGCCCTGGGGGACCTCATAGGCCGGTTCGAGGGGACTTTGGAGCGGTTCACCGGCGATGGGCTCGTGGTCTTTTTCAACGATCCCATCCCGTGCGACGATGCACCGATGCGGTCGGTCCGGATGGCGCTGGCGATGCGCCAGCGCGTGCAGGAACTGGCCGACGGATGGCAGCGTCGCGGTCACGAGCTGGCCCTCGGGGTGGGCATCGCCCAGGGCTATGCCACCCTCGGACGGATCGGCTATGCCGACCGCTTCGAGTACGCCTCAGTCGGGAGCGTCACCAACCTGGCCGTACGCCTGTGTGCCGAGGCGGCGCCCTGGCAGATCCTGGTCACTCAGCGCGTGAACGCGGCCGCCGAGGACCTCTTCGTGAGCCGGCTGGTCGGCGAGCTGTCGTTGCGCGGCTTCTCCCGGCCGGTCCGCACGTTCGAGGTCTCCGGACTCGGCTCCGCCAAGGTCACTTCGTAACGAGGCCCGCAACCGGGCCTTGTGGGTGCGGCACAAGGCCGGCGCGCGCGCGGGCAAGTGCCGGGACAAGACCGTTTTTCAGCACGCCATCGGGCCTGATCGACGACCTCCTGTACGCCGCGCTCGACCCGAGGATCCGCTATGGCCGCACCGCTTCCTGACCTGCTGGTCACGGCCGAGAAGGCGCCCGCGGACTCCGCGCGGGCCCGCGCGCAGGCCGGCTTGGGCCCCTTGGGCCCCTTGGGCTGCTCGCTGCGGCTCTGGCTGCCCGCCGGGTTCCTGATCCTGCTGGCCGCCGCGTGCTTCGGATGGCCGCAGGTCTACCCGGTGCCCAAGCCGGTGGGCGGCAGCGTCCTGAACGCGGGCCTCCCGCCGCTCGCGGCCCGGTTCGCCGACGAATTCAACAGCGGGATGGGCTCCAAAGCGGACGGGGTGGCGGAGCGGTTCGCCAACTTCCGGCGCGTCTGCGAGCAGTCCGGACGCGACCCGGCGCAGGTCCGGCTGTCCACCACGCTGCCGGTGTGCTGCGGCGAAACCCGCGCCGAGGCGGCCCGCCGGGCCGAGGCGCTCGGCGAGCACGGCCTGCGGATGCTGCGCCTGGGCGTCACCGGCGATCCCGGCGACGTGACCGGCCGGCTGGCCGAGCTGGCTGAGGCTGGCGCGGATACCGTCTATTTCCACCTCTACGACGTGGCCGACCTGGACCACATCCGGCTGCTCGGCCGTGAGGTGCTGCCGGCTGTGCCCGCCCACAAATAGCAGTCCGATAATTTGGTGCCGCCCGTTAATTCGAAGTTAACTGACGCGGATCCGCTTGTGTGCCCGCACAACCGGCCAGGAACGAAGCTTGTGGCGGCCGTCGTTGATTTCGCGTGCGCCGGCTTCGACGATATTCAATGTGGCCGCTAAAAGGCTAGCGTAATTTTCTTTTCAGCGGCCGAAGTGTGCTGAATGCCGGCTAATCCGAATAAGGCCACCCATGACCGCCGCGTCACCAGTTCCTGTCCATCCGCGCCTGAGTGCCCGCGTGGCCTACCGGGTACAGCGGGTGCTGCGTCCCACCGGGGGATACCGCTGGCTCAGCGCCAGGATCGAGGCGGCCGGCCCGGTCCGCGCTCTGTTCACCGGTGCGGAACGGCAGACCAAGGAAGCCCTGTTCGGCTGCCGGATGTGCGGCCAGTGCACGCTGCCGGTCACCGGGTACGTGTGCCCCATGGGCTGCCCGAAGGAACTGCGCAACGGCCCGTGCGGGGGAGTGAGCGCGGACGGCTCGTGCGAGGTGTACCCGGAACGCCGCTGCGTCTGGGTCGACGCCTACGACCGCGCCGCCCGATCGGGCCACGCCGCCGACCTGCGCCTGCTGCACCGCCCGATCGACCACCGCCGCTGGGGCCAGAGTTCGTGGCTGAACTACTGGCAGGGCCGCGACGAAGACCTGTGGACGGGCGAGCCGTGAGCCTGCGCGAGCGCCTGGCCTCGGGCAGCTTCGCGGTGACCGCCGAGATCAGCCCGCCCCGCGGGGCGAGCACGAGCAAGATCACCGAGGCCGCCGCGCAGCTCAGAGACTGGGTGGACGCGGTCAACGTCACCGACAACCAGGGCTCCAACGTCCGGCTGGCCAGCTGGGCCGGCAGCCTCGCGGTCATCAGGGCCGGGCTCGATCCGGTCATGCAGATGACCTGCCGGGACCGCAACCGCATCGCGCTGCAATCCGACCTGCTCGGGGCGTCCGCGCTCGGCATCCGGAACATCCTGGTCATGACCGGTGATCACCCGAAGTTCGGTGACCATCCAGAGGCCAAGCCCGTGTTCGACCTGGACAGCGCGCAGCTGCTGTGGACCCTGCGCACCATGCGCGACCAGCACGTCCTGCTGTCCGGGCGCCGGTGTGACCCGGCGCCGGACTGCTTCCTCGGCGCGGTGGAGAACCCGTTCGCGCCGCCGGTCCCGTTCCGGGCCGAACGCCTCGGCAAGAAGGTCGCGGCCGGCGCGCAGTTCGTGCAGACCCAGTTCGTCTTCGACGTCCCGGCCTTTGCCCGCTGGATGACGCAGGTCCGTGACCTGGGGCTGCACGAGCGGTGCGCCGTCCTGGCCGGGGTCGGCGCGGTCCGGTCCGTGCGGGCCCTGGACTATATGCGCGACCATGTGCCCGGGGTGGAGGTCCCGGACGCCGCATATCAACGGCTGCGCGCGGTCCCCTCCGATCGGACCGCCGCCGAGGGCGTCAAGCTCGCGGCCGAGATCATCCAGCAGGTGAGCGAGATCCCCGGGGTCGCCGGGGTGCACCTGCTGGTGGCCGGGAACGAGCGGGCCGTCCCGGACATCCTGGAGGGGGCGGGGATCAGGATAACCAGGGGCGCCGATGGACGTTGACCTCCGCCCGGTCAAGAAGCTGCGCGAGTCGGCCGCGGCCCGGTCGGCGCTCGGGCCGATCATCGAGGCGGTCTGTGCCTCGCCCGCCGACCTGGCCCGGCTGCGCGTGGTGTGCGACTGGATCCAGTACAAGCAGAACTTCCGCGAGCCCGTGGTCAGCAGGCCGGTCGGCGGCACGGACGTGGAGATCGCCGTCGACCTGCGCCGCTGCGCCGACATAGACCTGGAAGCCGGGGTCAAGCACGCGCTGGAGGACCCCGGCGGGCTGGCCCTCGAGCCCTGGGTGCCCGGCCGGGACAGCTGCATCTGGCGGTTCAACGCGCTGTACTGGCAGGCCCTGTCGGAGTGGGAACGCGCCACCGGGCGTGAGTACGAGCAGTCGCTGCCGGGCGGCGAGAGCGACGCGCGGAACACCGAGGCGGCCCAGGAGCTGATCCTGGAGCTGTTCCGGATCTGGGATGAGCTCGACGCCCGCCGCGCGCTGCCGGACGAGCTGTACATCCTGGAACTCGGCGTGGGGAACGGCAACCAGGCCCGGACCTGGCTGGACGAGTTCGTCCAGCTGGACCGCAGGCACGGGCGCGATTACTACCGCAGGCTCCGCTACCTGATGGGCGACTATTCGCCGCACGTCCTGGAACGCGCCCGCCAGGCCGTGGCCCATCACGGCGAGCGGGTCAGCGCGCTGGTCGTCGAGGCCACCCGGCCCTCGATCACGCTCGGCTTCCTGGCCGGCAAGGCCTTCCTGGTGTACATCTCCAACGTCTACGACAACCTGCCCACCGACGAACTGGCCTGCATCCACGGGCGCACCTACCAGGTGCAGACCCGGGCCTTCCTGACCGACGACGACGCCGACCTCATCGCCGGCCAGTTCGGCATCGACCGGGCCCGGCTGGTCCCGCTCATCGACCGGCTGCTGCGCATCGGGCCCGAGCTGCTGAGCGAATCCGCGCCCGCCCAGTTCCCCGATCCGGGCCGGGCGGTCGACTTCTGGCGGGCGGTGTGGGACGCGCTGCGGCTCCGGGAACGGTACGTCCCGCTGGAGGGCCTGGACAGCTACCAGCTGACCGGGGAGCTGACCGGCGAGATCCTCCATCCGCTGATCGAGGCGGGCGGCGACGTGCGGATGCACGTCAGCAACGGCGCGCTGTCCAGCTTCACCGGGACGCTGCCGCTGCTGCACCCGTACGGCCGGGTGCAGTGCCACGACCTGTTCCTGACCGGCAGCCACCAGTACCGGACCGGGTTCTACGGCCCGGGCAAGTACGACGGCTCGGTGGTCAACTGGGTCAACGGGCCGCTGCTGCAACTGGTCGCGAGCCGCCGCGGCTTCGGCGTCCAGTTCACCCCGTTCCGTCAGCGGCCGGGCTCCAGCATCACCACCCTCACGGCCCAGGCGCGGGATTGACCATGCTGCTGCCGACGACCGTGGTGGGGTCCTACTCCGTGCCGGAATGGCTGGAACGGCTGAAGACCGAGTACTACCAGCGCCGGATCAGCGCGCAGCACCTGGCCGAGATCCACGAGGTCGCCATCAAGGCGGCGATCAAGGACCAGGAAGTGGCCGGCATCGACATCGTGTCCGACGGCGAGCTGCGCCGCGACAACGACGTCGACTACTTCCTGGCCCGGATCCCGGGCGTGCACATCCCGCAGCGGGCCAAGACCGACTACTTCGACTACTACGACGCGGAAGTCACCCGGCCGCTGCCCGAGCTCGCCGACAGCCCGGAAACGAGCCTCGGCCTGGCGGCCGACTTCTCCTTCACCCGCCGGCTCACCCAGCGTCCGGTCAAGTTCTCCTTCACCGGACCGTTCTCGCTGTCCCGCCGGATCCGCGACGGGGCCTACGATCAGCCCGGCGACCTGGTCCGCGCGCTGGCCCGCCGGCTCAACGCCGAGGCCCGCGAGCTGGCCTCCTCCGGCGCCGACTTCCTCCAGATCGACGAGCCCTTCCTGGCCGGGTACCCGGAGCAGGTCGAGCTGGCCGTCGAGGCGGTCAACATGGTCATCGACGGCGTGGACGCCACCTGGGCGCTGCACGTCTGCTACGGCAACAGGTACGCGCGGCCCTCCTGGGAAGGGCACTACGACTTCCTGTTCCCCGCGGTCAAGGCCGCGCGGGTCGACCAGATCGTGCTCGAGTTCGCCCGCAAGGGCCTGGACGACCTGCGGCTGATCAGCCAGCACGGGTGGGACAAGTGGCTGGGGTTCGGCGTGATCGACGTCAAGACCACCGAGGTGGAGCCGGCCGAGCTGATCGCATCCCGGATCAGGAGGGCGCTGGAGTACGTGCCGGCCGAGCGCCTTATGATCAACCCGGACTGCGGGCTGCGGCACCTCCCGCCCGAGGTAGCCCGGCAGAAGCTGCGCGCCATGGTGGCCGGCGTCGCGCTGGTCCGCCCTGAACTGCCAGCCGGGCTCGAATCAACCACGCTATCCCGGGAAGGCGGCACGACATGAGCGATGGCTTCCTATTCACCTCGGAGTCGGTGACCGAAGGCCACCCGGACAAGGTAGCCGACCAGATCTCCGACGCGATCGTGGACGCCGCGCTGGCCTCGGACCCCGGGTCGCGCGTGGCGGTGGAGACGCTGCTGACCACCGGGCTGGTCGTCCTGGCCGGCGAGATCACCACCGCCGCGGTCCTCGACTTCCCCGTGATCGCCCGCCAGGTGATCTGCGAGATCGGCTACGACACCGGTGAGTTCGGCTTCGACGGCAACGCGGTCGGCGTGATCACGGCCCTGGACCGGCAGTCGCCCGACATCGCCCGCGGGGTGACGTCGTCTCATGACGCGCGCATCGAAGGCAGCACCGACCCGTTCGACGCCGCAGGCGCGGGCGACCAGGGCATGATGTTCGGCTACGCGTCCAACGAAACGCCCGAGCTCATGCCCATGCCCATCGTGCTCGCGCACCGGCTGGCGCGGCGGCTCGCGGAGGTCCGCCGCAACGGGCTTCTGCCGTACCTGCGGCCGGACGGCAAGACTCAGGTGACGGTGCGCTACGACGCGGCGGGCCGGCCGGTCCGGGTCGAGAAGGTGCTCATCTCAGCCCAGCACGAGGACGGGGTGGAGGCCAAGCTCCCCGACGCGCTGTGGGAACAGGTGGTGACGCACGTTCTGCCCGGGGTAATGTACGATCCCGGGGCACTGCGCCGGGAGTTCTACGTCAACCCGACCGGCCGGTTCGTGATCGGCGGCCCGGTGGGCGACACCGGCCTGACCGGCCGCAAGATCATCGTCGACACCTACGGCGGGTTCGCCCGGCACGGCGGCGGCGCCTTCTCCGGCAAGGACCCCAGCAAGGTGGACCGGTCCGCCTCTTACGCGGCCCGGCACGTGGCCAAGAACATCGTGGCCGCCGGCCTGGCCGACCGGGCGGAGGTCCAGGTCGCCTACGCGATCGGCGTCGCCCGGCCGCTGTCCCTGCTCATCCAGACCTTCGGCACCGAGAAGGTACCCCGGCCGCTGATCGCCGACCTGGTCCGCGACCACTTCGACCTGCGGCCCGCCGCCCTGATCCAGGCCTTGGACCTGCGGCGGCCGATCTACCGGCCGACGGCCGCCTACGGCCACTTCGGCCGCGACGAGGCGGGCTTCACCTGGGAACGCACCGACCAGGCCGCCGCCCTGCGCGCCGACGCCCAGCTTTTATCCGAACGGAGCGTGCAGCCAGGTCCGTCCTGGCCGACACGTAGTGAAGTCATCCGCCAGCGCCGGTGAGATAGCCCTGTAGCTGAGCCGGCGTGAGCGTGGTCGCGATGCGCCCTCCGGCAATCTGTTCCAGTTTCTGTAGCGACGGGGTCGTGAGCTCGGAATTCCAGACCTGTACGGATCCGGTATTCCCGTCGTCGACGGACGTGACGATGCTCCTGCCGTCCGGACTGAATGCGGCGCCGGTGACATTTCCTGACGCGGTGGCCTGGAATTCCGTCAGGATCTGGCCCGTGGCAGCGTCGAACACCTGCACGCTGCCGTCGGCGCAGGCGATGAGGATCATGCTGCCGTCAGGGCTGAACAAAGCCCGGTTGGGTGACAGGCACGCCTCGATCGTGCGTTGCGGCCGGTCGTCGCGGGTAGCCCAGACCGTGACGACTCCGCTCGCGGAGGCAGTCACGAACGCACTGCCGCTCTGGTTGGATTCGATGTCGTCGATGCCTGGGCCGGGGCTGCCCAGCACCTGGTGGTGCCCGCCGTCAGCGTCCCATACCTCTACCTCGCCGTTGGAATCGCCGGTGAGGATCTGGCCGCTCGCGCTGAACGCACCGAGCGCTACCGCATTGGTCGCGATGAGGCTCTTCAGTACCTGGCCGGTATGGCCGTCCCGTAGCTGGACCGTGTAGTCATCGCTGGTAACGATCATGATGCGGGATCCGTCCGGACTCATCTCGATGTCCTCCGCCTCGCTCAACGGGGTGAGGAACGGGAGTGAGACCCGGGTGAACCCCGTGCCGCTGGCACGCCACACCTCCACTGTGCCGTTGGATTCGGCCGACACCACCTCCGTCCCGGCACGGTTCCAGCTCACTGCCTGCACTGGGCCGCTGGTAGGGATAACCGTCGTCTGACCGCCGTCTGCCGTGGACACGTAGAGACGTCCGGAGCCGTCCAAGCCGAGTATCCGGTCCGCGGGGAGATACGTGACGAAATCCACGGGATTCGGTCCGCCGCCGGCCACCGTCTCGGTGAAGTCCTCCAGCAGCTCGCGCGGCCGGGAATACCAGACCCGGATCGTGCCGTCAGCGTTCGCCGTCACGACCTCCTTACTGCCAGCGCTGAACCGGGCCTCGTCGACCCCGCCGCTGCCGCCGACCAGCACCGTCACCTGAAGCCGGCTGCGAACGTCCCAGACGCGCGCTGCCCCGCTCCCGTACCCGGCCACGATCTGAGTCCCGTCCGGGCTGAACGCGGCGCTCCATGCGTCCGACTCCCCCGCGTCGAGGGTCATTACGGTCCGGGAAGTGCCGGTGTCGTACACTCGCACGCTCCCGTCGTAGCCGGCGGTCACGACCTCGCTGCCGTCGGGGCTGAATTCGGCATCGTTGGCGGGCAACGGGCTCAGCAACCGCTGCTGCGGCTTACCGGATCCGCCGAGGGTCCAGATGACGGTGCCGCTGGACGAAGCTACGGCGAACCGCGACGAGTTGCCCGGGTCCGCGCTCATGGAGTGCTCTGGCTCGGTGGACAGGATCTGGCAGCACTTCGTCCCGTTCTGGCCCGGCCACAGGCCGATGCCACCCCGGGTCGCGATCGCCAGCTCGCTCGTGCCGCCGACGAATTCAACGCTGTAGACCGCCGACTTGGTCAGTATCGGCTTTCTGCTGCTCCCTGCCGTTGTGGGCGTCGAACAGGGCCACCGTGCCATCGGCATAGCCGACCGCGACCTCGGTACCGGCCTGGTTGAAGGCCACGGTGTCGGCCGTTCCGGTTACGTCGTAACCGCCCAGCGACATGGGAACCAGCTTCCGACCGGTCTTGACATCCCAGATCCAGACGGCGCCGTTGTAATCAGCGCTGGCTACCTCGTTCGCGTCGGCAGGATCGAACACCGCGGAGAAAACCGTCGGCCCGTCCTGAAGCGTCCCCGCCGACTGGAGGTCAGGGAGCGCGGCCCGCAGCACGGCCTCCATCTGGGCGGTGTAACGGCGGTGGTCAAGCGCCTCCACCGCCAGCCTGGCACTGAGCTCCGGATCAGTCGCGAGGTGACCCTCCGCGAATGCGGCCAGCTGGCCCCATTCCGCGGTCAGCTTCTCAGCATTCGCGTTGCTCAATGCCGAGATGAACACCCACACGACCGCCAGCACCGCGGCCAGGAGGCCAGCTACCACAGTGGCGAGGCGGCGGAAGCGGCGCGCGCGGCGCTGAGCCTCGCGGGCCGCCGCGATCGCGCGGTTGATGCTCGGCGCGAGCACGTCGTGGAAGATCTCGTAGCGGCGGCACCGCATGGGATCCTGACCAGGAGCGGCCGGGACGGGCCGCACAATGCGCTCACGGTCGAGCTTCTCCAGGATGCTGCGGACCTGATCCTCGCTGTGGCCCGTTCTCTCCGCCAGATCAGGGACCGATTCAGCGATCTTCCCGCCCGAAGGGGTCACGAGGTGATCGAACATGTCGATGGCGGCCTGGTGCTCGGCACGCCCCAGGGCGCCGAGCGCCTTTCCCAGGTGCGTGTCCACGATCGTCCCGACCCCCCGCATGCTTTGCAGGGTCGACAGGCGCAGTTCGTTGGACTTTTCGGCGCGCTCGTGCTCCCAGACCGAGTCCATGACCAGTTGCAACAGCGGCGTCGCGACGCGGCCGTCATCACCGTTCGCCGCCGCTCGGCTCTGGGCCGCGCCGCCGTCGCTGTCGAACGCCCGGACCTGGTCCAGCACGGCCTCGACGAGCTCGTCTTGGATCGTGACGGGCTCAGCAACCCAGGGCTGGCGGTTATAGATGTCGAGCGGCCCTCGGATCGCGTTCTCCGCCGCCGCGCGATCGAGGTAATCGACGTGAAGGTAGTTGCCGTAGACATTCGTCATCCGGCCCTTGAAGAGGTCCCCGAGGGCCGCGTACGCGTCCTCGCGGATTGCGATCAGGAAGTTGGCGCGCAGGTCCGTCCGGTTAATGCAGCGGGCGAGTTCGTCGGCGAACTGCCCGGTGCTCGGCTCGTGAGAGCGATAGAGGAAGTATTCCTCGAACTGGTCCAGCATGATGAGCAGGTTCGTGTTCAGCATCCCAGTCGCTGCCCCGATAGCCGCGTCGAGCCGGTCGGCCGGGAACTCCGGCTCCGGGCGTCCAGCCAGATATGGCTCGGTCGCGGTGCGGATTGCGCTGATCAGCTTCTGGACGGGGTTGTCCGGCCAAGAGCTGAACACCACAGGGACGTAATGGACCGTGCCGCGGCGCGCAAAGCTGTCGTCTGCCAGCCTGCGCATCCGCCATGCCACGCCCGCGTGCAGCAGCGAACTCTTGCCGACGCCGCTCTCCGCATGCAGCAGTGTCAGCCTGGCAGCGCGCAGGTTCGTGATGACCCGGCTGCTTTCGGTCTCGCGTCCGAAGAACCAGGCGCCGAACTTCTCCTCGTAATAGTCGAGCCCGAAGTACGGCTTCTTGCGGGGCTCAACCGAGCCCGTGGTCTCGCTCATCTCAGTTTGTAACGGCGATCTTCGAGAAACTTATCGAATCCCTGCACGTAATCGGTCAGACGGCAGCCGTACAGGCTTATGCCGAAGCGATGCCAGAATTGCCGCTCGCGCACATCGGGATCGTGTTCGACGGCCCAGAGCGTGGCCCCGCCGAATGTCTCGTCCTGCCAGATCCAGTGCAGGAATACCCGGAGCCGCCAATCGGCTATGGCGTAGCCAAGAAAAAGGCAGCTCGCCGCGCGCAGCTTCGCGAGGATCTGCATGGGCACCACTTGCTCCGCGGAACGCCCGCGGAGATAGTCTATGTAGTGATCTTCCGTGATTACGAAGTTTCTGTCCCAGCTGTATCCCGTCTTGAGGTCGTCGACCGCGCCATTGATCCTGACGATCACCGTCCGCGTCAGCTCCCCTTCCTCGCCGACAATAGGAAAGCCGTCGTACTCGTTCGTCAGGACCGGTCGCGGATCGCGCGATTCCCAGGGCAGGTGAACGAACCTGCCCGCGTATTCTGTTCTCGGCGCCATATATACTGCGACGTCGTACGGCTCCCCGACCTTGCGGAATGCCTTCTCCAGGGCCACGTCGAACTTCGGCGTGACAATAATTTGATGGCGTTTCCCCAGTCCGAGTTGCTCGAGCCGCTTCGGCAGCCGAGCGAGATACATGTGGACCGGTCCCGGATCCGAGCCGCCGCGGAGGATTTGTTTCGCCCACTTGTACACATTCGGCTCGCCGCTGACCATACGGACCTGCTGCGCGACTTCCGCCAATTCCAGCGGCGCGTCTTCCAGCCTGGCCATGGCGGCAAGGTATCTCGCCAGCTCCGTATCATCCGGGAGCATCAGGGTGCCCGCACGGAAAGGCGTTTCGCACTCGGCTGCGTTGACCCCCGCACCGAGGAAGATGACCAAGTTGTTGTTGTTAACCTCGTCGATCAGCGCCTGGTAGTGGTCGTCGTCAACCGGGAACAATTCCGGGACGGGAACTTTCCCGGAGCCCGGGTCGGGCGGCTGGGTCATCGGCTCCAGCGGAACACCGGCCGCCGCCGCGGGGACGCCGTTGGCCGCGGGGACGCCCGCCGCCGACGGGGCACCGGCCGCCGACGGGGCACCGGCCGCCGACGGGGCACCGGCCGCCGACGGGGCACCGGTCTCCAGCGGAACCCCGACCTCGATGTTCATGCCAGCATGGATTTCGCTGAGGCGCGCGCTCAGGCTGTGGAGATCATCGTTAAGGTTCTCCTGATGCAAATACGCCATGTGACGATCTGGAAGCGCCCAGATCGAGCGCGGGAGCTGACCCGCCTTCGGCAGGCTGGCGTCATTGACCAGGAGGGGAATGACCGTCCATCCGTTCTGCAGGGCAAGGTCGATCTCCGCCACGACGTAGTTGTCGTCATTTCGCCGCTGGTGTTCATCCAGTGTCGGCATCCACCGAGGTCCGATTACAGCGATAAACACGCCGGGAGTACTGGCGAGCCGCGAGGTGATCTCCTCGAGAAATTGCATTCCCGGCCGCAGGGCGCCTTCGTCGAAGAAGATGTTCTCCTGGCCGAACCGCTCCCTGAATTCCCGGTACAGTATCCACGCCGCGAACGGCTCGTCCTGATGGCGGTAATTGATAAATATCGTCAGCGGCAGTCCCGCCGGTCCCGCACCGGACAGGCCGCTCATCGCTGGGGCCGAGTCACTCGCGTCCATGGCCGCCCCAGTGTGCACTTTGTCTAGTGCGGTCGGTCCGCCAGGAACTCGACCTGGGGCAGGACTGGTCGTCGGCCGCGCGCGCCCACGCTGAGCAGGGCAGCCCGGAGCCCTGGCCGAGTCTTCGCCCTGACCGGCTGGTTGCTCGCCAAAGCCCGGCATTTGGACGGCGGGTGAGCCAAGCTCCTCCCCCCTTCTCCCCCTTCCGGCTTGTTCCAGAAAGCTAACTGTTTTATGCATAGTGGTCAATAGCTTTACCCGGGTAGGCGGCTTAGCCTCGATCCACCGCTTTAACGGGCTTATGCGAGGTCTTTCTCGGCACGCCAACGCGCGCGGCCTCCCTGAACTGGGATAACGGACAGCCCGACTCGATCTTCCGTGCGCCCGGCAGAGCGCGATTGTGTTCCGGAGGCCGTTTGTGGATATTGGGGCCGGGGTGGATTGTTGCGCGCGGCTACCGGATGCCCGGGAAGGCCGGGGAGCCCGGGAAGGCCGAGGAAGCCGAGGAGGCCGAGGAGGCCGAGGAGGCCGAGCACCCCCACCACGAGTACGACGGCGAGTGACCCTGCGGATCGAGCCCGCGCGCCCGCGCAGTCAGCGTCACGGGCGAGCCGCGTCACCCGGCTCGCTTGTGGCCGGCCTCAGGAATCCCCAGGCCGTTTTTGGGTGCCGTGTCATTGTCCGGCCCGAACGGCCGTGGGAGTCTCCGCATTAGCGTGCGGCGATGCCCAGTTTCCCCACCATTTACGCTCTCGGTGGCTGCCGCAAGGAGGGCCAGGGAAGAGCCCGAGGACGGGCCAAGGAAGGGGCCGCTGTGCTGGCCGCAGTGACCAGATCACCCGGTGAGATGGTGATCGCGGACGTTTCCGATCCGGGACCTGCCCGTGCCGGAAACGTTATCGTCCGGCCGGAGGCGGTGGGTATCTGCGGGTCGGACTTCCATCTGTTCTCCGGCGACGTGGGCGCGCTTTCCGGTGCACGCCACTTCTATCCGCGGATTCAGGGCCACGAGGTGTCCGCGATCGTGGAAGATCCCGGCGACGCCGGGACCGTAAACGAGGGCGAGCGGGTCGCCATATGGCCGCTGCTGCCCTGCGGCAGCTGTTATCCCTGCCGGACCGGCAGGGCCAACGTGTGCCCGCGATTCCGCCTGGTCGGCGTGCACCTCGACGGCGGCCTGCAGCAACGGCTGGAGGTCCCCGCGTCGACCGTGTTCGGCGTCGGTGACCTGGACCCGGACAGCACCGCCTTCGTCGAGCCCGCCTCGATCGCCGTGCACGCCCTGGCCCGCGCCTGCCTGCGGCCCGGCGAGCAGGCGGTCGTGTTCGGCGCCGGGCCGATCGGCCTGGCTACCACGCTCGCCGCGGCGGCCGCGGGGGCGCGCGTAACCACGATCGACCCGATCCCGGCCCGGCGCGATCTGGCCAAACGGATGGGCGCCGAACGCGTGACCTGGGCGCCAGCCCAGACACTCACCGACGAGGTCCGGGACTGGACCAACGGCGAGGGCCCGCCGCTGGTCGTCGAGACCAGCGGTGAAACCGCAGTCCTGCCGCAGGCCCTCGACCTGGTCTCGGCCGCCGGCCGGGTCGTGGTGGTCGGCATGTCCTCGGGCACCGCCGGCTTCCGGCCGGGCGTCTTCCCGGAAAAGGAAATAGACGTGCTCGGCTCCAGCTGCGCAACTGCTGAGGATTTCCTGAATGCCGTGCACGTGGTATCGGAAAACCGCGCGTCTCTCGCCGCGCTCTTTTCGCATCATTTCCCGCTGACCCGAGCGGCGGAGGCATTCGAATTCGCCATGAACCGGCCACCGGACGCAATCAAGATCGTGGTGACCGTGAATTGAACCACCAATCAAGTCGCCAATCAAGCCACCAACCAAGCTAGCAATTCAAACCAGGAACCAAGCCAGCCCGAACTCACCACCGAAGAGGGGGAGAGATGAGAGCACATATGTCGGCGCGAAGAGCGATCGTGCTCGCCGCCGCCATCGCCATAGCCGCCGCCGGCTGCAGCAGCAGCTCGAGTTCCAGCACCAGCTCCACCGCAAGCTCGAGCACGCCCGCGTCCACCGCGACCAGTTCAGCGAGCACGTCGACGGTCAGCACGTCGCAGTGCGGCACCAAGCCGGGCGTGGCGGCCACCGGCACGCCGATCGCGCTGGGCGCCATCGTCACCAACCAGCCGGGGACCTCGTTCACCGACATCCCGAACATGGCCAACGCGTACTTCGCCTGCGTGAACGCCAACGGCGGCATCAACGGCCACCCGGTCAAGCTCTACATCGAGACCGAGCAGACCAACCCGGCCCAGATCGCGGCCGACGCGAAGCAGCTGGTGGACACCGACCACGTGGTCGGCATCATCGGCAACACGTCCATCATCGAGTGCTCGGTGGACAGCAGCTACTGGCAGAAGCTGGGCTACTACATCATCGACTCCGGGATCGCCCCCGAGTGCTACTCGACGCCGAACAGCGCCGCGGTCAACATGGGCCCGCGGTACAGCTCGGACGGCGCGGTGCAGTACGCGCTGGGCCAGCACGTGTCCAAGGTCGTGTTCGACCAGTCGAACGTTCCCGGTACCGGTTACATCGCGGCCGGCCCGGCCGCGCTGGCTAAGGCCGCGAACGTCCCGATCGTCCAGCTCACCGAGAACGTGCCGATCTCCGACGCCGACTCGGTGGCGATCAAGGAAGTCGACGACGCCGGCCCGAACGGCGCCGTGATCCTCAACTTCACCCCGCCCGAGGCGCTGGTCATCCTGCAGGCGGCGCAGAAGCTCGGCCTGGAGGACCATGTCAAGCTGTGGGGCTGCTCGACCCCGTGCAACACCGACTTCCTGGCCACCTCGCTGGGAGCCAAGTGGAACAACAAGCTGTTCGTCAACGCGGAGCTGACCCCGCCCGACGTCACCAACACCACGACGATGAACCTGTACAAGGCGATCCTCAAGCAGTACGGCTCGGCGGTCTCCGGCGGCATCGGCAGCTTCAGCCAGATGGGCTTCACCGAAGCCGAGATCGCGGTGCACGCGCTGGATACGATCACCGGGGCCTACACGGTGGCCAGCGTCAACGCCGCCCTCAAGGGGGTAAGCAATTTCAATACCGGCATGCTGTGCCAGCTGTGGACCTACGGCAGCTACCCCCTGCACATCCCGAACAACGAGGACTACACCGTCACGCCGGACAACGGCAAGATGGTGACGGCCCAGGGCTGCACCCAGATCTCGTCGGTCGACCCGCAGATCGCGCAGTACCGCAGCGTGGCCGGCACCGCGGCGCTGGCGCCGACCTCCTAGAAGATCAATGCCACCCTGGTCCGATTTCGAGCCGTTTATCGTCAGCGGTCTGGCCCTGGGCGGGGTGTACGCCCTGTCCGGGGTCGGGCTGGTGGTGCTGTACCGGGCCACCGGCGTGCTGTACCTGGCCTTCGGCGCGGTCGGCGCGATCGGCGCGCTGACCGCGTGGTCGCTGGGCCAGGCCGGGGCGCCCGGCTGGCTCACCTGGCTGGTCTGCATCGCCGTCGCCGCCGCCATCACGCTGGCCTACGGGGTGCTCTTCGGTCCGGCGCTGGCCAAACGGGACCCGCTGGTCAAGGCGGTGGCCACCATCGGGCTGACCCTGATCCTGTACGGCCTGATGGACCTGCTGTGGACGACCAGCGGCGGCGAGGCCCGCTCGCTGACCCTGCCCTCGGACAACGGCGGCTTCTCCGTCGGCCAGGTTCAGGTGGACTGGACCCAGGTCATCGCGCTGGCCGCCGGGGTGGTGATCACCGTGGGGACCGGGATGTTCCTGCGCTACACCAAGCTCGGCACCGCGATGCGGGCCATGGCCAACGACCGCGAGATCACCGCCACCCTCGGCGTGCCGGTCCGGAGGGTCGAGGCGGCGGCCTGGCTCGGCTGCGGGGTGCTCGCGGGCATCGCTGGCCTGCTGCTCGCCAACCTGGTCGCGCTGGACGCCACCACGCTCACCTTCCTGGTCATCTCGTCGCTGGCCGCGGTGCTGATCGCCCGGCTGCGCTCGATCACGATCACCTTCGTGGCCGCGATCGTGATCGGCCTGCTGCATGACCTGCTGACCCCGATCACGTCGCTGACCAACTACCGGGACATGACCCCGTTCGTGCTGGCCGCCGCGGCCCTGCTGGTCATGCCGCGGAGCCAGGTCATGGCCCAATCCCGCGAGGAGGCCTAGTGGGAGCGGACCTCAGCCTCCGCAAGACGGCCGGCCGCCAGGCAAGCCGTCGGCGGCAGGCTCGCCCGCAGCTGATCAGGATCGCCACGATCACGGTCCTGCTACTGTTCGTCCTGTTCGGCTTCCCGCAGCTGCTGAGCCTGTACTACATCGACACGATGACCCAGGTGGCCGTTTACTCGATGGTCACGCTGGCGCTCGGCGTGCTGGTCGGCCGGGTCGGCCTGGTCTCCCTGGGCCAGGTCGCGGTGCTCGCCATCGGCGCCTGGGTGGCCGCCCGGCTGCTGTTCGCCACCACCCAGCCCTATCCGGTGGTCCTGCTCGAGGCGGGCCTGATCACGATGGTGGCGGGCGTGCTCATCGGGCTGCCCGCGCTCCGGCTGCGCGGCCTGTACCTGGCCCTGATCACGCTCATGTTCGCGGGCGCGATCACCGTGGTGCTCGCCACGGTGAACTTCCCGAACGGCGGCCACGGCTTCACCGGCTACAACGGCAGCCTGGTCCACATCCCGCCGATCCGCCGGCCCAGCATCGCGTCCAGCGACCCGGCCTACTTCCGCTATGCGGTCATCGTCGCGATTCTCATGTTCGCGCTCGTCCTGGCTCACACGAAAACCAAACCCGGCCGGGCCTGGGCGGCGATCCGGCAGAGCGAGCCCGCCGCGCTGGCCGCGGGCATCAACACCACGCTGTACAAGCTGTGGGCCTTCGCTCTGGCCTCGTTCATCACCGGCGTGGCCGGCGGCGTGCTGGCCGGCGCCATTCACTACCTATACTCCATCGGCTTCCCGACCCAGGATTCGATCACCTTGCTGGCCGTGACGCTGATGGGCGGGGTCTACAGCATGTGGGGCGCGGTGGTGGCCGCGCTGCTGTACCAGTTCCTGCCCGCCCTGCTGAACAACTGGGGCGTCTCGGCCGACTGGCTCACCATCTTGTTCGGGCTGGGCGTGCTCCAGGTGCTGACCACCGCGCCGGCTGGCCTGGCCGACCAGGTACCCAAGGATCTGGCCCGACTCGGCCGCTTCCTGCGCAGCCGGGCCAGAGGCAGGCCCGCACCGGAGAGCACACCATGATCGAAGTCAAAGGCCTGACCGTCCGCTACGGCGGCGTCACCTCGCTGGACGACATGAACCTGACCTTCGAGCAGGGTACCTGCGGCCTCATCGGGCCGAACGGCGCGGGCAAGACCACCTTCTTCAATGTGCTGAGCGGCTTCGTCCGGCCCGCTGCGGGGACGGTCCGCGCGTTCGGGGTAGACCTGCTGTCGATGACTCATTTCCGCCGCGCGCGGTGGGGAGTGCGCCGGACGTTCCAGACCGAGCAGGCGATCGAGGAACTATCCGTGTTCAACAACGTCGCGATGGTGCACGAGCACTCCAAGCTCGGCGCGGCCACGCGCAAGAAAGACGTCCTGGACGCGATCGAGTTCACCGGTCTCGGCGCCGTCGCCCCGGACGCCAAGGTCCGCACGCTGACCGCCGGCCAGCGCCGCCTGGTTGAGGTGGCCCGCGCGGTGGTCGGCCAGCCGCGGCTGGTCCTGCTCGACGAGCCCGCCGCCGGGCTGCCCGACGAGGAGAGCAGCCGCCTGGCGGACGTCATCCGCGGCATCCCCGAGCACACCGGGGCCCTGACCATCCTGGTCGACCACGACATGAGCCTGGTCTCGGCCTGCTGCACGACCACCGCCGTGCTCGACTTCGGCGCTCTGATCGCCTCCGGCCCGACCGCCGCCGTGCTCCGCGACGACGCCGTGATCCGCGCCTACCTTGGAGTGGCATGACCGGGGCCCTGAAACTACGCGACCTCACCGTCGAGCGCGGCGGCCGCGCCGTCGTCAGGCAGGTCTCGGTCGAGATCCCGGCCGGCCAGGTCACCGCCCTCCTCGGCCCGAACGGCGCGGGCAAGTCCACCCTGGTCCTGGCCGTCGGCGGCGTCCTGAAGCCCGCGGCCGGCTCGGTCCTCCTCGACACTCCAGGCCAAACACCCGCAGACCTCACCGGCCGGCGCCCGGAACGGATCCGCCGGGCCGGCGTAGCGATCGTCCCCGAGGGCCGCCGCCTGCTGCCCGACCTGACCGTCGAGGACAACCTGCGCGTGGCCTGCTACGCCCTGACCCGCGAGCAGGCCCAGGCCGGCCGGGAGAAGGTCCTGGAGCTGTTCCCGCAGCTCGGGAAGCGGCTGGCCGCGCTGGCCCGCACCCTGTCCGGCGGCGAGCAGCAGATGGTCGTGCTGGCCCAGGCCCTGATCTCCGATCCGCGCTACATGCTGATCGACGAGCTGTCGCTGGGCCTGGCCCCGGTGGTGGTCAGCCGCCTGATCCCGGTCATCGCCGCCATCGCCGAATCGGGCACCGGCGTGCTGCTGATCGAGCAGTTCGCCACCGTGGCCCTGGGCCTGGCCAACCACGCCCACATCATGGAGGGCGGCCGGCTCCGCTTCTCCGGCCCGGCCGCCGAGCTGCGCGACAACCCCGTCCTGCTGCGCTCCGCCTACCTGCTCCGCGGCAGCCAGGACGCCCCCCCGGACCAGCCGGGCGCCGTAACCCCGGCCACCGGCCCAGCCCCCTACCCGGATTCCTCCGCCCGCCCGGTCCAGTAGGCCAGGTTCGCGCGGTCGATGAGCGTGCTGGGGTGCTCAGGGCCTGAGACCCGTTCGCGGATCGGTAGCAGCGCGGCGTACTGATCCCGGGCGGCGGCCGCATCCCCGGCCTGTCCGGTGTAATAGGCCAGGTTGGCGCGGTCGATGAGCGAGCCGGGGTGCTCGGGGCCCGAGACCCGTTCGCGGATCGGTACCAGCGCGGCGTACTGATCCCGGGCGGCGGCCGCATCCCCGGCCTGTCCGGTCCAGCGGGCCAGGCTGGAGCGGACGTCGAGCGTGTCGGGGTGCTCGGGGCCCGAGACCCGTTCGCGGATCGGTACCAGCGCGGCGCACTGATCCCGGGCGGCGGCCGCATCCCCGGCCTCCCCGGTGTAATAGGCCAGGTTGGCGCGGTCGATGAGGGTGTTGGGGTGCTCGGGGCCCGAGACCCGTTCGCGGACCGGTATCAGCGCGGCGCACTGGTCGCGGGCGGCGGCCGCATCCCCGGCCTGTCCGGTCCAGCGGGCCAGGCTCGCGCGGACATCGAGCGTGTCGGGGTGCTCGGGGCCTGAGACCCGTTCGCGGACCGGTATCAGCGCGGCGTACTGGTCGCGGGCGGTGGCCGCATCCCCGGCCTCCCCGGTCCAGCGGGCCAGGTTGGCGCGGGCGTTGAGCGTGTCGGGGTGCTCGGGGCCCGAGACCCGTCCGCGGACCAGTACCAGCGCGGCGAACTGGTCCCGGGCGGGGGCCGCATCCCCGGCCTGTCCGGTGTAATAGGCCAGGTTGGCGCGGGCGGTGAGCGTCTGGGAGTGCTCGGGGCCTGAGACCCGTTCGCGGACCGGTATCAGCGCGGCGTACTGGTCGCGGGCCGCGGCCGCATCCCCGGCCTCCCCGGTCCAGTGGGCCAGGTTGGCGCGGGTGGTGAGCGTCTCGGGGTGCTCGGCGCCCAGGACCCGTTCCTCCACCGGCATCAGCGCGGCGTACTGGTCGCGGGCCGCGGCCGCATCCCCGGCCATCCCGGTCCAGTGGGCGAACGTGGCGCGGGCGGTCAGCGTCGCGGGAGCCTCGGCACCTAGGCTTGCCTCCCGGGCCCGGAAGACCTGCTGCGCCAGGTCCCGCGCCGCGGCATAGTTGCCGCCATAGCCCAGATAGTTGGTCATGGTGAACATGCCGTCGCTGGCGGGGGCCAGGGCCGCTTGGGCGTGCGGGAGCAACATCGCGAACATCGGCCAGGCCGCCGGATCCTGGGGGTCGAGGGGCAGCGCGGCCTGGATCACCGCGGCGGCGGCCTGCCGCCAGGCATCCGTCGCGTCCCCGGGCAGCTGAGCCAGGGTGATGGCCTGGACCAGGCGGTGCACCGAGATCAGCCCATCATGCGGCGCGCTGATCAGCGAATACCGGCGCAGCCCGGACACCGCCTCATCCCGGGCCAGCTCGTCGTCCAGCAGTGGCACCAGCAAGGGCGCCACCTGCCCGCCCAGCCCCGCGGCCAGCCCGGGCCGGCGCTGCAGAAAAAGGTCGACCGGGATGTCCTCGGCCGCGCAGCACGCCGCGAACCGCAGCAACCCGGCCGTCGGCCCGGCCTGGTCGAGTTCGGCGAAGGCCAGCGCCCAGGTCGTGGTCACCCGCTTGTCATACCCGGCCACCTCACCACGGCCCAGCAGCTCGGCCCGCCGCGCCCGGAACAGCCCCAGGTACTCGCCCAGGCCCCGGCCGGTGGCCTGCATATACGCGGCGGCCTGTTCCAGCGCCAGCGGCAGCCCGCCCAGCTCCCCGGCCAGCTCACCCGCCGCCTGCCCCTCCTCGCTGCCCGCTCCCGTGCGGGCCAGCAGGAATGCCGCCGCCGCCGCCCGGTCCAGCACCGGCACCTCCAGGCCCTGCCCACCCGGCCAGAACCCGTACTGGCTCGTGATCACCACCCGGCCGCCGCCGACCGGCGGCACCAGCCCCTTGATCGCCGCCGGGCCTGGCACGTTGTCGAAGACCAGCAGCCAATCCGGACGGCGAGCCAGCACCGCATGCACCCCCGCCACCGGGTCCCCGTCCCGGACGCCCAGCTGCGCGGCCAGCTCCCCGAACCCGGCCGCCAGTGCGGCCGGCTCCTCGGCCGCCAGCTCCCATACCACCCCGCACCCGCCCAGCTGCCGGTGTGCGTACTCCACCGCCACGCTGGTCTTGCCCGCCCCGCCCAGCCCGGACAGCACCACCACCCCCGGCCCCGGCCCGCGCCGCGCCGCCAGCCGGGCATCCAGCTCGGCCAGCAGGTCATCCCGCCCGGCCAGGAATACCGGCCGCGGCGAAAGCCGCACCGCCATCCCCGGCTCACCTCCGGCAGACCGCCCGTCCCGCTCCGCCACGAGGCTTTCAGCGACCCGCTGGCGCAGCTCCGCGAGCGCCTGGAACAGCAGCAGGGCCAGGTCACCGGGAGAGGTCACCCGCTGTACCGTGATCCCGGCACCGGCCACCCGCGCCCGGAACGCCCGCTGCCGCCCGGCGTAGTCCGGATCAGACAGCCACGTCTGCGGCAACGGCAGCACCGCGTCCTCATCCAGCACGAACACCAGCCGGGGCAAGCCAAGCTCGGCCGCGGCATCGAATTCCAGCTCGGTATAGGACCGGTCCGGGTCATCCCGGACCGGTGACCCGTACCGGAACCCGATGATCCCCACGTACACATCGGCCCGGCCCACCTGCTGGCGGCAGTAGTCCGCCGGCTTGTCCTCCCGGGCGGTGAAGTACTCCATGTCCACCACCGCGTCCCCGGCCCGGGTGATGGCCTGCTCAGCCGCGGCCACGAACGACCGGTCCGACGGGAACCGGCGCAGCTCGGAAGTATGGCTCACGAACACCCGCCACGGCCCCTCCACGACGTTCACGCTACCGCGCCGCCGCATCCCCGCAAGCGCATCTGCGTCTCCGCTGGCGGGCTGCGACTCCGGTATAGCGAGCTGTCGAGGCGCGACCAGGATCGGTTTGATGGCGCAGGCCATGCATCGGCTGCGCCCACCGGTACGCGTAACACTACGTGTTACCATTTGTTCATGGGGACGAAGCGATTCAGTATCAGCGCGAGAGAAGAGGTCCATGACCGTATCCGGGCCCACGCCGAGGCGGCGGGAGTGGACATCTCCACCTACATGATCGCCGCCGCAGTTCAGCAGATGATGCGCGATGATCAGGCAGCCGCGTCGTTCGCCACCATCGACGCTGAGATCGCCGCGGACACCGCCGGATCCGGTAAGGTCGCCTGACCGTGCCTGCCAGGGATCTGCTTGCGGACTTCCCGGACACCCGGACGGGCGAGCGCGCGGTCTACTACGACGCCGGGATGCTCATCGCACTGCTCGACAAGGACATCAAGGCACGCGCAGCTCATGAGGAGCTAAAGGCATCCCCGCACCGTCCCATCATCACCGGCCCGGTCCTGACCCAGGTATGGCGAGACGGCCCGGCGGCCGTGCACGCGCTCTCCGTTATCGCTGACGACTGCACGATCTTGCAGGCTAAGGATGACATCGGCCCCATTCGCGGGCTGGAACGAGGAATCATCGGCTGCCTGCCCTGTCATCGCGTCTACCGGAGAGCCGACTTCCAGCGCGCCGGAAGAATGCTCGCCAAGGCTCATCTCCCTCCCAGGAAGAAGCCTGATGCGGTAGACGCCCTAGTCATGGTCGCGGCCGCGTGGCACCGCCTGTCTCTGGTCCTCACCAGTGACCCAGATGATCTCCTTGCTTACCGGGAAGTCCTGGACACGCGCCAGATCGAGATCATTCCCGTCAGCTGAATACCTAAGCGTGGGCGACGGTGGCAGGCATTGGGTCCGGGGACCGCCAAAAACCCCGAGTACGGCCGAGCTGAGGCGGCTACAGCGGCCGGGGGTGCACCGTGGCGGGCGACGGCTGGCGGTCGCGCCACCGCCAGCGACAGCCCGCCCATCACGGCCGCCACCGCCGCGCTGGCCGCGAAGATCGCCGGCAGGCGGACGCCCGCGCTGGTCAGCGGGCCCACCCCGAACGCCGCGAGCCCGTAGCCGACCTGGTAGCAGGCGATCACCCCGCCCGCGACCATCGCCTCGTGGTCCGCGAGCTTGCGCTGCCCGAAACTGATGGTGAGCGGCAGCAGCGCCGAGCAGCCGAGCCCGGCCAGGCAGAACGCGGCCACCGCCGCGGCCGGGAGCATGGGACGGCAGGACCGCGATGAGCACGAACGCGACGGCGAGCAGGAACGGCAGCCCGTGGTAGGCGGCCCGGCTCGGCAGCCAGCGCTGGATCGCGGCCAGCAGCACCCGGCCCAGCGGTCACCGTCGCCCAGAAGCCGGTCAGCGCGAGCGACGCGATCGCCGGCCTGACGCCCAGCGACGTGACGTCCAGCTGCGACCAGTTGCCGTTCATCGTCTCGCAGAACCCGTAGAGCACGGCGAACGCCGCGAAGACCCAGAACCCGGCCGGGATCCCGCGCCCCGCGGCCGGCGCCGCGCCCCGCTGCGGCGACCCAGGGCCAGGGTCCATGGGCAGGCGCAGGCTGACGCCGATCAGGCCGGCCAGCAGGCAGGCGGCGAGCACCGGCAGCCCGATCCAGAACCCGAGGCCGTTGAAGACCGCGACGAACAGCGGCGCGAGCGCCGTACCGAGGCCGAGCAGCGCGTTCAGGACCAGGACCGACCTGTCCACCGCCGCCGGATGCAGCGCCGCGGCCAGGGTGTTGAGCGCCGGCACCGAGAGCCCGAACCCGGCTCCCAGGCACGCCGTCGCCGCCGAGCAGCAGCCCGAACGCCGCCGCGTGCTGGTGCACCACCAGCCAGCTCACGATCAGCAGGGCCATCGAGGCCAGGTCGGCCGCCAGGCCCGCCAGCAGCAGGGCCTTCTCGCTGGCCCGCCGGGCCAGGCTGGGCCACAGCAGGCCGGCGCCGAGCAGCGAGGCGACGATCGCCGTGCTCACCTGCGGCACGAACATGATCCCGTACTGGCTGTGTGACAGGTCATAGGAGCTGGGGCTGGTGAAGATCGTGCTGGCCGCCGGGAAGGTGACCAGCGCGATGCCCTGGACCAGGCCGGCCGCGTTGACGACGGCGCTCTCCGCCCCTCGGGAAGGCATGCCGGCGGCCGTCAGATCCGGCTCTGCTGGGTGACGAGCAAGACGACGTCGCCGACCGAGCGGACCAGGCCGTACCGCCGCCGGATGACGTCGGCGATCAGCCCCGTCCAGCCGGTCTGGTGCGAGGCGCCGAGCGCGGCGGCGTTGTCGCCGTGGAAGTACTCGCCGAACACCAGGTTGTCCCGCCAGGCCGGATCATCCTGCAGGAAGTCAGTCCCGCCGAAGCACGGCCGCCGTCCGTCGGACCCGCGGGTGAAGATCGAGATGAGCCGGTCCTGCAGGTCGGCGGCCACCTCGCCCAGGGTCAGCTGGTTGCCGGACCCGGTCGGGTACTCGACGGTGAAGTCGTCCCCGAAGTACTGGTGGTACCGCTCCAGCGCGTTGATGACCAGGTAGTTCAGCGGGAACCAGACCGGGCCGCGCCAGTTGGAGTTCCCGCCGAACAGGGGCGTAGTGGACTCGGCGGGCTCGTAGTCGATGCTGGCCGTGACGCCCTCGACCTCGAGGACGTAGGGATGCGAACGGTGGTAGGCCGACAGGGACCGCAGCCCGTGCGGGGACAGGAAATCGTCCTCGGCGAACAGCGGCTCGTCAGCCGGGTCAGCCGGTCCGGGTCGGCCAGCGACAGCAGGAGCAGCTGCTCGCCGCCCATCTCGCGCAGCACGCCGCGCTCACGCATCGCGTCCGGATCCACCAGGTCCTCGCGGCCGAGCAGGTCCGCGAACTGCTTGCCCAGAACCAGAGCCTGCTGGAGGTCGGCCTCGCTGGCCACCGCCGCGGCCAGCAGCGGGATTATGCCCACCATCGACCGGACCTTGATCGGCACCTGCTCCCCGGACGGCGTCACCAGCCGGTCGTAATAGAACCCGTCGGCGTCGTCCCACAGCCCCTGGCTGTCCAGCGCGTCGCGGATGGCGGCGAAGTGCTCCAGGAACTTGAGCACCAGATCGGAGGCCGGGCGCTCCCCGGTCTGGGCCAGCACGGTGGCGATGCGGCCCATCGCGACCGCGAAAAAGCCCATCCACCCGGTGGCGTCGGACTGCTCCAGAACCCCGCCGACCGGGAGGTGCGACCGGTCCAAAGGCCCGATGTTGTCCAGGCCGAGGAACCCGCCCTCGTACACGTTCCGGCCGCCGGCGTCTTCCAGGTTGACCCACCAGGTGATGTTCACCAGCAGCTTGTCGAACACCCGGGAGAGGAACTCCAGGTCCCGGCCCTCGTCGACCGCGAACACCTCCAGCGCGGCCCACGCCTGCACCGGCGGGTTGACGTCGGAGAAGTTCCACTCGTACGCGGGCAGCGTCCCGCTCGGGTGCTGGAACCACTCCCGGCACAGCAGGATCAGCTGGTACTTGGCGAACGCCGGGTCCACGTGCGCCAGCGCCACGCAGTGGAAGGCCAGGTCCCACGCGGCGAACCAGGGGTACTCCCACTTGTCCGGCATCGACATGATGTCGAAGGCGTCGAAGTTGCGCCAGTGCGAGTTCCGGCCGGTCAGCCGCTCCGGCGGCGGTTTCGGCTGGGCCGGGTCGCCGTCCAGCCAGCGGGCCACGTCGTAGTAGAACAGCTGCTTGCTCCACAGCAGCCCGGCGAAGGCCTGCCGCATGACCATCGCCTCGTCGGCGCTCGCGTCCCGGGGCGTCAGCTCGTCGTAGAACTCGTCGGCCTCGCCGCGCCGCTTCGCCACCACCTGGTCGAACTCCGAGCCCAGAGCCCCCGGAGCCGCCGCCGCGCCGGCCGAAGCGGGCCGCAGCCGCAGCCGCAGCTCGGCCGAGGCGCCCCCGGCCAGCGTGACCTGGTACCAGAAGGCGCACTTGCTCCCGGTGCGTTCGGGGTTGACGGTAGCCGCCCCTCTGATCACGTGGTCGTTGATGCCGTCCTTCGGGTACGGCGTGACCGGCGCCGCGCCGTACAGCCGCGCCAGGTTCGTCTCGTTCTCGCAGAACAGCGTGGTCGGCGGCGTCCCGTCCGGTCCGGGACCGGCGATCAGCTCCATCTCACCGCAGAACGGGTGGGAAACGGTCACCCCCCCGCCGGCCGCGGCCCCCAGCATCGGCCGAGCCTCAGCAGCGTTGGAGCCGCCCCAGGACCAGGTGTTGCGGAACCAGGCCGTCGGCAGCACGTGCAGGGTCGCCGCGTCCGGCCCCGCGTTGGTCACCGAGATCGTCATCAGCAGGTCGTCGGGCGAGGCCTTGGCGTAGCACACCTCGGTGATCCAGTACCGCCCGTCGCCGAACACCCCGGTATCCAGCAGCTCGTATTCCGGCTGCGTCCGGTCCCGGGACGCGTTCACGTCGATGAGCTCCTGGTACGGGAATGGGCCCTGCGGGTAGTGGTAGCGCCACCGGTTCCAGGCGTGGCTGGGGATGGCGTCCAGGTACCACCAGTACTCCTTGACGTCCTCGCCGTGGTTGCCCTGCGGCCCGGTCAGCCCGAAGGCCCGCTCCTTCAGGATCGGGTCGCGTCCGTTCCACAGCGCCAGGGACAGGCACAGCCGCTGCTCGATGTCACAGAACCCGGCCAGCCCGTCCTCGCCCCACCGGTAGGCCCGCGACCGCGCCTGATCGTGCGACAGGTAGTTCCACGCGTCGCCGTCGGCGCTGTAGTCCTCCCGGACCGTGCCCCACTGCCGCTCGCTGACGTACGGCCCCCACCGGTACCAGTCGCCGGCCTGCCGCAGCCCGTGCTCGAGCTTCCCGAACTCGGCCACCCGGTCCCGCTCGGCGCCCATCGCCGCCCTCCTCGCCGTAGCCCCATGAAAACCCATGACCCCGCCGTAGCCCCTATTTTTTATCCGAACGCAACGTGGTACCACCGCCCGGCCCCCGGCCAGGACCTCGGGTTAGGCTTGAACCTCAGGTAGGTCAGCACACGGACATCGGGACGGGCGCCATGGCTTTTGACGACGTGACAGACAGCCAGCCGGCCGGGAACTGGCCCCAGGTACGGTCCGGGCCCCTCGTGGCCGGGGGGATCCTGATCGGGGTCGGGGCGGTGGTGGCGATGGTCGGCGTAGCCGTCGCGGGCACGCACCTGGCCGCGGCCACCCGGGCCTGGATCAAGGAGCTGGAGACCCCGCCCAGCCAGCTGGCCCGGCTCAAGTGGGAGCAGGCCAAGGCCGCCGCGGCCACCGGCACGGCTACCTGGCGGGACCACCCGAACGCCAAGGTCGGCCTGGCCCGCCGGTCCTCTTCCGGCTGATCAGCCCGCCCGCGCCCTCAGCCGTCGCCGCGTCGGCTGAGGAACCGGCCGATTCCCGCGCGCGCCGTCTCGGCCGCATCCGGTCCGCTCGCGGCCTCTGTCTCGGCCGCCATGGCCTGCTCGACCGCGGCCAGCGGCGGCCGCAGCAGCCGCAGGTGCGCGGCGGTCGCCGCACCGGGCGGGGTCCACCGCTGCACGAGGCCGATCGCGGCCTCGATCAGGCTGGCCTGCTCGACGATGCCGTCCAGCAGGCCCATGGCCAGCGCCTCGTGGGCCCCGATCCGGGCGGACTCCAGGACCAGGCGCGTCGCCCGCGGGCCGGCCAGCCGGGGGAGCAGGATGCTGGACGCGTTGGAGATGGTCAGGCCGATGCTGTTCTCCGGCAGGAAGTACTCCGCGGCGGGCGTGCCGAGGCGCGCGTCGAAGCACAGCGTCATCTCGCAGGCGCCGCCCACCGCGATCCCGTTGAGGGCCGCGACGACCGGCACCCGCGTCTCCAGCGCGGCCCGGGTGATGTCGTGGAACGACTCCACGTCGGCGATCAGGCCGCCCGGCGGGAGTTCCGCGGCCTCCTTCAGGTCCAGGCCGGCCGAGAACGCCCGCCCGGTGCCGGTGACGACGATGCCGCGGACGAGGTGCCCGTCGCCGAAGTGACGGAGGATGGCCGCGAGTTCCCGGCGCATGGCGGCGGTCAGCGCGTTGAGCTGGTCCGGCCGCCGCAGCGTGACCACCGCGACGGCGCCGGACACGGATACCTCGATGTGGCCGGATTCGGCACCCCAGGAAGCCATGGCGCCCTCCTCTCGGTCAGACCCACGTGTTCGCCGCGGCGTCGAATACGCCCGCGCGGTCGCGGTCGAACAAGATGTCCCGGGCCGCCCTCAGGCGGCCGGGACATCGCTGTTACGGGCGTTCCCGCCTCACCCTCAGCGGCTGGCGGTATTACCGCGCGTAGCATGAGGAGCTCGGCCGGTACTACCCCGGTCAGGCGCGGCGGACCGGGTGGGCCAGCGAGAAGGTACCGCTGCCGTGCTCGCTACCAGTCTCCGACCAGTTGCCGGACAGGGACCCCGAGTGGGACACGAACCGGAACTTCCACCGGTACACCCACCGGTACCCGTTCCAGTACCACTGCTTGTACCACTGCTTGTAATACTGAGGATGGATGTACCCGTTGAAGGTCCTCGTTCCCTGGATGGACCCGCTGGGGTACGTGAAGGAGAACGTCACGTAGTTCCCGTTGATGGTTCCGTGGATCGGTCCCGTGGTCGGGTAGTACGGATCGGTCATGGTCCCGACCAGGCAGCTTCCGTACTGCCTGAAGGTAATGCTGTAGCTGTAGGTCGTGCCCTGGTAGACGGCGTTGACGGTGTTGCTGCCGTTCAGGTTCCAGCGCTCCCGGGCCCATGGGTTACAGGCCGGGTGATGACTGCTCTGCGCGGTGGTGGGGCTGGTGGTCGTGGCACTCGCCACCCCGGCCCCCCCTACTACGAGCCCAGCCGCGACCGCGAGGCCCGCGCAGGTTCGTAGCATCGTCTTGCTGATGCTTCTCATTGTCCCCTTCTCCCGTGGAAGCCGCCGGCCGGAGTCCAGGCGCTCCGCGCGTGGCTGTTCGGTGTCGCGCGCCTAGCGGCTTTGTTCACACAAAGGAGACGTCGGAACGGGCAAAAAGGTTGTCCTGGAACAAAAACGATCACACATACTCTAAGACCTCGATGCCCACATTATCGGACAGGCAGCTATCAACCCGCGCAGACCGTGGCTGACGTCCGCCCGCCTGGCCCGCGATATCTCGAAATGCCATCAGGTCGGAATCCGAACTCGTGGGCCGGGAGCGTGAGCGCGGGGAAGATAGCCCGTGTTCTCGACGCCGCGGGGCAGGGTCTGTCCGCCGTCCTCGTGCCCAGCCGCTCGCGCCGCTGCTGCTCGGCGGGCGTGTACCCGCCCCGTTGTGCATACCGCATGCCCTGGTCATACTCCGGCAGCCAGCCGACGGCACGACCTGAGCTCTACGAGTTCAGTCTGGTTACGAATCCCATGATCGACCGGTTCCTCTTCCGTTCAGCCAGGACCCAGGCGAGGGCGCTCTGCGCGTCGGCGTTGGCGGGGTCGAGGCGGATCGCTTCCCGGAAGGCGGCCTCCGCCTCGCGGTACCGCTTCAGTTCACCCAAGACGATGCCGAGGTTGCCGTGCGCGTCGGCGTTGGCGGGGTCGAGGCGGATCGCTTCCCGGAAGGCGGCCTCCGCCTCGGGATACCGCTTCAGTTCACCCAAGACGATGCCGAGGGTGTTGTGCGCGTCGGCGTTGGCGGGGTCGAGGCGGATCGCTTCCCGGAAGGCGGCCTCCGCCTCGGGATACCGCTTCAGTTCACCCAGGACCCAGCCGAGGGTGCCGTGCGCGTCGGCGGAGGCGGGCGGGGGATCGCGGGCAGGCGATCCGCCTCGGCCCGCCGCCAGGTGCCGTGCGCGTGGCGGGGCGGGGTCGAGGCGGATCGCTCCCGGCAGGCGGCCCCGCCTCGGGATACCCTCAGTTCCCAGCCCGCCGGGGCTGCGCGCGGCGGGCGGGGTCGAGGCGGATCACTTCCCGGCAGGCGGCCTCCGCCTCGGGATACCGCTTCAGCCTGTACAGGACCCGGCCGAGGGTGCTGTGTGCGATGGCGCGGGCGGGGTCGAGGCGGATCGCTTCCCGGCAGGCGGCCTCCGCCTCGGGATACCGCTTCAGCCAGTACAGGACCCGGCCGAGGGTGCTGTGTGCGATGGCGCGGGCGGGGTCGAGGCGGATCGCTTCCCGGCAGGCGGCCTCCGCCTCGGGATACCGCTTCAGTTCACCCAGGACCCGGCCGAGGGTGTTGTGCGCGCTGGCGCGGGCGGGGTCGAGGCGGATCGCTTCCCGGCAGGCGGCCTCCGCCTCGGCGTACCGCTTCAGCCCGTACAGGGCGTCACCGAGACCGGCGTGCGCGGGGGCGAGAACCGGGTCGAGTGCGACGGCAGCGCGATAGACGGTTTCCGCGTCAGCGAGCAGGCCCTGCTTGCGCAGACGGTCGCCCTCTTCGACGCGCGTCGTGGCCGTGCTGGTGCGTGGCGGCGTGTGCTGGGTGATGTCGAACAGCTGAGCGTCGTCGGCGCGCAGGTACAGGACGGGAGTTGCCCATTCGAGGGGGCTGATCGTGTACATCGCCTTGCGTGCCTCGGCGACTGCCGCGTCGACGGGCCGCCCTGCGGCCAGCGCGCCGTACAGCGCCGGCGCGAACTCGATTGCCGCGTCGTCGCTGACTTCGAACTGCATCGCGATGACGGCAGGGATGCCCCGGCGCACCAGCGTGTCCGCCACCCCGGCGAACGGGTCGGCCGGGTCAGTGCGGCCCGCCTGGCAGGCATTGAGGACAGCCAGGCGCATGCTGGTGTGATCGTGCAGCAGCACGCCCAGGTCCCCGGCGGTGACTGGCAGGCCGCGTCCCGTCCGGTCGGTGAACAGCAGCACTCCGCCATGCTGCTGGTCGAACCCCCCGTGGCCCATGTAATGCAGAACGTGGAAGGTGCCACGCAGCAGCGCGCGGCGCAGCTCGCCGAGGGTCGGGGCAGCCAGCTCGGTGAACGCGAGCTCCCCTGCGTCGGTGAGCTCGCCGAGCGCTGCTTTGACTTGTGCCCATTCAGCCTCCAGGTCAAGCTGCGGGTAGTCCAAGGGCTCGGATCGGATGACCAGGACCCGGAGCGGCAGCGTGACGTGCACTGTGCGCGGCTGAACCGGCAGCTGCACGTAGCGGACAACCGGGGTGCGGTCGGACAGCGCAAGGAACCAGTCGTCGCCTCGGTCGTACAGCAGCTCCCACGGCAGGTCGGCAAGCTCCGGGCAACCGGAAAGCCGGAGCCGTATCCTCAGCGTGGCCTGCTCTTGCCGGGCGCGGTCCAGGCTACGGCGCAGGCACTCACCCACCGCTTCGGTGAAGACGGCGTCGAACAACTTCCCGCCGAACAGCTTCGCAGCAGCGATTGGGGCGGGTTCGACGCGTCTCGTCCGTGCCCTGAACCTTCCTACCTTCAGGACGAAGTTCTCCAGCTCAACGTCAGTGAATAGCCGCTCGAACCTCACCGACTGGCCGTCACCGGCCGGCGACCGCAGTATTTGCGCCTGGTAGCCGCCCTCGGTATATCCGAACAGCACATCAAGGTCCAGATGCGCCAGCCCAGACACGCCACACCACCCCCCAACAGACTAGTCGACCCGGCAAGACGACCCAGGCCGCGCCTCTGAGCCTGGTCATCCTGCCAATGGCTTTCCCAGGCGATCCCTAAGTTGAAGGTATTGCCCTGTCCCCGGCTACTTCCGAGCAGCCCTAACCAAGATCAACGACGCCAGCCGGAGTGCGCACTATCCTAATCAAAGTCGGGCGAGACTAAACTCGCCAGTCGAATCCGACACGTTGCCGCAGGATAGCCATTTCCCGTTAGCGGCGCAGGGCTTTGTCCTTGCTGTTGCCTGCGACGTTGGCGTTTGCTCCGGGGGGAAGCGGCCTGATGATGACGCCGTGCAGCACCGCGCGGATGGCGGCGCGCCTGCGGTCGGTGCTCCATGACTCCCACGCATCGCGGACCCGTTCCGATGGGGGGAATGTCGCTCATGACAGTGGCTGATCCGGTGAGCCGGTCGTATTCGCGCCGTCTGGCGCTGATGTCATCTTCGGTACGCTGGCGGATGTCGAGCCAGTCGGCCCGGTCGATGACCCGGTGGGAGTCTCGCGACCCAGGATCAGCCGGCGGCGGCCGAGGCGAAGACGGGCAGGTAACCCAGATCCTGCCCGGCGGCGGTGGGATGGTAGGACGAGCTGATCGCGAAGATGTCCACTGAGTGCAGCCAGCTGCCGGAGTCGCATATCTCGTGCCCGGCGAACGGGCCGCGGACGTCGGCGAACGTGTCGCCGTTGGCCAGCGCGGCGGCCGCCAGCGCGCCGTCGAGATCGCCGGCCCCCTGGTTGAGCGCGGTGCGGTCCGCGGTGCTCAGCCCGATGCAGGAGCCGGAATTGGACAGGTCGTACAGGTCCGGGTAGCCCAGCACCACGACCTTCGCCGATGGCGCGTCGGCCCTGATGGTCCGCAGGGTGGTGTCGAGCCTGGCCGGCAGCTGGCTGGCGACGAAGGCCTCCGCGGCCGCGACGGCATTCAGGCACGAGCTTGTCGGCCAGAGCGCGCAGGTCTCCATGACGCTGGAGAAGCCCGCGTCGTTACCGCCGATCGTGATGCTGACCAGCGTGGTGCTGGCGCTCAGCGCCGACACCTGGCTGGCCAGGACGTCGGCCGTGGTCGCGCCCGAGCAGGCCACCGAGACGAAACTGGCCGGAGAGTTGGCGCCGGCCCACTGCTCCGGATAGGCGTTCGTGCTGCGCTCGCAGCTCCCGCTGGACGAGATGTAATCCCCGGCGCCCACTCCCGAACTGTAGGAATCGCCGAGCGCCACGTAATTGACCCCGGCTGCCGCGTGGGCGGCCGCGGGCCGCATGGCCCCCACCAGGCCCACGGCGGCCGCGGTCACGACGATGGCGGAGCCGAAAGATATACGGAAAATATGCACGAATCACTCTCTATGACCAGGAAAGGCAGTGAAAAATGCACACATCATATCCTTGTACCATGCGCCCGGCAGGCAGATCAACAAGCCCAGGCTCACCCCGGCTCACCGGCTTCGTCGCCGTCCGGGATGCCGAAGATCCGCTCCGCGTTGCGGTGGTAGATCTTCCGCCGGTCCTCGTCGGAGATCTCGGCCTCGTCGAGGAACCGGACCGCGCCCTCGGTGGTCTGGTACGGGTAGTCGATCGCGAACATGATGTTGTCCGCGCTGACCGCCTCGATGCAGAAGCGCAGCACCGGCGCCCAGTTCATGCCGCTGGTCGTGATCGCGAAGTTCCGCTTGAGGTATTCGCTGGGGGTCAGCGACAGGGCGGGCCGGGTGTGGTGCGAGGCGCGCACCGGGTGCATGTAGTCGATCCGGTACAGCCAGTACGGCAGTCCCTCGCCGAGGTGGCCCAGGACGATCTTCAGCCCCGGGAACCGGTCGAACACGCCGCCGCAGATCAGCCGCAGGCCGTGCAGCCCGGTGTCGGCCTGGAAGCCCCAGATGCCGGTTTCCAGGCCGTACTTCTTGAACGCCGCCGCCATCGCGGCACCGGGGGAGCGCGGATGGAGGTAGATGGGGGCACCGAGCGACTCGGCCGCCTCGAGCACGGGCCAGTACTTCTCCTCGTCGAGGTACTCGCTGCCGGTGTGCGAGTTGATGATCACGCCGTTCAGCCTGAGATCCGTCACGGCCCGGTCGATTTCCGCGGCGGCCGCCTTCGGATCCTGCGGCGCGACCGCGGCCAGGCCCGCGAACCGGCCCGGATGCTTGCCGATCAGCTCGGCCAGCCGGTCGTTGGCCAGCCGGGCCAGCGCGGTGCCCTCGGCGGGCGGGAACGTCTGGACACCCGGCGCGGTGAGCGACAGCAGCTGCACGTCCACGCCGTTCGCGTCCATGATCTCCAGCCGCTCGTCCTCCAGGTCGAGCAGCTGCCGCCGCACCCGGCGCAGCCCCGGGGTGTCCTGGGTGAAGACGAAATCCCAGAAGTCCTGGTCCGGCTCGGCCGGAGGCGCGGTCGCCGCCCAGCCGCGCAGCGCCTCGTACACCTCGGGAACGGAGAACGCCTCTTCGGTCGCGATCCGCCGGTACGGCCACGGGAAGCTCATGACGTGACCGCCAGCACCGACCGCACCGCGGAAACGATCTTCTCCTCGTCGGGCAGGATGTAATCCTCCATCGGCTTGCCGTAGGGGACGGTGGCGTCCAGCGCGGTGACCAGATGCTCGGTGAATGTCGCCTTGACCCGCTCCTCGAACTCCCTGATCCGCAGCATCTGCCGGTACATCCAGGCCAGGCGGCCGGGGTCCGGCTGCCGAACCGCGTCATTCATCGCATGCTCTCCTCACGAGTCAGGATCACCAGCAGCTCGTCGACGCCCCGTACCTGCAGGTGCGGCCGTCGCGAGGCGGGCAGGCCGTCGTAGGCGCCCGTCCCGCCCAGGCCGGTGCCGACCGCGATGGCCAGCGACCGGCCCCGGTGCGCCATCGGCACTTCGAGCTGGGGGTCGTCGCCCACCACGGCCAGCTGGGCCGGGCCGGCCCGAGCCGCTCCGCCGCGCTGCGCAGCGCGTCCAGCGACGGCTTGCCGACGACCCGGATCGCGCATCCGGTCAGCGACTTGATCATCGCCGAGATGGCCCGGGAGGTACCGAGCGCCCGGCCGCCGTCTACCGCGAAGAACGGCGTATCGGAGGCGCTGTACAGCTCGGCCCCGCTCCAGACCGCGTGGCAGGCCGCCTCGAGCGCGGGCATGGTGAACTCGGGGAACCAGCCCACCAGCACCGCGTCCGCCGCCGTCCCGGCTTCCGGCGGCACCACCTCGAACCCGGCTTCGGCCAGCGGCTCGGTGAGCCCGGCGCCGCCCAGCACCATGACCCGCTGATGCCCCTCGCGGCCGAGCACCCGGACCGCGCTGCTGGCCGGCGTCATCATCGCCTCGTCGGGCAGGCCGAAGCCGATCTCCCGCATGATCCCGGCCAGCCGGGCCGGTGTCCGCGTCGTCCCGTTGGTGAACACCACGAACGGCAGCCCGCGCGCCGCCGCCCAGCTGGTGATCTCCACCGCGCCCGGCAGCGGCCGCAGCCCGTGACCCCGCCGGTCGCCGAGCACCAGCGTGCCGTCCAGGTCGAACACGAAGCCCCGGGCGTCTGCCAGCCGGGCCAGCGGATCAGGATCGCGCACGGCCGTTCCCCTTGAGCTCGAGGCGGAACCCGGGCTTGTCCACCACGAGGCGCCGCATCGGCGGCCGCGATCCGAGCTCGCGCAGCAGCCGCAGCACAGGCTGCACCTCCGGGTGATAGTGCCGCGCGGCGGGCGCGGCGGCGAGCATCGCGTCCACCTCCTCGCCCGGCATCCCGGACCGCAGCAGCAGCTCCTCGTCGGTGATCCCGCGCGGCAGCCGCTGCCGCAGCTCGGCCACGGACGGCGGCGGCGGCTCGGCGGCCAGCTCGCGGGCGCGCGGCCGGTCCAGGATGCGGTCCAGCACCCACGGCTCGACGTCCGCCGTCGGCTTGCCGAAGCTGCCGAGCACGTACCGGATCACCTGGTCGGGGACGACCGAATACCGCGCGCCGCTGAGCACATTGGACAAAGCCTGCCCCATCACCATCTGCGGGAACGGCGTGACCATGATCGGGTAGCCGAGCTCGGCCCGGACCTGGGTCACCTCCTCGATCACCGCCTCGAACCGATCCTCGCAGCCCGAGCTCGGCCAGCTGCCGCCGCAGCGTGGTCAGCACGCCGCCGGCCAGCTGGTGCCGGGTGAAGGCCGCGTCGTACGGGCGCGGCCGCCCGGACGGCAGCGACTCCGCGGCGGCGAGCCGGTCGAAGTACCGGGCCGCCCGGGCCAGCAGCCGGTCGTCCACGGTCCACCGTGTGCCCCAGCTCGCGCAGGTTCGCCACGGTGCGTTCGGCGTCGGGCAGCGAGGAACCGTCGGCCAGCGCGCCGCAGGCGACCTGCAGCACCTCGACGCCCAGGCCGGGCGCGGCCAGGTAGACCAGCGGCGACAGCCCGATCGTGCAGTGCGCGTGCAGTTCCAGCGGCTTGCCCGCCAGCCGGGCCCGCACCGCGGGGATCAGCGTGCGGGCCCGCTCCGGGGTCAGCAGCCCGGCCGGGTCCTTGATGTAGGCGCGGTCGATGTCCCGCGACGCGGCGGCCTGCCCGGCGATCCCGGCGTAGAACGCGTCGTCGTGGACGGCCGAGATCGTGTAGGTCAGCGCCGCGATGATCTCGGTCCCGCCGGCCTGCCTGATCATCCGCGCGGTGGCCAGCACCGCGCTCATGTCGTGCGTCGGGTCGAGCACCACGAACCGCGAGATCCCGGCCGCGACCAGCCGCTGGTAGACCAGCCGCATCACGTCCGGGTGCGCCCGCTCCCAGGAGATGAAGCGGAACCCGGTGCCGATGAACTGCAGCGGCGTGTCCGGGATCGCGGCGCGGGTGAGCCGGATCCGCTGCCACGGATCCTCCCGGTGCGTCCGCACCGCCACGCCCATGGCCGTGCTCGAGCAGAAGTCCAGCGCCCGGAACCCGACCCGGTTCAGCACCGGGGCGATCTGCAGGATGTGCGCCGTCCGCAGCCCGGTGGCGCCCCACAGGCTCTGGTTGCCGTCCCGCAGCGAGACGTCCACGAGCTGGACCTCAGCCATTTTCATCCCTAACGGACGGGGTTTCCCGCCCCCGCCACCGTGCCAGCCACCCGGTGTCGACGCCACCCTCGGCCATCTCCTCGTCGTCGACCAGTCTCGACAGCATAGGCAGGGTGGTCGCCACCCCGGCGACCTGGCACCGGGCCAGCGCGCCGCGCAGCCGCGGCCAGCGCCTGCGGCCGGTCGGCGCCGCTGACCACGAGCTTGGCCAGCAGGCTGTCGTACTGCGGCGGCACGGCCGAACCCGCCTGGATGTGCGTGTCGACCCGGATGCCGGGCCCGGCCGGGAAGACCGCGCTGGTCACCGTCCCGGGGCTCGGGCGGAAGCCGGCGGCGGGGTCTTCCGCGTTGATCCGGCACTCGATCGCATGGCCGGCGAAGCCCACGCTGGCCTGGGATAGCCGCAGCCCGCGTCCCTCCGCGATCGCGATCTGCTCCTCGACCAGGTCCAGGCCGGTGACCGCCTCGGTCACCGGATGCTCCACCTGGATGCGCGCGTTGAGCTCGAGGAACCAGAACGCCGCCCGCCGCGTGTCGACCAGGAACTCGACGGTCCCCAGGCCCTGGTACTTCAGCTGGAGGCCGAGGGCGACCGCCGCGACCCGCATGCTGACCCGCAGCGTCTCGCCGAGCAGCGGCGCGGGCGCTTCCTCGACAAGCTTCTGGTGCCGCCGCTGCACCGAGCAGTCCCGGTCGCCGAGATGGATCACGTTCTGGCCGTCGCCGAGCAGCTGCACCTCGACGTGCCGGGCGGGGGAGACGTACCGCTCCAGGTACACCCGCGGATCCCCGAACGCCGCCCGCGCCTCGGCGCTGGCCACCGCGACCGCCTCACCCAGCGCAGCCGGATCGCGGACCACCCGCAGCCCCCGGCCTCCGCCGCCGCCGCCGCCTTGACCAGCACCGGATATCCGATGCGCTGGGCCAGCGCGCCAGCGTCGGCTGGGCCGCCCGGCAGGACCGGACCGCCCGGCAGGACCGGCCCGCCCGGCAGGACCGGCCCGCCCGGCAGGACCGGCAGCCCCGCCGCGACCGCGTGCGCCCGGGCCGCCAGCTTGTCCCCGGCCGCCTCCAGCACCTCCGCGCCGGGCCCGACGAAGATGATCCCCGCCGCCTCGCAGGCCCGCGCGAGCCGCGGGTTCTCGGCCAGGAACCCGTACCCGGGATGGATCGCGTCCGCGCCCGCCGCGACCGCCGCGCCGACGACCGCCTCCACGCTGAGGTAGGCGTCCGCCGGCCCGATCATGATCGTGCGGTCAGCCAGCCTGGCCGGCACGGAATCCGCGTCGGCTTCGGAGGTCGCGAGCACGGCCTCGATGCCGAGCCGCTGGCAGGTGCGGATGACCCGGACGGCGATCTCGCCGCGGTTGGCGATCAGGATCCGCCGGATGATGAACACTAATCGGCCCTGATGCGCAGCAGCGTGGCCCCGTGGGCGGCGAATTCGGCGTTCCCCAGGCAGATCTCGGCCACCGTGCCGTCCACGCCCGCGGTCACCGAGTTCATCAGCTTCATGGTCTCCACGATCCCGACCACGGTGTCCGCGCCGACCTGGCTTCCCACCTCCACGAACGGCGCCGCCCCCGGCCGCGGCGCCCGGTAGAACGTCCCCGGCAGCGGCGCCCGCACCGCCACCAGCCCTGTCTCCGCGTCAGCCCCCGTCCCGTCGGCGGGCGGCCCGGGGGCGGCGGGCGGCCCGGGGACGGCGGCGGGCGGCCCGGGGCGGCGGCGCCCAGCGCGGCGTGGCCGGCCGGGCGGACCGGCGGCGTCGGCAGCACGGCCGGCGCGGACAGCGACTCCGCGGACTGGGTTCCAGCCGTCGGGAGTGCGCCGGAGGATCAGCCGGAACCGGGCGGTCTGCAGGTCGAGCTCGTCGTAGGGCAGCGAGTCGAGCAGCGCCAGGACATCGGCCACGTCCTCGTTGGTCAGGTCCATCACAGCGGCTTTTCCAGCCAGGCCAGGACGTGATCGCTGGCGCGGGGCTTCGGGGTGGCGACGGGCGGACTGCTCGCGGGCCGCCCAGACCGTCTCCGGGCGGCTCTGCAGCAGCCGGATCCGGTCCGCGGGCTCGCCGTGCAGCAGCGCCAGGTCATCACCCGGCCGCGCGCCGAGCAGCGCCCACTCGATGTCCTGCGGCACGCCGTAGTGCTCCTCGACCCGCCGCCCGACGGCAGCCAGCGCCCGGGCCTCGTCGTCGGTCAGGCAGGGCCGCCCCCGCAAGCCGACGGGCATGGCCGAGGAGGAGATCCCCGGTTCGTTCGGCCCGAAGGAATGCAGCCTCAGCTTGGCGCCGACCCGCCGCCCGGTGATCTCGCCGGTCACCTTGCTGACCGTGAAGCCGTCCGGGTTCACCTCCCCGGACACCAGCGCGGAGCCCAGCCCCCAGGTGCCCTCGATGGCCACCACCGAACGGTCGCCGGTGATCGGGCTGCGGGTGAACATCACGCCGGCCGCGCGCGGGCGGATCATGCGCTGGATCACGACCCCCATGGCCAGGCCGTCCTCGGGCAGGGCCATCCGGCGCCGGTAGGCGACCGACTCGTCGTTGTACATGCTGGCCCAGCACCGGCGCATCGCGTCGAGCACCGCGGCCGGGCCGCGCACGGCCAGATAGGTGTCCTGCAATCCGGCGAAGCTCGCCGTCGCGCTGTCCTCCATGGTGGCGCTCGACCGCACCGCCACCGGCGTCGGCGCGGCCGCGGCGCCGGGAGACGCCAGCGACTCGTACGCCGCCGTGATCTGCGCCACGACATCGCCCGGCAGCGGCAGGGCCGTGATCCGTTCGCGCAGCCGGGAAGCCACCCGCGTGATCGCCGAGACGTCTCCGGCCGCCACCCCCGCGACCGCCCGGACCAGCGATCCCGCCGGATCCACCACGGCCATCACCTGGCCGAACGTCTCCGCCAGCACCACGAAGCCCGGCGGAACGGGAATCCCGGCGCGGGTCAGCTCGCCCAGAGCCGCCGCCTTGCCGCCGACGACGACCGCGTCCGCCGAGCCCACCTCCTCCAGCCGGCGGACAAGAGGACGGGCGGAAGGACGGGCGAGAGGCCTAGACGACACCCGGACTCACCCGATGACCTGGACGATCCCGCGGTCGCCGTCGACGCGTATCCGCTGGCCGGTGCTGATCCGCTTGGTCGCGTCGCCGGTGCCGACCACGGCCGGCAGGCCGTACTCCCGCGCGACGATCGCCGCGTGCGACATCGAGCCGCCGATGTCGGAGACCGCCGCCTTGATCTTGCCGAACACCGGCGCCCAGCTCGGCGCGGTCACCGGGCAGACCAGGATCTCGCCGTCGCGGATCTCGCCGATCTGGTTCACGTCCGTCAGCACCCGGGCCGGCCCCTCGACCACGCCGGACGATGCGCCGAAGCCGCGCACCTCATCCGAGGCAGGCGAAAGCCAGGCCTCGATCCGCTGCTGGGTGATGCCCCACAGCATGTGCACCGCGGGATCGTTCAGGGCCGTGGGCACCGGGCCCAGCGCGGGCGGCGGCGACCAGTCCTTCAGCGCCGCGAGCATCCGCTTGCGCGACGCCACGATCGGCTGCCAGTGGGCCCCGCCGAGCGGCGGGCTGCCTGCGGCCCAGGCCAGCATCACGTCCGACAGTGCCTGGTCGACCTCGGTGTGGTGCAGCTGGAAGATGTCCTCGGCCTCGGCCAGCACCCCGAACCGGGCCAGCAGCGCGCCGAACTCGCGGATCTTGCCGAAGAACTGCGAGGTGAACCAGTGCTCGCAGTAGAACTTGTGGTCCTCCACGAACGGGAACACCCGCCGGCACAGCCCCAGCATCTGGTCGAACGCGGCCTGCTCCTCCGCAGAGGCCAGCAAGGCACGGTACGACGACGCGATCCGCTCCCGCTCGGCCCGCAGCTCGTCGGTGGGGCGCGCAGCCAGCGTCCCGGACCGCATCTGGGCCACGTACCGGGGCAGCGCGGTGAACGGGACGGTCAGGTCGTCGGCCCAGCTGCGGTGGTGGTGGTAGAAGCCGTCGCCGGTGGAGACGTTGAACCACGGCTCGCGTGCCTCCTCGAACGCCTTGAGCCACTTCTGACCGCTCTCGCCGCGCTCGGCCAGCGCGGCCAAGACCGAAGCAGGCGAGCAGCCCTCGGTGAACAGGTCGTCCACCCCGGCCTCGACGGCCAGCCTGGCCAGCCCTCGCAGCTCGTCGTCGGGCCGGTACATGATCACGTCGATGCCGGCCACCATCCGGGCCGCGGTCTGGTCGCTGATCTCCGGGAAGGCCTGCTTGCAGAACTGGAAGAACACCACGTAGGCGCCGTAGCCGAGCATCAGCATCTCGGTGTGGTGGTGCCACATCTTCGAGAACAGGTCGATGCACCGGTGGAAGTTCTCCCGCAGGTAGTGGTTCTGCGCCACCCCGGCCGACTCGAAGACCACCGACGCGTCCTCGAACTCCGGCAGTTCCGGCACGCTGACGCTCTCGATCTGCGTCGATCAGCGACCGCATCCGGACCTTCCAGCCCTCGTACAGCGCGTCCCAGTTCTCGTAGTAGTAGCTGGCCCGCTCGCCGAAGACCGCCGCGCGCCGCCCGATCTCCTCGGGGTCGGTGACCGGGTTGGCCGTGATGTAGACGCGCCCGTTGACGATCCGGTGCTCGATGCCCAGCGTGGTCGGGAAGACGAACACCCGGGCCGTATTCGCCCCGATCGCGCTGTACGGCACCTCCGCGGTGATCGTGTCGAAGGCCGGCATCGGCTCCGGGAAGTGCATGGAGTTGTAGAACCAGAAGCGCTGGTCGTCCTCGGGCTGGAAGCGCGTGAAGTAGGGGTACATGGACCGCCAGTCCTCGGCTCCGGGCGCGTCCGCGATCTCCGACGGAAGCGGGAATCTCGCCATACCCTCCATTGCCGCCCTCCTCAGCTGGTCTGCACCGCCGACGCTGGCATAGCCCCGCAGCCCGATCAATGGCAGAACCAACCATTTCGGTCAGCCCGATCTTGGGCCGTGCCCCAATGCCGGTTCAGGAAGATCCGTTTTCTGCCTAACGGAACGTGGCGCCCGCCCACCGCCCGGCCGGGCTCGTGCTCCCCGCGGGGCCGCTGCCAGGCCGGGGGCCGGGTAGAGTCACAGCCATGCCCCGCAGCGGGAACCTGTCCGACTGGGAGCGCCGCCTGGCCGCCCAGCACCGGGACGACGAGCGGCTGGCGCGGGAACGCAGGCAGCAGGACAAGGACAAAGAGAAGGCCCGCCAGCAGGAGCACCTGGAGTCCCGGCAGCGGACCGCGGACGAGCAGACCGCCGCGGCGGCGGAGCAGATCGAGAGCCTCGATGAGGTGCTGACGAGCGTGCTCTCGCTGCCGCCGATGAGCTTTGACCGGCTCATGTCCACCCCGCGCACGCCCGAATTCGACCCCGGCCCGCTGGGCGCCGCGCTGCCCGGTCCGCAGTGGAGCGACTTCGCGCCGGCCCAGCCGCGCGGGCTGAGTCATTTCCTGGGCCGTTTCCTGGGCGGCGCGGCCCGCTACCGGCGGCAGACGGCGCAGGCGCGGGACCGCTTCGAGGCCGCGGCGGCCGAACACCGGCAGCACGAGTCGCAGCGGCGTCACGCGCTGTCGGTGGCGAAGGCCAAGTACCACGGGAAGGTCAGCGAGGAGCGCGCGCGGGCGGCGGCGCGGAACGCCTACATCGCCCGCCGCCAGGCGGCGTTCGCCGCGGGTGACGCCGAGTCCGTGGAGTGGTTCGCCCGCTGCGTGCTCAAGGCGTCCCGCTACCCGGACGGCTTTCCCCGCGACTACCAGGTGGCCTACGATCCGGGGAACCGGAGCGTCACGGTCGACTTCGAACTGCCCCCGCAGCGCGTCGTGCCGGCGGTCCGCGCGTACCGGTACGTGAAGGCGCGTGACGTCATCGAGCCGGTGCCGCGGCCGGAACACGAGATCAGGTCGCGCTACGAACGGCTCATCTCCGCCATCGCGCTGCGGACGCTGCACGAGATCTTCGGCGCCACCGCACCCGAGGTGGTGCGGGCCGTGTCCTTCACCGGGTACGTCGCCGCCACCGACCGGGCCACCGGGAAACCCGTCCGCCCGCGCCTGCTCAGCGTGTCGGCCGGACGGCCCGGATTCGAGGACCTGGTCCTGGCCGAGGTCGACCCGGCGGCCTGCCTGGCGGCCCTGGGCGCGCCGGCCCCGGCGGAGCCCCACGTGGCCGCGCCCGGGCTCGGCGGCTAGAACTCGGTGTCGCGTTCGGCGGTTTCGAGCATGTCCATCAGCGTGCGGAGGGCCTCGAGGTAGGCGCGGGATCGCTGGACCAGCGGCGTCCAGTGGTCGGTGTCGAACCGGCGGGCCACCTCGTCCTGCCAGTGCGGAACCGCCTCCTCCCAGGCGGCGCCGAGCAGGCGGAACTGCTCATCCCCTTCGCGGTCCGGCCGGGTGTGCATGGCGGTAATGCCTCCCCGGCCGGGACGCGGCGGGCGGCCTCCAGGCGCGAGATGCTGGCCAGCAGCTGGCTCTCGGCGCGGGGCAGGTCGACCTCCAGCAGGTCCCGGAACCCGCTGGCGGTGCCGCCGAACTCGCCGGCTTCGGGTCGACCCGCTGCTGCCAGCGCCGGATGTGCTCCAGCCGTTCCCCGGCCTGCTCGACCGCCCGGGCGTACGCCGAGCAGTCCGGTACGTCCTCCCCGCCGCTGGCCCGGCAGGCCTCGAGCTCGGCCTGGTGCTGCTCCAGCCGGGCCTGCCAGCGGCTGGCCTTGGCCGCCAGCGACGCGCGGGTCATCTCGATCTCGTCGCCACCGCGCTCGGCCACGCCCCGCTGGGCGTACCGGAACCTGACCAGCGCCTCGTGGAGCCCCTTCAGGGCGTCGAGGTCGGCGTGGACCCTGTTTGTCCCCCCGGGCCCGCTCACGTTCGTCCCCCGGGCGCACCCCAAGTCACGTGGCCTGCCTGCGGTCCGTCTCGGTCCGGCGCGTCCCGCGCCCCCGCGCCCGCGCCGATGCCCGTCTCGAGGTAGCCGCGGAGCCGTTCGATCAGGGCGGCCAGATGCGCCTCATGGCCTTCGGTGGCCGACAGGTAGTGCGTGATGCCCGGCGTGACCTCATCGAGCGCCTCGCCGAACTGCCGGTACATGTCGTCCCGCCAGACCTCCCCGAGCTCGCGCCAGTGGCCGCGGATCGTCGCGAAGTTCTCCGCCAGGTCCCGGTTGAACTGAATGAGGTGGGCCCTGAACTCCGCCAGGGCGTCGATATCGTTGATAACCCCGGACATGCCTGTGCTCCCGTTTATTCGTTCAGGTGTTTATTCAGAAGTTCGCGTTATTCAAGAACCTGCTGTGGTTGCTGACTCCTCACCTGCGCCGGCCGCTCGAGCAGGCCCAGAAGGCCTGCACTCGCGGACCGGACTTGAATAACGCTCCAGGGCGGTGGCAGGTGCCGTCGAATTCGGCGGCGATCTCGTCGAGGCTCACCTTGACGATATCCGGATATCTCGCGACCCCGCCGGACGCGATGTGCTCGACCCGGCTACTGTACGGCACGTCGACTTCCTGAGCTCGCATGATCGCGTGGACGGACGCGGCCAGCGGCGGCAGGAAGCGATTGATCTCCCGGTTCCGGTCGGGGAAGTCCTCCGGGACCCCGGCCAGCACGGCCCGCAGCGCGTCGATGGCCTTCCCGACCGCCGCGGGAGACATCGCGTTGCCGATGCCCTGGAGCTGCTCGCGATGGGTGGCCCAGACCGCCTTCCCCAGCTGGATCCTCAGTTCCGCGGCCGCGCCGTCTTCCCCGGCGTCGGCCAGGAAACCGGCCAGCCGGCGCACCCCGTCCCGGTCGCCGCGGTCCAGCAGGCCCCTGGCTAGCGCCATGGTGCTGCCGACCACCTTGGCCCAGAGCAGGCCGGCCTCCGCGTAGGCGCCGAGCAGCTGCGCCTGCCGCCCGTCGCCGTCGTCCTCCTCCGGCCCAGCAGATTCGGCCCCAAGAGATTCGGCACCGAGGATGCCGGCCAGGCCGGTTGCCTTCAGCAGCTCCCGGGTCAGGAAGAGCAGATCCTCGCACTCCGCGGCCAGCCGCCCGGCCCGTTCGTGGTCCTCGGCGAGCAGGAAGTGAGCGAAGATGGCGGGCCGGACGGCCTGCCGGAGCAAAAGGTAGGGGGAAGGGGCGGGGGGGTGGGTTAGGGGAGGGTGGGTGAGGGCGGGAGGGTGGGTAGGAAGTACTGCCATATCGGGCTCGACGGTCCTTTCCTGCGGCGTGGTCATGCCCGGCTCCCGAAGGCGGCCCGGGCGAAGGAGTACAGCGAGGCGACCGAGTACGGCTTGAACTTCTCCACCTGCTCGGCGGGCCACTCGGTATCCCGGTACAGGGCGCGGTCGTCGTCCAGGCTGGCGCCGGCCGATACGCCCAGCAGGGAGTCGCTCTCCGCGGGGGACAGCACGCGCAGCACCGCCCGCAGGCCGAAGTGGGCCAGGCCCGCCCGGCGCAGGGCGCGTTCCGCGGTGGCGTACCCGTCGGCCCAGGCCACCACGTGCAGGCCGGCGTCCGGTCCCTTGTCGGCCAGGCGGACCAGGCGGGCCGAGGTCTCGCTGGGCCGGCCGTAGTCCCCCTCGGCCAGCAGTTCGTGCCAGCGGTGCAGCCCGGCGATGAGGAAGAACCGCTCGGGCCGGGCCGCCCCGTCGGAGTCGGCGAGCCGCGCGTCCAGGTCGTCGAGGAGCTCGTCCAGCGCCTCGCCGGCCGTCCGGCGGTCGGCGATCCGCACCTGGTGGGGCAGGTTCCGCAGCGGGTCGAAGAAGCCGTGGGACGGCGATGAGGGCCGGGTGAACTCGGCGACGGTGAAGCAGGCGTCGGCCGGCGAGCGCTGGACCGCGGCGCTGAGCACGGTGGCCAGCAGCAACCCGTAGCCGTGGTCCTCGCCGCCGACGATGAGCAGGTTGGACCGGACGTAGCGTTCAAACGTCGCGGTGGTGGCGGGCTTGATCTCGATCGCCTCGCCCAGCCACACCTCCACGGTGGCTCCCGGCGCCGGCCAGCGGCCCGGACCCGCCGACCCGGCCGTTCGGTCCGGCCCGGCCGTTCCGGCGAAGGCCGCGCACGGTGAGTGGGCGCCGAAATCCGCGGGCGCGTCGGGGTCGAAGCTGGCCGGCGGCGGGTATTCCCGGACGCCCGCCAGCGCCCGGATCTCGGCGATCAGCTCCAGCCGTTCCCTGGTGGGCAGCATCGCGATCCGCATCACCGGGTTGTCGCCCTCGCCGCGGCGGTCGTTGTAGATCGCGTCCCCGGCCTGGACCAGCCTGGTCGCGGCGTCGTTGCCCTCGCCCAGGATGGCCTGGGACACGCTCGGCTGCGTGCAGCCCAGGGCGATCCGCAGCGCCATCTGCTCGTAGACGGGCCGCAGGTACGCGGCGAGCGGCCCGCCCGGCGACTGGGTGGCCAGCAGCAGGTGCAGACCGAACGCCGCGCCGCGCTTGGCGATGTCCGCCAGCAGCCGCCCGGCCTCCCGGGCCAGCCGGTCCTCCTCGCTGAACAGCACCTGGAACTCATCCATGATCACCAGGGCCCGGGGCAGCACCTGCCCGGTCGCCCGCCGGTAGTCGGGCAGGTCGGTCACCTTTGCCTCACGGCACAGCCGGGCCCGCCGGTCGATCTCGTCGTGGAAGCGGCGCAGCATGCTCAGCCCGAACTCGCGGTCGGTGCGCGAGGTGATCGCGCGGGCGTGCGGCAGCCGTTCGGTCAGGTAGGCGTCGAACTCGACCTCCTTGAAGTCGAGCAGGTACAGCTCCAGCTCCTCCGGCGGGTAGCAAAGGGCGAGCTGGCTGATCAGCACGTGCAGCAGGTTGGTCTTCCCCATCCGCACGTCCCCGCCGACCAGGCCGTGGTGCACGCCGCGGACGCCCATGACGAAGCGCTGCGGCTCGCCCTTGCCGTCCACGCCGATCTGCACGTCCAGGCCGTCGGTGGTGACCCCGGACCAGCGCCGCGACCCGGCGACCGCGATCCGGCCGAAGCTCAGGTCCCGGGCGGCCGAACTGGCCGCGGCGCCAACCGCGTCTAGCCACGGGTTGGCCCTGCTCGCCGCGGGCATCTGGTCCGGCTCGATCGCGCTCCGCCCGAAGTCCGGGTCATCCCAGGTGAGGTCCCCGCGCGAGTCCAGGGCCAGGTTCGTGCTCAGCGCGGTCAGCGCGGTCAGGTCGAAGCCCCGGGGCATCTCCTGGCCGGGGTCCAGCGTGGCCAGGATGTACAGGCCGGCCCGGGGCCCGTTGCGGGCCAGGCTGCCGAGCAGCGCCGCGGCCTGGTCGTCGACGCCGGCCGGGAACCCGGCCAGGACCAGCACGTGGTACGGAACCAGCACTCCGGTCGTCGCCGCGTTGTAGGCCTCCACCGAGTCGTACACGTTGGTCAGCCGCCGCTGGGTGACCTCCACCACGTGGTCGGTCAGCGTCGTCAGCAGGGCCTCGACCTCGGCCGGCCGGGCCGCGACCCCAGCACCCACCCGCAGCTGGGCGGGCAGCCGCAGGAACGCGCTGAGGTGCCGGCCCTGCCCGACCGGATCGGCGAGCGCGAACCGGACCGTGCCCGGCCCGGTGGCGGCGGCCAGCCGCAGGACCAGCGCCTGCAGCAGCGACCGGGCCCGGTGGCCCCCGTCGCCGGAGCCGTGCTCGCTGATCAGCACGTGCCCGTGCCGGGCGAACCGGGCCACCGCCAGGCAACCCCAGCCGTCCAGGAGTCCGCAGCAGGCCGACGCGCAGGCCATCGGGCGGCGGCGCGTGCGGGTCCGGCTGGTAACCGTCCCACGCCTGGTCATCGAAGCCGCCCAGCGCCCACGGACGCGCGGCGGTCAGCGCGGTCACGGTGCCGACCAGGTCACGGCCGGCCAGGCCCGCACGGTCGGCCAGGTCACGGTCGGCCAGGTCACGGTCGGCCAGGTCACGGTCGGCCAGGTCACGGTTGGCCAGGTCACGGCGGCCAGGCCCGGCGGTCCGCCAAGGTCGTCCAGGTACTGCTCGTGGCAGCGACGCGCCGTGGCGGCCGACCGGGCCAGGCGAACGTAGGCGTCGTGGATCTCGCGCTCGATCGTCCCGACCGGCATCTTCACCTCTGTTGTCAGCCTGCCCACCCTTATGGTCAGCCCATTGCCGGCGATCGGCAACCCCCCGGCAACTCCCGGCAACTCCCGGTCACTCCCGAACACCCCCCAGGGCGATACCAGCGGCCCCACGGGACCCGGTAACGATATCCAGGATCAGCGCACTCGCCGACCCGGGGCCCGCCCCAGTGACCCCAGTGGCTGCCCCGGGGGCCGGAAACCGCTCAGGTCAGGCGCCGCTCGGTGGCCCACCGGGTCAGCTGGTGCCGCGAGGACAGCTGCAGCTTGCGCAGCACCGACGACACGTGCGACTCCACCGTCTTGACCGAGATGTACAGCTCGCGGGCGACCTCCTTGTACGTGTAGCCCTGCGCGATCAGCCGCAGCACTTCCCGTTCCCGCGAGGTCAGCTGGTCCAGCTCCGGATCGAACGACGGCTTGACCTCGGCCGAACCCCCCGACGACGCGAACGCGTCCAGCACGAACCCGGCCAGCCGGTGCGAGAACACCGCGTCGCCCGCCGCGACCCGCCGGATCGCGTCCGCCAGCTCCGCAGTTGAGATCGTCTTGGTCACGTACCCGCGCGCGCCCGCCCTGATCACCGCGATCACGTCCTCGGGCGCGTCCGAGGCGGACAGCGCCAGGAACCGCACCGATGGGTGCGCGGCCCTGATCGCCTGGACCACGGCCTGGCCCCCGCCGCCGGGCAGGTGCACGTCGAGCAGCACCACGTCCGGGATCACCGAGGCGATCAGGTCGATCGCGGGCTGGACGTCGTCCGCCTCGCCCACCACCTCGACCTGCCGGCCGAGCTCGGCGCGCACCCCGGACCGGAACAGCCCGTGGTCATCCACCAGGACCACCCGCGGCACCCCGCTCACGACGGCTCCCGGCCGAGCCACGTGATCGGCGGCCGACCGCGGCATCTTCAGCGACACCTTCGTGCCCTCGCCGACGGCCGCTGACCACGGACGCCGTCCCGCCGCGCCGGGTCATCCGGCCGTGCACCGATTCGGCCAGGCCCTTGCGGTCCTCGGGGACCGCCGAAGGATCGAACCCCTTGCCGCGGTCGCGCACGACCACCGACACCGAGTCGGGCTCCACCTCGGCGAACAGCGAGATCGCGCTGGCCCCGGACCATTTCGCCGCGTTCACCGTCGCCTCCCGGGCCGCCGCCAGCAGGGCGTTCAGGTTCTCGTCCAGCTCGCAGTCGCCGACCGTCACCGCCTCCACGGGTACCCCGTACCGGGACTCCACGTCCTCCTGGATCTGCCGGACCCCGGCCGCGAACGTCACATCCCCTTCGTCCAGCGAGCGCCCCTCGAACAGCCAGGACCGCAGCTCGCGTTCCTGCAGCCGGGCCAGCTGGATGACCTTCTGCCGGGTCGTCCGCGCGCCGCTGGATCAGGGCCAGCGTCTGCAGCACCGAGTCGTGCACCCGGGCCGCGATGTCGGCCCGTTCCTCGGCGCGCACCCGGGCCTGGCGCTCCAGCACCAGGTCGCGGGCGATCCGCAGCCACCACGGCCCGAGCACCAGCACGATGCCCGCGATCACCAGCAGGACCGCGCCGAGCGGCCGCAGCAGGGCCAGGCTCTCATGCGCCGAGGCCAGCCAGCCCGCGCCGCCGAACACCAGCAGGCCCGCGACCGTCAGCCGGATGGCCGTCCACCTGGTCCGGGCGGCCGGGCTCGCCGCCGAGCCCAGCGGCTCGGCCAGCCGCCGCAGCGTCGCCTGCTCCTCCGGCGAGCCGTTCCGCCAGATGAGCACGAGCCCCGCCACGGTGACCACCTGTGGCCACGCGTAGCCGTTGATCCAGCCGACGTCGAAGGCGCCGACCACGAACAGCAGGAAGGCCAGCAGAGTCGGCCAGGCCGGCCGCGAGCGCGATGCCCCGGGAGTCGGACCGGGCCCGGCTGCCGATGCTGCCGTCTTCCCCGGCCGCCGGGATCAGCAGCCAGCCCACCACGTACAGCGGCACGAAGAACCCGGAGGGTATGAGGGCGGCCAGCACGAACACGATCCGCACGGTGTTGACGCTGAAGCCCCGCCAGGCCGCCACGCCCGCGGCCACGCCGCCGGCCAGCCGGTCGGCCGTATCGCGGCGCAGCGGGCCGCCGTGAGCCCCGGTGCCGCAGCCAGAACGGCCCGCGGTGCCGGTGCCCGAACGGCCCGCGGTGCCAGGGCCCGAACGGGTCATGGTCGCGTTCCCAGCGTGCCGGATCTTCCACGCTCCCATCATCGCTCCGCCGCGCGCGTAGTTGAGTATCCGGATCATCCCTGATCCGACCCTGACTTCCCCGGGACAGGATCAGGGTCGCACCGGGGAACTTCCCGATGTGCCGGGCTGCCCCGCCGACGCATGCTGGAGCCATGAACACGAACACCGTGAACCCAGAAGACACCACCACCGAATCCGAGCGGAACACCCACACCGCGCCGGAACGCGTCCTCCTCCGCCGGTCCTACGAGGACCGCATGCTGGGCGGCGTGGCCGGCGGCCTGGCCCGTTACTTCGGCGTCGACACGATGATCGTCCGGATCGCCTTCGTGGTCCTGACCGTCTTCGGCGGCGCGGGCATCCCGCTCTACCTGGCCGGCCTGCTGCTGATCCCCGACGAGGGCAGCGACCAGTCCATCGCCGGCGCCCTCATCGAATCCCTCCAGTCCCGGTCCCGGTAAGGAAAGAAACCATGTCTCCGCAGCGTGACTACTCCCGGGCCAGCGGCCCCGGGACCAGCCAGTCCCGGACCCGCGGCTTCTCGCCGCTGTTCCGCGGCCTGTACTCCGACCAGCACCTGCGCGTCTCGGACGCCGAGCGCCAGGCCGTGGCCGACCGCCTGGCCGAGCACTTCGCCGACGGCCGGCTGGACCAGGCCGAGTTCGACGACCGGGTCGGGCGGGCCATGAACGCCAAGACCCGGGCAGACCTGAGCGGCCTGTTCTCCGACCTGCCGGAAACTGGGGCTCCGGCAGCTCCGGACGGCCCGGGCCGCCGGCGCGGCCACCCCGTGCTCCTGCTGGTCCTGCTCGTCGTCGTCGCCTCGGTGACCGCCCACGCGCTGTGGTGGACCGCCGGGCCCGTAGTGTGGCTGGGCGTCCTGGTCGTGGTCGTCCTGCTCGCCACCAGGTCCTTCGGCCGGTCCCGGCCGCACCCTTAACAGGCAATTTGACCTAACGAAGCGTGGTCCCAGCCCCCGCCCCGGCTCAGGAGCGCCCCGGGGCGGGACCACTCTCGCGTTCACGCCGCGGGCCGGCGCGGCGCCAGGCGGGGGGCGGCGGGATCGGCGAGCAGTCCAGCGCGTGACTGGGCGGCGGCGGGATCGCCGAACACGACACCGCGGTCGTCGGGGGCGGCGGGATCGCCGAGCAGTCCAGCGCGTGACTGGGCGGCGGCGGGATCGCCGAGCAGTCCAGCGCGTGACTGGGCGGCGGCGGGATCGCCGAGCAGTCCAGCGCGTGACTCGGGGGCGGCGGGATCGCCGAGCAGTCCAGCGCGTGACTCGGGGGCGGCGGGATCACCGAACAGTCCAGCGCCGTGCTGGGCGGGGGCGGAATCACCGAGCATGACACCGTGTTCATGTCGGACTCCATACTGCCCATGCTGCGCCCGCGACGGCCGCAAGTCCAGATCAGATCCCGCCGGCCAGCTCGGAGGTCCACACCACGACCCGGGTGCGGTCGCCGCGGAACAGGTCACGGGCAAATTCCAGCGGCTCGCCGGACCGGGCGTAGGCGGTACGCTCGACCAGCATCAGCGGGGCGCCCTCCGGGACCTCCAGCGCCTCGGCCTCGCGCACCCCGGCCGTCACCGGCTCCAGGCACTCCCGGGCCCGGTGCGGCCGCAGCCCGTACTTGACCTCGAGCAGCTCGTACAGCGACCCGTCCAGCCGGGCCTCCAGCAGGCCACCGAACCGCTCGGCCGGGAACAGCGAGCGTTCCAGCACGATCGGCCGGCCGTCGGCCAGCCGGATCCGCCGGACCTCGTACGCCGGGCCGTCCACGCCGATCTGCAGGGCGGCCCCCGCGGCCGGGCCGGCCGGGCGCAGCGTGGCGGACAGCACCCGGGCCCCGGCCACCATCCCGTGCCGCCGCAGCTGCTCGGAGAACCCGGCCAGCGTGGTGAGGTCCTGCTCCAGCTTGGGCGCGGCCACGAAGGTCCCGCCGCGCCGCCCGCTGGCCCGGGTCACCAGGCCGCGCCGGGCCAGTTCGGCCAGCGCGTGCCGCAGCGTCATGCGGCTGACGCCGAACCACGCGGCCAGATCATGCTCGGTCGGCAGCCGGTCGCCCGGCACCAGCGCGCCCGCCGCGATCTCTCCGGCCAGCCAGTCCTCGATCTGGCCGTGCACGGTGGTGCCCGGCCCCCGGATGATCTCCGGCGGCGGCCGGGTGGTCCGCAGCGCCATCCGTCAGGCGGCGCCGTGCCCCTCGGCGCCCCCCGCGGACTGCTCGAGCACCGGGTCGTCCTCGGGCGGCGTGGTCACCGGCGCGAACGCCTTGGTCCGCCCGACCAGCAGGTAGTACAGGGCCCCGATGAGCACGATGAAGACCGCCACCGTCCACAGGATCGGGATCCCGTCCAGGAAGCCCAGCTTGAGCAGCCCGGCGGTCTGGTTGGGCTTGGGGTTGCTGGCCGCCCGCGGCCAGGCGAAGTTGACCAGCATGGCACCGCCGTACAGCAGCGCCACGACGTTGACCAGCACGCCCCAGCGGCCCAGCCTGAACGGCGCGCTGATCCGCGGCCAGCCGCGGGCCCGCGCCCGCATGATCACGATGTTGCCCAGGAAGTAGCTCAGGTAGATCATGCCGGTGGCCGCGATCGCGATGATCCCGGCGCCGGAGTACTGGATGAACGGGATCGCGGCGATCGCCGCGATCGCGATGCAGCTCCACACCGGGGTGCGCAGGGTGGGCGAGACCCGGGACAGGAACCTGGACCCAGGCAGCTGGTTGTCCCGCGACATGCCGAAGCACAGCCGGATCGTCGCGGCCAGGATCGACAGGCAGCAGACGAAGATCGCGGCGGAGACGACCAGCAGGTAGATGGTGGCGAACGCGGTGGAGAAGTTGGCCTCGATGATCTGGGCCGGCCCGTACCCGTCCTTGACCGCGGTGCCCAGGTTCGGGATGGCCACCAGCACGCCGAGCAGGAACACCCCGCCGATGATGAACGCGCCGATCACCGAGAACAGCACCGCCTTGGGCGCGGCCCGGCGCGGGTCCCTGGTCTCCTCGGCCAGCGTCGAGGCGGTGTCGAAGCCGTAGATGACGAACAGGCTCATGAACATCGCGGCCAGGAACGTGCTCCCGTTGACGTGGAAGCCCGCGCTGTTGGTCACCACGTGGAAGCCCTGGTGGTTGTGGAACGCCATCAGCACCAGCGCGAACACGAACATGCCGAGGATCTCGAACAGCACGCCGGTGTTGTTGATGATCGCGACCAGCCGGACCCCGTAGATGTTCAGCACCGTGATCACGACCAGCGTGATCAGGGCCACGACCAGCTGCGTGTTCAGCACGGTCTGGGAGCTGCCCACACCCAGGCTGTGCCAGCCGAGCCCGTTCAGCGCCGGGATCAGCGCCAGCGGCAGCGTGGCCACCACCGCGGTGACGGTCAGGATGCCGGCGAACAGGTAGATCCAGCCGGTGAACCAGGAGTAGCTCCGGCGGGCCAGGTATTTGGTCCACTGGAAGACCGATCCGGCCACCGGGTAGTGGCTGGAGACCTCGGCGAAGTTCAGCGCCACGATGAACTGCCCGAGCGCGACGACCGGCCAGGTCCAGATGAACACCCCGCCGATGGTGGTCAGGCCCAGCGCGAACAGGGTGAAGATGCCGGTGGACGGCGAGATGTAGCTGAACGCGACCGCGAACGAGCTGAACAGCCCGAGCGAGCGCTTGAGTTCCTGCTTGTAGCCGAAGCGGGCCAGGTCGGCGGAATCCCGCTCCTGCTCGCCGGAAATCTCGGTGCCAGTGCCCATGTGCGCCTCCCGGACCGCCGTTTGAGCGCTAAATGTAAGGCCATGACCCTTTACTGTCTAGACCCTTTGCCCGGATTGGCACTACCGTGTCCCCGTGACGCCCTCAGGGTCTAGACCGGAACTCGACGCCCTCTTCGACCGGACCGGTCACCTGGCCGGTCGGCCGCGCACGGTCAGCGAGCTGCCGGGCGGGCTGACCAACCGGAACTACAAGGTGGTCACTCCGCAGGGCGCCTTCGTCGCGCGCCTGTCGTCGGGCGGCAGCGAGCTGCTGGCCATCGACCGCGACTGCGAGTACCGGAACTCGGTCGCCGCGGCTGCCGCCGGGGCGGGCGCGCCGGTCATCGAGTACCGGCCCCAGGATCGGCTGCTGGTCGTCGGCTACATCGAGGGCCGGACGTTCGGGGCCGCGGACGTGGCCGCCGCCGAGAACATCCCGCGGATCGCCGCGGCCTGCCGTCGGCTGCACGCGGGCGAGCGGTTCGGCAACGACTTCGACATGTTCGACATCCAGCGGGGGTACCTGGCCGTCGCCCGCGCCCGCGGCTTCCGGATCCCGGACCGCTACGACGACCTGCGGCCGCAGGTCGACGCGGCCGAGAAGGCGCTGGCCGTCCGGGCCGAGGGCACGGTCCCGTGCCATAACGACCTGCTGGCCGCGAACATCATCGACGACGGGGACCGGATCTGGCTGATCGACTACGAGCTGTCCGGCAACAACGACGCCTGCTTCGAGCTCGGCAACATCGCGGCCGAGTCCCACCTGTCCCACGACGCCCTGGCCGATCTGGTCACGGCCTACTACGGCCGCCCGCGGCGGAGCAAGACCGCCCGGGCCTACCTGCTCGGCCTGGTCGGCATGTACGGGTGGACGCTGTGGGGCGCGATCCAGGACGGCGCGAGCCCGCTGGAGTACGACTTCTGGTCCTGGGCCATGGAACGCTTCGAGGGCGCCGCCCTGGGTTTCACGGCTAAAGACTTCAACGCCCTCCTTGACGAGGTCCAGCTCGATGACTGACCCCCCGGACCCGCCCGGCGCGGCCCGCGAGTCCGGCTCTTTCCCCCTACCCCCCAGGCCCGCATCATCGCTCCCCCCCTACCCTCCCGGGCCCGCGTCGTCATCATCGGCGGCGGCGTGATCGGTGCCAGCGTCGCCTATCACCTGGCCCAGCTGGGCTGGACCGACGTACTGCTGGTCGAGCAGGGCCGGCTGTCCTGCGGCACGACCTGGCACGCGGCCGGCCTGGTCGGCCAGCTGCGCGCCTCGGAGAACGGCACCCGGCTGGTGCAGTACTCCACCGAGCTGTACGCCCGGCTGGAGGCGGAGACCGGCCTGTCCACCGGCTTCCGCCGCTGCGGCGGCGTCACCGTGGCCCGGACCGCGGATCGCCTGACCCAGCTGCGCCGGACGGCCGCGACCGCCGAGGCCTACCAGCTGGAATGCGAGCTGATCAGCCCGCGGCGGGCCGGCGAGCTCTACCCGGTCATGCGGACCGACGACCTGGCCGGGGCGATCTGGCTGCCCGGCGACGGCCGGGCCAACCCCGCCGACCTGACCGCCGCGCTGGCCCGCGGCGCCCGCGACCGCGGGGTCACGATCCGGGAGCGGACCCGGGTGACCGCCGTCCTGGCCGCCGGCGGCGCGGTCACCGGAGTGCGCACCGACGCCGGCGACGTCGAGGCCGAGGTGGTGGTCAACTGCGCCGGCCAGTGGGCCAAGCAGGTCGGCGCGATGTGCGGGGTGACCGTGCCGCTGCACTCGGCCGAGCATTTCTACGTGGTGACCGAGCAGATCGACGGGGTGCACCGCGACCTGCCCGTGCTGCGCGACCCGGACGGCTACACCTATTTCAAGGAAGAGGTGGGCGGCCTGGTCGTCGGCGGCTTCGAGCCCGAGGCCAAGCCCTGGGCCGCGCCCGACCAGCTGCCCTACCCGTTCGAGTTCCAGCTGCTGGAGGAGGACTGGGACCATTTCGCGATCCTGATGGACAACGCGATCACCCGGATCCCGGTGCTGGCCGGGACCGGGATCAAGATGTTCTACAACGGCCCGGAGAGCTTCACCCCGGACAACCAGTTCATCCTGGGCCAGGCGCCGGAGCTGCGGAACTTCTACGTCGGCGCCGGGTTCAACTCGGTGGGCATCGCATCAGCCGGGGGAGCCGGGCGGGCCCTGGCCGAGTGGATCGCGGACGGCGAGCCGAGCCTGGACCTGTCCGCGGTCGACATCCGGCGCTTCGCCGCCTTCAACGGCAACAACCAGTGGCTGCACGACCGGGTCAGCGAGGTCCTGGGCCTGCACTACGCGGTGCCGTGGCCGAACCGGGAGCTGACCAGCGCCCGGCCGTTCCGCCGTTCCCCGGCCTATCACCTGCTCGGGCAGGCCGGCGCCTGCTTCGGCAGCAAGATGGGCTGGGAGCGGGCCAACTTCTTCGCCCCGCCGGGCGCCCGCCCGGTCATCGAGTACGGCTGGGGCCAGCAGAACTGGCAGCCCTGGTCCTCGGCCGAGCAGCGGGCCGCCCGCACCGCCGTCGCCGTGTTCGACCAGACCAGCTTCTCCAAGTACCTGGTCACCGGCCGGGACGCCGAGCGGGTCCTGCAGTGGCTCTGCACCGCCGACGTCGGCGTCGAGCCCGGCCGGACCGTCTACACCGGCGTGCTCAACGCGCGCGGCACCTACGAGGCCGACATCACCGTCACCCGGCTGAAGGCCGACGAGTTCCTGCTGGTCAGCAGCGCCGGCAGCACCGAACGCGACAAGGACCACATCAGGGCCCGGATTCCCGCCGGCGCGCACGCGTCGCTGGTCGACGTCACCTCCGCCTACGCCGTCTACGGCGTCATGGGCCCGAGGTCGCGGGACCTGCTGTCCCGGCTGTCCCGCAGCGACTTCGGCGACGAGGCCTTCCCGTTCGGCGCCAGCCGCGAGATCGACCTGGGCTACGCGACCGTCCGCGCCACCCGGATCACCTACGTCGGCGAGCTCGGCTGGGAGCTGTACGTCCCGCCGGACTTCGCCGTCGGCGTCTACGAGGACCTGATGACGGCCGGCGCCGATCTCGGCCTGGCCAACGCGGGCTACTACGCGATCGAGTCGCTGCGGCTGGAAAAGGCCTACCGCGCCTTCGGCCGCGAGCTGACCCCGGACGACAACCCGGTGGAGGCCGGGCTGCTGTTCGCCTGCAAGCTCAGGACCGCCATCCCGTTCCTGGGCCGCGAGGCGGTCGAGAAGGCCCGCGCCGAGGGTCCCCGCCGCCGCCTGGTCTCGCTCGTCCTGGAAGACCCGGCCGCCATGATCTGGGGCGGTGAGCTGGTCCTCCGCGACGGAATCGCCGTCGGCCAGGTCACCTCCGGCGCCTGGGGCGAGGCCCTCGGCGGCTGCGTCGCCCTGGCCTACGTCCGCCACCCCGACGGCGACGTTCTCACCCCCGATGCCCTCCGTGCCGCCTCCTACCAGGTCAACGTCGGCGGCCACCTGTACCCCGCCGCCCTCCACCTCCGTCCCCCCTTCGACCCCTCCGGCCACCGCCTCAAGGGCCACTACCCCCCTGACCCCCCCGACCCCCCTGACCGGCCCGCGCCCGGTCAGTGCAGCCGGCGCAGGTAGGTGTCGCTCGGCTGGGCAGGCTGGATGCGGACCTGGCCGTCGAGGGCCACGGCGCCGTCCGGGCGGATGATGACCGGGCTGAGTTCCAGCTCGGCGACCTGCGGGAAGTGATCGGGCAGCTGCGACACCCGCAGCAGCAGGTCCCGGAGCGAGATCCGGCCGGCGGGGCGGCTGAGCAGCAGCGGGGCGGCGCGAACCGAGCGGATCAGGGCGTCGGCGTCGGATTCGGTGAGCGGGGCGAGCCGGGCGGCGCGGTCCGGCATGACGCCGCCCGCGCCGTCGATCCCCAGCAGCACCAGCGGACCGAACACCTTCTCGTCCAGTACGGCGATGCTCACCTCGACGCCGCCCGGGATCATCGGCTGGACGATGACCCCGGGCGGCCGGTCGCCGAAGGCCTCCCGCAGCGATCCGAACCCGCGCCGGATCTCGTCCGCGCCGTGCAGGTCCGGCCGGACGCCGCCGGTCCGGCTGCCGCGCACCCGGCCGGGCAGGTCCGCCCGCAGCGCCACCGGGGTGCCGAACCGGTCCGCCGCCGCCACGGCGTCCTCCTCGGTGGTGACCGTCACGCTGTCCAGGAGCGGCACGCCGTAGCAGCCGAGCAGCTCCACGGCCTGGCTGCGGGGCAGCCACCCGCCCCCGGGCGTGCCGTCCAGGAAGCTGTCCACCAGCTCACGCGCCCGGTCCTGGCGCAGGCCGTCCAGCTCGGGGACGCTCCCCGGCGGGGTCGCCTGCCACGCTCCGTAGCGCGCGGCGTGGCTGAGGGCCCGGGCCGCGGATTCCGGATAGGCGTACGCGGGGACGGCAGGGGAGTCCTCGTCCGGTCCCGGCAGCATCCGGACCGCCTCGGTCTGGTCCATGATCGCGGCGGCGACCGGCACCGGAAGCCGGGCGGCGCGCACCTCGGCCACCAGGTCGCTGGTCGCGGTGGTGGCCGTTACGGCCAGCACCGCGTCCACGCCGGGATCGGCCCCGACGAGCTCCAGGCAGCGCCGGAACTGGCCGGGCCGGACGGCCGAGGTGGTGTCGACCGGCCCGGCCACGGTGGCCACGGCGGGGAGCAGCTCGCGCAGCGCCCGCCGGGTGTCCTCGGCCAGGGTGGCGACCTTCAGGCCCACGTCACCGCACGCGTCGGCGGCGAGCACCCCGCCGCCCCGGGTGTTGGCCACCACGCCCACCCGGCGGCCCGCCGGGACCGGCTGGGCGGCCAGCAGGGCCGCGGCATCGAGCAGCTCGCCCAGGTTGGCCGTGGCGATCACGCCCGCCTGCTCGAACAGGGCCCGCCTGGTGAGCTGCGGGGTCGCCGCGGCGGCGGCCCGCATCGCGGCCAGCCGCCGGCCTGCTGCCGACCGGCCCACGTCGACGGTCAGGATGGGCAGGGCGCGGCCGACGGCCCGCGCGGTCCGGGCGAACTTACGCGGGTTCCCGAACGAGTCCAGGTACAGCACCGCCAGCCTGGTCGCCTGGTCCGACTGCCACCACAGCAGCATGTCGTTACCGGATATGTCGTCCTTGTCGCCCAGGGAGACGAACGAGGAGATCCCGACGCCCAGCCGGGACAGATGCTCCAGCAGGACGATGCCGACGCCGCCGGACTGCAGCGCCAGCCCGGCCCGGCCCGGCCTGGGATGGTGTGCCGCGAACGTCGCGTCCAGGGACGTCGCCGTGTTGGCCACGCCGAAGGAGGTCGGCCCGACCAGCCGCATGCCGTGGCGGCGGCAGATGCCCAGCAGCTCGGCCCGGGCCGCGGCGCCCAGGCCGGACGCGGTCACGACCAGAGCCTTGACGCCCCGCTGCCCGCAGTCTTCGGCGATCGCCGCCACGGCCGCGCCCGGCGCGGCGATGACCGCCAGGTCGACCGGCTCCGGCAGCGCGGCCGCCGATGGTACCCAGGGCACCCCGGTGAGCGTCCCCGCGGGCAACTCGCCCCCCCGGGGGTTGACCGCGTAGACCCGTCCGGGGAAACCGGAGTCGATGATGTTCTCCAGGATGGCCCGCCCGACCGAACCGGGCCGCCGGCTCACGCCGATCACCGCGACCGACGCCGGGGTGAGCACGTGGCGCAGGCTGGCCACCCCGGCCGACCGTTCCCGCTCGGCCATCGCGTCCCGGTAGGCGCCGGAACCGGCGTCGCCCTCGCCGCCGGGCAGCGGGAACGACAGCTCGTAGACCCCGTCGGCCAGGGTGCGGCGCGCCCGCAGCCCGGCGTGGGCGAAGACGTTCAGCATCGGCGCGTTCTCGGCCAGGGTCTCCGCCGTGAAGGTACGGACGCCCTGGCTGCGGGCCAGCGAGATCATGTGCTCCAGCAGCAGCGTGCCGATCCCGCGGCTGTGCATGTCGTCGGCGACCGCCATGCCGACCTCGGCCGACTCGTCGCCGGTCACCTGATAGCTGGTGCAGCCGATGACCTGGCCGTCCAGGATGGCCAGGAGCGCGGCCCGATCCGGCGCGGGCTCGCGGCAGACCCGCCGCGCCTCCTGCTCGGCCGCGACCCGGCTGATGCCGAAGAAGCGCATGTACAGGTTTTGCGGGGACATCCCGGCGTGCATGTCCCGCACGGCCTCGAAGTCGTCCGGCCGCGCGGGCCGGATCTCGATCGTCGTCCCGTCGGTCAGCAGCGCGTAGGTACCCGGTTCGGTGGGGGCACTCATGCCGGCCTCCAGCCGGGGACGGTCCGGCTCTGCCCGCGGAATTCGGCCAGGATGGTCCCGTCGGCGCGGCAGACACTGACGTCATAGACGCCGTTGCGTTCCATCCGCACCCGCTCCGCGGCCGACGCGGTGAGCTCGTCGCCCTCGCGAGCCGGGAGCAGGAAGGTGATCTGGCCGCCCTGGGCCACCGTCACCGGGCCGTAGCTGTTGCAGGCGTAGGCGAAGGCGGTGTCGGCCAGCAGGAAGATATAGCCGCCGTGCGCGATGCCGTGACCGTTCGTCATGTCGGCCGTCACCCGCATCCGGGCCGTGGCCCGTCCCGGCCCTACCTCGCCGATGCTGATCCGCAGCGCCTTGGTCGCCTGGTCGTCGGCGTACATCCGGGCCGCGCTCTCCCGCGCCCGCTCCATAGCCCGGCCAGAAGCCGCCGTTCCGCCGGTACTGCCATCGACAGCCACGCTAAGGAACCTCCCGCGCCGGCCCGAGTGTCGTTACATGCTACGGGCCGCCCCATACGGGGACCCGTAAGGCCCCGTCGCCCCGGAGGAAGCTGGTGATCACCGGTCCGACCTGCTCAGCGCTGTCCAGCAGGACCAGGTGCCCGCCGCCCTTCATGATGCGCAGCGTCGCCCGCGGCATCAGCATAGCCATAACCCGGTGATTCACCAGCGGGGTGATCGGGTCGTCGTCGCCGGCGATGATCAGCGTGGGCTGCCTGATAGCCCACAGCCACGGCAGGCTCGTCCAGCCGAACAGCGGGGCCATCCGGTGCAGCGCGGCCAGGGTATCCGTCGGGCGCTTGATGTGCATGGAGCGAACCAGTTCCGGCTCGACCCGCAGCCGCCCGCCGAACATGGCCCCGGCCACCCGTTCCAGCCGTTCCGGATGGTAGGCGTCCGGGTGGATGAAGTGCCACATGGCCTCCGGGCTGCCGGGCATCGCGAAGCCGCCGAAGGACGTCGTGACCAGCACCAGGCGGCGCACCCGCTGGGGATGCGAGAACGCCATCTGCTGCGCGACGGCGCCGCCGAACGACGTGCCGAGCACGTGCGCGGACTCCAGGCCGAGCTCGTCCAGCACCGCGTTGCCGAAATCGGCCATGGCCCACATGGTCTGCGGGGACGGGGGCCGCTGCGAGTGGCCGATGCCCGGCGGGTCGAAGGCGATGGTCTGGAATCCGGGCAGGTACGGGTGCAGCCGTTCCCACAGGCGCGCCTCGCCGAAGAGGCCGGAGTAGAGCAGCAGCGGCTCGCCCTCGCCGCGGACCTGAGCGTGGATGCGCAGTCCCCGGATGCGGAACTGCTCATGCCGGACGGGCGTGACGGAGGTGGCCTCGGCCATCGGAAACCCTCCCTGGGGTCAAATCCGGGGCTGGGACACATCAGCCCCTCTGCTGCGGCGCAGGAACGCTAATTATAGTACGCACACCGCGTAAAAGGGAAACAGTAGAACCTTTGACAAATAGCAGGACCTTTGACTGGTTGTCCGCGGACCTCGGACCGTAACCGTCCAGCCGGACGGTCGGTAACTCTTGTTGTAACTGGCGGTCCTCAGGTTCCCGGAACGCCGGAGGGACCAGAAGGGACCGCCCCGAATCCTGCATGGAGGCGAAATCCGGGTGTACACGTTTGCCGTGCCGCTCAATCGAGCCCTCGCCACCGCCGCCGGATCCTGCGCGGTGGTGTGTCAAGACAACCGCCGGACCTACGCCGAACTCGGCTCGCGATGCCGCCGCCTGGCCGGGGGGTTGCGTGCGCAAGGCCTGGTACCCGGGGACCGGGTTGGCGTTATCGGCCTGAACTCCGATCGTTATCTCGAGCTCTACCTCGGCGTACCGGCCGCGGGCTTCGTGCTGGTGCCGGTCAATTCGCGGCTGGCTCCCGCGGAGATGCGGGCCATCCTGGCCGACGCCGGGGTCAGCCTCCTGTTCGCCGACGCGGACTACCCAGGTGCTGCAGATGTCAAGCGGGTGCTGACCATACCCGGCGACTACGAGGACCTGATCGCCGCGGCCGACGAAGGCAGCGAAGTCCGGCTAGCCGAGGATGACCTGGCCGCCCTGTTCTACACCTCCGGCACCACGGGCGCCGCGAAGGGCGCGATGCACACCCACCGGACCCTGGTCAGCAGCGCGCTGCACTTCATGGCCACCTGGCCCTTCGACCGGCAGACGCGCTGGCTGGTGGCCTCGCCGCTGTTCCACACCGGCGGGATCATCGGCACGCTGGCCACCGTCTGGGCCGGCGGGACCCACGTCATCATGCCCCGGTTCGAACCCGACCTGGCCCTCGACCTGATCGAGCGCGAGGCGGTCACTCACACGCTGCTCGTGCCCACCATGCTCGCCGCGACGGCCAATGCGCAGCTCGCCCGCCCGCGGGACGTCAGCACCCTGCGCTACCTGAGCCACGGCGCCTCGCCCATCTCGGCCGAGACGCTCCGCAAAGCGCGCCAAGCCTTCCCCGGTGCCGAACTGCTGCACGTGTACGGCACCACCGAGGCCACGCCGATCACCACCCTCCTGCCGCACGAAGAGCTCATCATCGAGACGCCGCGCGTCCGGTCGTGCGGCCAGCCCGCGACCGGCGTCGAGGTGCGCATCGTCGACCGCGAGGGCCAGGACCTGCCAACCGGGGCCGTCGGTAACGTCCTCGTGCGCAGCCCCAGCGTCATGGCCGGCTACTGGCAGAAGCCCGAGGCCACGGCCGAGGTCATGCGCGGGGACTGGTACCTGACCGGCGACCTCGGCTACGGGGATGACGAGGGGTACCTCTTCCTGGTCGACCGGGCCAAGGACATGATCGTCAGCGGCGGCGAGAACATCTACTCCACCGAGGTGGAGAATGCCCTGGCCAGCCATCCCGCCGTCGAAGAGGTCGCGGTCTTCGGCATCCCCGACCCGCGCTGGGGCGAGTCGGTCTACGCGGTGGTGTCCGTCCGGCAGCCGGTGACCGCCGAGGAGCTGATCGCGCAGTGCCGCCAGCGGATCGCCGGGTTCAAGGTGCCCCACCACATCGAGTTGCTGACCGAACCGCTGCCCAAGTCGGCGGCGGGCAAGATCCTCAAGCGCGAGCTGCGCGAACCGCACTGGGCCGGTCAGCACTCGCATGTATCTGGAAGCTAACGGAGGCTAGCCATGCGCAGCACGATGATGGATTTCCCACTCACGGTCCGTCATATCTTCGAGCACGGCCGGACGCTGTACGGCGACAGCGAGGTCGTCACCTGCGAGGCCGACGGCGCACGCCACATCCAGTTCGGAGCCCTGGCCGACCGCGCGGAACAGCTGGCGGCCGCCCTGCGCCGCCTCGGCGTCGGCCCCGGTGACCGGGTGGCCACCTTCGGGTGGAATAACCAGGAACACCAGGAGGCGTACTTCGCCATCCCCTGCATGGGCGCGGTGATGCACACCCTCAACATCCGGCTGTCCGCGGACCAGCTCCGCTACATCATTGGCCACGCCGAGGACACCGTGATCGTCGCGGACGCCAGCCTCGCTCCGGTCCTCGGGCCGGTCCTGGCCGACGGCGGGGACCAGGTCAAGACCGTCAGGCATCTCATCGTCTACGGCGACGGCGACCGGTCCGCGCTGCCCGCGCACCTCGACTACGAAGAACTGCTCGCCGCCGAGAAACCCGGTTACCCGTGGCCGGAGCTCGATGAGCACCAGGCCGCCGCGATGTGCTACACCAGCGGGACCACCGGCCTGCCCAAGGGCGTCGTGTACAGCCACCGGTCCACGTTCCTGCACTCACTGGGCATCTGCTCCGGCGAGGCCCTCGGACTGAACCAGTACGACCGGCTGCTGCCGGTGGTGCCCATGTTCCACGCCAACGCGTGGGGTATGCCGTACGCCGGCTGGCTGGTGGGTGCCGACCTGCTGCTGCCCAACCGGTTCGCGCAGGCGGCGCCGCTGGCCGCCTTCATCGCGGCGGAGCGGGCCACCCTGGCCATGGCCGTGCCGACGGTGTGGTTCGACGTGCTCGGCCTGGACCCGGCGACCGTCGACCTGAGCTCGCTGCGGGCGATCATGTGCGGTGGGGCGGCCGTCCCGCGCAGCCTGATCGAGGCCTACGAGAAGCGGTTCGGCCTGCTCGTCGTCCAGGGCTGGGGCCTGACCGAGACCAGTCCGGTCGCATCGCTGTCCTACGCGCCCAAGCACGAGCCGGCGGAGCGCGCGATGGATTACCGGGCCACCGCGGGGCGCCCGTTCGGCGGTGTGGAGGCCCGGGTCATCGACGACGAGGGCAAGGTCCTGCCGCGCGACGGGCACGCCACCGGCGAGATCGAGGTGCGCGGGCCGTGGGTGACGGCCGCCTACTACAAGGACCCGGCGCCGGAGAAGTTCCGCGACGGCTGGCTGCGCACCGGCGACGTCGGCCGGATCGACCATCACGGGTACATCACGATCAGCGACCGGGCCAAGGACGTGGTCAAGTCCGGCGGCGAGTGGATCTCCACGCTCGAGCTGGAGGCCGCCATCCTCACCCACCCGGCGGTCCGCGAGGTCGCGGTCATCGCCGTGCCCGACGAACGGTGGGGTGAGCGGCCGATGGCCTGCGTGGTCCTCGTGCCGGGTCAGTCGGCGACCCCGGACGGACTCCGGGAGCACCTGTCCACCGTGGGGGTCGTGAAGTGGTGGCTGCCCGAGTACTGGGTGTTCGTCGACGAGGTGCCGCGCACCAGCGTCGGCAAGTACGACAAGAAGCTGCTACGGGCGCGCAACGCCGAAGGCAGCCTGCAAAGCCAGAGCAAGTAACCCAAGGAGAGTGTGATGTCAGAAGCCGTCATCGTCAGCATTGGCCGGACACCGATCGGTCGTGCCAACAAGGGCTCGCTCATCGAGCAGCGGCCCGACAACCTAGGTGCCTACGTGGTCAGCGAGGTCCTCAAGCAGATCCCGCAGCTGGACCGCGGCCAGATCGACGACGTGATCTGCGGCTGCGCGATGCCCGGCGGCGAGCAGGCGCACAACATGGGCCGGATCATCTCGCTCCTGAGCGGGGTCGGAGCCCCGGGCACCACGGTCAACCGGTACTGCGCGTCGTCGCTGCAGGCGGTCCGGATGGCCTTCCACGCCATCAAGGCCGACGAGGGCTCGGCGTTCATCTGCGTCGGCGTGGAGTCCAGCACCCGCTCGCCGCTGGGCGTGTTCTGCGACCAGCCGGACACCCAGAACCCGCGCCTGCAGGCCGGTAACGCCGAGGGCCTCCCTCAGGCCTACATGGCCATGGGCCTGACGGCCGAGAACGTGGCCGACAAGTACGACGTCACCCGCGAGGAGATGGACCGGTACGCCCTGCAGAGCCACCAGCGCGCGGTCCAGGCCACCCGGGACGGCATCTTCGCCAAGGAGATCATCCCGGTGCCGCTGGCGTCCGGGACGATGACGGCCGACGACGGGCCCCGCCCGGACACCACCCTGGAGAGGCTGGGCACGCTGAAGCCGGTCTTCCGCGAGGGCGGCCGGGTCACCGCCGGGAACGCCTGCCCGCTCAACGACGGCGCGGCCGCCACCGTGGTGATGTCGGCGGCCCTGGCCAAGGAACTCGGGATCACGCCGATCGCGCGCGTCATCTCGACCGGCGTCAGCTCGCTGGAACCCGAGATGATGGGCCTGGGCCCGATCGAGTCCTCCCGGCAGGCGCTGGAGCGGGCCAAGATGACGATCGATGACGTTGACGTGGTGGAGATCAACGAGGCCTTCGCCGCGCAGGTCATCCCGTCGGCCCGGAGCATCGGCATCGACCCGTTCGGCAGCAAGCTCAACCCGCACGGGGGCGCCATCGCCCTCGGCCACCCGTTCGGCATGACCGGGGTACGCATCCTGGCCACGCTGCTGAACGACCTCCGGACCCGCGATCAGTCGATCGGGCTGGAGACCATGTGCGTCGGCGGCGGCCAGGGCATGGCCATGATCATTGAGAGGTTGTCATGACGACTCCAGGCGGCGGGACGCCGCCCACCACGAACACCCAGAACGGACACCAGGTCCCGCCGCCCCGGCCGACGGCCAAGACCGCGGCCAAGACCGCGCTCAAGGCTCCGGTCGAGGCCCCGGTCAAGGCCCCGGTCAAGGCCCCGGCTAAGGACCCGGTCAAGGCCCCGGCTAAGGACCCGGTCAAGGCCCCGGCTAAGGCCCCGGTCAAGGCCCCGGTCAGGGACCTGGCTAAGCCGAAGGCGCAGGCCGCCGAGCCCGCCGCCAGGAAGCTCAGTCCGTTCGACCTCCTCGGCCTCCGCGAGACGGTCGGAGCCCTGCGCTTCCTGGGCCAGGTGGCCGTGCACCACCCGGAGGCGGTGGTGCGGACCGTTCCCGGCCTCGGCCAGGAACTGGTCAAGATCAGCTTCGGCAAGTCGCAGGTCGCGCCGGAGAAGGGCGACAAGCGCTTCGGAGACCCGGCCTGGCAGCAGAACCCCCTGTTCCGGGCGGGCATGCAGACCTACTTCACCTGGGGCTCCGGGCTGGAGCGCTATATCGACAACCTCGGCCTGAACGGCATGGGTGTCGAGCGGGCGCGCTTTGGGGTGGCCCTGCTCCGGGAGGCCTTGGCGCCGACCAACTTCTTCGCCACCAACCCCGCGGCCGTCAAGCGCTTCTACGACACCGGCGGCGGCAGTGTCCGCCGCGGGCTGGCCAACTGGGTCGGCGACCTGCGGCACAACCACGGCATGCCGTCGATGGTCGACCGCAGGCCGTTCACCATCGGCGAGAACATTGCGGCCTCCCCCGGCTCGGTCGTCTTCCGGAACGAGGTCTTCGAGCTGATCCAGTACAAGCCGCAGCATGAGACCGTCTACGAGCGGCCCATACTCGTGGTGCCCCCGCAGGTGAACAAGTACTACGCGCTCGACCTTTCGCCGGGCCGCAGCCTGTTCGAGTACCTGCTCCAGCGCGGCATCCAGGTGTTCGGGATCAGCTGGCGCAACCCGACCCGGGAGCAGCGCGACTGGACGTGGGACACCTACGTGCAGGCCACGATCGATGCGATCGAGGTGGTCCGTGAGATCTCCGGCTCGCCGGACGTGAACATCATGGGCGGCTGCCTGGGCGGGATGACGTCCGCGCTCGCGCAGGCGCACCTGGCTGCGCTGGGCGAGGAAGGTCGGATCAACTCCACGACGATGTTCGTCACCCTGCTGGACGTCGACGCCAAGGGACGCATGTTCCTGTTCGCGACGCCGCAGATGCTCGAGCTGGCCAAGCAGGTGTCCAAGCCCACCGGAATAATCGACGGCTGGCAGCTGGGTTCGACGTTCGCCTGGCTGCGCTCGAACGACCTGGTCTGGAACTACTGGGTCAACAACTACCTGCTCGGCCAGGACCCGCCGGCCTTCGACATCCTGGCCTGGAACGGCGACACCACCCGGCTGCCCGCCGCCTTCCACCGCCAGATGCTGGACATGGTGGCGGGAAACCAGATGGTGCACCCGGGCGGCATGACGATCCTGGGCACGCCCATCGACCTGTCCCGCATCACCACCGACACGTACGTGGCGGCCGGGATGACCGACCACATCACGCCGTGGAAGGGCTGCTACCAGACCACCCAGCTGGTCTCCGGCCACGCCGAGTTCGTGCTGTGCTCCAGCGGCCACATCCAGACCGTGGTGGCCGACCCGAAGCACCGCGGCCTCGGGTACTTCGTCAACCCGGCCACGCCGTCCAGCGCCGAGGACTGGCTGGCGGCTGCGGAACGGCACGAAGGATCATGGTGGGAGCACTGGATGCGCTGGCTGGCCGAGCGTTCCGGTGAGCAGAACGAGGCTCCCCACGCACTCGGCAGCACCCGCTACCCGCCGATCCAGGCCGCACCCGGCAGCTACATATTCGAGTGACCCCCCGCAGGAGGTAAATGTCATTTCGGCCGAACGGGCCGTGGTTCCAGAGCCTGGCGGACCTTACGAAGGGCCCGCCAGGCTCTCGACCATCGTCACCAGGTCAATCATGTCGACGTGACCAAGGACTCTTACACCAGCTGCGCCGGCGGGGCATCGTGGCCGTTGCCAGGGGGAAAGGAGGTGTGGCAGATGACCTGCAGCTTGCATGTGGCCTGGGACGAGCGGCTGACCGACTATCACTTCGGGCCCGACCATCCGCTGGCACCGGTACGCGTGGAGCTGACCATGCGGCTCGCGCACGAATTCGGGCTGTGGGCCCAGCCGGACGTGATCTTGGCGGCTCCGGCCCCGGCCACCGAGGCAGACCTGGAGCTGGTGCATGACGCCGGGTACATCGCGGCCGTGCGGACGATCAGCGGCTGGGCCGAGGAGCTTGGTGCTGGCGGCCTCGAGGCGGCCCAGTTCCGCTATGCGCGGATGTTCGGACTGGGCACCGGGGACCAGCCGGTATTTGCCGGCATGCAGCAGGCGTCGGCGCTGGTGGCCGGGGCGACCCTGAGCGCGGCCCGCGCGGTCTGGTCAGGCTCGGCCCGGCACGGGGCCAGCATTGCCGGCGGCATGCATCACGCGATGGCTGCCCGAGCCAGCGGGTTCGGGGTCTACAACGACGTCGCGGTCGCGATCGCCTGGCTGCTGGAACACGGCGCCGAGCGTATCGCCTACGTGGACATCGACGCGCATCACGGCGACGGAGTGCAGGCCGCGTTCTATGCCGACCCGCGGGTGCTGACCATCAGCTTGCAACAGCACCCAGCGGAGATATTCCCGTTCACCGGCCTGCCCGCCGAGACCGGCGGGCCCGGCGTGGAGGGGTCAGCGGTCAACGTCGCGCTGCCCGCCGGGACCGGCGACGCCAGCTGGCTGCGCGCCTTCCACGCGGTCGTGCCGCCGCTGCTGGCGCAGTTCCGGCCACAGATCCTGGTCAGCCAGCACGGCGCCGACACCCACCGGTTCGATCCGCTGGCCCAGCTGAAGCTGAGCATTGACGGGCAGCGCGCCGCCCACGCCGCGATCCACGCGCTCGCCCACGACCTGGCCGGCGGGCACTGGCTGCTCACCGGCGGCGGAGGGTATGACCTGGTGCACGTCGTACCGCGGAGCTGGACGCACCTGCTCGCCGAGGCCGCGGGCCAGCCCATCGACCCGGGCACGCCGACTCCCTCCCAGTGGCGCGACTATGTCACGTGGCGCACCGGCCTGACCGCACCCGAGCGCATGACCGAGGGTGCACCCGCGGTGTTCACGCCGTTCGAGTCCGGCTATGACCCGGGCGACCCGGCCGACCGGGCGATCATGGCCACCCGCAACGCGGTCTTCCCCTGGCACGGGCTGATGCCGGTGTAACCGGCCCCAGATGAGGGCAAGGACAGTGCGCGCTCAGAAAGGACTAGACCGATGGCTGATGATGAGCAGAGCACGTCCGGCCTGCCCTCCGGCTTGGTTCAGGATTTCATCGCCCAGCTCCGCGCGGTGACCGCAGGGCTGGAAAACCTGGCCGGATTCGGTGCGCGCCATCCGCTGGCACCCGGCGCGTTTCCGCTGCCCGGCGCGTTTCCGCTGCCCGGCGCCCTTTCGGCGGCGCAACTGACCGCGATCTCCGGCAGCCTCGCCGCGCAGCGAAGGAGCATCGAGGCGCTGAAAGTCCAGCTGTCCTCGTTCGACGAGCAGCTTGCGGTACTGGAACAGCTCCTCAGCCCGCTCACCGAGTGGAGCAGGACGTGGGCCGGGCTGGAGGAGCGGTTCCTGAATATGAGCCGCGGGCCGGCGGCCGAGGGCTCGGATAGCTCCTTAGTCCTTAGTCCGGCACCAGGGGACCCTCGCCGGACGGGTCGAGCAGACCCTCCTCCAGCCAGGTGTGGCGGCCGCCGAGCACGTCCTGCGCCACGGCATACGTGGCGCTGTCGGCGTTGTGCCACAGGTCGTGGAACAGCCGCTCGGCGCGTACCTGACTCTGCTGGCAGAACAGGTCGGCCAGCTCTTCGATGGCCTTCGCCTGCTCGGGCCGTTCGGCGGCCAGGGTACGGGCGTAGACCACCGCCGCGCAGATGGCGAACAGTTCCGCTCCGATGTCCACGAGCCGCCCGAGGAAAGCGCCGTGGTCCTCCGTCTTCTCCCGCCACCGCGCCATGCCGTAGAAGGTCGAGCGCGCCAGCTTGCGGCTGGCCCGCTCCGCGTAGCGGAGATGCGCGCCCAGCGGCCCGAACTCGCGGTACGAAGTGGGATTCTGTCCCGATCCCACGGTCAGCTTCGGATACCACTGGCCGTAGAACCGGCCCGCCTTCGTGAGGGCCTTCCCCTTCTCCTTGAGCGGGATGCCTTCCTGGATGAGATCCCCGGCCACGCTGAGGTGCTGATCCACCGCTTCCCTGGCGATGAGCAGGTGCATGATCTCGGTGGAGCCCTCGGTGATGCGGTTACTGCGCATGTCGCGCAGGACTTGTTCGACCGGGACGCCGCGAAGTCCCCGGGCCTTCAGCGAAGCAGCCGTCTCATAGCCCCGCCCGCCGTACACCTGCATCAGCCCGTCCGACACCAGCCAGCCCAGTTCGGTGGTGTAGAGCTTGGCCAGCGCCGCCTCGATGCGCACATCATTGCGCTTTTCGTCGGCCAGCCGGCTGGTCACGTCAACCACGGCCTCGAGCCCGAACGCGGTCGCGGCGATGAACCCGACTCGCTGCGCCACCTCGTCGTGCTGACCAATCGGCTTGCCCCACTGGATGCGCGCGGTGGCGAACTCCCTGGCCACCTTCGCCGACCACTTCGCCGTCGCGGCGCACGACGCCGGTATGCCCATCCGGCCGGTGTTCAGCGTCGTGAGCGCGATCTTCAGCCCGGCTCCTTCGCGGCCGATGACGTTCTCTTTCGGCACGAACACGCCGTCGTAACGGGTGAGCGAATTCTCGATCCCGCGTAGGCCCATGAACTCGTTGCGTGATTCGGTGATGATGTTCCCGGCGTCGCGCGGCACGATGAATGCGGTGATGCCGCCCTTGTGCCCCTCGCTGCGCGGCACCTTGGCCAGGACCACGAGGATCTCGGCGATGGTGCCGTTGGTGGTCCACAGCTTGCGTCCGGTGATCCGGTACCCGGAGCCATCCTCCGTCGGCACCGCGGCGCACGTCATCTTGGCCGGGTCCGAGCCGACACCGGGCTCGGTCAGCGCGAACGCGGACAGTTGCGTGCACAGCTTCGGCAGCCAGTATTCCTTCTGTTCGTCCGAGCCGAAGTACAGCAGCGGCTGGGGCGCGCCGATCGACTGGTGCGCCGACAGCAGCACGCCCAGGCTGCTGTGCCAGGTGCCGACGAGCATCAGCGCCCGGTTGTAGTAAACCTGTGACAGGCCCAGGCCGCCGTAGCGCTGCGGGATCTTCATGCCCAGCGCGCCGACCTTCTTCAGGCCATCGAGCACCACGTCCGGTATCCGGCCGTCTCGCTCGATGACATCGGGATCGACGTTCTCCTGCAGGAAATCGCGCAAGGTAGCGAGAAACTCCTCGCTCCTGGCCACCTCGGCGGCGGGAGCCTTCGGCTGGGGATAGATCAGGTCCAGGCGCATGTCGCCGAGAAACAGGCTCTTCCCGAAGCTCGGCAGCGTCCATTCCTTCTCCCGCGCCTCCTCGGCTACAGCTCGCGCTTCGCGGGCATCGGCGTTGCTTGACATCGGGGCCTCCTACTTGCTTGCTAGTTCGCGGCTTCTGCCGCCTTGGTCAGCTCGTTCACTGCTTCGAGCACGTCATTCATCAGGCCATCGACATCGGTGACCAGGTTCCGGGCAGGCCATCAACCCGAAGTTGAGGTTGCCGACGTAACTGAGCACGACCATGTTCAGCCCCATGGTGGGGGACAGGAAGGCCGCGGGGTAGAACGTCAGCATCTGCTTTCCGCCCAGGTAGAGCGGTCCGGGCGGTCCCGGCACGTTGGAGATGTACAGGTTGGCCGGGTAACGGGGCAGGTTCGGGATGGGCATTTCCATCGCCAGCCGGGATGGCGGAGCGCCCAGCATGGGCATGACGGTCCGCAGCGCGTTGGTCAGGAAGTCCCCGCCCATCGCGGAATGCATCCGCTTGGCCGCGGCCGCGGCCGCGGATGCGGCCTGCAGCCTCTCGACCGGGTTGGCCACCGTGGTCGGAAGCGCCGATATCATCATCGAGACCTCGTTGCCGAAGCCGTCGCCTTCCCCGTCGGCCCGCACCGAGACCGGGATCATCGTCACCAAAGGCTCGCTGGGCAGGGCTCCCTGGCGGTCCAGCCAGTGCCGCAATGCGCCCGCGCACACGGCCATCACGACGTCGTTGACGGTGCCGCCGAACGTGTTCTTGATGGCCTTAACCTCATCGAGCGGTACCTGGCCAAAGGCCCAGCAGCGGTTTTCCGAAAGCCTCCCGTTGAATGGGGTGCGGGGAGCCCCGAACATCGGTGGCTGCCAGCCGCGGGGCCCGGTCTCGCGGCCGGGAGGACGGAACAGCCCGAGCATGTGCGGCATACGGCTCATGGTCCGCTGCTGGAAGTGCATCACGTCGAGCGGGTATCTGGCCACGCCGGCCAGTCCGCGCAGCAGCATCTCGCCCGTTCCGGGCAGCCGGCCAGGCGGCGGGAGCTCGGCGACGCTCGTCGGCGCCGAGTCGGGCGCCGCGTCGAGGAGGATCGGCATGACCTTCCCGGCCGACCCGCCGTCGACCGCCGCGTGGTGGAACTTCATGACCATCACGGTCTCGCCGCTGTCCAGGCCGGTGATCAGGTGGATCTCCCAGAGGGGCCGGGCGAGGTCGAGCGGCCGGGCGGCGATCAGGGAAACCTGCTCGCTCAGCTGCCTGTGGTCGCCGGGGGCCGGCAGGCTCACCTCGTGCAGGTGGTCATCGACGTTCAGGTCCGGGTCCTCCGCCCAATGGGGCCGGGTTAGTCCGAACGGCGCGTGGATCACGTGCTGCCGGAACGGTGGCAGCTCGGGCAGGCTCCTGACCACGGCGGAACGTAGCTCGTCCAGGGTGAGCCGCTGGCCGTCAGGTCCCGGTGAGAAGTGGGCCACGCTGCAGATGTTCATCGGGGCGGCGTGTGACTCGCCGTAGAAGAACGCGGCGTCCCATGGGTTGAGCTGTCGCATGAGTTATGTCCTCCATATTCAACGCTTACCGGGTGACTGCCTGACCCCGGGCACGGGCTATACAGGCAGGTTGGTCACGCCACACGCGACCTCCTTGCCGTAGAGCCAGTCGATGTGCTTGTAGTCCCCCGGGTCGCGATCGCGCAGCAGCTCATTCCGGATGGACCGGGTGAGGCCGTCGCAGTGCCACAGGTCACCCCAGGCGCGAGCGGTCAGCTGGACCTGGGCGGTCCGCTCGGTGCGCAGTTTCTCGTAGGCAGCGAGCGCTCCATGCCACTCATCGCGGCCATCGGAATCTGACGGCGCGCGCGCGGCCAGGGTCCAGGCGTCCTCGATGGCCTGGCAGGCTCCCTGCGCCAGGTATTGCAGCATCGGGTGCGCCGCATCCCCGGTGAGGGCCACGCGCCCCTGCACCCAGTTGCCGACCGGGAGCCGGTCGAACATGGGCCAGCGGCGTTCGCGTCCGAGCTTGGCGGCACCGTGCTGCACTTGCGGGCAGCAGGCGGAGAACACCGCGTCGAGTTCATCGGGTCCGCCCCAGTCTTCCTCGCCGCGCGCAAACGCCGGTGAGGCGAAGACGGCGACCTGGTTCAGCATGTCGCCCTGGCGCAGCGGGTACTGCACGAAGTGGCAGCCAGGTCCGAAGTAGACAGTGACATCGTCCAGTGACAGGTGCCCGAGTTCTGTCGCCTCGGACAGCGGGATGGCGCCGCGGTAGGCCACGTAGCCGGAGCAGATCGGCTCGTCGTCGCTGAAGTGCCGGCGCAGCGTGGACCACAGGCCGTCGGCGGCGAGAACCAGCGCGGCGGAGTGCGTCGCCTCGTCCGTGACGGCTGCCGCCATGTCGTCGCCGACCTCTACCCGCGTGACGCGGGCATCGGTGCTCAGCTCGACGTCGGCCCGCTGGCAGGCGCGGTAGAGGATGTCGAGCAGGTCGCTGCGATGGATCACCACGTACGGAGCTCCGTACCTGTCCCGGAAATCCTGCCCCAGGTCGAGATGAGTGAGCTCGCTGCCGTCGAGGGCGTCCTTGAGCACCAGCCGGCCGGGCAGCACCCCGGCGGCGATCACCTCGTCGAGAAGGCCCCATTCCCGCAGGATGCGGGTGGCGTTCGGGGCCAGCTGCAACCCGGCGCCGAGCTCGCCGAAGGAGGGGGACTGCTCGAGCACGCGCACTCGCCTCCCGGCGGTGGCGAGTGCGTAGGCGGTGGACAGGCCGCCGATGCCGCCGCCCACGACGATGACATCAGGCTCGGCAGCCCGGCTGGCAGATACGGTATTCATGCGGGTTTATCTCCTTCGCGAATTCAGGTCACAGCCAAGGGGTGAGCGCCGGCCAGGACCGGTCGTCCCTAATGACCAGTCCAAAGGTCCCGCGTCCGGTGAGCCAGCGGGCCAGGGCGGCGGCGGAGCCGCTGATCCGGGCCCGCGTGCCGTCTCCCGTTACCGGCCAGGTGTGATCGCCGGAGCTGAGCTGCAGGGCCGGGTCGTGGCCTCGCGCCGATCGCAGCCGGGTGATGTCCGTGATCAGGGCGATGCACAGCTCCTCGGGCAGGTCTTCGAAGTCCACGCCCGCGGCCAGGTCAACGGCGTGCACGGCCACCTCGCGGGTCCGCATCCAGGGAATCTCGGTGGCGGCCACGGTACGTCCCTGCGCGGTCAGCACCTCGGCGGTCCAGCGGTCTTGCGGTAGCAGGTCCAGATCAGCGGCCAGCTGTGCCGCGGTGCTCTCCACGAAGCTGCGCAGCCGGCAATTCGGCCAGTTCAGAGCGTCCTCGATGTCTCGCGCTCGCTGCCCGGCCGACGCGTACATGGGAGTCGGCTCGCCGGTGCTGGCCCACCGGACGAGCCGGCGCAGAGCCTCGGCGTTGAGGCTGACGTGAGCGATCACGTGCCGCCGTGACCAGCCGGGCAGGCGTGTGGCGGCATCGAGGCCGTCCTCGGGCAGCCGTGCCACGGACCTGGTGAACAGGGCCGTACCCGTGTCCATCCAGGATCGGAAGGTGCTCGGCGCCGCCGTGCCGCTCATGGCAGGCCCGCCGTGTCGCGCCGGGCCACATTGTCCAGCCGGCCGATGCCGCTGACCTCCGTCACCAGACGAGCCCGGTCGGCCAGGTAGCGGGCGGGCCGGCGGGCATGGCCCACGCCGCCCGGGGTGCCCGTGGCGATGATGTCACCGGGCCGCAGGGTCAGGATCGTCGAGACGTACTGGACCAGGAAAGCCGGGCTTGAAGACGAGGTCGTCCGTGGCCGCCTTCTGGACGATCTCGCCGTTGACCGATGCGGTCAGCGTCAGGGCCGGTGCCGTGCCGCCGGGAAGCTCATCGGGCGTGACCAGTACCGGGCCAATGGGGGTCGATGCTTCGAAGGTCTTCCCCTGCAGCCATTGCGGAGTGCGGTATTGCCAGTCCCGCATGGTGACGTCGTTGAGCACCGTGAAACCGGCGATCGCCTCCGCCGCTTCCGCTGCGCTCGCCCGGCGCACGGTCCGGCCCACGACGAGAGCGAGCTCGGCTTCCCAGTCGGCTTCCCCGGACTCCGGCGGAAGCAGGATGGGATCGTTGGCGCCGATGAGCGCCTCCGCGTACTTGGCGAACAGCGTCGGGTAGGCGGGCAGCTCGCGGCCCATCTCCAGGATGTGGCCGCGGTAATTGAGGCCGACGCAGAGGATCTTCCCTGGTGCGGTGACCACCGGCGCGAAATCTGCGGGTCCGGGATAAGAAGGGCCCTCGGCGGCAGCCGCGTACGCCGTCCAGTCCGCGCGCCGCAGCACCGCGCCCACGTCCGGTAGTCCCAGGTCGACGTAGCTGCCGCCGTCGACTCGCACGGCACGTGTGCCGTGCGCGGTGCGGAGGGTAGCCAGCCTCATGCCGACGTTCCCCCAGACGATCCCGGTACAGGTGCAGCCGCTCGAAGATGGGCGTGTCGCAGAACCGGAACAGGTCCAGGCCGGTTCCGGCGCCGATGGTCAGCGGCACCCAGGACGGCACGACAAACAAATCACCGCGTTCGACGGTCCATTCGCGGTGGCCAGCGGTCACGGTACCGCGGCCCTCGAACACCTGCCAGACCGCCGAGCCGACCTCTTGCCGTGTGGCGGTCTGCGTGCCCTGCCGCAGCCGGTGGAATTCCGCCCGGATCGTGGGCAGCACGTCGCCGCCGGTGGTCGGGTTGACGAAGCGGACCGCCGCGTGCCCGGGCTCCACCACGCCCGGGTGTCCCTCGGCTTCGAGGTCGAGCTGGTCGCGCAGCGCGGCGTCGGTGAATTCCCACCGGTAGGCGCCGATCGGCGTGCTGGGCTGGGCCTGGGCCTGGGCGGCTGGCAGCAGCCCCGGATGCGCCCACAGCCGCTCGGAACGGGACCGCGCGGGGGTGTCCGTAGACGTGACCTCCTCGGGTCCCAGCTCGAAGAATCCGGTGTTGGCGTAGTGCTGGAACGGGATGTCCAGGCCGTCCAGCCAGGCCATGGGCGAGTCGCTGACGTTGTGGTGGCCGTGCCAGTTCCAGCCGGCCTGCGGCAGGAAGTCCCCGCGCCGCATCGCGATGGGGTCGCCGTTCACCACGGTCCAGACCCCCTCGCCCTCCACGACGAACCGGAAGGCGTTCTGCGTATGCCGGTGCTCCGGTGCCGTCTCGCGAGGCTCCAGGTACTGGATCGCCGCCCACAGGGTCGGCGTGGCATAGGGTGCGCCGCCTAGTCCCGGGTTGGCCAGCGCGATCGCGCGCCGCTCGCCGCCCCGCCCCACCGGCACCAGCTGGCCGGCCCGCCGGGCGAGCGGAAGCAGGCCGTCCCGCCAGCGCCAGACGTGCGGCACCGCCGACGCCGTCGGCTGCGCCGGCATCAGGTCACCGATCTCGGTCCACAGGGGGACGAGGAGCTCCTTCTCGAAGCTCCGGTAGAGCGTGTCCAGCTCCGGCGTGTGGTCCGGCTGGCCCGGCGCGTCTCCGGCACTGATCTTGACGGGGGAATCGGCGTAATAGGTAGTCATACCTCAATATTACTCGATATTCTTGACCGTGGGATATATTGTTCTGCTATGAAGAACAAACCGCCGTACCCGATCAATTCGGTGGACTACGCGCTCCAGCTGGCCCGATTGCTGCAGCAGGAGGGCCAGCTCAGCGTGTCACAGGCCGCCGAACGGCTAGGCGTGGCCAGATCGACGGCCCACCGGCTCCTGGCGATGCTCGTCTACCGGGATTTCGCCGAGCAGGGCCAGGACCGCCTCTACCGGCCCGGCCCCGCGCTGTACCCGGCCGGGCCGGACCCGGAGCTGGCCCAGGTGCTCAGCCGGGTGGCCCGGCCGCACTTGCAGGTCCTGGTGGCCAAGGTCAATGAAACGGCGAACCTGATGGTGCGGATCGGAACACAAGTCCGCTTCGTCGCCACGGTGGAATGTGACCAGCTGCTGCGGGTGGGGGACCGGACCGGCCGGGTCCTGCCGGCCGAGCGCGCGTCGGGCGGCAAGGCTCTGCTTGCGACGCTGGACGCCCGGCAGCTCGCCGAGCTCTACCGTGACCGGGACGGAGACCTGCCCGGGCTGCTGCAGGATCTGGGCATCGTCCGCGAGCGCGGTTTCGCCGTCAACGACCAGCTCACCGAGCCGGGGGTCTCCGCCGTCGGCGTGGCCCTGCCCGGACGGCCCGGCGGTGCGCACGCGGCAGTCTCCCTGGCCATCCCCTCCGTCAGGTTCCAGCCCGCCCGCCTGCCGGCCTGGGTCTCGGCGCTGACCGCCACCGCGGACGACGTCCAGCGTGACCTCTCCGCCACTCACCCCGGGCCGTGACTCGCGTAGTATCCGGGCTAGAGCCCGGGAGGTGAAGGCGCGTGTCGAGACCGCCGCTGTGGCGCCAGATATACGACCGGGTTGAGCATGCGGTAGCTCCCCGGCTCGAGGCGGGCGTACAGACCGAGATGTTCGCGAGCACCCTGGCCGCCGCGGCGAAGGCCCGGGCGGAACTGAACCGTCGTGGATCGCAGCTCGCGGGTCTCCTGGGCACCGTGAGCGCACGGGGGCTGCACCTGGTCAATTTGCCCGCCGCCGATGACGTTACCCGGTTGCGGGCGGAGATTCTCGACCTGGACCGGCGGATGCGGGACCTTACCCGGCAACTGGACCAGGCAGATTGTGAGGCGCAGACGGATGGCGATGACGGCAAATCCGGCGGAGGTGCTGGCGCGGGTCCGCACTGATGTCGAGCGCCAGGCCGTTCGCGCCCGCAACGGGGTGAAGTACTTCGCCGGAATCGGGCGGCCGCAGGTCGGGCAGACACCCAAGGACGTGGTGTGGAAGCGGGACAAGGTCGAGCTGTGGCGCTATCGCAGCGACCGGCGGCGCTGGCGGCCTCCGGTTTTCGTCATCTACAGCCTGATCTGCCGCAGCTACGTGCTGGATCTCTCGCCGGACAATACGTTCGTGGGCCGCTTGCTCGAGGCCGGCCTGGACGTGTTCCTCATCGACTGGGGGGTGCCCGACGAGCGGGACGCCGACAACAGCTTCGAGACCTACGTCGACTACTACCTGCCGCAGGCGGTCATGGCGCTGCTGGCCGAGGCCGGATCGGATTGTCTGACCCTGCTGGGTTACTGCTTGGGGGGTGACCTGGCGCTTCTCCTGGCCGCGCGCCACCCTGAGCTGCCGATCCGCAACCTGATCTCCGTGGCCACGCCGGTGGACTTCGCCGAAATGGGCATGTTCAGCAGGCTGTTCAGCGACGGCCGGCTCGATGCCGACGCGCTGATCGACGCCACCGGGAACGTGCCGCCGGAGAGCATACGCAACGCCTTCAGGGTGCTCAAGCCGACCGGTGACGTCAACTCGTACGTGACGTTGTGGCAGAACCTGTGGAGCGACGAGCAGATGGCGGCCTATCAGGCCATGGGCCAGTGGACCAAGGACCATGTGCCCTTCCCCGGTGCGGCGTTCCGCCAGCTAGCCCAGATGATGCGGGACAATGTCCTCGTCAACGACACGGCGCAGCTCGGCGGGAAGCCGGTGCACCTGACCGATATCCGCTGCCCGTTCCTCTCGGTGCTGGCCGAGCGCGACCACATATCCCCCGCGGCGTCGGTCGGCCCGGTCATCGATCTGGTCGGTTCGCCGGACGTCGAGCAGATCCGGCTGCCGGCCGGCCACGTCGGCCTGATGGCGAGTCGCACCGCGTCGAATTGGACCATTCCCCGCATCGTTGAGTGGATCCACGGGCACAGCGAGGAGTCCTCGTGAGGCTCATCCCGGCCAGCGACGTCTCATCCGGCCAGCTGAGTGAGTTCTTCGGTCGCATACCAGATGGTGAGCAGGCCTTTCTCAAGGAGAACATCCGCGATCCCGAAACCGTCGCCGCCTGGCGCAGGCCAGGCCCGGCCCGGCGCGAGGCAGCCATAGACGAGGCGGGAACCCTGGTCGGCGTGGTGACGGTCATCCCGGAACTCGGCTGGTCCGATCACGTAGGTCAGCTGCTGCTGCTGGTTGATCCGGCGCACCGCGGTCAGGGGATCGGCCGTAAGCTGGCCCGGGCGGCCTTGCTGCAGGCGCTCGAGCTCGGCCTGTCGAAGATCGTCGTTGAGGTGGTCGCGGACCAGCAGCCCGCCATCAACATGTTCACCTCGCTCGGTTTCGATCCCGAGGCCCTGCTTCGCTCGCATATCCGTGACCGCAATGGCGATTTCCGCGACCTGATCATCCTCGCCCACATGGTCGATGAGAACTGGCAGGCGTTCGCCGCGACCGGTATCGACGACGAGGTTAGGTGACGAACGGGCCCGGTCACCGTCTCGCTGGGTTTACGCTCACTGGCTGGGCGGGCTTTCCCGGTATTCCTTCCGGAGCTCGTACTTCAGGACCTTGCCAGCCGGGTTGCGCGGCAGCTCGCCGACCACGTGGAGCCTGGTGGGCAGCTTGTAGCGCGCGAGCGACCGGCCGGCGAACTCGCGTAGCTCCGCCAGCGACACCGAGTGCCCGGACGCGAGCACGGTGACGGCGACCACCGCCTCGCCCCAGCGCTCGTCGGGAACCCCGATGATGGCCACCTCGGTGATGGACGGGTGTTCCTGGAGCGCGTTCTCGACCTCCACCGAGGATACGTTCTCTCCGCCGGAGACCACCATGTCCTTGAGCCGGTCGACGAGGTACAGGAACCCGTCGGCGTCGAGGTATCCGATGTCACCGGTATGGAACCAGCCCTCGGCGTCGATAGCCTGCGCGGTTTCCTCCGGCTTGTTCCAGTACCCCTTCGTCACGTTGGGTCCGCGCGCGCAGATCTCACCCGACACGCCTGGCTCGGTGACGGTCGCGCCGTCGTAGCCGGCGATCTTGATTTCGCTCAGCAAAGGAGGCTGACCGATCGATCCGAGTTTGGTCAGCGCGTATTCAGCGGTCAGGAAGGCCGCCGAGGGTGCCGTCTCCGTCAGCCCGTATCCGTTCAGCATCGCGATGCCACGCTCGTGGAACGTCTTGATGAGCGTGTCGGGAACCGGGGCGCCCCCGCAGACGATGACCCGCACGCTGCTCAGGTCCGCCGAATCGAAGGACGGAAGCCGGCTGATCATGTGGAACATGGTCGGTGCCCCGAACAAGGTCGAGACCCGGTACCGGCTGATGTCCTCGAGGCTGGCCGCAGGATCGAAGCTACGGTGGAGCACGACCTCGCCGCCCATGCGCCACGTAGTGGGGATGGTGACATTGAGACCTGCTATGTGGAACAGCGGCGACGAGACGAGGGTCACATCGCTCGCGAGAACGTCCCACAAGTGCATCAGGTTGGTGTTGTTCCACCACAGGTTGGCGTGCGTGAGCATGACGCCCTTGGGGCGGCCGGTGGTCCCCGACGTGTACATCAGGGCGGCGATTTCATCGGCGGCCACCGGGTCCGGGCGGGCCAGCAATTCGCCGCGGTCGGTGATCTCCTCGTACGCGCGCCAGCCGGCTCCCGCGCCCTCGACGCCGATGTAGCAGTGCACCGGCAGTTGATCGCGCACGCCGTCGATGACCTCTTGGTGTGCGCCGTCAGCGACCAGCGTGTGCAGGCCTGCGTCACCTACGATGTAGGACAGTTCCGGACCGGTCAGCCGGAAGTTCAGCGGGGTGAAGATCGCCCCGAGCCGCGATGCCGCGAGCATCGTCTCCAGGATCGCGGGATGGTTGGTGCCCAGGTAGCCAACGCGGTCGCCATGGCGCACGCCCTGTTCCCGGAGTCCCGCCGCCAGCCGGTCGACCCGGTCGAGCAGCTGCCGGTACGTCCACGTTTGTCCCTCGAAAGTCAGTGCGCGACGATCCGGCGATCGTGCGGTGCGAGCCGCGAACCAGCCGCTGACGCTGATATCTGGTGCCGTCATCCTGAGCCTCCCCAGATGCCCTATTACAGCAGCAGCGGATCACCCTCGCCTCAGGTCTGGACGTGGATCCGGAGCCCATTTACCCTGATTATAGCAGAAATTCTGCAATATAGGACAATCGGTTCTGCTATGAAGAACTCACGTTCGCCCGGTCGGCTCGGCGGGCGATGCTCCCCGTCTCAGCCGGCCAGCCCCAGCACGCGGGCGGCGTTGTCCTTCAGGATCAGCGGGCGGACTTCCGGCTTGATCTCGAGCGCGTCGAAGTCGCGCAGCCAGCGATCCGGCGTGAGCACCGGGAAGTCGGAGCCGAAAAGAACCTTGTGGCGCAACACCGAGTTCGCGTTGCGGACCAGCTGCGGGGGAAAGTACTTCGGTGACCAGCCGGACAGGTCGAGGAAGACGTTCGCCTTATGCGTCGCCATCGAGATCGCCTGGTCGTGCCAGGGTATCGACGAGTGCGCCAGGATCATCGCGAGCTCCGGGAAGTCCGCGGCAACGTCGTCGAGCAGCATGGGATCTGAAAACCTCAGCTTGATCCCGCGGCCGCCCGGCAGGCCCGCGCCGATCCCGGTCTGGCCGGTATGGAACAACGCCGGCACGCGCAGCTCCGCCAGCGCCTCGTACAGCGGATAGTAGGCCCGGTCGTTGGGCTGGAACCCCTGCACGCTCGGGTGGAACTTGAACCCCCGTACGCCATACTCGGTGACCAGACGGCGAGCCCGGCGGACCGCGGCTTCGCCGGTGAGCGGGTCGACCGAACCGAACGGGACCAGTATGTCCGCGTAGTCCGCGGCGGCCTCGGCGATCTCCTCGCTGCGAGGCGCCTGCTGGCCCAGGGCCGTCTCGGCGTCGACGGTGAAGACCACCGCGCCGATGTTGCGCTCGCGGTAGTAGGCCGCGATGTCGTGGATCGTGGGGATTCGAGGTTGCTCGCCCCGGAAATAAGCGGCCGAGGCATCCAGCAATTCCTGATCGAGGGACGTCCGGCCGCCGGTGTCGGCCTCGATGTGCACGTGCACATCGAACGCCACGAGGCGGTCGAGATCGGGGTGACCGTTCATGGCGTCACACTGATCACTCTGGGGTACACAGGCCCCTGAATTCTCCCAGGCATACCCCCCACTGTTCCATACCGTGCGTACATCGACCAGGGGGACTCGTTGGGGTCGTTGGGGTCGGCCTTTTCCGTCAAATTGGTCACTATAGGACCATTGGCCCGCCCAGTTGGGGCCAACGACGCTGGACCGGCGCGGAGCCGTCGATGACGGTGAGATCACGCGTGGCCGATCGCCGGCCACTAGCGGACGTGCGGCTAGGAGGAATCCGTCATGACCAGTGTCGCGCCCGAAGAGCACAGCAACGCCCAACTCGGCAAGCAGCAGATCAGTGATGCGCCAGAGGCCAGCGGGAACCGTTCGGTGAGGGCTCTGTTCCTCGCCGACCCGGGGCCGTTCGGCCTGGCTGCCCTGTCGCTGCCGCTGGCGGCCTTCAGCTGGATCAACATCGGCTTCGCGAAGCCGACGGCCCTCCCGGTCGTCATCACGACGCTCCTGGCCTACGGTGCCCTGGGGCAGCTGGCCGTGGCGATGTGGGAGGTCCTCCGCGGCAACATGTTCGGCGTGGTGGCCTTCGGTACCTTCGGCTCCTTCAACCTCGCCCTGTGGTACTTCCTCGTCTACGAGGTGCCCAAGATTCCCCCCTCGCAGCTGCCCGCCAACCAGGCTCTCTTCCTGGCCGTATGGGCCATTCCGGCCTTCATCCTGTGGATGGCCTCGTTCCGGACGAATCTCGTCATCAACCTGATCTTCATGCTCGCCACGGCGCTCTTCATCCTGGCCGCCTGGGGCAACGGCGCCGGGATTTCCGGCCTGGTGAAGGCGGGCGGCTGGGTCGGCATCGCGCTGGCCGCCGTCGCATGGTACGGCTGCGCTTCGGGCCTGCTCAAGGAGACCTTCGGGCGCGTGATCCTGCCGATCCCCGAGCTGAAGGGCATGCCAGGCTCAGCACACCGGACCCACAGGCATCTGTCGCCGGTCGGCAGCTGACGGTCTACCCCACAGATGATCAGAGGCCTAGGAGGTAATAGCAGATGGGCTTCAACTTGGCAGTTGTTCTGCACGAATCAGCTAAGCGGTGGCCCGGCAAGAAGGCCGTGATCTACGACCAGGGCTCGATGACGTACGCCGAGCTGGATGCGGCCTCTGACCGTGTCGCCGCGAACCTGCGGCGGCACGGCATCGAGCCCGGGATCGCGGTCGGCCTTCAGCTGCCGAACATTCCGCAGTTTCTCATGGCGTACTTCGGCATCCTCAAGACAGGGGGTGTCGTGGTCCCGATGAACGTGCTGCTGAAAGCACCCGAGATCGCTTACTACCTGGGCGACTCCGACGCCAGGGCGGTGATCACGTCAGCAGGCACGATCTCCGAGGCCGCGAAGGGAGCCGACTCGGCCGGCGTGGAGAAAATCTTCGTCGTCGCGGACGGACAGCACGATGAGGAGGACCCTGGCATAGATTTCGGGGAGCTCCTCGCGGGTGACCAGCCCGAGCCGCCGCCGTACGAGCAGCGGGACCCGGGCGATACGGCCGTGATCCTCTTCACCTCCGGGACGACCGGCCGGCCGAAGGGCGTCCAGCTGAGCCACTTCGAGCTGTTCATGAACGCCGACGCGCACCGGCAGGGCTTCGAGATGACCGACGCCGACATCATGGTGGCCGTCGCGCCGATGTTCCACACGCTCGGCCTCTCCGGCGTGCTTAACTCCACCGTGCTCGCCGGCGGTGCGCTGAGGCTGATGACCCGCTTCGACGCCGGCCAGATGCTGGATGTCATACAGCAGGACAAGGCGACGATCTTTCACGGCGTCCCGACCATGTACCACGCCCTGCTGCAGCATCCCAAGCTCGCCGACTACGACACATCGTCCCTCCGCATCGCGGGTTCGGCCGGGTCAGCGCTGCCCGCTGAATTCCTGGACAACTTCGAGCGGAAGTTCGGTGTGGTCATTCTCGAGCTGTACGGCCTGACCGAAAGCGGGCCGGTGGCCACCTTCAATCGCCGCGACGACCGCAAGCCCTACAGCGTCGGCAAGCCGATCTGGGGCGTCGACATGCAGGTGTGGGACGACGAGGCCCGGCGGCTGCCGCCGGGCCGGGAGAACATAGGAGAATTCGTGCTCCGGGGGCACGCCATCACGAAGGGATATTACAAGAACCCGGAGGCGACCGCGGAGGCGATAACCGACGGATGGCTGCGCACTGGTGATCTCGGGTATCAGGACGAAGAGGGGTTCTATTTCATCGTCGACCGCAAGAAGGACCTCATCATCCGCGGCGGCTACAACGTCTACCCGCGAGAGGTCGAGGACGTGCTGTACCTGCATCCCGCGGTGGGCCAGGTGGCGGTCGTGGGAATCCCGGACGAGCGGCTCGGCGAGGAGGTCAGGGCCTTCTGTGTGCTGAAGCCCGATCACACGGCAACGGAACAGGAGCTGATTGCCTTCACCAAGGAGCGGATAGCAGCCTACAAGTATCCGCGATCCATCCTCTTCCTGGACGCGTTCCCGCTCGGGCCCACGGGCAAGATCTTGAAGAAGGAGCTGGCCGGCGGTTGATGCCGCGCGGCATCAACCCGGTAGCAACGACGCCGGGGTCGGCGCGACCCCGGCGGTCGGCATCCGGTTACGGCGGCGGGCCGGTTACGGCAGGTGGCGCAGGTAGGCGTCGGAGGGTCCGGTGGGCTGGATCCGGATCCGGGCGTCGACGGGCACGGTGCCGTCAGGGCGGGCGATGACCGGGCTCAGGTCCAGCTCGGCGACCTGCGGGAGGTCGTCGGCCAGCTGGGAGACCCGCATCAGCAGGTCTTTGAGTGAGGCGAGGTCGGCCGCGTGGCCTCGCGAGGGGGCCTGGGGGGGTCGTTCCCCCGGGCCAGCACCGCCGGGGCGTCCGGACAGGAGCGGAGCGGCGCGTACCGAGCGGATCAGGTCGTCGGCGTCGGAGGTAGTCAGGGGGGCCAGCCGGGCGGCGCGGTCGGCCAGCAGGCCGGCGGTGGGTCCGGCGAGCCCGAAGAGCACCAGCGGGCCGAACATCTGCTCTTCCAGCACGTTAATCGTCACTTCTACGCCGCCGGTGATCATCGGCTGGACAGTGATGCCGGACAGCCGGCCGGCGAAGGTCTCGCTCAGCGAGCGGTACCCGTGCCGGATCTCATCCGCGCCGTGCAGGCCGAGCAGGACGGCTCCGGCGCCTTTCCTGCGGACCACCAGGCCGGGAACGTCGGCCTTGAGGGCGACGGGGCCGCCGAATCGTGCGGCCGCCGCCGCCGCGTCGTCTTCGGTGGTGACCGTGATGGTGGCGACCAGGCTCACGCCGTAGCAGCCGAGCAGCTCCCTGGTCTGCTGCCGGGGCAGCCAGCCGCCCTGCGGGGTCCCGGCCAGGAAGCCGGTGACCAGCTCCCTGGCCTGGTCGGGGTGCAGGTCGTCCAGCTCGGGGCTGGTTCCGGGCCGGGCGGCCCGCCACATGCCGTAGCGGGCGGCATAGCCCAGGGCGCGGGCGGCGGACTCGGGATAGGCGTAGGCGGGGACGGGCGGGCCGTCGCCCGGGCCGGTCAGCATCCGGACCGCTTCGACCTGGTCCATCACGGCCGCGGCGACCGGCACCGGCAGCCGCGCGGCGGCCACCTCAGCCACCGGGTCGCCGGCCGCGGTGGTGGCCGTCAGCGCCAGGACCGCGTCCACGCCCGGGTCGGCGCCGACCAGCTCCAGGCACTGGCCAAACAGGCCGGGCCCGGCCATCGCGGTGGTATCGACCGGCCCGGCCACCGAGGCGCCGGGCGGGAGCAGGTTCCGCAGCGCCTGCCGGGTCTGGCTGCTGAGGCTGGCGACCTGCAGGCCCACGTCACCGCACGCATCGGCAGCCAGCACCCCGCCGCCGCGGGTATTGGACACCACGCCGATCCGGCTCCCGGCCGGCGGCGGCTGGGCGGCCAGCAAGGCCGCGGCGTCCAGCAGTTCGCCCAGGTTGGCGGTGGCGATCACCCCCGCTTGCCCGAACAGGGCCTGCCGGGTGAGCTGCGGGGTCACCTCGGCCGCGGCGCGGACGGCGGCCCGGCGAAGACTCAGCGCGGACCGGCCCGCGTTCACCGTCAGGACCGGCATGCTCCGCCCGGCCTGCCGGGCGGTGCGGGCGAACTTGCGTGGGTTACCGAACGACTCCAGGTACAGCACGGCCAGCTTGGTCGCGGGGTCAGATTCCCACCACCGCAGCATGTCGGTGCCGGACACGTCGTCCATGTCGCCCAGAGAGACCATGGAGGAGATCCCGACACCCAGCCGGGACAGGTGCTCGATCAAGACAAACCCGGCGCCGCCGGTGGACTCCGACGCCAGCCCGGCCATCCCCGGCCGGGGATGGCGGGCCGCCAGCGTCGCGTCCAGGCAGATGGCGGTGTTGGCCACGCCGAAACAGCCGGGCCCGACCAGCCGCATCCCGTGATGGCGGCAGATGCCCAGCAGTTCCGCCCGGGCCGCGCCGTCCAGGCCCGGGGCCGTCACCGCCAGGGCCTTGACCCCCAGCCGACCGCACTCCTCGGCCACCCCGGGCACCGCCGCCGCCGGCACGGCGATGACCGCCAGGTCAACCGGCCCGGGCAGCGCGGCCAGCGACGGCACACCGTCCAGTTCGCCCGGCCCAACGCCGACCGCATACACCGCGCCACCGAACCCGCCGGTGGTGATGTTCCGCAAGATAGCCTGCCCCGCCGGGCCGTCACTCTGGCTCACCCCGATCACCGCGACCGACGCCGGGGCCAGCACATGCCGCAGGCTCGCCACATCGGCCGACCGTTCCCGTTCGGCGACCGCATCACGATAGGTGTCACGGCCCGCGTCGCCCTCGCCGGGCAGCGGGAACCGCAGATCATAGACCCCGTCCTGCATCGTGCGGCGCGCCCGCAACCCCGCATTGGCGAACACCTGCAGCATCAGCGTGTTGTCCATCAGCGTTTCCGCGACAAAGCTGCGCACCCCCCGGCCGCGGGCCAGCGAGATCAGATGCTCCAGCAGCAACGTACCGACCCCGCGGTTGTGCATCTCATCGGCGACCGTCAGCGCGACCTCCGCCGACCCGGAACCATCACCACCGGCCAGCTCATAGGCACCGCAGCCGATCACCTGGCCGTCCAGCACCGCCAGCAGCGCGGCGTGATCCGGCGACGGCTCGCGGCATACCCGGCGCGCCTCCCACTCGGCCGCGGCCCGGCTCATGCTGAAAAAACGCAGATACAGATTCTCCGGGGACATCCTGGCGTGCATATCCCGCACCGCATCGAAATCACCAGGCCCCGCCTGCCGGATCTCGATCGTGGCGCCATCAGTCAGCAGGGCATACGTACCCGGCCCGGTCTGTGTACTCACGTCACGCTAACCCCCCGGAAAACAAACCTCGAGTAAGACCCAATATAGGCAGGCCGCACCGGCCCTCGCCATCACGGGCCCCCGTGGTGTTATCCGCCGCCGATCAGGCTGCCGATCAGCTTGGCGTAGCGCAGCAGGTGCACGTCGCCGATGTACTGCTCGCGGACGTGGGCATGCGCGGCTTGCCCGATCCGCGCCGCCTGGTCCTGATCGGTGAGCAGGAGGCGGGCCGCGGCTCCGAACGCCGCCAGGTCGGCGGGATCCGGCAGCAGGATCCCGGTGCCGTCAGGGATCTGGTCGATGATCCCGCCGACCGCCGAGCCGATGACCGGCCGTGCTTTCCACATGCCCTCCGAGACGGTCAGCCCGAACCCTTCCGCCAGGCTCTTCTGGGTGATGACGGTGGCGTGCCGCTGCAGCGCGTTGACCATGGCCGCGTTCTCGTCGATATCATCCAGCGGCAGGGTAACCAGCAGGATCCGTGTCCGGGCTGCGGGTTTCAGATCGCGCCACTGCAGCAGGCACTCACCGTAAACTACTGCGCCCTCCGGGTCGTCGCTGACGTTCTTGACCGCCGGGCCGACCAGCATCAGGTACCCGTCACCGCTGGACGCGACGTGGTCGGCGAAGCCGCGCATGACCCCGGCCATGTCCTTGAGCCGGTCCCAGCGGGAGACCTGGAGCAGCACCGGATCACCGGGTCCGGGGCGGCCCTCGCCGATGACGGTCGCTGACCTGGTGACGACGTCTTCGACTGCCGTCGCGGCGGACGAACGTCGCGGGCACCACCGGCACCGCACCGTCCAGTACGCCCAGCTTCACCAAGATGGTCTGTATGGCGCCGGCGGACAGTGGCTGGTTCTTCGGGGAGAACGGGTCGATCGACGGCGGGATGATCCAGGCCTTGTCAGCGGGAATCCACGACGGGACGTATGTCCGGCGCGAGAACACGTATGCGTCCGCCGCGGCCAGGTACGGCCGCAGGAAATCCCACGCCGCCCGGGTCACGTCGTCTTCCCAGTCCACGCCGATGTGGCAGCGCCACACCACCCGGGCGCCCGCCTGCGCCAGCGGCGCGGCCAGGCCAGCGGTCTGCGGGTCGTGCAGCAGCACCACGTCGCCGGGCCGGACCCGGGCCGTCAGCTCTACCGCGTTCGCGGCCAGCATCTGCGCGTAATGACCGGCCTCCGCCGCGCCGAGCGGGGCTCCGGACAGACTGCCGTGTATCTGATTGTGCAGCCGCTTGGTGATGGCGAAGAACTCGGCGTCGCCGGTAATGACCAGCCAGCCGATGGTAATGTCCAGATCCCGGATATAACCGACCAGAACCTGCAGCATCTCGGCGACTCCGCCGCCTGCCGCGGTCGAGTTGACGTTCCAGATGGTGTGCCCGGCCAGCATCTGCCGGACCTGGTGGGCGGCCTGGGTCAGCTCCGCGTACCGCTGGGCGCCGATGACCGGCTCCAGCCGGGACACGGGCAGTCGCGGCACCTCAACCGTCTGCAACAGGCTCACGGCACCCGCCTCCCGGTCGCGTTATTTAGGCCACTCTGGTAAAGGCGTGTCGTGCCCGCTACATGACTCAGCACGTCTATTAGAGTCAACCACGGCCGCTCATCGGCGATCAAGCTAAGGCTCAGGTTCGCGGCTGCCGATCACCCCCCGAAGGATCAGGGTCTCGCCAGCGGTGTCCGCGGTCGTGCATGCGAGCTGCCGGGATCCTCGCTCAGTTGGTCACTCAGCCCTCGCCCGGAGCTGCCCCCAGCTCGACGCCTCCGGCGTGCCGTCGCCGCCCGAAAGCGAAGTATGACAGCGGCCCGACCCCGGCGGAGTTGACGAGTACCGCCGCTATGATCCACGTCCGCTTCGAGCCGCGGATCTGGTTTGCCGGACGGCGCCTGATGTCGATGAGCACCGCCGTCTTGAGGACGGCTTCGCCGATTGCTGCGGCAACGATCAGCCTGCGGCTGCTCTCGCTGAGGTCGCTCCACCGTGTGGCCATGACAACATCCTCGCTTCCGTGCAACGGCCATGATGGCCTGTACCTTACATCGGCAGGAGATAGTGGCTCGTTGCCTACCACGTATGCTGCCCATCAGGTAGCTGCCCTCACCGCTGAGATGGTCATTACTTGGCACGGAAAGACGCTGGCCGCGGCCGGCAGCAATAGACAGGTCCGACGCTGGCACGTGCCCAGTGGCAAGCTCGTGGTCCCATCCTGGAACGGACGCGCAGTCCGGCGTCAGCTCGCCGTACGGTCACGGTATGCGGCGCCAGGTCCGGGCCGCATCGTGCCGTGTTCTGCGCCAGGCCCGGCGGCCGGGTCGGCGATGCTGGACGCGATGTGGCTGGTGAAGGCCTGGATTGTCGCCTGGGCGACCTGACGCGTGACCGCCGGGTCCTGTCCGGGGGCCAGCCTGGCGAGCGGCGGCAGGCAGACCCCGGACACCGCGAGAACCGTGGCGTCTGGCCCGGCCGGGGTGAGCTTGATGTCGGCGTCCAGGACCGGGACCAGCGCGCCGCCGCGGCCGGCGACCTCCCACCGCATCGCCCACAGGGCCGAGTTCCCGTAGGTCACCATGCCGGTGACCTGCACCCGGGCGATCCGGTACATGCCGAGCATAGTCCCCCGCGGGCCGGCGCGGACCAGGTCAGCTTGCCATTGGTCGTACGCGTCAGCGGATACGCGGCCGAGCAGTCCGTCACGGGCCAGGTCGGCCAGCTTGTCCTGGGCGGCGCTGAAGCCGAAGTCCAGCCGGATCTCGGTGCTGATGAACATGCCAGAAGCTAACCCGGCGCAAGGTCATCGCGGCAGGGCCGTACGTCCCGCCCTCCACGGCGAAAAGTCCGCCGGCCCAGCGGGCGGAATCCGGACCGGGCCCTCAGCCAGGCGTCAAGCGGCAGGTCAGCCGGCGGGCGTCCGCTCCAGCGGAGGGTAAGGTGCTTTAGCAATGCGTCAGTTCTGTCTCTCGCTGACCGGCACCGCCGTCAGGCCACGTGCTGGTCTTGACGGACGCGCCGGGCGCTGCCGTGCCTGACGGCCCGTTCCCGGTGCGGTGGGCGGGAAGCCAGGCGGTGGTGACACTGCCGGAGCACATCGGCGCGGCCGATTCCGGCTCCATCCGCGAGCAGCTGCTGGAACTGCTCGACCGGGGTGCCGCCGTACTGATCGCGGACATGACCGGGACGCTGTCGTGCGACCGTTCTGGCGCGGCTGCTCTGGTGCGCGCCTGCCAGCGCGCATCGGACGGCGGCGCGCAGCTGCGGGTGGCTGTCACCGCCCCGGCTGTCCGCCAGGTGCTGGAGGCCAGTGGACTGGATCGGCTGGTCGCGATCTACCCGTCGGTGGAGGCGGCCATCGCCGCCGGAGCGCTAGGTGTCATCCCGCTGCTGTCACGGCCAGGCCCGGGCCCGGGCGAGCGCCAGGCGGGTTCGCGCCGCAGACGTGCGGTGCTGGACAGGTCCCGGGCACGGATCAGCCCGGCGGCGCTGTGGGGGCTGCTCGATGCGCTGGCTGACGGGGTGATACTCACTGACGAGGATGGCGTGCTGGTGCTGGCCAACCGGCGGGCGGAGGACATGTTCGGCTGCCGGCCCGGTGAGCTGATCGGCCAGCCGGTCGAGTCGCTGGTCCCGGCCGGCTTGCGGACCACGCACGTCACGCAGCGGACCGGATATACGCGGGAGCCGGTGGCCCGGCCGATGGGATCGCGGGTGCGGCTGGCCGGGCAGCGCCGGGACGGCAGCACGTTCCCCGTCCGGGTCAGCCTCAGCCCGGTGGTCACCGGGACCGGCCATTTTATCCTGGCCGTGATCCGGGACGTCACCGAGGACCGGTCACAGGTGGTCCCGGCCGACGCCGCGGCCGACGACGCTCGCCGCGGCCGGGAACTCCTCACCCGGCTGGTCGACGACCTGTTCCGCGTCGGCCTCAGCCTGCAGACCGCGGCCGACGTGCCTCATGAGGCGGCCCGGCAGCGGATCTCCGGCTCCCTGAAGATCCTGGATGACACGATCCGCCAGATCCGTGACCACGTGTTCGCCGCACCCGGCCAGGACGGCCCGCCAGATCTCCAGCCACCCAGCCTGACCAGGTAGGCGACTACCCTGGCTGGCCCTCCTCCTCCCCGTCATCCCGGGCCGGGAGACCAGGGGAACCGGGCGGCCGGCCCTGGCCGGGCGGCCGCTGGATCGCCGACCGCGGCCCGGGGCGGTCAGGCGGCGGTCAGGCGGCGGTCGGGCGGCCGCGCTGGGGCTTGCCGGCTCAGGGAGGTGAGCATCGCGGTGCGCCCTGCGCGCATGAACTCCGGCCATTCGCGAGCGTCGAGGAACTGCTCGTAGAAGCCGGTCCCGGCCACCTTCCCGTAGGGCACCGGCTCGACCAGCAGGGTACGGGCCTGGCTGCGCAGCCGGGCGAGATGCTCGCGGGCCAGCTCCGCCTGCTGGCAGGTGCGCACCTGCGAGGCGGCCGCGACGATGCTGAGCGGCTGGCGGTCCCATCCGGTCACGTCCTCGCCGCCGAACTCGTGCGGATAGAAGCAGTTGACCGCTACCGCGACCTCGACGGCGGGCTCGATGTCGAGCACCGGCCGCACCGGGAAGATGTCAACGATCCCGCCATCGCACCACGATTGCCCGTCGAGCACGACCGGCTGGATGAGCAGCGGGAGCGAGATGGCCATGCGGATCGCGTGCGCCACCGGCATGTCCGGATGGGTACGCGGGCCGACGTAGTCCAGGCGGTTGTGCTCGATGTTCCACACCGGCGCGTACGTCGGCGTCCGCAGCTGGGCCAGGGTGAGGTCACCGAGCTGGCTGCGGTAGAACGCCTCGAGCTTGTCGCCGCGCAGCAGGCCGCACCAGCCGCGCGCCAAGGTGGGGACGAGCGTGGCGATCTCGCGCCAGCCGACATCGACGTAGTCCTCGGGCCGGATTGAGGCGGTGAACTCCGCGGTCTCATCCGGCGTCATCCCGGCACCGAGCGGGAACCCGAACAGCGCCGAACCCGAGCACACCGAGTAGACCGACACCTGGGTGCCGCTGTCCTCGAGCGCCTTGGCCACGCCGACGAGCGACGCGAGGGCGCCGCTGCCGCCGCTGGCCACGACACCGACGCGGCCCGGCAGCGGCGGCGGGGCAGCGCCTTGCAGCGGCCCGAAGATGTGCCTGGGCGGTGGCCGGTGGTCGGATGGCAGCGGCAGGATCCCGCGCCGGACCGCGTCGAGGAACGCCGTATCGCTGCGGATGGCCGTCACCACGTCGCGGGTGCGGACGATCGCGTTGAAGACCTGGCGGATGCGGAAAATGTCCAGAGCGGCGTCCAGCGGACTGTGACCGCGCTGCGCCTCGATGGTGGCCATGGCAGATCACCTCTGCGACCATCGTGGGCCGCGTTCTCACGGTCGGTCAGAGGCGAAGGTCCTAGCCCGCGCCCGCGCTGGGCACCACACTGTTCTCGCCCGGACTGAGCCTGGGCACCGCCGGCCCGCTGCTGCGGTTCTAGGACAGCAGCCCCGCGCGCGAGCCCGCCACCGCCGGTCGCTAGACCTCGGTGGCGGTCCGCGAAGGCGCTTCCTAGAGGCCCTGCCGTACTCCCTCTTGTCACCCGCCCAATGCGGTGCCCGACTTCCCGTCCGGCGTCGTGCGCGTCTCGGGCGCGGTCCGGGGCGGCTGGCCGGTGATCAGCTTGGCCAGCCGGGACAGCGAATCCTCCAGGTCCTGGGTGGTCACCACGTCGGCCAGCGCCAGGCGGACGGCGGCCAGCTCGCGGGCCAGGAACTCGGTGTCGGCCTGGGTCCGGGCCGCCACCTCCCGGTCGCGCTCGATGTTCGCCCGGTCGCGGTCGTCCTGCCGGTTCTGGGCGAGCAGGATCAGCGGCGCGGCGTAGGCCGCCTGGGTCGAGAAGGCCAGGTTGAGCAGGATGAACGGGTACGGATCCCAGTGATTGATGAGGCCGACGGTGTTGAGGATGATCCAGCCGATCACGATCACCGTCTGGCCGACGATGAAACGCCCGGTGCCGAGGAACCGGGCCATCGCCTCCGCGAACCGCCCGAACGCGTCGGCGTCGTAGCGGGCGCCCATCTCCGGGGAGCCGCGCGGAACGGACAGGTCGGCCCGCTCGCCGAGCCGGCGGAGGGCAATCCGCGCCATCTCAGCCTCCCGTCCTCCGCCAGTCCGCGGGCAGCAGGTGGTCTAGTACATCGTCCACGGTAACCGCACCGACCAGGCGGCCGTCGTCGTCGCATACCGCCACGCTGACCAGGTTGTAGGCGGCGATCCGGGCCGCCAGGTCGCGCTCGGGCAGGTCGGGCCGGACGAAGACGCTGGCCTCGACGCACTGGCCGACCAGGGTGGACGGCGGCCGGCGCAGCAGCCGCTGGAACCCCACGCTGCCGAGGTAGCGGCCGGTCGGCGTCACCATGGGCGGCTCGCAGACGTACACCTGCGCGGCCGAGGTGACCGGCGTCTCCGGGTCCCTGATCCGGGCCAGCACCTCGGCCACCGGCGTGTCCGGGGTCACGATGAGCGGCTGGGAGGTCATCAGGCCGCCCGCCGTCTTCGGGCCGTACCGCAGCAGCCGCCGCAGGTCCTCGGCCTGGACGGACTCCATCGCCGTCAGCAGCCGTTCGCGCTGCTCGGCGGGCATCTCGGCCAGCAGGTCCGCGGCGTCGTCCGGCTGCATCTCTTCCACCACGTCGGCGCTGCGCTCGAGCCCGAGGCTGGCCAGCAGCCGGACCTGGTCCTGCTCGGGCATCTCCTCCAGCACGTCGGCCAGCTGCTCGTCGTCCAGCGCGGCCGCGATCTGGCTCGCGCCTGGTGGGCGGCAGTTCCTCGACGGCGGTGGCGAGGTCGGCCGGCCGCAGCTCGCGCAGCTCAGCCAGCTGCTCGGCCAGCGGGTCGGTCTTGATCAGCTCCGGGTGCCGGTCCCAGGGCACGATCTCCGGGCCGCGGTTCAGCAGGCTGAGGCCGCGCGAGACGGCCAGGGCGGAGACCTCCCAGCCGACCCGCTGCGCTCGCTGGAGCTGATGGCGACGTCGACGATCGTCCCGCCGCCCTCGACGTGGTGCCCGTACAGCTCGGAGGCCAGGATCTCCCCGGTCCGGCGGGTGAAGCGGTCCAGGTCGACGGTACCGCCGTGCAGGTGGGCGCCGTCGACGGAGATCTCCGCGATCTGGCCGAGGTTGACGAAGATGCGGCGCCGCTGCAACGTCACGACCAGGCCCAGCGCGCGGGGCGGTTCCTTGCCGGAGCCGGGCAGGATCACGACGTCGCGGATCCGGCCGATGGTCAGGCCCTCGCTGTCCAGCAGCGGACGGCCCCTCAGCCGGGACGTGAATATCTGGTGGCCGGTCATGGCCCGGCATCACCTCCCTGCAGTCGGCCCGGCCTGCACCATTATCGTTTCAGGCCGCCAGGTCAGGCGCGACCCTGGTGCCCCGGTTTACCCCGGGCGGTCCTTGGCTCTCAGCCGTCGGCGCCCGCACGGCGGGCTGCGAGTTGCGCGAGCTCGTTGCGTGTGGTCTCGGTGTCCGGGTGGCTTGCGCCGAGGACCCGGTTGCGGTCGGCGAGCACCTGGCTGCTGCTGCAGGAGCCGTGCCGGGATGGGCGTCGCGGGCGCGAAGCAGGACAAGACCAGCAGGAGCTGCCTGGCCTGCGGCCGCCCTTCGGCCGGCGAGCGCGTCAAGCGACAGGTCCCAGGTTCGCTCAGCCCGCTAGCTGATCGTCGGCTCGCTCAGCAGCTCGGTGCTCGGCTCCCGGGGCGGCCCGCACGCCCATTTCGCCCGCCTGGCATGCTTGGGCCGTGGAACCCGTGGAGGTCACCGACAACGCCGCCGAGTCCCGGTTCGAGCTGCGCCAGGACGCGCGGCTGGCCGAGCTTGTCTACCGCCTCCGGGGTGACCGGCTGGTGCTGATTCACACCGAGGTTCCGGCCGAGCTGGAGGGGCGCGGTATCGGCGGCAGGCTGGTGACGGCGGCGGTCGACCGGGCGGTGCGGGAAGGGCTCACCCTGGTGCCGTTGTGCCCGTTCGCCCGCGGCTGGCTGGAGCGGCATCCCGAGGCGGCGGGCCAGGCGGTCATCGACTGGGACAGCTGACCGCGGCCGGGCGGTCTACGGCGGGCCGGGCTCCCCGGGACAAGGTGCCGGCCGCACGCGGGGCGAGAGGGCGGAATCGGTCATGGCCGCCGCGATGTCCTGGGCGAAGACCCGGATGGTGGCCTCGGCGACCCGGTGCAGGATCACCCGGTCCAGGCCCGCGCCCAGGACGCCGAGCGGCGGCCGGTAGACCCCCGCTACCGTGAGCTTGGTGGCGTCGTCCCCGGCCGGGCTGAGCGTGATATCGGCGTCCAGGGCCGGGAACAATGCGCCGCCCGGCCCGGTGGCTTCCCAGCGGATCGCCACGCTGGTGAAGTCCTCGTGGGTCGTCATGTCGCTGAATCGCACCGCCACCAGCCTGGACAGGCCGGGCACGGCTTCGAGCGGCCCGACCCGGGCCAGGCCGGCCTCCAGGTCGCGGTAGGCGTCATCGCTGGCGCGGCGCAGCAGCCCGCGGCGGGCCAGGCGCGCCAGCCGGGCCCGGGCCGCGCTGAAGCCGACGTCTAGCCGGATCTCGGTGCCGATGAACACGCGGCAAGTGAATCGTGGCGGACACCGGGCAGGCAAGGACGTAAGTCCCGGCCTGGCATGCCGGAAGTCCACAGCCGGCGCCGGGGACCCGGCCGGGCCACAGGGCGACACCGACATCGCGGCCGCCCCGGCCGTCCCGCCCGACGCCGAGGACACCGGCGAGGGCGGGACGATGATCTACACCTCGGGCACCACCGGCAAGCCGAAGGGCGCGGTCCGGAACGGCCCCCCGGATCCGGAGGTCATGGGCGCCCTGCTGAACCTGTTCGGCTACCGGCCCGACGACATCTACATCACCTCCGGCCCGCTGTACCACAGCGGCCCCAGCGCGTTCATGAGCGCTTCCCTGCTCTTCGGCCAGACGATCATCGTGCAGCGCAAGTTCGACGCCGAGGACTGGCTGCGGCTGGTGGACAAGTACCGGGCGAGCTCGACGTTCTCCGCGCCCGCGCTGTTCCGGATGATCTGCGCGCTGCCCGCCGAGGTCAAGGAGCGCTACGACCGCTCCTGTATGCGCGTCATGGTGGCCAACGCGGCGCCGTGGAGCTACGCGCTCAAGCAGCAGTACGTGGCGGACTTCCCGCCCGGGTCGCTGTTCGAGGTCTACGGGTCCACCGAGCTCGGCGTGGACACCGTGCTGGTGCCCGAGGACCAGATGCGCAAGCCGGGATCCTGCGGCAAGCCGGCTCCCGGCATCGAGATCATGCTGGTCGGCGACGACGGCAGCGAGGTCACCGGTACCGGGCCGGATCATCCCGGCGAGGTTTTCGTGCGGTCCAAGGTCACGTTCGACACCTACTACAAGAACGAGGCCAGCTACGAGTCGAACAGCCGCGGCGACTTCCATACGGTCGGCGACATCGCGTACTGGGACGACGAGGGCTATCTGTACATCTGCGACCGCAAGACCGACATGATCATCTCCGGCGGCATGAACATCTACCCCGCCGAGATCGAGGCGGCGCTGGACCAGCATCCCGAGATCTACGACGTCGCGGTATTCGGGATCCCGTCGGAACAGTGGGGCGAGGCCGTGCACGCGACGGTCGTGCGGGCGCCGGGATCGTCGCTGACCGGCGAGGAGGTCACCGCGTTCGCGCGCGAGCACCTGGCCGGTTACAAGGTGCCGCGGTCGGTGGAGTTCACCGACGAGCTGCCGCGTACCGGATCGGGCAAGCTCCTCAAGCGCCAGCTCCGGGCGCCCTACTGGGCCGGCCGGACCGCCAAGGTCGGATAGCCCGCCGCTCCGCGCCAGCCGCGCCGCTGATTACCCGCCCGATGCCCGGCACGGCCCGGCCGCGGGCCTATCACCAACCACAACTCCCACAGCAGTCGCATTTCTCGCACACGTGTACCAGTCCCGTCCGATTAACGCGGAGGATTTGGCTTATACGGAGGATTTGGGCAATCTATAGCTGCCCGGATCTTCCGCGAAGGCCGGATCCTCCGCGCAATTGGGAGACTGGCGCGTTACTGGGGACCGCGGGACGACAGGACCGCGGGCGGCGGGCCGGGCGAACCGGCGGGCCGGGCGAACCGGCGGGCCGGGCGAACCGGCGGGCCGGGCGAACCGGCCGGACGCCGCGCCGAACCCTTCCCCGGTGAGCGTGTCGTAGCATCGGGGCCGTGACGGGAGGCAAGACCGGCGAGCTGGCCGCCGCCCTGCGCGGCGCGGGGCTGACGAGCGTGGATGACTCGGCCCGGCGGCGCGCGGAGTACTCCAGCGACGCGTCGAACTACCGCGTGGTGCCGAGCGTGGTGGCCTTCCCCGCGCACGTCGAGGAGGCGGCCGCCGCGCTGGCGGTCGCGACGCGGTTCGGCGTGCCGGTCACCTGCCGGGGCGGCGGCACCTCCATCGCGGGCAACGCGGTCGGGCCCGGCATCGTGCTGGACTTTTCCCGGCACCTGAACCGGGTCCTGTCGGTGGACGCCGAGGCGCGCACCGCGGTCGTCGAGCCGGGCGCGATCCTGGACGACATCACCGCCGCCGCGGCCGGGCACGGGCTGCGGTTCGGCCCCGATCCGTCCACGCACGCGCGGGCCAGCATCGGCGGCTCGATCGGCAACAACGCCTGCGGCTCGCGGGCGCTGCGGTACGGCCGCACGGCCGACAACGTGGTGAGCCTGGACGTGCTGACCGCGTCCGGGGAGCGGCTGACCGCGCGCCGGGCAGGCCGCGGCGGACTCAGCACCGCCGCCGGGCCGATCGGCGCCGGGCTGGACGCCCTGGTCGCGGCGCGCCTGGCCATGATCCGCACCGAGTTCGGCCGGTTCGGCCGGCAGGTATCGGGTTACTCCCTGGAGCATCTGCTCCCGGAGAACGGGGCGGATCTGGCCCGGTTCCTGGCCGGCACCGAGGGCACGCTCGGCATGATCACCGGCGCGACCGTGGCGCTGGTGCCCTCCCCGAAGGCGGTGGCGCTGGCGGTGCTCGGTTACGCCAGCATGCCGGCCGCCGCGGACGTGGTGCTCGGCCTGCTGCCGCACCGCCCGGTGGCGGTGGAGGGGATGGACGCGCGGCTGGTGGACGTCTTCCGGGCCCGCCGGGGGGCCGGTGCCGGCCCGGCGCTGCCGCGCGGTGAGTCCTGGCTGCTCGTGGAGACCGCCGGCGACGACGAGGCGGAGGCGCGCGCGGCGGCGATGCGGGTCATCGGCGACGCCGACTGCGTGGACAGCCTGGTCGTCACCGGCGGCCCGGCGCGGGCCCTGTGGCGGGTCCGGGAGGACGGCGCCGGCCTGGGCGGCCGCACCCCGGCGGGCGCGCCTGGCCTGGCCCGGCTGGGAGGACGCCGCCGTCCCGCCGCAGCACCTGGGCGCGTACCTGCGGGACTTCGGCGCGCTGATGCGCGAGCACGGCCTGGACGGCCTGATCTACGGGCACTTCGGCGACGGCTGCGTGCACGTCCGCATCGACTTCCCGCTGGCCGCCCGGCCGGAACGATACCGGGAGTTCGTCGTCGCCGCGGCGCAGCTGGTGGGCAAGTACGGCGGCTCGATGTCGGGGGAGCACGGGGACGGCCGGGCGCGCGGCGAACTGCTCCGCTACATGTACTCACCCGAGGCCATCGCCACGTTCGCCGCGGTGAAGGCGATCTTCGACCCGGGCAACGTGTTCAATCCCGGCGTGCTGGTCGATCCGGCGCCGCTGGACGCGGACCTGCGGGTGCCGCTGGCCCGCCCGATCCGGACCGGGCTCGGCTTCGCCTACAGCCACGACGGCGGTGACCTGTCCACCGCGGTGCACCGGTGCACCGGCGTGGGCAAGTGCCGGGCCGACACAGTGAGGGGGGCGGGGAGCGGGTGGGGGCGGGGTGATGTGCCCGTCCTACCTGGCCACGCGGGACGAGAAGGACTCCACCCGCGGCCGTGCGCGTGTCCTGCAGGAGCTCGCGAACGGCACGCTGGTCAAGGGCTTCGGCTCGGCGGAGGTGGCGCAGGCGCTGGAGTTGTGCCTGGCGTGCAAGGGCTGCTCGGCGGACTGCCCGGCCGGGGTGGACATGGGGACCTACAAGGCCGAGGTGCTGTATCAGCGGTACCGGCGGCGGCTGCGCCCGCCCGCCCACTACGCGCTGGGCTGGCTGCCCCGCTGGGCCGCTCTGGCCTCGCACGCGCCGGGACTGGCCAACGCCGCGCTGGGCCACGCGGCGCTGGCCGCGCTGGCCAAACGGGCGGGCGGCATCGACGCCCGCCGCCCGCTGCCCCGGTTCGCCGCGGGCCGCTTCCGCGCGTGGTTTGCCGACCGGGCCCGAACGCAAACCGGAGCGCAAACCGGAGCGCCGGTGCTGCTGTGGGTGGACACGTTCACCGACCATTTCGCGCCCGAGGTCGGACGGGCCGCCGTCCGGGTGCTGGAGGCGGCCGGGTACTCGGTGCAGATCACCCGCAAGCCCGTGTGCTGCGGGCTGACCTGGATCTCTACCGGCCAGCTGGACGGCGCGCGCCGCCAGCTGCGGCGGAGCCTGGACGCCCTGGACGCGGCGGTCCGGGCCGGCATCCCGGTGGTCGGGCTGGAGCCGTCGTGCACCGCCGTGCTGCGCGGCGAGATCACCGAGCTGCTGCCCGGCGATCCCCGCGCCGGCCAGGTCCGCGCCGCCACCCGCACGCTCGCCGAGCTGCTGACCCAGACCGGCACCTGGGAACCACCCGACCTGTCCGGCGTGCGCGCGGTGGCCCAGCCGCACTGCCACCACCACGCGGTCATGGGCTGGGACACGGACTCCGCGCTGCTGGCCCGGACCGGCGCCCAGGTGCACGCGGTCGGCGGGTGCTGCGGGCTGGCCGGGAACTTCGGTGTCGAACGCGGCCACTACGACGTCTCGCGGGCCGTGGCCGAGACCGCCCTGCTGCCCGCCGTCCGCAACGCCCCGGACGATGCGGTGGTGCTGGCGGACGGGTTCTCCTGCCGCACCCAGCTCGACCAGCTCGGCCACGCCCGCGGCATCCACCTGGCCCAGCTCCTGGCCAGCCGGCTGCCGGACCGCGAAGAAACGGAACCGCGGGACACGGTGAAATAGCGGCGCCCGGAACGGGGTTGCATAGCTGGGCGCCCGCTCGCACCCAGCGGGCGGCACCACCCACACCAGGAGCGCATCATGACGACCGAGAAGGCCATCCTCGCCGGCGGCTGTTTCTGGGGCATGCAGGACCTCATCCGCAAGCTCCCCGGCGTGCTGTCGACCAGGGTCGGTTACACCGGCGGCGACGTGCCGAACGCCACCTACCGCCACCACTCCGGCCACGCCGAGGCGATCGAGATCACCTTCGACCCGGACAGGATCTCCTACCGGGACCTGCTGGAGTTCTTCTTCCAGATCCACGACCCGACCACCCGCAACCGGCAGGGCAACGACATCGGGACCAGCTACCGGTCGGCGATCTTCTACCTCAGCGACGCGCAGAAGCAGACCGCCGAGGACACGATCGCCGACGTCGAGGCCTCCGGCCTGTGGCCGGGCAAGGTGGTCACCGAGGTGACGGCGGCCGGGCCGTTCTGGGAGGCCGAGCCCGAGCACCAGGACTACCTGGAGCGTTACCCCAACGGGTACACCTGCCACTTCCCCCGCCCGGGCTGGAAGCTGCCGCGCCGCACGGACCGGGTCACCTCCTGAGGTCCCGGTGAGGTAGCGCACGCACCACGGCCCGTTCTGAAAAATTTTTGATACCGAACGGGCCGTGGTTCACCCCGGCCCTGGCTCGAAGAAGCGCCGCGGGTTGGCGGTCAGCATGGTGGCGATCTGCTCCTCGGTCACCCCGTGCTCCCGGGCGTACGGCAGGACCTCGTTGTGGAGGTGCAGGTAGTGCCATTGCGGCAGGAACGGCAGGATGTTCGGGTCGATCCAGTCGATATAGCAGGCCGCGTCGTGGGACAGCACCATGCGCTCGGCGTAGCCACGGCGGCACATCTCGACCAGCGTGTCCGCCCGCACCTCGAACGTGGTCTCCAGGTTGATCCCGAACCGGTCCATGCCCAGCATGAACCCGGCGTCGGCCAGTTCCGCGAGATGGTCGCAGTCGGGGGTGTCGCCGCTGTGGCCGAGCACCACCCGGCCGGGATCGACCCCGGCGCTGTCGCACAGCACCCGCTTGACCTCCAGCCCGGTGCGCGACCCCGGGTGGGTGTGCACGGTGACCGGCACGCCCGTCCGGTGATGGGCCGCGGCCACCGCGCGCATCACCCGCTCGACGTCCGGGGTCATGCCCTCCGCGTCGATGGCGCACTTGAGCATGCCCGCCCTGACGCCCGTGCCGTCGATGCCCTCGGTGATGTCGCCCGCGAACATGTCCACCATCGGGTCGGGCACCTCGGTGCCGAGCGCCTCGTTCAGCGCCGGGCCGCGGTAGCGGAAGAAGAACGGCACGCTGTCGTAGGTGTACAGGCCGGTGGCGACGATGATGTTGAGCTCGGGCACCTGCTCGGCGACCCGCTGGATCCGCGGCAGGTTGCGGCCCAGGCCGACCACGGTCGGGTCGACGATCGTGCGGACGCCCTGGGCGGCCAGCGCGCGCAGCTTGGCCACCGCGTCCGCGACCCGGTCGTCCTCGCTGCCCCACTCGCCGGGGTAGTTCTGCTGCACGTCCGCGGTGCGCACGAAGATGTGCTCGTGCATGTAGGTCGGCCCGAGGTCGGCCGTCTCCACCGGGCCGCGGACGGTGGGGATCAGGCTCATCCGGCCCGCAGCTCCCTCTTGAGGATCTTCCCGGTCGGGCCCTTCGGCAGGTCGGCGACGATGATCACCTCGCGCGGGTACTTGTAGGCCGCCAGCCGCTCCCGGCAGTACGCGATGATGTCGTCCGGGTCCGCCTGCGCGCCCGGCTTGAGCACGAGGACCGCGACCACCTCCTCGCCCAGCCGCGCGTCGGGCCGGCCGATGACCGCGGCCTCGGCCACCGCCGGGTGGGCGAACAGCACCTCCTCGATCTCCCGCGGGTAGACGTTGTAGCCGCCGCGGATGAGCATGTCCTTCTTGCGGTCCACGACGAACAGGTAGCCGTCCTCGTCGGCGTAGGCCAGGTCGCCGGTGTGGAACCAGCCGCCGCGGAACGCCTCCGCGGTCGCGTCGGGGTTGCGGTAGTACCCCTTCATCAGGTTGTGGCCGCGGATGACGATCTCGCCGATGTTCTCCGGCCCCGGCGGCAGCGGCTTGTCCGCCTCGTCCACCACCCGGACCTCCACGCCCCAGATCGGCAGGCCGATCGAGAGCACCTTGCGCTGCTCGGCGCTGAAGTTGAAGGTCGTGGTGCTGGCCGTCTCGGTCAGCCCGTAGCCCTCCAGGATCACCACGCCGGGGAACTTCTCCTCGAACGCGCGGATCACCTCGCCCGGGATCGCGGCGCCGCCGGATACCCCCACCCGCAGCGACGACAGGTCCCGGCCGGCCAGGTCCGCCTGCAGCAGCGCGAAGTACATGGTCGGGACGCCGGTGAAGATCGTGCACCGGTGCCGCGCCATGGCGTCCAGCACCGCATCCGCCTCGAACCGGGGGATGAGCACCATGCGTGGCCCCGAACCGCACGATCATGTTGAGCACGCTGGACAGGCCGAACACGTGGAACAGGGGCAGCACCGCGGTGGCGATGTCGTCACCCCGCAGGCCGAACAGCTCGCCGGACACGGTGCAGTTCATGAACATCTGGAAATGGGTCAGCTCGGCGCCCTTGGGCTTGCCGGTGGTCCCGCTGGTGTAGATGATCACCGCGGTGTCGTCGGCATCCGTCGGCTCGATATCGCCGGTGTCGTCGGCGAAGTAGAGCTCGTCGTAGTGCCTGGTCCCCTCGGGCCGCTGGTCGTGGCCCGGGAGGTTCACCACGTACGTGGGCACGTCCCCGGCCTGCGCGGGCGCCGTCCACCGCCTCGTCCGCGAACCCCTCGAAGGTGATCAGCATCCTGGACTCGGAGTCCTGCAGCTGGTAGGCGACCTCGGGCGCCTTCAGCAGCGGGTTCAGCGGCACCATCACCAGGCCGGCCTTCAAGATGGCGAAGTAGGTGAAGATGAACTGGGGCAGGTTCGGCAGCTGCACGGCGACCTTGTTGCCGCGGCGCAGCCCGATGGCCGAGCAGCGCACTGGCCACCCGCCCGGAGATCTCGTCGACCTGGGCGTAGCTGAAGGTCAGGTCGCTGATATGGCACAGCGGATGGTCGGGTTTGGCGTTGCGGGACTCCCGCAGCGTGGTCGCCAGGTTAAAGCTCATGACGCTCCTGTTACGGACGGGTAACTCACTCTAGGACGCTCCCGGCCCCGTGGCGAGGGCCACCCGTGCGGTCGTGCAGACTTGCGGACGTGGATGGTGACCAGAGCCAGGCGGCGGGTTCCGAGGAGACGCTGCGGGACGGCCGGGTGGTGATGGTGCGCCCGCTGCGGGCCGATGACGCGGCCGGAGTGGTGGCGCTGTGGCGGCGCCTGGACGCCCCGGCCCGCCGCCGGTTCACCGATCTGGCTCATCTGCCGCCCGACCGCGCCGGTGACGTGGCCCTGCCGCGGCCGGGCCACACGGCGGGTCTCGTCGCGACCGTGGCGTCCGGGCCGGCGGGCCAGGTGGCGGGCGTGGCGCGGTATGAGCGCACCAGGGGGGACACGGCCCGGCTCCTGGTCTTCGTCGACGCGTCCTGGCGGCGCGCGGGGCTGGGCACCTTGCTGCTGCGCGGGCTGGCCGGGGAGGCCCGGCACGCCGGGATCGGGCGGCTGGCCGCCGACACGCCCAAGGGCGATACGGCGATCCTGGGCGTGCTGGAGGAGCTGGGCCTGGAGTACACCGAGCAGACGACGGCGGCCACCGTGCACGCCAGCTTCGCCGTGCAGGAAACCGACGCCTACCTCGAGGCGGTGCTGGCCGACCAGCGCGCCGCCGCCCGCGCCGCGGTCGCGCCGTTCCTGCGCCCCTCCTCGATCGCGCTGGCGGGGGCCAGCGACCGGCCCGGCAGCATCGGCGCCTTGCTGCTGGACAACCTGCTGGCCAGTGGGTTCGCCGGGCCGGTGTACCCGGTCAACCCCCGCCGCCAGGTCATCCAGGGGATGACCTGCTACCCGGACCTGGCCGCCTGCCCCACCCGGCCCGACCTGGCGGTGGTGGCGGTGCCCGCGCCGCTGGTGGCCGGGATCGTGGACCAGGCCGGCGCCCTGGGCGTGCGGGCGGCGTGCGTGATCTCGGCCGGGTTCGCCGAGACCGGCGGCGAGGGCCTGGCCCTGCAGGACGAGCTGCGCCGCCGCGCCCGGGCCGCGGGGGTGCGGCTGATCGGGCCCAACTGCATGGGGCTGCTCAACGGCGGGCCCGATCCCCGGTTCAACGCGACGTTCAGCCCGGTCTTCCCGCCGCCGGGCCGGCTGGCGTTCGTGACCCAGTCCGGCGGGCTCGGGCTGGCCGCGCTGACGTTGCTGGCCGGGCCGTCGCTGGGCATCAGCGGGTTCGTGTCGGTCGGCAACACCGCCGACCTGGCGCCCAACGACCTGCTGCTGTACTGGGACGAGGATCCCGGCACCGACGTGGTGCTGGCCTACCTGGAGTCGGTGCCCGATCCCCGCCGGTTCGCCAGGATCGCCCGGCGTATGTCCCGGCACAAGCCCATCGTGGCGGTGAAGGCCGGCCGTACCGGTGCCGGGCGGCGGGCGGCGTCCTCGCACACCGCGGCGCTGGCGGCCGGCGAGGTCGCGGTGGAGGCGCTGTTCCACCAGGCCGGGGTCATCCGGGCCGGCACGCTGGAGGAGATGTTCGACGTCGCGGCCGTGCTGTCCGCCCAGCCGGTGCCCGCCGGACGGCGGGTGGCGGTGCTGACCAACGGCGGCGGGCCGGGGATCCTGGTCGCCGACGCCTGCGAGGCGGCCGGCCTGCTGGTGCCGGAACTGTCCGACGGCACCCAGGCGGCGCTGCGCGCGGGGCTGCCGCCGCAGGCCGCCGTCCGGAACCCGGTGGACGTGGTGGCCAGCGCCACCGCCGCGCAGTACGGGCGGGCGCTGCGCCTGCTGGGCGCGGCCGAGGAGATCGACGCGATCATCGCGGTGTACATCCCGCCGTTCGCCACCGACGCCGAGGATGTCGCCCGCGAGATCGCCGCCGCCGCGCCGGTTATGAACAGCGCCCTGCCCGCCAAGCCCGTCATCGCGGTCTTCCTGACCGCCGGGCCGGCCCCGGCCAGCCTGTCCGCCGCGGGCATCCCCGTCTTCACCTACCCCGAGCAGGCCGCCGCCGCGCTGGGGCAGATCGCCCGGTGGGCCGAATGGCGGGCCCGGCCCGCGGGCCACGTCGTGACACCCCCCGGCATCGACCCGCGCCGCGGCCGGTCCGTGGCCAGCCGCGTGCTGGCCGGCCGCGTGCGGGCTGGCCGCGTGCTGGCCGGCCAGCCGGGCGGCGGGTGGGCCGACGCCGAGGCGGCCGCGGAGCTGCTGGCCGCCTACGGCATTCCCGCCGCCCGGTCCCGCCTGGCCCGCACCCCGGCCCAGGCCGCGGCCGCCCAGGCCGAGCTGGGCGGGCCGGTCGTGGTCAAGATCGCCGCGGCGATCCACAAGAGCGACGTCGGCGGCGTCGCCGTCGGCATCACCACGCCGCAGGCGGCCGCCGACGCGGTGACCGCGATCCGCGCCGCGCTGGCCGACGCCGGCCTCGGCCACCTCGGCGGGGAATTCCTCGTCCAGGAGCAGATCCGCGACGGCGTGGAAATGATCATCGGCGTGACCCACGACCCGGCCTTCGGCCCGCTCGTGCTGGCCGGCCTGGGCGGCACCGCGGTGGAGGTCCTGGGCGACGTGGCGGTGCGCATCACGCCGCTGTCCAACACCGACGTCGATGAGATGCTCCGCTCGCTGCGCTCTTACCGGCTGCTCACCGGGTACCGGCAGTCCCCGCCGCTGGACGTGGCGGCCTTCGCCGAACTGCTGCACCGGGTCAGCGCCATGGTCGAGGACATCCCCGAGATCGCCGAGCTCGACCTCAATCCGGTGTTCGTCCGCCAGCACGGCGCTGTCGTCGCCGACACCCGCGTCCGCTTCGCCGGGTAAGCGCGATCTGCTAGGCCCGCTTCTCCTTCGTCCGCCCGGCTTCTGCCTTGGCCTTTCCGGCTGCATCCGCCGCGAACGGGTCGGCGTGGGCACCGCGAGGGGCCTCGGCTTCGAGCTCGGCCTTGACGGTGAGCAGTTCGGCTCGCTGGTCTGCGCTCACCGCCGGGTAGTGCGGGTCGATCTCGATCAGGGCGCGCGCCAGGACCGCGCCGGCGCAGATCCGCGCGAACCACTTGCGATCCGCCGGTATGACGTACCAGGGCGCCCACTCGGTGCTGGTGGCCGACAGCATCTCCGAGAACGCCTTCTGGTAGTCATCCCAGTACTGGCGCTCCCGGGCGTCGGCGGCCGAGAACTTCCAGTTCTTCTCCGGCAGGTCGATCCGCTTGAGGAACCGGGTCCGCTGCTCTTCCTTGGACAGGTTCAGCAGCAGCTTGACGAGCTTGAACCCGTTATCGGTCAGGTAGCGCTCCCAGTCGTTGATCTCCCGGTAACGCCGGTCCCACACCCCTTCGCCCTTGGCTGCTTCCGGCAGCTTCTCGCGGTCGAGGATTTCCGGGTGTACCCGCACCACCAGGACTTCCTCGTAGTGAGACCGGTTGAAGATCCCGATCTCACCGCGCCCGGGCAGCCGGCGCGTGCCGCCACAGGTAGTCGTGGCCGAGTTCCTCAGCCGAGGGCGCCTTGAAGCTGGTGACGGTCACGCCCTGCGGGTTCACCCCGCTCATCACATGGCGGATCGTGCCGTCCTTGCCGCCGGCGTCCAGCGCCTGCAGGCACATCAGCACGCCGTAGGTGTCCTGGGCGGCCAGCCGCTGCTGGTAGTCGGCCAGCAGCTCGACCCCGGCCCGGAGCAGTTCGGCCCCGTCCTTCTTCTTCAGGAAGGCCGCCTTGTAGCCAGGGTCGAAGTCCCGGGCCAGGTCCACCTTCGACCCCGGCTTGACCCGCAGCGGCTTGATGAGCTCCTTGAGCCTCTCCGCTCTTTGATCAGCCATCGCCGATCCTCCTTCCTCTCACGTAACAGGACCCTGACAAGTCACGTAGATCTCGCTCGCGCTGGGCGGTTCGTCGAGGAAGGCGCTGAACCGGGCGGCGGCGGTTACGTACGGCCAGCCTTCGCCCGCCCGCCCGCGCGCCCGCCGCGATCAGGGATGCATCACCCGGACCCGGCAGGCCGGCTTCATGATCGCGACGGGCACGAGCAAGACGACGTACGCGACCAGGGTCAGCTGACTTCCCCGGCGGCCTCCTGAACGGCCTTGTCGATGTCCTTCGGGCTCACGTTGAGTTCCTTCGCCGCGTGCTTCTCGGCCTTCAGCGCGGCCTTTTCCAGGGCCTGCTCCAGCTTGCTCTCCCCGACGATGATCAGCGCGGCCTCTCCCTCGTCGATGATCTCGCCGAACTCTTTGACGTCGGCTCGGGACATGCCACGCCATAGGTGGCCGCCCACCCCGCCGACGGCCGCGCCCACCAGCGCGGTGCCGATGATCGAGGGCGGGAACAAGATGCCGACGACGGCGCCGACGGCGGCGCCGCCCCACGCGCCATGCCGGGTGGCCATCTCGTCCTTGTTGACGTGGATCTTGCCGGCGTTGTCCTTGGTGACCACGGCGGCGTCGTAGGTCCCGATGGCGCCGGCCGAGTGGAGGTCCTTGACGACGCTGTAATCGTCTCGCGCCGCCGTCTCGCTCGGGTAGGTACCGATGTAGATGAAGACTGCTTCGGGCTTTGCCATGTCCTTCTCCTTCGTATTTTTGTGCAGGCCGCGTCGAACTCCGAGAAAACACATCAGGTCCGCGACGCCGTGCTCATGGTGGACTTTAGTGCTGCATCGAGTCCACGATTTCGGTGAGGAGGAACTCACCTTCGCCGGGATCGGCCGTCCTGGATAGGCCTGCTCAACCAGGTCAAGGCCTTCGTCCACGGTGGTGAACCCGAGCTGGCGGTAGAGCAGGATGATGTCGTCGGCGTCGATCTCGGCGCGGGCCGCGAACAGCTTCATCGCAGCAGGTACCTTGGGGACGCGACGTCGACGATCAGCGAGTCGCTTGAGTAAAAGCGCTGCGCGTCCGGATCGGGGCCGGGCAGGAATCCTTTGACCGCGTTGTTCAGCCAGTCTTCGGCCAGTCCCCGGTGTTCCGCTACCGCTGCCGCCGCTTGCCGGACTATATCGGTGGGGATGAACACCGCATCGAGATCGCTGGTCGCCCTCGTGGCGTCATATGCCACGGCCAAGGCCGCACCTCCGACGAGGAAGAGCTCCGCTCTCGCCCCCCGTGCCGCCAGTTCCGCTGACAGGTCATCGAGGAGAGCGCGGATGTCCTCCCGCCCGAGGCCGGTGCTCATGCGCGGTCAAGTGCCCCGCTGGTGATGAAGACACCGCGGCGGCGGAACGAAGAGGGCGACTCGACAAGGCACGCGGGTGGAGGCCTCGCAGGTCGGTGACGAACCACCAGGGCCATGCCTCACGTCCGGGCAGCCGGGCCCATGGCGGAACGTCCCACCCGTCCCGGCGGGCCAGGTACTCGGCCATCGCCGCGAACGCGGCATCGACCCTGATGTCTCCGGTGCTCCTGGGGGCGCTTGCCCACATCCGGGCGGCGGCCGGGACTCCTGCGTGGCGCAGGACGCTCGTGTAGTCGTCAAGCATCTGGACGAAGACGTAGCGCCAGAGCCTGCTCAGCCGCTCGCCCTCCCGCAGCATGGCGGCAGCGTCGCTGGCGGCCTGGTCAACCGTCCCGAACGCCTGCATCTCCACACCAGCAATGGTATCGATCGCCTGCGCCGCAAGGCGTCAGGCAACGCCGTACCGGCCCGCGGCTACTGCTGGCTACCGTGGGCGTGCGTCGGGGGCAAGAACGTAGCGGGTTGACGCCGGGTAGGCGTCGCGCCACCAGAGGACACTGGCCATGATCCTGGCCAGGAGCGGCAACTCAGTTCGATCAGCTCGAAGTCAACGTCAAGGGCGCGGTAAGTCTCGGCGGCCCGGCGATCGCGGGTGGCCAGCGTGATCCCATGTTCGGCTGCCGCGGCTGCGACGAGGGCGTCGTAGACGGCGCCGCCGGCGATGCCGAGCGGTGCCAGCCTGGCCTGGAGCTGTTGCGCGCCCTGGGCGCTGAGGAACCGCGAACCGGGGAAGTTGTGCGCGAGCAACCGTGCCACGGCGGCGGGGGTGCGGCGGTTGGGCGGCGGCAGCCGGGTCAGCACGGAGAAGGTCTCGAACGCCGCGTGGCCGCTGAGCCCGCAGCGGCGACCGCCGATCGCCTTCCTGGTGGCCTGGTGGTGTTCGTGCCCGGCGGCCGCGAGGGCCACGGCGACGCTGGTGTCGATCAGGAGCTGGGGCCGGTCATCGCTGGTCGGCATCGCGCAGCGTCCGGACAAGGTCATCGCTGACGGTGGCGTCGGCGGCCGGGATGACGAGCAGGCCGTCTTCGTCTTCCAGGCGGTCGTCGGCCAGCGGCTCTATGTGCAGGCCAGCTCCGTCCGGGGTCACCTCGACCTCGCCGGGCACCAGGCCGAGGCTGTCCCGCAGCGGCTTGGGTATAACCAGACGCCCTGCCTTGTCTATGGTTGAGCGCATACCATTAACGTACCATATCCTGGGCAATAATCCTGGTGAGGAGGCCGATGTCGGCTCCGGGTCCGGCCCGGTCGGCCCGATGCCACATATGGCACATCGTGTCGGTTGAGCACCATCTGGCGGGATGAGGGGTGCTCCTTGACTTTCCCGGCAGGGATCAGGTCCGCTGAGACCACGTCGATCATCGACACTGCGCCTCACCATCGACGAGCACGACGCGAGAGGGACGCGGGCCACCTCACGGCCGGCCGCCGTGAGCAAGTGTCCGTGGCTTCGGGAGCCAGGGAAGGAGCGGATGATGAAGACGGCCGAGCACGCCAGGGCAGGGGTGCGGCATCTGCTGGACCCGCTGACGCCGGAGGAGATCGAGGCCGCCTGCCGGATCCTCAAGCAGGACCGTGGCCTGGCCGCGAGTGCGCGCTTCGTCTACGTCACGCTGCGGGAACCAGCCAAGGACGCGGTCCTGCGGTACCGGCCGGGGCGAGGCGTTCGAACGCGAGGCGCATATCGTGCTCCGGGAACGAGCCGAATGCCGGACCTACGAGGCGGTGGTCTCGATCACCGCCGGCGAGGTGCGCCTGTGGCGGGAGCTGCCCGGTGTCCAGCCGGCGGTCATGCTCGAAGAGTTCCTGGCCACCGAGGAGGCGGTCAGGAAGGACGCCCGCTGGCAAGAGGCGATGCGCCGACGTGGCGTCACCGACTTCGACATGGTGATGATCGACCCTTGGTCGGTTGGCTACAACGGCCCCGAGGACGCGGCCGGTCAGGGCCGGTTCCTGCGGCCGCTGACCTGGGTGCGGCAGGGGGACCCCGACGACAACGGATACGCCCGCCCGGTGGAGGGCCTGATCGTCCGCTTCGACCTCGACCGCATGGAGGTAGTGGATATCGAGGACCACGGGGTGGTCCCCCTGCCGCCGCGCAGCGGCAACTACACCGCCGAGCGGATCCGCGACGCCGGGAACGTCCCGTATTTCCGCGATGGTCCCCGGCAGGATCTGAAGCCAGTGGAGATCACCCAGCCGGAAGGCACCAGCTTCACCGTCGACGGGCACGAGGTGCGCTGGCAGAAATGGCGGTTCCAGGTCGGCTTCACCCCCCGCGAGGGGCTGGTCCTGTACCTGGTGGACTACCTGGACCAGGGAACATTCCGGCCGGTCATCTACCGCGCCTCGCTCGCGGAGATGTTCATCCCCTATGGCGATCCGAACCCGACGCACTACCGCAAGAACGTCTTCGACATGGGGGAATATGGCATCGGGGTGCTCGCCAACAGCCTGGAGCTGGGCTGCGACTGCCTGGGCGAGATCTACTACTTCGACGCCTGCCTCAACGACAACGACGGCCACCCGCAGCTGATCAAGAACGCGATCTGCATGCACGAGGAAGATCACGGCATCTCGTGGAAGCACGCTGACTGGCGGACCGGCAAGACCGAAGTCCGGCGCTCGCGGCGGCTGGTGATCTCGATGATCGCCACCGTCGGAAACTACGAGTACGGCTACTTCTGGTATCTCTACCAGGACGGCACCATCGAATACGAGGTCAAGCTCACCGGCGTGATCTCCAACGGGGCACTGCCCGAGGGACACAGGCCGGCCCACGGCACCCTGGTCGCCCCCCAGCTTTACGGGCCCAACCACCAGCACATCTTCTGCGTGCGGCTGGACATGATGGTCGACGGCCCGCGGAACACGGTATATGAGTGTGACTCGGTGGCGCTGCCGCCCGGTCCGGAGAACCCGTATGGCAACGCCTGGGTGGTGCGGCAGACCCCGCTGCGCCGCGAGTCCGAGGCGCAGCGGGTGGCTGACGGGCGCGCCGCCCGTTACTGGAGGATCACCAACCCCGGCCGCCGGAACGCCACCGGCGAGCCGGTCGCCTACAAGCTGGTGCCCCAGGACAGCGTGCTGCCCTTCTGCCAGCCCGACACCTACATCATGCGGCGGGCCCAGTTCGCCACCAGGCACCTGTGGGTCACCGCGTACGACCCCGATCAGCGGTTCCCGGCCGGGGAATACCCCAACCAGCACCCCGGCGGGGACGGCCTGCCGGCCTGGACCGCGGCCGACCGCCCGCTGGAAAACACCGACCTGGTGCTCTGGCACACATTCACCGCTCACCACGTCGTGCGCCCGGAAGACTGGCCGGTGATGCCGGTCACCCGCGTCGGGTTCCAGCTCAGGGCCGACGGTTTCTTCGACGGCAACCCCGCCCTCGACGTACCGCCCGGCGCAGCACTGCCACCACCAGGGCTGAGACCGGATGACGAATCCACCGGGCGGCGCGGCTGGTCCGCTGCTCGTGGCTGATCCGGATACCGCTTCGGGTACCGGGCTGATCCTGTTCCCGAGGGCAGTCGGACTGCCGGCGGTGTGGACCGGGCCGCTGCCGGCCGCCGGGCTCCGGCCGGACGATGCCGCGGCACTGCTGGCGCCGGCGCGGCCCTGCTCTCTGCTGCCGGAGCATGGGGAGGGCTGGTTCGGCAGGCCCGGGCTGTCCGGGCACCGGCTGGATACCAGCGCAGGCTACCCGGCTGCGGGCCGCGACTGGTCGCCGCGCTTCCAGCCGGCGCGGTCCGAGCACGATGGCCGGCGGGCCCGGGTCGAGGCCGCCGACGCAGCCGCCGGCCTGCGGCTGGTCACCGAGATCGAGGCGGTGCCGGGCGGCTTGATCCGCGCCCGGCACACGCTCACCAACACCGGCCGCCAGCCTTACGTCGTCGACAGCCTGGAAGTGGTCTTCCCCCTGCCCGGGCGGGTCGGGGAGGTCCTCGACTTCACCGGGCGCCAGACCGCGGAGCGTATCCCGCAGCGTCATCGTCATCGGCGACGGGTTGTGGCTGCGCGAAGGCCGCCGCGGTCATACCGGCCACGACTCGGCCACCATGGTGGTCGCGGGGATCCCCGGCTTCACGTTCGGCAGCGGGGAGGCCTACGGCCTGCACGTCGCGTGGAGCGGCAACACCGTGCACCGCGTTGAGCGGGTTCCCTCCAGCCTCGGCATGAGGCAGAACGGGCCAGATGGGCGGCTGCTCCCGGGGGTGACGACCATCGGCGGCGGCGAACTCCTGCTGCCCGGCGAGATCGCCCTGGCCGAGGGCGAGTCCTACGCCACGCCGTGGGTTTACCTCGCGGCCACCCGGTCCGGCCTGGACGACCTGTCGGCCCAGTTCCACGGGTACCTGCGGTCGCTGGCCGCGCACCCCGGCTCGCCCCGCCCGGTCAACCTCAACGTCTGGGAGGCGGTCTACTTCCGCCACGACCTCGGCAAGCTGACCGCGCTGGCCGACATCGCCGCCGGGCATCGGAGTGGAACGGTTCGTCCTGGACGACGGCTGGTTCCGGGGACGTCGGACCGACCGCGCCGGGCTGGGCGACTGGTGGGTCGATGAGGACGTCTGGCCCGGCGGATTGCACAAGCTCGTGGAGTACGTGCGCGCCCTGGGCATGCAGTTCGGCCTGTGGATCGAGCCGGAGATGGTCAGCCCGGACTCGGAGCTGTACCGCGCGCACCCGGACTGGATCCTGTCCGCAGGGCAGCGGCGGCCGCCGCTTCAGCGCCATCAGCTGGTCCTCGACCTGACCCGGCCAGAGGTGACGGGCTACCTGCTCGAACGGATCAGCGCGCTGCTGGGGGAGTACGCGATCTCCTACGTCAAGTGGGACTGCAACCGCGACATCATCGACGCCGGCAGCGGTACCCGGTCCGGGGCCCCGGCCGCGCACGACCAGGCGCTTGCCGTTTACGCGCTGCTGGACGAGCTGCGGAGGCGGCATCCAGGCGTGGAGTGGGAGTCATGCGCGGCCGGCGGCGGGCGGGTCGACCTGGCCATGCTGGAACGCGTCCAGCGGGTCTGGACGTCGGACATGACCGACGCGCTCGCCCGGCAGCCCATCCAGCGCTGGACCGGCCAGCTGGTGCCGCCGGAGTACCTCGGCGCGCACGTGTCGGCGCCGTTCTCGCACCAGACCGGCCGGTACATGCCGCTGTCACTGCGCTGCGTGACCGCGCTGTTCGGGCACTTCGGCATCGAATGGGACCTCACCCAGGCCAGCCAGGAGGAACTGGCCGAGCTGGGCCAGTGGATCGAGCTGTACAAGCGGCACCGCCGCCTCATTCACTCCGGCCGCGTCGTCCGGCTCGAGACACCCGACGAGGGCGCGTGGATGTACGGCGTCATCTCACCCGGCCAGTCTGCGGCCCTGATGAGCTACGTGCAGCTGGACGAGCCCAGGAACGACCAGCCAGTTGCCTTGCTGGTTCCGGGGCTTGACCCTCTGCGGCGCTACCAGGTCACCGACGTGACGCCCGGCTCGCGGCGGCCGCGGCGGCAGGGCCAGCCCGAACGCGGCCTGGTCCGCGTCGAGGTCTCCGGCGCCGCACTGGCCGAGATCGGCCTGGCCATTCCCGCCCAGCGCACACTGACGCCGGCGGTAATCCTGATCGAGGCGATCTGAGCCGCGTTACGGAAATCGCCTGGTGTGGCCTGATGTGCGTTTAGATTCACCGACAGTGGCTGGCGGTCAACAAGTAGGCGAATAGAACGCGTTTCTTTCCTTCTCCGGGCCGACATGTCCAAGTCATCTATCTGTTACCTGCCGACCTGCCAATTAGTCACATAGCCCTGCAAGGATGTCCGAATCACTTTGAGCGGGAACTCCGGGACCTGCCCTGCCGCTGCTGACTTAGCTCTGGCTCTGGACCAGTATTCTTCGTTGGAGTAAACTCACTGTTAACATCCTGTGACCGTGACAATCGAGGAGCGCGATGTCGAGCGAGTTCTCCTGCTGGGTCAATCAGGCCGGCGTCGGGACCCAGGGGGGCACCGAAACGCCTAATCCGGTGGTCTACTTTCAGCTTACGGACGTAAAAGGTTCTTTCACGGGCGCGTGGTGGTACGCTGCCGAACCCGGTAAGAACCAGATGCTCGCCGTCGCCCTGGCCGCGATCGCGAATCAATACCAGGTGAATGCCTTCCTCGACCCGGCGGTGCCCGGAGGTTCCTCCCCGCACCCCGCGTGCTACAACCTGTACCTCATGGCTCCTTGATGTTTGCGTAGATTACACCTGGTGTCAGCAACGATGATCTGAGCGGGCGGTACCCGTGTCCCCCACTTTCAGGCAGGCCGACGACGCCGCTGTGCGCGCGCTTCAAGCATGGTACGGAAGTGACTCCTACGCCGCGAGCACCGGGCTGTACCACTGGGATGACCCGAATTTCGCCAGCGACGTCGGCGGAAGCGCAGTTGCGGCACTCGTCGACGCCTTCGGCTACCACGATACGGCCCAGGACACGCTTCGCTGGTGGAACAGCGCCAACGCGATCACCGCGCTGATCGATTACATGCTGGTCACGAATACCGACACTTACCTGTGGGCGGTAGAGCACACATTCGCGCAAGGACCGACCGCCTTCACCATCAGCGAGAGTGACGTGGAGGAGGGCGCAGCCGCAGGCGCGTTGGCCGGGGCCGCCGCAGGGGCCGCGGCCGGGGGCGCATTGGGAGGTCCTCTCGGTGCTCTCTTCGGTGGGGCGGTCGGTGCCCTGGCAGGCGCCCTCGGCGGAGGGGCCGCTGCCGCCGCGACATTCGCGAGAATCTACCTGACGAATTTCATCAACCCGTCTGGGTATTACGATGACGAGGGCTGGTGGGCGCTGGCCTGGCTCAAGGCCTATGATCTGACGAACGACGACAAGTACCTGAACATGGCCGTGACGATTTTCAATGATATGACAAACGGCTGGGATCGCATTTGTAATGGTGGCATCTACTGGGCTAAGAACCACGCGAACACCAAGGGGAACACGCCTTATAAGAACGCCATCGCCAACGAGCTCTTCCTAGCCGTCGGGGCTGGGCTCTACCGGCGGCTGCGGAGCCGTGCGCCACACTGGGTCTACTTTATGGGGACCGCAGACCTCTTCCAGGGCGCGGACACGAAGTTGTGGATGGTCCTCGACGACGGTAGTCAGCAGTCGCAGATCGGGAACAACACGACTGCGTTCGACGCCGTTCGTCGTGCCGGATCCCGGCGGCGGCGCCTGGGTGTACTTCCAGGGCACCGATAACACGCTGTGGAAGGTGCGCGACGACGGGACCCAGCAGTCCCGGATCGGGAACAACACCACCGCCTCTACCCCGTTTGTCACGGCTGACGGCTGGGTGTACTTCCAGGGCACCGATAACACGCTGTGGAAGGTGTTCAATGACGGGACCCAGCAGTCCCGGATCGGGAACAACACGACTGCGTCGACGCCGTTCGTCGTGCCGGATCCCGGCGGCGGCGCCTGGGTGTACTTCCAGGGCACCGATAACACGCTGTGGAAGGTGCGCGACGACGGGACCCAGCAGTCCCGGATCGGGAACAACACCACCGCCTCTACCCCGTTTGTCACGGCTGACGGCTGGGTGTACTTCCAGGGCACCGATAACACGCTGTGGAAGGTGTTCAATGACGGGACCCAGCAGTCCCGGATCGGGAACAACACGACTGCGTCGACGCCGTTCGTCGTGCCGGATCCCGGCGGCGGCGCCTGGGTGTACTTCCAGGGCACCGATAACACGCTGTGGAAGGTGCGCGACGACGGGACCCAGCAGTCCCGGATCGGGAACAACACCACCGCCTCTACCCCGTTTGTCACGGCTGACGGCTGGGTGTACTTCCAGGGCACCGATAACACGCTGTGGAAGGTGTTCAATGACGGGACCCAGCAGTCCCGGATCGGGAACAACACCACCGCCTCCACCCCCTTCATAAGCTCCGGCGGGCCGTCAGCGTTCGTAGACTTCCTGAGCTGGGCTGAGCGCGAGTGGCAATGGTTCGATAATAGCGGGCTGATCAATTCCGATAACCTTATCAATGATGCGCTCAGTACCTCGGCTTCCCCGCTGGGTCCATGCCAGAATGACAACGAAGACGTCTGGACATATAATCAGGGAGTCATCCTTGGTGCTTTGTGTGACCTTGCAGAGATCACCGGTAACACAAGTTACCTAGCGCGAGCCCAAAAAATCGCCGACGCGCTGATTGCCAATCACGTAGCGCCGCTGGCGACGTCGACGAAGCCGCCAGAGTCCGGTGTGGATGATGGAAAAATCCTGACCGAGTACACCGACATCACGAGTTCCGGGCCGAGCCAGAGCATTGACAACTGCCAGTTCAAAGGCATCTTCGTCCGGAACCTGGCTACCCTTTGCCTGAAAACCCGCGCCGGCCGGTACGCCGCGTTCATCAGGAGGAACGCGACGTCAGCGATCAAGTTCATGAATGATGCGGACCAGTTCGGCCACCGCTGGGACGCCGAACCTGACATGGTGGATTTCATCCGGCAGACAGCCGGCGTCGATCTTCTCAACGCGGCGCTGGCAGTGCAGTCGGTATCAGCCGATTTGTCATGTCTCGACGCACTACTGCTCGATCCGCAGCGTCGCGGGCGTGACCTGAGCTATCTCCGGCCGCTGCTGCTCGGCGATGCTGGTCACAGGAACCGTGACATGGCGTTCCTTGAGCCGCTGTTGCTGAGGTGACCGGAAGGCCTTTGTGGGGTGGAATCTGCTTTTGCCTTGGTTCCTGAAACGTCGGTAAGGGGCCAGGGAATCGGGTTTCTCGTTAGGCGCGCCTTTCGTGAGGTCGTATGCCTGCCGGTATGACCAGAGCCAGCGCAAGAGCTCTGACATGACCGGCACCTACTCGATGCCCAGGATTGACGCAGACCCAGGCGCGGGGTATTCTCCTTTAGAGTCGCAAGCCAGCGAAAGGGGGGACGTGGTTTGACACCGTCCACCGAGGGCAATCGCCCAGCCATTGAGATTACTGCGCCGCGCGTAGCGCTTCCCAGAGCTGGCCGGGGACGACCCAAGCCGCCGGCCATACTTCCCATCCTGATGCCGCGATTCCGGGAATCTCTGTTCCCGATCACATCACAGGAAGATCTCGAAACTAAAATCAGGTCCTTGCTCCGAAGGCAGGATTTCTCACCAAAGGGCCGGACATCCGTGGCGCCAGTGCCAGGAAAGCCCCGGACGCATGGTCCAAGGAAATCAAGTTAAGCCCTGCGCGCGGACTGAACAGCTTCCTAGCCGGTAATTTCCTGGCGAGAACGGAGAGCGCAGATGCCTCTTTCGTTTCAGAACTCTTATACCGAGACGGCGTATGTCGCATTTCTTCATTACAATGATTTTAGCTGTGACCCGCCGTGGATAAAGTCAGGCTGGTACCAGGTCGATCCTGGTCAGACGGTACAGATCTTTGGCGCAAATCTACAGAATCTTCCGAACGCGAACTGGGCGTGGTACGCCATTACGGCTGACGGGTCGGCATGGTCGGGAGATTTGCTGGAACTTATCACTTATGATGGCTTCAATCAGTGCTGGGGCGATGACACTAATTGTACTGTTTACGCAGATTTCGTCTCAACAACGTTTAATTCTGAGTGGACGGGGCTGACGGTTATCCTGCTAGCCCCGGGGGCCGGAGGCCAGCCCAACCAGGGGTGTGCCTGGGCCAGTGCCACCTACGAGCCTCCGCCACCGCCCTACGACGACACGCCACCCTATGACGACCAGCCGTACGACGACCATCCGTATGACGACCAGCCGTACGACGACGCGCCGCCGTATGACGACCAGCCGTACGACGACCATCCGTACGACGACGCGCCGCCGTATGACGACGCGCCGCCTTACGACGACGCCAGCTGCTCAAGCTGCTCTTGATAAGCAGCCAGGCCGGTGACTACTGAGCTTCGCCCTCTGGGCGTCCAGTGCAATCTTCAGTGCCACTATTGCTATCAGCACCCGCAGCGTGACGCGGGAATGCCTGCTCGGGCCTACGACCTGGACCGGATGAAGGCCAGCCTCCTGGCGGAGGGGCGGCCGTTCAGCCTCTTCGGCGGTGAACCGCTGCTGGTGCCCAAGGAGGATCTCGAGGAGATCTGGAAGTGGGGCCTGGAGCATTTCGGCCGGAACACGGTCCAGACGAACGCGACGCTGATCGACGAGGATCATATCCGCATGTTCCGGGAATACCGGGTCCAGGTGGGGGTGTCGATTGACGGCCCGGGGGCTCTAAATGACGCCCGCTGGTTCGGTACTCTGGCCCGGACCAGGGCGGCGACGGCCAAGACGGAGGCGGCGCTGGCGCGGCTGTGCGCGGCGAACCTTCGCCCCAGCATCATCCTTACCCTGCACCGGGGAAACGCGTCGGGCCCGAACCTGGCCATCTTGCTGTCGTGGGTGACGCAGATGCTGGCAGCTGGAGTGCGGAACTGGCGCCTGCACCTGCTGGAGACCGAGGAAGACCGGATCCGCGACAAATACGCCATGGACACGGCGGAGAACGTCCACGCGCTGTCGGAGTTCCTGGCGCTGACCCGGCGGTTCCCGAGGCTGCGGATGGCGATGTTCGAGGACATGCGTCAGATGCTCCGCGGGCAGGACGGAGCAGCGACCTGCACCTGGCGGGCGTGCGACCCCTACAGCACCCAGGCGGTCCGCGGGGTCGAGGGAAACGGGCAGCGCTCGAATTGCGGCCGGACAAACAAAGACGGCATTGACTTCGTCCCGGCACCGGAGCACGGCTTCGAGCGTTATCTGGCTCTGTACCAGACCCCGGACGCCGCGGGAGGGTGCCGCGGGTGCCGCTTCTTCCTGATGTGCAAGGGCCAGTGCCCTGGTACGGCGCTCGGCCGCGACTGGCGCAACAAGTCCGAGCACTGCGGTGTATGGAAGACCATGTACGCGGGCCTGGAGGATGAGATGGTCGCGGCGGGACAACTGCCCTTGTCCCTCGACCCCGCCCGGGAAGCGATCGAGGCGGCTCTGCTCGAAGCATGGCGGGCGGGTTCCAACGCCTCGATCGGTCACCTGCGGGATCGGCTGCACCGCCAGGCGGCCGCCGACGGGCCGTCGCATACGCGGCCGCCCGCACCGGAGAGGGGCGACCGGATGCTGCCGCCCTTCGCCCGCCTGGCCTGGGTAAGCGAGTCGGCGCGGGCCTTGTGGCAACCAAGGCTGACCACTCTTTCGGCCGCGGTCTCGAAGGTGGAGTGGCTGAGCGTAGCGGAAGGCGCCCGTGCGTGCGCCATCGTCGCCGTGCCCGGGACACAGCTAGCGGCCACCCAGGCCGCCTGGGCCCAGCGAGGCCTGGCCGCCCTCGAGCTCACCGGCCGCCGGCCATCTCCGGCAGCGCTGCGGCCCGCCCCGGTCTTTGCGGTGGGCGGCCCCGAGGCGGTGAAGGCGGCCCAGGCCATGTGGGCGGCCGGAGACGACGAGGGGCTGGGAGCCGCGCTCGGCTATCCACAATGCTGTGTCTCGATGGTGTGCCGCGGGGCGGGGCGGCGGGACGGAGCGTGGCTGATGGCCGCCCCTGTCGCAGACGGGCGATCGTCCCCGCTGACAGTCGGCCCCGCCGCGCTGAACCCGCTGTGGTGGGAGCTTGGCCTGGCGGCGATCCCGCACTGGGCCTGTCACCCCGGCTGCCAGGAGTCCATCGCGACGGCTGTCACGTTCTCAGCCATTGCAGAAGGCGCCGGGCTGGCCGATGACTGGCGCTGCCTGCAGGAGGTGCTGAGCTGGCCGGCGGAGTGGACAGCGCTGCATGGGATCGCCGAACTGAAGACCCCGGTGCTCAAGATGGCCACGGCGACCGAGGTCACCCGCGAACTCTGGCGGGCGGCGTGGGCGGGAACCGGCTATCCCGATGAAGGGGCCTCCGGCGTCCGATATCCCTACCGCGTTCCCCGGCACCTCCCGCTGACCAGCAGGAGCTCTTTCCGCGCGGGTCTGAGCCTTCCCCTTACCGTCCTCCCGTCGAATCGAGGTCAGATGACTCCACGCTCGCCGGATCATAAGACGGACTCAGAGTCGCGACCCGCCGTACCGACGTCAGGCACGGACGTGGAGCCCCCTCCGGTCTTTGTCGTGGATGGGTTCATGACCGATGAGGAGATAGCCGGGCTCCGTGACTACGCCGAGCGGCATCCAGCCGACTTTCATCCGGCCAAGGTCGGCGTATCGGCCGGAGGGCGCGTCGATGATTCCCGGCGCCGGGCCCTGGTCATGTACCCTGGCCCGCTCGCCCGGCAGGTCAGGGAGCGGGTCACAGCCATCCTGCCCCGCGCGCAGCAGGCCCTCGGCCTGCCGGTGCTCCCGGCCGAGCGGGTAGACGTGCAGATTACGGCCTCCCCTGACGGGGGTTTCTACAACCGGCACACCGACAACTCGAGCGGACAGACCGCGGGGCGCACGATCAGCTACGTCATGTTCGTGCATCGCAGCCCGCGAGCCTTCACCGGCGGCGAACTCGTGCTGTACCCGTACGGGCCCGCGGACCTTGGCTCCGGGCGCCAGACGATCTCGCCTGAGACCGGGCGGATCGTGTTCTTTCCCAGCGGCCTGCTGCACGAGATAATGCCGGTTCACACCGGCGGCGATCTGATTGAACAGGCCCGGCTGACCGTCAACGGGTGGATCCATTGACGGCGGCGGGCTGGCTGACGAACGATCGCTCGCAGCGTTTCGCCCGGGACGGGTTCCTGAGGATTCCCCAGGTCGTGGGCCAGGCGCAGGTGGCGGCGGCGGCAAGCATGGCCCGCCGGGCCTGGACCGCCCGAGGCTGCCCGTCTGGATGGACCTCCATCCGGCCAGACCCGCAGGACGCCACCGCGCTGGAAAGCTTGCTTCTCGGCGGCGACACCGCTCGGCTGATCGCCGAGTTCCTGCCTGCGCGTTACTGGGCCAGCCCGCAACTGGCGGTCACGGCGGGGCCGATCTCCCCGCCCGCAGGGCCTCACCTGGATGGACCTCTGGACGGACATGGCAGCGGCGTACCGGCCATCTTCTCGCTGCTGGTCGGCGTGCTGCTCACTGACCAGGTGGACGCAGACGGCGGCAACCTGTGGGCATGGCCGGGGAGCCATCTGCTCGCCGCCGATTTCTTCCGCGTCCACGGTCCCGGCGCGCTCACCACCGCTCAGCGATATCCAGATGTCCGGCTGGAGGGCTGCGCTCCCGTCCAGATCCTGGGGTCGGCCGGAGACGTCGTTGTCGCTTCGTACCTGCTCGGCCATGCTGCGGGCGGCAGCACGGCCGGCTCCTGGCGGGCCACCGCGTACTTCAGGCTGCGGACTCACGGGCTGGCGTCCAGATGGCAGCAATCCATCCTCGACCCGTACATAGAGTTCTCGCCGCTTGTCGTCCGGGCTGCTGCGAGAATCGATGCGCGCTGATCTCGAAACTGCGATGGGCGTCGCGCTGACCAGCCGATCCCGGTGTGCCCGCCTGGTCCAAGCACCAGCGGAGTACGCGGCCGCATTCGACCTCGACGAGGACGAGCGCCGCGCGCTCATCCTCATGGCCGGCGATCTCGCGGCCTTGATGCCGCGTTTCGTGGCCAAGCGTCAGCGCGGACTGCGGCACGCGCTGCCGGTGACACTCCAACTCGCCGAGGAGTCCGCGGGGCCAGGCACCATACAGTCGATGCTGGACCGGTACTGCGAGACCCAGCCACCGCCGCCTACCCGGGCCGCCGATCTGATGAGCTTTGCCGACTTCGTGGCGGGCGAGACCGAGTTCCTCGCCGTCGGCGTGCCGCACGGCGCGGTCACCGCGCAGATGGCGCGTTTCGAGCGATTGCGCCTACGGGCCTCCGCCGCGGAGGGCCCACTGTGGCCGACGGACACCACAGCCGGACCGCTCCGGCTGCACCCCAGCGCGAGCTGGGACACCTTCCGCTGGGACCTGCGCCGTCTCCGCCACGCACAGGATATTCCGGCGCTGCGTGCCGGCCCGTGCGTGCTGCTGTGCATCCAGCGCTCCGAGGACGGTCGCATCCGGTCGATGAGGCTGGACCCCGCAGCCGGACGGATCATCGAAGTCATCGGCCGGTCGCGCGAGCCGCTGACGGCATCCCGGGCGTGCGCCCTGCCGGGCACTCGCGAGCGCCCGGACGCGCTGCTCGGCCGGCTCATCGCGGAGGGCGTCGTGGTCGGAGCGGTGCCATGACGCTTGTCGGCGTGGGATACCGCGAGCCGCTCAGCGGCCTGCTCAGCGGGACCGCGCCCGCCGTCAACTGCGTCGAGGTAATAGCCGACCGTTACCTTGGCGACCGCGGATTCACCCGGGCCTGGGAGCTGCGCCGCCTGGTCGAGTTCCCGGTGATCGTCCATGGGCTCTCGGCCAACACCGCCTCGATGCGCGGTCCCAGCGACAACTACCTGCACCAAGTCCGGCGTCTGCTCGACGCGACCGGGGCCATCGCCTACAGCGACCACGCGGCGATGACCGCGGTAGCGGGCCGCTCCCTGGGGCACCTGGCCCCGAACCTCTTCGACGATCATCTGCTCGGCGCCGCGACCGCTCACATCAGCCGGATTGTTGAGATCACCGGGGCCCGTGTGTGCCTGGAGAACCTCGCCACCGCCACCACGATCTCGGGTTCCGACTACACCCCGGAGGAGTTCTACCTTCAGCTGCTCAGCTCCGCACCGCAGTGGGACTGCCTGATCGACCTGACGAACCTGTGGATCAACTCGACCAGCAGGCCGTCGCTTGACCCTGCCGCCTTCATCCAGGCTCTTCCGTCCGATCGGATCGGCTACGTGCACCTGGCGGGAGGCTCCCGAGTCGACGAACGATGGATCGACTCGCATTCAGAAGCGGTCCACCCCGAGGTGTTCGACCTGCTCGATCTCCTGCTGCAGAAGGCAGCGCCGGTCGCGGTGGTGATCGAGCGGGACACGAACTGGGCCCGCGCCGAGGCCGAGCTTCGTGCCGACCTCGACCACGTGCGGGAGCTGATCAGCAGGAGGCGGCGCTGAGGATCATGCACCCAGGACCGACGCAGCCTGCCCTCCCGCGCTCGCGCCAGGAGGTCATCGAGATGGCTGAGCAGATCGGCGCCGTGGCGGGCCTTCATGCGGCGCGCCACGACCGCGAGGCCAGCTTCGTACACGAGGGCTACACCGCCATCCGGGCTTCGGGCTACGGCCTGATCGCGGTCCCTGAGCCGCTCGGCGGCGCCGGTCACGGCCTCGCCACTGTCTGCCAGGCCCAGGCCACGCTGGCCGGGCGCTGCGCGAGCACGGCGCTGGCCATCGCTATGCACCAGCACAGCGTGCTGACGCTGGCGTGGCGCTGGCGTCAGGGCGATCACTACGCCGGCACCGTACTCCGGCGGATCGCCGCCGAAGGGCTGTTGCTGGCCGCCAGCGGATCCGCCGACCCTTTGAAGTCGCGGGTGGTGGCCCGTCCAGCCTCCGGCGGCATGCGAGTCAGCGGCCGCAAGAAGTTGTGCAGCGGGGCGCCCGGCGTCGACCTCATCGTGACGCCCGCCGTGGCCGATAACCCCGACTCAGCCGACGGCGCGGAGATCCTTTCCGTACTCATCCCGGCCGGCGACCCGGGAGTCCAGGTCGTCCCGGACTGGGACGGCCTGGGCATGCGGGGTTCGGGCAGCAACAGCGTAACCTTCACCAGCGTCTTCGTGCCCGAGGCGAATATCGGTCGGCCGCGGCCGGCGCCACGCCCGGCGGATCGTCCGCGTGACCACAGCCGCCGCCCTGGCCTGCAGCTGGCGCTGGCCGTCATCGCGTCGGTGTACCTGGGCATCGCCAGGTCGGCTTGTGATCACGCGCTGCGGCTCTCGGCCTGCCGCACCCGACCGGCCGCCCCGGCGCAGTCCCGGGTCGCCGGCGAGCTTACCGCCGAGGTGCACTCTGGACGGTGGGCGCTGGACGCGCTCGTCGCCGCAAGCACCGACGACGCCCTCGGCACCGATGCCCACTACGCAACGACAATGCTGGCCAAGCGTCACATCGTCCTGTCGTCGATCCGCGCCGTCGATCTGGCCATGGAGCTCCTCGGCTCAAGGGCTTACCGGAAGGACCTACCATTCGAGCGGGCCCTGCGGGATGTCCGGGCTGGTATCACGCATCCCCTCCCGCCGGAACGGACCCTGATCGAGATCGGGGCATGCGCACTCGAGGGTGACCTCGGGATCGTTGCCGAAGGCGATGCCACGCTCGCCCAGGCGCCCGATCGCCGCGGTGAACGCCTCGGGCGCGACCCGGATCGCGAGGTGGAGCGGGGCGGGCTGCGGCACCCGCACGAACGCGAGCGACCGGCCGTCGAGCACGAGTGAGAACATGCCTCCGAGGCCATCCAGGACATGGGGACGGTCACGCCCAGGGCAAAGGTCGTCATCACTCTCTGAAGCACAAAGCCGCGGCCGATTCCAGGCAGCCAGCCGGAGCTGAGCCTCGATCCAGCGGCGCATGCTAGGTGCCAGATGGTGGTCCGCCGTTCTTTCCAGGTCTTTCCAGGCTTCCTGGACCTCTGGAGGCTGGGCGGCCTCGACGGGGCCCGGAGATCCTGGCCGGCGCGGGGAGCAGGCCGAGTCCTTCGTAGTAGCGCAGGGCCGAGGCCGTGACGTCATCGGCCAGGGCCATCATCCCCGGGGCGCGGCCGGGAGCGTGACCGGCTGGGTATTTGCCCACCGCCCGTCCAACCGGCTGCGCAACCGCTGGGCGCCGCTGGTGATCGTGGCGCTGCTTCCCCTGCTCCAGGTACCGGATGGCCCTGGGTGCTTCGCTCAGCGGTTAGGTGACCCCGGGGGTAGCTGGCCGCCGTCGGCGGCTGATCCCGGTGCCTGCTCACAGGCTATGGTCGCAACCTGAAACCAGCAATATTTTTCAAGAAATAGTTGTACACTTGTCCGCGTGGCGGACTGGGGCTTCCTGACCAACCACGCCCGGGTCCTGCTGCACATCGCCCACGACCCGGGCGCGAGACTGCGCGACATCGCGGCCAGCCTGGGCATCACTGAGCGGCGCGCCCACGGCATCATCACCGACCTGGCCGAGGCCGGCTACGTGATCACGCAGAAGGACGGCCGCCGCAACCGCTACCAGATCCAGGCTCACCTGCCGGTACCCGAGCCCGGCACCAGAGAGCCGGCCGTCGGCGAGGTCGTCGCCCTGTTCGCAGCCCAGCACCGGGCCGCAACCGGGCCCGCCCAGGCCGGTGACCCTGATGCCAGCGGCGCCGACGGCCTGACCGCTCGGAGTCAGTGAGGATCCGGTCGTGGACGACGATCGACTGCACGTCGTGTTCGGGACCGGCCAGGTCCGCAACGCCCTCGCGGGCTTGCCCGCGACCTCATGGCGCTCGCCAACCCGGAAACCCCCGGGCCGGGATGGTGCACCAAACCTGCCGCACAACGCGGCGGGTCACAAACCAATATCTGCTCTTTACCCGGCTGGTCCGCGCTGATCCTCCAGCACGGTGCTGAGGGTGCGGCGGCCGACTTCCAGGAGTACCGGATTGTCTTCGGAGTGGGCCAGGAACACGATCGCGAGGTTCAGTGCCCAGCCTCTGGCCCGCGTCCGCAGGGCGTCGCCGGGCCGGCCGCCGGCCGCCTGGTAGGCCGGCCAGAAGCTGGCATGGCAGCCGGGCGGGAGCAGCATCCAGGCCACCGACAGGTCGCTGGCCGGGTCGCCCGCGGTGATGTCGCCGAAGTCGATCACGCCGCTGACCTGGCCGTCGTTCACCAGAATGTTCGCCGGGTGCAGGTCGCCGTGCAGCCAGAGGGGCGGGCCGTCGTAGCCGGGGGCCGCGAGCGCCGCGTCCCACACGCGCAGCACCGCGTCCCGGTCGGCTTGATCCTGGCCGGCTTGGCCGGTGAGCAGGGCGAGGTTGGCCGCGAAGCTGCCGGCGCGCTCGGCCAGCGGGACGCCGCGGAACGGGTTGGCCGGCGCGTCCGCCGGGGCGGGGACGTGCAGCGCGCCGAGGAACCCGCCGACGGCGGCCGCGGCTCCCGCCGGGTCGAAGGAGCTGGCCTGCGCCGCGGGCACGCCCGGCAGGTAGGGCACCACGCTCCAGGAGTAGGGGTAACCGTGCGCGGGTACCCCGGTTCGTTCTGGATAAGGGATGGGCAGGGGCAGCCTCGGGGCGAGCCCGGGCAGCCAGCGCTGCTCATTCTTGATGATCTCCGCGCCAAGGGCGCGACGCGGCAGCCGCGCGAGGAGCCCATCCCCGACCCGGTAGAGCTCGTTATCCCAGCCGTTCGCGAGGAACTCCACGGGCAGGCACGCGAGGTCAGGGTGCTGATCGGCGAGCAGCCGCCGCACCAGATCCGCCGACACCTCAACATCGGCGGCCGGCATCCGGTTCACAGCCACAACGATTAATCCTGCCATCAGACGCTCGCCACCCGGCGTTCAGCGGTTACCTGAGCGAGCTGGCGGCTGGCCTTGACCCGGTGGCGGCCGAGATCGCCGGCCTGCCCGGCGCGCCGGTCCGCGCGGAGCAGGTGGCGAGCGTGGGCACGGGCGGCCTGCTGGCGTGGATCCTCCCGCTCGGCTGCATGGCCTTCGCCCAGTACGTGCTGCTTGAGGCCTGGCGCAGCCCGTGGACCTGGCCGGTCCGCCCGCCAGCCGACCGCGGCGCCTGGATCTGCGCCTCGGCCGTCCTGGCCGTAGGCCTCGCGGCCTACACCCTGCGCGGTGCCCGCGACCGCCTCGCTGACAACGCCTAACCCGCTGCCGTAAACGCCACCTGGCCTCGTATGTGCCACCGCCGTGAAGCTGTCTGCCCGGCCTGCTCGCAGGTCTACAAGCGTGACGCGCGGGGTGTGTGCGTGGTGCGGGGTGGCCTTACAGGTGGCTGAACCCGCCGGATTCTTGTTTGGTCATGGATATGGTGACGGGGTGTTTGCTGAAGTGGGTGACGGCGTCGCGGAAGTCGTCCAGGAGCAGGGCGGCCATGTCCTGGCTGACGCCCAGGCGGACCAGGATGCGCTGGATGCTCCACCCGGCGGTCGCCCCGGCGACCCGGTAACCATGTTGTCAGGGGAAAGCCAGGCCGCCTCCCCGGCGGCGTCAGGAAGCTCAAGGAATTCTGATATTGACGGCAGCAGGCGCTACCTTTTCGCGCTGAAGTGATTTGAGAGGTCCTGGATGTCGAAAATCAGGACCTCTAAATATGTCCGGGGCAAGCTTAGCGATTTCCGGCCTCTGTGTCAGCGGATCCTGCTGGCATACGTCCTCCTGCAACCCTCTGAACTGCTGGTATTAAGTTTTCCCTGATAATCCGGCCTCAATCTGAAGAAGGTCTTGCCGCCCAATCGAAAGTCATTACGATGGTTAATCGGCATCAATGTCTTGGTATTATTGAGGTAGAACGCCCCCACCTACCGTCCGCTCCGCGGGCCTCGGGGGTCTGAGGAAACCTCATGATCAGGAAGAGATATATCGTCGCCGGAAGCGTGCTAGGGAGCGTTATCCGGATCGAGGGCCACGGCGCGAACACCCATCCGGCTCACGCTCACGCTCATGCGCCGGCCAGTACGAGCGCCGCGCCCGCTCGATGTCGCCAACGGCCGTTTCAGCAGCTGGCTTGCTGCTACGCAAGCTGAGCGTCATGAGGAAGAACCTGCTCCGTGCCGTCGGCCTCGCCGGAGGTAAATCTGATTATCAGATAGAACGGGCCTGTGAAGACCATGACCGCAACTGAGGCATCCCGGCACTTCTCGGATCTGCTGGATGCCGTCGAGCGTGGTGGGACGATCACCATCGTCCGTGGCAGCCGTCCGGTCGCGGAGATAGGCCCTGCCCATCGGCGCACCGGTGCCGACCTGCGCGCTGCGCTCGCCGATGTGTCTCCGCCAGATGATGCGTTCAGCCGGGATATAGCAGGAGCTATTGCCCTGCTCAACTCGGAGGTAGGCGACCCGTGGGCCGACGCCTGATCCTCGACACCAACATCCTGATCGCCTACGAACGCGGGACCATAGACCGGTCGCCGCTGGATGAGGACGAGCTTGCCATAGCCTCGGTATCGATCGCCGAGTACCGCGCCGGGATAGAACTGGCCGATACGGCCAGCCGGGCCGCCGAACGAGCCCGAGCGCTGGTCGCGATAACGTCCGCCGTTGACGTCCTTGATTACACGCAGGCGACAGCGGCCCATCATGGGCGCTTGCTCGCCCATGTCCGCCGGTCCGGATCCCCGCGCCGGGCACACGACCTGATCATCGCCGCTCACGCGGCGGAGACCGGGCGGATGATCCTGAGCCACGACGCTAAGGCGCGCTTCGGTGACCTCCCCGGGGCAAGCGCGATCGACGTGTAACACCGGTGCACCAAGCTAGTCGCGGTAGCCATTCCGGAGGCGTGAAGCGCCACCCGCCCGGAGGGTACGGCGTTCTTCCCCCGCGCCTGGGGCCCTTTTCTGCGTTCAATGTGCTTGGCCGCAGCCCATCATGCTTGGCTGCTGCGCGAAGGTCGTGAGCGCAGCAGCCGGGGCTCCCTGAAGAACTGCAAACTGGCCCCCAGTTCGTTTCAGAGAACTCCGAGCATGAGCCGGACGGCCCGGTCGACCTCTCCTGTCTCCGTGGCGTCAAGGCGACCGGCGAAGTCGCCCAGCCGGCTGGCGTCGACCGCGCGCATCTGGTCGACGAGTACGCGGGTCCGGGTTCCGTCCAACTCGATCTCCGGCCGGAAGATCGCCGCCTGCGCGCTGGTGGAAGTCGGGGCGACGATCAGCGTGGAGAGCAGGATTCCGTCACTTTGGATCGCAACTGCGTACCGGGGGCCGCGCTGCTCGTGCCCGGCGGAGTCCTTGCCGGGGCGCAGCCGGAACAGGTCACCACGCACTGATCTCGTCTAGCTCCCCGTTCACGGCCTTGATCTCAGCGAGGTCGGCCGGGTCATTGCGAAGCCGTTCGGCGTCACGGGCAGCTTGCGCGTACAGCCGGGCTGTGTACTGCGCGTGGATGAGCTCGCGAATCGCATCCGACAGGTTCCCGTCACCAGCAAGCTGGCGGAGTTCGGCCATCGTCTGCTCATTGGCGCGGAAGCTGATGGTCGTGGCTGTCATACGACCACTATAAGACAAGCATGAAGCCCGGACCAGGGCAATCCTGCCTCGAATGTCTCGGACCTTGATTTCCGGCGTTCGCATGGCCTGACCGGAATCCGGTCAGGCCAGGTCCGCGAGCAGGGTGTCGAGGGAAAGTTCCTCCTCGATGCGAACATCGTGGCACGCCATGGCGGCCGCCAGACCCGGATCCCAGGGGGTCGCGACCGGCTCGCCGGCCAGCCGGGGCAGCCGCGTGGCGGCATGCACAGCCAGCACTGCCGTTGCCGCGGCCTCATAAGCGTTCCTGTCGTACCGCCACGGCTGCCAGTGCGACTGTCCCTGGCCCACTCGCTGACGAACCGCGCGGGCGATCCGGATACCGCCCCAGTCGAAATCGCCGTGGTAGCGGAATTCCGCGCCGCCCGCCGCCAGCAAGTCGAGCAGCCGCCATCCGGCGGCCGATGGCTGGCCGCCAACGCAGACCAGTGGCGGGCAACGGCTGCCGAGCTCGTCCGCGGCGGCCGCGATCACCACGGGATTTTCGCAGATCCGCACCAGTCCCGCTGATAGCGCCTCATCGTGGCAGCGCAGCTGCCTGAGGGTGAGCACCGCCGGCTGTCCGGTTTCCCGGTGCAGCGCCAGCACCTTGCCAAGGGCGGTGCGGGTGTCGCCGAGCAGGCCGAGGCAGAGCACCAGCGAGGAGAGGTCGTCAAGGTGAACGCCCACGAAGGCCCATACCGTACGGCGCGAGTCCGCGCTCACGTCAGCCGCGAACGGCAGGCCGGCCAGCGCGCGGACCGCGGACAGGGCGAGCGTCCCGGCTGGGCGGCCGTCATCGAGGGCATGCGCGTCGCCGCAGCATTCGGCGGCGAGCCGCCCGATCGGGATTCCCCGCGACGGCAGTCGTCGCAGCACTGCCGCCACCTGGTCAAGCAGCGCCAGCGCCACATCAGCTGAAGGGGCCAGGCGGCGCACGACGCCGGTCGCATCGAGCCACCCCCGCCAAGCGACTAGTTCGGCGTGGCCCGCTACGGCGTCGTCCAGCGGCGCGAACGCGGCCGCCCAGGCGGAGGCCGTATCCATCCGGTCGCGGTTGCGGTCCCGGAGCGGACCGGTCAGAAGCGCCACGGCCTCGGCCAGCCCGCCTGGCGCGGCCCCGCTCTCACGCAGCACTCGGTCCACCTCGGGCAGCGACACTGACAGCGACGAACCAGAACGGGGCGCCCTGCCGGTTAGCCGTTCGACCGCCCGTCGCTGCTCCACGGTCGCGCCGGTCAGGGTCACCGTCCCGGTCAGCGGGCGCCCGGCCTCCAGCCGGTCTCGCGCCCGCCGGACCAGCCACGCGGTGGGCTCGCCGCCAAGCAGGCGGTGCAGCCTGGTGCCGTCCTCCGCGGTGTCGGTCACGCTGTCGGTCACACTGGCGCCCGTTCGGCCCTGCGGCGTTCCCGGCCGTCCCACCGCCACGGCGTGACCAGGACCGCGTCGACGCCGTCCTGGCGCGCGAGCTGGCAGATGCCAAGTCCGGGCACCTGCGGGTAGCAGCCCCATTCCCGCTCGCTAGTCATGACCACGTCCATGTCGAAGGTGGCGAGCAGGCCCAGGCATTTGGCGCGGGAGTCGTCGTCGACCCCGGCGAACGCCTCGTCGAGCGCGATCAGCCTCGGCGCGTGCGGGTTGCCGGCCGACTTGTAGTGCGACGAAGCCGCCGCGAACAGCGGAACCGACACCACCAGCGCGCGCTCGCCTCCCGAGGCGGGGCCGGTAGCGGGCCGCCACTGCCCGTCCTGATAGCGCTGGATCACAAACTCATGCCAGCCCCGGTAGTCAAGCGCAGAAGTCAGCGCCTCGGCCCAGCCGGCCGCCGGATTGTCCGCGTGCTCGGCGGCGATCCGCTGCTGCAGGAATGCCCCCACGAGCGCCCGGTCAGCGGCGGACCATGCGTCGATCGTCTGCCGGAGCTTGAGCCTGACCCGGTCGAGGCCCTCGGGCGCGTTCCTGGCCTGCTGCCAGATCAGCCGCAGCTTCATGCCGGTCGACGTCGGCCGCGACTCCAGTTCGTCGTTCATCTGCCTGACCTCGGCCTCGGCCGCCGAGATCAGCTCATGCAGCGTCCCCGCCACCTCGTTGAGCAGGTGATTCTCCAGGATCTCCCGCTCCCGAGCGGATAGCAGCGTGGTTCGCTGCTCCACCTCCGCCGCCAGCGCCTCGGCCAGCCCTGGCAGATCGTGGCTACGGCCCTGGAAGACCACGTCGATCACGATGACGCCTTCGCTCAGCGTCAGCCCCGCCGAGTGCCCATGCCTGGCCATCGCGTCCGCCAGCAGCTTATGCTCCTCGGTCACCCGCTTCTGGATCCGGTCCCACGGCCCGTCCCCGTCGTCCACGGAGTCGAGTTCGGCGTTGACGGCGCGGGCCAGGATCACCGTCGGCGTCGCCGCCCACGGCTGATCGGTGTCCGGGATCTCCACCGAGGTCACCGCGACCCGCAGCAGCCCGGTGGCGGCGAACGCTCGGAACTCGCGCACCGCGTCGTCCCGCAGCCGCGCCGCATCCTCGACCTGCGTCCGCAGTTCGCCCTGTTTCCCGTCCGCCTTGCCGCGCGCCTCGAGCGCGGCCTGTTCCCGCTGACGGGCGTCTCGCTCGGATGTCCTCAGCCGGCCGAGGGCATCGGTTACCTCGGCGAGCCGCCGCTGCAGTTCTTCGACCGCCGTGCCGACGGTGGCGAGCAGCTCTTGGTACGTCGTCGCCGCCGCACCGGCCGCCTCCCGCGCCTCGGCGGCCCGCTCGCTCGCCTCGATCAGCAGCTGACGGCTGTCGGCGAGCTCCGTCTCCGCCTCGGCCGCGGCGCGGATCGCGGCGTGCGCCGCCTCGGCGGCTGGCCATAGCCCGGCGAGCGCCACCCGGTAAGCACCCAGCCCGCCCGGACCGTCGGCGAGCTCTCCGGGTCCGCAGGCAGCGCCGACATCGTCGGCGAATTCCGCGACCCGTGCCTGCGCGGCCGCCAGCTCCCCGTGCCGCCGCTGCAGCTCTCGGCGACAGCCGTCGTGTGGTCCTGTCGGGCACGGCGCGAGCGCCCTGCGCTCAAGGGCGGCCCCGGTGTGGGCCTCGCGGACCCTGCCATCCGGCGGCACGGTGCGGTGCTCCTCAGCGAGCCGCTCCATCCGCGCCTTGATGCCCGCCAGGGCCGCGTCGATTCCCTCGATCGCGGCGCGCTCCTCGTCAAGCTGTTGCTCGAGCGACTCGATCCGCGCCCGCCGCGCGGCCTCCCGCGCACCCTCGCCGATGTAGCCGGCCTGGTCCTTGTGCCAGGCGCCGCTCAGTACCCCGTTGGACCATCGCCCATCCGTGGTTGCCCAGGTTCCGCCAGTGCCGGTGGTCCCGGGGGCACGTCCAATGGCGCTCAGCACGGATGCCACCGACTCGTCCGGCAACGTTCCAGCCTGGAGGTCGTGGCGATCGATCGCAGGCACTAGCAGGCTGGCGCACGATGCCCCGGCCACCGGGGCAAGCCCGGAAACCACGATCACGTCCCCGTCGACGAGGTTCCCCTCCGGCGTTACCCACGCGTCGAGAATCCCCGCCGCCTCCAGGGCTGCCTCAAGCCCGGCGCGCTCGCCATCGGACAGGCCCGGCGCGAAGTCGGTTACCTTCCACAGCGGCGCTCCGGGGCGGCCATCGCGGACGTCGGCGGCCCGCGTGTGCGGGACCGGCGGGGCGTCGTGGCCGCCCGCGCGCAGGCGGCCGATCTGCTCCGCCAGCTCCCCCGCCCGCGTCACATGCCCGGTCCGCCGTGTGGTCAGCTGCCCGGCTAGCTGGCCAAGCTCCGCGCCAGCTGCCCGGGCAGCGTCGTCGATGATCGCGGCGGCGGGATTCGCGCCATCCCCGGTCATCCCCCAGCCATCCAGGGCCGCGATCAGCTCGTCGGGGTCGGCCACCCGTAGTTCCACCAGGCCGCTCAGGTAGGAGTGGTAGGCGTCAAGGAGCAGCCGCATCCGTTCTGCTACCGCTTGATCCGCGACCGTGACTCGGTCCGCCGCGGCCTGAACCTCAGCCGACAGCTTGCCTTCTTTATCCTGCGCCGAATGAAGCTTCCGTGCGCGTTCCGCGGACTCCTCCAGCAGCTTGCCTAGCTGCGCGGCGGCTTGCTCCTGCCGGTCGGCGATGGCCTGGGCATCGCGCCTGGCCCGGGCGAGAATGTCGGCCGCCGATGCCTCTGCGGCATCCAGGTAGGTGGCTCCTTTTGGTGCGCGCCGTCGGCCGGTTGGCTAGCAGGGGAGGCATCCGGGTCTGGCGGCTTTCAGGCCGAGCCGTCGAGTGCCCCGACGGCCGTCCGGTGCTGCTGGGCGCAGCGTGCGGCGGCCGAGCGCGGTCGCGGCCTCGTGCAGCGCCTGGGCGAGCTTGTCGCGCCCGGTGCCGGCCCGACGCGCCGCCTGGGCCGCCTTGCCGTCGTACTTCTGGACCTGGCTCGCCTGTCGGTTCTCGTCGGACTCCCGGTCCTTTGCCGCCTTCTCCTTGCGGTCGGCGTCCTGGCGCAGCTGATCGAGCCGCTCGGCGTCGCGCATCGCGGGATCGGCCTGCAGTGCGTCTCGGCGCGCTTGCAGCTCGGTGCGCTGCGTTTCCAGTTCGCGTGAGCTCGCGCTGCGCTTCATCCAGCTGCTGCTGGGCGGCCGTGAAGGACTCTTCGGCAGCGGTAAGGTCCCGGCCGAGCTGTTCGTAGCGGCTCTGCGTCAGCCTCGGCCCGGCGGCCTTGCGCTTGGCCGCCACCTTCGCGTATCGGCGGTAGTGGCCCAGGAAGTCGGTGGCCGCCTCCTGAG